>NZ_CP090096.1 GCF_021391675.1 Neorhizobium galegae
AGAGGCGCCGGAAAGCCCTTCTTCGCCCGCTTGGTTGCCGATGTGGAAAGGCGCACCGAGGCGGCCATGGCCCAATCTCATGCGTTGCTTGCAACCCGGTTGGGACTGCAGGCGCAACTGATCGCCGAAGAGAAAACAGACCTATGACGAAACGCATCCGTGTCGCCGTGATCGGCGCGGGTATAGGCAAGGCGCATATCGCCGCTTATGCGCAATTGGCCGATCTTTTCGAGGTCCGCTACGTCTGCGACCTCAACCTTCCTCGCGCCGAGGACGCGGCGCAACAGGCTCCGGGAAGCCGGGTCGTTCCCGACATCAGCGAGGTCTTCGCCGACCCCTCCGTGGATCTGGTCGACATCTGCCTGCCGCCACAACTGCACGCGCCGATGACGCTTGCCGCACTGGAAGCAGGAAAGCACGTGGTCTGCGAAAAGCCTCTTGCCGGTTCAATAACCGAGGTGCGCCGGATCACTGAGCTTTCCGCACGAACGGGGCGGCAGGTCTTTCCCGTGTTCCAGTATCGTTATGGCGCCGGCTACCGGGCAGCACACGAATTGAAGATCCGGGGTCTCCTGGGCCGGCCTTACGTGGTGGCGCTGGAAACACATTGGCAACGCGGATCCGACTATTACGCAGAGCGCTGGCGGGGCACCTGGAAAGGCGAGCTCGGCGGCGTGCTCGTCAGTCATGCATGTCATATCCACAATCTGACGACTCATCTCGTTGGAGATGTCGTGGAGGTTGCCGCCTTCCTTGATACCCGCGTCAATCCCATCGAGACCGAAGATTGTGCCGTGCTTTCGATGCGCACTGCATCGGGGGCGCTGATCACGTCCTCGGTCACCTTGGGTGCGGCCGGAAACAGTTCACGGCTCAGGATGTGTTTCGAGCATGTCACGGTAACGTCGGGCACGGAACCCTATCAGATAGGGGCAGGACCGTGGAAGTTCGAAGCTACCGAGGCCTCGCGGCAGCCCGAGATCGACGCGGCAACTCAAGATATACCCGACGTCCTTCCACGATTTCCCGGACTATTCTCAGATGTCCATGCGCGTCTTACCGGCGAACCTGACCTCTACCTGCCGTCGCTTCAGGAAAGTTATCATTCGATCGAGCTTGTTACAGCAATCTACGCATCGGCAAGGGGAGGCCAGGTCGTACGCCTGCCGCTTTCCGCGGATCACCCCCTCGCCGCAGGCTGGCTGCCGGTCTGAACAGGACAGACAATCGCGGAGCCCGAAAGGGTCGCTCAGGCGGCCGTCGCCCGCTCAGCCACCGCGCGATGCACTGCCGTCTGAAGTTGTTCTTGAGTGAACGGTTTCGTCATCCGCGGGAGATCTGAAAGCCCGTGATCTTCGTGTAGTTCAACATATCCAGAGGCGAGGATCACCGGCAAGCCCGGATAGGAGGCGAGAATCCGGCGTGCCAGTTCCGCTCCGGTCATGCCCGGCATGGCGTGGTCCGTGATGACGAGGTCGAACTTCCGGTCAGAGCCGAGGATCTCGAGTGCGGCGGCGGCCGAGGATGCCTCCGTGGCGACATGACCAAGATCTTCCAGCATTGCCGACGTTCCCATGCTGACGAGTGAATCGTCGTCGACCACAAGCACCGTCAGTGCATTCGGCACATTGGGAGCAGCGTCTGGCGATGTGGCCTCCGGTGACGACGCTGCCACCGCAATATTTTCGGCGACCGGCAGCCACAAAGACACCGTCGTCCCCTCTCCCTTCACGCTCGACAGGTCCAGGATGCCGCCCGACTGAGCCGCCAGACCGTGCACCATGGAAAGGCCCAGACCGGTTCCCTTTCCAGGTCCTTTCGTCGTGAAAAATGGCTCGGCTGCGCGGGTAACCGTTGCTTCGTCCATGCCCTCCCCGGTGTCGGAAACCGAAATCCGCACGTATCGACCGGCAGCCAGGCTGCCGTGTCTCGATACATCTTTCTCTTCTGCGGACACCATGATCGTGCCGCCCCCGATCATGGCGTCCCGCGCGTTCACGAACAGATTGAGGAGAGCAAGTTCGAGCTGGTTGCTGTCGACCAACAACTGCGGAAGCCGTGGCGGAATATCTTTTCTGATATCGACACCAGGTCCCAGCGCCTTGCTCAGCAGGTCTTGGATGTTTTCGAAGAGCTCGGCGAAATCGATCGCATGCGGCTTCAATTCCTGGCGGCGCGCGAATGCCAGCAACCGTTGGGTCAAAGCCGCGCCGCGCTCGGCCGCCTGTATCGCGTTGGCGATCAGCCGCTCGCTCTTCTCATCGATTGGAAGCCGCTTCTTCAGGAGGTTCAAGCTGCCCAGTACTGCCATCAGCAGATTGTTGAAATCGTGGGCGACGCCCCCGGTCAGCTGGCCGATCGTGTCCAGCTTTTGCGCCTCGAACAACTGAGCAAGCGCCTCTTCGCGCTCCCGCGTCCTCTGGTCAATCCGCTCTTCGAGTTCTTCATTGAGCTGACGGAGCTGGTTCGAAGACGCTTCGAGCTCGGCAGTGCGTTCCCGAACCCTATCCTCGAGGTCGGCGTTCAATCGCTCAAGTTCCCTCGTCTTCCGGTACAGGTCCGCGAATACCCGTACCTTGGCCCGCAGAACCTCCGGAACGATGGGTACGGATACATAGTCGACGGCACCCGCCGCATAGCCCCGCAGCCGGTCCGGTTCCGCCATCATGACCGCCGACACAAAAATGATCGCCGTATGCTGGTAGCGGGGGTGCTCCCTGATCATGCTGACGAGCTCGAAGCCATCCTGCTCCGGCATGCAGACATCCACGAGAATGACCGCGATATCGTTGCGCAGGAGATGCTCCAAAGCCTCTCTGCCCGACTGGGCCTTGATCAGATTTTCGCCAAGTTCCTGCAGCACGACTTCATAGCTCAGGAGCTTTGCCGGCTGATCATCCACGAGAAGGATATTGACGGGGTTCATGGCCATATCCCTAGCGATGCAACCACATGCGGAGCGCGGAAAGCAATTGCTCCGTATTGACCGGCTTTGCCAGATAATCCGACGCACCCGCCTCCAGGCACTTTTCGCGGTCTCCCTTCATTGCCTTTGCGGTCAGCGCAAGGATGGGCAGGCGCCGGAACCTGGGGTCCGAGCGGATCACCTGCATCGTTTCGTATCCGTCCATTCCAGGCATCATGATGTCCATCAGAACGATCGCGACAGCCGGCTCCCTATGAATGACGTCGATGGCTTCGCTTCCGGTCGTCGCTGTCAGAACCCTCATTCCGCGGCGCTCGAGAACGCTGCTGAGGGCGAAGATATTGCGGGCGTCGTCGTCTACCAGCAGAACGGTCTCCCCAATCAGATCCTCATCGGAACTGTGAAGTTCTTCAAGCATCGCTTGCTTGGCGGCCGGCATATCGGCCACGACCCGATGGAGAAACAGCGCAGTTTCATCCAGGAGACGCTCGGGCGACTCCACACCTTTCACGACGACGCTGCGCGCCATCGTGTGGAGCTGGGCGTCCTCCTCCGGCGAGAGCTCACGGCCCGTGAACACGACGACCGGAACCTCGGCAATATCACGGTCGTCGCGGATCTTTTCGAGAACTTCGAACCCGGTCATGTCAGGTAGGGTAAGATCGAGAACGACGCAGTCGACCGGCTCCTGTTTAAGCGCGGCCAACGCTTCAGCCCCGGAGCCTACGCTTTCGATGTCGATATCATCATGGCTGAGCAGAGCGGTCACGCTCAGGCGCTCCGCCTCACTGTCTTCAACGAGCAGAAGCCGCTTGCGACGGGGTTCGGCATAATTCTTCAGCCGCAGGAATGCCTTTCCAAGGCTGTCGGTGGTTGTGGGCTTGCTCATGAAGGCGAAGGCGCCGCGCGTGAGGCCATGCTGACGGTCCTCGTCAAGGCTGATGATCTGGACCGGGATATGCCGCGTCGCCGCGCTCTGCTTGAGCTGGCTCAGCACCGTCCAGCCGAGCATGTCCGGCAGGAAGATATCGAGTGATATTGCGGCAGGCTTGTATTCCTGCGCCAAATTCAACGCTTCGCTGCCGCGCGTGGTCACCAGAACCTTGAACCCGCTGTCATGGGCCAGATCGACAAGGACGCGGGCGTAATGAGGATCGTCCTCGACAATCAGCAGAACCGCATCCCCGGATTTTATTTCACCGCGATCGTCTTCGACTTGTTCTACGGATCTGTCGGCACGCCGTGCGGCGGCGGCCTCTGCGAGCTGCACGACATTGCTTTGTGCCGGCAGGGATTTCGAGGCGGGGGACGCGCCGACATATGTCAGTGGCAGGTAGAGTACGAAGGTGCTGCCAACACCGGGGGTGCTGCGCAGCTGGATCTCGCCGCCAAGGAGGTTCGCGAGCTCCCGGCTGATCGCAAGACCTAGCCCGGTGCCCCCATATTTTCGGCTGGTCGAGGCATCCGCCTGTTGGAACGCCTCGAATATGATGCGCTGTTTTTCGGGCGGGATGCCGATACCGGTATCGGAGACTTCGAAGGCCATCACCGACGGGGCATGTTTGAGAGAAGGATGATCCGAGGACCAGCCATCCGTCACCGGAGCGACCCTCAGCGTGACGCCGCCTTGCGCGGTGAACTTGAACGCATTGGACAACAGGTTTTTGAGGATCTGCTGCAGCCGCTTGGAGTCGGTAATGATGCTTCTCGGCACGTCTTCGCCAATCTCAACCATGTAAGTCAAATCGCGATTTTCCGCTTCATGCCGGAACGGCCTCGACATCATCTCCAGCAGATTGGTGACGAATATCTCCTCGGCATCGACCGAAACGGTCCCCGACTCGATTTTGGAGAGGTCGAGAATATCGCTGATCAGGTTGAGGAGATCGGTGCCGGCCCCATGGATGGTCTTTGCGAACTCCACCTGCTTGCCGGAAAGGTTGCCGTCGGGATTTTCCCCCAACTGCTGGCCGAGGATCAGGATCGAGTTGAGGGGCGTGCGCAGCTCGTGCGACATGTTGGCGAGGAACTCGGACTTGTATTTCGATGTCAGCGCCAGCTCGGTTGCTTTCTCTTCCAGCGCGCGACGGGCCTGCTCGATTTCCTGGTTCTTCGCCTCGACCTCGACATTTCGTTCTTCGAGCTGCTGCGCCTTTTGCTCAAGCTGCTCGTTGGTCTGCTGCAATTCCCTCTGCTGCGTCTGAAGTTCGGTCGCAAGCTGTTGGGACTGCTTCAGCAGACCTTCCGTCTGCATCGTCGCCTCGATCGAGTTGAGTACGATGCCGATCGAGGTTGTCAGCTGGTCGAGGAACGAAAGCTGCAACTCGGTGAATTCGCCGGCCGAAGCAAGCTCGATCACCGCCTTGACCTGCCCTTCGAAGTGAACCGGCAGAACGATGGCGCTCTTGGGAAGGGTCGAGAAAACGCCCGAGCTGATGGGAACGACATTGTCTGGAAGATTGGTGACGAGGATGCGACGGGCATCGATGGCGCACTGCCCCACCAGGCCCTGACCGAACTCCAGCCGCCGCGGATGTGCCGCACCGACCCCGTCCGCGTAACTGGACAGCAGAGAAAGGGTTGGCTGGCGATCCTCCGCATCCACCTGATAGATCACGCCTTGATGTGCCCCGACGAGAGGCGCCAGTTCCGAAAGCAGCATTTTCCCGACCAGGGTCAGGTCGCGCTGCCCCTGGAGCATGTTGGTGAATCTCGCCAGGTTCGTCTTCAGCCAGTCCTGTTCGGTATTCTGCTCCGTCGTCAGACGCAGGTTGCCGATCATCGTATTGATGTTGTCCTTGAGCTCGGCGACTTCGCCGCGCGCTTCCACCTGGATCGACCGCGTCAAGTCGCCCTTTGTCACGGCCGTCGCGACTTCCGCGATAGCCCGGACCTGGGTGGTCAGGTTTGCCGCCAGCAGGTTGACGTTACCGGTCAGATCTTTCCATGTACCGGCGGTGCCCGGCACGTTCGCCTGACCGCCAAGGCGGCCTTCGACGCCAACCTCGCGAGCCACCGTGGTGACCTGGTCGGCGAAGGTCGCGAGCGTATTGGTCATGTTATTGATGGTTTCGGCAAGTGCCGCGACCTCACCCTTGGATGCGACGGTAAGGTTCTGCTTGAGATCGCCGTTGGCAACGGCCGTCACCACCTTGACAATACCGCGCACCTGCTCCGTCAGGTTGGCGGCCATGACGTTGACCGTGTCTGTCAGATCCTTCCATGTGCCGGCGACGCCGGGCACCTGCGCCTGGCCGCCGAGCTTGCCTTCGGTGCCGACTTCGCGCGCCACGCGCGTGACTTCGCCCGCAAAGGCATTGAGCTGGTCCACCATCGTGTTGATCGTGTTCTTCAGTTCGAGAATTTCGCCCTTCACATCCACGGTGATCTTGCGCGACAGATCGCCTCGCGCGACGGCTGTTGTCACTTCGGCAATATTGCGGACCTGCGTGGTGAGATTGGCAGCAAGCAGGTTGACGTTGTCAGTCAGGTCTTTCCAGGTGCCGGCGACTCCCGGCACGACCGCCTGGCCGCCAAGACGGCCATCGGTGCCGACCTCGCGCGCCACGCGCGTCACTTCGCCCGCAAACGATCGAAGCTGATCGACCATGGTGTTGAGGGTGTCTTTCAACAGCAGGATTTCACCGCGAACATCGACGGTGATCTTGCGCGACAAGTCGCCATTGGCGATCGCGGTGGCCACCTCGGCGATATTGCGGACCTGGGCCGTCAGGTTGCCGGCCATCGAGTTGACGCTGTCGGTCAGATCCTTCCAGGTACCCGCGACGCCCGACACCTGCGCCTGGCCGCCGAGCTTGCCTTCAGTACCGACCTCGCGTGCCACGCGTGTCACTTCACCGGCAAAAGCGTTCAGCTGATCCACCATCGTGTTGATGGTGTTTTTCAGTTCCAGGATTTCGCCCTTCACGTCGACGGTGATCTTGCGCGACAGGTCTCCCCGTGCGACCGCAGTCGTCACTTCCGCAATGTTACGCACCTGGCCAGTAAGGTTGGAGGCCATCGAGTTGACGTTCTCGGTCAGATCCTTCCAGGTGCCGGCAACACCCGGTACCTGAGCCTGGCCGCCGAGCTTGCCTTCGGTGCCCACTTCACGCGCCACACGGGTCACTTCCGAGGCGAACCGGTTGAGCTGGTCCACCATCGTGTTGAGCGTCTCCTTCAGCTGAAGGATTTCCCCCTTCACGTCGACGGTGATCTTGCGCGACAGGTCGCCGTTGGCGATCGCCGTCGAGACCTCGGCGATGTTGCGGACCTGGGCCGTCAGGTTGCCGGCCATCGAGTTCACCGAATCTGTCAGATCCTTCCACGTGCCGGCAACACCCAGAACGTTCGCCTGGCCCCCGAGCCGCCCTTCAGTCCCGACCTCTCGGGCGACACGCGTCACCTCCCCGGCAAAGCCGTTGAGCTGGTCCACCATCGTGTTGATGGTTTCCTTCAGTTCCAGAATTTCGCCGGACACCGTCACGGTGATCTTCTTCGACAGGTCGCCCTGGGCGACGGCGGTCGCAACTTCGGCGATGTTGCGCACCTGACCCGTCAGGTTGGAGGCCATCGAATTGACCGAGTCGGTCAGATCCTTCCAGGTCCCGGCGACGCCGCGCACGTTGGCCTGACCGCCAAGCCGACCTTCGGTCCCCACTTCGCGCGCGACACGCGTTACTTCGGATGCAAACGCGTTCAGCTGGTCGACCATGGTGTTGATGGTCTCCTTCAGCTCCAGGATTTCACCCTTCACATCGACGGTGATCTTCTTCGACAAGTCGCCATTGGCGATTGCCGTGGAGACCTCGGCGATGTTGCGGACCTGTGCCGTCAGGTTCCCGGCCATGGAGTTGACGTTCTCCGTCAGGTCCTTCCAGGTTCCGGCGACGCCGCGAACGTTTGCCTGGCCGCCGAGCCGTCCTTCCGTCCCCACTTCGCGGGCGACGCGAGTGACTTCTGAGGCGAAGGCATTCAGCTGATCGACCATCGTGTTGATGGTTTCTTTCAGCTCCAGGATTTCGCCGGAAACCGTGACCGTGATCTTCTTCGACAAGTCGCCGTTGGCGATTGCCGTCGAGACCTCGGCGATGTTTCGCACCTGCGCCGTAAGATTGGACGCCATGGAATTGACGTTGTCGGTGAGGTCCTTCCAGGTTCCGGCGACGCCCGGCACCTGGGCCTGGCCGCCGAGACGGCCTTCGGTGCCGACTTCACGGGCGACACGCGTCACCTCGCCGGCAAAGCCGTTGAGCTGGTCGACCATTGTGTTGATGGTTTCCTTGAGTTCCAGGATTTCGCCGGACACATCAACGGTGATCTTGCGTGAAAGGTCGCCACGGGCGACGGCGGTCGTGACCTGGGCGATGTTTCGCACCTGCGCCGTCAGGTTACCGCACATTGCATTGACCGAGTCGGTCAAATCCTTCCACGTACCGGCAACGCCCGGCACGAGCGCCTGGCCACCCAGCTTTCCTTCTGTACCGACCTCCCGGGCAACGCGCGTCACTTCCGATGCGAAGGAGCGGAGCTGGTCGACCATGGTGTTGATGGCTTCCTTCAGCTGCAGGATTTCGCCGCGCACATCGACGGTGATCTTTTTGGAAAGATCGCCGTTGGCAACCGCAATCGTGACGTCTGCGATATTGCGGACCTGAGCGGTCAGGTTCGAAGCCATCGAGTTGACGCTCTCGGTGAGGTCTTTCCAAACGCCGGTCACTTCCGGAACCTGGGCCTGTCCACCCAGCTTGCCATCGGTACCGACCTCGCGGGCGACACGGGTCACTTCGGATGTGAACACACTCAGCTGCTTGATCATCGTGTTGACGATCTCGGCTGAACGCAGGAACTCCCCTTTCAAGGGTCTCCCATCGACGTCAAGCGGAACCGTTTGCAGCAGGTCGCCCTTGGCGACCGCCGTGATCGTCCGGGTAACGGCGGTCGTCGGCCAAAGCAAATCGTCGATCAGGGTATTGATCGACCCTTCCATGTCCGCCCAGGCTCCGTCAGAGAGGCCAAATCTGACGCGCGTTCTGGTGCGTCCATCCCGCCCGACCACCTGACCGACATTTTCGAGCTGCGCCGCCATTTTCTGGTTGGCCGCGATGATTTCGTTCAATGTATCTGCAATTTTTCCGGTGACGCCGGTCATGTCGGACCGCATCCGGACCGAAAAGTCTCCCCGTCTCATCGCCAGGAGAGCTTCAAGCAGGGCGCGGGCGTCTTCGTCCGCCATCACCGCCACATCTACGTCCGAAAGGTCGTCCGAATCCACGCCACTGCGCTGAACGTCATTGCCCTGTCTAGCCACAGAACCCCCCTGCCCTAAAATCCAGTTTAATCTAGTGCGCGATTTTAAAAAGACTACAGGCTGGGCGTACCCAGCCTCCTGCGTCAGTTGGAGCGCGGGACAGGGCCGACCAAGACCGATCCACTTTCAAAATCGGCGTATCCAACCGACCCCTCCGCGACAGACGAGGAGCAGAAGATTTGTCAAATATGTCAGTTAGCTGATTGACAATATGAGCAAATTTCGCTCAAAAAGATAACAACAGATTATGTGGTCCATTATGCTGGTTATTCTTGCTGACGACCTGACTGGCGCGCTTGATTGCGCGGCGCCGTTTGCCGGCAGGGGTTTGCATACTGAAATCGCGTTGAGCGTCGAGGCTATCGGATCGGCCTTGCAACTGAGGCCGGCGGTTCTTTCAATTAACCTCGGATCTCGGGAAGTCGAGGCGGAGGCTGCGCGGCAGGCAACTGCTGCGGCCCTGTCGTCCCTGCCGTCGGGCATCGTTCTGTTCAAGAAGATCGATTCCCGCCTCAAGGGCAATATCGCCGCAGAGCTCGACGCCACGCCTTTTCACCTGGCGCTCGTCGCACCTGCGATACCTGATTTCGGACGAAATGTCCGAATGGGACATGTCGAAGGTTTTGGCCTGGACGAGCCGCTGAATGTCGCCGACGCGCTTGGCGTTCATGCCGAACGCGCCATCATTCCCGATACGCTTTCACAGGAAGACATGCCCGCGGCTCTGACAATCGGCCGCGGGGCCGGGGCCGATCTTCTTGTCGGCGCCAGGGGTCTCGCCGAGGCGCTGGCCTGTCACATGACAGACCGTCCGGTCGCCGAACCGGCCCTTCCTGAACCCGGCCCCGCCCTTTTTGTCATCGGCTCGAGAGATCCAATCACGCTGGCGCAAGTCGAGGAACTGCGGCAGGCGGTCGTGCTTGACTACATTGCCGCGCCGAACGGGCGCCCGGAGAAGATCGCACCGCCCCAGCATTCCGTGACGCTGGTTCAGGCCACGCCGGATGGAAAGGACGATCCGCCGCTTCAGGTATCGGACAGGCTGGCGGCGAGCATAGTCCCGGACATGACAGCGCCGGTCGCCACCCTGCTCCTTTCGGGCGGCGCGACTGCCGAGGCTGTCTTGAAGGCAATGAATGTTTCGAGGTTCCGGCTTCTCGGCGAATGTCTGCCGGGCCTTGGCTTGGCTTATATCGAAGGCCAATGCATCATCGCCAAATCCGGCGGATTCGGCACGCCGGGCACATTGTGCGAGATAGCAAGAATAGCCATGGGCGAGAAGGGTTGAACGATGGGGCTTGAGAGCGGTACTGCCCGCAAGGGCCTTCCCGATATCGTCTTTGAACGGATGTTGCGCGCGATCAAGTCGGGGGCATACAGGCCGGACGAACGGTTGCCGACCGAACATGAGCTGGCCAACGAATTCGAAGTGTCGCGGCCGATCATCCGGGAAGCGCTGAGACGGTTGCGCGAGCAGGGACTGATCTATTCGAGGCGCGGTGCCGGCAGCTTTGTGCGTGCGCTCGGCCTACGTGAGCCGCTCGGATTCGGCCAGCTGGAAAACGTCGCCGATCTCCTCAACTGTTATGAGTTTCGCATGACGCTTGAACCTGCTGCAGCAGCGGCAGCGGCAGGGCGCCACGACAAGGAAAGCCTGGCGGCGATAAAGCGGGCCCTGGAATTGCTGCGCGATGCCACGAACCGCCAGGCCCATCGCGAAGACGCCGACTATCAGTTCCATCTGGCTATCGCGCGAGCGGCTCAGAACAGCTACTTCTCGACGGCGATGGAGGCCCTGAAAGATCACATTGCCATGGGCATGAAATTCCACGGAGCCTCCGTGAAAAGAGAGGCAACCGGGCTGGCGAAAGTGTTCGGCGAGCATGAGGCGATTGCCGATGCAATCACACGCGGAGACCAGGAAGCAGCGCGACAGTTGATGCTGGACCACTTGAAAGGTTCACGCGAACGACTGTTTCAATCGTCGCACCGGTGAACCCTGTAGATGTCATCCGGCAATCCACAGCCGGATGATCGTCACTTCAAAATGCCGCCTCGTAGATATCCAGCACATCGCGGACACTCATTTCGGCCGGGTTGTTATCCATCAGCCGACGGATCGCATGCGCCTCCGAAGCGTAGAGGGAAAGCTCTTCCCGCCTGGCGCCATGAGCCGCCAGCGACATCTCAATGCCAAGCGCCCCGCAGAAGTCGCATGCCGACGATCGCAATTCGTCGGAGGAGAGATTGTCACCGAGACCGAGTGCTACCGCCACTTCCGCGGTCTTCGCGGCAGCGACAGACTGGTTGAAAGCCAGTACATGCGGGAAAACGATGGCATTCGCCAACCCGTGCGGCAGGTTGAGCCGCGTCCCCAGCGGATAGGCGATTGCGTGGCCGGCCGCAGTATTGACGGGGCCGAGGCAAATGCCGCCGTAATAGGAAGCAAGCATCAGTCCTTCGCGGGCCTCCGTATCCTGCCCGTCCTTCACCGCCCGCGCCAGATATCGGCCGACAAGCCCGAATCCCATGCGCGCAAAGCCGTCGATCATCGGATGGGCGCGGCGATTGGTGAAGGCTTCGACGCAATGCGCCATGGCATCGACACCCGTCGCGGCGGTCACGGCCGGAGGCACCGAATAGGTCAGTTCAGGATCGAGCACCGCGAAATCGGCGATCATATGCGGGCTTTCAACCGCGATCTTGGTCCGCTTGACCGGATCGGTGATGAGCGAACGGATGCCTGCCTCCGAGCCGGTACCCGCGGTGGTCGCGACCTGGGCAAGCCGCGTGCGGCGGCCGGCGACGCGATTGGGACCGGCAACGTCTTCCAGGGTCTGCTCGGAATCCCACAGCACCGCGACAAGCTTGGCAACGTCCAACACGGATCCGCCGCCGAGGCCGACGATCAGTTGCGGACGAGCCTTGCGGGCAACCGCCAGCGCAGCATCCAGCGTCGAGGTATCCGGCTCGCCCGGAATGGCGTCGAATACCGAAAACCGGCCGGGTAACTGCAGACGGTCGGCGAAGCCAGCCGTGATCGGCGTGGCAATGACCAGGGTCGAGGCGACGTCGCCAGCCCAGGCGCCAACCTGACTAATCGTGCCGGCACCGACGGCGAGACGCAGCGGCTGGTGGAGTGTGATGGGTGCAATGGCCATGACGCGCTTTCCTTACCGGACCCCCGCCACGAGCTTGCGCGCGTAGGCGATAGCAGAATTCATGTTGCCGTGATTGGCGATCCCCTTGCCGGCGATATCGAACGCGGTGCCGTGATCGACGGAGGTGCGGTCGATCGGCAGATCGACAGAAACGTTGACGGCCGTGTCGAAGGCGACGAGCTTGATCGGGATATGACCCTGATCGTGATACTGCGCGACGACTAGGTCGAAGGCGCCCGAATAGGCCCGGTGGAAAACCGTATCGGCGGAAATCGGACCATGAACCTCGATGCCTTCGGCGCGAGCGGCCGCCACGGCCGGCGCGATCTGATCGTCGTCCTCCGTGCCGAAGAGACCGTTTTCGCCGCAATGGGGATTGATGCCGGCAACCGCAATGCGCGGACGCTCATAACCGATGCGCTTCAGATGCGCGTCACCGGCGCGGATCGTCGCCAGAACCCGTTCCGTCGTGGCGCGCCGGATAGCTTCCTGCAGGGAGACGTGCGTGGAGACATGGATCACCTTCAGGCGATCGGACGCCAGCAGCATGTATGCCGCTGCCGAACCGGTAAGGCTGCGCAACATGCCCGTGTGACCATCGTAGTGATGGCCCGCAAGGTTGAGCGCTTCCTTGTTGATGGGCGCGGTGACGATGCAGCCGATCGAGCCGGCCTCGGCATCGCGTACGGCGCGCTCGATGAAGCGGAACGCCGCATCGCCGGCGACCGCCGACAACTGCCCCCAGGGCAGAGGCGCTCCCTCCACCAGAAGATCGACCACGTAAGGCGTGAGGTCGAGCGCGACCCCGACCGCATCGCGGGCCGCCTCCAGTGTCGGCAGATTGCCGTAGACCCGCGTTGCGGAGCGATCGGCGTCCGACATCTCGGCCAGCGCCTTGACTGTTACTTCCGGACCGACGCCACAGGGGTCCCCCATGGTGATACCAATGATATTGCTCATCAAATTCTCCCGTCAGTCGCGTCTGCCCAGCCCGAAGCCAGGCTCACGTATTTGATTGCCCGCCTGTGATAGGTATAGGCGATGTGCAACGTCCCGTCCGGCGCTTCCAGTAGCCACGGATAGGACATTTCCTTGTTCCGGCCATCGGTGGAATCGTTGGACAGGCAGGTGCCCGGCCCGTCTTCGATCAGGATACGGACTGGGAAGCCTAGACCACCATCATTCGAAATGCAGACACAGACCGGCGCCCGCGGCACACCCCAGACGGGCACGCAGCCGCCCGTGGGATCGGCATCGGGTCTTTCGTCACTCTCGCCGAGTTCGTCGTAAAGCGAAGCACGGCGATCGTTCGACTGAGCCGCGTTTACCGGGTTGCAGATCATCGCAAGCCGACCGTCCTTCAACCGAATAACCGCGATCGAGGAATTGTTGTTCGGCACATCCGTTGCCTCGGGCACCGACCAGGATCGGCCGCCGTCGGCGCTTTCGCTCCGATAGACGAAATCCGCCTGCCTTCGGCGGAAAAATGCCGCAAGACCGCCTGTCGGCAAGGCAACGGGACTCATGTGGACGCAGCCGGTCGATTGCGGCAATTCTTCGAGGCGCCAGGTTTTCCCGGCATCTGTCGATAACCCGATTGCCGCCGTGTCATGGCTTCCATTCCACTTCTGGCCCGGCCGTTGAACGCAGCGGAAGATCGGCAAAAGCCATGCGCCGTCATCCCGCACCGTCAGCTGAGCCCGGATAAAACATCCTTTCGGCAGTCCGAGATAGGTGCCCGCCTCCGCTGTCAGCCTTGTCGGGTCGCTTTGATCGCGCCGGATCTCGGCCATCCGGATACAGCATTCGTCCTGATTACCGGAAGGCTGCGACGTGTGGAAAAGCCAGAGCCGGCCATCGGGCGCGGTAAACAGAACCGGGTTCTGCTCCGAATGTGCGTCATCGAAGCTCAGCCGCTGCGGCGGGCCCCAAAGATCCGAGCCGGGCACGAGGACGGACGCGAAAATGGATATGTCGGACTTGCCTTCCAGCGAGCCACCGAACCAGGCGCAGATCAACGCGCCGTCGGCCAGGAGATGCAGGAAGCTTGCATGGTTCTGCACCATGGGGGAAGGCAGGAAGGCTTCGCGCCTGCCGGCGGTCATCATCCGTACCGTGCCGGTCATTGCTGCCGCTATTTCATCAGGGCTCATAAAGCTCTCCTCTCGGCGTTGAGAATTGCCAGAAACACAAAGTTGTCAAGTTTTATAATATGCATAAGCCGCGGATTTCGGGTATTGTCATCAGCATAACAATATGGAAAATAACGGTATTTTTAAGAATGAATTTTTCTCGAAAAATTACATCACAAAACAATTTGACAAAGTGCGCAGGACGGAACATGGTTTGGGGAGAATAGCACAGGAGGAGTAGGCGATCGCGGTGCAGCGAAATATGTGGCCCTGCCGTCGGGAGAAATTTTCGGTCCAAGCTCCGAATACTCCACGATAGAGCCTCTAAATCGCCATCGGTCTTCCTTCACAGGTCGGCTCGCCAATCACCAAATCAGCCGTTCATCCACCGGGCCACGGCAGGTCGATCGGGACGGTGTCTGATCAATTTATATTCACTTGGGAGGTGAGCCACATGAAGAAGATGCTGATGACCGCGCTGATCCTGGGATCTGCGCTTGCGCCGGCTTACGCAGGGTCCGGTCCTATCAAGATCGTGCTGCCCGAAGAGGCCGATCTGCTGGAGCCTTGCATGGCGACCCGTTCCAATATCGGCCGTATCATCATGGAGAATGTCAGCGAAACCCTGACCGAGCTCGATGTTCGCGGCAAGAAGGGCGTCATGCCGCGCCTTGCCGAAAAATGGGAGCAGACCCAGGACGGCAGCTGGCGGTTCCATCTCCGCCAGGGCGTCAAGTTCTCCAACGGGACGACGTTCGACGCCAAGGATGTGAAGCATAGCTTCGACCGCGTGATGAGCGACAAGAACGCCTGCGAATCCCGCCGCTATTTCGGCGGCATGAAGATCAGCGCCAATGTCGTCGATCCCTACACGATCGATTTCAAGGCGGACCCGGCCCAGCCGATCCTGCCTTTGCTGATGTCGCTGGTGACGATCGTTCCGGAAGAAACCCCGCTTGCATTCATTCGCGAGCCGATCGGAACCGGCCCCTATGCGCTGAAGAACTGGACGCCGGGTCAGCAGATCGTGTTGGCCGCCCGCAGCGACTACTGGGGCGCCAAGCCGCAGGTGACCGAGGCGACCTATCTCTTCCGCTCCGATCCGTCGGTGCGTGCGGCGATGGTGAAGGCCGGTGAAGCGGACCTTTCTCCGTCGATCTCGCAGCTGGATGCAACCGATCCGAAGACCGATTTCTCCTATCTCGACAGCGAGACGGTCTATCTGCGTCTCGACCACAACATTCAGCCGCTGAACGACGTGCGGGTTCGCAAGGCGCTCAATCTGGCCATCGATCGTCAGGCGTTTATCGGCACACTGGTGCCGGATGGTGCCGTGCTGGCGACGGCGCTGGTTCCGCCGACCACGCAGGGCTGGAACCCGGACGTCAAGGTGTTCCCCTATGATCCAGCAGGTGCCAAGAAGCTTCTCGCGGAGGCCAAGGCCGCCGGCGTGAAGGTCGATACGCCGATCACGCTGATCGCCCGCACGGCAAACTTCCCGAACGTCACCGAAATCATGGAAGCGGTTCAGTCGCAGCTCCAGGAAGTCGGCTTCAAGGTCGATCTGAAGTTTGTCGAAGTGGCCGAGCACGAGAGCTACTATTCCAAGCCTTTCAAGGAAGGTCGTGGCCCGATCATCGTCGCCGCCATGCACGACAACTCCAAGGGTGATCCGTCCTTCACCATGTTCTTCAAATATGCCTCTCAGGGTACGCAATCGGGCTTTTCCGACCCCAAGGTCGACGACCTGATCAAGCGCGCCTCGGCGGCAGTCGGCGACGAACGTGCGAAGCTCTGGTCGCAGCTGATCGCCTACCTGCATGACGACGTGGTTGCAGACGCCCTTCTCTTCCACATGGTCGGCTTCTCGCGAGTTTCGCCGCGTATCGAATTCAAACCGACGATCGCTACAAATTCGATGCTGCAATTGTCCGAGATCGGCATCAAATAGTCAGCGGGAACCGGCTGCCGGATTTCCAATCACGACCCAAAGGCGGCGGGTACCTATCCGCCGCCATAATAGTCGAGGGCGACATGCTCAGTTTCATTCGTAAGCGCTCCGTGGCGAGCTTGATTTCACTGGTCGGGCTGCTCGTGCTGGTGTTCTTCCTGTCCCGCCTGACCGGCGATCCGGCCGCGCTCTTCCTGCCCGTCGAAGCTTCGGCCGAAATGAAGCAACAGTTCCGCGAACTTCACGGGTTGAACGACCCGCTGATGGTGCAGTTCGGACGTTATGTCGGCGACGTGGTGACCGGGAATCTCGGTGAATCGTTGCGCAAGGCACGGCCGGCGCTGGGTGTGGTGACGGAAGCCTTCGTGTGGACGCTCTGGCTTGCCGTGATCACCATGTCGCTCGTCACGGCGGCCGCCATCGTCGTCGGCTCGCTCGCCGCTTTTCGTTCCGGTGGTTTCTTCGACCGGCTCTCCTCGATCATCTCACTCGTTGGCGCGTCGGTTCCCGATTTCTGGCTGGCCATCGTCGCGATCGTCGTCTTCTCCGTTAACCTCGCATGGCTACCGACCTCCGGTACGGGGTCGATCCTGCACTGGATCCTGCCGATCGGCGTGCTGTTCGTCCGTCCCTTCGGCATTATCGTGCAGGTGGTGCGCGGCTCGATGATCGGCGCCCTATCCTCCGCCTATGTGAAGACGGCCCGCGCAAAAGGCGTCAAGGCCGGCCCGATCATCTTCATCCACGCACTGCGCAACGCCATGCTGCCGGTCATCACCGTCATCGGGGACCAGGCAGCGAGCCTCCTGAACGGCGCAGTGGTGGTCGAGACCATCTTCGGTTTCCCGGGGGTCGGCAAGCTGATGATCGACTCGATCCTGCAGCGGGATTTCAACGTCGTCCTTGCCGCGATCCTGGTGACCGCGCTGGCGATCTTCCTCATGAACCTGCTGATCGACCTTGCCTATGCGCTTCTCGATCCGCGCATCCGTCATTGAGGAGCGCAACGATGAGTGTTTCCACCTCCGATACGACGATCACCCACGAGCCCGCCTTCCCGGTCCGCATGGCGCGAATGCTCTGGGCCGACAAATTCGCGCTCTGCGCGGTCATCTTCCTGCTCGTCATCATCGTGCTTGCCCTGATCGGGCCGTCCTGGCTCGGTGAGCTCGCCACCAAGCAGAATCTGCGTGGCCGCAACCTCGCACCGTTCGACTGGAGCCGTGAATGGGTATGGTGGATGGGGGCCGACGCTCTCGGCCGGCCGCTGCTCGCCCGCATCATCGTCGCGACGCAGAATACGATCATGGTCGCCGCCGGCGCGGTGATCCTGTCGTCGGTCACCGGTACTCTGCTCGGCCTCGTCGCCGGGTTTTCATCACCTCGCGTCGGGCAGGTGATCATGCGCCTGGCGGACGTGATCATGTCCTTCCCCTCGCTGTTGATTGCGGTGATCGTCCTTTATCTCTTGGGTTCCTCGATCCTGAACCTGGTCGCCGTCCTGTCGATCACCCGCATCCCCGTTTACCTGCGCACCACCCGCGCCGAGGTGCTGGAAATCCGCGAGCGGATGTTCGTGCAGGCAGCGCGGGTGATGGGCGCTTCGCAGAACCGCATCCTGTTCCGCCACATCCTGCCGGTCGTTTTCCCGACGCTTACCACGCTGGCGACGCTGGACTTCGCCTATGTCATGCTTGCCGAAAGCGCGTTGTCCTTCCTCGGCATCGGCATCCAGCCTCCCGCGATCACCTGGGGCCTAATGATTTCCCAGGGACGCCAGTATCTTACCAATGCCTGGTGGCTCTCGTTCTGGCCCGGGCTGGCAATCATCATGACCACCTTGTCGCTCAACCTTTTGTCGAACTGGCTGCGCATCGCGCTCGACCCCGTTCAGCGCTGGCGCCTGGAAATGAAAGGCCGAAAGAATGGCTGAGCACCTGCTGGAAGTCCGCAACCTCTCGGTCGAATTCCACACGGCCGCCGGCGTCGTGCATGCCGTGCGAAACATCTCCTATCATCTCGACCGCGGCGAGACGCTGGCGATCCTCGGTGAAAGCGGGTCCGGCAAGTCGGTTTCGTCAGCGGCGATCATGAACCTCATCGACATGCCGCCCGGGCGGATCAGCGCCGGGCAGATCCTGCTTGACGGCAAGGACCTGCTGACCATGCCGCCCCAGGCGCGCCGCGAGGCAAACGGGCGGCGGATCGCCATGATCTTTCAGGACCCGCTCAGCCATCTGAACCCGGTCTATACCGTCGGATGGCAGATCCGCGAGGCGATGACGACCCATGGCATGCCGGCCGAACAGGCCAGGAGCGAAGCTTTGCGCCTCTTGACGCGGGTCGGCATTCCCGATCCGGAAGGCGCCATGGGCAAATATCCGCACGAATTTTCCGGCGGCCAGCGTCAGCGGGTGATGATTGCGATGGCGCTTGCGCTGCGCCCCGATCTGCTGATTGCCGATGAGCCTACCACCGCGCTTGACGTGACGGTCCAGGCCGAGGTGCTGGCGCTGTTGAAGGAGTTGCAGCGGGAAACCGGCATGGGCGTGCTGATCATCACCCACGATCTCGGCGTGGTGGCCGAAATCGCCGATCGCGTGGTCGTCATGGAAAAGGGCGAGCTGGTCGAGACCGGCACGGTCCGCGACGTCTACAAGAACCCGACGCATCCCTATACCAAAAAGCTGATCGGCGCCGCCCCCGGAAAAGGCGAGATGCACATCGCACAACGTTCGGGCGAACCGATGCTCAGCGTCCGGGACATACGCAAACGCTACGGCTCTTTCGATGCGCTGAAGGGCGTCTCGTTCGACCTCAGGGCTGGCGAGACCATGGCGATCGTCGGGGAAAGCGGCTCGGGAAAATCGACTCTCGCCCGTGTTCTCCTGAGGCTGGACGAGCCGGACGCCGGCACGGCACACTGGAAGGGGCGCGATCTTTTTCAGCTCTCGCCATCGGAACTCTACAAGCTCCGGCGCGACCTCCAGATGGTGTTCCAGGATCCCACCCAATCTCTCAATCCGCGCATGACGGTGTTCCAGCTCGTATCCGAAGCATGGGCCATCCATCCCGATATCCTTCCCAAACGCCGTTGGCGGGAACGGGTCGCGGAACTGCTGCTACAGGTGGGCCTTTCGGCCGAGCACATGAGCCGTTATCCGCACCAGTTCTCGGGCGGCCAGCGGCAGAGGATTGCAATCGCTCGCGCGCTTGCGCTCGAACCGCAGCTCATCGTCTGCGACGAGGCGGTATCGGCGCTCGACGTGTCGGTGCAGGCCCAGGTCATCGCGCTTCTCGACAAGCTGCGCCGGGACATGGGCATCTCCTTCATCTTCATCGCCCACGACCTGCCCGTCGTTCGCGACTTCGCGGATTACGTCATGGTGATGCAGAAGGGCGAAGTGGTGGAAATGGGAACGGTCCGGGAGATCTTCGAGGCGCCCCGTGAAGCCTATACAAAAGCGCTCCTGGCGGCGAGCCTCGATCCGGACCCGGATGTTCAGGCCGAACACCGGGCAGCCCGTCTCAAACGTGCATGACACACCGCCGAAGGGCGGATAAGCGGAGTTGATTGAATGACCAGAAATGCCTTTGTCGCACTCGTGACCTGCTTCAACGAAGACGAGACGATCAATTTCGAGGCGACCCGCGCCCAGGTGCGCCGGCAGGTGGCGGCGGGCAACAACATCATGTGCGCCGGCACCAACGGCGATTTCACGGCTCTCACCCACGAAGAAAAGATCCGCCTGACCGAACACGTGGTTGACGAGGTTGCGGGTCGCGCCAAAGTCATCGTCAATGCCGGGATGCCGGCAACCTTCGAGACGGTGCAACTCGCCAGAGAGTTTGACAGGATCGGCGTCGACGGCATCGCCGTCATCACCCCCTTCTTCATCGCCTGCACCCAGGATGGGCTGGTCCGCCATTTCTCGACGGTCGCGGATACGGTCAAGACGCCGGTCTATCTCTATGACATCCCCGCCCGGACCCAGAACCATATCGAGCCGGCGACGGCCGCAAAGCTTGCCGGGCACGGCAATATAGCCGGCATCAAGGATTCTGGCGGCGCTCAGGAAACTCTGGCAGCCTACCTTCAGGTCTCGAAAGAAAACCCGGGCTTCGAGGTCTACTCCGGTCCCGACCACCTCGTCCTGTGGTCGCTGCAGAACGGTGCGGCTGGCTGCATATCAGGCCTCGGAAACGCGCTGCCGCACGTGCTCGCCGGCATCCTTGCAGCCTTCAACTCAGGCGACATTGCGGAAGCGGAGCGTCAGCAGGCGATCTATACGGCCTTTCGCACGGAGCTCTATGCGCTGGGTTTTGCACCCGCCATGGTCAAGCGTTCGCTTTACCTGCAGGACAAATCAGTCGGCGCGAGCAGGCAACCTGCCCTGCTTCCAGACGAGGCTCAGGACGAGAAAATAAGAGAGATCCTGAAAAAATACGAGCTGCTGTAGGGTTTCGACCTCGAGGCGCAACATATGCTTTGAACGGAGGAGCGGAATAGCGTTTGCTGACGTGAGGCGTCGTCAAGTTTACGAGATTCTTCGAGTGCAACCCTATTTGGTGATCACGAAGACCGCGTCCGGCGCCCAGCTGATACAGCATTCCTCGCCTTCCTTGATGATCACCACATCGGCGCCGAGCACCCTGACTCGCATGGGGATATCCCCTGCCCGTCCGATCACGAGCGCATTGTCGCCGTAGTTGACGATCGTCTCGACGATCATGCGGACGTTCTTGCTGCCCTCGACCGGGCTGCGCGACAGCTTGATATGCTCCGGGCGGATCAGAAGCGTCACCTTCTGGCCGTCGGCAAGAGCATCCTTCCCAGCGTATTGGAAGGCTCCAAGCGTCGGGTTTTCGGCCGTTTTGCCGGCCCCGCTGGTAATGATTGCCGGGATCAGGTTGCTCTCGCCGATGAAGGAAGCGACGAAGGAGGTCTGCGGGCGATGGTAGATATCCAGCGGCGCTGCGACCTGCTCGATGCGTCCCTTCTCGAACACCACGATGCGATCGGACATCGACATGGCTTCCGACTGGTCGTGGGTCACGAAGATGGTCGTCACGCCGAGGCTGCGCTGGATGCGCTTGATCTCGATCTGCATCTGCTCACGCAGGTTCTTGTCGAGCGCGCCGAGCGGCTCGTCGAGCAGAAGCAGTGAAGGCTCGAAAACAAGGGCGCGAGCCAGCGCGACTCGCTGCTGCTGCCCGCCGGACAGTTCCTTCGGATGACGATGACCAAAACCCTTGAGGCCGACGAGAGACAGCATATCCTCCGCCTGCCTCAGGCCCTGCGAACGGCTGACGCCACGCATCTGCAGGGGAAAATAGACGTTTTCGACCGCCGTCTTGTGCGGAAACAAGGCGTAGTTCTGGAACACGATGCCGATATTGCGCTCATGCGGCGCAAGCTCGGAGATCGACCGACCATCGATTTCCACCTTACCGCTGCTCGCCTTTTCGAAACCGGCAATGATCATCAGGGTCGTCGTCTTGCCCGAGCCACTCGGCCCCAGGAAGGTCACGAACTCCCCCTTGTCGACCGACAGGCTGACATTGTCGAGCGCCGTGAAATGCCCGTAGGCCTTGGTGATGTTGGAGAGTTGCAGGTAGTTCGTCATTGGAAGTCCTTGGGGAAGCCCTTGGGTATGTTCAATGTGCGCCGGCCGGCCGGCTCGGCTTGGGAGCGCGGCTGCGCAGCGCGCTGGCGAAATAAGGAGCCGCGATGCCGACCAGCACGACGACGAAGAGCAGCGTCGAGATGACGGCAATCACCGGGTCGGCCTCCTGACGGATGCTGTCGAACATCTTGCGCGGCAGGGTCTCGGCATCGCGGCCCGAGATGAAGATCGCTACTACAGTCTCGTCGAAGGACTGGATGAAGGCGAAAAGCGAGCTGATGACCAGCCCCGGCCGCAGGATCGGCAGTGTCACGTGCAGGAAGGTCTTCGCCGGACTGGCGCCGAGGCTCTGCGCGGCCCGTTCAAGGTTTCGGTCGAAACCCTTGAGATTGGCCGAAAGGACGAGGAAAGCGATCGGGACAGACAGGCAGGTATGCGCCAGGATGACGCCGAGATGGCTGTGCACCAGCCCGAGATCGCCGAAATAGGAATAATAGCCGACCGCCATGACGATATGCGGCACCGCCATCGGCATCAGCATCATCAGATCGGCAAAACCCTTGCCGCGAAACTTGTGGCGCACCAGGGCGAAGGTCGCAGGCACGACCAGGGCCATTGTGAGGATGGTGGTGGCGGTCGCGATCAGGATGCTGTTCCAGGTGGGTATCAGCCAGTCCGCGTTGGTGAAATAAGCGCGATAATAACCGAGCCAATAGCCCGGCGGCGGGAACTGCAGCGAACTCGCATTCGAAAACGACATCGGCACGACGATGACGAGCGGTGCGGCAATGAAGAGCACGACGATGAAACCGGCCCAGCGCATGAACGTGTTCATGTTCGGTCACCCCCAGAGTTTGTCGAGGCCGAAGCGGCGATGATAGATGGTGAGGATGATGAGCGTCACGACGAGCAGGATCATCGCCATGGCGGAGCCCAGACCGAAGGCGAGAAACTCCTCGATCTGGTGGCCGATCAGACCGGCGACCATCTGCTCGCGCGGGCTGCCGAGCAGAACCGGCGTCACATAGAACCCGAGGCAGATGACGAAGACCAGGACGGAACCGTTGGCGATGCCGGGCGCCGTCAACGGCAGGTA
The DNA here is from genome assembly GCF_021391675.1 of Neorhizobium galegae. Taxonomy (NCBI): domain Bacteria; kingdom Pseudomonadati; phylum Pseudomonadota; class Alphaproteobacteria; order Hyphomicrobiales; family Rhizobiaceae; genus Neorhizobium; species Neorhizobium galegae. Next base: position 23,204 of record NZ_CP090096.1, read on the forward strand.
GACATGTCGGAACAGCGACCAGCCCTTGGCGCCGAGGCTTTCCGCCGAGCGGATCAGCGCCGGGTCGATCTTCTTCATGACCGTGTAGATGTTCATGATCATGTAGGGTGCCAGGATATGCACCATGGCGAGCGTCGAGGAGAACCGCGTGAAGAGAAGCTGCGGCGGGTTGTCGACGCCGATCATCTGCAGGAAGGCAATCAGCGGACCGTTATTGCCGAGCAGAACCATCCACGAATAGGTGCGGACGAGGAAGCTCGTCCAGAAGCTCATGGTAACGAGCAGCAGGATCAGCATTGCCGTGCGCGGCTTGGAATGCGCCATCAGATAGGCCAGCGGATAACCGACCAGGAGGCAGCAGAGCGTGACGAAGGCCGCAGTCGTAAAGGTGTTCAGGAAGACGCGCTGGTAAAGCGCTCCTGTGAGGACCTTCTGGTAGTTCGCAAACGAGACCTTCGGCTCGGTGAAGCTCATGATCGCCACATCGACGAGCGGCACGGCGAAGAAGATCAGCATGTAGATGCCGAGCGGCGCCAGCAGCAGCCAGGGCCAGATGTTCGTCTTTTCCGTCAGTTTTGAAAGGCTGATGCCCATTGCCGTTCCCTTTTTATGGCAGGCAGGGTCGTTGCGGCATCGCGCGGTCGTTCCGCGCGATGCCGTCCAGCAGGTCAAGTTGATCCAGGAGAGTGGATCAGCTCGCGACCCACTCCTCGAAACGTTCGGCGAGCTCCGCCGGGTCTATGCCCAAATTCGCCATGTCCTGCTCGAAGGTCAGCTTGTAGTTGTCCGGCGAGGTCGGCATGCGCTTGGCATCCGCCGGATCGACGAACTGGTTGGATGCCGGGTTCAGCGCTCCGTAGTCCGCAGCCTTGGAGAAGCCGGCGAGCGGCTTGGCACTGGTCGCGAACTCGACGAATTTCCTGGCGTTCTCGAGGTTCGGGGTCTTCTTCGCGACAACCCAGTAGGCGCGCTCGATCTCCCCCTGGTTCCAGGTCATGGCGACGGGAGCGCCAGCCTTCTCGGCCTCGAAATAACGGCCGTGCCAGATGCCGATCATGTCGATCTCTCCGTCACGCAGGATCTGGGTCGACTGGGCGCCGGCAGTCCACCAGACGCGGATATGCGGCTTGATCTTGTCGAGCGACTTGAAGGCCCGGTCCACATCGAGCGGATAGAGATCCTTGACCGCGACGCCGTCGGCCAGAAGCGCGATCGGGATGACGCGTGATGCATAACGCTGCAGCGAGCGTCCGCCGGGGAATTTCTCGACGTTCCAGAAATCGGCCCAGGTCTTCGGAGTGTCCTTATATTTATCCTTGCGCCAGGCCATGACGGTTGCGAACGCATGCGAAGCGACGCCGTTTTCGAAGAGGCCGCCTTTGTAGGGTTCCGTCAGTTTTTCGATGATGCCGGCCTGGTTGGCGCGAACCAGTTCGCCGCCGCCGAGCGTGGTGACGTCGAATTCGTAGGTGCCGGTCTTCACCTGCTGGGCGAGCTTGGCGAACGAGACCGGAGAAACCGTCTTCACCTGGATGCCGGTTTCAGCGGTGAACGGATCGATGAGATGCGTCTTTGCCGCGGCCTCCCAGGGACCACCCCAGGTATTCACGTAGAGGATCTTTTCCTGCGCGCGAACGAGATAGGGAGCGGCAAGCGAGGCGGTGATCGCAGCGCCGGCCGTCTTCAGGAAACGGCGGCGGTCAGGCATGAGAAATGTCTTCATTCCAGTCATTGCAGTTCTCCTCTTTTATGATTTTCTGAAAGTGGCTTCGTAGAGCCGCAGCCAGTTCCTGTGGGTGATCTTCGCGACTTCTTCCTTCGAGAAGCCGACGGCGCTGAGACCGTCGGGGATCACCCTGATATCCTCGACCTTCTGGAACCATTCCGGCGGCGCGGCCTTGAGCGGCTTGCCGGCGGCGCTCGCCCCATAATCCTCGCCGCGGGTCCAGCGGCCCTTGCGCATCCAGGCGTAGTCCGGGGCGGTGAAATTGTGGCTCTTGTCGGTGCCGATCGCGACGGAATCGATGCCGGCGATATCGACCGTGCGGGCGACCATCGTGCACCAGGCCTCGATCGAGGCGCAATACTCGTCGCCGGTGATGTTGCGATAGGCGGCGCAGCCGATCACCCCGCCGGTATCCTTCAGCGCCCGAATGACGTCATCCGACTTGTTGCGCTTGTGCATGAACAACGACTGGGCATTGGCATGGGTGACGGCGATCGGCTTTTCGGAGACCCTGATGGCATCGAGTGTCGTGCGGTCGCCGACATGGCTGCAGTCGACCAGAATGCCGGCGGCATTCATCTCGCGCACCACTTCCTTGCCGAAGCGGGCAAGGCCCGAATCCTCGGCCTCGTAGCAGGAGCCCCCGAGTTCGTTCTGGTTGTTGTAGGTGAGTTGCACGACCCGCACGCCGAGTTCGGCAAACATCTCCACGAACCGGATCCGCCCTTCGAAGAGGTTGGCGTTCTGGAAACCCATGATGACCGCGAGCTTGCCTGCGCTGGAAATGCGCGTGATGTCGGCTGCGGTAAGGGCGATCTCGGCAATGTCGGAGTTTTCGCGCACCAGGTCGCGCCAGCGGCCGATAGAGTCCATCGATTCGACGGTGCCTTCCCAGAAGCCGCAGGTATTGACGACCCCGCCGACATGCCCTGCCCTCAGGGATTCAAAGGCGGCGCGATCGAAATGCCCGCATTGCAAACCGTCGATGATCATGATCTCGCGCCCTCTTTCATACGTTCGGAAATGCTGGACGACAGGAAGGAGACGTCGGTCTCGTCGTCGTTGTCCTTGCGGCCGATGACGGTGCCGTCCTCGTTGACGATCATCGGGCCGGCATGGCGGCGCGAGACGATGCTGTCGGTCGCAAGCGCCTGCTTTGCCAGGTGGTAGATCCGCCACCAGAGGTCGGTCTCGATCTCTGCGCCGTTTTCCAGAAGCGACCAGAGAAGAGGATCGTCCTTGCGAACGTCGCCGGTGACCGCTGCCGCAACCGCCTTCAGCACATTGCCGAATACGGAGATCGAAAGCCCCGATCGACCGCCGAAACGCGCAGCAATCGCAAGTTCCTCTGGATCCGTAGCGCCGACAATCGTCAGTTCCGTCGATCCTGAACGGGCCGTCAGCTCACCGAGAAGATCGATTGCCGTCGGCAGGACGAACCACGCGTGTTCGCCGCAAGCATCGAGCGTCATGCGGTTGCCGGCTTCGGAGGCAATCGCGATACGGGCGGGAGCCGCCGACTTGAAGCTCTCGAACCGCTGCTCGAACAGCTTGAAGCCGCCAAGTCCGAGCTTTTGCGAATACATCGGAATGTCGCCGACCGTCAGGAAGAAGCCCTTGGGCAGGCTGCTCAGCGAAAGGATCCGCTCCGACATCAGCCGCATTTCGCGGGGCATGACGCGCATGGTGGGAGATGAATGCGAGGAGTTCATAGAACAGGCTCCGTCGGGTAATACCAGGTGCCGGAGTAGCCGGCGCGCAGATCGTCGGGGGTCGGAGCGCCGTGATAGAGCACGCCGCGCAGGTTGCGGCTCAGGAAATCACGGGTCTTGTCGATGCCGTGGATGCCGACATTCATCAGCCGCACGAGATCGATCGGCACAAAGGCCTCCGCGTTGATGTTGGCGCGAGGCGTGTGATAGTCGCGCCCACGCAGGCTCTGAATGCGCGCCACCATGTAGCGGTGTTCGGGATGTTTCATCAGGAAGCGGGCGATGCTGAGCGAACCTTGAGCACTGCCGAGATCGGCAAAAACGGATTTGATGCCGCCGCAGACATCGAGGCCGAGATCGAGCGCATCGGGGACTTCCTCGCGGGCGCCGCGGCGCGGTTCCTCCGCCGTCTCCGACTTGTACCAGACATATTTGTAGGCCTCCGGGCCGGCCATGTCGGTATGGAGCGCCCACTGATATTCGTCACGGACGAGCGCAATCAGCTGTTCGACCGTCTCGGCCGGTGAGATGCTGAATTCGTCGGGAGCATCAATGGCTGCCAATAGCCGGTCGGCTTCTTCCGGCACCAGTTCGATCAGCAACGACAGAAGAGTCTCGAAGGCTTCCGGGATGAGGTGGGCTTCGAATTGGGCGGCAAGCACCTCAAGCGGGAAATCCGTGGCACGGCCGAACACCGTTCCGCTGCGGCGGAATTCTTCGAGTGCCGCCACGACCTTTTCGAGGCCGGCTGCGACTTCAGCGCTGGAAGCAAACGTCTCGTAGACCATCTGGTCCTGTTTGCGGAACACTGTTGCCTGGCGGAGAAGTTCGAGCAGCCTGGCGATGCGGGGATCCGACGCGTCAAGCCTCAGCGCGCGGGCCATCGCAATCGCACTTTCGCGCGCAGACAGGAGTCCATCGATCAGGCACGGATGTTTGTGAACGAAGAAGATAAGGCCGAGCGCCGAACCATTGCCGACGCCGATATAGCGGCGAAGCTGTGGGTCGAGGCGCACTGCCTGGTCCGATTTCTTTGCGGCGAGATGTTCGACGAGATCGCAGGAGAACTCCCGCATCAGGTAGGCCGTCAACAACTGGGCCTGCAGCACGCCGCCGAGCGCATGGCGGGGGCCAAGCGACGGGAAGGACCGCGTCCCGAACGTGCCGTTGCCGTCGAGGCCGGTATTGCGCATCAGGTAGCAGACCCTGGAAAGATCGGCGACGGAGGGCTGATGGCCTTCTGCAAGCGCTTCGAGCGTCTGGTCGAAGACCCGCATCGACCGGTTCGACCTGCACCAGATCAGCGTGCCGGCGGTCGCCCGGCCCGTATAGAGCTTCGGAATCTCCCGCCGCGCCGTTTCGATCTCGATTTCGGTCGCCGGTCCCTCGATCAGCGCGCCCATCATGTCCCAGGCCTGGCCGATGATACGGCCGGTGCGCGCCGTCCGGCTCGGCGGACGGGAAAAGCCGATGAACGAGAATTCCTGGTTCGGCGCCTTGATGGAATAGACGACGATGCCTTCGGCATTTTCATCCACGTCGAAGAGGACATTGGAAATGTCCCAGCGCTCGCGGATCATCTTGTTCATGAAGGCGCGTGTGCCGCTGAGCCGGCTCGGCTGGATGGCCGCCAGCCGAGAGCTCTTCATCACCTCTTGGCCTGGGCGCGGTCGGGGCGTTGCCACCTGTTCGGAAGTCGCGGTCATGACCGTCAACGTTCTCCCTGCTGCATTTTCGTGATGGTTCGGGCGGTTTCGAGAAGCGGCTCTCGGAAGCTTTCGAGGTCGAAGCGCATCTCCGGCATGACCAGCGAGATCGTCGAGGTGCACTTGCCGTGGAGATCGAAGATCGGCGCGGCGATTGCGACGACGCCGCTATCGGTATAGCCGCTCGACAAGGCGTAACCGTTGGCGCGGGCCTCGCCGAGGAGCTCTTCAGAAGCGAGCGGTTCGCCGCTCTCCTTCAGGCGGGCGAGCGTCACTTCGTCTGCGAAGGCTGTCAGGATGCGGCCGGATGCGGAACCCTCGAGCGACATGGTCGTGCCGATCTTCTGTTCCGCCCGCAGCACGCTTTCGGATTCGACGCGCGAGACGATGCAAGGCAACCCGCGATCGAGCACCGCCAGCGAAGCCGTCTCCTTCACCCGATGAACCAGCATTTCGATGATCGGCTGAACCCGCGTTCCGAGATTGGCCTGCTCCATGGCCGCCGCCGCAAGCCGGCAGGCGTGCATCGAGAGCCGATAGCGCATCTCGTGATCCTGCTCGACCCAGCCAGCTTCGATCAACGTCAACAGCCGCTGATAGGCGGTGGGCCGCGACAGCTCCATGGCTGATGCGATCTCCGGCAGCTTCATGCCACGAGCGCTGGAGGCCAGCACGTCCAGCACCGCCATGGTCTTCAGGACCGTGGAGAGCGGGCGGACGCCGCCGCTTTCTTCTTGTATTCTATTTGAATATGTCGTATCCATGTTGAATATAATCTGGCCGTCATTGATTTATGTCAATCGCGCCGGAGGCGATTGCGCGCGAAAAATGGGGCGTTCATCGCTAAGGTGTTCAGGGTGTTTGGAATTTTTTGCGTTGACTTCAGCGCGCTACAGGCACCGACCCTGCCGAGTGACGCAAATCGACATCCTTGACGTGTATCTACGTACGAAGACGGAATTCGTGGCTGCGCGGTTGGCTGCCGCCCCTGGTTATCCTGGGGAAGGGATAGGCGCGCTACGTGAGCAAAATATTCGCATTTGCCGACTTTATTTGCGGTTTTCTTTCAATCGCCACGTCCTATTTTCTGTCATTTAGTCGCCAGCAAGCACTGCTGAAAGGATGACCTAAATGTTCCGGCTGAAAACCATTATCGCGGCGGCCCTTATTCACGCGACAGCCCTTACGCCGTCTCTCGCCGGCGAAAACCTCGCTGCCATCAAATCCTCCGGTGTCTTCAAGATCGGCACGGAGGGGACCTACGCGCCGTTCACCTTCCATGACGCAGGCGGCAAGCTCGTCGGTTTCGACGTGGAGATCGGACAAGCCGTTGCCGCGAAAATCGGCGTCAAGGCCGAGTTCCTGGAAGGCAAATGGGACGGCCTTATCGCGGGCCTCGACGCCAAGCGCTACGATGCCGTCATCAACCAGGTGGGCATCACCGAAGCCCGCAAGCAGAAATACGATTTCTCCGAGCCCTACATCGCTTCCAAGGCGGTGCTGATCGTTCGCCAGGACAACGGCGACATCAAGGGTTTCGCAGATCTCAAAGGCAAGAAATCCGCCCAATCCCTGAGCAGCAATTTCGGCAAGATCGCCGAACAAGCGGGCGCCGAACTTGTGGGCACGGACGGTTTCGACCAGTCGATCCAGCTTGTGCTGACACGCCGCGCCGACGCGACGATCAATGACAGCCTCTCCTTCCTCGATTTCAAGAAGCAGAAGCCCGACGCGCCGGTAAAGATCGCCGCGCAGCAGGACAATGCCGACTATTCCGGCATCATCATCCGCAAGGGCGAACCGGAACTGCTCGGTGCGATCAACAAGGCCCTGGCGGACATCAAGGCCGACGGCACCTATCAGAAGATCTCGGACAAGTATTTCGGGCAGGACGTCTCGAAGTAGGCTGCTAGGTCGTTCCTGAATGCATGAATCCAGCGTCCGGCGCCTGCGCCGGACGCGTCCTTTTTTTTGAGGATCACATCGTGCCGCACTGGCTTCAATTGATGTCGGATTCACTTCCGACCCTCCTATGGGCGGGCATCCGCTTTACGGTTCCGCTGACATTGCTGTCGTTCCTGTTCGGGCTCGTCCTCGGCCTGATCACGGCGGTTGCGCGGCTCTTCGGCCCGGCACCACTTGCGCTGATCGCCCGGTTTTATGTCTGGGTGATCCGCGGTACGCCGCTTCTTGTGCAGCTTTTCGTGATCTTCTATGGCCTGCCGAGCATCGGCATCCTGCTCGACGCCTTCCCCGCAGCCCTGATCGGCTTCACCCTGAATATCGGCGCCTACAGCTCCGAGATTATCCGCGCCGTCATCTCCTCGGTCCCGAAAGGGCAGTGGGAAGCGGCCTATTCCATCGGCATGTCTTGGCGCCAGGCGATGAGCCGCACCATCCTGCCGCAGGCGGCGCGTGTCGCCGTGCCGCCGCTTTCGAACACCTTCATCTCTCTGGTCAAGGATACCTCGCTCGCCGCGGCGATCACGGTGCCGGAACTCTTCCAGGCCGCCCAGCGGATCGTCGCGACGACCTACGAGCCACTGATCCTCTATATCGAGGCGGCCCTGATCTATCTGGCCTTGAGCTCGGTGCTGTCGTCGTTGCAGAACAGACTTGAAAAGCGTTTCGCCCGTTATGGCGGCATGATGGAGTCAAACCGATGATCGAGCTTTCCAACATCGAGAAGCGGTTCGGCGATGCGGTTATCCTGAAGGACATCAGCCTCGGCATTCCCGAGGGAAGTGTCACTGCGCTCATCGGTCCCTCCGGCGGCGGCAAGAGCACGCTGCTCCGCTGCATCAACCTCCTAGAGATCCCGACAGCTGGCTCCGTCCGCATCGGCGACGAAAAGCTCGACTTCGAGCCCGGCATGAAGATCGGCTGGAAGTCGATCCAGAAAATCCGCCGCCAAACCGGCATGGTCTTCCAGAACTTCCAGCTCTTTCCGCATCGAACGGCGATCGAGAACGTCATGGAAGGACTGACGACGGTTCTCAAATGGCCGCGCGAAAAGGCCCATAGCCGCGCCAGCGAACTGCTCACCAAGGTAGGAATGGCGCATAAGACCGATGCCTGGCCCTCGGAGCTTTCCGGGGGGCAACAACAGAGGGTGGCGATCGCCCGTGCGCTCGCGCCTTCGCCGCGGGTTCTTCTTTGCGACGAACCGACCTCGGCTCTCGATCCCGAACTCTCCGCCGAGGTCATCGATGTGCTCGGACGGCTCGCCGCCGAAGGAACGACGATGGTGATGGCGACGCACGACCTGCGGCTTGCCTCGCGGATCGCCAATGATGTGGTTTTCCTCGAGAGCGGAAAAGTGGTCGAGTCCGGCAGAGCGGAAGCAATCTTTGGTGATCCGAGACAGGAACGCACGAGGAGCTTCATCTCATCGATCAATGCGGCGCAGACGACACATATCTAAGTGCCGCTCTTCCCGCCGGACGTTGGCGCGAGCCTGCGCTTCAACGCGCCGACGCATGACAAATCTGTGTGGATTTCCGGTGTCCGGGTGACAGAGACGACTCAACGGGAATGCACGCGACTGCACCCTGCTGATTTTCGTTGGAATGTTCCAAAGTCCCTTTCTTCCCACTGTGACAATGCTAGAGTTTTGATCAGCGCTATCGCTCACGTCGACCGGGGGACGAATGAAGGCTTTTACAACAAAGGCCGCGGCGGCGGCGATCGTCGTATTTGCCCGTGCGGTCACGGCGGTTCGCGCCATCTGGCCGGAGGAGGGCCTGCCCTCCCGCCCTTGCGTTTATTTCGCCAACCATTCCAGCCATGGTGACTTCGTTCTGGTCTGGACGGTATTGCCGCCAAGGCTCCGTCGTCAGGCTCGTCCGGTCGCCGGTGCTGAATACTGGCTGAAATCGCGGCTTAACCGCTTTATTGGCCGAGACGTCTTCAATGCTGTTCTGATCGCCAGGGAGCGAGACCAGCGGACTGAGGATCCCGTCACGCAGATGGCCGCAGCGATCGACGCCGGTTCATCCCTGATCCTCTTTCCGGAAGGCACGCGCAACCAGTCCGAGGCCCCTCTCCTTCCGTTCAAAAGCGGCATTTTTCATCTGGTGGCAGCGCGACCTGACATAGATCTCGTTCCGGTCTGGATCAACAATCTCAACCGGGTCATGCCAAAGGGAGAGATCGTCCCGATACCGCTGATCTGCACCGTCACCTTCGGCAGCGCCCTGCGTTTGGCTCCGGATGAGACCAAGGACGTTTTCCTTGAGCGCATGCAGACGGCTCTTCTAGCTTTGTCCCCCAAGCCTGCAGGGAGTGGTGAATGAGTGCCGCGAGTTCCGATCTCTTGACGCTGGTGGCCGGTATCTTCGGCGTGCTCATTCTTGCATCGGCCATTGGTTACGTGCTGCAGCAGCGCCTCTCGCCAAACGGTTCGAACGCGGCGATCGAAAACCTCAACGCCCGAATCAAGGCCTGGTGGATCATGGTTATCCTGATCGGCATTGCTTTCGTGGCGGGCCGCATCGGGGTTCTCGTTCTATTCGGTTTTTGCTCTTTTGCCGCGCTCAGGGAATTTGTGACCCTCATCAACACCCGCAGGGCCGATCACTGGGCACTGGCCGCCGCCTTCTTCATCGTGGTGCCGCTTCAGTATTATCTGCTCTGGGCGGAGCAATACGGCATCTTCTCGATCTTCATTCCGGTCTATGCGTTCCTGCTGATGCCGATCATATCGGTGCTCAGGGGCGATACGGAGCGTTTCCTGATCCGCATTGCGGAGGTGCAATGGGCATTGATGATCTGCGTCTTCTGCGCCTCGCACGTCCCGGCACTGTTGACCTTGAACATACCGGGCTATGACGGCCGCAACGTACTGCTGATCGCCTTCCTGGTGATCGTCGTCCAGCTGAGCGACGTGCTGCAATATGTCTGGGGCAAACTGTTCGGGCGCACCAAGATCGCACCGAAACTGTCGCCGTCCAAAACCGTCGAGGGCTTCGTCGGCGGCGTCATCAGCGCCACTCTGATCGGTGCTGCCCTCTGGTGGATAACCCCATTCACACCTGTTCAGGCAGGGCTCCTCGCCTTCATCATCACGCTGATGGGCTTCTTCGGCGGCCTGGTGATGTCGGCGATCAAAAGGGACCGCGGTATCAAGGACTGGGGCAATCTCATCGAAGGCCATGGCGGTCTGATCGACAGGCTGGATTCCGTCGTATTCTCGGCACCGATTTTCTTCCATATCGTGCGCTACTGGTGGTCGTTGTGATGCCGAATGCGGTGAAGCGGCTTGCACGCAGCGGGACGGTGCATGTGCTGTTCGCTTTTCTTGCCATGGGCGGCTGGGCCGTCTTTGCCAATCGCGCCTATCCAATGCCGAGACCGCTTTATTCCGGTCTGGTGCAGGGCGTGATGTCCGCCTGCCTGACACTGTTCCTGAAGTCGGTGATCGACAGGCTTTCGAAGCGCTTTGACGGCCCGACGCGGTTATGGGCGCCGCCGCTCATTGCCTGCCTCGGCTCAACCGCCGTTCTCGTCGCGATCCATGCGGCGAGCGGCACACCGGAAATCCTCAAGACCGTCGCGGTTCCGCTTCTGGTATCGACAAGCTACGCTGCGATCTACAACTATTCGCTCTCCGCAAGACGAGGTGCCGGGACATGACCGAAACAGGCGACAGGCGGCCGCTGGCAAGCCGCGACACCCGCTGGGCAGGCTCGATCGCGCGATGGATGGCGTCGAAAACCATCACCCCCAACCAGATATCGCAGGCGAGCATGGTCGCGGCAGCCCTTGCCGGTGGCGCCTTCTATATGGCGGGACAGACGGTCGGATGGTCCCGAATTGCCTGCCTGCTGTTGGCCGTGCTTTGCTGCCAGGGCCGGCTGCTTTGCAATCTATTCGACGGCATGGTCGCCGTCGAGGGCGGAAAGGGAGAGCCGGACGGGCCGTTCTGGAACGAATTCCCCGACCGCATCGCCGATCTTCTGATCTTCGCGGGCGTTGGATATGGGATCGGCATGCCCGGCCTCGGCTGGGCCGCCGGCGCTTTTGCCGTATTGACGGCTTATGTCAGGGAACTCGGCCGGGCCACAGGCAATCCGAGTGATTTCTCTGGCCCGATGGCCAAGCAGCACCGGATGGCAACGATCACCGCAGCAGGATTGATATCCATGCTTGAGCCGTTGTGGGGCGGCTACAATCAGATCCTGATGATTGGTCTCGGTATCATCGCTCTCGGCGCAGCCTTCACCGCATTCCGCCGTTCAAGGACGTTGATCATACGCCTCAAAACCCTCTGAAAGGGTCTTGGAGCAGGCAATCGCGTAAACGGCCATAGTCGCTTTTCTGAAGGCGAGCCGAAGATTTCGGTCTGCCCGATATCAAGAACAGGATACCAAGTTCAGGTCGTGCTGATCTGCAGGGCAACCGCCGGCTTCGCAAGCCCGGTCTTGCCATTGGTCCGCTGGTATGGTTTCGCGAAATGCCGCTCGAGCTTCGCGCCCAAGGCAGAGATCGACCAGCAGAGAGCGAAATACACCACAAGAATGGCGCCATAGACCAGATAGGCCGGGCTTCCTCCGCGCGCGATGGTCGTCTGCTCGATGAGGATCTGCGCCGAGCGCAGCAGTTCGTTGACACCGAGGACCGCGCCGAGGGAACTCGCCTGGGTGAGGCTGGTGACGAGGCTGACGTAAGGGGGCAGAATGACCGGCATCGCCTGCGGGACGATGACCAGAAACAGTCCTTTCCAGCCGCGCAGGCCGGATGACAGGGCAGCTTCCCGCTGGCCGCTCGGCACGGACAGCAGGCCGGCGCGAATGATATGCGCACCGTTCGCCCCACCCCAGACCGACACGCTGAGCGCGCTCGACCAGAACGGATTGAACGACAGGCCCGCATGCGGCAGCACGAAATAGACCATCAGCACCGTCACCATCAGCGGAATGTCGCGAAGGCATTCGACGAGACCGTAGACAGGCCGCCTCAACCACCACGTTTGAGCGGAAAGACCGACTGCGAAGATCACCGCGAAGAACGTGCCGCCCGCGATCATGACCGACGAGAGAAACAGGGTATTGAGGAGGCCGTCCAGCAGGAAGGACTGAAATTCCAGAAGCAGCATCGTCTACCTCCCGCCGAAAGGTCGGCTGAGACGCCGTTCGACCATGTAGCCGAAGCCAGAAATGGTGAAGACACAGATCAGATAAATCACGCAAATCGAGGCGAACATCTCGATCGCCCGGAAATCGTAGGCGATCCGGTCGACGGCGACAAAAGTCAGTTCCACCAGGCCGATCGCCTGCAGGTATGCGGAATTTTTCACCGTCGCCACGATCGTATTCATCGCCGATGGCAGAGCGGCGCGGGTCGCCAGAGGCAGGATGATGAATATCGAATGTTGCCAGCGCTTGAGGCCGAGCGACGCCGACGCATCATGCATTCCCCTGCCGACAGCCGCGAGACCGGCCCGGAAATTTTCGATCTGAAAGGCACTTGCCCAGGCCGTGAGAGCGATGACCCCGGACCAGAAGATGCTGAAGCGCAACCCCAGGCTCGGAAGGCCATAGAAGATGAAGAAGATCTGCACGAGGTAGGGCGTGCCGCGAATGAATTCGACATAGGCCGTGACAGCATATTGCAGCGGCTTGATCCCGCTTGTCCGCAAAACCGCGCCCACTAGGCCGATAAGGCAGGACAGGACTATTGCGAGAAAGCTGACGATCAGCGTCATTTTGAGGCCGGTCATCAGGTCCGGCAGGGCCTCGAGAATATAAGCAAAATCCATGGCCGTCATCCTGCTCGAAAATACCGGTGAACACGGGGGTCCTGACGGTTTCAACCGTCAGGACCGGATTCGTTCACTTTGCAGCCGGCGGATCGGTTTCGAAGGATTTTACCATTTCCGCCGCAACGACCGGATCCTTGACGAAGGTCGGCACCGTCTTCGAGTAAAATTTCTCGTTCTTCAGTTTCTTGAGGACGCCATTGACGAAAGTTTTCAGCTCTTCTTCCCCCTTGCGGACGCCGACACCATTGAAGCCGAGATCGACGGGCTCTTCCAGCGTGCGGAATTCGGGATAGTTGGCCGCAAGCGTCGCGATGGTGATCGCATCGCCCACATAGCCGTCGGCACGGCCCTGCTGCAGGGCCTGCAGATTGTCCGCATTGGTGTTGAGCTGGACGAACTCCAGGCTCGGAATGCGTTCCTTCAGCCACTTCAGCTGCGACCCGCCCTTGATGATGAGCATCGACTTGCCGTCCAGGTCGGCGAGCTTCTGGACCTTGCTGTCCTTCGGTACGATCACCCGGCTGCTGCCCCAGTAATAGATATCGGAATAGTCGATCACCTGTTCGCGCGACGGCGTCTTGCCGAGCGTCGCAATGATCAGGTCGATCTTTCCGCCCGTCAGGGAGGGAATGCGGGCGTCCGTCGCCACGCAGCTCAATTCCGCCTTTTCGGCGGCCCCGAAGGCGGCAATGCCGATTTGCTTCGCCATTTCGATCTCGATGCCGGCCGGCTTGCCGTCGGTGCCGGATGCCCCGAATGGAGGAGAATCGCATTTGACGCCGATGCGGATCACGCCGGCATCCTTGATCGCCTTGGGCACGGCCTGAGCCGAGGCGGGCAGCGCCGGAAGCGCAAGGACGGCAAGAGCGCCGAAGGCTACGGCCGTGCGGCGAAGCATGCTGATGGATGTGTACATGACAGTCGTTCCCTTTGTTTCATTGTTTTGCCCACCGAACGTTTGCCCGTCCGTATGCTTTTTGCCGCAACCAGTCCGGATGCAGAAAATCAGACCCGCTAGTGCAGTATCTGGCTGAGAAACGCCTTCGTCCGGCTTTCCTTCGGATTGCTGAAGAACTCCTCCGGAGGCGCGGTTTCGACGATCCTGCCCGCGTCCATGAACACCACCCTATCCGCCACCTGCCGCGCGAAACCCATTTCATGCGTGACGCACACCATGGTCATGCCGTCGCTCGCCAGCTGCGCCATCGTGTCCAGCACCTCGCGCACGAGTTCCGGATCGAGTGCCGAGGTCGGTTCGTCGAACAGCATGATCTTCGGGTTCATGCAGAGCGATCGGGCGATCGCCGCGCGCTGCTGCTGTCCGCCGGACAGCTGGCTTGGATAGAAATCGGCTTTGTCCGGAATTCGCACCCGTTCCAGATAGGCGCGCGCCACAGCTTCGGCATCCTTTCTCCCAACGCCCTTTACCCAGCGGGGAGCCAGCGTGCAGTTCTCGAGCACGGTGAGATGCGGATAGAGATTGAAGTTCTGAAACACCATGCCGACATCCTGCCGGACACGGTCGATGACCTTCCTGTTGTCCGTCAGCTCTGTGCCATTGACGATGATGCGGCCCTTCTGGTGCCTTTCCAGGTAGTTGATGCAACGGATCATGGTGGACTTGCCGGAACCCGAGGGACCGCAAACCACCACCTTTTCACCACACCTGACGGTAAGGTTGACGTCGTGCAGCACCTGGAGGATGGAGAACCATTTGTCGACGCCGGACAATTCGACGGCAATTTCCGGATCGACCATCTCCGAAGTCTTCTCATTCGCTGTCATCTGCAACCTCCTCCCTGCAGCTCGGCTTACGATGCCAAAGCCCGGCTTTTCTGCGCGAAACGGGCCGGCCGGAAATTCGCAAGCAGAGGGCTCGCCTCCCCGGTCACGATTTCGCGCGCGATGAGCTCACCGGTAATCAGGCCCAGTGTCGCGCCACTATGGCTGAAGGCAACGAAATAACCCGGAATGCCCTCGAGCGGGCCGATCACCGGCTCCCCATCACCCGGCACAGGCTTCGGCCCGCAGTGATAGCTTTCCAATTCGAGCGTGGGATTGCCCTCGAGCACGTTCGAGGCTTCCGAAAGAAGACGACGAAGCGTCTCGTCCTTGACCTCGTGAGTCCCATCGGAGCTACGATTGAGTTCTTCCTCCGACCATGCGGAATCGCAGACGACCGCGCCGTCCGGCGTCGGGCGCAACGCTACGTTCGGTGTATTGAGAACGGCGCGAACTGCAGACCCGAAAGGCTTCGATTTGACAAGAAGCGCGATCGGGGTTCCGTCGGAAATGGCATGGCCCGCCTGTTTTACCATGTCAGGCGCGGCTGCACCGGTGGCGACGAGAACTGCGTCCGCCTTTATATACGTTCCATTTGCCGTCGAGAGCCCGACGGCCCGACCACCCTTGATGTCGATGCTTGCCTTTCCGGCATGGGCCACGGCCTGGCCGCCGAGTGCCTTGAACTCCTGGAGGAGGATATCGATCAGCGAAGGCAGATCCACCCAGCCCTCACCGGGATTGAAAATCGCGCCCTGAGGCGAAATCGCGGCCGCGGCGATGCCGGGCGTGACCTTCACCACTTCTGCGGCGCCAAGAAGCTGGCAGTCATAACCGATCGCCTGTTCGTGAGCGTAGGTTTCCGCAATCCGGTTCGACGCGTCGTCCGCATCCCATGTCAAACCGCCCTCGAAGCGCAGCCATGCAGCGCCTTCATTGCGGCTTGCCAGCGTCCGGTAGCGATCGATCCCGACGACCCGAAGACGGTGATATTCGGCGGAACGGAAACGCGCCGAGTTGAGCCATGCCAGGGATCGGCCGGACGCCCCGCTGGCGAACGCCCCTTCCGTGACCAAAGTGACGTGCGCGCCGAGTCGGGCCAGATGAACCGCCGAGGAAACACCGAAAATACCGCCACCGATGACGGCAATCCGCTGGCTGGAGGATGAGGTTGTCAACTGCATGTTCCTTCGTCTTTGATTATCGTAGGGGCTTCTTCCATCCAAGGCGCAAAGCCCCCGCATTTCCCCGCGAGACCGGTATCAAGCGTATTTGAGACCGGTCTCACGTGTCAATGGTGTGATTTTCTTGACGCCGTTTTTTTCTCAGCCTATGTCACGGACCTATGATGAAGAGAACGACGTCAAAGCGGCTTGTCACCATCTCGGACGTTGCGCAGAGCGCAGGTGTATCCAAGGCAACCGCCGCACGCGTTCTCGGCAGCTACGGTACGGCAAGCCCTGTCGTGAAGGAGAAGGTTCGCGAAGCCGCAAAGAGGCTCGGCTATCAGGCCAACGAGCTTGCGCGCAGCATGACGACCGGAAAGTCGAAGACGATCGGGGTCATCGTCGGCGATATCGAAAACCCGTATTTCGGTCAGGCCGTGCGCGGAATCAGCGATGCGGCGCACGCTGCCGGCTTCGATGTCATCCTCTCCAATTCCGGCGAGGATGCAGCCAAGGAAAAGGCGGCCGTACGCGTCCTGCTGGGCAAGCGCGTGGATGGATTGATCGTTACTCCGGCCTCCGTATATGAGACACAGCACCTGCACGAGGTCCAGCGATCCGGCCGACCTCTCGTCCTTCTGGACCGGACCATTCCGGGTCTTGGGGTGGATGCCGTCGTTACGGACGACCGGCAGGCCGCCGAGGCCGCCACGCGAGCCCTGATCGAAGCCGGCCATCGCCGCATCGCCTACATCTCAGCCACGGAAGCGGACGACCCGATCTACCGGGGACCGCACCAGATCAATCTGAGCACGGTGATGGAGAGAATAGAAGGCGTTGTCGCGGCAAGCCGGTCTGCCGGTATCGAACATCCGGAGCGCTATATCCGGCTCGGTGCCAACCGCCGCGGGGAGGGTGACAAGATTATTTCCGAATTGCTTCAAGGCCCCGACAGGCCGACTGCCATACTCGCGTCGGATAACGTGGTGGCGCTTGAAGTGTTCAAGACCCTTCGCAGGCTGGGCATGTCCATCCCCGGTGATCTGTCGCTCGTCGCTTTCCACGATGCCGACTGGACAAGCGTGACCAGCCCGCCGATTACGGTTATCGCTCAGCCGGTCTACGAACTGGGATTTGAAAGCGCGCAGATCCTTGTTCGGCGGATTACCGGTATGGGCGATGCGCCACGCTGCCGGGTGCTTGCAACCACACTCATCAAGCGACAATCGATAGGGGCTCCGCCGGAGATCCAGGAGAGCCACGCCGTTCTTCAAAACAGTGCCGCGAAAATCGGTTGATGCACGTTTGAATTGGCGTTGATTTCAACCGCCTTGTCGCACGCCAGTTCGAGCAGAGCGGGAATCGAAGCGTTGCCGCGTTGGGAGCCCCACAGCGTGTCGCCGTAGATGAAGTTTCCATCCCGAGCGAGCTACAAGGGCCGAACTCGCCGAACGTTGTCACCGGCGTCAAACGGCCTCAATGCGAGCCCTGCGCCAAGCCTCGAACCGCTCGAGAGTTTCCTTGTTTGGCGGATAGACGCCAAGTGTCGGCTTGCCTGACTCGATCTCCAGCTTCAGGAAGTCCTCCTGTTCCTCCATTGCGACGGCCTCGTCAGCGATCTCGTTCACATATTCCCGGGGGATGACGATGACAGCCTCGCTGTCGCCGAAGATGATGTCGTCGGGATAAACCGCGACACCGCCGCAGGCGATCGGCTGGTTCATGTCGGAAGCATGGTGGGCAACCAGATTGGCCGGAGCCGCCGGTCCCATGCAATAGGTCGGGAGCCCGAGCTGGGCGATATCGGCCGTATCGCGAACGCCGCCATCCAGCACAAGGCCAGCGCATCCGCGGTAGACAAGGCGCCGGGCCAGCATCGCGCCAATCCCGGCAATCTCCGCCAGCGAGCGGCAATCGAACACGAGGACGTGCCCCTCGGGTATCGTGTCGATCGCCTTGCGCTGCTGATTGGAGGGATCGGAACTGTAGGTCGAGCCGTCGATATCCTCCCGGGCGGGAATGTAGCGAACGGTGACCGCCGGACCGATCATCGGCTTGTCGGCGCCTGCGAGCGGCCGTACGCCGCGAACCGCGGTGTTCCTGAGCCCACGTTTCAGCAGCAAGCTACTAAGGGTCGCCGAATTTGTCCGCAAAAGCTTTGCGTAAACCGATGGGTCCAACGCCGTCATGATAACCTCCGTTTGTACGGCTGCGAGGTCTAGCATAACCATATGATAGTTCAATAATGAATTTCTAGTTTCTTATTTGGATATTGGATGAGCGCCATTGATAGCCTTCATCACCATGGCAGCCCCATCGAGGACCTCGCGCTTGATTGATCGAGCGCGCTCCGGCGTCGCCTCCCCGATGAACGGCACGCTGACGGTGGCGACCAGGCGACTTGCAGAATCGAATATGGGAGCAGCGAAAGCTCGCAAGCCGAGATTCGATTCCTGGTTGTCTTCCGCACTTCCGCTGCGGCGAATTTCAGCGAGCACCTCCTTCAACGTCTCAGGGTCGGTGATCGTATACGGGGTCCGAGCCTCCAGGCCGCCAGCACAGTAAACCTCGATCTCATGGTAGTCGGAATACGCCAGGGCAAGCTTGCCGGCCGCACCGACATGCTTGCGCGAACGGCCGCCGACCTTGATGAACAGGGCGTAGTCCCCGGGGCTGGGGGCCGCAAATATCGTCATCATCTCATTGCCTTCGGGCGCCGCCAGCCTGAAGGATTCGTAGATCCTGTCAGCCGCGGCCGCCAAGACCGGCCTCGCCGCCTCGATCAGCGTCACCCTATCCGCACCGGGTGAAATACGCCGCGCGAGCTGCACGAATTTCGGCCCCAGCTCGTAGGAAGCCCCGCCATTCACCCGAGCCACAAGCCCATGCGCGGTCAGTGAATTGAGGATGCGATACACGGTCGAACGAGGCACTCCAAGCTGATCGACCAATGCGCCGAGCGAAATTCCGGTCCTCGCATCAGCAACCGCCTCAAGCAGATGCGCCGTCTTTTCCACCACCGGAGATCCATGCTTTGGTTCATTCATGAACTTCGAGTTCCATATAAGGATTGCCTGCCTTGACTTCTTGAGATCGAGCGAGCATGTTGGCGTCGCCAGTGTCATATTTGACACTACGCACTTGCAGGAGGAAGTAAAGCCATTTGAGCGCGGGTTGTCCCCGCGGACCCGGATGACTTTGAGGAAGAGATCACCGAGGCGCCATAAGCGGCTCGTTTGGATTTGGAGGAGGACTTTCATGAAGAAGATCACGGGTATCCATGCGTTGAGCATGGGGCTTGCAATGTCGTTGGCGGCAAGCGCCGCAATTCCCGCTCCCGCGGCCACGGACAAATTGACGGTCGTGGTGACGGATGAGCCGAAATCGCTCGACCCCTGCGATACGGACCTCTCGGGCAATTCACGCATTCTGCACAACAACATCACCGAAGCGCTCGTCAATCTCAGCCCCAAGGATGGTTCGGTCGTCCCGAGCCTCGCCACCAGCTGGCGGCAGGTCGATAACCTGACCTGGGAGTTCAAGCTGCGCGAAGGCGTGACCTTCCACGACGGCAAGGCGTTCGATACCAATGCGGTTATCGCGGCTCTGAAGCGGGCCCAGGATCCGGCGCTGGGCTGCGAAGTGGGAGTCGCCACGCTGAAGGGCCTCAAACTCAATGCAGAAGCGGTGAACCCGACGACCCTCCTCATAAAGACGGACGTCGTCGAGCCGATCCTCCCGAACAAGATGTCCGCCCTGGACATCGGTTCGCCGGCAACCCCGGGCGACACCAAGACGCGCACGCCGGCCGGGACGGGACCTTACAAGCTGGTCGCGTGGACGCCCGGCCAGTCTGTCGGTCTGGTGGCCTATGAAGGCTATTGGGGCGACAAGCCGGCAATTCCCAACGCGACGATCATCTGGCGCGCCGAGTCTGCGGTGCGCGCCGCGATGGTCGATACCGGCGAAGCGCAGATCGCCTATGAAATCGCACCCCAGGACGGCACGACCGGACAGGATCATGCTTTTCCAAACGCCGAGACTTCCCTGTTGAGGATCGATGCGCAGATCGCGCCCCTCAACGACAAGCGCGTTCGCGAAGCACTCAACCTCGCGATCGACAGGGATGGTCTCATCGGAACGATCTTCCACAAGGACGCCCAAAAGGCGATGCAGGTCGTGCCACCGTCGGTCTTCGGCTTCAATCCGGACATTCCCGTTTGGACCTACGATCCGGAAAAGGCGAAGTCCCTGCTTGCTGCCGCCAAGGCGGATGGCGTGCCGGTCGACAAGGAGATCGTCATCTACGGCCGCATCGGCATCTATCCGAACTCGTCCGAGAGCCTGGAGGCCATTCAGGCCATGCTGGCGGATGCCGGTTTCAACGCCCGGCTTGAAATGCTCGAGACAAGCCCGTGGCTGAAGCGGCTGCTGAAGCCGTGGAGCAAGGATCGCCAGCCGTCCATCCTGCAGACACAGATCGACAATGCCGAGGGCGATGCAGTGTTCACGCTGCCGAACCGCTTTACCACCGATGGCAACCAGTCGACGATCACGGACGCCGGTCTCGACAAGCTGATCGCCGATGGCTCGAAGGCAACCGGTGACGAGCGCAAGAAGCTATTCCAACAGGCGTTCAAGTACATCGCCGTCGATACGGTCAACATCGCACCGCTCTTTCACATGGTCACGATCGCCCGTGTCGCCAAGAACGTGAACTATACGCCTGATGTGCAGGCCGGCAACGAGATCAAGCTGAAGTCGATCAGCTACCGTTGATCTGCCCGGCCGACGGCTTGTATGTCGCTTGAGGAGAGCGGATGTCCTTCACCTATTTCCTGAAACGTGCGGCCTTCGCGGCGCTCGCGCTTGCGGCGCTGATGACATCCGCCTTCTTTCTCGTGCGATTGACGGGCGATCCCGTCAATCTCTACCTGCCTGTCGACGCTTCGGATGCGGCGCGCGAAGCCATGCGCATCCGTCTTGGGCTCGATCGCTCGCTCCCGGCCCAGTTCTTCGATTGGGCTTGGGATATTCTCAGCCTCGATTTCGGAATGTCTCTCTGGCACAATCGCCCGGCCATGGACGTAGTGCTGGAGGCGCTGCCGAACACGCTGGCACTGGGCGCCATCGCGTTGGCGCTGGCCTTCACCGCCGCGATCGTCATGGGATCCATTGCCGCCGTGAATGCCGGTGGCTGGATCGACCGGGGCGTCAATGTCCTGTCGCAGGCAGCCGCAAGCGTGCCGGATTTCTGGCTTGGCCTGATGGGCGTGCTTCTATTTGCGGTCACCTTCCGCATTCTGCCCACCTCAGGCTTCGGCGGCCCGATTTATTGGGTGCTGCCCGTCGCCTGCCTGTTTGCCCGACCTTTCGGAACTCTGGTGCAGATCGTCCGCGGCTCGATGATTGAAGCGCTGAATGCCACATTCGTCCGGACGGCACGGGCCAAGGGCGCGCGTGACGGACGGGTCACCTTCGTGCACGCGCTCCGCAATGCTCTCCTTCCGGCGGTCACGGTGACCGGCGACCTTGCCGCCCAGTTCGCCGGCGGTGGCGGCGTCGTCGAGGTGGTCTTCGGATTTCCCGGCATCGGCAAACTCCTGATCGACGGCATTCTGAAACGCGATTTCGCGATCGTCCAGGCATCGATCTTTGCCGTCGCTGTCGTGATCTTCGTCATCAATATCCTGGTCGACATGCTTTATGCCTCGATCGACCCGCGCGTGAGGGTCGAATGACCGACACGTCCGCCGAATTCCTCCCGGCCCGCGAGCGCCGTAGCCGCCGCATCCTCTGGCTCCTGCGTGCGCTCGCGGGTGACCCGATGGCCGTCGCGGCGACGATCTGGCTGCTGATCGTCGTGCTCGCCATCTTCACCGATTCCCTGTCGCTCCTGGGCGACAACCGCATTTCACTGAAGGCGCGCAACCTGCCACCGTTCGCCTTCGGCCAGTCCTGGACCTTGTGGCTGGGAGCCGACGCACTCGGACGGCCGCTCCTCGTCCGCCTCATCCAGGCGGCTTCGACGACGATCGGCATCGCTGTGGTGACCGTGCTGACAAGCCTGATCGGCGGAACGCTGCTGGGCGTGATCGCCGGTTATTTCGGCGGCGTCGTCGGAAACGTCATCATGCGGATCTGCGATATCATCCTCGGTTTCCCGACCCTGTTGGTGGCACTCTTCGGCCTCTATCTGTTCGGTCCGAGCGTCGGCAACCTCGTGATCGTGCTCGCCGTCACCCGAATGCCGGCCTATATCCGCGTCGCAAGGGCCGAAACGCTTGAGGTCCGCGAACGACTTTTCGTCGATGCGGCGCGCGTCTTCGGTGGTGGACCGACCTGGATCCTGCGCACCCACATCCTCCCCAGCGTCGCACCCACCATGCTGACGCTCGCCTCGGTCAATCTCGCCATGGTCATGTTGTTCGAATCCGGCCTCAGCTATCTCGGCCTCGGCATCCAGCCGCCTTCGGTAAGCTGGGGGCTGATGGTCGCCCAGGGCCAAGGCTATCTGTCGTCCGCCTGGTGGCTCGGCTTTTTCCCCGGTCTCGCCGTCATGCTCACCACCATGTCCTTCAACCTCCTCGCCAACTGGTTCCGGATCGTCAACGATCCGTCGCAGCACTGGCGCCTTGTGAGCCGGAGGCGCTGATGGCTCTTCTCGAAGTCAAAGATCTGCAAGTCAGTTTTGATACGGCGTCCGGCCGCATATTCGCACTCAATGGCGTCTCCTTCTCGCTGGAACGCGGTGAAGTCCTGGCACTTCTTGGCGAAAGCGGCTCCGGCAAGTCTGTGACTGCATCTGCCATCATGGACCTCGTTCCCAATCCTCCGGGCGCGATCGACCGGGGATCGATCCGCTTCGACGGGACGGAACTGTTGAAGCTTTCGCGCAACGAGCGGCGAGATCTGTGCGGCAGCCGGATCGCCCTCATCTTTCAGGATGCGCTTGCGGCACTCAATCCCGTCTATCCCGTCGGCTGGCAGATCGCGGAGATGTACCGCATCCACGGCCGCAAGCCGAAAGGTGGCGTCGAGAAGGCCGTGCTCGACCTCCTGACGGCAATCGGCATTCCCGATCCTGAACGTCGGGCACGGCAATATCCGCACGAATTTTCCGGTGGCATGCGCCAACGCATCATGATCGCCATGGCCGTAGCACTCGAACCGGATGTCATCATCGCCGACGAGCCGACGACGGCGCTCGACGTCACGATCCAGGCGCAGGTGGTTGATCTTCTGGCCACAATCCGTAAACGCAGCGATGCCGGAATGATCTTCATCACCCACGATCTGGGTGTGGTAGCCGAACTCGCGGACCGCGTGGCCGTCATGTATGCCGGCCGGATCGTCGAAACTGCAAATGTCTTCGAACTCTTCGAGGATGCACGACATCCCTACAGCGTCGGCCTGCTCGCCTCGCAGCCGCGCGTGGATACCGATGAGGACGAACTGGTGCCGATCCCCGGCTCGGCGCCCAATCCCGTCGCCCTTCCTTCAGGCTGCGCGTTCAGGACGCGCTGTCCACGCGCCGAAGGGCTCTGCGCCGAGGTTGTCCCTCCCCTTGAAACCGTGGGGCCGGGCCGCCAGGCCGCCTGCCATTTCCCGGTATCGCCAGCATGAACCAGCCTCTTCTCAAAGTCGAAAACCTTTCCCGGCACTTCGGCAGCGGCGCGACGCCCGTGCGCGCCGTCGATGACGTCAGCTTCGAGATCGCCCAAGGAGAGACCCTCGGCCTTGTCGGCGAAAGCGGTTGCGGCAAGACTTCCCTGGTCAGGACGCTCCTGAAGCTCGGGCCGGCGACCAGCGGCAGCGCCGTTCTCGATGGCGTGGAAATCACCAAAGCGAGTGGAAGGGAGCTGCATGAATTGCGCCGCAAGATGCAGGTTGTCTTCCAGGACCCTTACCAGTCACTGAATCCGCGCATGCGGGTCGACCGACTGATCTCCGAACCCTGGGCGCTGCATCCCGGCGCCGTGCCGAAAGCCCGCTGGCGGGAAGAGACGGTCAAGCTGCTTGAATCCGTGGGGCTGCGCGCGGAACATGCGGAGCGCTATCCTTCGGAATTTTCAGGCGGCCAGCGGCAGCGGCTTGGAATCGCGCGCGCCCTGACACTCAATCCGACGCTCCTCGTCTGCGACGAACCGGTCTCCGCCCTCGACGTCTCGGTTCAGGCACAGGTCGTCAATCTGCTCGCCAGGCTGAGGCGCGAGCGTAATCTCGCGATGCTTTTCGTCGCGCACGACCTTGCCGTGGTGCGGCACGTCTCGGATCGAGTGATGGTCATGTATCTCGGCAAGATCATCGAGACCGGGCCGAAGCAATCGATCTTCAGCGCGCCGGCACATCCCTATACGCAGGCCCTGATGTCGGCCGTTCCGACGCCGGACCCAAGGCTTCGGGGGCATCGCAAGCGCATCGTCCTGGAAGGCGATCTTCCAAGCCCTGCCAATCCGCCAAGCGGATGCCGATTTCGGACGAGGTGCTGGAAGGCCACGTCGATCTGCGCCGAACAGGAGCCTGGCCTGACGGCGAGAACGGCTGCCCCGGGGTTGCTGACAGCCTGCCACCATGCAGATGCCGAAACCGGACATTGACGATAGCGGCTGATATTTTTCTGGAGCTTTCCGCCTCGGTCTCGCATGCGCGCCGACAAAGCCTGCTTGCGGCCTTGAGACTCTATCTGGCCGGCTTGACGCCCTGGTCGAAGGAGGCACGCTCGATTCCGTGCCGTTGGAGCTTGTCGTAAAAGGTCTTTCGCGGAATTCCGAGCGCCTCGATCGTACGGCGGACATCACCTCCGTTGCTGGCCAGCGTCTCGCGGAGGATTTCCGCTTCATGCTGGTTGAGACGCTGGGGTAGCGTCAGGGTGGCTGCCTCCGGTGGCACCATCGCCCTGTCGTCCTCCCCTGCAAGCCCGAGGACAAAACGTTCTGCAAAGTGGGACAGTTCGCGAACGTTGCCGGGCCAATGATGGGTTTCGAGGTGATGGCGGGTAGAAGATGACAGGGCTGGCGTTTGGCGGTTGAACCGCTTGGCAGCCCGTTCGCAAAAGAATCCGAAGAGGAGGAGGATGTCGTCGCGCCGTTCACGCAGCGGCGGAATGGAGATGGTGACGACGTTGAGGCGGTAGTAGAGGTCTTCGCGAAATGCACCGCGCTGCGAAGGATCGCCGAGATCGACCTTGGCGGCCGCCACGACCCTCAGGTCGATCGGCCGTGTCTCGTTGGTGCCGAGAGGTGCCACTTCACGCGCCTCCAGGACGCGCAGCATATGGATCTGCGTGGCGGGAGGCATGCTTTCGATCTCGTCGAGGAAGAGGGTGCCGCCGCTCGAATATTCGATCCTGCCGACACGCTTCTTCTGCGCGCCGGTAAAGGCGCCCGGCTCGTGACCGAACAACTCGCTTTCGATGATGGTTTCGGGAAGCGCGCCACAATTGAGCGCGACGAAACTGCCCTTCGACCGCCGGCTCCATCGGTGGATCAGATTGGCAACAACCTCCTTGCCGCTGCCGGTCTCTCCGGTCACCAGAACGTCGACGTCGGTATCGGCAATCTGGCGAAGCGTTCTCCGCAGCCGCTCCATGGCCGCGGTCTGACCGATGAGCGGCAGGTCGTCGCGTGCCTGTTCGGCCACATCGCGGAGCGTTCTATTCTCCAGTATCAGTCGCCGTTTTTCTGCGGCGCGGCGAATGGCCTGCACCAGGCGGTCTGCGGCGAAAGGTTTGGTGATGAAGTCGTAGGCCCCATCCTGCATCGCCTTGACGGCCATCGGGATGTCGCCATGGCCGGTCATCAGAATAACGGGAAGGTCCGGATCGAGCTTGCGGACGCGGTCAAAGAGCTGCAGCCCGTCGATCTCGGGCATGCGGATGTCGGAAACGACGATGCCAGCGAAACCATCGTCGATCCGGACGAGCGCGTCGGACGCCCTCGAAAATCGGGAGACCGCAAAGCCTGCCAGCTCGATCGTTTGGGCGGTAGCCTTGAGAAGGTCGGCATCGTCGTCAACCAGAACGACAGGTGTTGGATTGCTCATCATACCGCCTTGCGCAGATAGACAATGAAAGTCGTGCCGGTTTCGCCGCTTTCCACCTCGATGCGACCACCATAGTCCGTGACGATATCCTTCGAGATGACCAGACCGAGGCCCAGGCCCTTTTCCTTGGACGTCTTGAAGGGCGAAAAGAGCGAACTTCTAACCGATGGATCAATACCGGGACCATTGTCGGAGACCCGGATCACGATCTCATCCACCAACGTCTCCACGGAGACATTCACACTTGCCTGGGTTCTGCCCTCCAGCGCTTCCAAGGCATTCTGGAACAGATTGATCAACACCTGCTCGAGGCGGACGCGATTGCCGGTGACGGCAAGGCCGGGTGGTGGCAGATCGATCTGGAGTATGTCGAGCCGCCCGGCAAAGCGGCTCCTCAAAAGAACCACCGCGCCTTCGATAGCGCCCCGCAGATCGACGGCTTCGGGCGGCGTTCGTCCCTTGCGTCCGAAGGCCTTGAGTTCCTCGGTGATCATGCCGATCCGCTCGGTCAGGGCGGCGATCTCACCGAGATTTTCCTCCGCCGACGCTTTCCGGTTCCGTTGCAGGAAGACACGTGCATTGTCGGCATAGGCACGGATCGTCGCGACCGGCTGGTTGATTTCATGGGCAACCCCGGCCGCAACCTGACCAAGGATCGCAAGGCGATTTGCCTGCACGAGTTCCTGCTGCACGACCTGCAGCTTCGAGTCGGTACTGCGATGGTCGGCGATCTCTTCCTGCAGAAGGTCCCGCGCGCGGCTCAAATCCACGGTGCGTTCCGCAACACGGCGCTCCAGTTCCACGCGCAGGGTTTTCTCCGCGGCGATGCGAATGGTGATCATCTGCCGCCGCCTCAAAAGGAATGCGATCAGTGCCAGGATCGGAACGAGCACCGCAAGTGCAAGCAGCCGCGCCTCGCGTACCGCAGCGGCGACGGAAGGCTCGGTCGGCACGAGATATTCAAGGCGCCACGATGTCGAAGGGACCGGCGTCAGAAGGCGAAGATACTCACCTGCGCTTGTTCCCGGCAAAACCGCCGAAACGATCGATGCTCCCTCCGAAAGCAGTTCCTGCCGCACGATCGGAAGAGGTGCCAATGGCGCGTTCCCGAATTGTAGGCTCTGGCGGATGGCGCCAAGCCGTTCCGCAGGCAGCGGCGCGGCGGTCATGAAGCGCCAGGACGGAATGCTGGTGATCAAGACGACACCATCGGCGTCGGTGACATAGACGGGACGGTTGGCGTCGTGCCAATCGCCTTCGAGCTGGTCGAATTCCATCTTCACCACAACGACGCCGAGCGGGCCGACCTGATTTTCGGCGCGCCGCGAGATATATAGCCCAGGACGCTTGCTAACGCTGCCCAAGGCGAAGTGCTCTGCCGTTCCGTTCTGCATCGCCCGTTGGAAATATTCCCGGAAGGAATAGTCGTTGCCGACGAAGCTCAAGGGTTCGCGCCAGTTGCTGGATGCGACCGCGATGCCGTCCCTACCCGTAACATAGAGAACGGAGGCATGGGTGCCGGCCACGAGCCCTTCCAACTTTCGGTCCAGGGCGCCGACGGCCTCTGCGTTTCTCGATGCGAGCGCGCTGACCACCTGCTGATCCTCGGCCAGAAGCAGGGGAAGCGCTCGCGGTCTTTCCAGCACCGCACGCAACAGCGCAACCTTCAGGTTGGCATCGGCGCGGCCCTGGTCGAGGAGCGCTTCGACTGCGGAACTGCGGCCGTAGAGACCGGCGGCATAAAGAGCGGATATCAGGATCGCGGCAGCTGCGAAGGCAAAGACAGGCCATGGTGTCCACGCAAAGGCGGGATCCCTGGCGGATTTTTCTCGACGGAGCTGCTCAAGCATCGCCGGATGTGTGCATAAATCCGCATAAAAAGTAAAGGCCAATGGCGGAAATCCGCACGGCAGGTTTCAGGAACCACTTCCGTCGCTCAGTCCGAATACAGAAAATCAATGGGTTAGGCGTCAGCTGCCTCTCTGGCATGCATGTTGCTCCATCAAAGCCAGCAGCACACCTGCGGTAACACTAACGTCACCGCCCCGGGAGGCCAATTGGTTGGGGCGCCATGGAGGACATGATGAACGCAACTATCTCCGATGTGCCAACGCACGACGAACTTCCTTTCTACCGCCACCTTTATTTTCAGGTTCTCGTGGCGATTGCCGCCGGCATCCTGCTCGGTCATTTCTACCCGGATGTCGGCGCTTCGCTGAAGCCGCTCGGCGATGCCTTCATCAAGCTGGTGAAGATGATTATCGCGCCGGTGATCTTCCTGACGGTGGCAACCGGCATCGCCGGCATGGCCGACCTGCAGAAGGTCGGGCGTGTCGCGGGCAAGGCGATGATCTACTTCCTGGCCTTTTCGACGCTCGCGCTCGCCGTTGGCCTCCTCGTCTCGAATATCGTCCAGCCCGGCGCCGGCATGCACATAGATCCGGCCACGCTCGACGCCAAGGCGGTGGCGACCTATACGGCGAAGGCCCATGACGCCACGATCACCGGCTTTCTGATGAACATCATCCCGGACACGATCGTCGGCGCCTTCGCACAGGGCGATATCCTGCAGGTGCTGTTCTTCTCGGTTCTGTTCGGCATCGCTCTTGGCATGGTCGGCGAACGCGGCCGTCCCGTCCTCGATTTCCTGCAGGCATTGACCGCGCCGATCTTCCGTCTCGTGACCATCCTGATGAAGGCTGCCCCGATCGGCGCTTTCGGCGCCATGGCTTTTACCATCGGCAAATACGGCATCGGTTCGATTGCCAATCTTGCCATGCTGATCGGCACTTTCTATCTTACCTCGCTCCTTTTCGTTCTGGTCGTCCTCGGTGCCGTCGCCCGATACAACGGCTTTTCGATCATCTCACTCATCCGCTACATCAAGGAAGAACTGCTTCTTGTGCTCGGCACTTCCTCGTCGGAAGCGGCGTTGCCCGGCCTGATGGCAAAGATGGAACGCGCCGGCTGCAAGCGCTCGGTGGTCGGCCTTGTTATTCCGACTGGCTATTCCTTCAATCTCGACGGCACAAACATCTATATGACGCTTGCCGCGCTCTTCATCGCCCAGGCGACCGACACGCCGATCACACTCGGCGACCAGATCCTGCTGCTGCTGGTCGCGATGCTGAGCTCGAAGGGGGCTGCAGGCATTACTGGCGCCGGCTTCATCACCCTGGCGGCGACCCTTTCGGTCGTTCCATCCGTGCCGGTCGCCGGCATGGCGCTGATCCTCGGCATTGATCGCTTCATGTCGGAATGCCGGGCGCTCACGAACCTGATCGGCAATGCGGTTGCGACCGTTGTTGTCGCGCGCTGGGAAAACGAGCTGGACCAGACACAGTTTGCTACTGCCATGGCGGGCGGCGCCGACGCCGAAAACGCGGTATTGATACCGTCGGGCCAGCCTGCCGAATAATCGCCTGTTCTATTGCAATCGGAAAGGGCGCCGCCCGCGGCGGCCTTTCCCAGTTTCCCGGCCCGATTCCGCGCCCTATTCTTCTGGCGCGCCTTCGAGCAGACCGTCATACACCTCGATGAGTGCATTGGTGATCGCCTGCCCCAGCGCATTGCCGGCGACGCGTAGCTCGTCCTCCGTGCCGCTCCGCGACGCGTTGGCCAGGTCAAAACCCTGTTCGCTGACGATCTGCTTGGCGACCTCGATGGCCCAGAGCCCGAAGTCGCCGCGATTGTCTATCTTGATCGAGTCATCCATTGCAATCTGCCTGTTGCTGAATCTGGCTTCTATATCGCCTCGGCGATGATGGCCAGCATCTATCAGCATAGTATTCAAGCGGCCCGAAAGAAACGGACGAAGGATCATTAGCGGGTTGGATATTCCGAACAGCCGGCCAAACCGCCGCGTTTCCGCAGCTCATCAATGGAAAAGGTCAAATATTAGAAGGCACCGACGCTGCAGTGCAGGCGTGTCCGTTCATTGAAGGCTAGCGCGACAGTCGAACGCCATCAATGCGCAGGGTCACGAGCAATCCTTCCGTAGACCATACGTGATCGAGGGCGCCGCCAAGATGGCCAGCCAGCGTGCGGCGGAGAAGCTCACTTCCATATCCGCCAGGCCCCTCCGGGGCGCTGACTTCAGGTCCTCCTCTTTCCGTCCAGCGAATTTCGACGTCGTCCCCAACCATCGTACCCGAGACATCGAGCGCGCCTTCCGGCACCGATAGTGCGCCATACTTCAAGGCGTTGGTTGCCAGTTCGTGGACGACAAGTGCCAGACCCGTCGCAGCCGCCTGACCGACGCCGAGACGCGGAACGGCTACTCTAATTCTTCCGGCAAATGCTCCGTCGTCATCATATGGAGCGAGTAAAACGGTAAAGATGTCTCCGAGAAGCGCAGCATCGCCCTGGCCACTCGGTAGCGGCCGAACAAGATCGTGCGCCCGGCCGAGTGCGGTCAGCCGGTTGGTCAGCTGCTTCGTCATGTCTTCGATGGACGCAGAGGATCGTGAGGTAATCAGAGTTAGACCCGACGCGATGGCAAGCAGGTTCTTGACGCGGTGGCTCATTTCGCCCGCAAGGAGCTCGTGGCTTTCTTCGGCCTGCTTGCGCCCCGTGACATCCAGGAAAATACCCGTCATCGCCCGGTTCTTGATGCCCGCATCACTGCCTTGTCCCCGTGCCGATACCCATCGCACGTCCGATCCAACGAGTATGCGGAAGTCGATCTCGTAAGGGCCGATCACGGCGCGTGTCGCGACAAAAGCCGCCCTCACCCGGTCCCTGTCGGCGGGATGTATTTTCTCGGACAGATGCTCGAACGTCAGGGAAACATCGTGTGTGACGTTCCAGAGAGTAAAGCCGTGACCGTCCATAACGAAACGGTCAGTGTCCACGTTCCAAGACCACAAGGCCACGCCCGCCGCATGGATTGCGTTGCGCAACTGCTCCAGTCCCCATTGGGGATGTTCGGTGAGGCGACTCTCGGTCACGGCGTTGCTCACACCTGTCTCTGTTTCGCGCGCTTCGCGAGCGCGATGGCGAGCGCTGCATTCCGATCACGCTCTTCCCTGGCAAGGCGGGCTTCACGAAGACGCAGGGTCTTCGCCTCCCGTACCTGCGCGACATAATCAAGCTCTTCGACCGCGTGGTCGCGCGCGAAGAACTGCGATTGAACCTGGTCGAAGGCCATCTCGGCCTGCTGCCGGGTCTTGCTGTGCGTCATGATTGCTCCTGTTTGCAAACTATGCAGGATCGAAAACCAAAAAGGGCCGGACATGGTGCCCGGCCCTTAAAAAATCAGCTTCCAGCGGTGCCAGTACATCCGTGGTCAAAGCGGAAGCCGCTTTTGGTTAGGCAGCCTGCAAGTTGCAAGCCGACATCTTACCGGACTTTACGTCGCGTTCGAGTTCGTAGCCGATCTTCTGGCCCTCGACGATTTCCCGCATTCCGGCGCGCTCGACGGCAGAAATGTGTACGAACGCATCAGCGCCGCCATTGTCAGGCTGGATAAAGCCGAAGCCCTTGGTGGAATTGAACCATTTAACTGTGCCTGTGGTCATGATGATGAACCCTTTCAAAGCAAGATTGAGTGACCCCAGAGCCAAAGCCCTGTGGATGGTGATAGCGATTGATTTTGAAAGGGAAGTTCGTCAGGCGCGGTGCCAATCGCGCGGAAACCAAAGTTCAGCAAGCAAAAGATCGATAAACCGTAAATAGAGGTTATCCATCCGCATGTCAACTTTTAGTTTTGGCGCCCTGTGGATTTGCATTCCAGGCACAACAACTTGCCGAAAGGACTCTCACTGGTGACCTCGACCCGCTCGGGTGAGCGCGGAACTGTCACAGCAACGGACTGGTCTGCGGTTGGCCTGTCCATACTCCTTGCCTGCTGGCGCAGGACCGCCATATAAGGCGCGATGACGTCTGATTCAAAGATATTTGTCGGCCTACGGTCGATCCGCAAAAAACCGGCTCCGCACCACGAACCAAACCATCCGAAATGCCAGTGGGACGGATGCGAAAAAGGTGGCACTCATCGCGCTCCTGTCGGGCGGGATGCCGAAGGGCTTTATCTGCTGTTCTGTCCTGAGCACGTAAAGGAATACACCAAAGGTTATAACTTTGCGCCAAATCTCTCCGACCCTTTGATCGCGCGCTATCAGAGGGAAGCGGCAAGCGGCAGCCGCCCGACCTGGGGCACCGGTATCAAAAAAGCCTCGGAGATGCCGCTCCCCTCCATGGCCCGCTCCGGTTCCGCAAAGGCGACGAACGCACGCAAAAGCGCTGCACAACGCCAGGCCGCAAACGCGGATCTTCAGCGACGCAAGCTCAAGGTACTGGAAGCCAAGGCTTTCGAGACGCTCGGCCTTTCGCCGGATGCAACGCCGGAGGAGATCAGAAGCCGCTACAAGCAAAGGCTCAAGATGCATCATCCGGATGCGAACCACGGAGAGCGCAACTCGGAGGATCAGCTTCAGGCGTCGATCGACGCCCATAAGATCCTCAAGCTCAACGGCTTTTGCTAAACATACGGCAGTGACCCGCTGGCGGTCTCGATGTCGGCCGCCCGTCCTCTGGCAAAGAGAGACGGCGTCGCCGCCGATGCCGGATCACCACCAAGGCACGAATGGCGCTAGCACTCCCGGCATAAGACTGCTAAGGATATCCGATCGGGAACCCGCCATTGGGCTGCGCTCTCGCTAAGGAACCCAAAATGAACAATACCAATTTTCGGCCGTTGCACGACCGCGTCGTCGTGCGTCGTATCGAGGCTGAAGCAAAGACCAAGGGCGGCATCATCATTCCGGACACCGCCAAGGAAAAGCCGCAGGAAGGCGAGATCGTCGCCGTCGGCACCGGCGCCCGCGACGAGAGCGGCAAGATCGTTCCCCTCGATGTCAAGGCCGGCGACCGCATCCTGTTCGGCAAGTGGTCCGGCACCGAGATCAAGTTCAACGGCGAAGACCTGTTGATCATGAAGGAAGCAGACGTCATGGGCGTCATCGCCTGATTTTCGGCCGCTTCCTTATTTCCTTTTGACGAAGACCATGGGGCCAATGGCCCGGGAGTTTTTCCATGTCTGCCAAACAGATCAAATTCGGCCGTGATGCACGCGAGAAGCTGCTGCGCGGCGTCGATATTCTTGCCGACGCAGTGAAGGTGACGCTCGGTCCGAAGGGCCGCAACGTCGTGATCGACAAATCCTACGGCGCTCCGCGCATCACCAAGGACGGCGTTACCGTCGCCAAGGAGATCGAACTGGACGACAAGTTCGAGAACATGGGCGCCCAGATGGTCCGCGAAGTCGCTTCGAAGACCAACGACATCGCCGGTGACGGCACCACGACTGCGACCGTTCTTGCCCAGGCGATCGTTCGCGAGGGTGGCAAGGCCGTTGCAGCCGGCATGAACCCGATGGACCTGAAACGCGGCATCGACCTCGCCGTTACCGCCGTCGTCAAGGACCTGCTTGCCAAGGCCAAGAAGATCAACACATCGGAAGAGATTGCCCAGGTTGGCACCATCTCGGCCAATGGCGAGAAGGAAATAGGCCAGTATATCGCCGACGCGATGCAGAAGGTCGGCAACGAAGGCGTCATCACGGTTGAAGAAGCCAAGACCGCCGAAACCGAACTCGAAGTCGTCGAAGGCATGCAGTTCGACCGCGGCTACCTGTCGCCCTATTTCGTCACCAATGCCGAAAAGATGGTGGCTGAGCTGGAAGATGCCTACGTGCTGCTGCACGAAAAGAAGCTTTCCAACCTGCAGGCGATGCTTCCTATCCTGGAAGCAGTCGTCCAGAGCGGCAAGCCGCTGCTGATCATTTCCGAGGACGTCGAAGGCGAAGCTCTTGCGACGCTCGTCGTCAACAAGCTGCGTGGCGGTCTCAAGATCGCTGCTGTCAAAGCTCCGGGCTTCGGCGATCGCCGTAAGGCCATGCTGGAGGATCTGGCGATCCTGACCGGCGGCACCGTGATCTCGGAAGACCTCGGCATCAAGCTCGAAAACGTCACGCTCGAGATGCTCGGCCGCGTCAAGAAGGTCTCGATCACCAAGGAAAACACCACCATCGTCGATGGTGCGGGCACCAAGGCGGATATTGACGGACGCATCGGCCAGATCAAGGCTCAGATCGAGGAAACCACCTCGGACTACGACCGCGAAAAGCTGCAGGAACGCCTTGCCAAGCTGGCCGGCGGCGTTGCCGTGATCCGCGTCGGCGGCTCGACGGAAATCGAAGTCAAGGAAAAGAAGGACCGCATCGACGACGCCCTCAATGCAACGCGTGCAGCGGTCGAAGAAGGCATCGTGCCTGGCGGCGGCACGGCCCTGCTTCGCGCTTCGATCGTTCTCGACATCAAGGGCGAGAACGACGATCAGAATGCTGGCATCGGCATCATCCGCAAGGCCTTGCAGTCCCTGGTTCGCCAGATTGCTGAGAATGCCGGTGGCGAAGGCTCGATCGTGGTCGGCAAGATCCTGGAAAGCGATACCGACAACTTCGGCTACAACGCTCAGACCGGCGAATTCGGTGACATGATCGCCATGGGCATCGTCGATCCGGTCAAGGTCGTTCGCACGGCTCTGCAGAACGCGGCTTCGGTTGCCGGCCTGCTGGTGACGACGGAAGCCATGATTGCCGACCTGCCGAAGAAGGATGCAGCCGGCGGCGGCATGCCTGACATGGGCGGCATGGGCGGCATGATGTAAACGAGTTCCCGTCGGGAACTCGATCACGTCTTCTGCAATGAAGGGCCCCGATCGATCGGGGCCCTTCATTCGTATATGCAGAAAATATCGATGGGCCGTCCTGGTGGCGGCGGACGCGGCCTGGGCCGCAGTTGTTCGCCAACCGCTCAGGCGGCGGTGTAAGATGAGGGTCATATGGTTGTATTGAACAGGCCGCGCAGTTCCGAACCCTATCCGGACAGGGATATCGGTTGCCAGGAAGCCCTGGAGCAAGTCTTTCTTCAGCTTGCAAAGGGACTGACGCCGGACGATATCGTGGCGACGGCTGGCGGCAATCTGCCGCCCGTGTTGGCCGGCCTTGCAAAACGCGCCGAAAACGTCGGCTGGAGCCTGGAAGAAGCGGAAACCGCCATCAGCGAACTGGCTCAGAACCTGCTGGATGACATGTCGCAGATGTAGGTTTTTGGCGATTTAGGACCGACCCGTGTACCTACGCCTCGGGGATCGGCCGGTGGACCACCTGAGACGCGGTGGATAGTCTGCATCCGATCGCCGGGACGGGACAGAAATGTCGGCGAACTCTACGCGGAATTCAATGCGAAAGCGTCACGCGCCATCAAGCAGGCATCGTCTCCCGGAAGGCACTCGCGACAAACGTCAGGCCTGATATCGTAGACCATGCAGGATGTGCCGACGCCGACCTGCCCTGACAATGCAGAACAACGGGATCCTTCACAACGCATTCCTCCTTCGTCCGCAGCGACGAAACGTGCCGGCAACAGATCGAGGGCGGCTTCGCTTTCCATGGAGAATCGTGGCCAATCGGCGGAAAACGAACAGCACGCACCGCATGACTGGCAATCAAAATCGTTCGATAAGGTCATAGCCGTCTCATATCACGGCGCCGACCGAAACTCCACAAAGGTGCGTCACAGGTGATGATGCTTGACCACGATCCGGCAAACCTGGCGGTCGGTGTCGCATAGTCACAAAAGGGTCGTGAGATTGCGGGTATCACATCGCAAGGCATGCCCGAAGGGCGCCGCATGATCATGGTAATCCAGGAGGCTGCATGAGCGTCGCCGCATCTTTTCTCTATCGCGACGGCCGGCGAGTTGAAGCCGTGCCGTTCGACGAGGCGGCGATCCCCGCAATGGACAACGAATTCGTGTGGATCGGCCTGCACAAGCCCACCCGCGACGACCTTTTGATGCTGCAAAGCCGTTTTGGCCTGCACGAACTCTCGATCGCCGACGCGCTCAGTCCGCTGCAGATGCCGAAGCTCAGCGTCTATGACGATCAGTTGTTCGTCATCGCGAAGACGGCGCAGCTGGAAGCCGACCACATCACCTATGGGGAAACAGCGATTTTCGTCGGCAAGCGCTATATCATAACGGTCCGCAATGGCTCGGAGCGCGGACATCAAGAGCTGCGCGGCAGGCTGGAAACATCGCCGCTGACGCTGTGCCATGGTACCGACTACATCCTGCACGCCATTCTCGATTTCATTATCGACGGCTATCTTCCCATTGTCCGCACGATCGAGGATTCCGTGCTCGACATGGAAAGAAAGATGCTCGATGCATTTCTGGACCGCAACCAGATCAAGCGCATTTTCAAGCTGCGGCGGGAAATCATCCTGTTTCAGCGGGTGCTGGACGCGATGCTCGACCTTTGCGGAAAACTCTATCACCTCGATTTGCCGTCGCTTGACAGGGAAGCCAAACCTTATTTCCGGGATGCACTTCAGCACATGCACCGCGTGGAGACGATGGTCGCAAGCTTACGCGACGTGATCACGTCCGTTTTCGAGGCGAGCAATCTGCTGGAACAGCAAAGACAAGGCACAATCACGCGGCAACTGGCGGCCTGGGCCGCCATTCTCGCGGTTCCGACGGCGATCGCCGGCATATACGGCATGAATTTCGACAATATGCCGGAGCTGAAAACCAGCTACGGCTATTTTGTCGTTTTGGCAGTCATCGCCGTCATGTGCATCGCGCTTTTCATACGGTTCAAGCGCGCTCGCTGGATCTGATGCCTTCAACGATGCCGCGCCCGTCCGCCCATCGATCATTGCTGCCGATGCCCAGCATTCACTTTTTTCGTCCACCAATGCCTGCTTGCGCAGGCGACGCGGCAGGAGCGATTTGAAATATCGCCACATCGGCGAGATAACGTAGCTTGCGACCGGGATCGTGATAAAGCCGAGGACGATACCGACGATGCCCGCTCCTGCCGCTTCGACGATCCAGCGCAGCACGGAAGGCAGAACGGGGATCGCATGCGCGGTCACCTCCCCGGCATCATGGATCAGATGCGCAAGACCACCGAGACCATAAGCCTCGAGCCCGTGAACGATGATGCCGCCGCCGACCCAGATCATCGCGGCCGTTCCCACGATACCCAGCATTTTCAGGAAATAAGGCATACCGGTGACAAGCCCTCGTCCGATGCCGCGCACGAACGACCCCATCGGCGGCGCCGTCTGCGCACGCGCCATCATCAGACCCAGATCGTCGGCCTTCACGATCAACCCCACGCCACCATAAACCATGGCCGTTATGCTCAATCCCACGACCGCAAGGATAAAGGCCTGCGTGATGACGCTGCCCGACGGCACCGCGGCGAGCGTAATGGCCATGATTTCGGCCGAGAGGATGAAATCCGTCTTGATCGCGCCGGCAACCTTCTCGTCTTCGAGCGACCGGGCGCCGAGGCTTGCTGTTTCAAGGGCTGTTTCGTGGGTGTGAGCAGCATGCGGCAGCAGCATTTCGTAGACTTTCTCCACACCCTCGTAACAGAGGTAGAGTCCACCGATCATCAGCAGCGGCGTGATGGCCTGGGGCGCGGCAAGGCTTAAGACGAGCGCGGCGGGAAGCAGGATCAGAAGCTTGTTCTTTAGCGAACCAAGCGCGATCTTGCCAATGATCGGCAATTCGCGTTCGGCCGAAAATCCGGTGACGTAGCGGGGCGTGACCGCCGCATCGTCGATGACGACGCCTGCCGCTTTCGCGCCGGCCTTGGCCGCCTGTCCGGCGATATCGTCGAGCGAGGCGGCAGCCACTTTCGCCAAGGCCGCGACATCGTCAAGAAGGGCGATCAAGCCAACGCTCATTCGAGCCTCCGTCGGTTAAGAGATTGCGCAGCGGCAACGGGTAGCCGTCATCCCTTAACGCGAGGACGTGGCATCTTCTATCGCGAAGATGCCACGTGCAGATCTTGACGGCAATGTCCGTTACTCGGCGGGCATCGGGCTGAACCCGCCCTCGTTGCTGACCGGACGAGCCTGTTCGTCGCGCTGGCGCGGCACGCGCGACAGGATGCTCTGCCGGTTCACAGACTTGCGCTCCGCATCGATCCGGTGGATCAGGATCTGCGCCCGTTCGATCGAACCGAGCAGCGCAAGGATGGTGCCGCGTTCCGCAGCGCCGGCATTGGGTCCGAGCGCCAGCGTGCGGGCACGCAGTTCCTCGACTTCGGGGAGGCTGACATGGCCGGCCGGCATGTCAGGACGGCTGACGCCGTGATCGGGCATGATTTCCTGCAGGGCAGTGCCCAGCTTGTTCAACGCGACATCGACGATCGCCTGGGCCTGGCTGCTGAACTTTTCACGCCTTACCCGCCGGGCGACCTGATGCATCGATTCCGTCAGGGCCGCGGTAAAATCCGCCTCCTCGATCAGGCTCGCCACCAGATCGAGCTGCTCGTAGGGCAAGTCTTCCTTCATGAGCGATGCGGTATAGTCGCGAATATCGCGGCTGAGGATATCGGTGGCGAGATAGTGTTCGCCCGGATCGGAGGGTGCCGACTTGGCGGAACGGGCAATGTCCAGGAACATGGCGCCGGCCTGAAGATGCCGGGCGGTTTCCTTCTGCACTGCCGGAACCGCAAGGGCAAAGTTGCCGGCAAGCTTGCGGTCGAGGAATTTCGGCGTCGAATAGTCCTCCGCATCCTCGGCATCCGTGCGCCCGATCCGCGACAGGACCCGGTCGAACACGCCGACGAAGGGAAACAGCAGCGCCGTGTTGAAGACGTTGAAGAACGTGGAATAGAGACCGACGGCCACGGGAACCAGCGGAAACGTTTCCTTGCCCTCGATCACGACGGCGACACCCGGATCGCCGCCGAACCATTGCATCGCCCATGCCAGCACGTCGATCGAGACGAAGAACAACGGTACGGTGATGCAGACGCCGATGATGTTGAAGGACATATGCGCGTAGGCGGCGCGTTTGGCATTCTTCGAAAGATTGAGGGAGGCGATCCACGAGGTGATCGTGGTCCCCAGATCGGCACCCAGCGAGAAGGCAACCGCCGTCGTCCAATCGAGGACGCCGGCCGCGCCGAGACCCATGACGATGCCGATCGTCGCGGACGAGGAATGGATCATGGCGGTGACGCCGGCGGCGATCAGCACGCATTTGATCAGGTTATAATAGGAGTCCGCCGTCAACGTCGACAGAACGGCCATGACCTCCGGTATGTTGCGCAGAGGCCGAAGGCCTCCCGTCATCAGATTGAGGCCATAAAAGATCAGCGCGAAACCCATGCAGGCCAGTGCGACGTTGCGCACCTTCTCGCTCTTGGCAAAACAATAGACCAGCGAGAACGTGCCGGCGAAGATCAGACCGAGGGGACCAAGCGGCAGGGCGATCAGGCCGTTTCCAAGGGTCGTGCCGATGTTGGCACCCATGATGACGCTGATGGCCGGCCGCAGGCCGACGACGCCCGCATTCACGAGTCCGACGACCATGACGGTCATGGCCGTGGAGGATTGGATGACGCCGGTGATGACCGTACCTGCGATTACGCCCTTGATCGGCGTACCCGCAGCCTTGGCGAGGAACGCCCGCATCTTGTTGACGGAGAGTGCCTGGATGCCGTTCGACATGAACTCGAGACCAAGCATGAAAATACCGAGGCCGCCGATGACGGGAACCAGGATATCCTTAAAGATATCAATATTCATAACGCCTAACCCCTTTTGACGCCGTGGCGGCACGATGCGATGAGGCCTTTCGCAACCGACCGGAGCCGGGAGTGAAAAACCTGGCTACGAAAGCACCAGCCTACTGGCTGGCGGCAGTGTCCTTCTTCAGCCAATACTTGACGATCTGGCTGACCATTTGCGGCGTCACGGGCACGTAGCCCAGCGCCTCGGCGTCCTTGCCACCGCTTTCGAATGCGAGGCGGAAAAAGTCTTGAACCCGCCCGAACCTGTTCGGTCCTATTTTCCTGGAAACGACTGCGAACGTTGCTCCGGCGATCGGATAGGCGCCCTCCGCCGGCTGGTCGGTCAACGACACGGCGAAATCTTTCGCTTCATCCCAGGAGGCCGCGCTTGCGGCGGCCCGCACACCTTCCGGCCCCGGCTTCACGAACTTGCCCGCCTTGTTGCCGATGGCCGCGTAGGGGAGAGTTGCCCGTTTCACCTGGCCGAAATCGGCATAAGCGATGGCGCCCTTGGTCGCCTGCACGGCGCGTATGAGATCCTGGGTGCCCTCCACCGAGGCTCCGACGGGCCACTTGATCAGGGTACCCGCACCATGGGTGGCCTTCCATTCCGGGCTGACGGACGACAGATACTCCGTGAAGATAAAGGTGGTACCCGAGCCGTCCTTGCGCGTGACGGCGCTAATCGCCAAGTCGGGGAGCGCGATATTGGGGTTTACGGCCTTGATCGCAGGATCGGCCCAGGACTTGATCTTTCCCAAATAGATGTCGGCAAGAACAGGTCCGGTAAGGTTGATCCCGCTTTTCTCGATCCCGTCGAGGTTGACGGCGACAGCCACGCTGCCGAGCACGATCGGAAACTGCTGACGACCATGCTTCGCCAATTCCTCATGTGAAACAGGCACATCTGATGCAGCAAAGTCGAGTTCGGGCTGGTCGAGGCGCATCAATCCAGCCAGGGAGCCCACCAGTTCATAGTCGACGGTCCAGTCCGGCGAACTGAAATCGCCGTCGTCCATGCGGGCCTTCTCGTAGTTCTCGGCCCATCTGGCGATGATTGGCGCAGCAAAGGTCGATCCAGCCCCGCGGATCGGATCGGCCATGACCACTGTTGGGCAAAGCACCAGAGCGATGGCGATGAGACCGCGAAGATGGGCGGTGGCCGCGCTCAGTCCGCTCATCTGTCGAAAGAAACGTTCCATCGGTTATTCCCTTCATGGCCGTTATCTGCACCCGGCTGAATGGCCCGACGGCCGGACACAGCTGTTCTGCAGCGATCTGCCCCGCCCCATGCGCCATCCAAAAAAGATATCCCGGGAATTTAGGTATTTACCTTTGTTAACATCCTGATGACGGCTCACTTCCGAAAACCTCGGCCTGGCCGCTAAACACCCAACAAAGCCCCTCTACTTAACAACGAAGTCGCACATGCCTTGAAAGCGGGGAGAATGAGCTATAGGCTCCCGCTCGCGGCAATGGCCGTGCAAAACATCAGGAGCCTTCATGCCTACCGGTACTGTCAAATTTTTCAACGAAGACAAAGGGTTTGGCTTCATCACGCCCGAGAATGGTGGAGCGGATGTGTTTGTGCATGTCTCTGCACTGGAACGAGGCGGATCTTTGAGAGAGGGGCAAAAGGTAAGCTACGAGCTAGGCCAGGACCGCAAGACTGGAAAGTCAAAAGCCGAAAACGTCAGCGCCCTCTAATCGGCAATGCGCGTTTAGACTACAAAACGGGGTTGAGCCGAAAAGGCGAAGCCAGTGAGATGCCGGCGCATCACTTGACGACCGCCGGCCTCTCCCACCTCTTTGAACACAGATGCCGAAGCACGATGCCGTGCCTGAGAAGCAGTGGGGTTGGATTGCAGGTCCTTCCCTTACAATCGCTTTGCATGCTCCTGGCCAAGCAGGCCGCGTCGACGGCCGAACGATGGTGTCACCGATCTCCCGCTCGCGGTGTTTTCAAGGGCGCCGGCGATAGTAGTAGCGTGAGCTGCCAAGCTCCGAGACATGGTGATTGTCTTCCCCTCACCTCCGGATCGATTGCTTATGCACGTCTACCTGACCGGGTCGACCGGCGCGTGTAGGATGACGTTCCTCGCCGACCGCGACGATGATGGGATGGGTATCGGCCAACCCCGCCAGTTCCTCGAGGGTCATCGATAGTTTGGGTTTCCAGTTCGGGTAGGTGTCACTGGTCCCTGGCACGTTGGTAGGCTGTTTCTCGTCCGTCACATCGGCCAATCGCACTGCCACGAACAACGAAGGCGTCTTCGCGATGAAACGGTGCGCCATGACAGCCAGTGCCGGAATGTCGTTCTCGCGTGCCGTCGCTTCGCTCGTCACGGCGTCTGGGAGTCCGGCCGTCTTGAATGCCCGCAGAACCTGTCGCCGTTCCCTCTTCCGGTCCCTGATCTGCTGGCGGCCAGCATCGCCGGAAACAAGCCCGTGGCTGATGCGCATCTCGACGTCTGCCGCCTTCCACCATCCGGCAAATGTCTGGTGATCATGGGTCGATACACAGGCAAGCGCGAGGGACGGA
This sequence comes from Neorhizobium galegae, assembly GCF_021391675.1. NCBI lineage: Bacteria > Pseudomonadati > Pseudomonadota > Alphaproteobacteria > Hyphomicrobiales > Rhizobiaceae > Neorhizobium > Neorhizobium galegae. Next base: position 65,249 of record NZ_CP090096.1, read on the forward strand.
TAATCCTCGGGCAGCTTGAACCCACTCTTGGTCTGCTCGTAGGATATTATCCGATAAGAGAGAATATTTGCTGCTGCCAATTGGGCTTGCAAACCCTTCGGCAGGTTACCGAGGTCCTCGCCGATCACCACGCAGCGGTATCTCTTAGACAACGCCGCCAGCGTGGCGATCAACGACCGCTGAGGATAGCTGACATAGGCTCCCTGATCGGGTCCATTCTCCGCGGGCACCAGAAATAGCCGGCGCAGGGCGGCGGCATGATCGATACGGACAGCACCGGCGTATCGCATGACCGAGGACATCAGCTTTTCGAACGGTGATGGCTCGCCTTCGGCAATCGCCGACGGATGAAACGCCGCCAGCTGCCAGTCCTGCCCGCCGGCGGCCATCGGGTCGGGTGGGCTACCGATGCTCGCTCCCTGGACATAAATCTGGCGGTTACTCCAGGTCCCGGAGCCGTCGAGAGCTTCGCCGACGGCGACATCGAGGTATAGCCCTATACGCATCCCCAGGCCCTGCGCGTGATCGGCAGCCTCCGAGAGCTGCCGATGCGCCAGCCATTGAAGCCATATGTGAAACTCCACCTCATCGGCGTGTTCTTCTTCGAAGCGCGACACGGCCTCGCTTTTCGGATCACGGTATTGTTGCGGCCAGCGATGCCAGCCCGCCTCTCCACCCGAAACGACTTGGGCTTCGGAGATGGCTTCGAACAGCGCATGAAGGCGGAGATCGTCGCCGCCGTCGCGACGGAACTTCGAGAATTCGCGATCGTCGCCGCTCTTTTCCCTTCGCAAATCTCGCGAACTCCGCCAGATTTTGCGCAGGACATCGAGCTTTATGCGCGCCACCCGTCGGTAATCCACCAGCGGCGCAAGGCGTAATTGCTCGATCTCGCCCTGCACTTCCGGGGACGCGGTAAAACCCTCAACCCCGTCGACGGCGATATAGAGCGGATTGAGAAACCGCCGGTTCGAAGGTTCGTAGGGACTGCATCGGTCGGGTGCGGCAAGAAAAGGGGCGTGAAGAGGATTGAGGCCGACAAAGTCGGCTCCCCAGGCATTTGCCAGATCGATCACCGAGCGGAGGTCTGCGAAATCGCCGATACCCCAGTTCCGTCCCGACCTTAGTTCGTAAAGCTGGCACGACAGTCCCCAGACGCGATCGGTGCTCGCGAAATCGGGGAGGAAACATTTCGGGAGGTCGGAAGCGAGTTGAGAGGACTGCGCAGGCGGAAGCGCCTTCAATGCCGACAGTATTTTGCGCCGACCGATTTCCGAGACAGGCACTTCCTCGCCGCTTGGCGACGGCCGTTTCGCCTCCACCCCGTATTGGTTCGCAAGCTCATCCTGTTCATTCAGGGCCTTCGATCCCTCTCGTCTCATCGAACTGACTTCCAAGGAAATAATCCATCGATCTGATCCATCGCGCTCCCTTTCTCCCGGCTCCCGTGCAGATCACGAAGCCGGCGCCATGGAACTATCGCCGCGCCCAAGTGTTCCGGCGGCGAGCGAAGAACGGGGCCTACGCAAGTGAAATCGCCTTTCCGATCGCGCTGGCGAGCGGTCACGATCCCAATGACCCGCAACCACGCCGGTCACCCAGACGAGATATCTGGATACGAGCTGGTCGAACCGATGCGAAGTCAGGTACGCGCTAGGGCGCGGAGTTTCGCTCGGCGGAAGTCGCCTCTTTGAACAGGAGTACAGACAGCTTTGTCGTCTCAAGCAAAAGCCGGACTATCCAGGCCAAGCGACGCAATTAGCCCAATGCTGCGCCGTTAGTCGCCACGAATACGGAATAGAGCGATTTGCTGGCGGTGATGAACAGCCTATTCCTGCGCGGGCCGCCGAAGGTGAGATTCGCAACCGTCTGCGGTACAAGGATCTTGCCGAGCAGCACTCCGTCCGGCGAGAAGCAATGCACGCCGTCGCCGGCGCTCGTCCAGACGTTTCCCTTTACATCGACACGGAAACCATCCGGCAGGCCGTTGTCCAGGCTGCAGAAAATCCGGTCATTGGAAAGGCGCCTGCCGTCGATGACATCGAACACCCGGATGTGCCGTGGCGCCTTGACGTCGTGGCTGGAGGCGGAGTCGGCGACGTAGAGTTTTGTTTCATCCGGTGAGAAGGCAAGGCCGTTCGGCTGTCCGAAATCGGTGACGGCCGCCTCAAGGTCACCGCTCACCGGATCGAGGCGGTAGACGTTACGTGTATCCTGCTCCGGCTCGGCCCGGTAACCTTCGTAGTCGGACTTGATGCCGTAGGTCGGATCGGTGAACCAGACGCTGCCGTCCGAGCGCACCACGACGTCGTTTGGCGAGTTGAGCCGCTTCCCCTGGTAGCGGTCCGCCAGAATGGTGATAGACCCGTCGATCTCGGTACGAGTCACGCGTCTGCCGCCGTGCTCGCAGGAAACCAGTCGGCCCTGACGGTCGCGCGTATTGCCGTTGACGAAATTCGATGGCGAGCGGAACACCGAAACACCGCCCTCCGGCGCCCAGCGCATCATGCGCTGGTTTGGGATGTCGCTCCAGATCAGGCAATTCAGGTCCGCGAACCAGACCGGTCCCTCGGCCCAGCGGCAGTCGGAATAGAGTTCCTCGAGCGCTGCGCTGCCGACGATCAACTGCCGGAAGGCTTCATCGTGAATCTCGTAGATGGAGGTTTTCTGCGGCATGGGAATGTGTCCGATTGGGGTTTGTTCATCGGTTGGCTTGACGGCCGCCGGCGAGGAGAATGACGGCGATGATGATAAGGCCGGTGAGGATGAGGCGGAACCCGGCGCCGAAGCCATAGGTGTTGAGCATCGACACGACAAGGAACATGAAGAGCGAGGCGCCCCATATGCCCGGAATGTTGGAATTGCCACCCGCGACGGCAGTACCGCCGATCACGACGACGGCGATCGACATGAGCAGGTATTCGGAACCCATATTGAGTGCCGCGCCGCCGGAGAAGCTCGCAAGCAGGTAGCCGCAGATCGAGGCGAGGACCGCGCAAAGAATGTAGGTGACGAGCCGCGTGCCGTCGACCGGAATCCCGGTCATGCGGGCGGCAAAGGTGCTTTGACCGATCGCCGAGATCCACCGGCCATAGATTGTCTTCTCGAGGAGAATCCAGGCGATGACAGAGAGGATGAGCGCGACGATGGCGATATTGGGGACGCCGAAGAGATTGGATGTGGTGAAGCCCGCCAGTATCTCCGGGGGCTTGATGCGCAGGCCGCGGTTCGTCCAGATCGCCGTCGACTGGATGATGAAGCTCATGGACAGCGTCGCGATGATCGGCGGAATGCGCAGCAGCTTGATAAGCACGTAATTGGCGATGCCGATCCCGAAGCCTAGCAGGATCGAAACCAGTAGGCCGACGACGATCATGCCGTCCTGTACGTCCATCAGCTTCAGCGCCAGCGTGCCGGAAAGCGTCATCGTGGCGGGCACGGAGAGGTCGATATTGCCGGGGCCGAGCGTTATGACGAACATCTGGCCAAGGCCGACGATGACGGAGAAGGCTGCGAAAGTAAGGGCCGCCTGCGACAGACCGAGCGAGCTTGCTCCGCCGGTGAAGAGGACGGTGACGATCCAGACGGCAATCGTGGCCACGAAAGACCAGATCCAGGGTTTGGAGAGGAGAAGGCGTGCGCCGTTCATCGGCTCTTCTCCCGCTTTTCCAGCCGGTTGAGGAGGAGGCGCAGCCCCAGCACGACGATGAGGATTGCTCCCTGAGCGCCGATCTGCCAGTCGGGAGAAATGCGCATGAAGGACAGGAACGAACCGGCGAGCGTCAAGGTCAACGCCCCGATGACGGCGCCGATCGGCGAGACCTTGCCGCCGACGAACTCGCCGCCGCCGAGGATGACACCCGCGATCGACAGCAACGTATAGCGCAGAGCGATATTGGCATCCGCCGAAGTCGTGAGACCGACGAGCGCGATGCCGGACAGCACGGCGAAGAAACCGGACAGCGCATAGGTTCCCGCACGGATGCGGATAACCGACCAACCGGCGCGTTCGACCGAGCGGACATTTCCGCCGACACCGCGGATCAGCACGCCAGCGGAGGAGCGCATGATGACGAAATGGGTGACCAGCGCGATGACGATGCTGGCGACGATCGCCATCGGCACGAAGGGTGGCCGGGAGGTCATCAGCCAACGCGCCCAGCCCGGAGCTTCGCCGCCCGGAGATGGCAGCATAAGGACCGCAAGCCCGCCCCAGACGAAGCTCATACCGAGGGTCACGACGATCGAGGGCAGTTCTCGAACGTGGATGACAATGCCGATCACGGCGTAGGCCGCAATAGCACCAAGGAAAATCAGAACCCCAATCGCCGGAGAGTCTTGCAGGAACGTCGCCGTCACGCAGGCGCAGAAGCTGACGAAGGCGCCCATCGACAGGTCGAGGTCGTTGACCGCCATGATAAGCATCTGCGCCACCGTCGCGAGTGCGATCGGCACGGCGAGATTGAAGAGCAGGTTCAGGCCGGTATAGCTCATGGCGCGCGGCTGCATGTAAAAGACGGCGGTGAGCAGCAGTGCCAGCGACACAGCAGGGATGACAAGGCGGATCGTGCCGGTGGATATCCTCATGCCGCTTCGCCTCCGCTGAAGGAGGCTTCCAGCACATTCTTCTCGGTGATCTCGTCGCCCGCGAATTCGGCGACGATCGTTCCTTCCCGGAAGACATAGACCCGGTCGCAAAGACGTATCTCGTCCATTTCCGTCGAATACCAGATGAAGGTGCGGCCGCCTGCCGTTTCAGAGCGGAGGATGTCATACACTTCCTGCTTGGTGCCGACATCGACGCCGCGCATCGGGTCGTCCATCAGCACGATCCTCGCGCTCGTCGCCAATGCGCGGGCGAACAGCACTTTCTGCTGGTTGCCGCCGGAGAGCGACAGGATGCGGTTTTCCATATCCGGCGTGCGGATCTCGATGCGCTTCTTCCAGCCGTTGCCGAGCGCGCCTTCGCGGTCATGGTCCACGATGGTCCGGGAGGAGAAATCGCCGAGCGAGGCGATGCTGAGGTTTTTCAGGATGCTCCAGAGCGGGAATATGCCGTTCAGGCTGCGGTCGCCGGCAACGAAGGCGATCTCCTTCCGGCGGGCCGGCCACCAGTTGCTGTTGCGGGAAAGATAGAGATCGAGAAGCGTTTCCGTCTGGCCATGGCCTCCGAGGCCGGCAAGGCCGATCATCTCGCCACGATGGGCTTCGAAGGCAAGGCCGTGACCCCGTCGCGCTGGCATGGCAAGCACCGGCGCCCCGTTGCGCTTGTCGCCCGTGCGCTGCCACTCCTTTTCGCGCGCCACGTTGCCCATGGCTTCGACGAGGCTGCGTTTGCTGAACTCCGATGCGGAGCGGTCGGCGACGACCTGGCCGTCCTTCATCACCACGATGCGGTCCGAGGTGGAGAGGATTTCGCCGAGGATGTGCGAGATCAGCAGGACCGCGCCCCCCTCACCGACGAACCTCCGTATATAGGCCATCAGCTGCGCCGCCAGCCCCGCGTCGAGCGAAGAGGTTGGTTCGTCGAGAATGACGAGTTTCGGCTTCTGGTTCAGGCCGGCGAAGCTGACGGCGATCTCGACCATCTGTCGCTCGGCGATCGAGAGGTCGTCGATCGTGCTGTCGCAATCGATGCCGTGGCCGGGAAAAATGTCCTGCAGCTGCAGTTTGACGAGGGCGCCCGCCCTGCTGCGCCAGTTCCAGCCTGCGAGTTCCGCGTGCATGATGCGGGCGTTCTCATTGACGGTCAGGTTGGGGCAAAGCGACAGTTCCTGGAAAACGCAGCGAAGGCCATTGGCTCGCGCGGTCGAGATGCCGTGCTGGGCGCGGACACCGCCATAGCTGATTTCGCCTGCATGTGGGTTCAGGCCGCCGTTGATGACGTTGACGATCGTGGATTTGCCGGCACCGTTATGTCCGACCAATCCGACGCATTCGCCAGCATGGATGACAAGGTCGGCGCCGTCCAGTGCCTTGACGGCGCCGAAGGTCACCTTGATGCCGCGGGCGGCAACTACCTCTTGTCTTGTTGTCACTTCATTCATGCGAAACACGTCGTCGACAGTTCGGGAGGCGGCCGGGCGCGGATCGGGATACGGCGCGCAACGGCGCCGCATCCTGTCTTGGGGAGGATCAGCTTACTTGGCTGCGCTGATAACTTTCTGGGCGTCTTCCAGCGAATACTCGACGTTGGCGACGCCACCCTTCTGGGTGCCGGCGAGATTGGTCTCGAGATTGCCCTGGTCGATGCGCAGGAAGGGCACCACGAGGTCCTTCTTCACCTGCTTGCCGTCGAGGATCTGCTGCGCCACCCAGAAGGCGAGCGTCGAAACGCCGGGAGCGATGGAGACGGACATCGTCTCGTAGCCGTTCTTGTCCTTCTGCTGCTTCCACCAGACGAGTTCGTCCTCGCGGTTGCCCATGACGATGGTCGGAGTGGGACGATTGGCGGCGGCGAATGCCTGGGCCGCGCCGTAACCGTCGCCGCCCTGGGTTACGACGGCGGTGATTTCCGGAAGGCTCGGAAGGATGCCGGCGACAGCGCGCTGCGCGACGTCCTGCGCCCAGTCGCCGTTGACGGCACCGACGATCTTGAACTGCGGGTTTTTCCGAACGCCAGCCTGGATGCCCGCATGGATTTCGTCATCGACCGAAACCCCTGCGAGACCCCGAATCTCCAGGAGGTTCCCACCTTTCGGCAGCTTCTTGGCGAGATATTCGACTTGGCTTTCGCCCATCGTCTTGAAATCCACCGCGATGCGCCAGGCACACGGCTCGGTCACGATGCCGTCGAAGGACACGACGGTGATGCCGGCGTTACAGGCCTCCTTGACGGCGCCATTGAGCGCAGTCGGCGACGCTGCATTGATGACGATCGCATCATAGCCCTGCAGGATCATGTTCTGGATCTGGGCGGCCTGCTCGGTCGCCTGGTTCTCGGCCGTCGTGAACGGATCGGCGGCTGCGACGATCTTCTTGGAGACGGCCTCCTTGGTGATCTTGTCCCAGCTTGTCAACATGGCCTGACGCCAGGAATTGCCGGCATAATTGTTGGAAAGGGCGATCTTTTTGCCCAGAAGTATCGGCCAGGGCGGAGACCGGCCCAGCAACGCAAGCAATAGCGACAGATGCGAAAAGCATCTTCCTGATGATCATGATTTCCTCCCTAGAGTTCTCGACGGGTTCTTCGGGCCGCTCCTCAACGGTTGTCCGAAGATAGTGATTGCGCTGAGCCCCGTTTGCTCAGTAAAGCGAGCATGGAGGAGAAATCAGATGTTGTATAGGCGCATACAAGCAACCTCCTTGCGGGTATTCGCGCAAAATTTGCGGGTTCCCGCAAGACAAGAGCAGCAGCGAGGCGTCTAATAATTGGAGGACTGGAGGATGTCCGTCATGCTCAATCCGGCGCCAAATGCGTTATTTGACCGCTATCTCGGAATTTCCCGGCTGCTGGCAGGCCAACTCGATTTCAACTCGATCATCCAGGCGGTGGCGGCTGAGATCAGCCATATCATTCCGCACGATCATCTCGACGTATGCATCAAGATGCTGGACGGGAAATACCACATCGCCTACGAGAGCGGGCTTGCGACCGCCTGGAGCCAACAGCCTCCGGCGCTGCTGACCGGTAGCCCGATCCGTACGCTCCTGTCCGGCGAGGTGGATTTCCTGCTTTCGCCGGATGCCTGTGCCGATCCGCGCTTTCATTTCGACGGCGCGTTTTCGAGCCCGATAATCGAACTGTCCCTGAGAAGCCGGCTGCATGTGCCGCTCAAGGTCCAGGGTGATATCATTGGTGCCCTGAGCTGCTCCAGCCATGAGCACGACAAGTACTCGATGGAGGATGTCGAGAACGCCCGCTCGATCGCCGACCTTTTGGCACCTTATTTCTTTGCGCTGAGGGCTGCCGAACAGGCCAAACGCTCGGCGATCGTCGAGACGGAGGCCCGCGCCCGCGAAGAGGGATTGCGGCTGGGCGCGCTGAAGCTGACCGAGGCGCTGGAGGCCGAACGGCAGCGAATCGGCATGGACCTTCACGACCAGACGCTCGCCGACCTGACACGGCTCGCGCGGCGCATGGAGCGGCTTTCAGGACTTCCGGATATGCATGGTGATGCGCTCGAACCGCTCTGCCGCACCCTGCAGCAATGCATGCACGACCTTCGCCAGATCATCGAGGAGGCCAAGCCGACCGTGCTGCAGCTTTTCGGCGTGGCAGAGGCGATCGAGAACCACCTGGAACGCTCGGTACGCGAAAGCGGCCTGCCCGTCGCCTGGCGAATGGTCGACGAGACGGGTGGAGCATTGCTCGACCTCGACAGGACCGTGGCGACCGCGCTGTTCCGCATCGTCCAGGAAGCAGTCAACAATGCGATCCGTCATGGGCAACCGAAGACGATCCTGGTACATCTGCGTATCCAGGGCGACGCGCTGTCGATCGAGATCAGCGACGACGGAAGCGGCCTGCGCAACGCCCGCGACAAGGCGGGGCACGGGATAGGCAATATGAAGACGCGAGCACGGCTGATCTCGGCAAAATTCGAGATCGCCGGCAATCCCGGCGGGAGCGGCACGACGGCCAAGGTCGTGCTGTCGATGGAACGCAGGCATGTTGCGGAGAAATCGGCATGAAAGTCTTGATCGTTGAAGACGACCCGCTGCACCGGTCCTACCTGCACGAGGCAGTGCGGGCAGCATTGCCGGAATGCGACACGGTCCTGGAGGCGGAAAACGGCCATGCCGGTGAGGTGCAGGCGCGCCAATCCCGGGCCGAGCACGTGGTCATGGACTTGCAGATGAGCGAACGCAACGGCATCGAGGCCGCCCGCACCATCTGGCGCGAACGGCCGGATACCAAGATCCTGTTCTGGTCGAACTATTCCGATGAGGCCTATGTGCGTGGCGTGGCGCGTATCGTTCCGGAAGGTGCGACATACGGATACGTGCTGAAATCCACCTCCGACGAGCGGTTGAAGCTCGCATTGCGCGGCGTCTTCATTGAATCGCAATGTGTTATCGACCGCGAGGTCCGGGGCATCCAGCAGAAAAGCCTCGGTACTGCGCATGGCCTGAGCGACGCGGAATACGAAATCCTGGTGGATGTGGCGCTCGGCCTGACCGACAAGGCGATAGCCCAGCGGAAAAAACTCTCGTTACGAAGTGTCCAGAACCGCCTTCAGCAGCTCTATGAAAAACTGGACGTCTACGAGGAGCCGGGCAATGGGCCAGAGGGCTGGTACAATCTTCGCATGCGCGCGGTCGCCGTCGCCCTGCTCCGTAAGGTGCTGAATGCCAGCGCGCTCGAAAGAGGCGAGCGGGAATTGCGCAGCGCGCGCGGGAATTAGGCATCGGGGCTGAATTGCCAATCGCAGCACAGCGTTTCGGTGCCGGTGGCAGTTCTGCGATCCACTGATTCAGCGCCTTGAGCGGATTGATGCGGTTGCTCGTCCACGACAAATGCCGGGCGTAAAGAACGAGTGAGATCGTGCGGCAGCTGTTATGGCTGCCGCTATTTCGAAGTCATGTCACGATGACGGGGCATGTGCGCCGGCTCCTGAGGATTGCTGCCTAACGGCAACCTCTACAGGGCTGACTGCATATGAAATTACTGGGCCAGCGCCACCAGCCGGCCGCTTGAGGGCTGGCATATGATATCCATCCGGACGTCGTAGATGCGAGCCAGTTCCTCGGTCGTCATGACCTCCTGCGGGGTGCCGTGGGCAATCAGCCGGCCGGAATGCAGAGCGACGATCTCATCGCAGAAGCGGGCGGCCATGTTGACGTCGTGCAGCACGGTGATGATGGTAATGCCCTTTTCGCGGCAAAGATCGTGCGTCAAGGACAGGACTTCCAACTGATGGCCGATATCGAGCGCGGAGATGGGTTCGTCGAGCAGAAGGCAGGCGGCATCCTGTGCCACAAGCATGGCAAGCCAGGCACGCTGGCGTTCGCCGCCCGACAGGCTGTCCACCATGCGTTCTGCAAAAGAGCCGATACCGGTGAGCTCGATTGCCTCCTCCACCTTCTGCCTGTCGATGGCGCTGAACCGGCCGAGCGCGCCGTGCCATGGATAACGCCCGAGCGCCACGAGTTCCTTGACCAACATGCCGGGCGCTGCCGGCGTCCGTTGCGGCAGATAGGCGAGCCGGCGGGCGAATTCCCGCGCACTCCAGTCTCCAAGGGGCTTGCCCTCGAACTGGATAGTGCCCGCGCTCAGCGCCTGCTGCCGGCCGATCAATTTCAACATCGTCGATTTGCCGGAGCCATTGTGACCGATCAGAGCAATCGACCTGCCTGCCCGAAGATCGAGCGTCAGCGGATGTAAGAGGACGCGGCCTTCGATTGCAAAGCTCGCCTCCTTCAATGACAGGAGAGGGAGATTTGCCTTGGCGATCTCACGCTCGTTTGGGTTCAGCGGCATGGTTACCATCCGTACGTCGTCTTTCAAACCGGAAAACTAGACTCATGTTTCTTCGAATCTGACGCTCCGGTCAACCGACGTCCTTTGTCGTGCCGTTGGTCGCATTGCCGCCGACCAAGCCCCATGCCAAAGCCCCTGCACTGTGTGTATTTGCACTTTCGTGCCGCGCAGATTGGGATGATGCGGCATCTGCAATGCCCGCGGGATTGATACGCCGCATTAAAGTTGATAAAAATATGCAAGTTTATTTATTCGGGTAGCTGCATGATCTTTCAACCGCGGATGCAGAACAGGATCGAGGGTTTTTCGGTCATCGGAGGGCTGAGGCGCCGTTACTGGAACGGCATCACCGCCGACCTCTGGGATGTGGAATGCGCAGCCTATGCGGGCGGCCATTACGTGGCGCGGGACCCGCGACTGTTCATCCTGCTCGATCAGCGCGGCCGCGGGCGTCCTGTCGTAAAGCTTTCCCCGAAATCCCGCGGCGCGCCACAGGACAGCAGTCAGAGCCCGATCTCCTACATTCCCGCCGACATGGACCTTTGGATGGACATTGCCGACGTGCAGTATGTGCGCCACCTCGATATCCACTTCGACGCGGACATCCTCGGCCGCCGGCTGATGGAAGACATCAACCCCAAAAAGCTCAAGGATCCCCAGTTGCTGTTCTCCGACCAGCGTGTCATGGCGCTGGCCGGACTGATCGCCGCCGAGATTTCCAATCCGGAGCCGTTGCATGATCTCTATGGGGACGGGCTCGCCCTGGCGCTCGTCATCGATGTCCTGAAGATGGTAAAGGTACCGCCCCGGCGGCGAGGAACGCTGGCAGTAGCGCAGTTGCGGCGCGCTACGGATTTCATCACCGAAAACTGCATGCGCAATATCCGCCTGCAGGAACTCGCCGACCTGACCGGACTGTCGCCATCGCATTTCAGCCATTCGTTCAAGGCATCAACCGGAATGGCGCCCCACGACTGGCAGATGAATGCCCGGCTGGAACGCGCAAAAGCCCTGCTGGCGTCGGACGTCTGCGCGTTAACCGAAGTTGCCGCCGAAACCGGCTTCTCGGACCAGGCGCATTTCACCAGGGTCTTCCGCAAACATGTGGGGACCACTCCGGCCCGCTGGCGGAAGGCCAGGCAGCAGTGATGCATTTCTGCAAATATTTGCTCACTCCTTCTGAATTTGCCCAAAAGCATTCAATTGTCGCCGATCGAACCAAGCCGAAACTTTAAATATGAGTTAACTGCTCACCTTATTGCAATGCCGCTTCCTGCGAGCGGCGAAAAGTTCGTGTGAGTGGGGCCTGGAATGAACAAGAGAAAAACAGCCTTGGGGGCAAGGCTCGGCCTGGGCGCAAGTGTGGCGTTTATTGCCCTTTGCAGCGCGTGGGCGGCTCATGCCCAGGACGCCGATACGACATTGGCGCCGATCGTCATTCGCGGCGAGGGCGAAGGCGACGGAACCGGCCCGGTCAAAGGTTATGTCGCGAGGCAGTCGACGACCGGTTCCAAGACCGATACGCCGCTCAAGGAAATCCCGCAGTCCGTGTCGGTCATTGGCCGGGAAGAAATGGCCGACCGCGGCACCGTCAGCAAGATCGACCAGGTGCTCCTCTATACGCCCGGCGTGTTCGGCCAGCCCTACGGCTCGGACCCCGACACCGACTGGATCTATGTTCGCGGCTTCAATGCTTCGCAGACGGGCGTTTTCTTCGACAGTCTCGCGCTCACCAGTCACGCCTATGGCGGCTTCCAGCTCGATCCGTTCATGCTGGAGCGCGTCGAGGTCCTCAAGGGGCCGGCCTCCGTCCTGCTCGGCGGCGCCAATGCCGGCGGCGTCGTCAACCTGATCCGCAAGCGCCCGACCGACGAGCCCTATTATCACACCGAGACCGGCATCAACACGAATGGCAACGCCTTCTTCGGTTTCGATATTTCCGACAAGGTCACCCCGGACGGCACCTTCAGCTATCGCCTGACCGGCAAGATCGCCGGTGGCGACAACTATACCGACTATAGCGAGGACCTGCGCGGCTTCATCATGCCGCAATTCACCTTCTCGCCGGATGCAGGCACCAGCCTGACGGTCTGGGCCAATATCAGCGGCCTCGACCAGGTCCACACGACCAACGGCCTGCTGCCCTACGGCGGCACGGTCGTCGACGCCGGCTACGGCAAGATCCCGCGCGACATGTTCCTTGGCGACCCGAACTTCGACGATGGCACGGTCGTTCAGAAAATGGTCGGCTACGAGTTCGAGCACGAGTTCGAAGGCGGCTGGAAGTTCACTCAGAACCTGCGTTACGGGCATCTCTTCAAGCGCGAACAGTATGTCTATCCGTTCGACCTCAACCAGGCGGATGCGGTGGTCGGCCGCTACAGCGAAGATATCACCTCGACCGCAGATGCCTTCAACGTGGACAACCGGATCGAAAACGGATTCGATTTCGGCGGCGCATCGCACAAGATCATGGCGGGCCTGGATTATCGGTATTACCGCCTGCATACCGACCAGTTTGCGAGCGCCTTCGGATCTGTCCCTGCCTTCGACCCCGCCAACCCTGCCTATGGTGTGGTTCTGCCGCCGCTCAACCGTGACGTCAACCAGATCTACACGATCAACCAGGTCGGCGTTTACGCGCAGGATCAGATCAAGTTCGGCGATGGCTGGATCGCCACCTTCAACGGCCGCTACGACTACGTCCACAACGAGATCGATGATCTTATGCCGGCAGGAACGGCGAACTATTCCAGCAACGACCGTGCCTGGAGCGGCCGCGCGGGCCTGGCCTACGAGTTCGACAACGGCCTGACGCCCTATGTCAGCGCCGCTACCTTCTTCAGCCCGATCGTCGGCCTGACAGGCGGCGCGGCGCCGAAGCCCGAGGAAGGCTACCAGTTCGAGGCAGGCGTCAAGTACGAGCCGACCTGGCTCGACGGCAGCCTGACGGCCTCCGTCTTCGACATCACGAAGCAGAACTACACGATCACCACCGGCCCGGTAACCAGCCAGCTCGGCGAAGTCCGCTCAAGGGGCGTCGAAGTGGAAGGCAAGTTCAATCTGGACGAGAACTGGAAGGTCATCGCCGCAGCGTCGTATACGGATATCGAGATCACCAAGGACAATCCGACGCTGATCGGAAAGACGCCCAACGTCGTGCCCGACGTTCTTGGTTCGCTCTGGCTCGACTACACCGTTCCGGCAGGGCCGTTGGAAGGGCTCGGCTTCGGCGCCGGCGTCCGCTATCGCGGCAAGTCCTGGGCGGACAATGAGAACACCTTGCGCGTTCCGGATGCGACCGTCCTCGACGCGGCGATCCGCTACGAGAAGAACGACTGGAAGGCGTCCCTGAACGTCACCAACCTGTTCGACAAGGAATATGTCGCAGGCTGCAACACGCAGTATTTCTGCGGCTACGGCGAGGCACGCACCGTCAACTTCAAGATCAGCAAGGTCTGGTAATTTGACAATCTGAGACAAGTTTTTCAGGAAGGCCTGTTTGGGGCCTTCCTGTGCCTTGGGAGACATGCCGAGAGTGCCGCAATTCACCCGCAGAACCATGCTTTCAGCCGCCGCCGTCCTGGCGGCGGCGCGCGTTCCGCGGGCGCAGGACGTGGGGTCGCGGGTTGCGACGCTCGACTGGGCACTTCTCGAAACGCTGCTTGCGATCGGCGCCAATGTCGTGGCGGCGACCGAGCTTCACCAGTTCCGCCAGGTTGCGATCAAACCCGATGTCCCCGACGGCGTCGCCGATCTCGGCCTGCGCGGCACGCCGAATTTCGAGGTGCTGCGTTTCGCTCGCCCGGACCTGATCCTCAACTCGAATTTCTACGCCTGGGCCGATCCGCTGATGAGCCGCATCGCGTCGGTCGAAAGCCATCCGATCTACAAACCCGGCGAAAGCCCTTACCTCCTTGCCGAACAGGCGACGCTGGCGATCGGCGAGCGGCTGCGGCGGCCCGCAGCCCGCAGGATGGTCGAGGAGCTCGCTGCCCGGCTCGATCGCTACAAGAACCTCTTCGCCAGGGGTGACGGGCGCCCCGTCCTGCCGATCAATCTTGGCGATGCGCGCCATTACCGGGTCTTCGGTTCCGACAGCATGTTCGGCGAGGTGCTGAAACGCGTCGGGCTGGCCAATGCCTGGACGGGCGCGACCAGTTATTCGGCCATGGCGCCGATGGGCATCGAGACACTGGCTTCCATGCCCGACGCCTGGATCGTCCTCATTCCCCCGCATCCGGAGGATGCCTTTGAAGCTCTGGCCGAAAGCGCTTTCTGGAAGGCCCTGCCCGCAGTGCGTGAAAATCGCGTGCTGACGGTCGGATCAATCAATCCCTATGGGGCTCTGCCGGCCGCAAGCCGGTTTGCCGATTTCCTGGCGGAAGGGTTTTCCCATGTCCGAAACGGTTAGCCTTCATGCGCCCATGCGCACGGGCCTGCCCCACTTTTTTCCTGCCGCGGTGCTCGGCGTCGCCTGCGTTGTCTCTTTCACCCTGCTTCTGGCGTTTCGCCCGCACGTTCCCGGGGCAGCGACCACCGCTGCGGCGCTCGATGCGATCCTGCTGTGGAACAGTCTTCTGCCTCGTGCCGCGATTGCGCTGATCGCCGGGGCAGCGCTCGGTCTTTCCGGCGCGCTGCTGCAACGGGTATTGCGCAATCCGATCGCCGATGCCTCGACCCTCGGCATCGCCTCGGGTGCACAACTGGCGCTGACGCTCAGCCTCGGTTTTCTGCCACTTATGACAGGCATCTCCCGCGAGCTGGTCGCCTTTGCCGGTGGTTTCGCCGCGGTGGCGATCGCGCTGGCGCTGAGCTGGCGGCGCGGGCTGGATCCCGTCACGGTGGCGATCTCCGGCATGATCGTCAGCCTGATCGCGGCTTCGCTCAGCGTGACGCTGGTTCTGGCGCGCGGCGAATACGCCATGTCGATCCATATCTGGGGTGCGGGCGCGCTCAACCAGCAGGACTGGAGTGGCGTCATCTCGCTCGCGCCGCGGCTGGCGGCGGGCATTCTCGCCGCGGCACTTCTGCTGCGACCGCTGAATGTCCTGGCTCTTGACGATTCCAGTGCCAGAAGCCTCGGCGTCGCGCTGCATGGGGTCCGGTTTTCGATCCTCGTCCTCGCCGTCTGGCTGTCTGCCTCGGTCACGGCAACGGTCGGCATCATCGGCTTCCTGGGGCTTGCGGCACCCACCATGGCCAGGTTCTGCGGCGCGCGCACAACCGGACAGGTGATGATGGCCGCTCCTCTCGCAGGCGCCGCAGTGCTTTTCCTCGCAGATTGCCTGACCCAGCTGCTGGGGCCGGGTTTTTCCGATCTCGTGCCGACAGGTGCCGCAACCGCTCTGCTCGGCGGACCACTGCTTCTCCTGCTCCTGCCGCGCGTCCACGGGTTTTCTACCGTGACCGCAACGGCCGATGCCGCCTCGCGGCAGCTTCGAAAGCCTGCTGCCGCGCTGTCGCTTCTGGCAGCCGCGCTTGTCATCATCTTCGCCCTCGTACTAACGCTAAGCCCGACGGATCACGGCTGGAGCGTTGCACTCGGCCCGCTCTTTTCCGAACTTCTGCCCTTCCGCCTGCCGCGTATCCTGGCAGCCGGCGGTGCCGGCGCCATGCTCGGAGCAGCCGGCTTCATCATGCAACGCGTGACCGGCAACCCGATCGCCAGTCCCGAAGTGCTCGGTGTTTCGAGCGGCGGCGGTGCCGGCTTGACGGTCGCTCTCTTCCTGTTCGGCTTCCCGTCACCTGCAATCATGCTTCTCGGCATGGCGCTCGGCTCGCTTGCCGCGTTCCTGGTGATGATCGCGATTGCGGGCCGCTCCGGGTTTTCGGCCGAACGGCTGCTGCTTGCCGGCATCGCCATCAGCGCCTTCTGCATGGCGATCGTCAGCATGGTGCTCGCCCAGGGCGACATGCGCAGCTATATCCTGCTCACCTGGATGTCCGGCTCGACCAATCGCGCCGGCGCCTTCGAAGCCTGGACGGCGATGATCGCACTCGTAGTGTTGACGGCACCGCTTTTCCTGATGATCCGCTGGCTCGCCATACTGCCGCTCGGCACCGGCCTTTCCCGCAGCATCGGCCTTCGCGTCCTGCCGTCCCGCCTTGTGCTCGCCGTCCTTGCGGCATTGATGACGGCGATCTCCTCGTTTCTCGTTGGCCCCTTGAGCCTGGCAGGACTGATCGCGCCGCATCTCGCCCGGCTGATCGGTTTCCAGAAGCCGCATCACCAGCTTGCCGCGGCAATACTGATCGGCGCTGGCGTGCTCATGATGGCCGACTGGCTGTCGCGGGTCGTCATCTATCCCTATCAGGTCCCGGTCGGCCTCTTCGCGGCGCTGATCGGCGGGCCTTATCTTCTCTGGCTGCTTGGAGGAAAGGACCGCTCCCCATAATGGCCGAACGCTTCACGCTATCCGGCAGCCATCAATGTTTGGCGAGCCCTGTGCCCCTCGGCTATCTGTTGAAAGATCGCTATCGCGTGCTGCATTGCCTTGGCCGTCGTCCAGCATGAAGCGGGACCGCGACGACCGAGCACTCCCTGGGCGTCGCTCGAAGATCGTCTCCCTGCAGAACCTTCGTGGCTCGGAGAGCCCTTTCCATTGCCATCTCCCGTTGCTTAGGCCTCCGCTCCGTATCCGCGGCCTTGCGTCAGGGAGAAACCTCAGCATCGATCGACGTAGCGGTTCCCGTCGCGGTCGCGGTAGTAGCAGCGGCCGGGCTGCCCCGCGACATTCCCGATCAAGGCCCCGGACACGCCACCCACGGCCGCACCAACCGCGGCGCCGCGAACGTTGCCCGTTGCCACGCCGCCGACGACAGCACCTGTGGCAGCGCCGATTCCCGCCCCCCGTTCAGTCGACGTGCAAGCTGTGAGGCACAACCCGACACATCCGATGACGATAAAATTTTTCATTTGAACCTCCATTCCAGTTTTCTCGCTGATAGACTGGCTTGCTTCCTTGGGCATGGCGGCGCGACACGCCGAGTGTCGGCTTTGGCTGGAACGTCGCGCTAAGTTCCCCGAACCAAGTCCGATGCCGAAAGTTCCAAAGCAATTGGGGGCGGCTCCGCCGGCGAAGGCTGCTGCTTCTTCAAGGCTTGCCGACGCGAGCCATTAATCCTGCCCTGCCACAACGGGTGACAGGACTCTGCAGGCGAAAAAGACTTCCGATTCAAGGGCGCAACACCGGAACGGAACCATCCCCTGCTTCCGCGGGTTGAATGGCATGTTTTGCGCTCTTGCCTCTGGGAGCATGCCATGGCTGTACTTTCCTCCAATGATCGAGACGCGGCCGCCTATCCGATACAGTCGCTTTTCGTCCCGTTCCCTTTTGTCTGCTTCACGCTTGCATTCGCGACCGATATCGCCTTCTGGCAGAGCAACAACCTCATGTGGCAGAACTTCTCCGCATGGCTGTTGTGCGCCGGCCTGGTGTTCGGCGTGATTGCGATCCTGGCTGGCCTCATAGACCTCGTGCGGCCCCGCACCCGTCCACTGCGGCCAGCTTTCCCGTCCGCGCTTCTCTACCTGATCATCCTCGCCCTTGCCGTCCTGAACAGCCTCGTCCATGCCGGCGACGGATGGACCGCCGTGGTCCCCTATGGACTGACGCTCTCTGCCTTTACATTTGTGCTTTGCCTGGTGGCAGCCGCTGTTTCCGCCCGCAAATATGCCAGATTGGCCTGGAGAATATGATGATGAGGTCCCTTATTCTCGGCACTTCGGTTCTGTCGCTTTCCCTCGGGCTCGGCGCATCGGCGCAGGAAGCCAGATTCGATCTGTCCCAGCAGATCGGCCCGAACCCGTTTCTGCCTGACCCCTCTCCTTCCCTGATACCCGATGTGAAGGTCGCGGAAGTGGTCGGCTGGAAGGACGGCGAGACGCCTACCGTTCCGGATGGCCTGAAGGTCACCGCCTATGCCAAGGACCTTGCCAATCCCCGCACCGTCCATACCCTGTCAAATGGCGATGTGCTCGTCGTCCAGTCCCGCGGTCCGGCCGGCGAGCCGATCTCGCGGCCGAAGGATTTCATCCGCGACTGGGTCATGTCGATCGCCCACGGCGGTGAACAGAAAGAAAGCAATGTCATCACCCTGCTGCGTGACACCAATCGCGACGGCATGGTCGATGAACGCCACGACCTCCTGAAGAAGCTCGATTCTCCCTTCGGCCTCGCCTGGATAGACAATACGCTTTATGTCGCCACGACGAGCGCCATCCTTGCCTACCCCTACGAACTCGGCCGGAACGAGATCACCGCGCAGCCGAAAACGCTGACGCCCCTGCCCGGCGGTCCGATCAATCATCATTGGACAAAAGATCTGGCCCTCAGCCCTGACGGCCGGACGCTTTATGTCTCGGTCGGATCGAACTCCAACATCGTCGAGAACGGTTTCGAAGCAGAAAAAGGCCGTGCTGCGATCTGGCAGGTCGACCGGCAGACCGGCGCCGCCCGCGTTTTCGCCTCGGGTCTGCGCAACCCGAACGGTCTCTCCTTCAACCCCGAAACGGGTGCGCTCTGGACCGTCGTCAACGAACGCGACGAGCTCGGCCCGAACCTCGTTCCTGATTACATGACCTCGGTGGAGGACGGCGCCTTCTACGGTTGGCCGTGGAGCTACTACGGCAACCACGTCGATGCTCGCGTTCATCCGCCACGTCCCGACATGGTCGAAAAGGCAATCCAGCCGGACTACGCCCTGTCCAGCCATGTCGCCGCGCTCGGACTGACTTTCTCGATGAATTCCGCCCTGCCAGCCGCATACGCAAACGGCGCCTTCATCGGCGAGCACGGCAGCTGGAACCGGGACAGCTTCAATGGCTACAAAGTCATCTTCGTACCGTTCCAGAACGGCAAGCCATCTGGCAAGGCGCAGGATGTCGTCACAGGCTTCATCCAGGGCAATCAGGCGAAAGGACGGCCGGTCGGCGTCGGGATCGATGGGACGGGAGCGCTGCTTGTTGCCGATGACGCCGGCAATACCGTCTGGCGCGTTGCTTCATCCGACGGTCGGGTCACGCCGCAGCCGATTGGCACGGACCAGGTGTCTAGCAATCAGCAACTGTCGTCGCCCGCGAAAACCGGCAGGCTTCCCGACGGAGCATCCGGTATCGGAGCGGAAATCACCGCGTCGACTACGACACCCGCGCGGCCTCCCACTTCAGCCGACGAACGCCTGACCGGTCAGGAGCCGCTTTCCGGCCAACCGGATAAGCTCGTGCCCGCCCAGATGCAGATCGCTCCCGCGACGGGCCCTTGACGACTTAGCAGCAGATCAAGGACAGAACCCTGCTGCAACGCTTCGGGATCGGAGCCGCCGAGCCGGCAGCTTCGATCAACGACGTGGCGTATGAGTGACCGTCAAAGTCACTATCTCATTGCTTCGAGCAAGGCCGCTATATAGCCGTAGCAAAACGCAAAGGCTACGCCCGTGGGATCGCGGCCGCTTATCGTGGGAACGTGATCCGGCATGATCATGTAGCGATAGCCGACCTCTTTATAAATTTTGAGAGAGCGCACCATGTCCATGTCGCCCTCGTCCGGAAAAGTTTCCATGAAGGAGAGCTTTCCGCCCGCGATATTACGGAAGTGGACATTGAAGATCTTGCCGCGTGTCCCGAACCAGCGAATGATATCGTCGATTTCTTGCCTGGGATCGTCCAGCATTTCACCGATCGAGCCTTGGCAAAAATTGAGACCGTGATAGGGGCTCTCGCGCATCAGCACAAACTTCTTCAAACCCTCGACGGTGCCGAGCACGCGAGTAACGCCCTTGTAGCCGGGCGGGGTGTAAGGGTCATGCGGATGGCAGGCAAGCCGCACCTTGTTGCTCTCTGCGACGGGCACCACGCGTTCCAGAAAATAGTCGATCCGCTCCCAGTTTTCGTCCTCGGGCAGCACGCCCGCCAGGCCTGGTTCAGCCTGCTGGTCAGCCTTGTCCCATCGAAAGGCCTCGTTGAGTGACCCGCCTCGCCCCGGTTCCATCTGGGTACGTGGGATGCCGATCAGATTGAGATTGTATTTCACCGACGGTATCCCGGCCTTGGCCGTTTCCTCGATCAGCCTGCACACCGCGTCGATCTGCCGGTCGCGATCGGGACCCTTGAGGAGGATATCCGGATAGGATGCCTTCTCGATGGGCTGCGACGGAAGCGGAAGCTGGATCATGTCGAGGATGAGCCCGAAGCTTTCAATCTTGTCGCGATGACGTTCGAGATCTTCCAGTTTCCAGCTCGACGGCGCGCCGGGCGGATCTGCGCAGATGTGTTTCAATCCCAATTGAGCGAAAACGCGGTAGTCGTCATCATCTCTCGCGCCAACTTGTGTGCCAACATACATTTCAATATCCTCCCAAGCCTCTCACATATCATACGACCTATTATGGTTTTTATTGGCTGTCGAGCATCTTCGTGCAGTCCGGCGCCCAGACGGGGCGGACGGACTTATCCCGGGACAGCTTCCCGCCGCCGGCAGAGAGTCTTTCAGGCTCTCCGCGAGGATCGCGTGGATAACACGAATTATCAAGCGGTTACCCTTGGCTACCTTACCCTGAAGATCTTCAGGAAGGCTTGCCGGAGGTCCGGAAGCCAGCCTGATGGGCGATTTCGGCAAAGCTTGCCATCCCTCAGAAAGTCCGCTAAGTCATCATACAACGCTTAAAACAAGCGGCAATGCCCTTGGTCAACTCTGGGAGGAGTTTCAATGAAATACCTTTGCACCCGATTGCT
This sequence comes from Neorhizobium galegae, assembly GCF_021391675.1. Classification (NCBI taxonomy): domain Bacteria; kingdom Pseudomonadati; phylum Pseudomonadota; class Alphaproteobacteria; order Hyphomicrobiales; family Rhizobiaceae; genus Neorhizobium; species Neorhizobium galegae. Next base: position 86,407 of record NZ_CP090096.1, read on the forward strand.
CGTCGGCGCGGCTTTTGCCGTCATGTCTTTCGGCACGCCGGCAGCTTTTGCCGAGACGCCGGCCAACCAGCTCGTCATTGCGACCTCGCTTGCCCAGGTTCTCTCGCTGGATCCTCATCAGGCGACGGAAGCCAAGGCAAACGAGATCATGGCAAACCTCTACGATCGCCTGGTTTCCACCGACGGCTCTGGAAAGGTTTCCCCGCAGCTCGCCGAAAAGTGGGAGATCGATGACAAGGGGATAACGTTCCATCTGCGGAAGGCGGAATTCGCCTCGGGCAACCCGGTCACCTCCGCGGACGTGGTCTACTCGATCACCCGTCTCCTGAAACTCGACCAGGCCGCGGCCGCCAATCTCAAGCGTGTCGGCTACAACGGCGCCAACGTTGAAAAGCTGGTGACGGCGCCAGACGAGAAGACCGTGCGCATAGACCTTTCCGGCGAGGTCACGTCGGAACTCCTGCTCTATCGACTGGCGATGGTCATCGCGAGCGTTGTCGACAGCAAGGAACTGAAGAGCCATGTCGTCAACGACGATTGGGGCAATGCATGGTTACGCACCAGTTCGGCAGGCTCAGGCCCTTTCACGCTGAACAAGTGGACGCCGAACGAGATCGTCATCCTCGACGCGAACAAGAATTACGTCGCCGGACAGCCGAAGATGCGCCGCGTCGTCGTTCGGCATGTGCCTGAAAGTCAGGTCGAGCGGCTGATGCTCGAGCGTGGCGATATCGACATCGCGAGCGCGCTGACCGCAACCGACCTTGCAACATTCACCGGCAAGCAAGGTTATGAAATCCAGCGCGTCCCGACAGGGGGGTTCTATGTCCTGTCGATGAACGCCGGCAAGGAACCGCTCTCCAATCCGAAGGTCCGCGAGGCGATTGCCTACGGCATTGACTACAAGGGCATGGAAAAGGCGATCATGGGGCCATACGGCCGGGCACGCACGGTTCCCGTTCCGGAAAATTTCGAATTCGCCATTCCGAGCCCGGATTGGAAGCTGGACGTGGCAAAGGCAAAGGCCTTGCTTGCAGAAGCCGGGTACAAGGACGGCTTCACGCTGAACCTCAAGACGATTGCCCAGACGCCGCGCATCGATCTTGCAACCGCGATCCAGGCGTCGCTCGGTCAGATCGGCGTGAAGATCAATATCATGCAGGGCAATGGTGCGGATATCATCGCCGCGCACCGAGCGCGAGATTTCGATCTCCTGATCCCGCAAACCGGGGCCTATATGCCGAATGTTCTGGGCGCGATGGAGCAATTCTCGAGCAATCCGGACAATTCGCTGAAGGCCAATAATGCCGGCAACTTCGTATGGCGTTCCAGCTGGGACATTCCCGAGCTGACCGCCATCACGGCCAAGGCAGCGATGGAGCCGGACGCGAAGAAGCGCGGAGCGCTTTACGTTGAGATGCAGGAAATGTTCGTTGCCCAGAAGCCTGCTGTTCTGCCGCTTTTCGAACGCTACGAACCGATCGTCCTGACGAGCCGTGTGCAGGGCTATGTCGGGCATCCGAGCCAGACGACACGTCTGGAAGGTGTCACGAAGACCGATAAGTAACTTAACGTCAGGTCAGGCAGCCGATCATGAAGGAACTTTCGTTAGGCGAACTGGGACGACGACTTCTCCATCTGATCGTCAGCCTGTTCATCCTGTTGTGCGTCACCTTCGTGATCGGCCGCGTCATGCCGACCGATCCGGTCGGGGCCATTGTCGGCGAACTCGCCGATCCGAAAGCCTACGAGGCCATGCGCGTCAGGCTTGGCCTCGATTTGCCCCTCTACCAGCAATTCTTCGTCTATGTCTGGGGACTGCTGCACGGCGACATGGGCACGGCCATCCTGACCGGCAACGCGGTCACCAAGGACCTGTCCCAGGCATTCCCCGCAACGCTGGAACTTGCGACGCTCGCGGTGTTGATTTCCACTCTGATCGGCGTTCCTCTCGGCCTGGCGGCCGGTCTTTTCAGGGATAGCGCGATCGACAAGTTCGCCCGAGTCTTCGCGCTGGTCGGACATTCGATCCCGGTCTTCTGGTTCGGTATCGTGGGGTTGGTCATCTTCTATGCAGGCCTCAATCTGGTCGGCGGGCCGGGCCGCGTCGATGTCTTCTACGAAGGCCTGATCGAGCCGACCACGGGACTGATGCTCGTCGACACCCTGCTCGAAGGCGAGACCGAGATATTCTGGAACGCCCTGTCGCACATCATCCTGCCGGCCTGCATCCTTGCCTATATGGCCATGGCCTATATCACGCGCATGACCCGTGCGTTCACGCTGGAGCAGCTCAATCAGGACTATGTCATCGCCGCACGCGCCAAGGGCGTCGGTCCGGTCCGCACCGTCATCAGCCACGTCCTGCCCAATATCGCCGTTCAGCTGATCACCGTGCTCGCGATCTCCTACGGCAACCTCCTGGAAGGCGCCGTGGTGACGGAGATCGTATTTTCATGGCCGGGCATCGGTCAGTACATGACCAATGCCCTGATGATCGGCGACATGAACGCAATTCTCGCGGCGACCATCATTGTTGGTTTCATCTTCATGCTGCTGAACTTCGTTGCAGACATTGCCTACGCGCTTCTTGATCCGCGTACCCGGGAGGCCGCACGATGAGCAATATCGTCCAGGACGAGGCCATCATTCGGCCGCCAGCAATCGGTACCAGGATATGGAACTCGACCTCCCGTATTCTGCACAAGCTCGCCGACGAACCGCTTGGCATGATGGGGTTCATCATCCTCGCTATCCTGGTTGTGGTCGCGATCTTTGCGCCGCTGATCGCGCCTTACGATCCCGCGGCCCAGACATTGAGCGACGCGCTTCAGCCTCCGAGCTTCGCGCATCTCGCCGGCACGGACGAATTCGGGCGCGATATCTTCAGCCGCCTCGTCCACGGCACGCGCATCACGATCCAGACGGTCCTCTCCGTCTCGGTGATTGTCGGTCCGATCGGCCTGGTGATCGGGGTTGTCGCAGGCTTTTTCGGCGGACGCACCGATGCCATCCTGATGCGAGCCACCGATATAGTCCTGTCGTTTCCGTCCTTGATCCTGGCGCTTGCTTTCGCCGCTGCTCTCGGGGCAGGTTTGGGAACCGCGATCGTTGCCATTTCGCTGACGGCCTGGCCACCGATCGCCCGGCTCGCACGCGCGGAAGCGCTCGTCGTGCGCAATGCGGATTACGTGGCGGCGGCCCGCCTTTATGGCGCCTCACCCTTGCGCATCCTGTTTCTCTATATCGCTCCGATGTGTATTCCGTCTGTGATCGTGCGGCTGACGCTCAACATGGCAGGCATCATCCTGACGGCAGCTTCCCTCGGCTTCCTCGGTCTCGGCGCGCAGCCGCCGCTGCCGGAATGGGGCGCGATGATTTCCAGCGGGCGAAAATTCATGCTCGATTATTGGTGGGTCGCGGTGATGCCCGGCGTCGCCATTCTGTTGACCAGCCTTGCCTTCAACATCGCCGGAGACACGCTTCGCGATCTATTGGACCCGCGCCATGCCAGATCTTGATGAAACGCCTGTCCTCTCCGTTCGCAACCTGAACGTCCGCTTCGGCCGAAACTCCATTCCGGCGGTTTCCAATGTCAGCTTTGACGTGGGGCGGGAGCGCATCGGCATCGTCGGCGAATCCGGGTCGGGCAAATCGACCACCGGCCGCGCCATCATGCGGCTCTTGCCGCAGCGCGCCGGCGTGACCGCCGAGCGGATGGATTTCCTCGGCAGCCCGTTGCTGGAAAAGACCGAACGGCAGATGGGAGGTCTTCGCGGTAAAGACATCGCCCTGATCATGCAGGATCCGCGTTATTCGCTGAACCCTGTTCTGACCATCGGAAAGCAGGTTGCCGAGGCTGCAAAGCTGCATCTTGGCGTCGGCGGCAAGGATGCCGTCGCGCGCGCCCGCGACATGCTGGCGAGAGTGCGCATCAACGACCCCGATCGCGTCTTGTCTCTTTACCCCCACCAGATATCCGGCGGCATGGGCCAGCGCGTGATGATTGCGATGATGCTTCTGGCACGCCCCAAGCTCGTGATCGCCGATGAACCGACCTCTGCGCTCGACGTCAGCGTACGCAAGGACGTTCTGATGCTGCTTGATGAACTGGTGCGGGAGAACAATTCCGGCCTGATCCTTATCAGCCACGACATCCGCATGGTCGCGGCTTTTTGCGAGCGCATTCTGGTCATGTATAGCGGCCGCGTCGTCGAAACGCTGAGCAGGCTCGAAGATGCGGCGCATCCCTATACCCGAGGCCTGATAGCCGCGATGCCGGATCCCAAACATCCCGTCAGGCGTTTGAAAGTCCTCGATCGCAAGTCCATCGAAGTGGAGACCAATCCATGATCAAGGTCGAAAACCTCGATGTCGTCTATGGCTCCAAGGATAAAAGCAATCATGTCGTACGCGGTGTCAGCTTCGCCGTGAGCCGCGGCGAAACGCTCGGCATCGTCGGTGAATCCGGTTGCGGCAAATCGACGGTACTGCGCTCGCTTGCCGGTCTCGAGGGCGCATGGACAGGATCGATATCGTTTGACGGCAAGCCGGTCGGCAAGGTGCGGACACGCGACGAGTTGAAGCTTGCCCAGATGGTGTTCCAGGACCCCTACGGCTCACTGCATCCGCGCCACCGCATCGGAACCGCCCTCGCCGAGCCGATCAGGTCGATGGGCGCTGGCGACGGTTGGACAAGGGTCGCGGAGGCACTGCAACAGGTCGGCTTGCCGGCGCATTTCGCCAGCCGTTTCCCGCATGAACTTTCCGGCGGCCAGCGTCAGCGAGTAGCGATCGCACGCGCACTGATCCTGTCGCCGCCGATCCTGCTTCTCGACGAGCCGACCTCGGCGCTCGATGTCTCGATCCAGGCGGAGGTACTCAATCTCCTGGCAGACCAGCGGGAGGAGCGCAATCTGACGTTCATCCTTGTCAGTCACGATCTGTCCGTCATCTCCCACATGTGTGATCGGGTCCTCGTCATGCAGAATGGCGTATTTGTCGACGAACTCACCAGGCAGGATCTGCAGGCGGGCGTGACCCACGCGAGCTATTCCCGCGAGCTCTTCGACGCTAGCTTCTTGTAGCCCACCCACTCCGAACCGGCGGTCTCTCGGACGGGAAGATCGCTCGGCTGGCGACTGGCACCGGCGCGACAGGTTCAGGGTGTGGGTGGCGAAGCCGTGCGGGAAAAACCATACAAGCCACCAGCGACAGAAAAAGCGCCGGGAAATCCCGGCGCTCTATATTCGAACCTTCGGTATTAGCGGGCGCGTATTAAAGCGTGTCGCGTTTAATCTGCCTCGTATCCTGCGGCTTTGAAGTAGTTTCTGCATTCTGTGACGGAGAAGAGATTGCAGATTTCGCCGAGGGCTTGCGTGATGGCATCGAAGCTGCGGGCAGCCCGCTTTCGCAGCAGCGTCTTGAGTTTTGAGAAGGCCATCTCTATGGGATTGAGGTCGGGACTATAGGGCGGCAGAAACAGCAGCCAGGCTCCCTTTGCCCTGACCAGTTCTTCGGCCCGTTCGCTCTTATGAAAGGCGACATTGTCGAGAATGACGACGTCTCCAGGCGACAGGTTCGGCGCGAGTTGGGTCTCTATCCACGCCTCGAAGATGCGGGCGTTCATCGGCCTGTCAACGATCCAGGGGGCAACCATGCCATGGGATCGCAGCCCGGCGATGAAGGTTTGGGATTTCCACGAACCGAAGGGTGAATGCGTTCGATAGCGCTGCCCTCGCGCAGACCATCCCGACCGCTTCGTCAGCTTTGTGTTCGTCGATGTCTCGTCGATAAAAACCAGCCGGGCCAATCCTTTGTTGAAGAAAGGCTTGCGCCGTGCGGTCCACAGTTCACGCGCCCGCGCGATCTCCGGGCGCAACTGCTCGGCGGCCTGCAGGCTTTTTTTTATGGCTCAACCCAAGCCGATGCAGAAGCCGTCCGACACTGGAGCGATGGACGATGACGCCACGTCCGCAAAGTTCCACGCAAAGCTCGTCCAGCGTCAGTTCGCCATTCTGTGCCAGCCGCTCTCCAACCCACGCGTGCTGTGCCGAAAGCTTACCGCCGCCAAGGTGCCCCTGCCGGCGCGGCGAAAGCGAACCTGTCTCGCGCTTCAGGATCACCAGATCGTTCACGAAACGCGGCGACACCCGAAAATGCCGGGCGGCCTCCCGATGCCCATGGCCTTCTTCCACTAACGCTACGACACGCTCACGCAACGCAATCGGATGTGACTTGCCCATGGCGATCTCCCTTCACATCAAAGGGAATCACGGATGGACTGATTTGAGAACCATGAATCGCAAAAACAGCGACACGCTTTAGGCCGTCGTAATAGTCACCGCTGTCGATCGTCGGAGACGCCGGAATATCGACACGCCGGTCGCGCTTCGGCTGCGGATAGCCGTAACGGGTGACCGAGGGAATGCCCAGTGAATCCGCCGTGACCGCCAGATGGTCGCGGTCGGGAGAGGCGCCCTCATAATATTCGCCTTCCTGGGCAAAGGCACTGCCGCCTGCAAAGGTGGATACCATCAGGGTGGCGAGGATCGTGGAGATGACAGAGTTTTTCATAGTCGTTGTTCCTTGTTTAGCCTGATCGACTTCTGGTGCGACCCAGCCGATCGATGTCTTGAATGAACTGTTTGAATGCTTTGCTTCTGGGCTCTATTGCCGTTCGTCGCCGGCAAGCCGGTTGTCGCGACGGGTCGGGGCCCGGACCTGCGCCACATCACGCGTGGCATCGGCCTTTGCCTCGGTTTTGGCGGCATCCGCCGGGACGGCGAACGAAACCTCGTTTCCCGAAGTCAACCGCTGGCCGTCATAGGCCAGGACGTGTCCGGCAAACGAAGCCATACACGCCGCGGCGACGAGGAAGGCAATCTTCTCTATAGGCACAGTCATTTTTCACTCCATTGTTTGGCGAAACCCGCTTCTGCGGACGTCGTGTTTGGTTTTAAGTCTGCGAGACAGCAGTCGCTGTCATCGATTTTCCGAATGACTGGAGGATCTCCTCTCGGCCCGTTGAACGGTGTTGCCGAAGCTCCCGTGAGCTCTTCATCCTTCGGAAACGAAAGTAGGCATGAGGATCTGCCTCACCGGCTCGAAGCGTTTGTGAGCGTTCCCCTGCCGATCGGTTGAGTGCTGCCGGGGACGGCCAATGCCAGCCAGCCGGACTGTGTTTCTCCACCGTCTTTCGTGATGAGACTTTCTCTCGAACCCGTCATCGCCCCGCCAGCGCGGCGTTAAACTTCCGTAAAAAATTACGGTGGTGAGAAAACAATGGAGAGGGCTCATCAACTAGAATCTCGCGTACCAGCGAGCGAAACAAGGATATCATGATAGGATATCGTAACAGTCGCGAATATTACGAAGAGTGTTTCGCCATTATACGCCACCATTCTCGGCGGAGAACATAATATTAACTCATATTATTTTCAGTAATACTCGAAAACAACGCGCCAGCCTCTCGTGATGCCCTAAAGGCCTCCCGATGTGCATCTCGTGCAGAATGTGAGGGGCTTGATATTGTGATTATGTCAGGCGGTGCCTGAGAGGCGGATGCTATGGGAAACGAGTCGCTACAACTGAAATGGAATGCGCACCGGACCTTCGATCGGAGGCTCTACCGACGTGACTAACTGTGCAACCGTTGCCAAAGATCGAAATTTTATCGCAACATTCCGGTCGTAAAAGCTTGGCTTTCACGACGGACGTTGTCTGAGCGCCCCTGCTGTTTTCAGGAATGCGTGGGAGATAATTTGGGTCGATGTCGATCCCGGCTTTATGAATATGCGCTTCGCAGGCCAACCGCCGTTGCGGCCTCCCTCCAAAAGCTGCATCCGACCACGGTCGGGCGGCGAACGGAAGCATGGCGATTGGACGTGACCGCTTCGAACGCCATCGGGACTTCCGCGCGTTTGTGGTGCGTCACGCCTTCGGCGACGATCTGTTCGCCGGCGCGCGCTACCAGCAGATAAGGGTGTCGGTGATGCGCCAGCTTGCTGATCAGCCGGCGGCGTTTCGCCATCGCTTCCGCCAGTTCCTGCATCTTTGGAACGGTGTGCAGGATATCGCGCGCCAGCCGGGCTGCAGCGCTGTCTTCGAAATGGAACCGAGGCAGCCGCTTGATCTTCCCGACGCTCAATCCCGCGTCTTCGTGAACGGATACGATATCGTCCAGTCCGTCAGGCAGCCACCCCAGGCCGAACGTTTCTTTCTCCTCCTGGCGAAGAGAAGGAGGCGCATCGGCGTCGTAGACATAGTGGCAATCCATCAGGAGACCGCCGGGCCTCAGGCATCTCGCCACCATTCGGTAGAGATCCAGCGGCCGCTCGAAAAAGGCAGCACTTCCTCCGCAGATGATGACATCTGCCTCCGATATGATGTCCGGGAGCGCGGCAATGTCGACGCAGGAAAATATCGCCGTCGACTCCTCCCGCCGTGCGACCTCTCGCGCGACCTCGATTATCGCCGGATTTTCGTCCACACCGATCACTTCGGCTTGCGGAAAAGCCCGTGCAACCCTGCGGCTGATCCAGCCTGTATTGCAGCCAAAGTCGACGATCTTGCGCGAACCGCTGGGAAAGGCGGCAAGGATCGCCTCCATCATTGTTTCCCCGCCAGGCGGTACGTTCTTCTGTTTCAAAGCTGCGACGATCGAGAAATAGTAGTCCTGGGAAGAGAGGGGCTTCATGGCTGACACACCTTGCAATCGAGGTTCTTGGAAACAGGATGGAGTGAGGCATGGCCCGTGGCCGGATTGAAGAGCCAGCGATGGCCGCGCAATGAACTGCGGTGGGTAAGGCGTTCGATGGCGATCTGCGAAACCGCAAAACAAGCGATCAGGGCGTTGTCGGCCGGCGACGGCGGCGCTGCGACCCCCGTGTCGACCGATGCCGGCGATGTCGAGCAGCAGAAAGGGCAGGCATCATCCGGCTGCGCCACCAGTGGCCCGGCGACACAAAACGGTCCAACCTGGCCGACATGCAGGTAAGGCGGAGGCTCCGGCGCCGTCGCGCGATATTCCGCCAGGAATTGGCGGGCCAGGGAGACATCGTCCTCTGCAAGTATCAGGAAAGGTTTACGTGTCCGGGCCAGAGTGAGCCGGGCAGCTTCCGCCCCATCGGCGAACTGGGTCATGATTGCAACCGCGGCGGAAAAGCGGGAGGCGAGATAAGTTGCCAACCGGTCGCTCTTTAATCGACCGGTATCTTCCGCCGTCCCACAGGTCATCCGTTTTTGGCTGCTCTCTTCGATGCGGTCGCCGTCCACGAGGAAGAAATTGCGAGCCCCGAGCGCTGCGAGCTGGGAGGCAATCTGGGAGCCGAGGCCTCCGCATCCGACAATTATGAAATCCGTCTCGTGAATGACATCAAAGAGATCTGCATGATATTCGAAGGCTCTCATGATCGTTTACCTTGCTTGAACCGGTCGGGAACTGCTGAGAATTCACAGGAACCGCGCCCACCCATCACGCATGCTCCATCACCGTCGAACTTGACGTTCCCGCCAGCGCGACATCTTGGATTGAAAACTCATCGGGAGGCTGCCTGGCGGCTTTGCGGATCATATGGAGCCGGCCATCGTACCAGAGGCTCAGGCCATCGCCGTTGCTCTGCAGCATCGGGCGGCCCATTCTCGGGTCGATGGGCTGCTCCCCCCGCAGCAGCACCTGCCCGAGATCCCAGGCCTGACGATCCACGACACACAGGCGCTGGGCATAGTAGGCCTTGCGCCGAGCCGGCGGCTCGCACTCCAGAAGCCGGTCGATGAGCGCCAAGATTGCGGCGCCCCAGGAAGGAATGACGGCGATGTCCCGGAGATCGAGAAGAACATCGCCGCCCAGACGCTCGATCCCCTCGCGGGCGATATCGATGAGCGGAATTAGGCGGGCAGCATACGCAATGACAAAAGCTGCTTCCCGCGCACGGTGCTCAGGCGGTGCTCTGAAAGGCAAGCATGCGATGCGGACAGCGCACTCCCAGGGAATGGCGTAGGCCGTATGCACGATGCTTTCGAGCGTCTGTAAACTGTGTGTGTATGGCGATACGTATCGCAGTTCGGCGGGCAGCGATAACGGCGCAGCCGCCGTATACAGCCGCAGCAGGACATGCCCCGCTTCGCGCAGAAGCTCAGCGGCGGTCGCCGGATAGTCTTCGGCGTCCAGCTTTTCCTGCGACAGGACCACGACGGCACTCCCCGGCAGGTCGCCGGAGCTGGAGAACGAGCTTATCGCACCGCGCCGGGTGCCGATATAAAGTGTGTGAAGGCCTGCAGTCAGCCGTTGATAGCCACCGGGATCGACGCTCGAAATCAATTCGATTGCCTTGGTGAGATGATCGTCGATCCGGTCCAGGTCGTGGTCGCTCATCTGGGCATGCTCGAAGCCGGGATCGGACGGCCGGCAATGAGCGATGCGCTTGCGCATGGTGCGGCTCGCTTCCAGACTGTCGATCAGGACGAGACCGATACCACAGGCAAGCCGGCGGGCAGGACGGCGTTCGAGCGCAAGGTCCTCAGCCACAAGATGAGGCTGCAGGCTGTGGTCCACAACTTCAGAACTGGCGCCGTCGACGTAGCTTTCCAGCCCCCGCTGAAGCTCATCCATCCAAGCCGCCAGCGCGGGAGACCGGTAAGGGTCGCTTCGCACGGGCAGGAAGGCTGCGGTGGGCAGGAACGCGTCGGCATCATGATATCCGCCATCAGCAAGGCCCGGGAAATAACGGGCCAGCGCCTCGACCCTTTCTCCGCAACCCGGCAGCTCGGAAGCGGCGGCAAGAATTCGGGCATAACGGGGTCGCTGTTTCAGCATATTGCCCGTTGCAGCCGCATTCACGAAACCGGACCTTGAAAAGAGCGGATTGCGCCGGAGCAAAGCTCTCGCCTGATCCGCCAACGGCTCGATCTGATAAGCAGACATCTTAGCTCTCCTCACCCGGACGCTTCGAACCTCGTCATGAGGCGCGCCACTTCAGGGAAGATTAGCTGCCGCCAGAACCGGCCGTACCAACGGCCTCCGGCTTGAAACCACGATCTCGTCTAGTCTTCCGTTGAGAGGAGCTTCTTGTGGACCCGTCATCGGCACGCCAGCACCGCGTTAAACTTCCGTGAAAAGGAAGCTTCGCCGACAAAAAAAGCCCCCTTTTCTAGGGGGCTTCAATCCTGGTGATCCTCGCCGAGAATCGGCTCACGGAGACAATACGGCGGCGATAGCTGCCGGGACATCGGGCAGGCCGAACCCGAAGAAATAGCTCATATCGAGAGCATCTTCGCCATCCGCATTCATGCAGTCGGCGGTCAGTGCGCGTATTCCCGGCGCTACCATCGCATCCAGCCGGGCCGTGGACTGCAGGATCGACTTGACCGAAGGGCCGGAGAGCCGTGCATCGCCACCGTTCTGGCTCTTATGTGCCCGCTGGATCAGGGCGCATATGCCCCCCACCTGTGCGGAGGCTCCCGACGTGCCGCCGAACGTGGTGTAGTAACCTCCACCAATGCCGGGATTGGCTGCGGACGGCACCATGGACGACCATGGATCCGCACCCCGGTCGTAACCGAATGCGCCGGGAAGGTCTGTCGTCAGCAGTGAGAAGTGAGAATACCTATATTCCCGCAGCCCGAATGCCTCATGGTCATGTTGCGCGGCGAAAGGGGACAGGCGGTCGACGCGCAACTGATGACGATTGAAGACTTCGCCGTCATCGGATGGCGAGACGACCGTAAGCCCCTCTCCGTAGTTGCTGTATCCCGAGCGGTAACCCTCGACCGTGACCGCGCCGACGGCGATTATCCCGTTGTCATCGGCGGCCAGATTGGCCGGATAGATCAACTGACTTTCGCCGCTGTTTCCCGCGGCGCAAACGATTGGAATATGATGGCTGATGGCGACGATGAGCTGCTTGAGGATATGCCACGCCCTATCGGGGTTTGATCCCTTTTGCGGGGTTTTCGGCTCCAGCTCGGCGCCGCCCTGCTCGGCCAGAGATATACGGGCGAACAGATCGGCAGCGATTTGATTTTTCCAGCGTTCGAGATCGGCCTTCAATTCGTTCTTCGGAATAACCCGACTGCGCTTCGGGTCCGGCAAGCCGCGTGGCAGGACGATGACATCGACACGCTGATGATAGGCGTAGAGGAACGCGGCGATGAACTGCAGGACATCGTCCTCGAAAGACGTCCTGATCGAGATCACCCGGGAGAAGGGATCCACGCCGAAATAGGGAAGAACGTTGCGATTGGCGCTCGGGCATGGCGTGCCGCCGGCACCGTAGAATACGCCCTCGGGGAGTGCCGAGGGACCTCCATCCTGCGTCGTCACGGCCGGCTCGCCGGCGATCAGGCCGGCACAGCAGGTGCCATGGGAAGCAAAAAGCGACTCCGGGTGGAACAACCGTCGGACGACGCCCTGCGAAGCCGCATATTCCGCGACAATGTCGTCGAGATATTCCCGATCATCGTTGGATAGGCCGAGGTTTCCCAACGGCGCGATATCAAGCCCCGCGAAGAACGCCTGTTTTTCTTCACGGTCGAAGGATGTGGTCGCATCGAGGATTTCGGCGACGCGCGAACCGTAGCGATGGCTCGTAAGGTCGATCGAGGCTTCACGGTCAAGCCGGGTCGCCAAATTCGGATGATCGGGCGCTATCCCGACATCGATCAGCGCCACGCGGGCGGGATGGATAGAACCGGCAGCCTCAATGGTATCCCAGACACTTCCCCCGATCTCCGGGTCAGGGACCGGACGCGCCGCAGTCTCGTTCTCGGACGGCGGTACGATCGGCGGCGAACCGTAGTCGGCATCGATGACGCCCAACGCCGTCAGATGCCAGAGATAGTAGTAGTTCATCGGTGCGGCCTGCGGCGCTTCCATGTCGGCGGACGTCATGATCTTCGTTCTCCCCAAAGAATAAAATCGGCCTCAAACCCATTCGTCGTGGACCGCCTGGAAAAGCGGCCCGAACGCATCATGGAGGTATGGAGCGAAACGCCGCGCCAGGTCCCGGCCGGCTTGCGTATCGCTCGGATAATGCAGTCCGGCCCATTCGCGATTTTCAGCGACGTTCAGCGCGATACGGGCGAGTTCATCCGTTGCCGGATGTTCAGGCAGGATCGTCGAGAAAGCGAATACGATCGAAAAGCACTGGAAGGCATGGTTGCTGGGATAGGATTCGTGCACCGGCACGGGCAGAAGCGGTCGCAACAGGGATTCGAACTGGTTCGGCCGAAGTCTGTTGAACTGGCTCTTGTAAAGAAGCCCGACATATTCGCAGGCGGTCAAGATCGCCTGAAACAAGCCCTCGGTCTGTTCGTACCCGCCAATGTCCTCGATATACAAGGCGCGGGTAAATTCCGACACGGAAATGGTCGCCTCGGCCTGGATGTCGGGCAATCGCCTTGCCCGCTCTCGATCGCGCCGCTGCATGGAAAGCAGCACCGCCGCTTCCAGTCGGGTATAGTCCGGACCGGGTGGCGGCTGGATGTCGAGCATTTCCCAAGTAAAACGCCGCGCGGCCGTGAACGCGTTGCGCGACGGCTGCTGGTGCAATCGGCGCAATTCGAACGCCGGAATGAGTTGCGATACGCCGAGACTCGCGCCGTCCATCGTCGACTTGTTTTTGTTCTTGTTCTTATTTTTGTTTTTATTCTTGTTCTTGTTCAGCGTGGCCTTGTTGAGCACCGACTTGTTTGCGACGCTCTTGTTGAGGACCGAGGCCGCCGCCATTGTCGCCATCATCAACGGAGGCTCGTCTATGGGTAGGGCCTCCTCGGACAGAGGGGCAAGCGCAGGCGGAACGGAGGGAGACGGCTCCATCTCCTCCGGAATGGCCTCGACGGGCCTCGGTTCGCAAGGGAGAACCGTATCAGGCTCAACCCTAAATCTATAAGAATTCAAAAAATGCACAATCTTTGATTGCGTCTCCAAATTTGCTTCCCCTACCATGCCCCAGCCTCCCCAAATGAGATCATCGTGAATGTTGCCTTAGCGAATTCTGGCGCCAGCCTTGATCAGGCCGTCGAGCAACAGCTTTCCACCGCCGGTGTTGAGCAATGGATAGCCCGTGCCGCGAAACGAGGTTATGGAAAACCCGTTTTCGACCTTATCAAGCCGTTCCACATATTGGTGTGCAGCCTCCAAATTGCCCGTGTGAGCGTGGCTGGAAGCGAGATAGCGCAACAGGCTATTGAAGTTCGGCCGGGAATGCAGGGCATCCTCGCCTGCGGCTATTGCCGCCACGTGGTCTCCCGCCAACCCGGCGCTGATGCATTTCGTCGTGTCGAAATAATATTTATGAGGGCTGTAGACGCCGAGCTCCTGCACCCACCGCGCCATCGCGCTGGCCTTCTCCGGCTGCCCCGCATAGCAATGCAGCATGGCATAGAGGTCCCAACCCAGCGGCAAGGCCGGGTTCAAACGGATCGACTTCTCGAACAGACCGGCTGCGTAATCGTACTCCCGGAATAGGAAAGAGTGGACATGTCCGACCAGCGCCAGGGAGACGGAATTATTCGGATCGAGTTCAAGAGCCTTTCGCGCATAGGCCTGGGCCTCTTCGATCACATGCGCATCCAGCGCGCTGAAGCGCTGGCCGACCTGGAATGTGCGGATGAAGGACAGCCAGGCGAAGGCAGACGCTCGCGGCTGATATTGAATCTGCTCCTGCAGCCGCTTTTCCGCCTTTTCGAGATCGCCTCTCGAAAGCCGGAAGATCGCGTTGACCGCATCGACGAAGAGACCATCGCGGGTCAGGCGACCGTCGCCGGCGCTCAACTCATGAAACAGCGACAACTGGTCGACTGCCTGGCTGATTAGAGCCGCGGCGACCCCGTATTCGGACCGCTCCATCTGGGTGCGTCCGATCATACGGCTGCCAAGCCATATGATCCGGTTGTCGAGCAGATGCTTGATCGCCAGCTCCACCAGCACCTGACTGCCATCGAAGGTCAGCCGCAGTTGAAGGCACAGTGGAAGACCCATCTTTCGATCCGGTTGCCCAAGATGCGGGTCGAAGGAGAGATCGGTAATGCCGAGCCCCAATCCGTCGAAGATCGCCTTGGCGAGCAGGTTCTGAAACTGCAATGCCGCGATCTGCCCCCCATCTCCGGCGCCGATGACGATCGGCGGCTGGAGAGCGATGGTCCACTGAATATTGTCCGGCGACGGCGGCTTGTCCGGATCAGTGCCCACAGCTGCCGAGGGAATATTGGTCGGGCGCTGGTCAGGCAAGCCTGTCAAAGGCAAGAGCGCTGATAGCGTGCTGACGTCGCGGCGAGGTTGCTGCCGAGGTTCGAACACATCGTCGACGCGCCCTTCTTCGATGCGTCGGTACCAGTTCTGTCTCTCGACCGTCAGCCAGTCTTCGAATTCAGGATCGCGGATATCCATGCCTTCGAGCAGTTCGTCGGTGATCTGGTCGACCAGGCGCTCGCTGCGCAGCATCTCATCGGTGTCGAGCGCGATGCGGTCCATGTCCAGCCACACGGTGTTCTTGTCGGCGATGATGAGATCGCGGGACGAACCCAGGGCTTTGTGAATATCCAGCAAGGCCTGCCTTAGGCTGGCGGCCGCCTGGTCCTCGGACCGGTCGCTCCACAATTTGTCTCTCAGCCAAACCCGCGAGCGGGATCCCCGCGCAGAGAGAGCAAGCATCGCAAGAATTGCCTGGGCCTTCTGGGACCGGGGTGTGGCAGATTTCCCTTTGCTGTCGACGAGACTGAACGGGCCAAGCAGGTACATCCGGAACACTGCATGTTTTGCATCCATGCGATCCATTGGCCCAACTCGTATTGTGCCCCTCTCGATCATCTCATCGAACCTGGGCTGCCCGTCCAGCAGACAGTCTGACACAAAAGCGGCCCTTGACAAGAGTGCGACAGGCGCACTTGCGATTCGGCAGCGCATGTCAGCGTTGTGGCCATTGACGAATTGAAGCATGAAAACATCCTTGGAAACCGCAAACCTGCCCTAGCGTGCCGCTGTCAAAGCAGCGTCAAAACAGCGTTAAAGTCGAGGCTCAACGAGTTGCGCCGAAGCGGTGTCTCGCATTTCTCGCTCGCGAATCACTGCGTTGACCCGAGACGGCGGGCTTTGCGAATAATCTGGACACTATTTACGGCGGCCCCGTCGTTATGGCCAAAAGGGCATCGCTGTCCTGAACACGTTGCGCTTCCTCAGAAATCACCTGCAGATCTCGCTGGCAGGTGATGTCAGGCTAAATCCGCCAAGGGTATTTTGGGCACGGCCATGAGGAGAGAATGACAGATACCAGGTCGTCGACGTGAAGCCGTGAGCAAAAAAGCCCGCGCCAGTCTCCCGGCGCGAGCTTTTGTCCAGGTTTTGACGATCAGGCAGCGCGAACCAGCTGTTCGGCCTGGCGCAGCGCCGAGATTACGCGATTCTGGCCGCGCACGAGCTGGGTCTTGGCGAAACCGAGCTTTTCAGGGCCGAGCTTGTCGAGATCGGCTGCCGTCGAGATGGCGGGCAGTTCCGGGATCGGCAAAGCCGGGTCGTGGCGGAAGCGCTGCTCGCGGGTGTAGTTGAGCGGCACCAGGATGCGGGCGAGCCTCTGGATCACGTGGTTGGCGCTCTTCGCTTCGATCTTGCCGCTGTCGATCCCGGCGTAGAACGCGGCGAGTGCTTCGGCCAAGGATTCGACGGCCTTGCGGCTCGGCGAAAGGTCGAAGCGGTTGCCGGCCTTCTTCTGGTAGGTGTCGACCGTGTGGAGGAATTCCTTTGCCGTCGCGCGCCAGTCGAAGGGCAGGATTTTTGCGTTGGCATTGCGCAGTACGGCGAGCAGATAGACCTTGATATCGCGCAGCATGATGTCCTTGTCGGCGATCTCCAGCGTGTCGTTTTCGGTGTGCCAGGCGATGTTGGCGCCGCAGCCGCCGACCGTGTAATAGCCCTTCTCCTCGCGGTCCCGCTCGGTCATGGTCGAGGACAGCATCAGGTAGCTCGACAGGCCGATATTGTTGAAGGAATAGTCGCCGGCGCGGTGCGGGCGTTCGGCTTCGGCTTTCTTGCCGGCCACTTCCTCGATGACGTCGGAGAGGAAGGCTTCCGTCTCGGTCATCATGCAGAGATTGATGAATTCGGTCGCCCAGCGGCAGCCGGGGCTGTCGCAATTGACCGAGGCGACGCAGTTTTCGTCAAGGTCGAGCGCAAAATTGTCGGAGAACCAGGTGGAGCCGGCATAACGGCCGGTCGAGTGGCCGGGCCACCAGCAGATGCGGATCGAGCGCTTCAGTTTGTCGCGGTTGGCCCACAGCACGCGGGCGATTTCGAGCAGCGTCGCGTCGCCGGTCGCATTGTCGCCGACGCCGACATCCCAGCTGTCCAGATGGCCGTGCAGGAAGACGTATTTGTCGGGTTCCTCGGTGCCCTTGATGAAGACTTCCGGCAGCTTCGATTTGAACCAGCCTTCTTCCATGTCCGCAAAGATGGTGACCTCCGTGCCGGTCTTGGCAAGCTCGATCAGCGCATCGCCGCTCTCGCGGTTGACGGCTACGGCCGGGATCGACGGCTTGCGCGGCAGGTCGTCGAGGTCGGGCGTGCCCCAGACGGTGGTGCAGGTTCCCCAGTGGATGTCGACGCCGGGATTGATGGCGATGACGCCGACCGCGCCGAGTTCCGTGAACTGCGAAACGAGACCCGGATTGGCGAAACCTTCCGAGAGAACCACCTTGCCGCGGACCCTGGCGGCGAGTTCGCCGGTGCCGTCGACGGTTTTCTCGAACATGGTCGAGATCGCTTTCGGCTGGAGGCTGGCGATATAAACGATCTCGCCCTTCACGCCCTTCGATGCATCCAGCGAATAGGACGGCGGCTTGGCGCGGAACGTTTGCCCGCCAGCTTCGACGCGTGCGAGGCCGGGTAAGCTGAGGAAAAGGTCGGCTTCGTGCATCTTGACCTCGACGCCGTGCTTGGCGAGCCGCGCCGCGACCTCGTCCATGGCGCGGTTCACATCGGTCGGATGCTCGCGCTTGTAGGTCGCAAAGCTCTCTACCAGAGCCCAGGGTTCATCCAGGTTCACCGCTCCCAGAACGGCGGATTCGATCTCGTTCATATCCGATACTCCCCAACTTGTTTTATTTAGTGAAACGATGTTTCACAAAACTTGAAAACGCTAACAGAGGTTGGGGGGCCCCGCAAGCAGCTTCGAGGGGCTAGAAATCGCACTGACGAAAACGGGCGCCAAAGCGCCCGTCGATTTCCGGATAGGTAGAGATGGGCTCAGTCCGGCCTCAAGCCCTTGATTTCACGAGGCCGTTTTCGCCGGGGCCGTGGATCGAAAGGCGCTCGGAAATTTCCGCAGCGGCGTCGAGGGCGGCCTTCAAATGGCTTTCGCGCCGCTCCTCGTCGAAACGGGCGACCGCGCCGGCAACCGAGATCGAGGCGATGATGGTGCCGTCGGCGCCGGTGATCGGGGCGGCGACGGAAAAGGCGCCCTCGTCGAGATCGTTAAGGACGATATTGTAGCCGTTGGCGCGGATGCGTTCGAGGGCCTGGCGCAGTTTCGCCCGGTCGGTGATCGTGTAGGGCGTGAAGGCTTCGAGCGGCTGGGAGAGCGCCGCATCGATGACCGAAGGATCCGCATAAGCCAGCAGCAGCAGTGATCCGCCGCCCGCATGCAGCGGGCCGTTGCGTCCGGCCTGGGCGAAAAGCCGGATCGAATGGCGGCCGGCGCGGGTCGCCAGAACGTAGGTCTTCAGGCCTTCACGCACGACAAGGTTGACGTTCTCGGATGTCTGGTCGCGGAGCGCATCCATGACCGGCCGGGCGGCGTAAAGCAGGGCGCCGTCCTTGCCGAGGCGCTCGCCAAGCACGCCGATGCGGTAGCCGAGTGCGAATTCGGCGCGTTCCGGATCACGCGATACGAAGCCGCGTTCCTCCAGCGTGTGCAGCAGGCGGAAGACCAGCGATTTGGTCATCCCCAGCGATTTGGCAAGCGACGTGACGCCCTGGTCCGGGCGGTCGGCAAGCGCTTCCAGAAGGGCAAGCGCCCGGTCCACCGCCGCGATCTTGTAGTCTTTTGGTTCGGTCATCGGATGGTCTCCTCCGGCATCTGATTTGGATTGCTTGAAGCTTCTTGCAATCTTCTTGGAATGTGTTTTACTCGCTCTCAATGCGAAACGATGTTTCACACAATAAAACATTGAGGGCCGGGTTGCAAACCCTTCGAAGGCGCTCGTGCAGAATTCTGTGGAATGAGTATCGGTTTTGAATGCGCGGGAAACGTGTTTGAAGGCCGATTTCGGATTTGCGATGCGGAGGGAGAAAACCCTTTGCCAACAAGAGAATAGTCAAGCTATTCAGAGGAGAACGACGATGAAGTCCGTTTTGAGAAGTGCATTCGCAGCTCTTGTGGTGACGGCCATCGCTCTGCCCGCATGGGCCGGCGATCCGATCCGCAAGATCACCGTCCTGTCCCGTCCGCAGGCCGGCCAGCAGGCGGAATTCCAGTCCGTCCAGCTGATCGCCCAGGAATGGCGCAAGCTCGGCCTCGATGTCGAAGTCCGGGCGATCCCCTGGGAACAGATGTCCGACGAAGTCTGGTACAAGCGCGACCAGTGGGACTCGACCGCCTGGCAGATGGTCGGCCGGCCTGAGCGCTCCGATCCGGACGAGCTCATCTTCAACCTCTTCCATTCCTCGACCGCCAAGGATGGCTACAATTTCGCGGGCTACCTGAACAAGGATTACGACGCGACCGCTGAAGCCCAGCGCGGCGAGATCGATCCGGCCAAGCGCAAGGCGCTGGTCTTCAAGGCTCAGGAGATCCTGTCGAAAGATCAACCCTACATGATGCTGGTGCATCCGAAGTCGACCTTCGCTTTCGACAAGACAGTCTGGAAGCCGGAATCGGTCGTCAATCAGAGCGGCATCGGCATCCGCAACACCTGGACCTTCCTCGGCATCGAGCCGGCTGGGCCCAAGAAGGACGTGATCATCAATTCGTCCGACAATATCAAGGCAATCAACCCGCTTTATATCTCGGGCAGCGTCGACAGCTGGATCACCGAACTCGTCTGGGACCGCCTGCTGCGCGTCGGCCCGGATGGCCTGCCGAAGGCATGGGCCGCCGAAAGCTTCACCTGGAAGGACGGCACCACGGTCGACGTGAAACTGAAGTCCGGCATGAAGTGGCATGACGGCAAGCCGGTCACCCCGGAAGACGTCAAGTTCTCGTTCGAAGCGGCAGTCGGCGGCGAAGCCCCGATGTACAAGCCTTTCGCGACGAATATCGATGCGATCACCATCAATGGCGACGTCATCACCTTCAAGCTGAAGAAGCCGGCCGCTTCCTTCGTGACGTCAAGCCTTGCCAAGGTCAACCTGATCCCGAAGCATATCTGGGAGCCGATCCTCAAGGATCTGGCCACCAAGCCGGAGACTGCGGAAAGCTATCAGGAGCAGATGCCGATCGGCTCCGGCCCGTTCAAGTTCACCAGCTGGGCCAAGAACGAGTCCGTCACGCTTGCCGCCAACAAGGACCACTTCGCCGCGCCGAAGGTCGATCGCTGGATCCTGCGTATCGTGCCGAACGCGGAAGCTGCCCTCGGCATGCTGCGCTCGGGTGAAATCAACTTCATGGGCGAGTTCACCGGCGATCCGCAGGTGCTCATCGACGCCGCCAAAAAGGATGGCGACCTGGAAGTCGTTTCCACCGTCGACATGGGCTTCCGCTACATCGCCTTCAACGAACGCCGTCCGCCCTTCAACGACCCGGCCTTCCGTCGTGCGCTTTCCGAAGCAGTCGACCGCCAGCTGATCGTCAAGGCCGCCTATCGCGGTTTCGCGGTCGCCTCGAACTCCATCGTCTCTCCGGCGCTCGAGTACTGGCATGACAAGTCGGTGGTCGACAGCTTCAAGGCCGGACAGGCCGTTGCGGCCAAGACCCTGAAGGATGCCGGCTATACGCTGGACGGTGGCAAGCTTCGCTATCCGGGCGACACCAAGGAAACCGTCGCCGCCAAGTAATCCTCACGGAGGCGGCGATCTCTCCCGGCGCCGCCTCCCATTTTTGCCTGACGCTTGACATCGGCAGCCTCGCCTTTCCTCCCAAAGGAGGCGCCGAGCCAAGAGAAGGAATTTTTTCCGATGAAGAATTTCAAGGCTGTGGGCAGCAGATTGCTGCAGCTCGCTCTTGTTTTATGGGCGGTGGTGACCATCCTGTTTCTAATGTTCCGGCTGATGCCGGGCAATCCGATGGCCGCCTATATCGACCCGACCTTTACTCTCGAGCAGCAGCAGCAGCTGATGGCCCAGTTCGGCCTCGACAAGCCGCTCTGGCACCAGTACCTGATCTATCTCGGCAACCTTCTGCAGGGCGAGCTCGGCCAGAGCTTTCGCTACCGCGAGCCGGTCGGGCAGCGGATCTGGATCCTGTTGCCGAACACGCTGATCCTCACCTTCTCCTCGCTGATCGTCGCTTACGTCTTCGGCATTCTCGCCGGTGCCTATCTCGCCTGGCGCCGCGGCAGCTGGGTGGAGCAGGCGGCCATTCCGCTGGTACTCACCACCCGCGCCATGCCGGAATTCTGGCTCGGCATGGTGATGCTGGCGATCTTCTCGTTTTCGCTCGGCTGGCTGCCGGCCGGCGGCACGCGCGCTCCCGGCAATGAATATTCCGGCTTTCTCGACCTCTATACGTCGCGCGATTTCCTCGCCCATCTGGCGCTGCCGGCAGCGACCCTGGCGATCTACAGCCAGGGCCTGCCGCTTCTCCTGATGCGTTCCAACATGCTCGACGTGATGAAGGAAGACTTTGTCACCATGGCCCGCATCAAGGGGCTGTCGAACTGGACGGTGGTGGTGCGCCATGCGGCCCGCAATGCTCTGCTGCCGGTGATGACCTCGTTTGCGATCGCCGTCGGCTATCAGCTGCAGGGCAATGTCGTGGTGGAATCGGTGTTCTCCTGGCCCGGCCTCGGCCGCGAGCTGGTGAACGCGGTTGCGGCTTCCGACTATCCGCTGGCGCAGGGCGCCTTCCTGATGATCGCGCTCGTGGTGATCTTCATGAATCTGCTCGCCGACCTGCTCTATGCCTTCCTCGATCCAAGGATTTCCCATGCCTGAGATCGCCGCACCCGCCATCATCAAGCCGAGACGCCCCAATATTATTGCCCGGATGTTTCGCGCGCTGAGGCTGCCGATGAACGACCCGTTCGCGGTCGCCGGTCTCCTGATCTATCTGGTGTTCGTCGTCGTCGCGGTGTTCGCCGATCAGATCGCCACGCATGATCCGACCGAAATTCTCTATACCCCAGCCTACGATCTCGCGGCGGATCTCCGGCCGGGGCAGGATGGTTTCATCATGGGAACCACCAGCCTCGGCCGGGATATCTTCTCGCAGCTCGTTTATGGCAGCCGCTCGGCACTGCTGATCGGCATCACGGCCGCCTTCATGGTGGCGCTGATCGGCTCGGTCATCGGCCTTGTCGCCGGTTATTTCGGCCGCTGGGTGGATGCCATCCTGATGCGGCTTGCGGACATCGCCTTCGGCATTCCCTTCCTGCCGTTCGTCATCGTGCTTGCCGCCTTCCTGCGGCCGTCGATCTGGAACGTGGTGATCGCCATGGCGCTGGTTCTGTGGCGCGATACCGCCCGCGTCATCCGCAGCCAGGTGCTGACCCTCAGGACCCGCGGTTATGTCGAGGCGGCGCGGGTGGCGGGGTCTTCCGACTTCAAGATCATCCTGCGCCATATCGCACCGAACATCCTGCCGCTCTCCTTCCTCTACGGATCGATCGCCATCGGCTGGGCGATCCTGACCGAGGCGTCGATCAGCTTCTTGGGGTTCGGCGATCCGGATTCGATCAGCTGGGGCTACATGCTGCAGGATGCCTTTGCGAGCCAGGCGCTCGCCAAGCAGGCCTTTTACTGGTTCGTGCCTCCTGGCATCTGCATCATCCTCGTTGTCAGCGCGGGCTTCTTCATCACCCGCGGTTATGAAAACATCCTCTTCCCGAAGTTGAGCCGATGAGCGAACCCCTTCTCTCCGTTCGAGACCTCCGGGTCAGCTATCAGGTGGGGCGCAATTTCGTCCATGCCGTGGATGGCGCGAGCTTCGACATTCCGCGCGGCTCGATCACCGGCCTCGTCGGCGAATCCGGCTGCGGCAAGACGACGGTTGCCCGCGCATTGACGCGGGTGATTGCCGAAAATGCCGCTATTACCGGCGGGCAGATCCTGTTCGACGGCAAGGATCTCGCAAAAATCCCCGAAAAGGAGATGAATGCGCTGCGCTGGCGCGACATCGCCTTCGTGCCGCAGAGCGCGATGAACTCGCTCGATCCGGTCTATACGGTCGAATACCAGCTCGACGAAGTGTTGCGCCGCCGCGGCGGCCTGAACCGGAAACAGGCGCGTGCCCGTTCCGAAGAACTGTTCGAGATGGTCGGCATCGATGCGAACCGCTTGAACGACTATCCGCACCAGTTTTCCGGCGGCATGCGCCAGCGTGTTGCGATCGCGCTTGCTTTGGCGCTCGACCCGAAGCTGATCATCGCCGACGAGCCGGTGACGGCACTCGACGTCATCGTGCAGCGGCAGATCCTCGACCAGTTGAAAGAGTTGCAGACGCGGCTCGGCGTCTCGGTCATCCTCGTCACCCACGACATTTCGGTCGTCGCCTATATCTGCGACCGCACGGTCGTCATGTATGCGGGCAAGGTCGCCGAATCCGGCACAATGCAGGCGGCGCTGACGGCGCCTTCGCACCCCTACACGATGGGCCTGCGCAACGCTTTCCCGGATCTGCAGGGAGCAGCCTCCGGCATCCTGACACCGATCGAGGGTGCGCCGCCGAACCTTGCCAATCCGCCGGCCGGCTGTCGGTTCAAGCCGCGTTGTCCTTTCGCGCTCGACATCTGCGGCACCGAGCCGCCGGTCATCGAGGTTGCGCCGGATCATCCGGTGCTCTGTCACCGCGCCAACGAGAGTGCTGCCTTGCGTATCGAATCCGCCAAGACGGAGACATGGATGGCCCCGGCATGAACCCCGCCACCGAAAAAACCGTCACCAAGAAACCGGATGTCCTGGTCTCGGTCTTCGATGCCAAGCTGCATTATGCTGTCGGCGGTGCGTTCGCGGCGATGCGCGGCAAGTCGACGGTGGTGAAGGCGGTCGATGGCGTCAGCTTCGATATCCGGCGGGGCGAAAGCGTCGGCCTGCTCGGTGAATCCGGCTGTGGCAAGACGTCCATGGGCCGGCTGCTGCTGAAGCTCGAGGAAAAGACCGGCGGCACGATCCATTTCGACGGTGAGGAGATCGGCGCCGTGCGCGGCAGCGGGCTCAAGAAGTTCCGCTCCAAGGCGCAGCTCATCTTCCAGAACCCGTTCGACGCGATCAATCCGCGCTTCACCATCCGCCAGACGCTGGCCGAGCCGCTGGAAAACGCCGACATTCCGAAGCGCGAGCGCGAGGGCCGGATCATTACGGCACTCGAACTGGTGAAGCTGCCCGAGCCGGCGCAGTTCCTCGACCGCTATCCGCACCACCTCTCGGGTGGCCAGCTGCAGCGCGTCGTCATGGCGCGGGCGCTGATTCTGCAGCCGGAATTCGTGGTGGCCGACGAGCCGGTATCGATGCTCGACGTCTCGGTGCGCGCCGGCGTGCTCAATGTCTTCCGCGACGTCCGCGACCGGCTTGGTCTCACCGCCATCTATATCAGTCACGATCTGGCGCTGGTGCGTTACGTCTGCGAGCGGACCATCGTCATGTATCTCGGCCGGATCATGGAAGACGGGCCGACCGAGGATATCGTCCGCGAACCGCTGCATCCCTACACCAAGGCGCTGGTCGCCGCCGTTCCGGTGCCGAACCCGGACCAGAGCCACGATCCGCTGCCGATCGGCCGCGGCGCGCCGGACCCGCGTAATCCACCCTCCGGCTGCGTGTTTCGCGACCGCTGTCCGGCAGCTCATGCGCGCTGCGCGTCCGAAATACCTCTGCCGAAGCCGGTCGGCACCCGCACTGTCGCCTGCCATCTGTACTGATTGGAGTTGTTGATGTTCGCCGCTTCCTACACACGCACCGGTCCCGCCGCGGAGGTTCTCTCCGTCGGCGAGATGGCTGCACCGGTCGCCGGTCCCGGCGAGGTGCTGGTGCGCGTGCACGCGTCCGGCATCAATCCGGCCGACGTGAAACGCCGCGGCGGCTGGCGCGGCATGGGCATGGATCACCCGCTGATCGTTCCGCATACGGATGGGGCAGGCGAGATCATCGATGTCGGCGCGGGCGTCGATAAAGGCCGCATCGGCGAACGGGTCTGGATGTGGAATGCCCAAGGCGGATACGGCGAAGCTGGCCGCGCCTTCGGCACCGCCGCCGAATTCATCGCCATTGCCTCCCATCAGGCTGTGAGGCTCGCGGATAACCTGAGTTTCGCCGATGGCGCCAATCTCGGCGTGCCTGCCATGACCGCCTATCGCGCGGTTTTTGCTGATGGTCCGGTCACCGGCCAGACGATATTCGTGAACGGTGCGGCCGGTGCAGTTGGCCATTTCGCGGTGCAGATGGCGGCTGCCGGTGGCGCGCGGGTGATCGGGACCGTCAGCAGTCCGGAGGCTGAGGCGCATGTGAAGGAAGCCGGTGCCTTCGCAATGATCCACCGCAAGACGGAAGACGTATCGGCCCGTATTCTCGAACTGACTGATGGGCAGGGCGTCGATCGCATTGTCGAGGTCGATTTCGGGGCAAACCTGGAACTCGATGCGGCCACCCTGAAACGCAACGGCACTGTCGCCTCCTATTCGTCGAGCAGCAATCCGACGCCAGTGCTTCCCTACTACGCCTTCGCAGCCAAGGGCGCCAACCTGCGCTTCATCCAGGGTTTCCTGATCCCGGAGGATCAGCGGCTGGCGGGTGAAAAGATGATCGCCGAGCTCGCCGATGCCGGCAGGCTCAAGGTCGCCATCGGCGCGACATTCCCCCTTGAGGACATCGCCAAGGCCCATGAGCGCGTCGAGCAGGGAAGTCTCGGCAATGTCGTCGTTCTGATCGGAGATGCCCAATGAGCACCCGCTCGATCCATTCCACAGCATCCAACGAGGATTCCAAGATGTACAATCCCAAGGAAAGCGAAAGCACGCCCGCCAGGGCGATAAAACCGGAAGGGTCCGTCTGCGATCCCGTCTCGCTCGAAATCATCCGTGGCGCGATTGCCGCCGCCCAGTCGGAAATGGAAGCGCTTCTCGAGCGCACCGCCATCTCCGCCTTCATCCGCGAGAAGAAAGACTTTTATACCGCATTGTTCGATGGCGAAGGCGTCATGGCGGTCGGTTCCATGGTGCCGGTGTTCGGCGACATGACCGGCCCGGTCTTCGACAAGTTCCCGGCCGATATGATGAAGCCCGGCGATCTCTACTGGTACAATGACTGCTACGGCTCGCGCGGCGCGGTTTCGCATTCCAACGACCAGGTCCTGCTGGCGCCCGTCTTCAAGGACGGCAAGCGTTGCGCGTTCGTGATGAGCTGGGCGCATTTCGCCGATATCGGCGGCATGCATCCGGGCTCTATCAGCCCGGCCGCCACCGACATCTACCAGGAAGGCATCATCATCCCCGTCACCAAGCTGATGAACCAGGGCGTCACCAACGAGGCGACGCTGTCGATCTTCCATCGCAATTCCCGCTTCCCCGAACAGAGCATCGGCGACATGCGGGCGCTGATGGCGAGCGTCGATGTGGGAGTGAAGCGCATCGGCGAGATCCTCGACCGCTTCGGCTCCGATGTTGTGGAGGATGCGCTGGCGCAGCTGCTCACCCGCACCCGCAAGCTGGTGCGCTCCAAGTTGGCCGAGACCTTCGATTACGGGACCCATAAATTCACCGACGCGATCGACAGCGACGGCCATGGCAATGGCCCGTTCAAGATGCGCCTCGCATTGACCCGCGAGAAGCTGGCGAATGGCGAGGACAAGTTCACCTTCGATGCGACCGAGTCCGATGACCAGGCGCCCGGTCCGGTCAACTTCCTGATGAACCGCGGCGTGCCGGGCATGGCGCTCGGTCTCTTTTATCTCGGCGGCGATCCGGGCCAGGTCTGCAATGCCGGCGGTCCGCAGGCGCTGGATGCGGTGAAGTTGCGCCAGGGATCCTTTCTGCAGCCGAACTTCCCGGCTTCGCTCGGCATGCGCGGCCTTACCATGATGCGCGTGCTGTCGGCCCTCAATGGCCTCGTCAACACGGCCGGCGGCAAGGCGCCGGCCTCCAACTCGGCCTATGTCATCACCATCATGCGGGGCAACTACAAGGATGACGCGGGCGAGCTGAAGCGTTTCCTGCTCGCCGACGGCATCGGCGTCGGTTACGGCGCCCGGCCGGATTCGGATGGCATCGACGCGGTCTATTTCGTGGCGCAGGAGAACTATCCGGTCGAGTTTCTCGAAGTCGGTTATCCGGTGCGGCTGCGCACCTATGGCATCGTCAAGGACAGCGGCGGCGCCGGCAAATTCCGCGGCGGCTGCGGCATCATCCGCGAATACGAGATCCTCGCGGAAGACATGATGCTCGCCGTGCGCATCGACAGCGTCAAGAACCCGCCCTGGGGCATCAATGGCGGCATGGGCGGCGGCACCGGCCGCGTCACCATCAATCCGGGCCGGCCAAACCAGCGCATGGTTCCGCCGCTTTCGGACGGCAACAGGCTCGTCAAGGGTGACGTGCTGCGCATGGAGACCGGAGGGGGCGGGGGCTACGGCCATCCTTTCGACCGCAATCTCGATGCGATTCTCGAAGACGTGCTCGGCGGTTTCGTCAGCGCCGAGTCCGCTGAACGTCTCTATGGGGTTGTCGTGAAGGGCACCAAGGTTGACCAGGCGGCTACGGCCGCACTTCGCGCCAATCGCCCCGCTACCCGTGCATTCCATCGTCAGGAGTATGTCGATGTCCTCGCCTGAGACCTTTATCGATACGTCCCTTTCCGTCGCAGTCGATATCGGCGGCACCTTCACCGACGTCGCCCTTCTCGACCGTGCCACCGGCAAGGTCTGGCGGGCAAAGACGCCGAGCGTGCCCTCCGATCCTTCGGAGGCGTTCCTGAACGGCATTCGCCTGGCGCTCACCGACGCCGGTCGCGAGGCCTCTTCGCTGGGCCAGGTGCTGCATGGCACCACGGTTGCCACCAACATGATCCTGGAAGACAAGGGCGCCCGCACGGCGCTGGTCACCACCAAGGGTTTCCGCCATGTGCTGAACATCGGCCGCCAGGACATTCCCCGCAAGGCGAACCTCTATACCTGGGTGAAGCCGGCGCGGCCCGTGCCGGCCTCGCGCATCGTCGAGATCGACGAGCGCATCGCCGCCGGCGGCGCGGTTCTGGATGCGCTGGACGAGGACAGCGTGCGGCTTGCGGCCGAAGCGATCCGCGGCATGGACGTCGAGGCGGTCGCCATCTGCCTGCTGCATGCCTTCGCAAATCCGGTGCATGAGAAGCGCGCAGCCGAAATCCTGCGCGAGGAATTGCCGCACCTTGCGGTCACCACCTCGACTGACGTGCTGCCCGTGGTGCGCGAATTCGAACGGACGCTGACGACCGTCCTCAACGCCACCGTCATGCCCGGCGTCACCACTTATGTGGGCCGGTTGGAACAGCGCCTGATCGACGAGAAGGTCGCGGCTCCGCTGCTTCTCATGCAGTCGAACGGCGGTGTCGCCGGTGCGGCGACCATCCGCCAGGCGCCCGCGCTCACGGCGCTGTCCGGTCCTGCCGCCGGGGTGGTCGGGGCTCGGTCTGTTGCCGCCGCCTGCGGCATCAAGGACATCATCACCGTCGATATCGGCGGCACCAGCGCCGATATCTGCCTGATCAAGGACGGCAAGATCGGCCTTACCCAACACGGCAAGGTCGGCGAATGGCCGCTGCCGCTGCCGATGGTCGACATGGTGACGATCGGCGCCGGTGGCGGCTCGATCGCCAAGGTGGCGGACGGCACGCTGACCGTCGGCCCGCAGAGCGCCGGCGCCCGTCCGGGCCCGGCCGCCTATGGCCACGGCGGCGAGAACCCGACCGTGACCGACGCCCATGTCGTGCTCGGACATCTGCCGGCCCGTCTCCTCGGCGGTCGCATGGCGCTGGATGTCGAAGCCGCCCGCAAGGCGGTCGACAGCAAGGTCGCGAACCCGCTCGGCCTTTCCACGGCAACGGCGGCGCGCGGCATTCTGGCGATCGTCGACAACCACATGGTCGGCGCGGTGCGCGTCGTTTCGGTCGAACGCGGCCATGATCCGCGCGACTTCACGCTGGTGCCGTTCGGCGGCGCCGGTCCGCTGCATGGCTGCGCGCTTGCGGAACTGCTCGGCATTTCCCGCATCATGATCGCGCCGGCTCCGGGCATTCTCTGCGCCGACGGCCTGCTTGCCGCCGACCTCAAGGCCGAGTTCAGCCGCACGTTGCCGAAAGCCGGTGCGGTGGATGTGGTGGCTGCCAACGGCATCATCGCCGAGCTCAAAGCCCAGGCATCATCCTGGTTCGACATAGAAGGTGTGGCCGAAAAGGACCGCCGCATCGCGACCGTCGCGCTGCTGCGCTACCACGGCCAGGGTGGCGAGCTTGCCGTCACCTGGGGCGAGACCCGCGAGGCTGTGGATGCCGCCTTCGCCGCCGAGCACAAGGCGCTCTACGGTTTTGAGCTCGAAGCGGCGATCGAACTGGTGACCCTGCGCGTCGAAGCCGCCGGCATGACGGTCGAACCGCCGCCGGCAATCCTCGAGAAGGGCTCCGATGTCACCCCGTTCGACCATGTGCCGGTGCATTTCGAAAGCGGCGTGACGAGCGTTCCGGTCGTCGACCGTTCGACGCTCGGTGCGGGCGCCACGTTCCAGGGGCCTATGATCCTCACCCAACTTGATACGACGACATTGGTCGCACCCGGGTGGAGCGGTACGGTGCATGGTTCCGGCGCCCTCCTTCTGACAGCCAAGCAGGATGCATGAAATGACTGAGCAAAAGAGCGATCTGGAGCGCGTCTTCGCGCATATCGAGGAAAACCGCGAAAGCTTCATCGAACGGGTGATGGATTATGTCCGCCATCCCTCGATCAGCGCCCAGAACAAGGGTATCGCCGAAGTGGCGGCCATCCTCGTCGACATGCTGAACGGCATGGGCATGGAGGCGATCACCATCCCGACCAAGAACCATCCGATGGTGCTCGGCCGCATGGAAAAGCAGCCCGGCAAGCCGACCGTGCTCCTCTATGGTCATTACGACGTGCAGCCGCCGGAACCCTATGAGTTGTGGCTGAGCCCGCCCTTCGAGCCGACCATCCGCGACGGCCGCATCTACGCCCGCGGCATCGGCGACAACAAGGGCCAGCATTTTGCTCAGCTGATGGCGCTGGAATCGCATCTGAAGGTGACCGGCGAACTGCCCTGCAACGTCATCTTCCTGCTGGAAGGCGAAGAAGAGATCGGCAGCCCGCACATCGCCGAGTTCGTGGCCGAGCATGCCGACAAACTGAATGCCGCGGATTTGGTCGTCACCTCCGATGGCCCGCTGCATGAATCCGACACGCCGATCATCACGTTTGGCGTGCGCGGTGTCGCGTCCTTCGAACTGCGGGCGAAGACGGCCAACCGTGACGCCCATTCCGGCAATTTCGGCGGCGTGATGCCGAATGCGATCTGGAAGCTCGTGCATCTGCTCGCCACGATGAAGAACGACAAGGGCGAGATCACCATAGACGGCCTGCACGACGTCGTTGTGCCGCCGACCAATATGGAGCGCGAGGCGGTCGACAAGCTGCCGCTCGATCTCGATGCGATCAAGGCCGACCTCGGCATCAAGGAACTCGACGCGCCGCTCGACCGCGGCTATTTCGACCGGCTGATGTTCCACCCGACGCTGACCATCAACGGGTTGCATGGCGGTTACGGTGGGCCGGGCCAGAAGACGGTTCTGCCCTGCGAGGCGTTTGCCAAATGCGACATCCGCCTGGTCGAAAGCCTGACGCCGGATTACGTGTTCGAGAAGGTGCGGGCGCATGTGGCGGCCCACGCGCCGGATGTGGAATTCGTACCGCTCAACGCCATGCTGCCGTCGAAGACGCCGATGGATAGCCCATTCGCGCCGGTCATCCAGGACGCGATCTTCACCGCCCGTGGCGTCGAACCGCTGCTCTACCCGACCGTTGGCGGATCACTTCCGGATTACGTATTCACGAAGATCCTGAAGAAACCTGCGTTCGTCGTGCCTTACGCCAATGCGGACGAGGCGAACCATGCGCCGAACGAGAACCTCAAGCTGGATTTGTTCATTGCAGGCATCAAGACGGGGGCGGCATTGCTGACGAAGCTGGGTGGGATGAAGCGGTAATGCGAAGAGTCTCTCTGCTTTTGTGCCGAGAGAAATCTTGCCAGGCGCTGAGGCAGAACGGCAGCACTTCGCGCTCCTCCTCCCTGTAGATGAGGTTGTAGTGAGGCTGCATCGATACAAACCGCGCCCACCCATTCTGCCGATGCAGGCCGATCGCCTTCCGATCAAATTCTTCATGCCCATTGTTAAAATACCATAAGGTTTTTTCACTTGGTATTTTCACGGAATATCTCAAAGATAGAGGCCACCGCAAAAGCTCTCTCAACCGATGACCCTGCATTTTCGTTTTCGCCAGGCGGTAGTCGTACCGCACATCAAGATGGCAATACTTCGCGCCCTCGCCACTGCGATTGGAGCGATCACGATTGCTTGGCTACTAAGCCTGCTTGTTCCCCAACGCCCGTTCTGGGTGGAATTGACAGTCGTGGCATTGATATCGCTCGCTGTTACATTTCCGCTTCAATTGGCGCTTTATCTGCGTAACGACGCGCTTCGTGATACCCAAGAAGAGCTTCGGCACGCGCTCAGTCGCAACCCCGTCACAGGCACGATGCGCGCCGGCGAATTTGCGAATTCGGTCGAACATGCGATAGAACGCAGGCGCACAAGCAGCACCGAAAGCGCCGATGGCGTCTTGCTCGTTCTCAAGATTGATGATTTCGATGCGATCGATCATCGTTACGGTCCACAATGGGCTGATACGCTGCTTCAATCGATGGTCCGGATCGTATATTCTTCCGTGCGCCATAGTGACCTTGTCGCCCGCCTCGCCTCAGACGAACTGGGCATCTATCTGCCCGGCACGACAATGGAAAATGCCAGCACCATCTGCGAGCGTATCCGCGCGCAGGTAAAGGAGACCACATTCACGACCGGGCAGGAGCGCCAGATATTGGTGACGGTGCGGCTTGGCGGTACCAGGGTCGAGCACCAAGCCGACTTTCAGGCGCTGCGCGAGGCTGCCAATCGCGCCGCCATCGCGGAGGAGGAAGCTGGCTCGCCCCTATTCCGGGAGCGGTTCTCTTGAACCGGAAACTCAAGCGTCTGCCGCGCATATCCGGTCTTTGCGATCTTGAGATCGCGGATTTTCCTACTTCGCGTCAACCTTTCCCGTTTTCGTGGCTGCGACGCCGGCCGGGCTTAACGCGCCGCAACGCCAGACGCTATAGACCGCTTGGGTGTCCCAGTCATAATAGAAGGCCGCTCTCAGCCTTCCTTCATCCATCAGTTCGTTAAAGCTGCGGCGCACGGCAAGAACCGCGACTTCCCGCTCGCGATCGTCCAGGGGGCAGGAAAGAGCAGTGTTGGCAATGCCCCACTCGGTCACCCAGCACGACTTGCCCTCCCCTTCAGGCCGGCAAAAGCCGAGAAGCGTTCTGACATAGCGCGCAAGTCCCGCGTCATCCTTGCGCCCCGGATAGAGATGAATTCCATAGCCATCGACCAGCGCATCGATACCCCGCTCTCGCAGGAGTGAAATGAATTCGCCGGGGTCGAGCCGTTCCATGCCCCGGCTGTCGGCCTCGCTTGTGCCAACATCGGACAGCCCGGCCGAAATCAAAAGCGCATCGCGGCTATGAACCGTCGACTGCAACTCCTCCCGGGTGATGCGGACGGCACCGACATAGGCGTCTAGCCCCCGCCCGAAGGCCGTGCGGTCTGCGAGTTCCGAAACGTTGCGCGGTGTCCGTTGCCCGGGCTTTTCGTAGACGACGAGGTCACCGTTGTAGGCGCTGTAGTTTATCTCGTTTCCGGGCTCGACGGCGTCGATGCGGATGCCCATGCCGTCAATGCGGCGAAGGGCCGAGCGCAACTGCGACCGATAAAGATCGAGGTCGAGATCAGAAAGCCGCTGAACATCCCAGATACGGCCGAAACCGGTACGGGGACGTGCCCCGGGGGGATAATAATCCTTGTTGCCGAGCTGGATCTCGAGAAGGACTTTCAGCCCCAGCCGGTTTGCGATTTCGAGCGCATCGATGCTCCTGGCCACCGGCATCGACAGCGAAAGCCGGACATGGGTGATGCCACTCGCCGCGATTTCCTTTAGTATACGCTCCTGGTCGGCACGAGAAAGCCAGGCGAGGTTTACCCGGTTGATGCCGATGCGATCGGTAACCACATCGCCAGCACCCGCCGGCGGCACCGGAGCAAACCCCCAGAGCACCGCCAGCGCACAGGCAAGGATCGCGCGCACCGCCACCTTCATCCGCTCAAAGTCCGATCTGCCCCAAAGCACTGCGGAAATTCGCCTCGCAAGCGGAATAGCGGTCGATCACGGCCTGCGTGTCGATCTTGCCGAGGAAGTTGGCGAGATAGGCGCGCTTGTCCGTCTCCCTGTTCCAGGTGGAGGCCTCGATATAAGGGAAGCCGATGAATTCCAGCATTTCCCGCATCCGGTCGTCAACGGCGATCATCAGGGCGGGCGTGCCGGCCTGCATGCCGATGATGCAGCCATGGAAGCGGCGGCCGAAGCAGAGATCGCGCTCGGACATCGCCCCGCGCCACTGGTTCGTATCGAAATAGACCAGCAACTCGTATTTCCGCTGCCATTTCTCCGAATGCTTGTATTCGGTGCCCCCGGTGATGCGCGCACTCGACCGGTCATAGGCGATATCACTGTCGCCGCCGGTCAGGGAAAGGTTGTAGGCAACAAGTTCGTCCTGGACGACATAGCTTGCGACGCTGTCGGGCTTGAGCAGTGCGTGGGCATCGACGATGGTATCGGCAACGCTGCCAAGATAGCCGCCGAAGGCGATCTTCTGGGCCTCCGCCAGCGCCGGGTTGGCGAGCGCGGTCAGCGAACGTTTCATATCATTCGGCGAGAAATAGAGTGACGGGCAGCCGGTCGGCTTGACGAACTTCATCCCCTGCTCCCTCAGGAATTCGGCAGTGAAGTAACCGCGCGTGAGGAAGAAACTCTCCTTGTTCCGCAACACGTCCAGGAACTTGAGCGTACCGGCCGGCAGTTGATCCTTGAGGCCCTCCTTGCGCTGGATGCCGATGCCCATCACCACGACCGGCATCGTCAGCTTCGCGAAGATTTCCGCCTCGAGATCGGCGGAATAGCCGGGGCGCAGCAGATTGGCTGAGGCGAAGACGCACAGATCGAACTCGCGGTTCACCTGCTCGAAAATCTCGTTCGACTCCCGATTGTTGGCCAGATGCCAGAACGGCAGGTAGGTGACGTTATGGCCGCGCAGGCTCTCGGCCGCTCCCTCGCCGATCAGGTAGTTGCCGGTATTGGCGATCTTCCTGACCTGCGCGATCAGATCCTTTTTTGTCCTCGTCTCGTCGAAATAGGGCCGATGGATAACGGTCGTGCCGGAGACGTCCGCAATCGTCCGCTGCAGATAGGAGGGAATGCCCGTGAGCAAGATACGCATGACTGTCCTCTGAACCGAAGGGTGATGGCCCGCGGGCCCCTGGATAGGGCCTCGCTAAAGGCCGATGCCGATTTCGCGAAGCGTGGTGCGGAAGGCGCTCTCGCGATCGGAATACCGGTCGACGAGTTCGCTCGTGTTGAGCTGCGCCAGATGGTCGGCGACGAACTCGGCGCGGTTCTCCGCCTTGTCGACCTCCGTAATGTCGACAGCCGGCAGGCCGGTGAAGCCCAGCATCTCGCGCATGCGGTCGTCCACCGCTACCATCAGACTAGGCACGGCCGCCTGCATGGCGATGATCGAACCGTGAAAACGCCGGCCGAAATTGAAATCCATCGAGGAGGCCCAGCCGCGCCACTGGTTGTTGTCGAAGAAGGTACGAACCTCGAACCGCTGCTTCTCCCGTTCAATACCGGGATAGGTCAGATCGCCGATCATCCGGCCCGAAGCGGAATCATAGACGCGTCCCTCGTCATTGGGCTCAACCTTCATATCGAAGTGAAGGAACTCGTCCTGCACGACGTATGGCGGTACGGTATCCTGCGGCGCGAGCGCGTTCGCATCCAGGATCGCATCCTGATTGCCACCGAGATAGCCCGAAAAAATGGTCTTCGCCTGGCCGATCTTGACGCTCGGCAGCTTCCTCATCGACCGGCGCATGTTGTCCGGCATGAAATAGACGGAAGGGCAGCCGGTCGGGCGCACGAAGGAGAAGCCCTGATCCTTCAGGAAGCCGGCGGACTCGTAGCCGCGTGTCAGGAAATAGTGCTCTCGCTCCTTCAGGACCGCCAGAAGCCGCTTCGTTCCTTCCGGAAGATTGTTCTCCAGGTCCTTGCGGTTCTGCAATCCGATGCCCAGCATGACGATTGGCATGTTGAGCCGGCTGAGGACATCCGCCTCGGCGTCCGCGGAAAGCCCCTTGCGCAACAGGTTCGCGCAGGTGAAGACGCAGATATCGAAATTGGCGTTGAACTCATCGAACCCACTGCCGCTCTTGCTGAGATTGTAGAGATGCCAGAAGGGAACCTGCTTGGCATGCGGCGCGAGCGCCCGCAGGGCGCCTTCGCCGATGAGGTAGTTCCCGGTATTGCTGATGTTGCTCAGCTCTTGCAGGAACTCCTCTTTCGTTTCCGGCTGCTTCTGCCGCTCCGAATAGGAGACGGACGAACCATGGGCGCCATTGGCAAGGCGCGTGTAGTGACCAGGAATACCCGTCACGAGAATTCGCGGACGCATTCGACAAGACCTTTCTGTTTCAAAGAAGCGGCCCGGCAATCAGCCAGCTGCCGCGACCACGGGATTTGCCGCCGCCTGCTCGCGAAAGATCGCGGCGCGGGACAGTGACGAATTTTTCACGGACCGATCGCTCCACGAGATGAAATCCGAGAATGAGGAAGTCCATGACCGGTGCGCGGCGGTTCTGATGCAGCCCTCCATGAGCGGCGCAAGTCTTCCGCGATTGCGCGCAACCTCTTCAATAATTCGTGCCATCTCCCTCACCATCTGAGGATCGGAAGCCGCATCGATGAGTATGCCGTCCTCGCCGTCGCAAATGAGTTCGTCCACCGCGCCAACCGCGGTCGCGATGGGCACGCAGCCGAGTTGCTGTGCCTCGGCGATCATCAGCGGCGCGCCCTCCCACCGTGACGGCATGAGGAGAACATCGGCCCAGCCCAGCGCCTTGATCAGGTCCTTGCTCGCGAAGACCGGCGGGCGCACGTCGACGCCGAGGTCCTTCAGCCGTTCACTCCAGGAGACCCTGGAATCGGCGAGAATTTCCCCTCCGATGGCCCGACCGTCGAAGGCGACGTTGGAGGCCCGCAATTCCGCGAGCACTGCCGCCAGCCTGTCGATGCCCTTCTGCTGGTCAAACCGGCCCATGTAAAGAATCCGCAAGCGGTCATCCTTGCGCTCAATCCGCCTGACGGCCAGAACCTCCGCCAAGGCTTTGGGCGGCACCGAGAAGCTTGCGCCGTTCGCTACGGCGAAGACCTTCTCGTGCGGGACACCGTAGCTGTGCAGATAGATCTTGAGCTGTTCGGAGCAGGTCAGGAAGGCATCGTAGCAATGCTCGTGGGCAATCGCTGCGAAGGGCTGGCCGGCGGGCCTCTTGAAGGCCGTGTTGTCCACGACGTGCAGATAGCAGGCCGTGCGCGTGCCTTCGGATCGCAGTCGCGCGATAAGGGGATGGACGGCCATCACGTGGTTGTTGATGACCAGGTCGAAGCCGGAAAGCTGCCCTTTGAGCGCCTGCCAGTCGACCGAATGCTCCTCGGCGATGAAGTCCTGTCCCAGGAAAGAACCCGACCCTCCCCAGGCCGGAATTCCCGCCTCCCAGAAATGGATGTAGTCGAAGCTGGAATCGAACTCGTCGATCACGTCCATCCGGGACGTGCCGAGCACGAAGAGGTGGGTTTCATAACCGGCCGCCTTCAACTCCCGCGCCGCGGCATAAACGACCTTTTCAGCCCCGCCGAACGAAGCGTTCGGCACCAGCAGCGCCACGGTGCGCTTGCCCTCGTTATGCCCGAGCGGCAGGACCGGCGATCCTCCGATCTCCTTGCGCAACGCCTTGTGGAGATCGGTATAGGGCACGAGCCGCGCGGGACGCCAGGTCCATCGCCTGCCAGCCGTCTCGCGGAGGGGGCTCGAGGCAATTGCGTTGAGGCAATTGATCATCACCTGCTGAGGCGTGATGAGAGAGCGGCGCGGGAGGCTTCTTGGAAAAGGGAAGCGCACTTTCAGAACGGCCGATGTCGGCCATACCTGCTGGCTTGCGATCGAGGCGAACCAGTCCACGGCATTGTTCTGGACCACGTCCTGGACGATCCGTGTCGACAGGAAAACGAGATCGGCGGGGCCGATTTTTTGTGCACCCGGCCCATGAACGACCGACTCGATCTTGCGCTGGGCGGCATCGTTGGCGAGCTGGACGAAGACGACGTTGCTCACCTCGCTCAGGCGCTCGAGATGAGCAAGCACGTTCGGCAACATCCGCGAGCGCCGCAGAAGGTCGAGCGCCGCGCCGCTTCCGGCGACCAGGAATGGCGGAAAATGTTCATTGTCCGGCTCGCCGATATTGCCCCAGAAGGCGGGGATGATGTCGTCGAGGCGAAGCATCGTCGGCGGCTTGGTGGGATCGGTGAAGAAGGAGATCGCCGTATCTTCCGTCCGCGCAAACAGGTAGCGCGGGCAATCCTCGTGCTCGAAATCCACCAGCATCGGGCGCTGGAACAACGGCATGTGGCGCTTGCGCAGGAAGCTGACCGATGTGGCGCGGTCGCGGTTCGCCTCCTTGAAGCGGCTTTCCGCCCTCAGCCTGTATTCGAAGACGGTGTCGTGGCAGGGCATGCCGACGAAACCGTGCTCGATGCAGGACAGCCAGAATTCCCAATCCTCGAAACCGTTCTGCCGGTCGTCATTAAAGCGGACGCCGTCCTTGAAAACCTCGATCGAGATCATCGATCCCGTATCGCAGATATTGTCGGTGATGCAGTGCACCAGCCGCGAATAGCGATTGCCGTAATGGGCGCGCCAGCTGACCGAGAATGTGTCGATATTCGTGTAAACCCACCCGCAGCCGCTGGAGACGAGCTGCTGGTAAAGCGTCTTGATCGTGCCGGGAAGGATGCGGTTGTCGGCATCGAGGAAGTAGACAGCCCTCGCCTCGGAAAAATGCTCGATGACGAAATCGATGGCGCGATTGCGTGCACCGCCCGGGCCGGCGTTCCGGCCGAATATGACATGGACGCAAGGATGGGCCGCGGCGTAGAGCAGCAGCTGATCGAACGTTTCGTGCCGCGGATCGCCGTCGACAGAGACGACGATGACGATCCGGCAGTTGCCGGGATTCGAGGCAAGCACCGACTCGATCGCCTCAAGAGCAAGTGCCGCGTGACCGTAGAGAGGCATGGCCACGGCGATCAGGTCGGCTGGCTCCCTGTTACCGGACATCGGCGGCCTCCGTAAATTGCTTGACCATCCTGAAGCCGGAGACTTTAAGCCAGGAGAAATCGACCGAATCCGTCACTGCGCGGCTGAGGATCATCAGATCCATCGGGCCGCGTACCGGCTCATCCAGCTGAATGTTGATGTTGACGACCTCGCTGGAGCTGACTTCGCGCCATCCGCTGAAGAATGTCGACGGTCTGGCCGTGCCCTTTCGCGCGATCTCGGCCACTTCGGAACGCGCATTCGAATTTGCCGGCGCGAGCAGGAAGCTGACCGCCGCGGGCTTGCCTTCCGGATGATCGATGAAGGCGCTCACCGAAAAGGATATCGTTCCGGTCTCGACGGCGCCACTGACCGCGCCGGCCGATATGCCGCTCGGCAACGGATGGCAGACGATGGCATGCTCGTGCTCGAGGAACCGCACCGTCTGGAATTCCGGGACGATGGGCGTGACCGAAACGTCGGCGATCTGACTCAACGTAGCGACCGCCAGGCGATAGTCGACAGTGTACTGGCCTTCGAGCAGGTTGCTCGGCGCTATCATGTTGGGTGTTCTGGCGGGCTTGACCCCGGGCAACCCCGTGAACACCTTGAACGCCAGCGGGCGCAGGTCGAGATCCGGATGCGGAAGCTCCGAGCGCGCCGAATAACGCTCGCCGGCGATCGGATAGCCGAGCGAAAGGCCGACGGTCTCCGGCCCGGTCGCAGAAATCCGCAGCCGCAGCGTACGTGCTGCTCCTCCACAGGCGCGGGGCAGCGAGAAGAAATTCCAGTTCGGCACGAGCTGCGCATAGGGGACAGTCCATTCGGCAACCCCTTCGCCGCTCTCGAGATAGCTCAACGCGACGACAAGCTCTCCGCTGATTCTGGGCACCGAGTGAAAGTGAAGGGCAAACCCCGCCACGCCAAGGCTGGATACCGGCAGAAGCTGTTCGATAAAGGCTGCAGCAAGCAGCGGCCCGATCCCCTCATCCTTCGGATCGGCATATGGATCGTGGGAGAAAATCTCCGAAACCGGCTCCCAGTTTCGGGCCTGGAAGGCATCCTCGAGCGCTCGGTAGTTTTCCAGCAGCGTTTCTCGCTCCCTTCGCAGGATCGCAAGCTCCGAGGTGATCGAGGCGCTGTATCGCGCAAGCCGGCCGACACTGCCTTCGGTCAGAGCCTGCAGAAGCGGGAGGCTTTCCGGCCTGTTTGCGGGATCAAGCCGCCGGATGGGAACGGCCGGGATCGTCCCCAATGATCCAAGCAGCGCCAAACCCGCCTGCAGATCCGCCTCGCCCTCGTCCGAATAGGCGACGGCGACCAATGGAAAAGCATTCTGCAATGTCACCGGAGGAAGGCCATCTGCGTCGAGGAAAACGACCTGATGTTCGATATCGCTTCCTTCGAAGCAGGAGCGATCCCGGACCGATGCCGCGATCAGCTTTCTCGTCACCAGTTGTTTCCCAATGCCGGAAGACGTCAAATTTAGCACGCACCGCCCCTGAAGAATTACCCTGCAACAAAGAACAAGAATTCCGGATAACCGAAACTTTTCAAAGTCATCCTGCGTCTTCTATTGGAAGCCTAACAACTAACATTGCAGTGCACAATAACAAAATTCAACCGATATAAAAAAATATATTCCAAATATACTTTAAAAATTGAAGTATTAATCATGAGGCCGCCAACGTCTGCCCCTGGATGCCTCTAAACGACTTTCCAGCCAGCTTTTCAATAATATTCTGTTGACTATTAAGGCATTCCGCCAACCGGAAACGCCTCTCGACCGTCCGGCGCGCCGCGACGCGCATCCCGAAGTGACGTTCCGGATTCGCGAGGGCGCCGAGAATCGCCTCGGCGAGCGCATCCGTATCGAAGAACGGCACCAAAAGGCCATTTTTGCCGGAACGTATGACCTCCTGAACGGGCGCCGTATCGGATCCGATGACCAGCGCGCCACAGGCCATCGCCTCCAGCACCGACCAGGACAGGACGAAGGGATAGGTCAGGTACAGATGCGCGGACGAGATCTGGTAGATCTGCCGTAGGACCGAATGCGGTACCGCGCCGGGAAAGACGATATTCTCCCGCGGGATGTCCAGCGACTTGAGGAGATGATCCTTCCACGCCCCGCCGCCCGGCGGCGGCACGCCATAGCTGACACCGTCTCCTCCAACGAAGACGAACAGAGCATCGGGACGCTGGCGCACGACCTTGGCGGCGGCCTCCAGAGCCTGCGGGAATCCGCGATACGGCTCGAGATCGCGCGCAACAAAGGTGACGATGGGAGGACCATCGGCACTCAGCACGCGTCCATCCGGAAGCGTGGCCGAAGCTGTCGGGTCGGGTCGAAACCGCACCGTATCGATCCCCTCGTGACACACCGAAATGCGCCCCTGGGCGTCGGCAGGATAGAGACTTCTCTGCCAATGGGTGGGGCTGATGCCGGCCTCGATGGCGTCGAGGGACAGGAGTTGCGCGATATTGCGCAGCCGCAGCCTCTTGCGGGTCTCCAGATCGGGCCGATCGTCGGGGGGAAACCCTATATCCGCCCCTTCCGACCGATAGAAGAACTCGCAATACCCCAATGCGGGCACCTGCGGGAGCACATCCTTCAGGAACATCATGCTTCCCCAGCCGATATGGCCGACCACGACATCGGGCACCAGCCCCTGCCGTACCATGGCATCGAGCGTCTCGGCGACGCGATGGCCGATTCGCGCATGGTGATCGGGAGTACCCATGTGTCGGGCCATATGAGGATCCGCACGCGGGCCCGCTTCCGCTCGATGTCGAATAACGCGAACGGAAGGGATCTTCTGATCTATGGTCTCGGTGATGAGGCTGACCTCATTGCCCAGCTGTGAGAGCTGGGCGGCCAGGGCAGCGAACTGACCGAAACCCCGTCGATGAACAAACGCCACGTGCATCGCGTCTATTCCCCCACGGCCAGGGGCGCGGCCTCACCCACCACTCACACGCCGTACCGTGAGGTGCTGCCCCAGGCCAGTTCGAGCTGATGCAGTGTCTGGAAGGCAGTTTCAAGCATCCGTTGCTCCTGGTCGCCACGATTCACCGCGCGCTCATAGGTCATCGCTGCCTCCCGGAGATTTGCCCTGAGCTGCCGCCCCTTCTCCGTCAACTTGATGCGTGCGGACCGCTTATCGCGCTGGGAGGCAACCCGATCGATGTAGTCACCATCACCAAGCTGTTTCAGATAGTAGGAAACGTTGGAGCCGACATAATGCCCCCGATCCAGAAGCTCGGCGACCGAGAGCTCCGAATCGCCGATTGCCAGCAGGATCATTGCTTGTGCTGGGCCGATATCGTCGACCCGAAGCTTGGTCAGCTCCGCACGGATCAGACCCGAGAACCGCCGGCTTGCCCGCTCCATGAGGCGAGCGAGTTCGAAATATGTAACCTGCTGGAGGGCCCCAAACTCGGCATCCTGAGGATGCTTGGGGTCTGTCTGTGCCGCCTGACCCATTTGAACTGTTAGTTCGCCGTTCAGCTCTAGAGGCAAATTAAGCACAACTTCTTCTTTCATCCTAATCTCCGCTTCAGGAAACTACTTCAAAAATTGAAGTAATATTCAACTACGCCCAATCCCCCCAATCGCCATGAGCTTGCACAAGCCCTCCGTTATGTGCCAGATTGGAGGAAGCAATACTATCCTTCGGTTTAGCTATAACCAAAACGTCCTCCGACTGATTGATCTAACGTTAACCTGGGGCAAATTGCCATGCGCGATACTGTTCAAAATGAGACAACAAGCAAGAGGCAAATCCGGGGAGGCTCAAAAAAAGACAGTCCAGGGTTGCTGGTTTCGCAATCCAAGCGTGTATTTCTCTCGGGGTTGCTTTATGCTGCGGCGCTCAGCGTGTGTCTGAATTTATTACAACTGACGATGCCTCTGTTCATGCTGCAGGTTCATGACCGGGTGCTCAACAGTCAGAGCATGGACACGCTTGGAATGCTCGTCATCCTGGCCGTAGGCGCCCTGATCGTGCTCGGTGTTCTGGAATTCATCCGCGCCCTTTCGTTCCAGGCCATGGGAGGTGCGCTTGTGCGCCGACTGAACATGCCCATCCTGGCGGCCGCCGTTCAGGCCTCGGTCGACCAAGGCCTGTCGCGCGCGACCCAGTCGCTTCGGGACATCTCAGAATTGCGAAGCTTCCTGACCTCGTCAGCAGTCACTGCGCCCCTCGATGCGGCGTGGTCACCGATTTTCCTCGGCGCCCTTTTCCTCTTGCATCCGCTCTTCGGCCTTATCGGAGCCGTTTCCGCCGCTCTGCTCCTCTGCGGCGGACTGGTTACGGACATTTTGACGCGCCAACTCACCAAGGAGGCGAATCAGACGAATATCGAGGCGGTGTCCAAGATTGGCGCTTCGCTGCGACATTCCGAGGCAATCGAGGCAATGGGCATGCTGCCGGCCCTGGCGGCCCGTTGGCGTGCCCTGCAACTGCAAGCCCTCAGCGCCTATGAAACGAGCGGGAGCAGGAGCAAGGCGATGTCGTCCATTACCCGCAGCCTGCGCTATTCCATCCAGATCATTACGCTCGCGGCCGGTGCCTTCCTGGTGCTGGAGCAGGAAATCACGCCCGGCGCAATGATGGCATCGAGCATCCTGGTCGGGCGCCTCCTGATCCCTTTCGATTCGCTCATCGACAACTGGCGGCAGTGGGTACTGGCGGCAGGGGCCTGGCATCGTATTGAGGCCATCCTCACGGCGGACGTTGCTATCCGCCAGACGATGCCAACGCCGCATTCGTCGGGCGACATCGTGGTCGACAAGCTCATTTATGCGGCCCCCGGGCTTGATGTTCCGATCATCAAGGGCATTTCTTTCTCCCTCTCTCCGGGCGAGGTTCTGGGCGTGATCGGCCCTTCCGCCGCAGGCAAATCGACGCTTGCGCGCCTGCTGGTCGGTATCCTGCGCCCCACGTCCGGCGGCGTCTTCCTCGACGGCAACAATACCTATCTCTGGGAGCGCAGCTCGTTCGGCCAGGTTGTCGGATACCTGCCGCAATCCGTCTCGCTTCTGGAAGGCACCATTCGGGAAAACATCGGGCGAATGGCAGACAGCGATCCATACAAGGTACTGGAGGCGGCGCGACTGGCCGACATTCATGAAATGGTCGGGCGCCTGCCGCTCGGCTACGACACGCCGGT
Source organism: Neorhizobium galegae (assembly GCF_021391675.1). Taxonomy (NCBI): domain Bacteria; kingdom Pseudomonadati; phylum Pseudomonadota; class Alphaproteobacteria; order Hyphomicrobiales; family Rhizobiaceae; genus Neorhizobium; species Neorhizobium galegae. The sequence continues at coordinate 130,216 of NZ_CP090096.1, forward strand.
CGGCGACGGACATCTGACCCTTTCCGGAGGCCAGCGGCAGCGCATCGCGTTGGCGCGTTGCCTCTACAACCAACCTCGCCTCATCGTGCTCGACGAGCCGAACGCAAACCTGGACGCGATCGGCGAGCGGGCCCTTATCCGCGCGATCGAGCGCGCCCGCGAAAGTGGCGCCATCGTCGTCATTATCGCTCACCGGCCGGCCATCATGCAGGTCGCCGACAAGCTGCTCGTGCTTGAAAACGGCCGTATCACCCAGTTCGGACCGCGTACGTCCGTGGTTGCGGCCGCGATGCCGGGCGAAACAACCCGGGAGGTAGCCGCAATATGACCGCGCAAAAACCTCTCCTGATGGAGAAGAAACCGCTCGCGATCCGCACCGATCTTTCAGAGCGTCAAATCCAGCGGTATCAGCCGGCCTTGCAGGATGCCGGCCCATCGAACCTGGAGTTCGACCAGTTTGACAACCGTTCACCGCTCCGCGGTCTCGTCATTGCGGGGCTCGCCACGATCCTCGTGTCCTTCGGTGGATTTTTTGCCTGGGGATTTTCGGTCGAGCTCAGCAGCGCGACGGTCGCTAACGGCACGGTCATCGTCGATTCGAAACGAAAAACCATCAGCCATTTCGAAGGCGGCGTGATGAACAGATTGCTCGTCCAGGAGGGCGACAAGGTTACTGCCGGTCAGCCCCTGATCGAACTGGAGGATACGCGCGCCCGTTCCAGCCTCCGGTCGCTCCAGGCCCGGCGCATCGGCCTGATCGCCAAACTGGCTCGACTGAAAGCTGAGCAGAATGACGCGCCGCAAATCAGTTTTCCTAACGATTTCGGGGACGCCTGGGATGTTACGATCGACGACTCCGTGAGGGCGGAGACGATATTTTTTGAAAAGCGGCGCGAGACCAAGGTCGGACGCGTCGAGGTCCAGAGAAAAACGATCGAGGAACACCTCGAACTGGCGGCGTCATACGATATCCAGATCGAGGCGATCGACCGGCAAATCGGCTTCATCAGGGAGCACCGCGCGGCGATGGACTCATTGGTGAAGATAGGTGCCGTACCGCGTACCCAGGTCATCGAGATCGACTCCAGGCTCAGCGATCTCGCGAGGCAACGGGGCGAACTCGTCGGCAACAAGGCCCAATCCGAAAAGGCCGCAGCGGGTGCGCAGCTTGCGCTGACCGGGATCGAAAGCGATTTTCAGTCGACGATTGCCGGCGAAATCGCCACCGCACGCGTCGATCTCGCCGACGTCGAACAACAGATCACCGCTTCCAAGGACGTGCTGCGGCGGCTTGAGATCCGCTCTCCGCAGGATGGCATCATCAGCAACATCTTGTTGCGTACACCCGGCAGCGCGGTCACGCCCGGTCAGCCGTTGCTGGAGATCGTTCCGGAAAACGAGCCGCTGCTGGTCGAGATGCGTGTCAATCCTCGCGACATCGACAGCATCGCCGTCGGCTCGCAGACCCAGATCCGGCTGACGGCCTATAACCAGCGGTCCCGCCTGCCGATGGAAGGGACCATCACGTATATCGCAGCGGACCAGTCGGTCGATGAGAAATCAAACAGTGCGTTTTTCGTCGCGCGCGCCAAACTCGACCCGGCATCGCTCAAGGCAAACCCTGATGTGCGCCTCTATCCCGGCATGCCGGCAGAAGTGCTGATCATCCACGCGTCACGCCGCGCGATCGACTACATCACCTCTCCCGTCCTCGAAAGTTTCCATCGCGCCTTCAGGGAAGATTAGTATATGAGGCGCGAGAAATGCTGCATAGCAGAAACTGTTTCAAATATTGAAGTTGTTTCAAAGTAAAATACGGCAACTTTAATTTATAAAACAGCAGATTATCGAAACAATGTGCCATTAATATTCAATTCAGGAAATATATTTCCCAACATCTGACATTTTAGCTCCTAGATATGCTTGCGCTTCTGTTTTTTGCAGTGCACATTTCAAGCGCGAAATCGTCGCAGCCTGCGCCGACAACGCACTCGTACAAACCTGAAGAGGAGAGGCAGATGGCCACATTGGAAGGCGGAGCATACGACGATGCCCTGTTCGGTTCCCGCTTCAACGACTTCATCCGCGCCCATGGGGGCGATGATTTCGTAAGCGGCGGTAACGGACACGATATGGTGTTCGGCGGTGAGGGTGACGACATCCTGTTCGGCGGAAAGGGACATGATTCCCTGTTCGGCGGCGAGGGTAGCGACTTGCTGAACGGTGAAGCTGGCGACGACAACCTTGTCGGCGGCTGGGGTGATGATCTTCTTTACGGCGACAAGGGCAATGACACCCTGCTCGGCGGACATGGCAATGACCTTCTGTCCGGCGGCAAGGGTGCTGACATCCTCTATGGCGGCGACGGCAACGACGTCATCGATGGCGGCGCTGGCAATGACCTCCTGGTCGGCGGCGCTGGCAATGACGTCTTCGTCTTCGGCGGCGGCGGCGGCAATGACGTCATTCTCGACTTCACCGCTGGCGAGGATATCCTGCAGATCTCGAAGGGCATCAATGGCCTCGACGTGACTTCGCCGGACGATCTGGCCTCGCGCATCACGCAGGTCGGTGGCAATGTCGTCGTGGATCTCGGCCATGGAGATACGCTCACATTGGTCAATGTCGACGCTGACGACATTCATGCCAATCCCGAGAACTACTTCACCGTTCACTGAGCATGATTTCTGTGCGCCCTGCCTCCTCCCGCGGGGCGCGCAACTCCGATCCAAAGGGGCAGCGTGTGACGTTCGACGAAGCGATAGACGCCACCGGCGTTTTCAGAAACGCAAAAATCTTTCGGCTCGGCGCGGATTTGGCAATCCTTGTCTGGGATCTCTCCCCGCCATTTCCCGCAACCACCAAGTGCCTGTTGTCGATGGATCGCTCACCGGTGCCGCTGGTCAGCATGATGCTTCCACTCGGCCACGGAAGACAACGCATGTTCTGGGCGATGCGACCGGAACAGCAGCCAGTGAATGTGGACATCTGCACGGAACACGGCGGAATCGCCGAAACTGTCGTCATGCAGCCGGCGCACATGCTCACGCCACTCGATGTGGAAGCGCTGTTTACGGATCTTGCGCCGGGTTCCCGCATCAAGTTCGTCAACAACCTGCTGACCGTCTGGCGAAGCGCCTTCCGCATCGCCGGCGACCACCTTTTCCATATGATCGTTGAAGACGCCCTCCATGCGCTCGTGCCGGAACCGCAGGCCGCCAGCATCGTCTGCCAGGTTGCCCAGGGGCGCCATCTGATCGAGACGGCGATCAATCCGGACCTCGGCGACATCATAGCGATCTATGCGATCGGCGCGGCTTCGATCGCACGCATGGCCGCAAGGCCTGTCCTCGGACGCAAAGCGAAAAGCGGTCTGCAACCCTGCCATTTCATCGCGGAAGCGCCTTTTCCCTCTCCTCCGTTTCTCATCGTCCTCTTGAGCAAGAATGGTGCCGCAATCCGGCAGCTTGCTGATGGCAAGCCTCGTCATCCCAGCCTTCAGAACTGGTGGAGCAAAAACCGTGAGGCGGCGGAACTGCGCGAGATGATCGTTCGCTGCCTCGCCACCTTGCCGGAAGGCAGCGCCGCGACGGCGATCGACCTTCAGGTCAACGCCCCGCTGCCTGCAAACCGGATTGCCAAGTCGTCGATGCATCCGTCCGGGGAAATCGATCTCGCCCTGGCGCTCGACGATGGCCTTCTGGCAGGCGGCTGGTTCCATGCACCGTCATCCGCCTTCGCCGGCATCGACTACGTCAAGGAAGACGGCACGGCCGTTCCGCTTGACGCAAACAGCTACAAATTCCCGGCCTGGGCGGAAGGCAAGGATGAGAAGAGCAAGACCGATGTGACCGGCTTCGTTGCCTGGATCCCGCTGACCGAATCTCCCGGCCCGCTCCTGCAGCCGCGATTTCAGTTGCGCCTTGCTTCGGGAGCGGTCAGGCCGCTGATACCGAAGCCGCAGCCTTTCGAGCCCGCAACGCAGCGAAACCATGTCCTGCGCGCCGTGCCGGCGCAGCATGCGGTCGACAGTGCGTTCCGCACGATCCTCGCGCCCGCCCTGCAGGACATAGAGCGGCGATTGGGCAAGACCATCGAGGTCGATTCCACCAAGGACTACAGCCTGTCCGAAACCACACCCCTCGTTTCGATTGTCATACCTCTCTACAAGGTCCTCGATTTCCTGCGCTTCCAACTGTCGGGAATGGCCACCGATCCGTGGCTAGTCGCCAATGCCGAGATCATCTTCGTCCTCGATTCACCGGAAATCCAGGATGAGACGGAGCATATGCTGGGCGGCCTGCACCTCCTGCACGGACTGCCGATGAAGCTGGTCGTCATGAACCGCAACAGCGGCTACGCACGGGCCTGCAATGCCGGCGCACGGTTTGCCCGCGGCGCCATTCTGGTCATGCTCAATTCGGATGTCGTGCCAAAGGGACCAGGTTGGCTTCAGGTGCTGTCGCGGCCGCTGCTGGAAAACAGCAGGCTGGGCGCCATCGGCCCGAAACTGCTGTTCGAAGACGGATCGCTGCAGCATGCCGGCCTTTATTTTGGCCGCGACCAGCGCGGGATCTGGTTGAACCACCATTTCAACAAGGGCATGCCCGGCGACTATGCTCCCGCCCAACAAGCCCGCGAGGTTCCCGGCGTCACCGGCGCCTGCCTCGTGACCCGCAGGGTCATCTACGAGCGCGTCGGCGGCTTCACCGAGGACTACGTGATCGGCGACTACGAGGACAGTGACCTCTGCCTCAAGATCCGCCGTCTCGGGCTCCAGATCGCCTATGAGCCGGCTGCGTGCCTGTATCATTTCGAGCGCCGCTCGATCCGCCGTAGCCAGGACTATATGCGCGGTGTTGCCAGCCAATACAATTCATGGCTGCACACGCAACGCTGGGAAGACGATATCACCGACTTGATGGCGAACCAATTCGGCAGAGATCAAGATCGCCCCGCCGCCACGAATGGGAGAGACCGGGAAAGGAACGCAGCGTGACACAGATAGCACTCGCGCACCCTTCCAAGCCGGCTCGGCTGGTCGATGAGGACCGTGTTCGCTGGCTGCTTGAAGCCGTTCGGAGCAACCGTTTTCTGCCGCAGCCGGAACCCACCAATGTCTTCGTGGGGGACGGTGATTTTCGTGCGATAGGCGCAGAATTCCTCGGGCACTTCATCCGTATCGGCGGCCTGCGCGAAGAGGCCCGCGTGCTCGACATCGGCTGCGGTATCGGCCGGATGGCCGTGCCGCTCACCCAGTATCTCGATCCGCAGACGAGCCGCTACGATGGCATCGACCCGGTCGAGGGCGGCATCGACTGGTGCCAGCGGACGATCACGCCCGTCTACTCCAATTTCGCCTTCCAGCGACTGGATATCGCGCACGAACTCTACAATCCGAACGGCAAGGTCAGCGGCAAGGTCCTGAGGCTTCCCTTTCCGGATCACCATTTCGACTTCGTCGTCATGACGTCGGTGGTCACTCACCTGCCCCCTGCGGAAGTCCTCGTTTACCTCGCCGAGGTTCGCAGGGTCCTGTCACCCGGCGGACGCCTGTTCATGACGGCCTTCGTGGTCGACCGGATCGCGGCGGCAAACGAGCACGGGCGGCGCGATCCGCGCCTTGCGTTCCGCCGTTATGGCGAAAGCCCGTGCTGGTTCGTGCCCAACCAGGCGCCGCTTGCGGCGGTCGGCTTCGAAGACGGCTTTCTGGACAAGGCGCTCGAACGGGCCGGCCTCTCCATCGCCCTGAAATCGCTTGGCCATTGGCGGGGCACCAATGCGGCTCACCATCAGGATTTCATCGTAGCGAAGCGCCGGGGAAATGGCCGATGAGCAAGCGCATTCTGGTCGCTGCCCACAATCATCCCTCCCTTCACCCGGGCGGAACCGAAATATTCGCTCATGACCTGTTTCGCGCCTATCAGCGCGAGGGCCATGAAGCTCTGTTTCTGGGTGCCACAAACCATATTCATCGCGAAGCGAGACCAGGCACGAGTTTCCAGAGCATCGGTTCGGCGGGAGACGAAATACTGCTGTGGTCCGGACATTTCGACCGCTTCTTCATGAGCCAGATCGACCTCTATGGTGTCGTGCCCGACATAGCGGAGTTGCTGCTCGATTTCCGGCCGGATGTGGTTCATCTCCATCACATGCTGCTGCTTGGCGCCGAGTTCCCTCACATCGTCCGCCGCACCCTGCCCGACTGCCAGATCGTCATGACACTCCACGACTACTACCCCATCTGCCACCATGACGGCCTGATGGTGCGCACTGGCAGCAAGGAGCTTTGTCACCAGTCCAGCCCGGACCGCTGCCATGCCTGCTTCAAGGACATTCCGCTTGATCGCTTTGCCTTGCGCGAACGCCACCTGAAGGCCCTGTTGAGCACGGTTGACCACTTCGTCTCGCCAAGCGCCTTTTTGCGGGATCGCTACGTGCAATGGGGACTGGACGAAGATACGATCAGCGTCATTCCCAATGGCATCCCCGCCCGCAAAGCCGGCCTGCGAAGAGATCTGCTCCAGGGCGGGAAGCCGGTCTTCGGATATTTCGGCAATCTCAATCCCTGGAAAGGGGTGACCGTCTTGCTCGAGGCTGCGCGTCAGCTTCTGGCCGACGGCCTGGATTTCGAACTTCGCGTCCATGGCGGCGCGCCCTTCCAGAGCGAGACGTTCGTCGAGGAGATCAATCGGCGCTTTGCCGAAACATCAGCATCCGTGCAGGCCCGAGGCCCCTATCGACGCGAAGATATCGGCGATCTGGTGGCCGCGGTCGATTGCACCATCGTTCCTTCCGTCTGGTGGGAAAACGCACCGCTGGTCATTCAGGAAGCCCAGGCGCAAGGCCGTCCGGTCATCGCCAGCAATATCGGCGGAATGGCTGAAATGGTCGAGCATGGCGTCAACGGCCTGACCGTCCCACCCAACGATGCCCGGGCGCTCGCCGCGGCGATGCGCGACATCGTGGAAAACCCTAAACTGCTGCACCTGTTCGCGCAAAACGCCCGCAAGCCCGACGACATCGACACGACTGCCCGCCGCTATCTCAAGTGGATGGAGACGGTACAGCTTCAGGCATTGGAGAGCGTATGACCAGTCCCGCCGAACGACCGGATGCCGCATCCGAACAGGACAACGTCAAGCCGATGAACGGCCGGGTGGACGCCGTCGACATGGGCAGAATTTTCGGCTGGGCATACGACCCGATGGCGCCAGATCAACGGCTGACCATCCGTGTCCTTCTCGATGGCAAGGTAATTGCCGAGGCCGTTGCCGATCGCAATCGTCCCGACCTGCGGCGCAACGGTATCGGCGACGGCAAACACGCATTCGAAATCGCGCTGCCCGATCCCCTCCATTCGCGAGCCAACGATATCGTCGTCATGGCGCGCAATGGAAGCGGTTCCGAACAGGCTCTGCGTGTTCCGCAGCCTAACGAACAGGCGGCCGAAGCCCTGATCGCCGCGCCGCTGGCAAAAGTGCTCGACAAGCTTGATGTGCTGATGGCGTCGCAGCGGCAGTTGCAGGTCTCGCAGCGCTCCCTGCAGCGCGCGCCGGAAATCGATGCGGATAAGACTGAAGCCACCGGCCTGACTGAAATCGGCAACGCTGTCGAAAACCTCAAGGTGGAGGTCAGCCAACGACTGAACGACCTCGATGTCCACCTGATGCGGCTGGACGGGGTCGTGGCGGGGATGGAAAAGAACCTCAATACATTGAAGAAGCGGGCGAACGCCGAATTCAAACCCATGCTGTTGCTGCTGTTCGTTCTCGTCGGATTTACCGCTGGCGCCGGCCTTGCGCTGATTGTCAGGATCTGACCGAGGGAGGGCAAGGCATGCTGCTTACGGAACAATCCCCCACGATTACCAGCCCTCCGGTTGCCAGCCCCCTGGTCGCCAAACCAACGCCCGCCAAGCAAGGGGCGAGCAAGGCGATGCGCCACGGAAGGGTTATCGGCTGCCGTGTCGACGAAACAACCCTGCTCGTTATCGGCCTCGGCCATGTCCCGGTCGGTGACGTGACGGTTGACGTCGGCGAAAATCAGACCGACACCCGAAACGCATTTGTCTCGGAATGGCGATTGGCCGCATCCTCACCGCGGGCCAAGCAAGGCTTTGCGGCGCTCCTTCCGGCAGGGGACACGGACCTTGCCATGACCACGATACGCTTCGGAGAGAAGGAGACGGGCACGCCCTACATCTTTGCGTCCCGTCTTGTCTCAACGGAGGAAGCAGCCGCGCTCATGCTGGAGTCCGCCGGATCTCAGTCGGCCGCCGTCATAAACCGGCTCGTGGACGCGCTGATGACCGGCGATCTCAGCCGCCGCAGGCTTCTCACCATAACCGCGCTTTTACAGGCGACCCACGCCACTGATGGCTTCGTCGAGTTGATCGGCGAGAGCCATGACGGCGTGACATTCCTGCATGGCTGGAGCCGCGGCATGGCGCCCGGGCCTTGCCGGATGTCCCTGATCGGAAGGGCGACACCGGTGGTCGCGGAATGCGGTATAGCCACCTTTACACGTCCCGACGCTCCCGATGGCGCCGCTGGTTTTGTCGGCCTTATCGAGACGGACGAGGCTGCCCGCGCTGCCGACATTGAGGGTCTGATCTTTCGAGGGCGCGCCGGTTGGAGGCATATTGCGGTCCACCCTCGAAAACGCATCGCCGATCCGCAGGAAACGCCCGAACATATCCGGTCGATCCTAATGCGCACCCATGGCACGCCGGACGTGCTCCTGTCCCTGCGGGCGGCCGCCAACAGCTTCGAGGGCAAGGAAACCGTCTCCAGCCTGCCCTATCTCGTCCGGATGGGAATAGACAGCATGTTCGAGGCCGAAGCGGGAAATCTCCTCATCTCCGGCTGGCTTTATGACCCCGATGGCCACGTCGCGACAGTCAGACTGCGCCGACGCAATGCCGCGGCCGGCCTCGACGAGCACTGGACGCGCTTCGATCGCCCCGATGTATCGGACAGTTTCAGCGAACAGTCGCACTTTGTGCCGGGTCTCCGGGGAGATCAGCGCGCCCACGGCTTCGTCGCCCACGCCCAGCTATCGGGTGAAGATCCCGGTGCCCTCCCTTATTTCGAACTGACGCTGCAGGATTCGCGCCGTGCGTTTCTGCCGGTAAAACCGACACGCCTTTCGGCACGTTCGGCGGCATTGCGCCAGATCGGCTCGATCGATCCCGCCAACAGCGCGCTGCCGGAGATCGTCGATACACACATTGTCCCGTTCCTCACACAATCATCAGGAAGATCCGCGCCGGTCATCGAAACGATCGTAGATGCCGGATTCTTCGATGAGGAAAACGGCTTGCCGATCATCATCGGCGTAGGCGAAAGCGAGGAAGACATCTCCCCACTGCTCGCCCTGCTCGCGCTCGATCCGGAAACCCGAAGCGCGCCGATTGTGGTCGCCATGCCTGCCGAGCGGTTTCGCAGGCAGGCCGCCCGCCTCAAGGAGCTCGCGCGCTTCTATCGCCTTTCGGTCAGGTTGGTGTCGATGAAGGGAACGGGCGACGTCTTCGACATGCTGGAAGCGGGCACGCAGGCGCTTTCCTGTGAAACGGTCGTGTCGCTCTCCGCCTCACTGATCCCGCACGGGACAGGCTGGTATGGCAAGCTCGTAGCCGCGGCTTCCGCGATGAAAGGAAGCATAGTCTCGCCCGTCCTGGCTTACGAAGACCATTCGGTTCGCTGGGCGGGAAGCTGGATCGACGACGGCAACGACGACCAACCGGTTGTCGGCCGCTACGCCGGATATCCGATTAAAGCGGTGACGGACATGAAGGTGACCAGCATCGCGGCGGCATCGCTCGAATGCTGCGTCATGCCCCGCGACGCCCTGTCGCGCGCGGGCGGCTTTTCCGGCGGCTATCTCGGCACGCAGGAAAAGGGTCTGGATCTCGGCCTCCGCCTCAGCCGGTCCGGGTTCGACTCCTATTTGCTGCCGTCGGTGCAGATGTGGGGCTGCGACGACGCACGCGCCGGCGACAGCCCTGCGATGACGGCTTTAGTGGAAGAGGTCGATCGAAAAATCTTCAAGAGCCAATGGCTGGCTATCCTCACCGTTGAAAAGCATCTGGAAAAGAGGCCCGCATGAACGAGCAGCTTCGCGTCCTTGTCGTCTCGCATGCACATCCGTCGGTCTCGCTCGGCGGGGCGGAAATCGCGTCCCACAACCTGCATCTTGGCCTGAAAGCGTTGCCGAATGTGGAATCGGTTTATCTGGCCCGGATTGGACACCCGGTGCCGCGGCACGCCGCATCCGCGCTGATGAGCCTGCGCCTTGTCGAGGACGAATTGCTATTCCACACGGACGACTACGACCACTTCTTCCTGTCCAACGGCGATACTCGGGCGATCAGCCTGGACCTTTTACGTTTTGCGCGCGATCTCAGGCCCCATGTCATCCATTTCCATCATGTTCTCGGTATCGGCCTCGAAGCGCTCTATGCCTTGAGAGAGGCGTTTCCGCACGCCGCCATCATCGTCACGTTCCATGAATATCTCTCGATCTGCCACAATCACGGACAGATGGTGAAACGGTCTTCCGGCCAGCTCTGCGAAACCGCATCCCCCGTCGCCTGCCACGGCTGCTTTCCCGATATCCCCGTCTCGCGCTTCCTGAAGCGGGAACTGTTCGCCCGCGGCATGCTCGGCCTTGCCGACGCTTTCGTTTCCCCCAGCCGGTTCCTGGCGGATCGCTACGCCGCATGGGGCATCGAAAGAGACAAGATCAGCGTGATCGAAAACGGCATCGCCATGGAAACAGCGGCGCCCGCGCGCGAGGTTCAAGGTCCCAAGCCGCGCCGAAATCGCTTTGCCTATTTCGGACAAATGACTCCATTCAAGGGCGCAGATCTCCTGATCGACGCCGTCTCGCGCATCCCGAAGGAGATATGGGGCGAAGACTCGTGCCTGATGATCTTCGGCGGCAATCTCGAGCGACAGCCGGTCGAGTTCCAGGAACGTATGAAGAAGCTCATCGCCGACGCCGGCCACCGCGTTCGCTTCTACGGCGCCTACCAGAACGCGGACGTGCCGCGTCTCATGCGTTCCGTCGACTGGGTGGTTCTGCCGTCCGTCTGGTGGGAGAACTCCCCGGTTGTCATTCAGGAAGCTCTGCTCCACCGCAGGCCGATGATCTGCTCCGATATCGGCGGAATGGCCGAGAAGGTGCGTGACGGAAAGGACGGCCTGCACTTTCGCGCAGGCAGCAGCCAGGATCTCGCGGATCGCATCGTTGAGGTGCTGGGCGATGGCAAAATCTGGGAGCGGCTGCGCGTTTCCATGCGCCAACCCGCCGACCGCGCCGCCTGCGCGCGCGAACACGTCAAACTCTATCGCGCATTGCTACGGCGGAAACTCGATGCCGCGATCGCCGAGAGCCCCAAGCTTCTCTCGCCCGCGCTTTAAAAGACACTCGGGTCGAGAAAAGCCGGGGGTATCGTTCTTCTATGCAAAGGCCGCCTTGTCTCGGCAGGCTCGGCAAAATTCGGATCACGAATGCGCGGCACCTGCCGCTCCGAGCCGCGCGATGCGGCCGTCCAGTTCCTCTAGCCGACGGCCGAAGCCGAGATTGTCCGGCTGATACGTCATGGCGTCGGCAAGCATTGCCCGCGCCGTCACAAGTTCACCGTCGCGAATATGGCGGTTGGCCCGATGGTAGAGGAAGTTTGCCTGCTGGAGAGGAGAGAAATCCGGGCCGAAGCGCGCGTGAAACCTGTCGGCCCAGGCCCGATGCCGAGCAATCGCCGTCATGGCGATCTGATAGGGCCGCATTGGCGCGGTCACGCGCGCTGCGCGGGCGAGACCGCGCAGACCCGGAAGATCGTCTCTGCGGCAGGCCTCGATCAGCGACAGCGCGCGCGCCGTCCCGGTAAAGGCGCGAACGGTGCCATGGCCGGTCATATGGACAGGCACCAGTTGGGTCCCTTCCTGCAGCGCCGCGATCCGAACCGCGTGCTGGTGATCGACGATGTGAAACGGATCGAAGAACAGATAGGCCCGGCCTGCCGCGTGATCAGGCGCGATCCCCATATTGGCATGGAGATCGGAGGAGAAATGGCACGCAAACCTGCCGTCGAAGGGAACGGCCTTCGGATCGATCGAGACTTGCGGGCAGAAGGCGACGGCGACTGTGGCGTTGAAGCGCCTCCGATAGCGCAATGCCGCATAGCCGCCCTGCGAATGCCCGTAGAGGATCCGCTCCGGTGCTGCGCGAAGAATGGGCGCGGCTGCCTCGACGGCCGTGACGACGCTCGCCGCCGGAAACCAGTTCGGCCGCCGGCTGATGAAGCCGAGCGCCGAAATACCGGCCTTCTCGCACAATCGCTGCCCCCAGAAACGACTGCCGTTCGCCCTCATGTCCATTTCGTTAAATGTGATGAGAAGATAGGGAGACGACCCGGAATGATGTATCACCTCTAAGTTTTCATCTGAAAATATGATCATACGGCCACCATCAAGAATTTACGGAATAAAGTAATTCAATTTTTGAACTATATTTGTTCCGATATGTAATCATGCGTAAAATGTTGCTTAACATCAATGACAGATTTACACGCACAATAGGAATACATGTTTCTTGATATCCTAAATTTGGCTAAACCAATTTTATCCGACTCGGAAAAGCACGAATCGCCCCCTGCATTCACGGAAGGATGTTTCTCGCCTGCATGCGTTACCAGGAGAAAATAGAGACTGGCCTCGCTGCAACCGCACAAAAACGGAAGAAGGCTCTTTGGAGATGTTCTCACGAATGATCCGGTGACTGCGGCCAGACGTCTCCATCACGTGGTTGAGTTGATCTAGCATCTGAATGCGAGGAAGGCATGCAATTTGAACGAACGAAAATCGGCGACGTCGTGCTGGTGACGCCGAGAAAATTCGGAGACCATCGCGGATACTTTTCAGAGACTTTTCGTTCTGACGTCTTTGGTCAAAACATCGGTGCGTTCAATTTCGTCCAAGACAACCAGTCGCATTCAGTAGAAGCCGGAACGGTTAGAGGACTGCACTACCAGATTGAACCTCACGCCCAAGGAAAGCTGGTCCGGTGCATCGCTGGTTCCATCCTCGACGTCGCAGTCGATATCCGGAGAGGCTCACCAACTTTTGGACAATATGTCCAAGCGGAACTGACCGCCGAGAACGGTTGCCAAGTCTGGATTCCCGCAGGGTTTGCGCATGGGTTCTGCACTCTCCAGCCCAACAGCATCATCTCCTACAAGGTAACGGACTACTACAGCCGCGACCATGACCGTGGAATATTATGGAACGACCCGGAGCTCAATATCAGGTGGCCGGTAACGGCAGAAAGCGCCGTGCTTTCGGAGAGAGATAGGACGCAACCACTTCTCGCCGAGCTTGAGACGACTTCTTTCACAATAGCGAGTGGCGGCTAGGAGACGAATAATGGCGCGGCGGTATGTGGTCACCGGACGTGGCGGACAGGTCGCGCGGTCTCTGATCGAGCGTGTCGAGCGCTACAGCGAGATAAAAATTATCCCGCTAGCACGACCCGATCTCGACCTTGCCGATATCGGAACGATCGAAAAAGCTCTTGTGGAAGCGAGACCTGAATTGATCATTTCCGCTGCCGCCTATACCGCCGTCGACCAAGCGGAAAACGACCCAGCCAAAGCTTTTCTCGTCAACGGCGCGGCTATAAATGAGATCGGTCGCGTCGCGACCAAGCTTAACGTGCCGATTATTCACTTGTCGACGGACTATGTCTTCAGCGGCAATAAGACTTCGCCTTATCATGAGAGCGACCCAGTCGCGCCCCTCTGTGTTTATGGTCAATCGAAGCTTGAGGGCGAACGTCGTCTCATCGCATCGGGGGCAGATTACGTCATCCTCAGGACCGCGTGGGTCTACAGCCCCTTTAACAAGAACTTTTTGCGCACGATGTTACATCTTGCCGGAAGTCGTGACGAACTCAATGTCGTCGCCGATCAATACGGCAATCCAACATCTGCACTCGATATCGCCGATGCCGTATTAACGGTTGCCGGCAATTTGCTGTCGTCACCGGACGGGCGCCTGCGCGGCATATTCCACATGGCGGGAAGCGGGGAGGCCAGCTGGGCAGACTTTGCTTCCGAAATATTCCGCATATCTGTCGAGATGGGGGGCCCGTCTGCGATCGTCCATCCGATCCCTACTGCGCAATATCCGACACCGGCTCGCAGGCCAAACAATTCGAGGTTGGATTGCAGCAAACTCGAACGGATTCACGGTGTTCGTCTGCCAAACTGGAAAATCGCTACTGCGACTACGTTGCAACGGCTCTTGGCCGGCGATGCGCCGGAAAAACAGGCCGGCATGGAAAAGGCATTTTGAGGAGAATTGTCGATGAAGGGTATCATTCTGGCTGGCGGCAACGGGACGCGTCTGCATCCGATGACACTCGTCACGTCGAAACAGTTAATGCCCGTCTATGACAAGCCGATGATCTATTATCCACTCTCAACGTTAATGCTGGCCGGAATACGCGATATCCTCATCATATCCACTCCGCATGATCTGCCCGATTTTCGCGGCCTGTTAGGTGACGGTTCGGCTTGGGGAATTTCACTCTCCTACGCGGAACAGCCGTCACCTGCAGGCCTTGCTCAAGCTTACATCATCGGTGCCGATTTTGTCGGATCGGATCGGTCCTGCCTCATCCTCGGTGATAACATTTTCTACGGCCATGGCATCACGGAGCTTTTTGAAAGCGCTGCCGCGCGTGACGATGGCGCGACAGTGTTCGCCTATCATGTCCACGATCCGGAACGTTATGGCGTTGTGGAGTTCGACAAGGCAATGAAGGCGATCTCGATCGTCGAGAAGCCGACAGTCCCGAAATCCAATTGGGCAGTTACCGGACTCTATTTTTACGACAAGGACGTGGTTGACATTGCCGCAAACCTCAAGCCGTCGCTGCGCGGTGAACTGGAGATCACCGATGTCAACCGAGTATATCTCGAACGCGGCAAGTTGAACGTCGAACAAATGGGCCGCGGTTTTGCTTGGCTCGACACCGGGACACCCGAGAGTTTGTTGGAAGCAGGGAATTTTGTCGGCACTCTGCAGAAGCGGCAGGGCATCAAAATCAACAGCCCTGAGGAGGTCGCCTGGCGCCGGGGCTTTATAGATGACAAGCAACTGGAGGCCGTTGGCAAGAAGCTGGGCAAAAGCGAATATGGCAGATATCTACAAACGCTTTGCACCTAAGTTCAAGACCAGATCCTGTTGACAAGTATGGCAGCCATATTTTGGCGGCCGCTACGGGCGCCGCGAAACACCCGGCGGCAACAGAACCTATCAGTCTACGACACATCGCCAGCCATCGATCGGGATCGCGAGCAAGATCAAAACCTCAACGGGCCACTTTGTACCCTACCTTCTCCCTGTCCCAGGTCGTGTTCGTCACGCCTCTCTCGATCAATTTGAATTTCTGAACTTTGCCGTTCTCCGTCAGCGGCAGCGCCTCAATGAAATCCATGAAGCGCGGCACGGAGAAATAGCTCATCCGGGGCTGACAGAAGTCGAGCAACTCCGAGGCACTGAGACCGAAGCCGTTTTTGAGCACGATCGATGCCATCACCTCATCTTCCGCCAGTTCCGATCGGACAGGAAAGACCGCCGCATTTTCGACGCTCGGGTGGGAAATCAGCACCTGCTCCACCTCAAAGGATGAGATGTTTTCCCCTCGCCTGCGGATGGCATCTTTCATGCGGTCCAGAAACTGAACGTAACCGTCCGCATCCCTGGTGACGCGATCACCCGTATGGAACCAAAGGTTCCGCCAGGCTTCGACGGTCTTTTCAGACATACCGAAATAGCCGGTCGCGATGGAAAACGGCTCCGCCGCGCGTACCACCAGTTCTCCGGGCGTGCCATCCGGCACCTGGTTGTCGTTCTCGTCGAACACCGCAATCTCGAAGCCGGGTCGGGCTTTTCCCATCGTTCCAGACTTTTGGTCATGCAGCAGCGCGCCGACGACAAAATTCGTCTCCGTCGATCCATAACCATCGAGCAGTGCCACGCCGGAGCGTTCCGTGAAAGGGGCATGGAACTGAGGCGGAACGCCGGGCGCGAGCGCAATACGCGTCTTGTGCTGCTTTTCGGCATCGGTTGCATCTTTCGACAGAAGGATCGGCACCATCGCGCCGAGGAGATAGGTGACCGTTGCTCCGTGCGCGGCAAGGGTCGTCCAGAAGCGTGACGCGGAGAAGCGGGTGTCGATTACCAACGATGCGCCGGTCAGAAGGGCCTGGAAGAATGTGTTCAGCGCGTTGGTGTGAAAAAGCGGAAGGCAGGTGAGCAGGACATCGTCGTCCGCAACGCCGAGAAGTGCCGCCGTGTGCACACCCCACCAGAAATATTGCGCGTGGGGGCAGCACACGCCTTTCGAAAGACCGGTGGTACCGGACGTATAGAGGATCGCCATCGTGTCGGAAGGCCGGCTTGGGTGAGCCGCCATATCGCCCTTCATTTCAGGGACCTGATGGTGCGGCCAGCGAAGGGCAAGATCGTCCGGCACGTCGCCTACGGTCCAGATCTGTTCGAGAGGCAGCGGCGCATCCTCGATGGTTGCCAGGGCACCGAGAAGATTGCCCTCGACTAGGGCGAGTTTGGCACCGCTGTCCTTCAGAATATGCGCGAGCTGAGCCCCGCGGGAGGCTGTATTGATGGGGACCGCAACGGCACCGCACCAGGCGCAGCCGAGCAGGATCTGAAGAAATTCGAGCCTGTTGGAGCAGATGATGGCGACCGTGTCGCCGGCTTTGACACCTGCTGCGCGAAGCGTGTTTCCAGCCGCTGCCGCAAGCTCCTTCGCCGCGGAAAAACTGAGCGTCCTGTCGTCGATTTTAACCAGCGGCCGGTCGCCATGACGTTCGGCCTGAAGAGAAATCATCTGGGGGAATGTCCGCATTGACGGACTGAACGTCTCCGCCAGCCGAAAGACCTTCGCCTCTCGAGATAATTCGATCTGATGTGCGTTCATTATTGTTCGCCGCCTGCCCCTCAGTTTATCCGCTGTTCGCTCTGCTGGTCGAAGAGATGGACCTTCCGGGGATCGAATTTGACGCGAAGAACATCTCCTGGCCGCGTCGCAAATCGCTCCCGGAAAACACCGATGACCCGCTGTCCGGATATGTGGCCGACGACATGCGTTTCGGCGCCTGTCGGCTCGATGACCTCGACGACGAGAGGCAGGCCATCGTCATCGGTAACGGCCAGGTTTTCGGGGCGGATGCCGTAAATCACCTGCCGCCCTTCGCTGGCAGAGGCCGGAAGATCCGAAACCGGAAGCGAGACATCGCCGACCCAGACCGCGCCCGCGGCATATCTGCCTGACAGGAAGTTCATCCCCGGCGAACCGATGAAACCAGCAACGAAGAGATTGGCCGGCCGATCGTAGAGAGCAAGGGGAGAACCGACCTGCTCGACGAAACCGTCCCGCATCACCACGATCTTGTCTGCCATGGTCATGGCTTCGATCTGGTCGTGCGTCACGTAGACCATGGTGCTTCCCAGCCTCTGGTGCAGCGCCTTGATCTCGCCGCGCATGACGACCCGCAGCTTGGCGTCCAGATTGGACAGCGGCTCGTCGAACAGGAAGACCTGCGGATTGCGCACGATCGCCCGACCCATGGCAACGCGCTGCCGCTGGCCACCCGACAATTGCCGCGGATAACGCTCGAGCAGAGGTTCGAGGTTGAGAATCTTGGCGGCCTTTTCGACCTGGGTGCGGATCTCCGCCTTGGCGTTGCCGCGCATCTGCAAGGAGAAACCCATGTTCTGGGCAACCGTCATGTGCGGATAGAGCGCGTAGCTCTGGAAGACCATCGCGATGTCCCGGTCCTTCGGGGACATGTCGTTGACGATGGTCGATCCGATATGCACCTGGCCGTCGCTGATTTCCTCCAGCCCGGCAATCATCCGCAGCAGTGTCGACTTTCCACATCCCGACGGTCCGACCAGAACCACGAACTCGCCGTCATCGATATCGACGTTCACGCCATGAATGACCTGGGTCTGATTATAGATCTTTCTGACATCGCGGAGATTTACGTTGGCCATGCTTCCATTCCTCGTTGCGTGCGCCGACTGTCCCGTCGGGCGCAGCGGCTGCCATCCGCTCTAGGCGGATCGCAAGCCGTTGATGGTTATCCTTTGACAGCGCCGCCGAGCACGCCGCGGACGAAATATTTCTGAAGGGTGACGATCAGGACCAAAGGCACGATCACCGAGATGAAGGTCGCGGCGGTGAGCGTGTTGAGGCCACCCGCATTGGTCTGTGCCAGGCTTGCGACCTGCACCGTCAGCGGCGAGAGCGAGCCGGACCCCAGGAAGATCAGCGGGATCAGCAGGTGGTTCCAGGCGATCATGAACTGCAGGATCGCCAGCGATGCGAGAACGGCTCCCGACAGCGGCAGGATGATCTGGAAGAATATCCGGGGCTCGGAAGCGCCGTCGATGCGTGCGGCTTCCACGAGGTCGGATGGAATGCTGGCGAAGAAGCCGTAAAGGAGAAAGATCCCGAACGGCACCGTCAACCCCATCTCAATGATCCACACCGGGATGAAGGTTCCGGTAAGGCCGAGCGCGAGAAAGAATTTCAGCATCGGCACCAGAACGAGCTGGGGCGGAAGCACCTGGAAACCGACCATGGCGAGGAACAAGGCGATGCGCCCGCGAAACCGCATCCGGGCGAGCGCAAACGCACCGATCGCGGAAAAGAGCACGGTGCCCAGGACGGTCGGGACCGTCAGGACGATCGAGTTCACGACGCTTCGGCCAACGCCGGTCAAGTACATCGCTTCGACATAGTTCGACAGCACTGGCCGCCACTCGATGAAGGCGTGCCACCACCCGGTTCGCGACGAGTCGCTTTCCGATCGGAACGTCGTCACGAAAAGCGACAGGACGGGCGTGAACCAGACCAGACAAAGCAGGAAGACCGTGGTGTGCAGCGCTACACCTTTCAGCCGGGTTCCGAGCTTGGACGTGGATTGCATCGGTGCGGACGTGGCTCTGTGGCTTTCGATTGCGGACATCGTCACTCTCCTCCCCCCGACTTGATCTGCTTGATATTCATAAAGATCACGGGGGACGCCAGGATGAGGAGCAGGACTGCGATGGCGCTGGCCGTTCCGAGATTCTGCTTCACGAAGAGCTCCGTATACATTCTGTTGGCGATCACATCGGTGCCAAAGGAGCCGTTGGTCATGACGTAGACGATGTCGAACACTTTGAGGGAAAAGATCGCCTGGGTCGTCAGGACCACGAGGATCGTCGGCCACAGCGAGGGTAGCGTCACGAACCGGAAGATCGCCCACTCCCCCGCCCCGTCTATGCGGGCCGCTTCGACCAGCTCTCGCGGGATGTTCTTGACGCCAGCCGAGAGGATCAGCGTGGCGACGCCGATGCTCATCCAAACAGCGACGAAGATCAGCGCGTAGTTGTTGACGTTGCGGTCTATCAGCCAGGCGATCGGCATGCGGCCGGTGACCGCAGTCCAGATGGCGTTGAGCGTACCGGTCTGGGGCTGCATCGGCGGCTCATAGGTGTACATCATCTTCCAGATCACGGCACCGGCCACAAAGGACATCGCCGTGGGTAGGATCAGGAAGGTTCTGGCGATGCGCTCGTACTTGACCCGGTCCAGCATGATGGCGGCAGAAAGCGCAAGCACGGCTGTCAGCAGCGGAAAGACGACGATCCAGAGGACATTGTTGACCAGAACGGGCCGCATCGCGCTCCCGAATGCCCAGACGAAGTTGCTGAATCCGACCCATTTGCTGGCCGTGGCATCGCGAAAACTGAAAACGATCGATGCGGCGAGCGGATAGGCGATGACAAGCCCGACCAGAGCAAGGACAGGCGAGAGCCAGATCCATGGCCGCAGGCTGCTCTGGCGCTTCTGCGGAAACCTCCTGATAGCCAGTTCGCCCGGCAGGATGATGGCGAGGACGACCGCGGGCATTGCGAGAAGCCCGAGGACAAGTTGCAGGATCTGACTAGTCATGGCGCTTGTTCCGTCTTGTGCCGAGAGCGACCTCAGGCCGCTCCCGGGAATTGATCGTCCGACTTATCTCGCAGCGTCAATGGACTGCAGGACGCTGTCGAGGCTGTCTGGGTCGAGCACATATTGCACAATACCCTTCCACAAGGCCTGGATCACCGGCGGATCGACAACCTGGGTCGGCTGGGCGACAAGCGTCACACCCGGCTTGAGCAGCGTCTCGCGAGCCCGTTTGAGAACCGGGTTGGAATAGTCGCTCGGCTGAACAGCCTGGCTGGCAACGGTCCAGTTGCCAGCGGAAGCCACGAGCTTCTGCGCCTCGTCCGAGACAAGGTAGGACAGGAATGCCTTGGCCTGCGGCGTATCCTTGAATGCCAGGTAAAGCGTTCCGCCGAAGGTCTCATAGGCCGCATTCTCCGGCTTGCCCGGCACCGGCATGAAGTCCAGGTCCTCGATCGGCTTGACCTTTGGATAGATCAAGGTGGTCAGGCTGCCTGCATACGTCCCCCAAAGAAGAACCGAGCATTGCGGCGGCTCGTAGAAAAGTCCGGTACCGACTTTGACGGCGGGCGTCGACATGGCAGCTACCGGCCCGCCCGGAACCATCTTCGGATCATGGGCGACTTTGCCGAACGCCTCGAAGGCTGCCTTCACTTCGGGAGCGGTCCAGGAAACCGAGCCATCGGCAAGACCTTTGAGGGTTTTCTGGCCGGAATTCTTCAGGATGTAGGCCTGGATCCAGTTGCCGGCGAGCGCTCCCGAGGACGCGCCTCGCTCGTCGGTATAACACCAGGGCGTCTTGCCGGCGTTGGCGCGCTTCACGGCCCATGCGTCGAACTGCTCCCAGGTCGGCGATTCTTTCGGGCCGTCATAGGTATGGACGTTGTACCAGACCATGAAGTTGTTGAGTTCGGTCCAGACCCCGTAAATCTTGCCGTTCAAGCTTGCCGCATCGACAAGCCCGGCATCAAATTTGCCCTTGATGGCGGCTTCGCCGACCATCGCGCCGACATCCTTCAAAGCCCCCTGCTTGGCGTAGCGCATGAGGTTGTTAATGTTGGTGCTGCCGGCTAGATCCGGCGGATCGCCCGCCTGGACGCGCGTCTGAAGCACCGCGGCGAAATCGGTCGTGCCTGTATAGTCGACGGTAATGCCGGTCGCTGCCTGGAAAGGCGCCCAGGCCGCCTTGAGCATATCAAGCTCCCGGCCGCCGTTGACGCCGAGAATGGATACCTTACCGCCGATCTTCTGTCCGCCGGTCAGGGTCGATGCATAAGCCTGCGCCGCGTCGATGAGAGGCTTGGGAAGCTCCACCCCCTGGGCATGCGCCATTCTGTCGGAGGACGTCAACGCCATAGCCACCACGAAACCCATGGATAGCAGTGTCGGCACGCGCGACGTCTTCTCAGTTTTTAGCAACACCATGATGTATTTACCTCCTGTTTTACGGTCGTTCGCAGATTCTTGCGTTTGCGCGCACGGCTGCCGCCAGCATCTCTCGGAAATGCAGGATGCTTACAGTTCGATCGTGTGTACAAAATCCCGGCGCGGCTCCGGCCCGCCGTTTCCGTTTTCCGTGACTATGACGCTGATCTTCCAGGCTTCGGAATATTCAGCGTAGTCACCATGTTCCCTTATGCGGCCGGTTTTAGCAGAACAATCACCATGCATGCCGATCCGGTGTCGATATGTCATGGCGGTGTTCCGCCCGGCCTTTATGGCACGACACTCCGTTCACCGCGGCTCGAAGTCAAACAACTAACATTGCCCGAGGTATAACCTTTAGTCATACTGCCACCCGTAAACGCGTTTCGCAGCAAGGTCCCCATGAACAAAAACCTGCACCGCCTAGATCTTCGACAACTCCGGCATTTCATTGCGGTCGTGCATACGGGCAGTTTCAGCATGGCGGCGGAGAACCTGCGGCTAACCCAACCTGCGCTCAGCAAGAGCATCCGCAGCATGGAGCAGTCGCTTGGCGTCCGCCTGCTCGACCGCGGACCGAGCGGAGTTCAGGCTACCATCTTCGGACAGCGCCTGATCGGCTACAGCGAATTGCTGCTGTCATTGGCCAGCGAAGCCATTGATGAAATTGACGCGCTACGCGGTGCGCGTCGTGGCTCGCTTCGAATTGGAAGCATGGCTGCCGCATTGCGACAACTTATCCCCGATGCGTTGAACCACTTCGCGGTGACACGCCCAGATGTCGGCCTGATGGTGCATGAGGGTATAAATGAAGTCTTGCTTCCCCAACTCTTCGCCGGAAAGCTCGACGTCGTTTTTACCGTAAAACCCAGCGAGATCCTGAACGAGGATTTTGAGTGGAGGCTTGTCGCGAGGGAGCCCGTGCAAATCGTTGCGCATCAATCGCATCCGCTTGCAAATCGTGAAAATCTGACGATCTCTGATCTCGCAAAATACAGCTGGGTCCTGCCGCCGCTACCCGAGACCGACAGGCTGCTGCTCGAGTCTCTTTTCCGCGGTGCCGGCTTGCCAAAACCTGTGGTGGCCGTGGAAACGACATCAATAAATTTTCTCACGTCGATGATCTCGCGCACCCACCATTTGGCCTATCTGACACGCGCGAACCTTCAGGGAAGTGGGTTGGGATTAGTGGCTCTCGACTTCAACGAGATTTCACTGGCGCGCGACATATATGCGGTCTTTCGCCGCAAGGGGGAGGTCCGTCCAACAGTCTCGGTACTTCTCAAAGAAATCGAACGATCCAGCGGTATGGGCGGATCCCTTTCGCCGCAATAAGTCCGCTATGACGATCAGTTATACCTTCGCCAGTCGAAGTTATTTTATTCGATGAGCGCGCTCATGTACCTCTAAACGTACTCGTCTCATCGACAACACGCGCAGTAAGGGCATTTCGCATCATCCGGATATATGTGTCCGGATGCTGGTGAAGGCATGCCCAAAGATAGAGGGACGAGCGGCGCGGAATAACCAAAAGCGGACATTCTTGATGACAGATTCCCAATTTGCTTCCGGCGGCTACAGATATGCTCTCAATCCCATCCAGTGGTTCGCGACGGAAGACGGCTGGCTCGATCCGGCTAAAGGACCGGCGCCGCAGGGCTTGCTGAAGGAAATCGCACACTCCGGATTTCACGCCGTTCACGCCCAGGTTCCGACCGGATGGACGACAGAGGACTATCAGAACGCCCTGAAGGATGCGGGCCTGCAGCCTGCCCCGGGCTATCTGTCGATGGCGCTGCCGGAACACGGCGTCGATATAGCGACAACACTGGAAACGGCACGTACGAGCGCCGCGCAACAGGCACAGCTCGGCCTGACCGACATGTTCATCGCCACCCGGATGACCAAGGATGCACCGCGCGTCAAACACCCGGGTGTCGGGGCAGAGTTCGACGAGGCCCGCTTTGTCATGATCTTCGACCTTGTCGAGCGAGCCTCGGCAATTCTGAAGGAGGAAGGCGTCAAGGCGGCGCTGCATCCGCATATCGGGACCTGGATCGAGAGTGAGGCTGAAACCCGCCGCCTGCTGGACAATATCGGTTCGGATCAGCTCGGTTTCGGCCCTGACACGGGGCATCTGTCATGGGCCGGGGCAGACGTCATCGGCCTCATCAGCGACTACCGCGACCGGACACGGGTCGTGCATGTCAAGGACTGCCGGCTGAGCGTCCGCGACGCAGCCAAGGCTGACGGAAAAAGTTACCAGGAAACCGTCGTTTCCGGCCTTTGGGCGGAACCCGGGACTGGCGAACTTGATCTTGAAGGGATGCTCGCTGCACTGGGCCCTGATTTTGACGGCTGGCTGATTGCCGAAGTGGACTTTCCCACGCTTGCGCCATTCGAATGTGCTCAAGCCAGCGCCGAGTGGCTGGCTGATCTGCGGCGCCCCGTCCCCTCTTCCCGTTGACCGACACGGCGGGGCGCCCGCAACAGATCGGATCGCTGCATGGCGGGTCGTTCCGGCCCGACCAACACCCGGAATTCCGTTGATCTCTCGGGACAAATCTCTTTGCCGCAGGCAGGATACTGAAAGCTATGTCTCAAACCGTTTATGATGCACTGGTCGTCGGTTCCGGCGCGGCCGGGTCCTTTGCAGCCAGGGAGTTGACTGCCCAAGGTCTGTCGGTCCTGCTCCTCGAGGCAGGACCTTCGGTCGGTCCGAAGGATTTCGACCCGGCTCGCAAGAAGGCGGCACAGAAAGACATCAACATCTGGGAACGGGCACGCGCGACGGCGAACGGGCAGGCCGTACAGGCGCGCGCGGTCTTCTTCAAGGAGTGGATGAGCCACCTCTTCGTCAACGATCGTCGAAACCCCTACACGACGCCGCCGGATGCTCCATTCCTCTGGATCAGAGGGCGGCAGGCCGGGGGGAGGCTGCACACCTTCGGTCGCGTCCTGCTCCGCTGGAGTGACGACGATTTCAGGCTGCATGCCCGGACCGGTCAGGGCGTCGACTGGCCCTTGTCATATGAGGAACTCGATCCTTTCTATGCCGAGGTCGAATCCTATCTGGGCCTCTACGGCCAAGAAGACCATGTCTCAACGTTACCCGACGGAATTTACTCGAAACGAGCTACTCTCACGCCGGCCGAGGAATCGTTCAAGGCAGCCGTTGAGGGACGATGGCCAGAACGGCGCGTCGTATCTTGGCGCTATATCGCTCCGGAAGCCGAACGCATCCCCCGCGCCCTTCGTGACGCACAGTCGACCTCCCGCCTCGCCATCCGCTACAATGCGGTCGTGCGTCGTATCACGACCGATAGTCGGACCGGGATGGCGACCGGCGCGGAGTTTACCGACAGCGCCACCGGAACAACGGAAACGGTCCGGGCTTCGAACGTCGTCGTCTGCGCCTCTCCGATCGAGAGCATCCGGCTTCTCCTGAACTCCGCCTCGTCCCGGCATCCGCAAGGCCTTGGCAACAGTTCGGGGACGTTGGGGCGTTACTTCATGGACCAGCTGCCATGCCTGGCGATGGGTTCCTTTCCGCCGGTCCCCGGGTGGATGAAGGATGATTCCGCGCCGGCAGACCCGTTCTACAATGCCTCCGGCGGCATCTTCATCCCGCGGTTTGAACCCTCCGGGACCGGAGGCCAAAGCGGTGACTTCGCTTATCAAGGGGCTGTCGGCAGGGCGCCCGTTTCGAGTGGTACGCCGGCCCGCATGGCGTTTTTCGGCTACGGCCAGATGCTGCCCCACGCCGACAACCGCGTGACCCTGGATAGCCGCAAGACGGATACTTGGAACATCCCAGTCCCTCATATCCGCTGCGTCATGGCGGCCGGAGAGCGTGACCTCCTCGCCAGGCAGGAAGAGACCCTGATCGAAATCGTCAGGCAAGCCGGTGGTGACCTGGAGTTCATCGGGTCTCCGCTCGGGCTCAAGGAAATGGGAAAGGGCGCCTATCCCAATGCTGATGTCGTCAGCCGCCTGATGTTTCGAAAGATGTTCCATCGAAGCATGTCGATGGGCGCCGCCATTCATGAGACAGGCGGTATACGGATGGGGACGTCGCCTGAGACGTCGGTCCTGAACTCGTGGAACCAGAGCTGGGATGTTCCCAACCTTCTCGTTACCGACGCAAGTTCCTTCCCGACGAGCGGGGTCGCCGGAACTACTCTCACGGTAATGGCACTCACGACACGTGCATGCCGGCGCCTCGCTCAGCATGGTCATGGCCGGCCAACGTGACCGCGACCGTTCCAGCCGAATTGCGGCCGGAGTTGACGACGGGCTGTGTGGGTCCATGCCGAGGCGCGACTTGCGGGTCGTCTGAAGCTAACCGGCATAGCGCATCTAGGCGCGTACTTTCTTGCGGAGACTTTGCCGGCGTTCGATGGCCAAGGCATTGGCGTTGCGTTGCGTCGAGCCAGTCAGCGAGACTTCCGAACAATTGCGCCCGGCGGGCTGGATGATGTTGCCATACCGGCTTCATTGTGCCCATCGGCAATTTTCCTGATCGTGCTCAGCGCTATTCCGTGAAGGCCTCTTCCCGTTTACGGCTGATGCTCGGCGACAGCACCAGCGCAAGGACAACGACGGCGAAAATCAACAGCGAAAGGCTGAGCGGGCTGCGCAAGAAGATCGACGGATCTCCTTGGCTGATGAGCATGGCACGCCGCAGGTTCTCCTCCAGCATCGGTCCGAGAATGAAGCCGAGGAGCAGCGGCGCCGGCTCGAATCGCATCTTGCTGAGCGCAAATCCAATGACGCTGAAACCTGCCATGACGAACACGTCGAAGACGCTGTTATTGATGCTGTAGGCGCCGATGCAGCAGAAACCGATAATCGCGGGAAACAACAGATGGTAAGGCACCGTCAGCATCCGTACCCATAGCCCGATAAGCGGCAGGTTAAGGATGACCAGCATGAGATTGCCCGACCACATCGAGACGATCATGCCCCAGAACAATGCCGGCTCGTCCGAGATAACGTTAGGACCGGGCGTGATGCCCTGCATGATCATAGCCCCTACCATCAGGGCCATGACCGGGTTGCCGGGAATTCCGAGCGTCAGCATCGGAATGAACGAAGTCTGCGCACCAGCATTGTTGGCGGATTCGGGTGCCGCGACCCCCTCGATCGCCCCCTTGCCGAACTCAGCCCGGTTCGGGGATATTCGCTTTTCCATTGCATAGGACGCGAAGGATGCGAGCATCGCGCCGCCTCCAGGCAGAACACCAAGAAAGGATCCGAGCGCCGTGCCGCGTAGAATCGGAGCGATAATGCGCTTAAAATCGCTCCTCGTCAGCATCAGCCCGGTCACGCGCTTGACGCCAACCGAACGTTCCTGCTCGCTTTCGAGATTGCGAAGAATCTCGCAGATCCCGAATATGCCCATGCTGACCGCGACGAAGTTAAGCCCGTCATAAAGCTCGGGGATGTCGAAGACATAACGTGGGGTACCGCTCTCGACGTCGGTGCCGACAGTGCCAAGCATCAGCCCAAAAACGATCATAGCCATCGCCTTGAGCAACGACCCGCTGGCGAGCGCCACAGAGGCAACCAGCCCCAGAACCATCAGCGAAAAATACTCGGCGGGCCCGAAATTCAGTGCAACCGCAGCCAGAGGGGGGCTGCCATCGCGAGTAGGATTGTCGCCACCGTCCCGGCGAAGAAGGAGCCAAGTGCAGCCGTCGCCAGCGCAGCACCGGCACGCCCGTTTCGCGCCATCTGATAGCCGTCTATCGCGGTCACGACGGATGAGCTCTCGCCCGGAAGATTGATGAGAATGGCTGTTGTCGAACCGCCGTATTGTGCACCGTAGAAGATGCCCGCAAGCATGATGAGCGCTGATTCCGGCGGCAGTCCGAAAGTGATCGGCAGGAGCATGGCAATCGTCGCCGTTGGCCCCAGCCCCGGCAACACGCCGATCGCTGTCCCGAGCAGACACCCGACGAAGCCGTAGAGCAGATTCATCGGCAGGAATGCGGTCGAGGCGCCGAGCCAGAGGTTCGAGAAGATGTCCATAAGCAATCCAATCCGGTTTCGTCGGCCTCGCTGGGAGGGTTATGAAAGGTCGCCGAGAAAAGGGACCCACGGTCCGAACGCGCTGATGGGGAGCGACAAAAGCCGCGTGAACAGCAAGACCGAGCAGACCGCCAGGAACAGGCCGAGGAGGATGGAATGGCGCCAGTTGGCGTATCGGCTAGCAGTCGCGACGCCGACGATCAGGAGAAACATTGTCGGCGCCAACCCCAGTCCGGAGAGCAGCGCACCGAATCCTACTGGCGCGAGGATGACGAGAAAATAGGCTTTCCAATTCGGCCTCTGCGGCTCCACTCTCTCGGCCTCGACCACCAGGGACTGAAGAATGATGAGCGCGCCTATCGCCATCAGAACCAGGCTGAGTGCCGTGGGAAAATAGCCCGGCCCCATCTGGAAAGAGTTTCCGACCTCCAGGTTGCGACCGAACCAGATAAATAGCAGACCCGCAAAGATCATCGTCACGCCGCCGACGAAATCGCGGCCATTTCTTATCTTCAACATGGCATGACACTCGCGTGGAAAGATGAGCCGGTCGGGCATCAGCTCCGACCGGCGCGTACTCACTGAGGCGGAACGTTGGCGGCCTTGATCACCTCGGCCCACTTTACCGTTTCCGTGTCAATGAAGGCCTTGAACTCGGCCGACGTGTTGCCGACCGGGGTCGCCCCCATGCCTTCCAGCTTTGCCTTCATGGCCGGCTCCGCAAGAATAGCCTGAACCTCTTTGCTGAGCTTCTCGACGATTTCCGGCGGCGTGCCGGGAGGCGCAAAGATACCGTGCCACGACGTTGCTTCGAACCCGGGAATGATGCTCGCCATTGTCGGCACTTCCGGCAGAAGAGCCGCTTTTTCGAGACTGGTCACCGCGAGTGCGCGTACCTTGCCGGCCTTCACCTGCTGCGCTGCCGTCGGAATATTGTCGAACATCATGTCAACATGGCCCGCAACCACATCGAGAATGGCCTGGCTGCTTCCCTTGTAGGGAATGTGGGTCATCTTGATGCCTGCCTTGGTGGCTAAAAGCTCGCCGGCTAGATGTATGGACGTGCCGACGCCCGACGAAGCATAAGTGTGCTTGCCTGGCTCCTTCTTGAGAAGCTCGATAAGCTCCTCGACGGAGGTCGCCTTGATCTTGTCCGGATTGACCACCAAAACGTTCGGCAAGGTCGCGATGAGCGAGATCGGCGCAAAACCTTTCTCCTTGTCGTAGGGCAAGGTCTTGTAAAGCGTCTGGTTGATGGCGTTTGAACTTACGGTACCCATGCCGATCGTATAGCCATCCGGCTTCGACCGCGCGAGATCCCCAAGACCCACATTCCCGCCCGCACCGGGCTTGTTCTCGACGATAAACCGCTGCCCCAGCCTCTTGTCCAACTGTTCGGCGACGAGGCGGCCGAATGTATCCGTATTCCCGCCCGCGGCGAACGGCACGACCACCGTCACGGTCTTGGATGGATAGTCATCGGCGCGGCTCGACTGCATGCTTGTCGCGCATAGTGCAGCCACAACGGCCGCAAACGTCGTGAAACGCTTGAAGTACATAGAACTTCCTCCTTGCCTGGCCAACAGCCAGCCTCATAAACCCACTCTTTCCAGACCTCCCGGGAAAGAATGGAAGCGCTTTCATTGTAACTTCAAAATCTTGCTCCGCAAGCATAAGTGGCAAAATTTATACCGCTTTAAATCAGTAAGTTAACCAGTTCGCTCGAAGTTTCTGCAGTTTAGACACTTGTGTGCGTGTCCAATGAAAGCGTAAATCATTTTGCAGGAATGGCGAATATGACGGGTCACGATAAAAACAGAAGAAATCCGACGAATGGGCCGGTGACGCTTGCCGACGTCGCAAGGCTGGCCGACGTATCTCCTGTTACCGTCTCACGAGCCATCAACACCCCAAATCTGGTCAAGCCGCAAACGCTGGAAGCAATCGGCCGCGTCATCGCAAGGACCGGATACGTGCCCAATCTCCTGGCCGGGGGGCTCGCCTCACGAAGAACGAGGTTGATCGCTGCGATCGTGCCGTCAGTCGCCAGCACAATCTTCGCAGAAACCATAGAGGGTCTTAACGCCGAGCTTGTTTCTGCCGGCTACCAGCTCTTGCTTGGACTTTCCGGCTACGATGTCCAACGAGAGCTCGAACTGACCCGGGCGATCCTCGCCCGCCGTCCCGACGGCATTATCCTGACCGGAATCTCTCATCTGAAAGAAACGCGCGCGATGCTGACCGGGGCAGGGTTGCCGATTGTCGAGATCTGGGACTCGACGCCGTCGCCGCTCGATACGGCAGTCGGCTTTTCGCACTTGGCCGTGGGCGCCCTGGTCGCCGAGCATCTTCTGGCGACGGGATATGACCGCTATGCCCAAATTGGCGCGAACGACCCGCGCGCAGTCCAACGCCGCGACGGCTTCGTCAATCGTCTGGCGGGAATTGCGGAGGTGGAATTGCCGGCGCTCGATATGAACTCGCCATCGACGTTTAGCGACGGACGGGCCGCGATGGCGCAGCTTTTGGACCGGGGACACGGCACGCTCGGCGTCTTCTGTTCGTCGGACGTGGTAGCCCACGGGGCACTGGCCGAAGCCCATTTCCAAGGCTGCAAGATACCGGAGGACCTGGCTATCATCGGCTTTGGCGATTTCGATTTCGCTCCGCACACGCATCCTCCGCTAACGACCGTCCGCATCGATCGCCGCGACATCGGCACCAAGGCGGCGCAATCGATTTTAAAAAAAATCGCCGGCAACGAGGATGTGGGCGCCATGATCAATGTCGATTTCCACATCGTCGCGCGGGGAACTGCCTGACATGCGGCCTCAAGCTCGCTTGCCGAACTCCGCCGTTCCCCTTGTCCAATGATGCGACTGCTCGGAAAGCGTGATCCCCAGTCCCGGACGGGCCGGTACAGCCATGCGGCCGTCCTTGATCTCCAGCCGCTCGTTGAACAGCGGATCGAGCCAGTCGAAATGTTCGACCCAAGATTCAAGTTCGTAAGCTGCCGCCAGGTGCAAATGGATTTCCATGGCAAAATGCGGCGCCAGTTGCACCTTTTTCGCTTCCGCCAGCGCACAAATCTTCAGGAATTGGGTAATGCCGCCTACCCGTGGCGCGTCCGGCTGGATGAAATCAACGGAATTGTTCTGGATAAGAGATGCATGTTCAAGAACGCTTGCCAGCATTTCGCCGGTCGCGATCGGCGTGTCCAACTGCGCCGCAAGCGCCGCATGCCCTTCGACATCATATGCGTCGAGCGGCTCCTCGATCCAGGTAAGGTTATAAGGCTCCATCAGGCGGCCGAAACGCACGGCGCTCGGCCGGTCCCATTGCTGGTTTGCATCGACCATCATGGCTGCCCGGCCACCGATGCGGTCGTGAACTGCCGCCACTCGCTTCAGGTCGATATTCATGTCCGGCTGACCGACCTTGATCTTGACGCCGCCGATGCCGGCCGCGATCGACTGCTCGACGTTTTCGAGAACCTCTTCGATCGGAGAAGAAAGGAACCCGCCGGACGTGTTGTAGCATCTGACGGAATCACGGTGTGCGCCCAGCAGCTTTGCGAGCGGCAGACCCGCGCGCTTGGCTTTGAGATCCCACAACGCCACATCGAAAGCAGCGATCGCTTGAATGGCAAGACCGCTGCGACCGACGGAGGCACCGGCCCAGCAGAGTTTGTTCCAGAGCTTGCCGATATCGTTCGGATCTTCACCGATTAAAACCTCGGCGATCTCCTTTGCATGCTCGTATTGGCCGGGACCGCCTGCCCGCTTGGAATAACTGAACCCGATGCCGCTATGCCCCCGCTGCGTCTCTATCTCTGCGAACAGGAACGCAACCTCGGTCAGCGGCTTCTGCCGGCCGGTCAGCACCTTTGCATCGCTGATCGGCGTTTTCAGCGGCAGGAAGATCGAGGAAAGCTTGATCCAGGCAATGCTGTCTCCACCGCCGATTTGCTGCGTTGAGCCCGTTGTCGAGTGCGTATCCATTCGTCTCACGCCCATAAAGGTTTCGCGTCTGGTCTTGACCGTTACCGATCTCACCCATTTAAGTCCAGATTGATTATTGTAGAGAATCTATACCGGAGTTGGATAGATGCTGGATATGACGCAGGTCAGATCGTTTGTCGTGCTGGCGTCAGAGTTGAATTTCAGCCGTGCCGCCCGACGCTTGAATATCACGCAGCCGCCCCTCAGCCGGCAGATCAAGCTCTTGGAGCAGGAACTGGACGTCACGCTGTTGGAAAGGACTAGCCGGCGGGTCGCTCTGACTCCTGCCGGCATGATATTCTTGGTGGAAGCCCAAAAGTTGATCGAGCAGGGTAATACGGCCACAACAGCGGCGCGGCGAGCGGCACGCGGCAGCGCTGGATCGGTGAGAATCGCATTTGTGGGAGCAGCAACCTATAGTTTTTTGCCAAAATTCATCAGTGCCGCACGCACCACCGCCCCTCAGATCGAGCTAGAATTGGTGCAGATGGAGACGGCGGAACAACTCCAGTCGATCAACGCCGGCCGTATCGATCTGGGCTTGTCGCGCCCGTTAATAGGTTCGCATTATCTCGAAAGCGTCTGCGTGGCGCTCGAACCGATGATGCTTGCGATACCCCGGGCTCATCCCCTAGCCGCCAATCGCCGTCCCGCGCTGAACATGCTCGACGGCGAGCCCTTCATCATGTTTTCCGCCCAGGCGCGATATTTGCACGAAAAGCTGGCCAGGCTACTGGCCGAAGCCCGGATTACCCCACGCATTGTGCAGCACATGACGCATTCACAGGCCATTCTGTCACTGGTGAGCGCTGGCATAGGTTTGGCAATCGTGCCAGGCGAGACCCGGACCGCTTGCTTCGATAGTGTCGTATTTCGCCCGATCGATCTCCGCGAAGAATGCATAGCCGAACTCCACGCCATCTGGAGACCGGACAATCGCAATCGCTTGCTGCAAGACATCCGCAACGTAGCAGTGCGAACGGGAACCCATGACGGTCATCTCGCCGGAAAGAACCTTTGAATAACCGTCGGAAACCCGGCGCGTCGACTACAAGCTTCTTCCAGTCGTTCGGCGATTGAATGACCACTGTCTCGTTTCGCCGGACAGCAGCTGGACGATGCCTTCTCGTCTGTCGCGCTGGGAAAACACCTCACCAAACTGATGCTGGCGTGCGCTCCCGAATTGGACTGCATCTATTATTCCAACGACGACATGGCGACCGGCGGCCTGTTCGCCTGCAGGGAGCTCTGGGGTACGGCTCTCCAAGATATTCTAATCGCCGGCTTCAACGGATGGCGCGCTGATCCGCAACCTCCCACGCGGCTTTTCCGTACCCGAGGCAATAGCTGCCGCAGTCTCATCGAGCTCCGTCAACAGAGCGGCTGTCCGCGCGTGAAGGGCGCGTCCTTCCTTGGTGAGTTTCAGGTTGTGCACCCCGCGCCCGAACAGCCGAAGCTGAAGGGCAGCCTCCAGCTCGGTAACGCGTCGGGACAGGGTTGCCTAGGCTCGAAATCCTGCCCAACGAAGAACAAAAGGCGATCACGAACTTGTGTTCGCGGCAAAGCGTAACGTCGGGCCTCTCCCCATCGAATAGGTGGTTACGCAGCCGATCACCGGCCTGCGGACTTCAAAGAGGAGATCATCCATGAACCATTCCACGCTCACCCTCGCCCTCGCCGGCTCGCTCGCATCGGCAATCGCATCCGTTTCCTTCGCCGCACCGCTGGCGCCGGAAAAGATGGTCGGCAACGAGAAATGCTATGGCATCGCACTGAAGGGTCAGAACGATTGCGCCGCCGGCGCCGGCACCACCTGCGCAGGCACCTCGACGGTCGACTATCAGGGCAATGCCTGGAAGGCCGTCCCCACGGGCACCTGCACCTCGATGAATGTCAATGGCCATAAAGGCATGCTGGAGCCCATGAAGGGTTGATCCCCGACCGGAGGCCCGGTTTGGCCGGGCCTCCGCCTCATCCGTCGATACAGGGAGAACAGCAATGACCGTTTCAGCAGACCGTGCCACCGTCCTGCCGCTACGCGCCGGCCTCGGCCTCAAGCCGGAGCATTACGAAACCATTCTCGCCATCAGGCCGGATGTCGGCTTTTTCGAGGTTCATGCCGAAAACTACATGGGTGCTGGCGGGCCACCGCACCGCTATCTCGAGGCCGTCGCCGACCTCTATCCGCTCTCGCTCCATGGCGTAGGCCTGTCGATTGGTGCAGCGCGCGACCTCGACAGAAAACATCTGAAGCGGCTTCGCGGCCTCATCGATCGCTACCGGCCGCAGAGCTTTTCGGAACATCTGGCCTGGTCGACCCACGAGACCAGCTTCTTCAACGACCTTCTGCCGCTGCCCTATACGGCCGAAACGCTGGCGCGGGTCGTCGACCATGTCGATGAGACGCAGCAATGGCTCGGCCGGCAAATGTTGCTCGAAAATCCGTCGACCTATCTATTGTTCTCCGAGAGCACGATCGACGAAGTGGACTTCCTGACGGAGATCGCCGACCGCGCCGGCTGCGGGCTGCTGCTCGACGTCAACAATGTCATGGTTTCGGCCGTAAACCACTGTCTCGATCCGGTCGCCTATATCGACCGTTTTCCGCTCGAACTGGTGGGTGAAATACACCTGGCCGGCTATGACGAAACCGTCGACAGCGTGGGTGACCGGCTGCTGATCGACGCCCATGGCAGCACGGTCAGAACCGATGTGGTGGAGCTTTACCGGCACACGCTGTCCCGGAGCGGCCCCCTGCCGACATTGATCGAGTGGGACAACGACGTCCCGGATTTTGCCACCCTTCAGGCAGAGGCGGTTCGCGCCGATGCCATGCTGGCCGCCGCGGCCCCGGGCCGCCGCGCAACCCGGGCGGCATGACCATGGGTCTCACCGAAAGTCAGGATGCCTTCGCGACCGCCCTG
This sequence comes from Neorhizobium galegae, assembly GCF_021391675.1. Taxonomy (NCBI): domain Bacteria; kingdom Pseudomonadati; phylum Pseudomonadota; class Alphaproteobacteria; order Hyphomicrobiales; family Rhizobiaceae; genus Neorhizobium; species Neorhizobium galegae. The sequence goes on from NZ_CP090096.1 coordinate 164,633, forward strand.
CTGCATCCGGACGGGCCGCTTCCCCAAGGCATCACCACCGCCCGCGGCGCGGCCGGTTCATCGCGCTTCGCCGTCTACCGCAACAATGTCTATGTCGGGCTGACGACGGCACTCGGCCAGCGCTTCCCGGTGACGAAGCGGCTCGTCGGCTCCGACTTCTTCGTCGGCATGGCACGCGCCTACGCCGCGGATCACAAGCCGGCCTCACCACTGATCATGCACTATGGCGATGACTTCCCCGATTTCATCGCGGCGTTTCTCCCCGCTGCTTCTCTCCCTTATCTTCCCGATGTCGCCCGGATCGAGGTTGCCTGGACCCGGGCCTATCATGCGGCGGACAGATTGCCGCTCGGCGTCACCGCACTTGCCAGCGTCGCGCCAGAACGAATTTCCGAGATGGTGCTCGTTCCGCATCCTTCGGCCCGGCTCGTGCGGTCGGACTTTCCGGCCGGCGCCATCTGGAGCGCCCACCAGGGCGAGACCGTGGCAACGGTAGCCGACTGGCATCCCGAAGCGGCGCTGGTCGTGCGGCCGGCAATGCACGTCGAGGTACATGTCCTACCTCCGCAGGACGCGACGTTCGCGGCCTCCCTCCTTGAGGGCGCTACCCTCGGCGAGGCGGCGCAGACGGCATTCGCCGTCGCGCCCGATTTCGATTTCGGATCGGCGCTGATCGGTCTGATCGGCCTTGGCGTATTCAGCGCCTTTGAACCTGTTGAAGGAGAAGTCCCATGACCATAGAACGTACTTCCTCCCGCGGTCTCGGCGTAGCACTTGTCTCGCTTCATCATCGCGCCGAACGCCTGCTCGCATTAATTCCACAGTCGCTGCCGCTGCTGGCGCTGCGCATCGGCCTGGCAATCCCGTTCTTCAAATCGGGGCTGACGAAGTGGGACGGATTCCTGACCCTCTCGACCGGAGCCAGATTTCTATTCGAACAGGAATTCAAGCTGCATATATTCGGCAGCCAATTCTCCTACCCTATGCCGTTGACCATGGCGGCGGCGGCCGGGATTGCCGAACTTGCCCTGCCCGTCCTGCTGGTCCTGGGCCTTTTCACCCGCTATGCGGCTCTTGGCCTGCTCGCGATGACGGCAGTGATCCAGCTCACCATTCCGGACGGCTGGGCCAACTTCCATCTTCCATGGGCCGCCATGGCGCTGACCCTTGTGGTGTACGGCGGCGGCAGGATCGCACTTGATCCCTTGGTCAAACTGCGCGGCGAATGACCAAACTCCGCCCATCCCGAATCGGTTGGATACTCTCAATCCGCCTAACCTGGAGACATTCGGAAGAGCGTGCCCCCGAAGGGGATCGAAGCTTCAACTCACGCGATGGGGTACGCTGCTTTAAGTCATTGAAACCTGAGGAAACGCTTCAGAAAATCAATTGTCATCCGGGTCTCACAAATCCGGTGACGGTTGAAGCCTGGTGGAGCAGGTAACAGAACCGGCCCGGCCTCCCGGGCCAAGAACAGAGCGGCCGAGCTGTTCACTTTGTTCCGTGACTTAAGCCACGTCATCACCCATGTAGAAAGCGTTTCCGTCCAGAATTTCTGAGGGGTCGCCATGAATCTACATGGTGCACACCTTTGCCGACAGGTCCCAGTTGCACGAAGTCTCCGTTTATACCACTGTGTAGCGGTGACGGAGGGTGCAGTGATGGATCAGAAGAAGCCGAACCCGATTGACGTACATGTTGGATCAAGGATCCGGCTGAGGCGGGCCATGCTGAAGATGTCTCAGGAGAGATTGGCCGACGGGCTTGGGATTACTTTCCAGCAAGTGCAGAAATACGAAAAGGGAACCAATCGGGTTGGCGCCAGTCGTCTTCAGATGATCGCAACTATACTGGGCGCGCCTGTTGGCTATTTCTTTGCCGATGCGCCAACCCCGTTGTCGACAACCGATAGCAAACCTGTCGTGCACGAGGAAGATGCGGTGACCTCCTTTTTGGCAACCCGCGAGGGGGTGGAACTCAATCTGGCATTCCAGAGGGTGGCAAATGCGAAGCTCCGCCAAAACATCGTTCAACTGGTCAAATCCTTAGGGGCCCCGTCAGGTCTGGACCGCGATCACGCGGATCCAGGCGCTACGCGTTAGCGGATCGTTCCGATGCTCCGGCTTGTGACGTTCGGGGGCCTCTGGCTTGCTGACGGGGAACGAGGGACAGTGCCCCTGCCGCAGAAGGCACTGTTTGGCCTCGCTTATATGTTGGCCAGCGGTGAATTTGAACTACCGCGAGATTATCTGGCGCGGCTGCTCTGGGCCGGCGATCAAGACGCCGCCAAAATCAACTTTCGAAAAATGGCCGAGCGCGTGCGGAAATGCGCCGTGGACGGCTGGCCCGCGCCACTCGATTTCACGGCTTCGACCGTACAGCTATCTGCCGAGCCCCTTGAGGCGGATTTCTCCGTCTTCTCCAGTGATCTTGAAGCACTGCCGCGATTGAACGCGATGTCGAAATTGATGACGCGGCAGTTTATGGACGAAGCCAATTTACCCATCGGCCTAAAACCATGGATCGAGAAACAACGGTCGGTCCAGTGGCAACGCTTTCGCGCAGGGCTCTTCGAGGCACAAGCCGCCGCGGCGAGTCGGTCGGAATGGGCCGATGTCAAGGATAGCGCAAAACAACTCCTCGAACGCGATCCGGGCGATTCCGCTGTACGTGAGGTGTTGCTGGGGGCGCATCGTCATGATGACCAAATTGGATCCTCTAGATCATCGGTCAGTCGAGCTGAGTTCACGCTGCCCGTAGGGACAGCAATCGTCCCCTCAATGCCCATGGAACTGCCCCGGCTGGTATTACTTCCTCCCCAGGAAGCAGAGCAAAACGCCGCTTATCCAGCCCGCGCATTGATGGAAGATATCACGATAAGTCTTTGCTCCTTGAGGACGGTGGCGGTCGTTGCTCCGTATACGGCTGCCCGCATCCGGCAGGATGCGGATAAGATGGCTCAGCTGGAGAGACATTCCATCTCCTACGTCCTTGACACGAACATCAGCAGCGAAGGTCTCTTCGTACAGATGATCTTCCTTCCCTCGGACAGCGTTTTGTGGGCGGAACGCTTCCGCCTCAATGCCAGCTCGCTTGCTTCACACCGCAGACAAGTGGCACAGATGATCGTGATGGCAATCAGCGGCCACCTCCAGCGCACCGAAATTGTGCTCGCTGATTACCGTGCTCATCCGGATGTCTACAGGTCCTATCTTACAAGCGCCCAGCATCTCAACAAGTTCACGCTCCCTGACGTGCGCCGGGCTAGAAATGCCTTTCGAGAAACGCTGAGAATGCGCGGGGATTTCGCGCCGGCATTGGCGGGTTTGTCCCGTACCTACTCCTGGGAATGGGTCTTGACGGCGCGGGGAGAGACCGAACTGCTGGCTCAGGCGGAAGAAACGGCAAGAAAAGCAGTGGCCCTGCAGCCGGAACTGGCATCGGCGCACCGGGAGCTTGGGCTATCGAGGCTTTACCTTGGCGATGTCGACGGAAGCCTGGAGGCATTCGATCGGGCGGAAGGATTGAGCCCACACCTTGCCGACGCAATATGCGGGTATGCCGACGCTCTGGTTCATGCATCGAAGCCTGCCGATGGGTTAGCGAAAATCAGCAACGCTATCCGCCTAAATCCGATATGCCCCGACGATTATTTCTGGATTGCGGCCGGCGCCAGCTATTTCCTGGGTGAATTTCATCAGGCGATCAGCTATATCGACCGAATGGGGGACTCCTCGTCGGCTCGGAGATTGCTTGCGGCCAGCTATGCTATGGCCGGCGATACCGCGAAAGCACGCTTCCATCGCCGCCGGGCTCAGGAGCTCAATCCGCAATTCGATCTCGACAAATGGCTTTCCGTACTTCCGGTGAAAGAACAATGGCAGAAGGAACTCTACCGAGAGGGCCTGATGAAAGCCGGGTTTTAGATTTTCAGCACCAACAACCTAAGGGGTAAGATATGGCAAGAGTTGTGATAATCGGGCTGCCCGGAGACGATCAGCTTTATCTGGCGGACATTGACGCGGGAACGGTCCTGCCGATGCAGCCGCCAGTTTCCGGACCGCTGGCTGCTGCAAACGATCTTAGAAATGCGGGAGGAACAATTGTCAAAGACGTCAACTTGGCGGTTGCAGTCTCCTCCTCTGAACAGGCTTTCTCTGGTGTCTTCGATGGTTAAGCTGCCCACGGCGTAAGCGATGGACCGCATCTGCTTACCCGAGGAGACCTATGAGCGGGTGCGTCCTTTTCTGAAGACGCTTGGGATAACCCGTATTGGCCGCCAGACCGGACTCGATCATATCGGCATTCCGGTTTGGTGCGCCTATACTCCAAACGCCAAATCGATCGTGGTTGCTCAAGGCAAAGGGCTCACCGATGCCGATGCGAGAACATCCGCGGTCATGGAGGCCATAGAGCGGGCTGTCGCTTGCGATCCGTTCCTGCCAATCAAGAATGTCTCCGCGTCAGCTCTTTCAGATGCCGACGAGCGTGTCGACTTGCTTGTGCCGCTCCTTGGCCGGAACCAGTCCCCTCCCCGAGCAACCGAAACTATGGCATTTGCGGCGGGAGAAGACCTCTTCAGTTTTGATCGCGTCTACGTTCCGGCCGAAGCCGTGTCACTCGATCGGACTCTGTCGAACTGCCGGTACTGGCAATCTTCGGACGGCCTTGCATCGGGCAATACGCATGACGAGGCAATTTTCCACGGCCTTCTGGAGCGTATCGAACGCGACGCTCATGTCTTGTGGCAGGTTCTTCCTGAATCTAGCCAGCACTCCAGGTGTCTGGAACCCGACGCATTCAGCGATGAGGAGGTTAGGTCCCTTATCGCGAAGATCGAGGATGCGGGCATCCTGCTGCGCATGTTCGACATGACAAGCGATATCGGCATACCGTGTATCGGCGCCTTCCTGGCGGCGAAAACCGCGCTCGCGGCGCGTGCGCCGCGGTATGTCGACGTGACGTTCGGCTGCGGCGCTCATCCATCCTCCGAGCGCGCTGCCATGCGCGCGCTGACGGAAGCCGCGCAGTCCCGGGTCACTTATATTAGCGGCGCACGTGATGACGTATTCCATGAGACCTATCGGCGACCACTGCCAGAGCGGTTGTTAAAGCTGTTTTCCGCTGATCCCTCACGCGGCGTGCCCTTGCCCGGTCCGAACGACCTTGCAGGAATCTTGGGGAACTTGAAGCGGTCGGGTATCACGCAAGCAATCGCCGTTCGACTGAGCGAGCCGGCATTACCCTTCGCGGTCGTCAAGATATTGGTGCCTGGACTGGAAAGTCCTGAGGGAGAGCGACGGTACAGATTTGGCGACAGGGCGATGACAGCATCGTTTACCTCATGAAAGTACTCTTTGTCGGTCCAAGCCTGCCGGAGGCAAGACGTTTCGTCGCTGATGATATGATTGTGAGGCCGCCGGCGATGCAGGGAGACGTGCGGCTGGCGGTCGACGAAGGTGCGCGGGCCATCGGATTAATTGACGGTGCCTTCGAATATGTCGCCCCCGTCTGGCACAAGGAAATTCTCTACGGTCTCTCGAAAGGCGTGGCGATCTTTGGAGCGGCGAGCATGGGTGCATTGCGGGCGGCAGAATGTCACGCCTTCGGCATGACTGGCATTGGGGAAATCTTTGCGGCCTATGCGAGCGAAACCCGTGTCGACGATGCGGATGTCGCACTGCTGCACGGACCGGAAGAGCTTGGATATTTCGCCATCACCATTCCGATGGTCAATGTAGACGCAACAGTCGCCAGCTGTTGCACGCACGGCCTGATCTGCGGCCAGGAAGCGCGGCATCTCAAAGAAAGCGCGCGATCTTTGTTCTTCAAGGTCCGTAGCTGGAACGCGATCCTGGCAAACTGCTCGGAGATTGCAAGTGGGCGGGCCAACGAAGTCCTGCGAATTCTTCGCCACAATTATTTGGACCAAAAAAGAGCTGACGCCATAGCCCTTATCGACGCTCTGCGTCAGGCCGAGGCCTATTCTCCCCCCACTCGCTTTGAATTTAACCGAACATCTCTCTGGCGCGATGACTAGCGTCATCAGCCATGCGTTGTGTCACGGCGATGTCACGCCCGACGACCCTCAAAGAGTTTTAGATTGCCCACACAAGTTGGGGGTTGGTGCATGGAATGCTCGGATTTGCAAACTGATATGGAAGTAGAACTCGTCGCTCTGGCGAGGCTGGTGATCTACGCGAGAGAGATCGCAAAAAGCCTCAAATCGATCGAGGTCGAGGCTGGACTTTCCGTGACGCTTGAAGCGATCACCAAGGAGCTTACTGGCGACCTGGATGTTACGGCGACCAGGCACTCACGCAAAACATCAAGTCAAACCTATCAATAAGCGGGAACCGCGATCGGATGGTGGTTGACGGTTGAGGTCGCTGAACAGTGCAGTGGGGGCGGCACAAAGGGCTCGACGGGCGGTATGGAAAGCACGTCGAGCCCTTGCCGCAGTGGGGTAACCGCTAGGGGCGGCCCTGCAGCAGTGGAACTTCCACACGGCTGTCGCCGTCGTCCAGTTCGGTCAGGAAGTGTAGCGAATATCCGGTAAATTTCCACCGCAACCGACGAGTATTGGGACAACTTTTGCAGGCACATGATCTCGTCGGCGCACCGGATCCACGCACCGACAACCAACTCCGGCGGAATATCGTCAGAATTGACGAGAAGCTTCCGGAGATCGGCGGTGAGATCTTTGGTCAGCGCCACAACATTGCTTGAGACCGCCAAGCTCTCTCGCGGGTCAGCAATTGTCGCTGCCGCCTGTTCAGTGAGCCATTGCCCCTCAAGTCGCGAAATCGAATGGATTTGGTTGGACTCGGTGAAAAAATCAGGGACAAAATTGGATGAGACTGGCATGAACGCGAGACTGTCAAAAACATCTTCTGCTGAGGAAACCATATCGGCCTTCGGAGTTCCAACCACGCCCAACAACACGTCTGCTATGAGCCTGCGCGGTCCACAGCGGCCGTGGGTTCAGGTTGACCGCAGAACGGTTGCTGTTTCTCTAGCCCTTCTGAGCGGGCTTTGGTTACTGGGAGCCGCAATCCTTGTCTATCTACTCACATAGAGCGTTGATTGATCTCATGCTGCACTGCGTGCCGGTTCCCGCGTCGAGGACTTCCTGACAGACGGAGGGACGTGCACGCCTCAGGGCTTCCAGCCGTCACGGGCCCAGGCTTTCTTGATCGCATCCTCAAAATTAGAGCGAGTCGTCGAGCCGAATGCCGCTGCCGCCGTCTTAGGGATCAATAGCCCGAGCCGCAATCCAGGCGGGAATCCCCGCTATGATTACGCCGGCCAGCAGAGCGGAAATCATCTTGATCGCATTCGTCGTCGCGCCCGGGAATCAGCTTCAGAACCCGCACCATGTAATATAGCTGCTGATCAGCACAACCGATTCTGAATGTGCCTTCCGTGGGCCTCAGTTCGCGGTGCGCGCCAAAAATTCCCTTATCGCCGCGATCACGACCTCATGCGCTTCGGCATGGACCGCGTGGTTCGCGTTCGGCACTTCGAGAAGCTCGCCCCCGGGAATGCTTTCAGCGATCAGGCGCGAATGGTTCGGCGGGCAGATCCAGTCTTCCGCACCGCAGACAACCAGCGTCGGAACCGGAATGTCTTTCAGCTTGTCGCGCAGGTCGTAGAGGCGTTCCTTGAACAGTGCGTTGTGGGTCTCGGCATGCAGATGCATGGTGCGGGTGCGCTCCAGCGCCGCATCCGGATCGAATTTTTCGTAATAAAGCGGCTGCAGCGCCAGCCAGATCAGGCGCAGCTCGGTATCGTCCTTGACCCTGTCGGAGAACATCTTGTCGAGCATGTCGAGCGAGGCGCTGGTCGCCTTGTGGATGCGCTGCTTGAACACCACCATGGCATCGTCTTCGTGGTGATAGCTGGCGGCGGTGCCGCGCAGGATCAACCGCGACAGATTCTGGCCGTATTTCACGGCATAGGTGAGCGCAATCATGCCGCCGAACGAGCCACCCTCGAGGATGATCTTGCGGCCGCCGCACAGGTTCACGCGAAAGGCTTCGACGTCATCGGCCAGCTGCTCGAACGTGTAGGGAGGCGTCAGGCTCGTCTCCCCGCAACCGCGCTGATCATAGGCGATGACACGGTATTTGTCCGACAGGACCTTGTAGGCGTTGAACTCTCCGTGGCGGTCGCCGATGCCGCGCCCGCCATGCAGCGCAATGATCGGCTCGGCATCGGGATTGCCGATGTCGTCGTAGACAAAGGTGGCGTTGTTGAGTGTCACTGTCGGCATGGGACTATCCTATCCTGCTGATATGGCGTCTGAGTACGTGCTTCTGCCGGATCGTCGATCGTCCGGCCGATGCTGGATCCGAGAACTGTCATGGGTCAATGGAAGACCATCCCGCCTCGTGTGAAGCGGGATGGCGACATTTGGCGTCTTGGGCTCAGTTCACCGCAGGCTTCATGTCGAAAGCGCGGACCCAGTCGTCGCCCCGAGCGGTCCAGGTGATACGCTTGGACAGGCCGTAGGTGGCGGGCTGGGTATAGAGGAAGAGCGCCGGCGCCTCGTCGCACATCACCTCGGTCGCCTTCTTGTAGGCCGCCTGGCGCTTGGCCACATCCATGGTCGAGCGGCCGTCGGCAAGGGCCTTGCCGAACTCGGCATTGTCCCAGTAGGCGTACATGTTGCCCGGCGCGAACAGGGTCAGAAGACCATCGGCATCGATCGTCGGCCAGGCCTGGCTGAGCAGGCTCATACGGCCGAGGTCCTTGGTCTTCAGATACTTGTCCATATAGGCGCTGAACTGCATCTCGACGATCTTGGTCTTGACGCCGATCTCTTCCAGCTGGCTGGCGACCGCCTGGACGACTTCCTCGCCGTTCAGGTAGATGCCGGTCGGCACTTCGATTTCGATCGGCTCGGCCGGCGCACCGCCTGCCTTCTTCAAAAGTTCGGCCGCCTTTTCCGGATCATAGGCGTAGGGCTTCAGATCGGCGTTGAAGCCGAAATAGCTCTTCGATGTCACCTGGCACTTGGCGATCTCGGCCTGGTCGTTGAAGATCGCCTTGACGATGCCTTCCTTGTCGACGGCGTAGTTCACCGCCTGGCGAAGCAGTTTGTTGTCGAGCGGCGGCTTCAGCGTGTTGAACTTGATGAACGCGGTGCGGGTGCTCGGCACCGCGCCGGCCTGGGCGCTGCCGCTGGTCTTGATCCGGGTAATTTCCGTGGTCGGGATCGAGTTGATGAAATCGACCTCGCCCGCAAGCAGCGCGGCGACACGGCTGGCGGCATCCGGAATGATGCGGACGACGACCTTGCTGAAGTCCGGCTTCGCACCCCAATATTGCGGATTGGCGTCGAGCGTGATGCTCTCGCCCGGCTTGACGGAAGAGATGACATAGGCGCCGCCCGACGCGGTCTCGGTAGCCGGCTTATGATCGGCGGCCCATTTCGGCGGCAGCAGGAAGAACATGGACAGCTGGCCGATCATCGCCGGATAGGGCGAGCTCGTCTTGATCTCGATCTCGGTCGGGCTGATGATCTTGACGTCGGAGATCAGCGTGAACCACGCCTTGATGCGGGCATTGACGGCCGGGTCGCGCACGCGGTCAAAATTCCATTTGACCACTCCGGCATCGATCTTCTCGCCGTCGTTGAACGTGGCGTCCGACCGCAGCTTGATGCGCCAGGTCAGATCGTCGACGCTCGTCCATTCGGTTGCAAGAGCCGGAGCAATCTTCATATCGGGGCTGCGCAGAACCAGCGACGGATAGATGTGGCTGAGCAGGCTGAGGTCGGTGCCGACGGATGCCGTCATATGCGGATCGAACGTGTTGATCGTGTTCGTGATCGCAATGGTCAGCGTCTTGTCCTGAGCAAGCGCCGATGTCGATATCGTGGCGCCGAGTGAAAGTGCGGCGATTGCCGCGGCGATTGATTTTCTGGTCACGTCCATTCCCTTCTGATTAATTCCCGTTGATTTTTCATGGGTTTACACTGCGTTCTCAAGAGACGCTTTCCTCTATTTTACGTCCTTGAGTATAAGCGGATCGAATTTTGCAAGGATCACAGACCGTTTCGATCGTTCGGCTGCCGGGAGCGACATCGGCTTGTCCGGGGAGTTGGCGGTCATGCTGTTTCCTCCCTTCCGTTCATTTGGCTTCGACAGGGACGGAATGCCCAAGCGTGTGCATCAGCCGGTTCGCCCAGCCGAAAATGGCGGCGGAGTGGATGAGATCGACGATCTCGGCCTTCGACATGCCATGATCGCGAAGGGCCTGTACCTGCTCCCTGGTGGCCTGCGACGGCGTCTCGGACAGCGCCTTGCAGAAATCGACGATCGCTTGGGTCCTGGCATCGAACGGGCCTTCGAGGCCGCGCAGATAGATTTGCTCGACGACATCCTCGCGGCCCGACAGTTCGACATAACGGCGGGCATGGACCGAGGCGCAGTAGACGCAGCGATTGACGGCGGAGGCGACGAGCGCGCCGAGTTCGCGCTCGGCCCGGTCGAGGCCGCCCTTGGCATACATGATGGCGTTGAACAGTTTCGTGCGGGCCACGTAGGATTCCGGATCATGCGCGAGCGTGCGCACATAGGGGGAAACCTTGGTATTGGACGGGGTCACCTGCATCGCAGCCAGCTGTTCTTCGCTCGCCGTGGCAACCTCGACCGGCTCGATATAGGGCGACCAGGAGAGCGCCTTGACCTTGAAACGCGACGTGCTCATTCGACCTCCTCCAGAAGGCTGAGGCCGGCAAGGACGCGGGCCTCGTAGTTGACGAAGGCAATCAGCTCGGACAGCGCGATGATCTGCGGATTGGTGAGGCCCGCCTTTTCGAGGCGCTCGATATCCGCCCTGCTGCCGTTGCGCGGCGTCTCGGTGACGAGGTCGGCGTGGCGGATAATGGCACTGGTAAAAGCATCGGCGGCCAGCGCAGTTTCGGCACCCGAGGCGATCGAGGCCAGGTCCGGATCGCTGCCGGCATCGTCCAGCATCAGATCGTAGACCGCTGCCAGGTCCTCGCGGCCGATGAAGCGGGCCATGCGGGAGGCGAGCGCGGCGCGTAGCGCATGACTGAGGCCAAAGCCGTGATTTGGACTGAGCACCGTTTCGCGGCACAACTCGGTGCCCTCTACGAATTCCGGCCGTTCGCGGCGGATCGCGTAAAGTTCGGAGCCCGGCTTCAAGCCGGATAGGATGTCGATCTGGTCCAAGTCACTCATTCCCGTCATAGGTTCCACCTGCGGATCCGGGCCATGGACGGATCGAGATCAGGCATGAATTGGGGGCGGTCGCCTGCGACAGATGCGAGGCGGGTGTAATCGCTGTCAGCGTATTCGGGTTGCCGCCGTGGTCGACGCCCTGCGCATCGGGGCGAAACCAGCCGCCGGTCGCAAGCACGGCGACGCCGGGTATCAGGCCACCGTCGATCGTCAGCGCCGCGATCGTTCGGCCGCGGTCGTTGTAAAGCTCGCAAAGGTCGTCCTGTTTCAGGGTAAGACGCCTGGCGTCGATCTCGCTCAGCGTGAACCGCTCATAGCCGTCAAGCTTGGCCGCCTGGCTCGCCGGACCGTATTCGAGCTGGCCATGCAGGCGGTGGGCGGGTTGCGGAGACAGGAGATGGAACGGATGTTTCGCCGAAAGCGGTGCGCCAAGCCACTCCTCCGGCGCCAGCCAGACGGGATGGCCGGCGATGTCGGAATAACCGAAGCCGCGGACCGCACTCGACCGGATTTCGATCCTCCCGCTCGCTGTTTTCAGCGGGGCCGCATCCGGGTCTCTTACGAAATCTCGAAAATGGTTCGCGGGCGACGGCGCAAGCTCGCCTTCGTCGAGCGCGGCATACCCCCGAAGGCGAAACGCCTGGAAATCCGGCAGTTCCGGATAACGCTCCCGATAAACTTCGTAGATCCGGGCAAGCCAGTCGTCGGTCGTCAGCCCCTCGTCGAACTGCTGGCGGCAACCGAGTTCTTCGGCGATCAGGCAATAGGCTTCGTGATCGGTCAAGATGCCGGCCGGCGGGTCCATCACACGGCGGCTGTAGACCAGCCAGTTCTCGCGCGACGCCGCCGCGACATCGTCGCGCTCGAAGGGAAACGCCGACGGAAGCACGATGTCCGCCATCTTGGCGGTGGCAGTCCACATGTTCTCGGAGACGATCACGGTCTCAGGACGCCGGAAAGCCGCGGCCAGCCGGTTGAGATCCTGATGATGGTGGAAGGGATTGCCGCCGGCCCACCAGACGAGCCGGATATCGGGCAGTTGAAGAACCTGTCCGTCGTAGTCGATCCGCCCGCCCGGATTTTCGAGCAGGTCGGTGATCCGCGCCACCGGAATGAAGCTGCGGACCGGGTTGGGGCCTTGTTCGAACGCCGGCCCTTTCAGACGCCGCACCGGCTGGCCGACGGAATTGACGGCTGTCAGCCCGAAGGAGAAACCGCAGCCCCGCTTGCCGACATGACCCGCCATCGAGGCGAGCGCGATCGCAGCCCAGAACGGCTGTTCGCCACGCCGCGCCCGTTGCAGCGACCAGGCGACGTTGATCAGGCTCGGCACGTCATGCAGGTCTTCGGCGATCTCGACGATGGTTTTCGCCGGCACGCCGGAAATCGCCGAGGCCCATTCGGCATCCTTGGCGATGCCGTCCGCCTCGCCGACCAGATAGCTCTCGAAATCGCAATAGCCGGTCGTGCAGCGTTTCAGGAAATCGCGGTCGAACAGGCCTTGGGCGAGCAGCGTATGGCACATGCCGAGCATGACCGCAGCATCCGTATTCGGGCGCAGAGGAATATGCCGGACGTTCGCACCGGAGGGCGCATCGCTCGAAGCTGGGCTGAACACGACGATGCGCACACCCTTGTCCTGGCAGCGCCGCAGCCATTCGACGGCGCGGTGGCTGCCGGTCCCTCCCGACTCCACCTGCGCATTGCTCAGACGGAAGCCGCCGAACCCGACTACGAGCTGACAGCCTTCGGCGATGTCGTTCCAGGACGGCGAGGTATCGCAGGCGTCCTTGTAGTCCGGCCCGAGGATATGCGGCAGAAGGACGGCCGCAGCACCATAGGAATAGCTGTTGACGGAAGAGGTGAAGCCGCCGGCGAGATTGAGCAGTCGCTTGAGCTGGCTTTGCGCATGGTGGAAACGGCCGGCGCTGGCCCAGCCGTAGGAGCCGGCGAAGATCGCCTGGTTGCCGTGGATCTCGCGCACGCGCCGAATCTCGCCGGCGATCAGGCCTGCAGCCTTGTCCCAGCTTATCTCGACGAAATCCTCGCGGCCGCGCGAAACGCCGGTAGCGGCAAGAGGCCCCTTCTCCAGCCAGGACTTGCGGACCATCGGGGCGCGGATGCGCTCCGGATGGGCGGCCAGATCCAGATAGCCGAGACCCATTTCCGAAGGGTCCGGATCGTGGCGGAACGGCAGGAGCTTGCGCTTCCCGTTCGCATCCGTGCCGACTTCGTAAGTACCGAAATGGGTTGCGAACAGATGCGTCATTTTCTCAAACCTCCAGTACGAAATGACGGTTGCCGACGGGCCGCAGAACGGCTTCCTCCCGCGGCAGGTTGGCGCCGGCGTCGAAGACGAGCGGGCGGCGATTCCGTTCGATATCCGGGTCGGGAACCGGGATCGCCGAAAGCAACGCTTTCGTATAGGGGTGCTGCGGATTTTCAAAAATCGCGTCGCAGGGACCGATTTCGACGATGCGCCCGCGCAGCATGACCGCCACCCGGTGGCAGAGATAACGGATCATCGACAGGTCGTGGGCGATGAACAGATAGGTCAATCCCAGCTCGTCCTGCAGATCCTGGAAGAGGTTGACGATCTGCGCCTGGATCGACACGTCGAGTGCGGTGATCGGCTCGTCGGCCACGATGAAGGCGGGATTGAGCGCGATGGCCCGCGCGATATTGACGCGCTGGCGCTGGCCGCCTGAAAACTCATGCGGATAACGCTTCATGAAGGACGGATCGAGGCCGACTTTGGTAAACAGCGAGGCGACGCGATCCTCGCGCTCGCGGCGCGAACCGGCCAGTTTATGAACCTCCAGCGGCTCACCGACAAATTCGCCCACCGTCATGCGCGGATTGAGCGAGGCATAGGGATCCTGGAAGATGACCTGCATGTCGCGCCGGTAAGGCTTCAGCATCGCCTTGCTCAGGCCGGTAATGTTCTCACCCTTGTAGAGGATGTCGCCGCTGGTCGGCGCCTCGAGCTGCAGCAGCACACGGCCGGTCGTGCTCTTGCCCGAGCCGGATTCGCCGACAAGGCCGAGGGTTTCGCCGGGGGCGATGTCGAAACTGACATTGTTGACGGCCTTCAGGGCTGGCGTCGAACCGCCGAACAAACGCTTCTCGCCGCCATAGGTCTTGCAGAGGTTCTGGACCGAAACCAGCGGCTTCATGTTGCTCTCGCTCATGGCTGCACCTGCGTGGCGGCAAGCTCGGCACGAAGATCGTACCAGGCGGCCGCCTTGTGGCCGGCAACGCTGCCCTCGACTTCGCCGAGCGGCGGCGTCTCGATGCGGCAACGCTCTGTCGCGAAGGGATTGCGCGGCGCGAAAGGATCGCCGATCGGCTCCTTGGTCAGGTCCGGCGGATTGCCGGGGATCTGGTAAAGCCGGGTCACACCTCGACGACCGCCATGCGGCAGAGACTTCAGAAGGCCCCAGGTATAGGCGTTGCGGGGATCGTGGAACACGGCGCGGACCGGGCCGCGTTCCATGATCCGGCCGCCATACATGACCTGAACCGTATCGGCGAGGCCGGCGACGACGCCCATGTCATGGGTGATCCAGATGACGGTGGTGCCGATCTTTTTCTTGAGATCACGCACCAGATCGAGGATCTGCGCCTGGACGGTGACGTCGAGCGCCGTGGTCGCCTCGTCGGCGATCAGCAGCTTCGGATTGCACGAAATGCCGATCGCGATCATCACGCGCTGGCGCATGCCGCCGGAAAACTCGTGCGGATATTGTCTGGCGCGGCGGGCGGCATCGGGGATGCCGACAAGTTCGAGAAGTTCGACGACGCGGGTCCGCGCCTGGCTTGCCGACATGCCGAAATGCCGCCGCAGCGGCTCGGCGATCTGCCGCTCGATGGTCAGGACCGGATTGAGCGAGGTCATCGGATCCTGGAAGACGAAGCCGATTTCCTTGCCGCGCACTTCGAACAGTTCGCGTTGCGACAGCGCCAGCAGGTCGCGGCCGTTGAACAGGACTTCGCCGCGGACGATGCGGCCGGGCGGCGTCGCGATCAGCCCGACCATCGACAGGGCATGGACACTCTTGCCCGAGCCGGATTCGCCGACGATGCCGAGCGTCTCGCCCTCTTCCAGGCTGTAGGACACGTCGTTGACGGCATGCACGGTGCCGGTCGGCGTGTCGAACGCGACGGTAAGATTGCGGACCTCGAGCAAGGGTGCCATCGGACGCTCAGACCTCCAGATAGCCGCCGGCCGAGCGGGTCAGATACTCGCGGCCGGTCTCGGTGACGAGAACGGTATCGGAGATCTGCGTCGCGCAGACGCCGGGAACGCGGATATTGGGCTCGAAGGTGAAGATCATGCCCGGTTCGAGCACTAGCGAAGACGACGCGTCGAGCGAGGAATGCTCGTGTGCGCCAAGGCCGATCCCGTGGCCGATGCGGCCCGGGATGTTGGCACCGTAACCACGCGTCGTCAGGCCCTCGCGGGTCTTCTCGAACAGGTCCTTGTAGGGCGTGCCGGGCCTGATCAGGGCATCGACCTCTTCGCGGATGTCGAGAATGGCGTCGAGCGCCCGCTTGTTGACTTCCGGCAGCGGGGCCATCGCGATGGTGCGTTCGTTTTCGGCGTGGATGCCGTTGGCGATCGTCCAGATCAGCACCGAGACGGCCTCGCCGCGCTGAGGCTTGCGCTGGGTGGGGTTGTCGCAATTGTAGAACATGCGCGGCCCCGAGAGCACCCAGGTGGCCATGCCGTTCTGGACCCCGCCTTCCAGCGAGCCGAAGTCGCAGACCTCGACATCGGGATATTCGGCGGTCCACAGCTTGTTCATCGCATGCATGGAGGCGATGGCGACCTCCCGCTCGTTGCCGCCGGCGGCAAGGGCTGCGACCGCCGTATCCATGCCAAGATCAGCCGCCCGCGCGGCGATGCGGGCATTGGCGATCTCGTCCGGGTCCTTGATCAGGCGGCAATGGTCGATCAGATGGCTGACATCGGCGAATGCCGCGTCCGGCAGCGCCTTGCGCAACTGGCCGGCCCGCTGGATCGAGATGAATTCCTCCTCGATGCCGACGGTCTTGCCGGCCACGCCGAGATCGGCAAGGATCGAGGCCAGCGCATCCTGCCAGTTCGGCCCCATGGTGACCTTGGTCGACCAGGAACCGTAGAGGCGGATATCAGGCACCCAGGCGCTGGCGCGGCCGTGATCGTCGCGCAGCGCATGCACGAGCATGATCGGGTCATGGTCCGGGGTCAGGATGGCGATCACCGGGTGGGAATAGATGATCGGGTTGAAGCCGGTGAAATAGAAGCTGTTTTCCGGTTTGAAGGAGACGATGACATCGACACCCTGCCTGGCCATCCCGGCCTTCAGGCGTCCGACGCGGGGCGGTAACGTGGAACGGGAAAGCTGGTTCATCGCATGGTCCTCAATTTCGGATCGAAATGATCGCGCAGCCAGTCACCCAGAAGGTTGACGCTGAGCACAGTCAGGAGAATGGCAATGCCGGGGAAGGTGACGATCCACCAGGCGGTCGAGATATAGACGCGGCCATCGGCCAGCATGCGGCCCCAGCTCGGATTGGGCGGCTGGACGCCGAGGCCGAGAAACGAGAGCGCCGCGTCCATGATGATGATGCGGGCGAGTTCCAGCGTCGCGATCACCAGCGCCGGGGTCATGACGTTCGGCAGCAGGTGCTTGAGCATGATGCGCCAGGTTCCCGCACCGATCGCATGGGCCGACAGGATGAACTCGCGTTCGCGAAGGGCAAGCACCTGGCCACGGATGATGCGGGCGTAGCGGAGCCAGCTCGTCAGGGCGAGCACGATGACGAGGTTGCGGGTCGAGGGCCCGAGCGCCGCAACCACCAGAAGGGCCAGAAGCATCAGCGGCAAGGCAAGCTGGATATCGACAATGCGCATCAGGATGCGATCGACCATGCCGCGGTAATAACCGGCGACAATGCCGAGCAACGTGCCGACGATGCCGCCCAGAATGACGGCCGCGGCCGCAATCGCCAGGGTGATCCGGCTGCCATGGACGATGCGAGACAGGATATCGCGACCGAGTTCGTCGGTACCGAGCGGATGGGCGCCGGGCGAAAACTGTCCTGTCCAGGTGGGAGCCGTCATGCGGGCAAGCAGGTTGGATCGCGTCGGCACGGGCAGGCCGAGATAGGGCGCGAGAATTGCGGCCAGCACGAAGACCGACACCAGCAGGAAACCGAACAGTCCGGCGCGGCTTTTCAGAAGAGCGAGGAAGAAAGCTTTCATGGCCGCACCTATCGCCGACGGATGCGCGGATCGAGCACGCCATAGAGCAGATCGACCAACAGGTTGACGACGATGAAGATGGCGGCGACCAGCGCGACCCCCGCCTGGATGACCGGGAAATCCTGGGCCTGGATCGCCTGCATGATGATGCGCCCGACACCGGGCCAGGCGAACACGGTTTCGATGACCACCGATCCCCCGAGAAGCTCGCCGGCGATGATGCCGATCATCGTAATCACCGGGATCAGCGCGTTTCGCGCGATGTGCCAGAAGAACACGGTGCGCGGCAACAGGCCCTTGGCGCGCGCGGTTCGAACGTAATCCTCACGCATGATGTCGAGCAGCGACGAGCGGAGCAGACGGGCGATCGAAGCCGACACGAAGACCGACAGCGTCAGTCCCGGCAGCACGAGATGCGCGATCGTTCCGGAGCCCCCCGTCGGGAACCAGCCGAGATCGACCGAAAATACCAGGATCAGCATGATGCCGAGCCAGAAAACCGGCGTCGCCTGGCCCAGAAGAGCCGCCAGCATGACGATGAATTCCGAGATGGTGCCGCGTTTCAGCGCCGCGATGGCACCGGCCACCGCTCCGATCAGCGTCCCGAACACAAGCGCGGTACCGGCCAGCGTGGCGGTCACCGGCATGCGTTCGAGAACGACGTCCATGGCGGGGCGCTGGTGCTGGAACGAGATGCCGAAATCGCCCCGGACCATGGCCAGCACGGAGATCAGATATTGTTCGAGGATCGGGCGATCGAGGCCAAGCGAAGCCCGAAGCGCGTCGAGGTCCTGCTGGCCGGCACCGACCGGCAGCAGAAGCACGGCCGGGTCGCCGAGAACGCGGCTCACGAAAAAAACGATCGTGACCACGCCCCATATGGCGAGCAACGATTCTGCCAGCTTGCCGACAAGATAGCGGGTCACGGCCAGCACCTCGTCCGATGGGGCTTGACGGTCGTCATTCGGCCGCTCCCTTGAGGATGGCTGGGATCATCGCGGCGGAATCCGTCCACTCGTCGCCAAGCAGCTCCGGCGTTTCAAAGGCGACCAGGTTGTCGAAATGGATTTCGCGGTCGGCGACGAAGAGATTGCGGGCGATGCCGCGTGCAAGCCGACGCCCGCCGTCGCTGACCGCCGGTATGTCGCCCGACAACTTGCCGTGGCTGAGCGAGGCCGGATAGTTAAAGCAATGGACGAGATGCAGTGCCGGGCAGCTGCCGGGGACCTTTTCGAGAAACTCAAAATCGGGGCCGAGATAGGGAGACGTGGCGAGCTCGCCATTTTCCATGCCGTTCTCGGGGGTGAAGACGTCGCTCCAGAACTGGATATAAGGCGCGAAATGCTTGAGTTCGGGGCGGCGATCGAGATCTACCCGAAAGCCTGTGGCGAAGATCGCGAAATCATAGTCGAATTCGCCGCGACTGGTTTCAACGACGATATGGTCGCCGCTTTCTCGCAGGCCGGTCACCGCCGTGCCGAGGAAAAACCGGCTGTTTTGATGTTGCGACACTCGCAGGGTGGAATCGCGCGGCGGCGGCGTCTGGGCGTCGAGCACGTAGTCGAGAAATTTCCATTTCCACGCATCGCTGAGGCCGGCAAAACCCTGGACGACGCCCTGGCTGGCAATGCCGGTGAATTTGTTGATGCGGGGGAGTTCCTTGCGCCGGATGATCATATCGACCTGGCCGGCACCCGCTTCGAGCGCAGTTGCGGCATTGTCCATGGCTGAAGCCCCGGCCCCGACGACCGCGACGCGCTTGCCCTTCAGGGCCGAGAAATCGATCTCGTCGGCGGAATGGGCCCAGAATTTTGGCCGTACGCGCTCGACGAATTCCGGCACGTAACCGCCGCCGAGGCCGTCGCGGCCGGTCGCCAGAACCACGTGCCGGGCATAAAGTCGTTCTTGTCCACCGCTTTGCGCATCCGAAACGTCGAGAGCGATCAGGTCTTGGCTGACCGGGATCATCTCGGTGACGGTGACGAGATTGCGGACCGGCAGTTGAAGCACGCGGCGGTACCAGATCAGGTAGTCCATCCACTGCGATTTGGGGATCTTGCCGAGCGCGTCCCATGCCTGCGCACCGAACTGCGAAACATACCATGCCCTGAATGTCAGCGCCGGCAGGCCCAGCGCCGGCCCCGGCAGCTGTTTGGGAGAGCGCAGTGTTTCCATGCGCGCGAACGTCACCCACGGCCCCTCCTGCCCTGCGGGGGAGCGGTCGAGGCAGACGACGTTATGGATGCCGAGCATTTTCAGCGATGCGGTCGCGACCAGGCCGCACATGCCGGCGCCGATTACGACGGTATCGAAAACTTCGACGCCATCATATTCGGTCGCCGGCACCCACTCCTTGGGAGGGAGCTCGAGAAACGACAGGTCCTCGGCAAGCCGCTGTTCAAGCGCTTCCAGGCCTTTCATCCGCTGTGCGTCCTGCGCCTTCAAAATCACTGCTCCTGTGCGTTCGCGCCGGCGCCGAAAGTCGCATCCGCCACGCGTTCGATATGGCCGGGATCATGCGCCACGAAGCCCGGTATGCGGGCGGCCGAAATCCTGATGATCAACTGGATGAGCTCCAGAACACCTTCCGAAAGCGGCTTGGAAGCGGCCGAGAAAATGCCCCAGAGAAACGGGATGTCGACATCGAGCGGGCGGATCTCGACGTTCTTGAGCTGCAGGCCATAGGCGGTCGCGGGCTCCACTATGGAGACCCCGAAACCGGTGGAGGCAAGCTGCAGCGCATTCAGCGCCGCATTGGTATCGACGACGCGCGAGGGCCGAACATCGGCCGTCTGCAGCGCCTGATTGACGCGGCGACGCAGGCGGAAGGGATTGGCCATGGTGATGAGGCAGCGGTCGGCCAGGTCGCGAACCGAGATGATGTCCTTGCCCGCCAGAGGATCGTCGGCCGCCACCGCGGCAACGCAAGGCGCTTGAAACAGGCCGTGCACATCAAGGCCCGGATGTTCGACAGGCAGCGAGGCGACGCAGAAATCCGCGGTGCGGGCAAGCACCGACTGGACGGCCGCCTCGGCCGAAATGCTGCGCAGATGGACATTCCGCGGAATGAGGTCCGCCGGCATTTCCGCAAGCGCGAGCGGTACCAATCCACTGGCAAATGCCGGGATCGCAGCGATCTCGATCGGCGCCGGCTCTTCCGAGAGAATATTCCTGGCGCGCTCCTTGAGTTGGCCGATGCCGGTCAGGAACCGCTCGGCATCCGAATGAAAAGCGATGGCTCGCGATGTCGGCGTGATGCGGGGTCCGTTGCGGTCAAAAAGCGCAAAGCCGACCGAGGATTCGAGTTCCTGAATGAGCCGCGTCACCTGCGACTGCGAGCGGTCGAGCAGCCGGGCGGCAGCGGTGATACTGCCTGCCGACATGACTGCGAGGAACACTTCGAGCTGCTTGATTTCCATCGCCGACCCATAATGCGTAAAATGCAGCATTGACCAACATCAATTCAAATATTGCATGGTTCTCTTTTTAAGCAAACAAAATTTGTGCCTAATTCGTGATCTTTTGGAAAGTTTGATCCGATGAAGGCGGTACGCCGAGAATAATTCCCCGGCCCTTGCGCCATCCGGCCGCAAGGCTAATGTCCGATGCGAACGACAGCGGAAGTCCATGGCAGCCAAGACGACGACACTCAACGCCAAAAACCTGGAGGCCCTCGGCGCACCGCGCCTGGCCGAACTGCTCATCGAGATCAGCACCGGCAGTGCAGCAAACAAACGACGGCTTCGCATGGAGCTTGCCGGTAACCACAGCGGCGCCGAGATCGCCCGCGAAGTGCGCAAGCGGCTCACGAGCATTGCCCGTTCGCGAACCTTCATAAACTGGCGCAGGGTGAAGGCGGTCACGAAGGATCTGGAAACGCAGCGAAAGACGATCGTCGATATCGTTGCCCCCGACGATCCGAAGGAGGCCCTGGAGCTCGCCTGGCAATTCCTGGCGCTGGCCGATCCGGTCTTCGAGAGGTCCGCCGACGGCAGCGGCTCGATCATTCAGAGCTTCCACCAGGCGTGCGCGGATGCCGGCGTGATCGCCGGGTCGCCCGGTGTCGAAAAGGATGCGCTTGCCGACAAGATCTTCGCGGCGGTGCAGAACAACGATTACGGCCAATATGATCCGCTGATTGCGGCTATGGCGCCCGCACTCGGCGAGGACGGTCTTGAACGGCTCAAGGCCCTGTTCGTGCAGTGGTCGAGGGAACCCGAGGACAAGGTCGCTCAAAGCCACCGCCAGGTCATCGGCTGGAGCAGCAAAGGGCCGATCTACGAAGACCAGGTCTACGGAAATCACCGGGAACTGACGGTGCGCATTGCCCTGCAGGAGATCGCCGATGCCCAGGGCGACGTGGATGCGTATATCGCCCAGCAGCCGGAGAAGACCCGCAAGGCGCCCCTGGTGGCTACAGACATCGCGCGCCGGCTCCTTTCCGCAGGACGAGCCGCCGAGGCACTCGAAACGCTGGACGCGGTCGATGCCCGGAGTCGTTCCGACGTTCCGATTGAGTTGCAACTCGCCCGCGTCGAAGTGCTCGAAGCTTTGGGTCGCGCGGACGACGCTCAGGCCGATCGATGGACGTGGTTCGAGCAGTCGCTGAACGACGTGCACCTGCGTGCCTTTATCCGCCGACTACCGGACTTCGATGACATGGAGGCCGAGGAACAGGCATTCGCTTATGCCCAGGCGTTTCCGGAGGTGCATCGGGCGCTCGCTTTTTTCCTGCGCTGGCCAGCGATGGCCGAGGCGGCCAAGCTCGTGCTGAAGCGGAAGGCAGAACTCGATGGCGATCTCTACGACCTGATGACATCAGCCGCAGAAGCTCTGGCCGAGAAACACCCGCTCGCGGCAACAATCGTGCTGCGCTCGATGATCGACTTCACGCTCGAGAACGCCCGATCCAGCCGCCACAAGCACGCGGCGCGGCATCTTGTCAGATGTGCATCGCTTGCCCCTCATATCGCGGATTTCGCAGGCTTCGGTTCCCATGATGCCTATGTCGCGGGACTGAAATCCCGACACGGTCACAAGCGTGGTTTCCGAAGCCTGATGCCTTAGTTCACGCGTCCGTCCGGCCGGTCAGGAAATTCCCCTCCTCACCAGCCGGGAACGCGGTGCCTGCTATATCGACAGGTGTGCCTGGCAAGGATTCACGGATAGGCGGTCGAGCCGTCCGGCTTGCGGGTGATTTTCCGCTCCCAGTGAATGTAATCGTCCTTGGCCAGCACTTTTTCGTCGATCTCGAGACCCCAACCCGGGCGATCCGGGCGCAGGTTCATATATCCGTCCACCGGCATATAGGGGTCGAGCGCCCAGGGCGCATGTACATGCGGTTTAAACTCCAGGATCTTGAAGTTCGGCTGGGCGGCGCAGAAATGGATGTTCACGGCGGTTGCCAGCGGGCCCATCGGGTTATGCGGCGCGACGGTCACATAGTGCGCTTCGGCGATGGCCGCGATGCGGCGCATTTCCGTGACGCCGCCGACGACGCAGATATCCGGCTGGATGATGTCCGCACCCCGGGCCGTCAGCAGCGACAGGAATTCGAAGCGATTGTAGAGAGATTCGCCGGTTGCCAAGGGCACCGTTACCTTCGACTTCAGCTCCGCCCAGGCCGGAATATGCTCGGGCCGGATCGGCTCCTCGTAAAAAAGCGGATCATAGGGTGCGATCGCGGCAGCCATTTGGACAGCCTGGTAAGGTTCGTAGATCTTCGCGTGCGAATCGAAGGCGAATTCGAAATGCGACGGGGTGATCTCGCGGATCTTGCCGAAATAGTCGCCCGTTTCCTTCACCAGTTCGCCCCAGCGGCTGTTGTGAAGATCGCGGCGATAGGGGCTCAGCTTGAACGCGGTATAGCCGTAGTCTGCGTTGAGCTTGAGCGTCTGATCGAGCGCGTCCTGCGGGTCGGGTGCGGTATAGACGCCGCAATAGACGCGGACGCGGTCACGCACATTGCCGCCGAGCAGCATGTAGACCGGCAGACCCGCAGCCTTGCCGGCGATATCCCACAATGCATGATCGATTGCAGAAATCGCGGCAAGGCCGAGCGCCCCGGGAGGAAACCGGCACTGTTGGTTGAGCTTCAGAACGAGGAATTCCACGCGGCGCGGGTCTTCGCCCTCGATCTGATGGAAAAGGTAGTCGAGAAGCGGCGGAAGCGCCAGGTCGGGGCCGTGATTGTAGCATTCGCCCCAGCCGGAGATGCCTTCGCTGGTCTCGATCTTGAGCAGCAGGCGAGGACGTTCGTCGACGCGCTGCATGTATGTTTTTATTCCGGTAATATGCACCTTGGTTTGCTCCTCAGGCAGCAAGCGTTTCGGTTTTGACGCGATCGACGATGCCGCGCAGAATCCGCCGCTCATCGTCGCTGAGGGCGACGACGCCCGGAATGCGCACCGGGCCGACATCGGTGCCGAGCATGCCGAGCGCCTCCTTCACGACCGTCACGTTGGCGCCGTTGTTGTATTTCGTGCGCAGCATTTCGAAGCCGGCAATGCCGTCGATCAGTTCGCGCGCCGCCTCATAGTTGCCGGCCTCCAGCGCGCGATGGATCGCGTGCGAGCGCTCGGGGAATACGTTGACGAGACCCGACGTGAAGCCCTTGGCGCCCATGGCGTAGAATGCCGGCGCCCAGCCTTCGGCCAGACCGCAGACCCAGATCGCCGGAGCGTCATGGGTGGCTCGAATGACTTCCGCCAGCAGCATCAGGTTCGACGAGGCGAACTTGATGCCGGCAATGTTCGGATGCAGGGCGAGCTTGCGAAAATCCTCGACCGAAAAGCTGTCGCTGCGCACATAGGCGATGACCGGTACCGTACAGGAATCCGCCAGTTCCAGGAAATAGCCGGCCTGATAGGACGGCCCGGCGAACGGGTCCATGGGATGGTGGCCCATGATCGCATCCGCACCTTCGGCAATCGCGTCCTTCGCAAGCGCCTTTGCTTCGGTCAGCGAGCGGCCGACGGCGGCGCTCACCAGCGACATGCCGTCGGCGGCCTTGACCGTGGCGGCATGTACCGTGCGGACTTCGTCCATGGTGAGCGTGAAGAACTCGCCGGTATTGCCGGCCGCCATCAGGTTGTGCACCTTGGCGGCCGCCAGGCGCTTGATCAGCGCGCTGAGCTTTTCGACGTCGACAGTCCCGTCTTGCCGGTAAGGCGTCACCGGAACACCCGAAATGCCGGTCAGCGCCTTTCTTACAGTCTGCAGCCTGTCATTCACGTCAGATATCCTTTTTGTTGCCGAAAACGATGTTCAGATAGGTTTCACCGGAGCGGACGACGTGGTTGCGCATCTGCCGCTCGGCGAGATCCGCATCACCCGTGACGATGGCCTTAGCGATGGCGGTGTGCTCTTCGAGCGCTTTCTGACGCTCGCCGGGATCCATGTGGATGACGCGGCGGATGCTGGCGTCGTAGAATTGCTGCCGTTCAATCAACTTCGCCAGGTAACCGCAGCGGGAACTGCGGTGAATGTGTTCGTGGAATTGCTCGTTGAGGGAAATGAGGCTGTCCGCATCCGCGGACAACGTCGCCTTGGCCATCAGATCGGCTATTGCCGTCAACTCGGCACCGGCTGGCTTGCCGATGCGCTTTGCGGCCAGGTGCGCGATCATCGATTCGAGCGCCGCGCGGGCGAGAATCATCTCCTCCGCCCAGCCCATATCGAACCGAATGATGACGCCGCGCCGGGGCAGAGCCTCGACCAGGCCCTCCGTCTCAAGTTGGCGCAGGGCCTCCTTGATCGGCGTCGTGCTGACACCGAATTGCTCGGCGAGACTGCGCTCGTTGACCTTCTCCCCCGTCGCGAACCGTCCTGCGAGGATGGCGGCCCGCAGGGTGCGATGAACGTGATCCCGCACCGTCATCTGAAATTTCGGGTCGATCTTCGCAAACGCTTCGGACCGTGGGCTTCCAATTGGCTCAGGAATCATTTTTCGCGAAATCCGTTGACGAGACAGTGAGAGTGTGGGATCTGATATACCAGACTTCAGATCTATGTCGATACGAAAATCTGTCGTCGATGCGATTTGAGGAGCCCGGAGGAGGACTTTTTATGCTCAGACGTCACGTCATTCTGCTTTCCAGCATTGCCGCCCTGTCATTGTGTGCGCCAGGCCTTGCTTTGGCGGCAACGCCGAAGGATCAACTGGTCGTCGCCATGGACACCTCGTCCCTGCGCGGGCTTGACCCCAACGAGATCAACCAGCTGGAAGCCGCGGAGATCGTCGCCAATCTCTACGAACGGCTGATCGTCCTGCCTGCCGACAATATTTCCAAGCCGCAGCCGGGCATCGCCGAGAGCTGGACGGTTTCTCCGGATGGCAAGACGTTTACGTTCAAGATTCGCTCGGGCGTCAAATTTCACTCCGGCAACCCGTTGACGGCAAAGGATGTCGAATGGTCGCTGCGCAGGCTGGTGAAGCTCGGCCTCGCGCCGTCGACGGACCTGCGCCAGTGGGGCTTTACGGCTGACAACGTCGAAAAGCTCATTCGCGCGACGGACGGGTCGACCGTCGTTGTCGAAACGCCGGAGGTCTGGAATTCAAACCTCATCCTCTATTCGCTCGCGAGTTTCTCCACCTCGATCCTCGACAGCAAGTTCCTTGCCGACAAGGACAAAGGCGGCGATATGGGGAGGGAATTCCTGCAGACCGCTGACGCGGGCTCCGGCCCCTATACGCTGCGGACGTGGCGCGTCAACGAGCTGATCATCGCCGATGCGTTCAAGGACTACTGGCAGGGCGAACCCAAGATGCGCCGCGTTTTGCTGCGGCATATCCCTGAATCGTCCGCCCAGCGCCTGCAGATCGATGCCGGCGACGCCGATGTGGCGACGCGGCTCTCGTCCACCGACCTCGGCGCGCTTGAAACGGGTGGCAAGGTGACGATCCAGAAGACCCCCGGCTTCGGCTTCTACTATCTGGCCCTGAACCAGAAGGATGAAATTCTGTCGAAGCCGAAGGTGCGCGAGGCGTTCCGCTACCTGATCGATTATGACGGCCTCGCGGGCACCGTCATGAAATATTACGGTATCAAGCAGCAGACGATCGTGCCGGCCGGCCTGCCGGGCGCGATCGACAAGAACCCGTACAAGCTCGATATCGAAAAGGCCAAGCAGCTTCTCACCGAGGCCGGTTATCCGAATGGCTTTTCCAAGGTCTATTACGCAACGCCGGTGACGCCCGAATACGAAGTCGCCCAGTCGCTTCAGGCCAATGCCGCCAAGGCCGGCATCAAGCTCGACCTGCAGGGCGGCGACCATATCGGCAAGTTCCGCAACCGCCAGTTCGAGATTTTTTCGGCTCGCTCAGGTGACCGACTCCCGGACCCGCATGCGGTTCTGCAATCCTATGCGACGAACGCCAACAATACCGACGAGGCCAAGCTCGTCGGCCTGAATGCCTGGCGGACGGCCTGGGATGTTCCCAAGGAAATCCAGCAGATGGTAACCGCCGCCGCGCACGAGACCGACCAGTCGAAGCGCGTCGGACTCTATACCAAGATCAACGAGGCCTACCTTGCTTCGTCGCCGGCCTTGGTCACCTCGTTCCTGCGCACCGACGCCAAGGCGGTTCGCAACGAGGTGAAGGGCTATATCGGCCACTCGACCTGGCTGACCCGCTGGGACACGGTCAACAAGGGCAACTGATCGCCTTTTCTAGGAACTGCGCAATTGAGCATGTCACAGACCACCGAAACGCGACGCGCGGGCAGCAGAAAGCTGCTGTCCGCCGGGCGTAAACTTGCCACGTCGCTCGCGGTGATCGCGACGACGTTGCTTGGCCTTCTGATCATCACCTTCGTCGTCGGCCGGATGATCCCGGCGGACCCGGTCATCGCCGTGGTCGGCGATCAGGCGGATCAGTCGACCTATGATCGCGTCTACAAGGAGATGGGGCTGGACAGGCCCATCTATGTGCAGTTCGGGTCCTATCTGGCCGATATCGTGCGACTGGACTTCGGCCAGTCGCACGTCACCAAGAACCAGGTGGCGAGCGATCTCGCCCGAGTATTCCCCGCGACGCTGGAGCTCGCCACGCTCGCGACGATCATCGGCGCAGGGTTTGGCGTTCCCCTCGGCATCCTGTCGGCCGTGCGCAAGGGCACCTGGGTCGACCATGTTGCCCGCATCGTCGGGCTGCTCGGGCACTCCACGCCGATCTTCTGGATCGGCACGACGGTGATCCTGATATTCTACGCCAATTTCGGCGTCATTCCTGCCGGTGGCCGCATCGACATCTATAACGAGGGGCTCGTCGAAGGGCCGACGAACTCGCTGATCGTAGACTCGCTTCTGGCCGGGGAATGGGACGTCTTCTGGAGCGCGCTCCACCACGTCATCGCGCCCGCGCTCATCCTCGGTTATGCGGCCATGGCCTATCTCAGCCGCATGAGCCGCAGCTTCATGCTCGAACAGCTCCGGCAGGAATATATCCTGACGGCCCGCGCAAAGGGCCTCGGCACACGGCCGATCATCTGGCGCCACGCCTTCCGCAACATCCGGGTCCAGCTGCTCACGGTCGTGGCACTCGCCTATTGCGGACTTCTCGACGGCACCGTGCTCATCGAGACGGTATTCTCCTGGCCGGGCCTCGGCCAATATCTCACCTCCGCCTTGTTCTTCGCAGACATGAACGCGGTTCTCGGCAGCGTGCTGCTGATCGGCATCATCTCGATCGCGATCAACCTCCTGTCGGATATCGTCTACCGCTTCATCGATCCCCGAACCCGATGACCCAGGACCCCGGTACCGCCATGACCAAATCCGGTTACTTCACCGACCTTCACAACTGGCTCATCAACGAGGACTTCACCTCCACGAAGCAGGCCAGACTGCACAAGGCCTATGTGGCCTGGCTCAGCCTGCTCGCGAACCCGCTGGCGTTTGCAGGCTTCGCCGTGGTCATAACCCTCGTCATCATTGCCTCGCTGGCGCCTGTTCTGACGGGCTACGACCCCTACAGCCAGGACCTGTCGATGGCGCTCAAGGCGCCCTCGGCAAGCCACTGGTTCGGCACCGACGAGTTCGGTCGCGACGTCTACACGCGCGTCGTCTATGGGGCGCGCACAACGCTCTACATCAGCATCCTGGTGACCGTCATCGTCGCTCCGATCGGCTTCGTGATTGGGGCCAGCGCCGGTTATCTCGGCGGCTGGGTCGATGTCGTGCTGATGCGCATCACCGATATCTTCCTCTCCTTCCCCAGCCTCGTCCTGGCGCTGGCATTCTCGGCAGCCCTCGGGCCTGGCATCGAAAATGCGGTGATCGCCATCGCGTTGACCATATGGCCGCCGATCGCCCGGCTGGCGCGGGCGGAAACGCTGACCTTCCGCAACGCCGACTTCGTCGTCGCCGCAGAACTACAGGGAGCGCGTATGGGCCGCATTCTGCTTCGCCATATCGTACCGCTGTGTGCGCCGTCCATCATCGTCCGCCTGACCCTCAACATGTCGAGCATCATCCTCACCGCCGCCGGCCTCGGCTTCCTCGGCCTCGGCGCCCAGCCGCCGATGGCCGAATGGGGTGCCATGGCCGCCGCCGGACGCAAGTATCTTCTCGATGCGTGGTGGCTGACGACGATACCGGGCCTTGCAATTCTGGTCGTCAGCCTGGCGTTCAATCTCTTCGGCGACGGCCTGCGCGACATACTGGATCCCCGCAATGCTTAAACCGCCTGAAAACATTCTGACCGTTCAGAACATGTCGGTGGAATTCCCGACACTGTCCGGCGTCGTCACCGCCGTGCGCAACGTCTCCTTCAGCGTCGGCCGCGAGAAAGTCGGCATCATCGGCGAGTCCGGCTCGGGCAAGAGCACGGTCGGACGGGCGATCATGCGGCTGCAGCCGCCACAGGCGGTCGTCAAGGCCGACAGGCTGCAGTTCGAAGACATCAACCTGCTGACCGCCCGCGAAGAGCAGATGCTTTCGGTGCGTGGACGGCGGATCTCGATGATCCTGCAGGACCCGAAATATTCGCTCAATCCGGTCATGACCGTCGGAGAACAGATTTCGGAAACCGTCATCCTGCATGAGCGGGTATCGCGGAAGGAAGCACGGCAACGGACGCTGGCCATGCTGGAGCGCGTCAACATTCGCGATCCGCAGCGTGTTTTCGACCTTTATCCGCACGAGGTTTCCGGCGGAATGGGGCAGCGCATCATGATTTCCATGATGCTGATCGCCTCGCCGTCACTGATCATCGCAGATGAACCCACCTCGGCGCTGGACGTGACCGTGCGCCAGCAGGTTCTGTCGATCCTCGACGATCTGGTGACGGAACGGAACCTCGGGCTGATCTTCATCTCCCACGATCTCAATCTGGTGCGCAGCTTCTGCGACCGCGTCATCATCATGTATGCGGGTCGTGTCGTGGAAACGATCGCGGCGGCCGATCTGGACGACGCGCAGCATCCCTATACCCGCGGCCTGTTGAACGCGCTGCCGAGCCTCGACCATCCGCGCGATCGGCTCGAGGTCCTGCGCCGCGATCCGGCCTGGTTGGAGAACTGAACCATGACCATGATCAAGGTCGATCATCTTGCGGTTTCCTATGGCCACGGCGACAGCCTTCTCCGCGTCGTCAACGATGTGTCCTTCGAGGTTGCGAAGGGCGAGACATTCGGACTGGTCGGCGAAAGCGGCTGCGGCAAATCCACGGTCCTTGGAGCGCTCGCCGGCCGTAACCGACAATGGACCGGCTCCATCCGCATCGATGACGAGACGATCGGCCAGAAACGGTCGATTTCGCAGCTCGCCAAGCAACAGATGGTGTTCCAGGATCCCTTCGGCTCCATCCATCCCCGCCATACGATCGGGCGGACATTGCTGGAGCCTCTCGAAATCCACGGCAAGGACAACCGGCAGGAGCGCGTCGAAAAGGCCCTCAAGGATGTCGGGCTGCCCCTCAATTTCCGCTATCGCTTCCCGCACCAGCTTTCCGGTGGACAGCGGCAGCGCGTGGCAATCGCCCGGGCGCTCATCCTGGAACCCCGGATCCTGCTGCTCGACGAGCCCACCTCGGCTCTGGACGTATCCATTCAGGCAGAAATCCTCAATCTCTTGAAGGATCTGCGCGATCGGGAGACGCTGACCTATATCCTCGTCAGCCACGACCTGGCGGTCGTCGCGCATCTTTGCGACCGCGTCGCCATCATGCAGAACGGGGGCTTCGTGGAAGTCGCGACCAAGGCGCAGCTGCTCGCCGACACCGTCGCGCATCCCTATACCCGCGTGCTGATGGATGGCAGCAGAGGTTATGTCGCCTCAAGGCGTCCGGTTGGCGTTACAGCCTCCTGATCGCAGAAGACAGATGAAGGCGGACCGCGATAACACATCCCGGGCTTCCGAACTGCTCAAGAAGCGCTATGCTCTTCCTGGCGAGTAGGCGACCGCCGCCGGCCATGGCAAAGGCTCCAAGCCAGGCAGGGACGGGAACTCCCCTACCTGCGAAGGGTAAACGCAGCGCGAAATGCCTCGAGGGCGCTCTCAGGATCGCCCTTTGCGAAAGCCTCCATGCCGACGGGCCCACAATAACCCATCTCGTGGAGCGCGCGCGCTATCATCGGGTAATTGACCTCGCCGGTACCTGGCTCGCACCGACCGGGCACATCGGCCACCTGCACCTCGCCGATCCATGGGAGGCAGGCACGGCAGGTTTCGATCAGGTTCCCCTCGCCGATCTGCACGTGATAGAGGTCGAGGTTGAGGCGTAAACGCGGATGGTTGACCGACGCGACCAGAGCCAAGGTATCCTCGGCACGTCCGAACGGCGTGCCGGGATGGTCAACCGGCAGATTGAGGTTTTCCAGTGTGAAGACAACATTTTCCTCCTCCGCCATGTCTGCGATGCGGCAAAGCGTGTCCCTTGCCTTCAGCCACATCCGTCCTGTCACCACATCGCTGGGTCGGGCCGGGAGCCCGCCTTCGCCAAGCCCGGTCCCATGCAGGTTAAGGCGCGCGACGCCGAGCCGCTTGCCGACCATGGCCGTTTCGCGCGCGGAACGCAGCAGTTCGTCGGCGCCCTCGTCGTCTGCAAGCCGGCCGGTAAGATAACCGTTCATGATCGAGAACGTGGCCCCCGATCTCTCCAACCCGGCGAGATCGTGGTCCGGCCAGTTCCATAGGCCGACTTGAAAGCCCAGGTCGGCCAGCCGCGCGCAGCGCCACTCGATCGGCTTGTCGCGCCAGAGCATTTCCGCACAGGCGGCGAGCGTGAAAGGTTGATCCATGTTTACTCTCTCGATTGTTCCGGGGCGAAGGAAGGTTCGTCTTCAATCAGGCTTGGCGCTGCAGCAGGCGATGACATCACGCTCTCCCCTCACGTTCTCTGCCTTTCGATGCGGATGATGGCGCCATTCGAGGCAGCCATAGCGTGAATGACCTTCTCGATGTCGAGCCCTTGGGCAAAGTCGGGGCCTGAGTTCGGACCGCCGGCGATCGCCACCAGCAGGTCGCGCGCCTCGACCACCTTCTGCTCGTTGAAGCCGAAATTGTGTCCCGGCGCCGGACAGAAGGCGGCAAAGTCCGGTTGCCCGGGTCCGGTCAGATGACGCACGAAGCCGGCCTCGCCGGCGCGATGCACCCACAATTCGTTCATGTTCTCCTGATCGAACACGATCGTGCCGTCGCTGCCGTGCACCTCCCATTGCAGCCGGCACTTGCGGCCCCGTGCCACGCGGGAGGTGGCGAACGAACCTTGGGCGCCCGAGGCGAAGCGCAGGAGCGCCAGCGCACTGTCCTCGTTCTCGACCGGTTTCTGCCCATCCGGAGATGGGCGCGTGGGGATGGTGACCTGGGTCTGGGCGACCACATCGGTGACCGGCCCCATCAACGCCAGCATATGGCTCACGAGGTGGCAGCCAAGGTCGCCGAGTGCGCCCAGTCCGCCCCCTCGTGAGTCATTCGCCACGACCACGGGAGGAGCGGGTCGGCCGAATAGTCTTCGTCATAGACGCCGCGGAAGGCGACCGTCCGCCCGATCGCGCCGTCGCGGATCAGGCCACGCGCCGCCTGGAAGGCCGGGCTCCTGAGATAGTTGTAGCCGAGGATGGTCACCTGGCCCGGATGTGCGGCCGCCGTCGCCGCCATGGCCTCGGCGTCCGCGAGCGTTAGCGCCATCGGCTTTTCCAGCCACACATGCTTGCCGGCCTTGAGCGCCGCCTCGGCCATCGGCCGGTGCATGCCGTTCGGGGCAGTGATCGAGACGATGTCAACCTTCGGATCGGCCACCGCTTCCTCCCAGCGCGCGGTGGCGCGGGCAAAGCCGAACTGGCGGGCGAAGGCCTCGGCACTCTCCGGCGTGGCATCCGACAGGATCTCGAGCCGGTGATGCGCGCCGCCGAATACCGCGGCGACGTTGCGCCAGGCCATGGCGTGGCACTTGCCCATGAAGCCCGTGCCGATGAGGGCGACCCCGAGCGGACGCTGAGGCAGTAAAGACGATTTATCCATTCGGGCTACCTCAGATCGTTCCGCCGAGCGAGCCTTCGAGCTCGGCCATTTCCTGGCCGCCGGCCATCAGGTCCTGTAGCTGGGCGGCCGTGATTTCGCCGCGCGTAGCGGTGCCGAGCGTCTGCCCGCGGTTGAGCACGGTGAAACGGTCGCCCACGGCAAGCGCATGGCGGACGTTGTGGGAGATGAACACGACGCCTATTCCCTGAGCGCGCACGCGCTTGATGGTAGCAAGCACATTGGCGGTCTGCCGCACCCCAAGCGCCGAGGTCGGCTCGTCGAGGATCAGCACCTTGGCTCCGAAATAGACGGCGCGAGCAATCGCCACCGTCTGCCGCTCGCCACCCGAAAGCGTGCCGACCGCCTGGTCGGGGCCGCGCAGGTTGATGCCCATCTTGCGCATTTCTGCCATGGTAATCTCGTTGGCGGTGTCGATATCGAAGCGCTTGAACAGCCCTCGCCCCTTGGTCGGCTCGCGTCCCATGAAGAAGTTGCGGGTGACGGACATCAGCGGGATCATTGCCAGATCCTGGAACACCGTGGCGATGCCGGCCTCCATGGCGTCGCGCGGGCTGCCGAAGGAAAGCGGCCTTCCCTCGAACGTGATGGAGCCCTCGGTCGGCTTGTGCACGCCCGACATGGTCTTGATGAAGGTCGACTTGCCGGCACCGTTGTCGCCGAGCAGGCAATGGCATTCCCCGGCGCGCAGGTCGAAGGTCACGCCATTGAGCGCGATGACGTTGCCATAGTGCTTTTTGATGTTTTCCATATGGATGATAGGGTCGGACATCTCAGCGCTCTCCGGTCACACGTCGGCGTATGACGTTGTTGAAGATCACGGCGAGCAGCAGCATCGAGCCGAGGAACACCTGGAACCAGTCCTGATCGAAGCGGGTATAGGTCAGCCCGATGGTAACCATGCCGAAGATGATCGCACCGAAGAAGGCGCCGATCGCGGAACCGTAGCCGCCGGTCAGGAGGCAGCCGCCGATGACCGCGGCGATGATCGCCTCGAACTCCTTCATGAAGCCGCGGCGGGCGTCCGTGGAACCGGCATCGATCACGGTGATGATGGCAACAAGCGCGGCGGCCATGGCCGTCAGCATGAACAGCGAGATCTTGACCCGACGCACGGGCACACCGGAATTCTGCGCCGCCAAGGCGTCACCGCCAGTGGCGAAGATCCAGTTGCCGGCCGGCGTGCGCAGCAGAACATAGGTTGCGACCAGCGCGAAGACGATAAACCAGATAATCTCGACCGGGATGCCCGGCACCTTTGGCACGCCGGATTTGAAGCTGTCGACAAGACCCGCCTTTGCCATCCATGTCAGAATAAATCCGAAGGCATCGCCTGAAAAGATCGGCGCCAGGAAATCTCCCTCGACTGCTTCGCGGATACCGCGCAGCTGGGTCGAACCGCCGGTGAAGAGTTTCAGGCCGACCAGTGATGCGCCCCGCAGCACGAAAAGACCGGCGAGCGTGACGATGAACGAAGGTAGTCCGGTGCGCAGCACGATCAGCCCGTTGGTCACGCCAAGTGCCGCAGCGAGCCCCATTGTCAATGGTATTGCGATGATGAGCGGCATGCCGACATTGACGACGAAGACGCCAAAGACCATGCCCGCAAAGGCCACCATCGAGCCGATCGACAAATCGAATTCGCCGCCGATCATCAGCATGGCCGCAGCGATGCCGAGAATGCCAAGCTGTGCGGCCGGCGTCATGAAGTTCATGATCCCGGATAGCGTGAACATGGTGCGGTCTGCGGTCAGGAAAAAGAACACGGTGACGAGAACGACCCCTCCGATCGCCCCCAGTTCCGGCCGCTTCATGAGTTTCGTTGCGAAGGACTCGGTTTTGACCCGTTCGTCCGCTCGCGCCAGCGTTTCTGTCGACATTGACCTGTCTCCTGATCGGTGGCCGAGCCGCGACGTGGAACGCTGCGGCCCGGCAATCAACTGCGGTTAACGGATGCCCTTGGCCGAAAGATCGATGACCTTGGCGGCAGCCTCCTTGGTCACGAGGTTCGGCCCAGACGGAACGTCACCACCTGGAACAAGGCCATATTGCGCATTGAGCGCGAGGAAGGCGACTGGCAGATAGCCCTGCAGGAACTGCTGCTGGTCGATCGCGAATGCCGCCTTGCCGTCCGCGATGAACTTGAGAAAACCGGCTGACAGGTCGAAGGTGGAGATCAACACGCTGTTGCGTCCGACCGCCTGCGCCGCCTTGACGCTGGGCTCGCCAACGAGTGAGGCGTTGAGTGCCAGGATTACATTCAAGTCAGGATCGGATTCCAGCGCTGCGCGCACCTTGGCTTCGACCTCCGCCGGATCGTTGGTGGTCGGGAGCACCTTGACTGCCTTGCCAAAGCCTTCCTTGAAGCCGGCGCAACGCAGGTCGAGCGAAACGTTGCCGACTTCCTGATTTACGCAAATGGCCTTTTTGCCGCCCAGCTCGGCAAGCTTCTGGCCGGCGATCTTTCCGGCGTCGAATTCCGATTGACCGACATGCAGCAACGCACCGAGCTTATGCGCGACGTCCGAACCGGAATTCATGGAAATGACCGGAATGCCGGCAGCAACTGCGCGCTTGATCGCCGGACCCAGCGCGTCGCCGTCAGGAATCGAGACGACGAGGCCGTCGGGGTCCTGGTTGACGGCGGCGTCGATCATCTGGCCCATCTGGACCATGTCGAAGGTTTCCGGCGAGCGGAACTGGACTTTAACGCCTGTGTCCTTAGCCGCCTTTTCGACGCCGTTTTTCACCACCGACCAGAACGGATCGTTCGCCTGGCCGTGAGCCACGACGATGATGTCGGTCGCAAGGGCAGGACCGGCCATGGCGACGACCGCGGCGATGGCGACGGATGCTAATAATTTCTTCATGCTAACCTCCCGATTGAGTTCCCCTTGGACGTCACTCCCGTACGTCCATTCCTCCGGCCAAGCAGGCCGGAACCGAAAGCCGGCGGCGACACCTCCCGTGTGCCGCGGCAATGCGTGCGCGATGGCCCCGGCCACCGCCCTAAATGCTTAAGGCGCCAGATCGACCGATTGGCCCGACCGTGCCGACTGGGTCGCAGCCTCGGCCATCGCCAGCGCCGCAACGCCGTCCGCCAGCGTGACCGGGATGGGGGCACCGTCGAGAATGGCGCGCAGGAAGGCATCCCATTCCGCCGCATAGGCGCGCATGTAGCGCTCTAGGAAAAAGAACTCTGGCTTGGCGCTCGTCACGCCGGCTTTCGTCGCTTTGGACACCGTGTTTTCGAGTACGTTTGCCGCCGACAGCAGTCCCTCAGCGCCCAGCAACTCGACACGCTGGTCATAACCGTAGACGGCGCGGCGGCTGTTCTTGATGACCGCGATACGCCCGTCGGCATAGGTCAGCGTGACAACGGCGGTATCGACGTCGCCTGCCGCGCCGATTTCGGCATCGACGATCGACGTGCCAGTCGCGTGAAGGGTCTTCGGCGCATCTCCCATCAGGAAATTCGCCATGTCGAAGTCGTGGATCATCATGTCGCGAAACAGCCCGCCCGAAACCTTAATATAGCTGACCGGCGGCGGAGCCGGGTCGAACGAGGTAATCGAAAGCAATTCCGGCTTGCCGATCTCGCCGGCGTCCAATGCCGCCTTGACCCTTGCGAAATTCGGATCGAAGCGACGATTAAAACCGATCATGATCGGAACACCGGTGGCCGAAGCCACCGCCAAGCATGCTTTGGCTCGCTGCAGCGAGAGATCCACCGGCTTTTCGCAGAGCACGGCTTTGCCGGCCTTCGCGGCCTCCTCGATCAAGTCGGAATGGGTATCAGTAGAGGTCGCGATCAGCACGGCATCGATCGAGGTGTCCTTGAGGATCGCCTCGGAACTTAGTGCTTTCGCACCGTAGGAGCTGGCCAGGGATTGCGCAGCCTCTTCGTTGACGTCCGACACCGCGACCAGTTCGCTCCTGGCATGACCCGCAATATTAATGGCGTGCACGCGGCCAATGCGGCCGGCACCCAGCAATCCAATTCTCAGCACTGATATCCTCCTGAAAGCGGCCTCCCGCCGCCTTGAAACGGACTATCTCTACATTTGCTCGCGCGAGCAAGAAAAATCTGCTCCCGCGAGCAAAAAAGATAGGATAGATGAAAAAGGCGCTATCAATGGAGGCTAAACCAATACAAAACAGAAGCGGGAGATCGGAATGCCAAACCAAAAGAGACCCCCTTTTGCCGAAAACGTCACGGCGGACGATGTCGCAATCGCCGCAGGCGTGTCGCGCTGGACGGTCAATCGCGCCTTCCGCAAAGATGCATCCATCTCGCCGAAAAGCCTCCAGAAGGTGATGGTTGCGGCAGAGCGTCTCGGCTATCTGCCTGATCTGCGTGCCGCAAGCCTCGCCTCGGACAGATCCAACCTGGTAGCGCTGCTGATCGACGACTTCGCCAATCCGCACAAGCTGGTCATGATGGAGCGCCTCACCCGTATCCTGCGGCGCGAGGGCTGGGACATCCTGCTGGTAAACACGCTGAACAGAGACGATGCTGGCCATGCGCTGCTGAACGCAAGCCAGCGGCGCGTCGACGCGGTAATCCTGATCGGCGTCCAATTTGACGACGACGTACTGGAAACCGCGCTCCAGGCTCGCCGATTCCGCAAGCTGATCGTCTTCGCCCGTAGTTCGGAGAATCCGAACACCATCTCGATCGCAGTCGATGATGTCGGAGCAATGACAGAACTGGCGCGTTACGTGCATCAACGCGGATACCGACGCCCTCTATTCCTTGCAGGGCCGCAAAGCCATTCGGCACATCTGCTCCGGAAAGAAACATTTCTCGAATACTGGGGGAAACATTTCTCGTTCCAGCCCGAGTCGGTGACGGTTCCTGCCTATGATCCCGCGCTGGCCGGAACTATCGTGATGGAAACGTTAAGCCGTCGAGGGCCATCAGACTTGCCGGATGTTATCGTTTGCGAGAATGACGCACTCGCAATGGGGGCAAGTGACGTTATTCGGCACAAGCTGGGACTGGAAATTCCCAAGGATATCGCCATTACAGGCTTTGACGACGTGCCC
Source organism: Neorhizobium galegae (assembly GCF_021391675.1). NCBI lineage: Bacteria > Pseudomonadati > Pseudomonadota > Alphaproteobacteria > Hyphomicrobiales > Rhizobiaceae > Neorhizobium > Neorhizobium galegae. Next base: position 202,628 of record NZ_CP090096.1, read on the forward strand.
CAGGCGGACAATCCAAACTACCGCCTCACCACCTATAGGCAGCCCCTTACGGAAATGGTTGAATATCTCGTCAAGGTTTTGGCGGATCCGGAAGAGCGGGATCTCAATCGTCTGTTCACGGGAAGATTGATACCACGACACAGCGCTTAGGGACCAGCTTGAGAGTAAGAGGCCGCGAAGGTGTCTCTTCGATGAAATTTACCGGTTCTGCATGGGTATCTTTTCACGGTCCCATACATCATCCTGACAGACGCTTCGCGGTGAGCCCATGAGGTCATCGCCTCCGCACCATCGAAGTCAACAATCCGCGGACGCCCACCTGCGGCATGATCTCAAATCGCTTCGACCAGCACATGCCTGACAACAACATCCCGCCGTTGCATAGGCTGAGGCGATAGGTCTTTAAAAAACGCTGAGAAACTGGCGGCTCAAATGCGGCTTTTCCTGGAGCAGACGCACAGCCCGTCATCGATCCACCTCTAACTAACGACCAGCTGGGTTGGGCGCCAAAACCAGTCTTGGCGTTTTCGTGAGCCGAGCGCCTCCCTCTTTATCGACGACCACCGTTTCGCTGAAGCCCAGGCCTTGAGCCGTAGCATAAAGGTGAAACACCATCCCCTCCTCCAGCGCCCAGTTGGATGTGGGCAGTAGAACCCGCGAAAAGTCGCTAGTGCGGGGCGTGCGGGTATAGAGGCCGAGCGTGTAGGCGGTGACGTTTTCGTAGGTCGGTCGGAGGCCCGCGTCGACGGCACCTCGGCGCATAATCGCGTCAACGTCTCGCGCTATGGCGCCCGGCTTCATCGCCATGATCTGCCGATCCTGCAGCTCAATCAGCTTTCCCGCCGTAGCGGCAAGTTCCGCGGAGGGAGCACCCACGACGACCGGCCGCATCATCCGCGCCCCATAGTTTCCGACGCGCGGAATGAGTTCGACATGCAGGACGTCGCCCTCCGTGATCGTTTCGGTCTTGAACGCGCCGTGCAGAAACTCGTGGCTGCCGGCGGCCTTGACGACCGGGCCCACTTCCCCGGTATCGGCACCTTCACGAAGGAAGACCTGCGAGGCGATTGCCGCCGCATCGCGGGTGGTCATTCCCGGACGAGCCTGTCTTGCGATCTCCAGCATCGCCTTGTCGGCGATTCCAGATGCCTGGCGGAGGATGGCAATCTCCTCCTCCGACTTGACCCAGCGCAGGCTGTCGCTGAGCCCCGGCATGGGAATGAAGCTCGCATCCGGCAGCAGCGCCGAAAGCCGCATGAACGTCGCAGCGCTCATGCTGTAGGAATTGGTATCGAGGCCGATGCGCGCACCGGCAAATCGGCGCTCGCGGATGCTTGCCGCCACGGCCGCTTGCGCTTCGTCGGTATCGGCGAAACCGACCACGTCGGAAATCCAGCTCTTTTCCCGGCACGGCGCCTCGTCCAGCGCCCGCAGCGTGAACCAGGCATCGCCCTCGCGCGGTAAAAAGGCGGCGCGGTACATGGTTTCGGAGACGGTGTAGCCGGTCAGCCAAGCCAGCAGTTCACCGCTATCGACGAGCAGCAGATCGACCCCGGCGGATGCCATGGCGTCCCGGGCACGTGCGATACGGCGATCGAACTCCGCCCGGGAGAACATGATCAGGCAACCTCGCAGATATCGAGGATGGTCAGCATGTAGACGCGGATCATGTCGAGATAGTCGACGATATCGACACGCTCGTCGGGCATGGTGTTGTAACGGCCGCCGGGGCCGCACACGATACCTTCCATGCCGAGCTCCTTGTAGAGATGGCCGGCATCGGTACCGTAGAAGCGGGTCGGCGTGATCGCGCCGGTCGGTTGTTTTTCGCCGCGCACGGCTTCATAGGCCGCGTTGATCGACTTGACGATGCGCGATGTCGGCGAGACCTCGAAGGGCGGCATCAGCGGGCGACCCTCGATCAATTCCGGAACCAGCTTTGCCTTGAGGCCGGGGAAGCGGCCTTCGAGAGCCACCAGTTCCTTTTCGAGATCGGCCAGCACGCCCTCCTGCGTCTGCCCCGGCGCATAACGGCACGAGCCCTTGAGGCGGACGAAATCTGCGACCTGGGGCGGACGCCATTCTTCGAGACTGCGCCCGAGGGCCCCATGGACGACGCCGACATGGCCGCGGTTGATCGACCGGTGCACGTCGCTCCTGGCGCCGCTGAAGGTCATGGCGTTGATGCGTGGGATGATGTCGCAAGCCGCGGCGATCGCATCGACGGATTCCTCGCGCTTGGAGAGATGGCGCGTGTCGCCGGTCAATTCGATGACATAGCTGAGAGCTGCCGCATGCATGGTGACGGCGACGAGATCACTCGGCTCGCTGTTGATGAAATAGTCCGCCTTGACGCCGTGTCTGATCGCCGCAAGCGTGCCGACGCCGCCCTGCAGTTCGCCGACCACGAAGGTCAGGATAACGTCGCCCTTGAGCTTGACGCCGGCCTCGAGCAGCGTCTTGACCGCGCAGAAATAGGCGGCATCGCCGGCCTTCATGTTCGACACGCCGATACCATAGATGAACTTGTCGTCTACGAGGCCGGCATAAGGATCGACTGTCCAGCCTTCGGTGACCGGGTTGGTGTCGAGATGGCCGTTGAACAGCAGGCTCTTGCCGCCGCCGGTGCCCCTGAGGCGTCCGATCGTGTTGAAGCGGCGGCCTTCGTCGAATGGCTGCAGTTCGGCTTCGACCCCGATCTTTTCCAGTTCGCCGGCCATGTAGCGCGCAAGATCACGCTCGCCATCGGTTTCCGAATGGCTCTTGTGCTGAACCATCTTCGATAGGAAATCGAGGCAGGCCTTTTCGTCGATCCGATCCACCAGGGATTTCGGGTCCATTGTTATACTCCTTGATGCATTGTCATAGGTATTGGCCGGCCGCGCGCGGCACCGCCTCGATCAGGCGGCGGGTATATTCGGCGCGATCCTGGCTATCGATGTCTGCTGCAGGTGCGATCTCGACGAGATTGCCGCGATACATCACGGCGATCCGGTGGGCGATCTGGCGGATAAGGTTGAGGTCGTGGGTAATGAACAGGTAGGCGGTGCCGCTGGCCTTCTGCAGTTCCAGCAGCAGCTGGACGATGGACGCCTGCACCGACACGTCGAGTGCGGAAGTGATCTCGTCGCAGATCACCAATTTCGGCTTGGAGGCAAACGCACGGGCGATCGCCACGCGCTGTTTCTCGCCGCCCGACAGCTGATGCGGATACCGCTGGGCATGGGTGCGCGGCAGGCGCACCTGCTCCAGCATGTCGCCGACCTTCTGGTCGAGATGAGACGCGTCCCCGAACAGCTTTAGCGGCCGCGACAGAATCTCGTTGATCTTCTGGCGGGGATTGAGCGAGGCGTCGGGGTGCTGGAAGATGATCTGCACGTCCTTGCGATAGGCATTGTCCATGTCGCCAAGGTTCCTGATCTCGCGACCGTCGAACCAGATCTTGCCCTCGAAGCGGTTGAGACCGGTCATCGCCTTCGCCAGGGTCGACTTGCCGGAGCCGGATTCACCGACGATGCCCAGAATTTCGCCCGGATTGACGCTGAGGCTGATGGCATTGTTGCCGGCGACACGTTCCGTCTTGCGGCCAGTGAGCGCCGCCAGGAACGGCTTGCGGCCGTAATGGACGCTAACGTTTTCGACCCGCACCAGCGGCTTGTCCGTTTCAACGACAGTGTCGCCGACCAGCCTATGGGCCGGGTCAGGAACCGCCGCGATCAGTTCGCGGGTATAATCCTGCTGCGGATTGGCAAAGATATCGCGCACCGCGCCCTGCTCGACGATGTCGCCGCGACGGATGACGGCGACGCGGCTGGCCGTGCGCGACACCAGCGCCAGATCGTGGGAAATGTAGAGCGAGGCGACACCGGTCTCGGCCTGCAGTTCCACGAACAGGTCAAGGATCTGGCATGAGGTGATGACGTCGAGCGCCGTCGTCGGTTCGTCGAAGATGATGCATTCGGGATTGCACGCAAACGCCGATGCGATGACGACCCGCTGCTTCTCGCCGCCCGATGCCTCGTGCGGCATGCGCTTCATCATCGCTGCCGGCGTCTTCAGACCGACGCGATCAAGCATCGCCTCGCCTTCCTTCCAGGCCTGCTGCCGTGTCAGCCCGCGGTGACGGACCAGCACCTCGGCGAGTTGGGTGCCTAGCGACAGGGTTGGGTTGAGCGACGTGCTCGGATCCTGGAACACCATGCTGATGCGCCGGCCGCGAAAGGCCTCGATCTGGGCATCGGTCTTTTCAAGCAGGTTCTCGCCGCTCAGCAGGATGCGGCCGGCTGGTTCGCGGGCGTTCTTGGGCAGATAGCGCATGATCGACCAGGCAAGCGAGGTCTTGCCGGAACCGGATTCGCCCACCAGGCCGAGGATCTCGCCTCGGTGGACGGAGAGGTCGATGTTCTTGAGCGCATGGAAGACGCCGGAGGCCGTGTCATAATCCAACGAGTAATTCTCGATCGCGAGAACCGGAGTTTCTGGTTTTGTCGTCATGGTCGTGGCCTCAGGTTCGCGGATTGAGGGCATCGCGAAGACCGTCGCCCAGAAGGTTGAAGCCGACGGCGACGACGGCGATCGCCACGCTCGGCCAGATCAGGATACCGGCACTCAAGTGCATGTAGCGGCGCGCCTCCGAGACCATCAGGCCCCATTCGGCCGCCGGCGGCTGCGCACCGAGGCCGAGAAAACTGAGCGTTGCAAACAGCATGACCGCGAAGGAGATGCGGATGGTCATCTCGACAATGATCGGCGCAATGACGTTCGGCAGCATTTCCCGCAGGATGATGTAAGCCGAGCTTTCACCACGGGCGACCGCCGCATTGACATAATCCTGCTTGCGCACCGACAGCGCGACGCTGCGGGTGATGCGGGCCATGCCCGGCGCGAACGCGATGGCAACGGCGATCAGCGCGTTGACCGTGCTGGACCCCAGGAGATTGACCACCAGAAGCGCAAACAGCAGGCTCGGGATCGACATGACGGCGTCGATGGTGCGCATGATCAATTCGTCCGCCCGACCGCCGAGGAAGGCGGAGGTGGTGCCGACGAAGGCGCCGACCAGCGTGCCTGCGATGGTTGCGAGCACGGCCATGACCACGGTGGCGCGGGCGCCGATCAGCAGGCGGCTAAAAATGTCACGGCCGTATTGGTCGGTTCCCATCCAGTAGGTGGCGCTCGGCCCCTTGTAGCGCGCGAGCGGCGCGAGAGTTTCCGGGTCGTGCGGCGCGAGCATTGGTCCGAACAGCACGATCACCAGCACCAGCAGGACGAGGAATACGCCGATCGCGCCCTGCGGCGTGCGCAGGAGGCGTTTGATGAAATCAGTCATACTGGATCCTCTTGTCGAGCCAGGCATAGAGGATGTCGGCGATGAAATTGACGATCGAATAGGTGGCCGCCATGATCAGCACGCCGGCCTGGATGGCCGGCAGGTCACGCGCCTGGATCGCCACGATCAACTGACGGCCGATGCCGGGAATGGCAAAGATCTCTTCGACGACAATGACGCCACCGAGCAGGTAACCCACATCGAGCGCAACGATGGTAATGGTCGGCAACAGCGCATTGCGCAGCGCGTGGCGACGCAAGACCTGTCCGCGTGAAATCCCCTTCAGCCGGGCGGCGCGAATATAGTCGGTATGCAGCACGTCGACGAGTTCGGAGCGCACCATGCGCGAGACGTGAGCGATCAGGATCACCGAAATGACGCAGACCGGCAGGACCAGATGGGCGATGCCGCTGGCAAAATTTTCGGTGAGCGGCACATAGCCGGTCGGCGGCAGCCATTTCATCAGGTCGGCGAAGACGAGGACGGCGACCGTCGCCGTGACGAATTCCGGAAGCGCCACGCCGGCGTAGGAGATCAGGCTGACAACCATGTCGGCGATCTTGCCGCGACGGACGGCGGCGATGATGCCAAGCGGAATGGCGAGAACCAGCATGAGGCCAATCGACAGGAAGGCCAAAAGCAGTGAACGGCCGAGGGCTTCAAACATGACGGGACCGACAGGCTGGCCGGTGCGTAGCGAGGTGCCGAGATCGCCCTGCAGCACGTGGCCGAGCCAAATTGCATATTGCTGCCACACCGGGGCGTTGAGCCCCATGTTTTCCCGCAGCGCAGCGAGGGCGTCCTGTGTCGCATTCTCACCCAGCATCATGACGGCGGCATCGGCCGGCAGGATCTGGGTGATGGCGAAGACGATGAGCGATACGATGAAGAGCGTATAGACGATCATCACCAGCCGCTTGGCTACATAGTTCGGGGACACGGTCGTGTTCCTTGTTCCACCAGCCGGACGCTCAAAGAGCGCCCGGCATTGTTCGGGGTCAGCCGCGCTTTGGCGCCTTGTCGGTCAGGGAGGCGTAGTCGAGGCGGAAGACCGAGGCGCGCGGATGCGCCTGGTAACCGCTGACCCAGCTGCGCTTGGCCGACAGCACGTCGAAGAAGGACGGGATGATCGAAGGCACTTCCTCGTTCATCAGTTCCTGCGCCTTGGTGTAAAGCTCGGTGCGCTTGGCTGCGTCGATCGTGCCGCGGGCTTCGGCGACCAGGGCGTCGAAGGCCTTGTTGTTCCAGCGCGTCTCGTTCCAGGAGGCATCCGAAGTATAGAGGAGCTTGAAGATGCCATCCGGGGTCGGTTGCATGTTGTAGAAGCCGACGTAGAAGCTGCCCTTCTTCCACACCTGCTCCAGATAGGTGGCATGCGGCATCGTCTGGACGTTGATGGTAATGCCGGCTTCCTTGGCCATTTCCTTGAGGGCGACCGCAAGCTGCGTGCGTACCGCCGGGCGGTCGGAGGCGATGAGCGTCGCTTGCAGGCCATTCGGGAAACCGGCTTCCGCGAGCAGCTTCTTGGCTTCCGCGATATTCTTCTGGCGCTGTTTGGCAGCCTTGAAGAACTGGTAGGACGGGTTCAGCGGCGTGTCGTTGCCCGGCGTGCCAAAACCTTCGGTAACGAAGTTGACCATCGCCTCGCGATCGACCGTGAGCGCGATCGCACGGCGGACGCGCGCGTCGTTGAACGGTGCGGTGTCGCAACCGAAGTTGATGTTGCAGAACTGGCCGGACGGCGTGCGCAGGACCTCGACGCCGGCATTGCCGTCAAGCCGCAGGTATTCGGTCGGCTGCAGCGTCGAGATGATGTCGACATTGCCGGCGATCATCGCCGAGCCTTCGGCGGAGATATCCGGGAATACCTGGACCTCGATTCGATCGAGATAAGGGCGTGCCGGGTCGTAATAGTTCGGGTTGCGTTCGACGACGATCAGACGGTCCGGCTCGTAGGAAACCAGCTTGAACGGACCGGTGCCGACAGCCTTGGTGGAGAGGCTCTTGAGGTCGCCAGTGGCGATCGAGGCCGGAATGATGCGGGCGTTGGTGTAGGCCATGGCGACCGGCAAGTCGGCATAGGCGCCGGAGAGCTTGAACAGCACTGTCGTATCGTCGACGGCGACGATGTCGGAGATCGGGCCGACATTGTTGCGGCCGGGCGACGCGGTTGCCGGATCGAGGATTGCCTTGAAGGTGGCGACGACGTCCTTTGCCGTGAATGGCGAGCCGTCATGGAAGGTGACGCCCTTGCGCAGCTTGAACGTCCATTCGGTCAGGCCGTCATTGGGCTTCCAGCTTTCGGCCAGGTCCGGCTCGACGGACATGTCGACCTTCAGGCGTGTCAGGTTGCTATAGAGCAACTCGGTCACCAGGTATTCCGGGTTGACGCGCGTCAGCAGCGGATGGATGACACTTGCGGCCTGGTCGACGGAGATGCGCAGCGTGCCGCCCTTGGCCGGCTTTGCGGTCTGCGCCAGGCCAAGCGCCGGTGCAGCAAAGACGGCGGCGGTGCCGGCGAGGAAGAAGCGACGTTTCATTTCCAGCATTTTTCAGTTCCCTTATGGTTCAGACGCGGTTTTCAGGAATGGAGTCGGCGGCAAAGTCCGCCGCGAGATAGACCAGTATGCTTTTCGCCAGGGCGATGATGTCCTGGCGGGTGGTATGCTCTTCAGGACTGTGGATGCAGCTTTCCGGGCGGCCGAGCCCGCCCAGCAGCACCTCCTGTGTAAAACCCGACTTCTGCACGTAGCCGAAATCGGAACAGCTCGCGGCGCCCCATTTTTGAAAGTCTTCCGGCTTGTAGCCGAAGCCCAGCGACAGCGCCTTTTGCCAGCGTGGCCAATGCGGACCTTCCGGATCGTCCGTCGGGATAAGGTGGCCGACAAGGTCCGTTTCGAGCCCCAACCCCGTGTCGGCAACGCTGTCGCGGATCACGCTTTCGATCTCTGCGCGCGCGTCCTCATAGTTTTCTTCCGGAGCGTAACGCCGGCTCACGAGAATCTTGATCTCCGCCGGCACCTGTCCGCCGGCGGTGCCGCCGTTGACGGCCGAAATCGAAAGCTGCGGTCGCAGCGGACCTGACGCGTGCGGCGGTGGCGGCAGTGCGGATGCCCGGCTGGCGACGCCCGGCTTCAATGCCATCAAGGCATTGAGCAAGGGCAAGGCGCCTTCGATAGCATTGATGCCGGCGCCGGTGCGATTGCCTTCGCCCGCATGAACGGCGTGCCCCCTAATCGTCACCTGCAGATGGAAGACGCCGAAGCAGCCCGCCCAGATGCGCGGCGCCGCGGACCCGTTGAAATTGAGGATATGACCTTTCAACATGCCCTGCTCCGCCAGATAACGAATGCCGGGATATAGGCCCCCTTCCTCATCGGTGCAGAGGAGCAGCATCGGATCGTAATACAGAGGCAGGCCGCATTTTTTGGCGGCCCGCAACGCCAGCAGGGTTGCTGCGATCGTGCCCTTCATATCCGCTGCGCCGAGCCCGAACAGATCGTCACCCTCGACCGTCAGCTTCAGCGGATCACGTACCCAGCCGGGCGCGATCGGAACCGTGTCGACGTGATAATAAAGACCGCAGACAGGCTTTCCTGTTTCGCGGGTGGCCACGAGGTTGGTCCGCTCGCCGGATGCCGGTCCACCGGACACGTACCAAAGATCACGCGGCACCACGACCCGCTCGAACTCAAACTCCAAGGGCGAAAGGAGTTCAGCCATCAGATCGGCAAAAGCGTCATAGCCCAGACCCGGCGGGAATGAGGTGTCAACTTCGATCATCCGCGCCAGATCATCGACAGCAGCCTCGACATCCAACTCAATCGCTGCCATGGCAGACTCAAAGATCTGTTGCGAAGATGCTTGCTGCTGCGTGTTCATGGCAGTGTCCTCGGTACCCGTCACGCCAGCCTCCTCAGCTTGCGCTTTAATATAAACTATATAGTAATAGTGCGTAGATCGAGCCCATGAGTCAACTCCAAAGAAGAGGCAAATAATTGCCGGAATTGCCCAATAATTCATCAGGAGCGATCAGGCTGACAGAATTGTCCTTGCCGCTTTACGAAGTGGTCAAGCGACAGATCACGGAAGCGATCATGATCGGCAAACTGGAACCGGGTTCGGTTCTGCCGAGCGAAATAGCGCTGTCGCAAACCTACGGCGTGGCCGTGGGCACGATCCGGCGGGCGCTGATGGATCTCACCAATGACGGCCTTCTCAGCCGCCGTCGCAAGACCGGCACCGTCGTGACCGGCCGCAAGCCGCAGCACAGCCTGCGACTGTTTTTTCAGTATTTTCGACTGCACGGGCTGGATGGTTCGCTCAGCAAATCGGTAACAAAGGTGACTTCGCTCGACAGGAGCTTTGCTTCCGCCGCCGACGCGGGGAAACTTCAGATCGAAGAAGGATCGCCGATCGTCACCTTCCACCGGGTGCGCTACATCGACGATCGGCCGATCATGCACGAGACGCTGACACTTTCCCGCGAACGGGTTCCGGACTTCCCGGAGAGGCGGGAGGAAATCCCCCAGCTCTTCTACCTGCATCTGCTGGAAAATTATGGGATCCGCATCTCGGCCATACGCGAGCAGATCGGTGCCGACCTTGCGGCCGAGTGCGATGCCCATTGGCTGGAACTGAGCCGGCCAGCAGCGGTCCTAACGATCGACGAAGTGGCCTATGACCAGATGGCTGTACCGGTTTTGATTTCAGCGCACCGGGCAACCACCGCCAACCACCGCTATGTCAACGAGGTGCAGTGAGCGGTGTCTTCGCAGTCCACATGGCTGGTCCTCAGAAAGGCTTTTCAGCCTTGTCGGTGCGATAGAGGCTCACGGCGACCTCTCGAGGTTTCGCGCGCGGCCCCTTCGAGACCTTGCGCCAGACGTCCAGCGTGGTTTGGATAGCGACCCGCGGGGATCGCCGGTTCGCGATCGGAGCATCAGCCCCCCTTCACGTACCCCGGACCCTCGATGATCTTTCCGTCCGGACGCGCATGATGTTGACGCCTCGAACCCCCTCCGCTTCGCGCCCTCCATTATTTGCCGTCTTTGCTCTTGAAAGGAACGCGAACCTTCCACCCACTTGCGCGAGAATGGGCTGGTCGCAGGCTTTGCGATCAACAGGAACAACCGCGTCAGACAGTCTTCTGCCGCATATGGCTGACGGTGAGCCAAACAGCTGAGACAAGAAAATAGAAGGCACCGAGACCAGCATAACCCGCAACATTGGCGATCGAAGGTGCGTCGGGCTTCAGCGCTTGCGCGATGAAGAATGCGCCCGCTACGGCGGACTGACCGCCGCTCAGGATCATTGCCCACTGCCCCCCGCTTGTCTTCCACCGCCGAACCGCCGTGCCGAGCTGCGAGAGGCCGGAGAATATTGCCCAGAGACCGAAAACGCCAAGGACCCAGTTCATACTCATTGTAAGAGCGACGACGACCGCAACGGTCATCACCGAACTGACAGCCACGTTGATCGCTTGGCTCCGGTTATGTGCCAGACCGCCGTTTCGTGTGGCATCGACATAGTTGGCGGCAGCATCCCAGGCGGGATAGATGATCAGCAAGACCGCCGCTGCGGAGAAGGACTGGCGGCCAGCCGTCAATGCTGCCGCGACCCAGATGACGGAGAAGGCGGCTCGCGCAAAATAGTACCGCTTCAACCAATAATCCTTGCCGTTCACGGCGAAGCTCGTTTGGTAGTTTGCCATGGTAAGATCCTTATTTTGTTTCAATGAGTTGGCTTTTCACGCCCGAAGCGTATTGGAGATCACACGTAACCGACGTGCTTGCCAAAGGGTGTCTGAGCGCCCCAGTTTCCTTTGCCGATTCGTTCGCTCTCGCCCGAAAGTTTTCGGGGCGGGCTATATTGCGTAGAAGCCGGTTCCTCAGCCTCCCTCGCACATGGGCCATCCAGGCTGAACGTATCTTCATCGACGCCGGTCCGGCCTCGATCTATGTGCCGACGTTCCAGGGCGTCGTTGATGGCGGACTGTCTTTTCGCGACCCATCGGCCGTCGGGGTCCGTCAGGATGGAGTTTGTCTGGCCGATGTCGACCGGGGCCGATGGTGACGTTGCTGAGATCGGCGCGATTTTCCCTATTCTTCGTCTGCTCATCCTGCTTGCTCCGTTCCTTTTGATTTGCCGTCGCCCAGCAAAAACTCTTGCGAGCATGAGAGGGTCGCCATCGATGATCTTGCTCGCCATCACCGTGTCTCAGTGGCTGCACTTTCGGCCAACACTCTGTTTAGACAGGCGCCGCCATATAGACCTGCGATGCGATAGACAGCCCGAGCACGAGGGCGGGGAGAATATTCTTCATCATTTCAATTCTTCCTACTAGTTGGTAGTTTCTTTCGACGTAGAAATCCGCCGGGCGGCTTGTCTCCGCCCGGAACGTTATTGGACGACCGCCGGAGACAGACGCTCCAGAGTGGGCGCCAGAATGGTGGCAAACACTTCCGGGGTGCCGTAAGCACGCGCGGACAGCATAGCTCCGTGGACGGATGCCATGAACGCTTCCGCCTCAACGCGAGGCTCGCTCGAAAGCCTCAAAGCCCCCTGCTGTGAACCGCGCTCCATGACCGAGGTCAGCCACGTCGAGGCAAAGCGGAAAAAAGCTCTTACTTCTGCTGCGACTTCCGGTGGCAAGGAGGGCAGCTCGCTCGCAAGCAGAGCGCAGACACAAAAAGGCCTGCTCGCGTCCTCAATACATTGGGCCCAATGACCCGCGTAGATTTTGAGGAGTTCGAGCGGGTTCTGCACGTTCTGTTCCAGCGCCGCCACGCCTGCCTCTCCCTCCTCACGGTATCGCTGCACAAGCGTGCGAACCAAGTCGATCTTGCTCGGAAAATGGTGATGGATACTGGCCTTCCGGATTCCAACGACTCCAGCGATATCGGCATAGCTAAAACCGTTATAGCCTCCGCTCATGATCAAAGTTCGCGCAGAAGCAAGGATTTCGTCGGCGGTTGTCAGAAGGTTGCTCATCGGCTATGTCTACCTTCTAGTAGGTATGCAGTCAACAACAAAGTTGATGATGCAGGAATTGCATTAGTGTCATCAATGTCTGATGCGCCCGCCCAGTGATCTGGGAGGTGTCGCCACACAAATTCGGATAGCCGTCGTTTCTCGTTCGGATGGCAGGTCTTCCAGAGTGCCGTCTAAGCCAGCGAGGGTTCCGCGATTGCGCTGGGTCAATGAAACGGCCCTCGCCCAGGAATAATCGTTGCGGCATTCATGCCTTCCACAACAAGGAGACGAACATGAAGCGAACGATGAAAGCCGCTGTCGTGCATCAATTCGGCAAGCCACTTGCGATCGAATGCGTCCCGGTGCCCGTACCGGGCCCAGGCGAAATCCTCGTTAAGGTCATGGCCTGCGGCGTCTGCCACACCGACCTTCACGCCGCCGATGGCGATTGGCCCGTCAAGCCCAGCCCGCCGTTCATTCCCGGACACGAGGCGGCCGGCATTGTCGTCGAGCTCGGCCCAGGAGTGACGGGATTGAAGGAAGGTGACGCCGTCGGCGTCGCCTGGCTGCACGACGCATGTCTCGCTTGCGAATATTGCGAGACCGGCTGGGAGACGCTTTGCGAGCACCAGCACAATACCGGCTATAGCTGTAACGGCGGCTTTGCCGAATATGTCATCGCCTCCGCCGCCTTCGCCGCAAGACTGCCGCAGAATGTCGATTTCGCGGCGATCTCGCCGATCCTCTGCGCCGGCGTGACCACCTACAAGGGGCTCAAGGAGACCGAAGCGAAACCCGGCGAATGGGTGGCGATCTCCGGCATCGGCGGGCTCGGCCATGTCGCAATTCAATATGCCAAGGCGATGGGCTTCCATGTGGTGGCGCTCGACGTCAGCCCGGAAAAGCTGGAGCTTGCCCGCAGCCTGGGCGCGGATCTCGCCGTGGATGCCCGCTCGCTGACCGCGGTCGAGGACACGCTGAAGGCAACCGGCGGCGGCGCGCACGGCGTGCTGGTCACCGCCGTCTCGCCGCCGGCTTTCTCCCAAGCAATCCGGATGGTAAGACGCAAGGGAACGGTCAGCCTGGTCGGCCTACCGCCCGGCGAGTTCCCGACGCCGATCTTCGACGTCGTACTCAAACGCATCACGCTGCGCGGCTCGATCGTCGGGACAAGGCGTGATCTCGATGAGGCGATCACCTTTGCCACCGAAGGCAAGGTCAAGGCGGAGATCCACAAGGCGCAGCTCGAAGACATCAACGACATCTTCGCACGCCTGAAGGACGGCAAGATCGATGGGCGCATGGTGCTGGATTTCTCATCTGCATCCTGATCATCATACACGACAGTTCGTGGATCGCGGCGTCTTCACATTGAGCTGCGTCAAGGAAAGCGCCGCCGTTCCGGGCGACACAGGTCACCGTGGGCGCCCTCTCATGCGCTCTCGGCGAAAGGAACAGGTCGATCCCGTGGATATCATGCTCAGACATCACGGCCGTTACGAGGCCATCATCCGCCAAGCGATTTCGCTGCCGGCGATGCGGACGGCCGTGGTCCATCCGTGTTCGACGGAAACCCTGCGTTCCGCCGTGGAACTCAAGGCACAGGGCTTTCTTGATCCCATCCTGGTCGGCCCGGAGCGGAAGATCAGGGCAATAGCCGACGCCGCGGAACTTTCACTCGCCGGCATCGACATCGAGCCTGTCGAGCACAGCCATGCCGCAGCCGACCGCAGCGTCGAACTTGCCTCAATCGGCAAAGTCGCCGCCTTGATGAAAGGCAGCCTGCACAGCGATGAATTGATGTCAGCAGTTGTCGCACCGGCGTCAGGACTGAAGACCGGCCGGCGCATGAGCCATGTCTACGTCATGGACATTCCGGCCTATGACAAGCTGCTGATCGTCACCGACGCGGCAATCAACATCCAGCCGGATCTCGATCAGAAACGCGATATCTGCCAGAATGCCGTCGACCTGATGCATCTTCTCGGCGTCGAAAGACCGCTGGTGGCGGTGCTGGCCGCCGTCGAGACCGTCAACAGCAAGATGCCTTCGACGCTGGACGCGGCGGCCCTGACCGTCATGGCCGCGCGCGGGCAGATTGAAGGCGCGATTGTCGACGGGCCACTCGCCTTCGACAACGCAATCAGCATCGAGGCCGCGCAGGCCAAATCCATCGCCTCTCCAGTTGCCGGGCATGCAGACATCCTGCTGGTTCCCGATCTCGAAGCGGGCAACATGCTGGCCAAGCAGCTCATTTATTTCGCCGGTGCAGACGCTGCGGGACTGGTCCTCGGCGCCCGGGTTCCTATCATACTGACAAGCCGAGCAGACCCGGCCAAGGTTCGAACGGCCTCGGCCGCTCTTGCGAGGCTCAGCGCTGCGAAACGACTTGAAGCAAGGATGCCTCCATGATGCAAAGGGAGCGGCGCGGTTGAACTGGACGTTGAATTTGATTGCCGGCGGCCTGCCGCCTCGCGCGTGGCCGGAGTTTATCCCTGCGTAGGCCGATCCTTGTTCAACGGCAGCGCCAACTGCAAACGCGGCTCGAAGCGTGCGGCCCGCCTTAGATTGATCGCGGTCAAGGTGGCTCCGCCAGGAATGGCCGATGAACACCTGTTCCCACCTGAAAGGAATAGAGCCTGTGTTGAGCCGTAAATTGAAATTTGGCCTCGCTGTCATCGCCGCTGCGGGTATCGGGTATTTCGCGTGGCGCTATTACGACATGCGACTTTCGGCAGAGGCCATGCCGGGCATCGCCAGTGGAAACGGCCGCATCGAGGCAGTCGAGATTGATATCGCGGCGCGGACGGCCGGACGGCTTTCTGATATTCTGGTCAAGGAAGGCAACTTGGTCAAAGCCGGCGCAGTCGTCGCCCGCATGGATATCGAACAGCTCGCCGCCCAGAAGCGGGAAGCGGAAGCCCAGCTTGCCAGGGCCAGGATCGGTATCGACACCGCGAAAAGCCTCGTCGTCCAGCGCCAGGCGGAAAAGGAAGCCGCGGCCGCAACCGTCTCCCAGAACGAGGTCCAGTTGCAATCGGCCCGCAAGCGGCTGGCCCGTAGCGAGCAGATGAGCCGCAGCGGATCGGTTTCCGAGCAATTGCTGGACGACGACCGCGCCCGCGTCGAAGGAGGGGTCGCAACCGTCTCGGCGGCCAAAGCCAATCTTGCGGCGACCGATGCGGCAATCGGTGCGGCGCAGTCGCAAGTCGTGGATGCCGAGGCCGCGGTCGAGGCGGTGCAGGCGACCGTCGCGCGGATCGACGCCGATCTGCGCGATTCCGAGCTCAAGGCGCCGCGCGACGGACGGGTGCAATATCTCGTGGCGCAGCCGGGCGAAGTGGTCGCCGCCGGCGGCCGCGTGCTCAACATCCTCGATGTCGGCGATGTCTACATGACGTTCTTCCTTCCGACCGGGGAAGCTGGGCGCACCCCGATCGGCAGCGAAGCTCGCATCGTGCTCGATGCCGCCCCTCAATATGTCATTCCAGCCCGGATATCCTTTGTGTCCGATGTCGCGCAATTCACGCCAAAGACAGTGGAGACCGAAGAGGAACGCCAGAAGCTGATGTTCCGCCTGCGCGCGCGCGTCTCTCCGGAACTGCTCCAGAAATATATCGCACAGGTCAAGACGGGGTTGCCGGGCCGGACCTATGTGAAGCTCGATCCCGCCGCAGAGTGGCCGGCGGCGCTGTCACGGCCGATCACCCCATGAGCCCGGAGCAGCAGGCGAAGGGCACCCCGGCGGAACCCGCCTATGTGGCGCGGTTGGCGGCTGTCGGCCATTCCTACGGCAAGACGCGCGCCATCGACGGCATAAGTCTCGACTTGCCGTCCGGGCGTATGATCGGCCTGATTGGCCCGGACGGGGTGGGCAAATCCTCGCTGCTTTCGCTGATTTCCGGAGCACGCCAGGTCCAGACGGGCGAGATCGAAGTGCTTGGCGGCGACATGCGTAGCGCCCGTTACCGCGATCGCACCTGCCCGGCCATTGCCTATATGCCGCAGGGGCTCGGCAAGAACCTCTATCCGACGCTATCGGTGTTCGAGAATGCCGATTTCTTCGCCCGCCTGTTCGGCCAGGGCCGAGAGGAGCGGGAATACCGCATTGCAACCCTTCTGAAACGCACCGGCCTTTCGGGCTTCGAGGACCGCCCCGCCGGCAAGCTTTCGGGCGGCATGAAACAGAAGCTCGGCCTCTGCTGCGCCCTCATTCACGATCCGGACCTTTTGATTCTCGACGAGCCTACGACCGGCGTCGATCCGCTGTCGCGCCGGCAGTTCTGGAGCCTCGTCGACGATATCCGGAGGGAGCGGCCGGAGATGAGCGTGATCGTTGCGACCGCCTATATGGAGGAAGCGGCGCGTTTCGACTGGCTGGCGGTCATGGATGCCGGAAAAGTGCTGGCGACCGGCACGCCGCGCGAAATCCTTGCCCATACCGGCGCCGCCACGCTCGACGATGCCTTCATTGCGCTGATGCCGGAGGAGAGGCGGGCCACGCACAAGGCCATTCCGCTTCATCCGCCGGCGGATTTCGACGCGGCGGAATTTGCCATCGAGGCGGAAGGCCTGACCATGCGCTTCGGCGATTTCACGGCGGTGGACGATGTCAGCTTCCGCATCCGCCGCGGCGAGATCTTTGGCTTCCTCGGCTCGAACGGCTGCGGCAAGTCCACGACGATGAAGATGCTGACTGGCTTGCTGCCGGCAAGCGAGGGCACGGCGAAGCTGTTCGGCAAGAAGGTGGACCCGAAGGACATGGATGTCCGGAGGCGTGTCGGCTACATGAGCCAGGCCTTCTCGCTCTATACAGAGCTGACGGTCCGGCAGAACCTCGACCTGCATGCGCGGCTGTTTCGGCTGCCGGCCGACACGATTTCGGCCCGGATCGAGGAAATGGGCCGGCGTTTCGAGCTTATGGACGTCATGGACGCACTGCCGGACGGCTTGCCTCTCGGTGTCCGGCAGCGGCTTTCGCTGGCGGTGGCACTGATCCATTCGCCGGAGGTGCTGATCCTCGACGAACCGACTTCGGGCGTCGATCCGATCGCCCGCGACCAGCTGTGGGCGGCGCTGATCGAGCTCTCCCGCAAAGACCACGTCACCATATTCATCTCCACCCATTTCATGAACGAGGCGGAGCGCTGCGACCGCATATCGCTGATGCATGCCGGCAAGGTGCTGGTGAGCGATACACCCGATGCGATCCGCAAAAACCGCTATGCCACGACGCTGGAGGAAGCGTTCATCGCCTATCTCGAAGATGCGATCGGCGGGACGGCCACTTCATCCGCGCCAGAGGAAGACGGGCGCAAGTTCGGCGACGCTCGTCGGCACCGCGCCTTCGACCTACGCCGCATCTGGAGCTACAGCCTTCGTGAAACGCTGGAGATCCGCCGCGACCCCATCCGCGCCACTTTGGCGCTGATCGGCAGCGTCATCCTGATGTTCGTGATCGGCTACGGCATCAACATGGACGTCAAGGACCTGACGTTTGCGGTTCTCGACCGTGACGATACGGTCGCCAGCCGCGACTATATCGCCAACATCGCCGGCTCCCGCTATTTCATCGAGCAGCCGCCGCTTGCAGATTATGCCGATCTCGACAGGCGCATGCGCGACGGTACGCTGAAGCTGGCGATCGAGATCCCCGCCGGCTTTGCCGAACATGTCGCCCGCGGCCACGACGTCGAGATCGGCGCGTGGATCGACGGCGCCATGCCGCAACGGGCGGAAACGACGCGCGGCTACGTGCAGGGCATGCATGCCCATTGGCTGGCGCAGAAGGCGCGCGAGATCTACGGCGATGCGGCAAGCGGGCAGTTCTCGATCGAGACCCGCTTCCGCTACAATCCCGGCATCGAAAGCCTGGTGGCGATGGTGCCGGCCGTCATTCCGCTGCTGCTTCTGCTGATCCCGGCGATGCTCGCGGCGCTGTCGGTGGTGCGGGAGAAGGAACTCGGCTCGATCGTCAATTTCTACGTGACACCGGTGACGCGGCTGGAATTCCTCATCGGCAAGCAGCTTCCCTACCTGGCGCTCGGCATGATGAACGCCGTGCTCCTGTGGCTGTTCGCGGTCCTGGTGTTTCAGGTGCCGTTCACCGGCAGCCTGCTGGCCTTTGCCACAGCCGCTCTTCTCTATGTCGCTTTCGCGACCGCCTTCGGCCTCCTCGTCTCGACTTTCATGTCGAGCCAGATCGCCGCGATCTTCGGGACGACGCTGTTGACGATCATACCGGCCGTGCAGTTCGCCGGGATGATCGATCCGGTCTCCTCGCTTCAGGGCATCGGGGCGTTCATCGGCCAGATCTATCCGACGACCTATTTCAACATTATCTCTCGGGGCACTTTCTCCAAGGGCCTCGGCTTCGAAAACCTTTTAGGGGCTTTCCTGCCGCTCATTGTTGCCGGGCCGCTGCTGATTGCGACGAGCGTCGTCTTTCTCAAGAAACAGGCTCGGTGAAGCATGCGGCTCGCCAATATCCTCCATCTCGGGATCAAGGAACTGCGCGGCCTGCTGCGCGATCCGATATTGCTCGGGCTGATCGTCTATTCCTTCACCATCGCGGTCTATACGGAAGCAAAAGCAGTTCCAGAAACATTGAACAATGCGCCGATCGCGATCGTCGACGAGGACAATTCGCCGCTCTCGCGCCGGATCGCCGACTCTTTCCTGAAGCCCTATTTCAAGCCACCGGCGATGATCACGGCGGGCGAGATGGATGCTCGCATGGATGCCGGCACCGACACGTTCGCGCTCGATATTCCGCCGAACTTCCAGAGCGACCTGATCGCCGGCAAATCCCCCGTCATCCAGCTCAATGTCGATGCGACCCGAATGACCCAGGCGTTTTCCGGATCCGGATATGTACAGAACATCGTCTCGACCGAAGTCGCCGGTTTTGCCGCCGCGGATATCGATGATCGTATACCGTCGGTGGATCTGGCATTGCGCGCCCGGTTCAATCCCCAACTCAACCAGATGTGGTTCGCATCGGTGATGAACGTGATCAACAACGTCACCATGCTGGCGATCATCTTGACCGGAACAGCTCTCATCCGCGAGCGGGAACACGGGACGGTGGAGCATCTTCTGGTGATGCCTTTGACGCCGTTCGAAATCATGGCCGCAAAAGTGTGGTCGATGGGGCTGGTGGTGTTCGCTGCCACTCTGCTTTCGCTGATCTTCGTGGTGCAGGGATTGCTGAAGGTTCCGATCGAAGGATCGATCGTGCTGTTCATGGCGGGGGCGGCGCTCCACCTGCTGGCGGCGACCGCCATGGGGATCGCGCTCGCAACGCTTGCGGGTTCGATGCCGCAGTTCGGCCTGCTGCTGATGCTGGTGCTCCTGCCGCTGCAAATCCTCTCCGGCGCGACCACGCCCCGCGAAAGCATGCCGGAAGCGATCCAGACGATCATGCTTGCCGCGCCGAACACGCATTTCATCCTGCTCGCCCAGGCGATCCTCTATCGCGGCGCCGGGTTCTCGGTGGTCTGGCCGCAGTTCCTCTGGCTCGCGAGCATCTCTGCGGGCCTCTTCGTGTTTTCGCTGCTCGGATTTCGTCGGTCGTTGCGATGAGAACGGTCCGTTGACGAACATCGAGGACAGCCCTGGCCGCGGTCTTGCACTGGACCTAACCAAGAGACGAGACGATGCTGACAGTGGGATCCATCGTGACCCTTGGAGCCGATTGTGATCCGGCCAGGCGTCGGCGAGTACGGCGGCGGCCTGGAAGCCGTCGAGAAGGGCTTTTGCGGCTTCTAGAATTGAGCGTTGATCTACGTCACTGCCGATACCTTCCCAATCGCTACTCTGCAGGAAACAGAGAAGGAGGGTGTCATGCCACTGAAACTGAAATCCGGATTCCTGATGTCGTCCGGCGACGAAGGCCGACTCGTGATGGATTCGGGCGTCGGCGATCAGATCGTCATCGTTGCCCGCGACGCGCTTGAGGCCGTTGCCGATCCCCCTCGCGTGGACGAATTCAGATTACAGGAATACATCGACGTCTTCAGCCGGATCGCCAGTGCAAAGTTCGATGAAAGGCTGCTCGATTCCTGTGGGCACGTCCACGTGACGTCGGAGGACGTCCGAACCTGGCACGCGGCGTTCCCGCCAAGGTAAGCGGCGGCATGCATCCTGAAAAGATGGTGGCAAGGCTGCGTTGAATTCGCAGTTTTTCCGATCCGGCGACCGTGAGCACCCTTCGTTCAGTGACCGCGATACGAAGCAGCGTTTCGCGGCGTCGCTGAGTGCCAGGGCATGGACGGTTTGATCAATATCGCAGCGGCGTCGTACCACACCCCGTTTTGAGGTGGTGAGGGGGGCAGGAAGCCGACGGCAGCAGGCGCGCCGCAATCCCGCCAACCAAGCAGACGCCGCAGTTGATTGAGATCATTGCAGGTGCCGCGGCCAGGGCGCAGCAAAGATAGCATGAGTTGTCTCCATCCTTACCGCAGGGAACGTCTATGCTTGAAGTTCCAAAGCCGATCATGAAGGAGACCCCTTCAGTCGTCGAAAAGGCACAGGTCCAAGCCATCGGAAAGACGCTGCGCCTATCCGCCCGTGTCTACGCGTTCTCTATCCTGCTGGCCGTTGCCATGGGCGTAGGTTTCGGCGCATGGGCGATGTTCCTGCGCCCGATCGAAGTTCAAGTCGCAAGCACCGAGCAAGACGTGCCCGTGCAGGTCTTCGGCCTCGGGACGGTCGAGGCGCGGGTGACATCGAGGATTGGCTTCAAGGTGTCTGGCGTGGTGGTCGATTTGCGCGCCGATGTCGGCGACCGCGTTTCCAAGGGCGCGGTTCTGGCCCGTCTTGATGACCGTGAGCAGAACGCACAGGTCGCTCGGGCAAACGCGGTGGTCCAACAGGCCGAAGCCAATCTTCAAAGAGCGACCGCAAGCGTCGAAAAGGCTCAGGTGAACCATGCGAATGCCAAGAGCATCAATGAGCGCCGGCAATCGCTGTTAAAGGGTAATACCACCTCGCTTGAAGCCGCGCAGACGGCAGAAGCGGCAGAGGACGCAGCCTTGGCCGATGTGAACCTGGCGGAAAGCGATCTCCTGGTGGCCAAGGCCAATATTGGCGACGCCAAAGCGCAACAGCAACTGCAATCAACCATATTGGACTTCTACACCCTCGCGGCGCCCTACGATGCCATGGTGACCACGCGCCTCAGGGAACTCGGCTCGGCGCTCGGCGCCGGTGAACCGGTGTTCACGCTGATCGACCCAAAGACCGTGTGGGCACTCGCCTACATCGACGAGAGCAAGGCCGGCGAGATCACCGTCGGCGAACCGGCCGAGATCGTGCTGCGTTCTCAGCCTGGCAGGCGTATCGCCGGCCACGTCGCGCGCATCCAGCCGGAAAGCGACCGGGTCAACGAGGAGAGGCGGGTCGAGATCACGTTCGACTCGCCGCCCGCCGATTTGTATCTCGGTGAGCAGGCTGAGGCCCACATCACGACCGTTCGGCTTCCGCAGGCCCTATTGGTCCCGGAGGCAGCCATCATCGGCCTCGGCAAAAATCAAGGGACCATATGGGCCGTCGAGGATGGCACCCTGGAGCAGCGCAACGTGACACTGGGGCACCGGCTGCTCGACGGACGTATTGAGATCACCAGCGGTGTCCCTGAGCACGCCCTCGTCCTCACGACATTGCGCAGTGGACTGCGCATCGGCCGTGCAGCGAAGGTCGCCGAAGGGACAAGTCGATGAATCTGGCCTATCGGGACATCAAGCACAATCTCCTGCGTTTTTTGCTGACCAACTTCGGCTTGAGCTTGCTCCTCGGCATCGTAATCATGATGACCGGCGTCTATGGCGGCCTGATCGATGACGCATTGCGTCAGGCCCGCGCGGCCAATGCAGATCTCTGGGTGGTTGAGGCCGGGACCAATGGGCCGTTCGCCGAATCGTCGCGTATTCCGGGCGACACCAGAGAACTGGTTAGCCGGCTCTATGGCGTCCAGCGCGCCGGGTCTGTCACCTACCAGTCGGTCCAGACGGAGTTGAACGGCGTCCCACACCGCCTCTTTCTCATTGGCTTTGAGCCGGGCAGACCCGGCGGGCCACGTCAACTCTCGGCCGGCCGCGACATCTTGCGCGGCCACTATGAAATGATCGTCGATGCTTCCGCCGGTCTGGCGCTGGGCCAGGAGGTCCTGCTGGGAACGCGCGATCACAAATTTTCCGTTGTCGGCCTGATGCGGAACGAACTCACATCATCCGGCGATCCAGTCGCCTATATCACCTTGCGCGACGCGCAAGCGCTCCAGTTCGAACTGGCGCCCCCGGCTTCGCGGCGCGAGCAGGCGCGCAGCGGATCCACGGAAACCAACGACCAGATCAATGCCGTCATCGCCAAGGTGTCACCCCATATCCCGGTCACCGAGACAGCAGCGGCACTCTCGCGGTGGAAACACCTGACGGCCCTCACGCAGGCTCAGCAGGAAACCCTTCTGAGCAAGTTCGTGATCGAAAAGGCGCGCAAGCAGCAGCTTCTGATCATGGTTCTGCTGGTCATCGTATCGGCCGTCATCATCGCGCTGATTATCTACACGATGACTATGGACAAGGTGCGGTCAATCGCCACGCTCAAATTTGTCGGAGCGCCGGATCGCACCATCATCGGCCTCATCGTTCAGCAATCCCTGTCATTGGGGATTACCGCCTACGTCGCAGGGCTCGCGCTTGTCTTTACCTTCAGGCCCTTTTTCCCGCGGCGGCTCGTGTTCGACCCAGAGAGCGTTATGGCCGTATTCGCTATCACGATCGTGGTCTGCCTTGCCGCAAGCACCCTGGGCATTCGGCTCGCGCTGAAAGTGGACCCCGCCGAAGCACTCTCCGCTGCAGGGTAGGATCATGATCGAGACAGGCACACAAGCGGTTGTATGTGTCGAACACCTCTCGAAACATTTCGGTTCGGGAAGTGCGCGGGTCGACGCGCTTGTTGATATCAACATGGAAGTCTTTCCCGGCCAGGTCGTCGGTCTTATGGGGCCGAGCGGTTCGGGCAAGACCACGCTGCTCAACTGCATGGCCTGCATTCTGGAGCCAAGCGGCGGCCGGCTCACGCTCGACGGCGAAGCCGTCTATGATGACCATTGGCTCAAGGCGGACCTACGCCGGTTGCGGCTCGACAAGGTCGGCTTCATTTTCCAGTATCCCAACCTGCTGCCGTTCCTCAACGCCACCGACAATGTCGCCGTGGTGCTCCACCTTGCAGGATTGGGCGCCTCTGCAGCGCATCAGCATGCTATCGAACTGCTCGATTATCTTGAGGTCGGCCACCGCAAGCACGCAATGCCCGCGCAACTGTCCGGCGGCGAAGCCCAACGGGTGGCCATTGCTCGCGCGCTCGCCAATCGGCCGCGCATCATCCTCGCCGACGAACCGACCGCGCCGCTCGATTCCGCCCGCGCCCGTATCGTGATGGATCTGTTACGGCGGATCGCAATCGACCAGAGCGCGGCTATTATCGTCGTCACACACGACGAGATGATCCTCGACCGCTTCGACCATATTTACCGGCTGCGCGACGGTCGGCTGGAAAGCGACGATCTTTCGCGCGCTTCGGTGGGAGTTGACTACTGATGTTCGTTTTGTCGCTGCCGTGATCCGGCGAACTCGCCGGATCACGGCAGCGGCTAAACGTATAAAATTCAAGCCATGCGATAGGCAACGTTCCCCGGACATCCTTGTGCGACGCCAGTGCTGGTTCGATCAGCAACTCTCCTCCATCTGCCAGCGCAGGCGTCGGTTGATTGCGTCTCCTCTGCGCGGGAACCAAAGGGCGGGCACAAAAATTCCTTGGCTGACCTTGAAAGATATATAATATAATATAATATAATATATATCGACTAGCGCTATCTCAGTTTCCGCTCGATGCATTGCAGGGAGCCGCATGGGAATGACGACCGATCTGAAGGCGATGATGAAGGCGGGGCTTTCTCCTGCCGAGATGGCCAGCCGGGCCGGAGAGGTAGCGAACCTCCTGAAGACGTTGTCCCATCCGGCGCGCCTGATGATCGTCTGCACGCTCGTGGAAGGCGAGTATTCGGTCGGCGAGCTTGAAGAGAAGGTCGACGTCCACCAGCCGCATCTGTCGCAGCACCTGACGGTGCTGCGTGGCTCCGGCATCGTCGAAACCCGGCGGGAGGGGAAACAGATCTTCTATAGCCTGACGGGGGAGAAGGCCGTCCTACTGGTTGCCGCCCTCTATGACATCTTCTGCGTGAAGGAAGACAAATGAACTTATATCTCCCCTCATTGGCCGGGGGCATGCTGATCGGCGCATCGGCCGTCATGCTCCTGCTCCTCAACGGCCGGATTGCCGGGATCAGCGGGATCGTCGGGCGTCTCGCCCAAGGTGTCGGATTGACCACCAATCTTGCGTTCGTGCTCGGGCTGTTGCTCGGGCCGCTCACCTACCTGTTCGTGTTCGGTGGCTGGCCTGCCGTGCAGATCACCGCCGGCTGGCCGCTGATCATCGTCGCGGGGCTGCTCGTCGGCTTCGGCTCGCGTATGGGATCGGGTTGCACAAGCGGACACGGCGTGGTCGGGCTTGCCCGCCTGTCGCCGCGCTCCATGGTAGCGGTCGCCACGTTCCTGACGGCCGGCGTGGTTGCCGTCACGGTTCTTCGAGGTCTGGGACTATGAATAGGCACATCTACCAATTCGGAGCGGCTCTCGCCTCGGGCATCGTCTTCGGTTTCGGCCTGTCCCTGTCCGGCATGCTGAACCCGGCCCGCGTCCAGGGCTTCCTCGACGTGTTCGGCGCGTGGGATCCGAGCCTTGCCTTCGTTCTCGGTGGCGCCGTCGTCGTCGCCTCCATCGGCGTGCAGGTGATGAAGCGGATGCGCCATCCGGCCTTCGACGACAGCTTCCATGTGCCGACGAACCGTCGGATCGACGCGCCGCTGGTGATCGGCTCGGCCTTGTTCGGCCTCGGCTGGGGTATCGGTGGCTTCTGTCCCGGCCCGGCGGTCGCGTCCCTGTCGGTTGGAATCCCGCAGACAGCACTGTTCGTCATCGCCATGCTAGTAGGCATGACCTTGTACGACAGAGTATGGAGCAGGCGGACGTGAGCACCTCCATCTTGGCGGCAGTCGGCTCCGGCGGAATCGTCGGCTTCATGCTCGGTATGCTCGGCGGCGGCGGGTCCATCCTGGCGACCACCTGATCTTTCTGTTCGGCTTCCTCATGATCGTCGTCGGCATCCTGATGCTGAAGCCCAGGAAGGCTATGGCGGTGGAGGGCCGCCCCGTCGACCTCAGGAGTGTCTCTCAACAGCAGCCGTGGCGCTCGCCGGGCGCTGCCTCCGGCTTCTTCGGCATCGGTGGGGGCTTCCTGATCGTTCCGGGCCTGATGCTGGCGACGGGCATGCCGATGATCAACGCGATCGGCACCTCGCTCCTCTCCGTCGGTGCGTTCGGGCTGGCGACGGCCCTCAACTATGCCAGTTCAGGCCTGGTGGATTGGAGGCTCGCCACCGAGTTCATCGGCGGCGGCATCGTCGGAGGCGTGCTCGGCATGCTCTTCGCCACACGGCTCAGTGCCTACAAGACCGCCCTCAACCGCCTGTTCGCCGCCCTCGTACTCGTGGTCGCCGCTTACATTTTGTATCGGAACTGGGGACCTCTGGTGTCAAGGTGAGCGCGCGGAGGCGATCATTTGATACGCTGCTCAGTCCCGGCGTCGAACAGATGGACATAGTCTCCGGAAAACGTCAGCCGAATAGTTTCGCCCGCCACCACCACACTCCTGCCGTTCAAGGCAATGACAATCTCAGGCGTGGTGGCAGTTGTGATGAACGTCACCGCGCCGGTCGTTTCAACTGCCCCGACGTCCACCTTGAAGCCGGCGGCGTCAGCCGCGGCTAAAGTAAGGTGCTCCGGGCGGATGCCGACGATCAAGGCGCGCTCCGCAGGCAGCGGACAATCGAATGGAATGGTTTGCGGCTCGGCAAGATCAAGAACAAGGGCTCTACCGTCAGGCGTCGATCGCGCCGGAATGAAATTCATCGCCGGCGAGCCGATGAAGCCGGCGACGAAGCGATTGCTCGGCCGGTCGTATAGATCGAGCGGCCTGCCCTGCTGCTCGATGACGCCATTGCGCATCACGACGACATGATCGGCCATCGTCATGGCCTCGACCTGGTCATGGGTCACATAGACCGAGGTTGCGCCGAGGCGATCATGCAGTGCCCTGATCTCCTTGCGCATGTGGACACGCAGTGCTGCGTCGAGGTTCGACAGCGGTTCGTCAAAAAGGAAGGCCTGGGGGTTGCGGATGATGGCACGGCTCATCGCGACGCGTTGACGCTGTCCCCCCGACAGTTCCCGTGGATATCGGTGCAGCAGGTTCGACAATCCGGTAATGGCCGCGACATCTTCGGCCGCTCTTTTCCTCTCCGCCTTTCCGACCCCGTTGATCTTCAGGCTGTAGGTCAGGTTCTGTTCGACGGTCATATGCGGGTAAAGCGCATAGGACTGGAACACCATGGCCAGATCCCGCTTTCGGGGCGGCACCCCGTTCATGCGTTTTCCGGCGATGATAAGGTCGCCGCTCGATATGGTCTCGAGCCCCGCCAGCGAGCGCAGCAGCGTGGACTTGCCGCAGCCGGACGGGCCGACCAGTGCGACGAACGAACCCTTCCGAATGGAAAGATCGATATCCTTCAGCGCGTGATAGGCACCGTAATATTTGTTGACGGCCGAGAGTTCGATTTGGTGGGTCATTTCAAGGCTCCCGATGTGAGTCCGGACACGATGCGGCGCTGCAAGAGAACGAAGATGGCGAGGATGGGCGTCACATACATGGTGGCGTAGGCCATGATGTTGTTCCACTCGCTGGTGTTCGGCCCCATGAAGGAATTGAGCCCGACGCTGGCGGGCTGGAGCTGGATGTCCTGGATCATCGATTTGGAATAGACGAATTCGCCGAAGGCCTGCATGAAGATGAGGATGGCGCTGACCAGAATGCCGTTGCGCGCCAGTGGCAGAACGATGTTGAAGAAGGCACCGATGCGGGAATTGCCATCCACCAGCGCCGCCTCTTCCAGTTCCATCGGCACGGCCATGAAGGTTGCGCGCACAAGCACGACAAAGAAGGGCATGCTTTTGGCGGTAATGGCGAGGGTAACGGCAAAGCGCGGATATTCGAGCAGCCCCAGTTGAGAAAAGCCCACGAAGATCGGCGTTATCATCAGCGAGGCGGGCAGAACCTGAAACATCAGGATCAGGAAAAGCCCGATATCCACCCAGATGTTGCGGTAGCGCGCCAGCACATAGGCACAGCCGGTGCCCAGGATTGCGATCAGGGCTACCGCACCGAAGGCGATGACCGTGGAGTTCCAAAGGTAGCGGCCCATGTTCCGGCTTTCCCAGACATAGGCGAAGGTGCTCCATTGGGCAGACGAGGGCCAGAAGCTGGGCGGCGTGGCAAACATTTCCGAGCCGCTTTTCAGCGCTGTCACATACATCCAGTAGAGCGGGAAGAGATAGATCGCCGCCATCACGATGGACAGGGCGAGCAGCAGCCGGTTGCGTGCATTGTCACTCATCCGCGCACCTCGTGACGTGTGGAGCGGACATAGACGGTTGCGGCAAACATCACGAAGACGGTCATGATGACGGAAATGGTGGCACCCTTGCCGAAATCATATTGCCGGAAGGAAAGATCCCAAGCCCAGTATTGTGCGACATTGGAGGAATTGTTCGGGCCCCCGTCGGTAATCGCGGCAAACAGATCGAACTGTTGCAGGGTGAAGATCAGGCCGAGCGCTATGATGGCGCCGATGGTGGAGCGCATCATCGGCAGAGTGATGGTCCAGAAGCGCTGCCAGGCATTGGCGCCATCCATTTCCGCCGCTTCGTAGAGATCTGCCGGAATGGCGGAAAGACCGGTGGCGAGCAGGATCATGTTGAAGGAGGTGCCAAGCCAGATATTGGCCAGGATGACCGCCCAAAGCGAAAAATTCGGGTCAGACCGCCAGAAGATATTGCCGCTCATGAGGCCGGTTTGCTGCAACAGAAAATTGAGTACGCCGAAATCGCCCGACAGGATCCAGTTCCAGATGGCTCCGACGACGAGGCCAGGCATGACCCAGGAAACCAGAAACAGGCCCCGCAGCCAGGATGCGCCGGGAAAATTGATCCAGAAGAACAAGGCGAGCGCAAAGCCGACGAGGAACTGCCCCGTGATCGACCCCACCACGAAGACAATCGTGTTCCTGAGGATGGACATGGTTTCAGGCTGGGTGAACAGGTCCACATAGTTTTTGAAGCCGACGAAAGGCCGGATGACGCTGCCAAGGCTGAACATATCCACTTCCTGAAAGCTCATCAGGATGTTGTAGAGCAGCGGAAGTCCTGACAGCGCCAGGAGAAACGTGAAGGGCACCCCGACCAGAACAAGGTCGAAGCCACGGCCATCCGTGATGCTGGAGAACACTCTTTTCATCGGAACCTCGCTGAAGCCTGGATGACAGCCCGGCGGTGGGTGCCGGGCCGTCACTGCGGATGGCGGCGGCCTCAGCCCCCGATCGACTTGATCTTCGCAGACGCCTGATCGAGCGCGGCCTTCGGCTCCATCTGGCCTGTCAGGGCTGCCTGTATCGCGTCCTGGATGGCTTTCGAGATTTTCGGCCATTCCGGCGAAGGGCCGCGAGGCTGCGCATATTTCAGCTGTTCCACGAAGGTCGCGAGCGCTGAATCCTTCAGGGCATTGCCCGTCGGCGGAACCGGAAGGTCGGACCGGGCCGGAAGCTGGCCGAAATCCTTGTACATGGTCACATCCTTGGACGCGAAAAATTCCAGGGCCTTGAAGGCCTCCTTCGGATGCTTGGTGCTGGAAAAGATCGCCCAGTTGAAGTCGCCCATGGCGGATGAACGCTGAGCGCCCTCGCTCGGCACCGGCAGAAGCGCGGTGCCCCACTGGAATTTGGCATCGCTCAACATCCGGTCGATTTCCCAGGGACCGGAAATCGCCATGGCCGCATTTCCGGCATTGAAGGTGGCCGTCGAATCCCATTGGCTTCGGGTGAGCGTATCCGGCGATGCCAGCTTTTCATCCAGCATCTGCTTCCAGACCGAAAGAGCCTTGACGGCACCGTCGCTGTTGATCGTTTTATAGGTGGCGCCGCCCATCTGCGCCCAGGGCAGGAACTGGAAAGTGCCCTCCTCGTTGGCCTTGGCGGAAAAGGTGAGTCCGTAGATGTTCTTTGCGGGATTGGTGAGCTTTTTCGCCGTCGCCACCAGTTCGGTCCAAGTCTGCGGCGGCTTTTCGGGATCGAGACCTGCGGCCTTGAACAGATCCTTGTTGTAATAAAGCGCAATCGTGTTGGTCGCCTTCGGCACCCCGTAATATTTTTCGTCCCAGGTCACCGATTTCAGCGGGCCGGGAAAATAGTTTTCCGGCTTGATGACCTTGGATTGCCGGATCATGTCGGTCAGATCCAGAAAGGCCTTGCGGGAGGCGAACATCGCATGGTTGGGATTGTCGATGGCAATGATGTCCGGTGCCTTGCCCGTGGAATAGGCGCGCATCGCCTCGCTCACCACGTCGTCGAACTGAAGCTGGCGATATTCGATCTGGATGCCGTTCTTCTGCGCGTTGAATTCCTTGATGAGGTTCGGCGCGGGCTGGATATCGCGGTCCAGCGACCAGAGAACGAGTTTCACATCCTCCGCTTTCGCGCTCGTGCCGGCAAGTGACGCACTGGCCAGAGCCAATGCAATGGAAATCATAGTCCTGCGGATACCCATGGTTCTCCTCCTTCTTGGTTATCCTCACTTCTTATCCGGCCGGCGCAGAGCTCCTTCTCTGTCCAGCCGGCCTGCGCATCAGACCGGATCGACGACGAATGTGCCGCCCCTTGCCTGTTTCAGATGGTTCAAGGCGTGGATCTGGCCCGTCATTTCCAATGCATCCCGATAGACGGGATCGTGCCATCCCTCGATGTCGATGGAGCCCGACCAGCCGGCCAGCCGCAGTTCCGAAATAATGTCGGTCCAGTTGCTGTCGCCAAAACCCGGCGTGCGCATGAAAACGAAGGGATGTTTTCCGAAGATGCCGTGCTCGCGGATCACGTCCCAGCGGATGGTGGCATCCTTGCCGTGGACGTGGAAAATCCGCTGTGTCCATTTGTGGATTTGCGGCAAGGGCTCGATGAGATAGACCATCTGGTGGCAAGGCTCCCATTCAAGCCCGATATGCTCGTCCGGCGTCTCGTTGAAAATGAGTTCCCAGGCATCGGGGTTATGGGCGATGTTCCAGTCGCCGGTTGCCCAGTTGCCATCCATGGCGCAATTTTCAAAGGCAATGCGGATGCCCTTGTCGGCGGCGCGGCGGGCAAGCTCGCTCCAGATTTGCCGGTAACGTGGCAGGCTTTCCGTCAGCGGCCTGTTACGGATGCGCCCGGTGAAGCCCGCAACGCAGGTGGCGCCGAAGTGGTGGGCGTTGTCGATGCAATCCTTCCAGCCCTGAAGCGTCTGGAGATCGAGGTCCGTTTCTTCCAGCGGATTGCCGAACATGCCGATGGTGGAGATGGTAATGTCCCGCGAACCGATCGCGTCGCGGCAACGCTTGCCAAGCTCGGCGATGTCCTGCCCGTTGGTGGTCTGCCAGAAAAATGGCTGGAAGCTTTCAAAGCCCATATCGGCAATCTGGGAAATCCGCTCGGCCGCCTGCCCTTTCGTGGCGCTGACCATGGTGCCGATGCGGATGGAATGGTTTACCTGTCCGGTCATATTGCTGGCCCTTATGCTGCAAGGTCGATGGTTTGCCGGGACCTGGCGCTTTCAATCGCGCCAAACACCATGGCAAGGCTCTTGATGTTGTCCTGTCCCGCGGTTTCCGGCACGCCCCCGGTTTCGATCGCCGAGAGGAAATCGGCGATGACGCTGGCATGGCCGTGGGTTTCCTCCTCCCGGACGGGCGGCAGAACCTCGATCGGTATCGCCCCGCGCAGCAGGCCGCTGTCGCTTCCCGCAACGGAGGCGCGGAAGGCGTCTTCGCCGTCCCAGGTCAGCATTCCGTTCGAGCCGACAATGCGCCATTCGCTTTCCCAACTGGTGCGCTGGCCTTCCGCGCACCAGGAGCCGCGATAGGTGAAAACCACGTCGTCGGAGAACTGAAATACGGCATTGGCGCTGGCGCCGTGGGCATACCAGGAGCCGGGCGGATTCGTTTCCAGGCAGTAGACGGAAAGCGGCGTCTTGCCGGAGACGAAACGGGCCGCATCGAAGGTGTGGATCGCCATGTCCAGAAGCAGGACATTGTCCATCTGCTCCCGGAAGCCGCCGAAATGCGGCGCGATGAAGAAATCGCAATGGATCGCGGTGATATCGCCAATCGCGCCGCTCTCGACGAAGCGTCGCATGCGCCGCACACCGGAAATGAAACGCCGGTTCTGCACGACGGAATGAATGCGCCCGGCAGCCTCGGCGGCGCGGATGAGGTCTGTCGCCTCCTCCATCGAGGTGGCCATGGGTTTTTCGCTCAGCACATGGCATCCGTGGGAAAGCGCGGCTTTCACGACGGAATGGCGGGCGGCGGGAATGACGACGTCGAACACGATGTCCGCACCGGTTTCGCTCAGCACGGTGGCGAGATCGGATCCGATAGAAACGGGCTGAAGAGAAAACTCCGCGGCCAAGGCCTGCGCGACCGACACATCGAGATCGACGAGACCCACGACAGTCAGTGCTTGCCTCAGCTTCGGTGTGGATTGGAGCGCACGCAGCCACCCTTTGGCCATGGCTCCGCAGCCACACAAAACGACCTTGTATGTCACCGACATCCTCCCATGCAATGTTTACGGCACGACACCTCCTGTGCAACCGTAAACGTTTACGGTACTATGAACACATCGATTTTTTTGTCAATACTGCTTCCGAAAACGATTACGGTCGTATGTCGAACCCTTGAAAGGCTCCCCCTGTGACAGGCATCCGCCAACTTGCCGATTATCTGGATATCTCCATTGGCACCGTCTCCCGCGCGCTCAATGGAAAGGCGGATGTAAATGCGGAAACCCGCAGGCGTGTGCTGGCGGCGGCGGAGAAGCTGGGTTATGTGCCGAACCAGTCGGGCCGCTCGCTGCGCAAGGGCTCGACCGGCGTGGTGGGTTTCATGATGCAGACAGGACCTGAGATCACCAGC
The DNA here is from genome assembly GCF_021391675.1 of Neorhizobium galegae. Lineage (NCBI taxonomy): Bacteria > Pseudomonadati > Pseudomonadota > Alphaproteobacteria > Hyphomicrobiales > Rhizobiaceae > Neorhizobium > Neorhizobium galegae. The sequence goes on from NZ_CP090096.1 coordinate 235,103, forward strand.
CAGGGAGACGCTTTCTTCATGAGCGTCTTCGACGGGGTGCAGACCGTGCTTAGCCGCCACAAGCTCGATCTCGTCGCCCTGCTCTGCTCTTCCAACGAAGATCCCTATGCCTATCTGCAACGCACCGTGGCACGCGGTTTTGCGGATGCCATCATCCTCTCGGCCACTCGGCGCAATGATGCACGGTTCGAACTGCTGCACCGGCACGACATTCCGTTCATCTCGCTCGGCCGCAGCCTGACCGATGTCGGCCAGCCGTGGATCGATCTGGACTTCGAGGGGATGGCGGAGGTCGCGATCAAACGGCTGGTGAAGGCGGGCCACAGAGACATCGGGATCATCTGGCCCCATGGCGATCTCAACCTTGGTTATCTGTTCGCCGATCGATGCCGCGAGGTGCTCGCAGAACATGGGCTTGTCCTCAGGGAGGATCATGTCTTCCGGGCAAAACCGAGCGAAGCGGGGGGCTACGCTGTGGCACACGAGATCGCATCCAGATCTCCACGCCCGTCGGCAATCGTCCTGGTCAATGAGATATTGGTGACAGGGCTCTACAAAGGCCTTGAGGACGCTGGCGTCAAGCCGGGCAAGGACATTGCGATTATCGGTCGCTACAGCCCTCAGACCCAGTTCCTCTCTCCGGCGTTGACCTGCTTTACGTTGTCGCTTCGCGATCTGGGGATCAGCCTGGCGGAGCATCTGCTGTCAGTCATGCCAGCCTATCAGTCACACTACGTTGGACAGACACCCCGCGTGATCTGGCCCATGACATTGATCGAAGGTACAAGCGGCTGAACGGCTTGCTCGGCGGATATCCAGGTTGTCGCGGGAGAAGACGTCTCAGCAGCTTGTGCCTAAGGAGAATTGGAATTGGGGGACCTCGCTGTTCGGACGGACGAGTTTCGCAAAACGCTTGACATCCGGATCGGCTGAGGCAAATTCTCTGCCATGGGGTTGCGATCGCCCCACGAGGCCACGGCCGAAGAATCGCGTCCACAAACCCGCTGGAACGGAGGACGCGTTATGCCGTCATTTCTAGAAATCACACCTGACAAGCTTGCCCGCATCATTGGCACCCCGAACCTGCCAGCCATTATCGATGTCCGGATCGATCAGGACTTCGATAGCGATCCTCGCCTCATTCCCGGATCGGTCCGGCGTGATTTCCGTCGTATCGCCGAATGGGGTCCCGAGATCAATGGCCCCGCCATCGTTCTTTGTCAGAGAGGACAGAAGCTTGGCCATGGCGTTGCGGCACACCTGCGGGCGATGGGGAAACAAGCGGAGACTCTCGAGGGAGGCTTCGAAGCATGGAGAGATGCCCACGGCATGCTGGTCCCCGAAGACAGGCTTCCCACGCGTGACGCAAGCGGACGTACCGTCTGGGTGACGAGGTCCCGCCCAAAGATAGACCGCATCGCCTGTCCTTGGCTGATCCGGCGGTTCGTCGATCCTTCCGCGATCTTTCTGTTCGTTCCGGCCAGCGAAGTCGCGCTGGTGGGCGACCGCTTCAACGCGACACCCTTTGACATCGAAGACGTCTTCTGGAGCCATCGCGGGGAACTGTGCACCTTTGACGTGATGATCGACGAGTTCGGATTGAAGAGCGACGCTCTTTTGCATCTCGCCACCATTGTGCGGGGTGCCGACACGGCCCGACCCGAGCTGGCCCCTGAAGTGCAGGGCCTGCTGGCCATCTCGCTCGGATTGTCACGGATGTTCAACGACGACCTTGAGCAACTGCAGGCAGGCCTGTTGGTCTATGACGCGATGTATCGCTGGTGCCGCGACGCCACGGAGGAAACACATAACTGGCCAAATCCGAGGAAGGGGTAGCGGCCATGACCGATATAGCAAAAAGCCTCATCGTCAGTCAGCCAGTCGCTGGCGGCGACGTCGTGCCTCTCTCCGAAGCAGTCAAGGTCTGGACACGGGTCGCCGCACTCAGCTTCGGCGGTCCAGCTGGCCAGATCGCGGTCATGCACCGGATCATCGTCGACGAAAAACGATGGGTCGGAGAGCACCGTTTTCTTCACGCCCTCAACTATTGCATGCTTCTGCCTGGTCCCGAGGCCCATCAGCTCGCCATCTACATCGGCTGGCTGCTCAACAAAACGAAGGGCGGCATGATTGCCGGCCTTCTATTCGTTCTACCCGGTTTCATCTCGATCCTGGCGCTGAGCTACATATACGTCCTTTTCGGCGACGTGACCGTCATTGAGGGGATGTTCTTCGGCCTGAAATGCGCCGTTCTCGCAGTCGTCATTCAGGCGGTCTTCCGAATCGGCAGTCGCGCCCTCAAGAACAAGGTGATGATGGCGATTGCCGCTGTCGCGTTTGTCGCGATCTTCTTCCTTCACGTGCCGTTTCCGCTGATCATCATAGGTGCGGGTGCCATCGGATATCTTGGTGGCCGTGCCGGGGCCGTTGCATTCAGGGTCGGCGGCGGGCACAAATCTGGTTCGGGCAAAATCCTGGAAGATCGGGACTCCGTTCTCGGCGAGGACATCCCCCTCCATGCACGGTCGAACTTGGCCTGGTCGCTGAAGACCTCAGGCGTCCTTGCGGCGCTGTGGCTCCTTCCGGTCGTCGTTCTGCTGCTGACGCTCGGCCGTGACAACGTATTTTCGCAAATCGGCGTATTTTTCAGTCAGATGGCCGTCGTCACCTTCGGCGGTGCGTATGCCGTGCTCGCCTACGTCGCGCAGGAGGCCGTCGAGCAGTTCCGCTGGCTCCGTCCGGGTGAAATGCTCGACGGCCTCGGCATGGCAGAGACGACACCCGGTCCATTGATCATGGTCACGCAATTTGTCGGGTTCCTGGCGGGCCATCGTGATCCGGGAGCTCTCAATCCACTGACCGCAGCTACCCTCGCCGCCGTCCTGACGACCTGGGTTACGTTCCTCCCAAGCTTCCTCTGGATTTTTGCTGGCGCACCATTCATCGAAAAAATGCGGGGCAACGTCGCCCTGACGGGGGCAATGTCGGCAATTACCGCGGCCGTTGTTGGCGTGATCCTCAACCTCGCGGTCTGGTTCGGCCTCCACGTCCTGTTTGGCGAAGTTCGGCAGATATCGGCGGGCCTGTGGTCTATGGATATTCCTGTCTTGAGCTCGGTCATTGTGCCCTCGCTCGTTTTGACGGCCATCGCCGCCATATCCATCTTCCGCTTCGGCCTCTCGGTCATCACGACGCTTCTCGGGTCAGCGGTTTTGGGAATCTGCTGGAAGTTTGTCGCCGTGAGTTGATGTGGAGCCGAGACGCCTGGCGTCTCGGCTTTGCTTGGATTGATGCTGATCAAGAGGGGATCGCGGGTACATCCTGCGGCTTCGGATGCAGGGCCGCAACAAGATTGCGACCCCTTATCTTGAGACCACCTACCCCCTATCATGGCCGGGACGGGATCGAGATTTTCACTCGTTGCCGGTCAGCCCCACTTCATTTCGCCAGTGGCGACCTTGGAGCCAATGTCGAGCGCGATGCCCATGCCGAGGCCCGGGAAGCGTGCTTCCATCGCCGCCTTCAGGCCGGCCGAACCCTTGGCCTTTGCCAGTTCTTCCTCGAACGCCTTCAAATAAGCGATGGTATGGGCGACGCCTGAGAGGTCGCTCAGTGCTTCCGGCGTCATATGGCCGGCGACCACGATCGCTGGCTTGCGCGCAGCGATCTTCTCGAGATTGGCGATCCAAGCGGCCCGCAGTTCCGCGCTGTTGGTGTCGGCCGTCCAGACGTGAACACCGTTGAAGATCATCACGCCGCCGAACACGGCGTTCAGCGACGGGACGAAGAGATAGCGGCGATTGGACAAGCCTTCCGCGTCAACGATCTCGACGATTTCGCCGTCAACCGTCAGCGTCTTGCCGTCAAAGATTTCCGGCATGACGACGTCGGCCAGCGACTGCGGGCCATTCTCCTTGAGCTGCGGCCCCCAAACAGCAAGCTTCTTCTCGACACTGCTCCTGATGGCCGCGACAGTTGCCGAGGCCGCGATAACCTTGGCACCGGGGAAGGCAGCCTTGATCGGGCCAAGGCTGAAATAATAATCCGGATCGGACTGGCTGACATAGATCGTGGTGAGCGTCTTGCCCGTGGCCTTGATCGCCTCGGCTACAGCCTTGCCGTCGGCAAGCGTGAAGCCGCCGTCGATCAATATGGCTTCCGTTGCGCCGGAGACCAGGACCGGACTGCGGAAGAAACCGTTCTGTCCGGCAGGAAAGTGCTTCCACGTCAGGCCGGTGGCGGCATGGCCGAGACCCGCGGGTGCAAAGACGGCGGTGGCACCTGCGGCGAGAGTGGTTTTCATGATCGTTCTCCTTGTGAACATGGCTGTCTCCTGGTGTTGCGTTCAGCTTCTGGAATTCAGGTTATGACGGACGACTGGGCTGGCAGCCTGATGGATGCCGGTCTGCTCCCGGCACCGGATCCAGGTGATAGGGGATGTGGATCTTGCCGCTCATGCCGCGCTCCTTGTGAAGCCACAGATGGCATGACGAGATAGAACCAGGAAGACCAACAAACGCGACAGAATGTATGCTAAAAACTGACAATCACAGGGGAAACCTTCATGCAAGATGCGACCAACCTCAATCGGCTCGCCTATTTTGTGGCTGTCATCGATGCCGGATCCTTCACCCGGGCGGCCGAGTATCTCGGCATTACCAAGGCGGTCGTCAGCCAGCAGGTTGCGAGGCTCGAGCAGGAGGTCGGCACGACGTTGCTGATGCGCACGACGCGGCGTCTCCAACCGACGGAGGCGGGCCGGGTGTTTCACGCCCGATGCGTATCGATCCTGAGAGAGGCCGAGGATGCCCTGGGGGAACTGGCACAGGCCAGGTCAGAACCCAAAGGCCTGTTGAGGATCACGGCGCCCTATGATTATGGCACCTCGGTCATCGTGCCGGTGGTCACCGCCTTCACGTCCCGCTATCTGGATTGCAAGGTCGAACTGAACCTCAGCGACAAGATGGTCGATCTGGTCGCCGACAATATGGACCTCGCCATTCGTGTCGGCTGGCTGGCCGACTCAAGCCTGCAGGCCAGGCGGATCGGCTCGTTTCAGCAATATCTGGTCGGTCCGCCTCAGTTTGCCGGCAGAATAACAGAACTGGATGGGCTCGCCGATTTAACCGCCCTGCCCTTTGTTGCCAACAACGCGCTGCGAGAGCCTTTGGAATGGACGTTCACGCGCGGCGATCAGGAGACGTTCACGGTGCGGTTCAGGGCGTCGATCGCGATCAATACCACGCCGGCGGTCATGCAAGCTGCGAGGCAAGGTGGCGGATTGTCGGTCCTGCCGGACTTCCTCGCCAACGCTGAACTGGCCAGTGGACGCCTGATTCACGTCCTGCCCGATTGGCAGCTGCCCTCGGGCGGCGTGTTCACGGTCTATCCGGCGGCACGCTTCCGTCCGCCCAAAGTCTCTGCATTCGTGGAAATGCTGATAGCGGCGCTCAGAACCGAAACACCGCGCGCAGAATGAAATCCAGTTCTTGGCCATCTGCGGCTTGACAGATTTTCCAATTAACTCATAGTAGAAATTGGTCAGACAATCTGACCGCCTGCGCATCAAGGGAGTGATGCGCTCGGAGGAGTTCGATGTTCGTGGCTTTGGAGCCGCGCCGGCTTTATCGCCAGGTCGCGGAGCAGATTCGTGTGCTGATCGACACGGGGGAGCTGAAGCCGGGTTCGAGGCTTCCGCCCGAACGGGAGCTTGCCGAGCGTTTCTCGGTTTCCCGGCCGACAGTCCGCGAGGCACTGATCGTGCTTGAGGTCGAAGGTCGTATCCAGATCCGCATGGGATCCGGCGTCTACATCAGCAGCGCCCCGAAACAGCCTACCGGTGTCCTGCCAAACGACGAAGGTGGTGGCCCCCTCGAAATCCTTCAGGCGCGCTGCCTGATCGAAAGCGGCATCGCGGAAGAGGCCGCGCGGCTCGTGACGCCCGCCAGTATCGCCCGCATCGATCTGCTGCTGGAGCGCATGGAGCAGTCGCTGAACGACGGCCCGGTCGCTCTTGCCTGCGACCGCGATTTTCACACGGCGATCGCCGACATTATCGGCAATTCGGCGCTGAAGCACTTCACGGGGCTGATCTACGATACGCGGATGTCGCCCTATTTCACGAAGCTCGCCAGCTACTTCGAGGGACCGCACACATGGAAGCTGGCGCTCGAGGAGCACCGTGTCATACGTGACGCCATTGCCGCGGGGGATCCCGCCGCGGCGCGCGAGGCCATGCGTCGTCACCTGACGCTGGCGCAAAAGAGATTCTCGGAAAGCTTCGGGGAGGAGCCGACCAGAGAAGACTGACCGTCCGCGATTGCGGCCGGATCGACCATACAGTTCCGTTTCACCTGGGAGGAAAAAATGAAACACCGACTGAAGACATTGCTGGGCGCCGCCGCAGTCATCGTTGCATCGACGCTTTCGGCGCATGCCGAGACCGTACTGAAATGGGCTCATGTCTATGAGACATCCGAGCCTTTCCACACCGACTCGGTCTGGGCTGCCGGCGAGATCGCCAAGCGGACCAATGGCCGCTACAAGATCGACGTCTATCCCGCTTCACAGCTTGGAAAAGAAGCCGACATCAACCAGGGCCTCAAGCTCGGCACCGTCGATATCATCATCTCCGGCTCCAGTTTTGCGGCGCGCGATTACAAGCCGATCGGCGTCACCTATTATCCCTATATCTTCCGCGATCCGAGCCATCTGATCGCCTATACCAAGAGCGATATCTTCAAGCGCCTTGCCAAGGGCTATGAAGACAAGACCGGCAACCATATCGCCGCCGTAACCTATTACGGAACGCGCCACACCACATCCAACAAGCCGATTTCCAAATGCGCCGACCTTCAGGGCGTGAAGATGCGCGTGCCGGATGTTCCGGCCTACCTCGCCATGCCTCGGGCCTGCGGCGCCAATACAACGCCGATCGCCTTTGCCGAAGTTTACCTAGCCCTGCAGAATGGTACGGTCGACGCGCAGGAAAATCCGCTGACCACGATCGAGGCGAAGAAGTTTTATGAGGTGCAGAAGAACATCGTCCTGACCGGCCATATCGTTGACCACCTCAACACGCTCTTTTCAAAGAAGCTGTGGACCAGCCTGTCCGACGAGGACAAGAAGATCTTTTCCGACGTCGCGCAGGAAGCCAGCGTGCGCTCGTCGAAATCGATCGACGCCCGTGAAAAGCAACTGGTCGACGAGTTCAAGAAGAAGGGCCTGACCGTGACGGAAGTCGACAAGGCAGACTTCCTGAAGAACGTCGTCGAAAAGGTCAAGCTCGAAGAGTTCGGCTATGAAAAGGCCGACTGGGAAGCAGTCCGCGCAATCAAGTAAGCCGTGGCGCGGTCTGCGGGCCGCGCCTGTTCGACAATTCCTTCCATTGCGCATGGGACCTGCCGTTGGCTGGTCATCAGGCATGCTCGCCGCACCTTTGCGAAGGCTGCGGCGGCTCGCCCGGCCGGCGAACGTTTTCCCGGCGCAGTGAGGTTCATATCCGGACAGGATGCTATCGATGTCAGCGTCGCAGGAAATTCATACCCAGGTCACGCCTGAAGAACTTGCCCATACATTCGACGAGGCGCCGGCCGAGGCCGATCTCAGCACCTATGCCTTCGAGGACTGGATCACCTTGGCCCTTTTCTGGCTGATGACGGGTTGCGTCTTCCTCCAGTTCTTCACGCGCTACGTCCTCAACAACAGTTATGCCTGGACAGAGGAAATCGCCGTCAACTGCCTGATCGGCGTGGTGTTTCTGGGCGCCGTGATGTGCGTGCGCACATCACGGCATATCCAGGTGGATGTCCTCTATCATTATCTGCCCGCCCGCCTGACCCGCGTGATGGCGACGGCGGTGGATCTCATCCGCATCGGCTTCTTCCTCTACGGATCATGGCTGATGTGGCGTTACATGGAGATCGTGGCGGACGAGGAGATGGTGACGGTGCAACTGCCGCGTAACATCGTCTTCTATTCCGTGCTTGCCGCCTTCGTGCTGATGCTGCTGCGCTCGATCCAGGTCTTCATCGCCAACATGCGCCGGGGTTACTCCGTTCTGGAGCGACCGGAAGCTTTCCAGAGCGTGGAGGACTGACGCCATGTTGTTGCTCATAGGCTCGTTTCTTGTCCTGATGCTGATCGGACTTCCGGTCGCCGTCTCCATGGCCGTGTCATCGGTCCTGTACATTGTCTTCTATGATGTCGCGCCCGACATCATTGCCGCGCAGCGACTGATCGCCGGCGTCGAAAGCTTTCCGCTGTTGGCAGTTCCGTTCTTCATCCTCGCCGGCAACCTGATGAATATCGCCGGCGTCACCGGCCGCATCTACGCCTTCGCCGTTTCTCTTGTCGGCTGGATGAAGGGTGGCCTCGCGCAGGTGAACATCATCGGCTCGGTGGTGTTTTCCGGCATGTCGGGCACGGCACTGGCAGATGCCGCGGGAATCGGCACTATCGAGATCAAGGCCATGCGCGATCACGGCTATCCGGTGGAAGCGGCCGTCGGCGTTACCGCGGCCTCTGCCACGCTCGGGCCAATCTTTCCGCCATCGCTGCCCTTCGTCATCTACGGCATGATGGCGAATGTCTCGATCGGCGCCCTGTTCATGGCGGGCATCGTGCCCGGCGTCGTCATGACGGTGCTGATGATGATCACCGTCGCGGTCTTTGCCTATGTCAAACGCTGGGGCTCGGATGCCCCGTTCAGCATCAGGGGCCTGATGGGCGCGTCGTCGGAGGTCCTCGTCGTGATGATGGTCCCGGCCGGCATCTGGGTTCTGCTCACGCTCGGCCTATCGCTCAACCTTGCCATTTTCATTGCACTGGCCGTGCTGCTGATGTGCGACTGGTATTTCAACTTTTCCGCGGTGATGGCGCTGATGACCCCGGTCATCCTGATCGGTGGCATGACCATGGGCTGGTTTACGCCGACGGAAGCAGCCGTCGCGGCCGTTCTCTGGTCACTGTTCCTCGGGATGGTGCGCTACCGGACCATGACATTCAGGAAGATAGCAAAGGCGACCTTCGACACGATTGAAACGACGGCATCCGTCCTGTTCATCGTGGCCGCAGCCTCCGTGTTTGCCTGGCTTTTGACGGTCAGCCAGACGGCGCAGCTTCTGTCGGATGCGATCCTCTCCGTCACCAGCAACAAATGGCTCTTCCTCATCCTGGTGAATCTGCTGATGCTGTTCGTCGGCTGCTTCCTCGATACGATTGCGGCGATCACCATCCTCGTCCCGATCCTGCTGCCGCTGGTCAAGCAGTTCGATATCGATCCGGTGCATTTCGGATTGATAATGACGCTGAACCTGATGATCGGCCTCCTGCATCCGCCGCTCGGCATGGTGCTCTTCGTTCTGTCGCGTGTCGCGCGACTGTCCGTCGAGCGCACGACGATGGCGATCATTCCCTGGCTGGTGCCGCTCATCGTCGCATTGCTGCTGATTACCTTCATCCCGGCCATCACCCTCTGGCTGCCGACGGAGATGGGACTGATCCGCTGAAACCCGGTCCCGTACGGCTGTCTGAAGCGTACGGGGCACGATCTCTCCGATAGGGAAAGGCATCCAAGCATGAAGACGCGCGTCGCTCGTCTCCACGGTATCCGTGACCTCAGGACCGAAGATCTTGACTACCGCATGCCCGGCCCGGGCGAGGTGCTGCTGGCCATGGCGGCGGGCGGCATCTGCGGCTCGGACCTGCATTACTATCAGGATGGTGGCTTCGGCCCAGTTCGCGTTCGCGAGCCCATCATCGCCGGCCACGAGGCCTCCGGCTTCGTCGAAGCCTTGGGCGCGGGGGTTTTAGGGCTCGAGCTCGGGCAACTGGTTGCGGTCAATCCGTCGCAGCCGTGTGGCCATTGCCAATACTGCCGGACCGGCCAGCCGATCCATTGCCTCGATATGCGTTTCATGGGCTCGGCGATGCGCCTGCCGCACGAAAACGGCATGTTCCGCGAGAGGCTGGTCGTCCCGGCGATCCAGTGCCATCCGGTGGGACAGGATGTGACGCCGGGCGAGGCCGCCTGTGCGGAACCGCTTGCCGTGTGCCTGCATGCTGTCGCCCAGGCCGGAGACCTGTCGGGTCGCGACGTGCTGGTCACGGGGGCGGGTCCGATCGGGCTTCTGACGGTCGCCGCGGCCCGGCATGCGGGCGCGGCCAGGATCGTGGTGACGGATCTGGCCGATGCGGCACTGTCGCGCGCGCCGTCCATGGGCGCGACCGAGACGATCAACGTGGCTGCCAATCCGGACGGGATTCTCCCTTTCCAGGAGAACAAGGGCAGCTTCGACGTGGTGTTCGAATGTTCGGCTTCAGGTGCGGCCCTGCGCTCGGCATTTGCCGCGATCAGGCCGCGCGGCATCCTCGTCCAGGTCGGCGTGACCGGTGACATGACCATCCCGCTCAATGCGCTGGTCGGCAAGGAGATCGTCTGGCGCGGCTCGCAGCGCTTCCATGCGGAATTCGCCGAGGCGGTCGATCTGATCGCCAGGCGCCACATCGACGTGCGGCCGATCATTTCGCACAGCTTCCCGTTTGATGCGGTGACCGCGGCTTTCGAGCAGGCTGCGGATCGTTCCAAGGCCTGCAAGGTGCAGATCACATTCGGACAGACCAAAAAATCGTGAAGGACGGGACATGAGACATACGTGGCGCTGGTTCGGCCCGATCGACAAAGTGAGCGTAAGAGATGCCGCGCAGGCCGGCGCGGAAGGCATCGTTTCGGCGCTCCACCACATTGCGACCGGCGAGGTCTGGCCGGTCGACGAGATCGCCAGGCGGCACGACGAGATCAGGGCCGGCGGCCTGGTGTGGGATGTCGTGGAGAGTGTTCCGGTCTCTGAAGACATCAAGACGCAGACCGGCGACTGGAAGCGCCATATTGCCAACTGGCAGGAAACGCTGCGGCGTCTCTCGGCCTCCGGCATCCGCACGGTCTGTTACAACTTCATGCCGATCCTCGATTGGACACGCACGGACCTGCGCTGGGACACCCGCCATGGCGCCAAGGCCATGCGGTTCGACCTGACCGATTTTGCCGCCTTCGATATCCATATCCTCAAACGTCCCGACGCTTCCGGTGATTATCCGGAATGGCTGCAGGAGGACGCGGCGAAGCGGTTTTCCAAAATGGCGGATGCGAAGATCGCAGCCCTGGGCAAGAACATCGGGGCGGGGCTGCCGGGCTCGGCGGATGGCTATACGCTCGATCAGCTGCTGGAAAAGCTTCGGTCCTACCAGGGTATAGACCGGGCACGGCTGCAGCAGAACCTCATCGACTTTTTGACGGAAGTCACGCCCGTGGCGGAAGAGGCCGGCATCAACATCTGCGCCCATGGCGACGATCCGCCCTGGCCGCTGCTCGGCCTTCCGCGCATCCTGTCGACCCAAGCCGATTACGCACATATGCTGGATCAGGTCGGCGCGCGTGCCAATGGCGTGACGCTCTGCACCGGCTCGCTCGGCGCAAGGGCCGATAACGATCTGCCCTTTATCGCCTCGCGCTTTGCCGACCGCATCCATTTCGTGCATCTGCGGAATGTGACGCGGGACACCGACACGGTCCCCTGCTCATTCTTCGAGGACGAGCACCTGGAAGGCGCAACGGACATGGTTGCCGTGATCGCCGCGCTGCTTTCGGAGGAGGCCCGTCGGCGCGGGGAAGGCCGCGAGGATCACCGCATCCCCATGCGACCGGATCACGGGCAGGAAATCCTCGACGACCTGACCCGCGGTGCGCAGCCGGGCTATCCCGCCATCGGGCGGCTCAAGGGGCTGGCGGAGCTCCGTGGTATCGAGCGAACTCTCACGCATCCCCGCTATGGCCTGGGGGCATGATCATTCAGAACCGCAGAAGCGCGGGGGTCTCCAACCCGAAGTGTTCGCCAAGCTTCACGAACGCCTCGCGCGTTGCCGGATCCAGTGGAACGCCACGCTGTTCACGCTCTTCGGCGACCATCCATTCGCGGTCGCCCGGCGCCATCACCCGCATGCCCTCGCGCGGCGGCGAAGAGCGCAACACCTCGACATAACGCTGCATGCCGGCGGTGAAGACCTCTTCGGGCACGAAAGCGCCGGGCTTCATGGCCAATACGAAAGCGCCAAGGGCGCGGGGCGTGGAAAAATCCGGGCCGTTCATCGGCAGGAGGTCGAAGCTCAGCCGCATGCCCGACAGAACCGCACTCAGGATTTCCACCAGGCCCGCCAGCCCCGCGCCCTTGAACCCGAACTCGCCGCCGACCGGCGCCAGCATCTCGGCCAGCGACGGATCTCGGATGTCGCGGCCCTCGACATCCGAGGCGACGCCCGCCGGAAGCTCTCGGCCGAGGCTGCGGTAGAGCTTCACGCGGTTATAGGGAATGGCGCTCGTCGCCATGTCGAGCAGCCAGGGCCTTTGACCGGCGACAGGCACGGCAAACGCGATCGGATTGGTGCCGTGGAACCGCATCGCTCCGTCGTGCAGACGGACGAAACTGTCCGAATTGCAGAAAGCGGCGCCGATATACCCTCTCTGCGCCGCATCCAGCGCATAGGCGCCTGCCGGGCCAAAATGCGAGCTGTTGCGGATCGAGACGGCACCGATGCCGCATGTGTCGGCAAGCTCGATCGCGTTGTCCATGGCGCGATAGGCGGCAAGCGCCCCATGGCCGTGATCGGCGTCGAGCAAGGCCACCGCGGGCACGGACTGCGTCACCGTGATGTTCGGGCGCTTGTTCACCCGGCCGCCGGTCATTGCGGTGATATAATGGTCAAGCAGGCGCACCCCGTGGCTGTCCACGCCGAGCCGCGAGCCATGCATCATCGCCCGGGTCGCGGCATCCGCGGTCGCCTCATCCGTCCCGGCGGCGAGAAAAACGGCGCGGCAGAACCGCTCGACATCGCCGATTTCCGCACGGACCGCATCCTCGGTAGCTGAAGTCTGGCTCAAAGCGTCTGTCCTTCGTCGATCACGAGTATCTGGCCGGTCACGGATGCTGCTTCGTCGCTGGAGAGAAAACGGCCGCCGCCATCTCTTCCACCGCGCCCAGCCGGCCTATCGGCTGACGGGAAATGAAGCTGCGCCGCATCTCTTCGGGATCGGCCGCCTCGTCGATCCGACCCAGCAAGCCAGGCGAAAGCGTCGTGCCCATAGGCGACCCGGTTCGGGAACCTCTTCCACAGGCGCACAACAAACGTCTAGTGTGCACACTAGACGTCAGCTTGCTGACAAAGTCCCTTTGGACTTCGATTCAGCGACTTTGATTCCCATCCGTTCACGCTTCGATTCAGGGACGTTCCGTGAATCCTTGCTCGATTGGAAGGGTGTCGAGGGTTTGTCAGCAGTCTGACGTCTAGTGTGCACACTAGACGTCATTTGATTTTTGGCAAGACGAGCGGCTTCAGGCCGGCAGGGTGGCAGACGCCGCGGCCTCGCTGCGACAGCACCTGCAGATTTCGCGTCAGCGGGCGATCGACCGCATCACGCGGGTAACCCGCGAAGTGCATCCGCATGACCTGCCCTATCTGGAAAAGCTCGACTGAACCTCCGCACGAAGCAACAGCACCTGCGACCGGGCCACTTCGCCGGGTACCTTCGCGCAGGGACTTGATGTCGCTTCACGCGCCGTCTTCGACCAGAAGTCGAATGACGCTCTGCTTCATGTGGAAACTCATGACTTCGTGTGCCTGCACCGGGTCGCCGGCCTTGATGGCGTCAAGGACGCGTTGATGCTCTTCGACGACACGCGGCGCCACCTGGTCGGGCGGCCGTTCTTGCAGCTTGCGGGTGAACTCCATCATCAGCTTGATCTGGTTGCGCATCGTACCGAGCGCAAAGGGGAAATACGGGTTGCGAGTGGCTTGCGCCACGGCCATGTGAAAGGCGAAGTCTGCTTCAAAGACGCCCTCGCCGGGCGGCAGGGTCAGCATCCGCCGATGCGCTTCCTCGATACCGCGAATCCCTTCGGGATCGCAAAGCCGCGCCGCGTCCTCCGCTGCCGCACATTCCACCACCTGGCGAAACCGCATGCAGCGCTTCATGTCGAACACCGTCTGGATCGACAGCCCCTGAATGTCGGCGGCCGACGGCACGACATCCGCCCGAGGTTGCACGAAATTGGCCGAGCCTCGCCGGGAAATGATCCGGCCGGCGTCGCGCATCTTCACCAGCGCCTTTCGCAGCACCGGACGCGATACGCCGAATTGCCGGGCAAGCTCCGCCTCCGGAGGCAAGCGTCCGCCCCCCTGCCAGGCCGGCGCCTCCAGCATTGCTTCCAGCCGGGCGAGCACATGCGACGACAGGTCCTTAACGGCGCGGGTTTGCTGAATTATCTCATCCATCGCCACATCCTATCCCCGGCATCCGCCCTTTCCAAGTGGGTCGACCGATTACTAATATTTACTTATATTGACAAATGAGTTCGCCTGCGCGACTTATTTGAGGATTGCCGCGCCGAGGTGGCCTGAAACCCGCATGACCTGAGAAGTGCCCGACATGACAGAGGACCGGATGCTCATCGAGCCGAATTCGTCGACACACGCCGCAAACAGCCATCTCGCCCGGCATACGCCGCGCATCGTTTCCGTGCGGGCGATCCCGGTTGCGGGACGCGACAGTATGTTGCTCAACCTCAGCGGCGCGCACGCTCCCTTCTTCACCCGCAACCTCGCGATCGTCGAAGACGATTCGGGTCATGTGGGCATCGGCGAGGTTCCGGGCGGCGAGACGATCCGCCGGACGATCGAGGAAGCAGGCCCTCTTCTAATCAGCCAGACGATCGGCGGTTATAACGGCCTGCTCGACCAGGTGCGCAAGACTTTCGGCGACCGTGACAGCGGCGGCCGCGGACTGCAGACCTTCGATCTGCGCACGACAATCCATGTGGTGACGGCGCTGGAATCGGCGCTGCTCGACCTTCTCGGCCAGCATCTCGGCGTGCCGGTGGCAGCCCTTCTCGGCAACGGCCAGCAGCGCGACCGCGTCGAAATGCTCGGTTACCTCTTCTACGTCGGTGATCGCCAAAAGACGGACCTCCTCTATCGTGATGGCAAAGGCGAGACCGACGCATGGTTGCGGCTGCGCGACGAGGAGGCCATTACGCCGGAAGCGATCGTCCGGCTCGCCGAGGCAACGCAGGAGCGCTACGGTTTTCGCGACTTCAAGCTGAAGGGCGGCGTCTTGCGAGGCGACGAGGAGATCGAGGCGGTGACGGCCATCGCCCGCCGCTTCCCCGAAGCGCGCGTCACCCTCGACCCCAATGGCGCCTGGTCGCTGGAGGAGGCGGTTCGTCTCTGCAAGGGACGCGGCGACGTGCTCGCCTATGCGGAAGACCCCTGCGGCGCAGAGCAGGGCTATTCCGGCCGCGAGATCATGGCGGAGTTTCGCCGCGCCACCGGGTTGCCGACCGCCACCAACATGGTGGCCACCGATTGGCGCCAGCTCTCACACGCGATCCAGCTGCAATCGGTCGACATCCCGCTCGCCGATCCGCATTTCTGGACCATGCAGGGCTCCGTGCGCGTCGCACAGGTCTGCCAGACCTTCGGCATGACCTGGGGTTCGCATTCCAACAACCATTTCGACGTGTCCCTGGCGATGTTCACCCATGTGGCGCGGCAGCGCGCCGGACGCGTGACCGCACTCGACACCCACTGGATCTGGCAGGACGGACAGCGGCTGACCCGCGAGCCGCTGAAGATCGAGGACGGACATATCGCAGTGCCGGATCGGCCGGGGCTCGGCGTGGAGCTGGATATGGAGCGCGTCGAGGAGGCCCACCAACTCTACCTGAAGCACGGGCTCGGCGCGCGCGACGACGCGACCGCGATGCAATATCTCATCAAGGACTGGCGCTTCGACAACAAGCGGCCGTGCCTGGTGCGCTGACGAAAGAACCACAGGGCCGCCCTGCGCCGCGGCGGCCATCACCAGGAAGCGGCGTCAAGGATCATTGAGGAGGATGAACCATGAAAGCACAAACACTGCTCGCCATTTCGCTTAGCCTCGGCATCGCTCTTGCCGCAGGCGTTGCCAAGGCATTCCCGGACGGCCCGATCACAATTATCGTGCCCTTCCCGCCAGGTGGCGCGACCGATACGACTGCGCGGTTCATGGAGCCGCACATGTCCAAGGTATTGGGAGCGAACATCGTTGTCGAAAACAAGCCGGGCGCCACCGGCGCGATCGGCGCAGGCCTGGTCGCCGATGCCGAAGCCAACGGCCAGACGTTGATGGTCGCCTCGCTCGGCACCTTCGCCACCAACCCCTATCTTCAAAAGAAGCTCTCCTACGATCCGGTGAAGGACTTCGATCTCCTGACGGTCGCGGTGAGCACGCCCAATGTCCTGGTCGCCACGCCGAAATTCAAGCCGGGCAGCGTACCGGAGCTCGTGGCTGCGATGAAGGAAAAGCCGGAAAGCGTCACCTTCGCAAATTCCGGCACCGGCTCTTCCGATCATCTGACTGCCGCACTCTTCTGGCAGGCGACGGGCACCAAGGGCGTGCATGTGCCCTACAAGGGAGGCTCCGCGGCACAGGCCGATCTCGTCGGCGGCCATGTGGACGTGTCCTTCCAGAACCTCGGTGCGATCATCAATTTCGTGCAGGGCGGGCAGATGAAGGCGCTCGCACAGACGGGCGAGAAACGCCATCCGCTGCTGCCGAACGTGCCGACGCTCACCGAGCTCGGATACACCAATATCGTCGTCAACGCCTGGCAGGGCGTGGCAGCCCCAGAAGGGCCTGCCGGCCGACGTCAAGGCAAAACTCAACCAGGCGATCCAGGCGTCGCTCAAGGACCCCGAGGTCGTTGCCAAGTTCAACAAGCTGGGCTTCGACGTCGTCGCCAATTCGAACGAGGAATTCGGCACCTATCTCAACAAGGAGATGGCGCGCTGGAAGGACGTCATCGAAAAGGGCAATATCAGCGCGGAGTAATCCGTGGACTGACGGGCTTACTTAAGTCCCTCGAGCGGCTTCCTCGCGACATCGGGGAAGTCGCCTCAAGGTCTGAAAGAGACTTCTCCGGCATCCGGTCCTGTGCCGGCGACCTCGATGCGAAAGAGATCTTTGATCGATGCGACCACATCCTCGATCCGTTCGACGGGACTGCGGCTCTCCGGCTCGACCGGTACGACCTCCAGCACGCTTGACAACTTAAACGACCGGACACCGTCGTTCACACGTGTGTATAATCTTCCGTTTTCAATCCTGATGTCTTCAGCAAAAAAATCGTCACTGTCCTCGACTGCCACCAAAAACATTCAGAACTCCACGCCATCTTCGGATAGCCCATAAGATCGAGCGGAATGCATCATTTCAAATCGAGAAAACGAGGTAGGCCCGGCTGCTCCTTTCGGTGGTGCCGAGTGGACATGTCCACAACAAGCTCCTGTTCCGCGGCAGGCGCGGCTTTCTCCCCCATATGGACGCGGAAATAGATCGTCTGGCGGATATGCGAATCACGAGCGGTGAACAATGATGGTGATGCGGGAAGACCCCCACCATCAGCAATGGTCCCGCCTTGCGACTGGAGTCCGGAATCCAGTCGCTTGCGCTCAATCGTGCAAGACCAAGGGACTTATGTTAGCGGTTCCGGCAGTCGAAACTTGCCGCGCTGTCGATATTTCCGTCCCCCTTGTATTGCGCGTAGGACGGGTAGGGGCATAGCGGACGGGTCCGACCGGGGAAAGCCTTGCCCGAAGCTTCGACACTCCGCGGAGCTTCATCCTTTTCTACCCAGTCGACCAACTCGGTCAACATGTCGAACTGATCGAGACCGGCGGGGCCGCCACGGCAATGGGCCATGCCCGGAACGAGATAGAGCTTGGCCCAGTCCTCCACCCGCTTGCTGGTCTTGGTCGCCGTGCTCATCCGGTTGAAGAAATCGACCGTATCGTTGGAGGAGAACCACGGATCACTCACTCCATGGAAGAAAATGATCTTGCTTCCCCGGGCGGCGAAGGAACTGAGATCCGTCCATTGATCGGCGTTGATCAGCCTTTGCTGCGGATCGTCGATGTCGGCCTTCTGAACGGCATCGTCCACATCGAAACTCATGGCGTTATTCTTGAACTGCCGGTTGCGCTTGTCATCGAACCGCATGAGCCCTGGAATGGGATCTGCCGTGCTCATGACGCCCGTATCGTAGGGAAACGCCACATAGGCGGGCCGACCTGATGCATCGAGTGTCGGCGAAAACGTCTCAGCCACCACGTCCACCTGCTGCTTCGTGAGGCACCCGTCGGCTTTTCCGGCAGGGCAAAGGAGGCTCGCCGGATCGAATTTGCAAGCGGCTGCGTTTGCGATCATCCCGTCCTCGATGCCATCGAGACCATCACAGGACTTCAGTATCCCCTTGAGGACCAGATCGCGATCACCGTCCGAGAAGGCTTTCGTTCGGTCCGGAGCGCCGTCAGCGCCGGCCGGCGATATCTTGTTCATCGCAACGTTCTTGGCAGCGAGCGACATGTTCGAACGGCTTGTTCGCATGGCCGGAGCCCCGGAGATAATGCCGTCGAACAACGTGGGAAATCGTTGCGCCGAGGCCATCGCCTCGCGCCCGCCGGTTGAGCATCCTGCGAAATAGGAGCGATCAGCGACCTTGCCGTAATAGGTGGCGACCAATGCCTTGCCGAGCACCGTGACCTTCTCGACCGACCAGCCGGCGAAATTCAACGTGGCAATCTGATCCGCCCGGAAGGAGGCGTCCCAGGCTTCGCCCTTGTGGCCGCTGTCATGCGAAATGACGGCGAAACCACGGGAAAGACCATTTTGCGTTCCGGCGGCCACGTCTCCCAGGGCCGGCCGCACCACGCCATTCAGGCCTCCGCCGCCTTGCACCAGAAACCTTCCTGTCCAACTGTCCGGCAAAGCAATGGAAAACCCGATGGCATAAGCCTTGCCGTCCGCGCCGGTGCGCTGTTCGAACGAACCACTGACGAGACAATGTCCCGGTCCCTTGTCCTTGATGTGATCGGCGCTCGCGACCTTCATGTCGAACCCGGCCAGTTGAAGGGTCTTCGCCGCCGAGCATCTCGCTTCGGGCGAAGAATCCGCGGCGACGGCCGGCGTCAAGCCGGGCATGAGGGCAACAAACGCTGTGGCTACAACCAGCCTGATCATATCCGATCGTCCTCCTCCATGACGCAGCCTCCTCAAGCCGCGCCGCAATCGCACCAGATTTCAGGCTCCCTGTCAATCAATGGCTGCGCCGCTTGCCTGCCCCAGCTGGCTATTCGGACCGTCCGTCGATCGTTTCCAATTGTGCCGGCGGGATGGACCTGGCTGGCCACTTGATAGCGGTCCTCACGTCCTTCGTTGCTGCAATCCGACGCGTCGTCTCGACAAAATCGAGCACGATCTTCGATTTTTCCTCCGCATGCCAGGCGACGAGCAGTTCGACTTCGGCGGGGATGTCGTCGAGCCGCCTGTACACGAGGTATGGGCTTGGATTGTGGGCGAGCCAGGACGGCGCGATCGCAATCCCGACGCCGGCCGCCACCAGTGTGCCGATCGCCAGGGTATGCGAGACCTCCTGCACGATGACCGGGTAGACGCCGGCCCGGCGCAGTGCGCCCATGATCGCGTGGTAGTAGCTCGCTCCCACGGTCGGGGCATAGGTGATGATGGGCTCGCCGGCGAAATCTTTTACAGTCAGGTCTTCCTTCTGCGCCAGCCGATGCTCCCTGGGCAGCACCGCCACGAAACCTTCCTGCAAGATATGCTCGGTCTTCAAGAAACCTGTCGGGTTGGTCGGGCGGATGAAGGCCACCTGCACTTTACTGCTCTGGAGCAGTTCGAGCTGCTGTGCGGTGCCGAGCACCTGCACGTCGACGGTCATCGCCGGATAGCGTTTTCGAAAGTCCGAAATTACCGGCGGCAGGACATGCGATAGCGCCACATGCACCCCGCTGACGGAAATCGTTCCGCTATCGTCACCGGAAATGGAACGGGTATGCGTGACCGCCCTGTCGATACCTCCTAGGATTTCCTGGGCGTGACGCAGGAAGATCTCGCCGGCAGGCGTCAGCTTCACGCGGCGCGTCGTGCGGCGGAAAAGCTTGGTGCCGAGGCGATCTTCGAGCTGCCGGATCTGTTGGCTGAGCGGCGCCTGCGCCATTCCGAGCTTGTCGGCGGCGCGGCTGAAATGCAGCTCTTCGGCGACGCAGGCGAAATAGTGGAGGTGACGAAATTCGATGCCGTATTTCATATCCAAAACATATCAATACTCCCATGATTTTGTAATAGATAATAATCTATTCCCGTGATTAGTTTTAAAAAAAACGACAATAAAATTGGAACAGCTGGAGCTTCGGCTTCCGAAACGGAGCGTAATGACGCGTTTCTGGGTGTTAAAAATTTTGCGGACCGTGTTGACGCTTTGGTTCGTGGTGACTTTCGTATTCGTGGTGCTGAGAACGTCCGGGGATCCGGTCGTGGCGCTTGTCGGCGCCGATGCCACCCCTGAGGAAGTCGAACAGTTTCGCCAGCTCTGGCGTCTCGATGACCCGCTCTGGATCCAGTATTTCCGCTACGTCATCCAGATGGCGACCGGCCAGTTCGGCATTTCCTATCGCGACGGCCGCGAGGTCATCGACATCATCGCCGAACGGGTTCCGTGGACGCTGATCCTCGGCCTTTTCTCCTATATCGGGGCCATCCTGATCGGCGTTCCGGCCGGCATCCTCGCCGCCATCAAGCGCGGTTCGACCTTCGACAACCTGATCATGGCGACCGCCGTGTTCGGCTTCGCCCTGCCGAACTTCTTCCTCGGCATCCTGATGATCCTGCTCTTCTCGCTTAGCCTGCAATGGCTGCCGAGTTCCGGCACCGGCACCGTCTGGCACCTGATCATGCCTGCGATCACGCTTGCGACCTTCACGGCCGGCACCCTCGCCCGCTTCACCCGCTCGGCCATGCTGGAAGTGCTGGACAAGCTCTATATCCGGGCCGCGGCCGCCAAGGGCGTTGGTTACTGGAAACGCATCATCTTCCACGCGCTACCGAATGCCAGCATCCCGCTCGTCACCATTATCGGCCTTAATCTCGGTGAACTGATCGGCGGCGCCATCGTCGTCGAGACCGTGTTCGCATGGCCGGGCGTCGGGCGGCTGCTGGTGACGGCCGTGTCCTCGCGTGACCTTGCCGTGGTTCAGGGGCTGGTGCTGGTCATGGCGGTGACGATGGTGCTCGCAAATCTGGTCGTCGACCTGCTCTACGGCCTCCTCGACCCGCGCATCCGCGTGCAGAATTGAGGGCCGGCAGATGAAGCGCGTTTCCCCCATTCTCGTTTTCGCCATCGTCATCCTGGCGATCACGGTAATCGTCGCCATCATCGGCAATGTCTTCACGACGCACGGCGTGTCGCAACAGAACCTGCTGGCCCGCCTGAAGCCGCCGGCCTTCATGACAGGCAGCAATCCGAGCTTCCCGCTCGGCACCGATCGCATCGGCCGCGACATGGTCGCAAGAGTGATTGCCGGTCTGCAGATGTCGCTTTCGGTGGCGATTGCCGGCACGATCATCGGCGCCGTCTTCGGCTCCGTTGTCGGCTTCATCTCCGCGCATTTCCGCGGCTGGGTCGAGGAGGTGCTGATGATGCTGGTCGACTTCCAGGCGTCGCTGCCATTCATCCTCATCACCCTGACGCTGCTTGCCTTCTTCGGCAACAGCATGACGCTGTTCATCATCTTGATGGGCCTGTTCGGATGGGAGAAATACGCCCGCCTCTCCCGTGGCGTGGTTCTTTCGGCGATCAACCAGCCTTATGCCAAGGCGATCGTCGCGCTCGGCGCCGGCAACGGCCGGCTCTATCTCAAGCATGTGCTGCCGAACGTGGCGAGTGCCCTGATCGTCCAGGTGACCCTGACGTTCCCGCAGATCATCCTCCTGGAAACCTCGCTCAGCTTCCTGGGCCTCGGCATCCAGGCCCCCCAGACCAGCCTCGGCCAGATCCTCGGCGACGGCCGCGACTACCTCTCGACCGCCTGGTGGATCTCGGTCTGGCCCGGGTTGGTCATTTTTCTCGTCACTCTTTCGATGAGCATCGTCGGCGATTGGCTGCGTGACCGCCTCGATCCGATGCTGCGTGCCCGAACAACCTGAAAATGCCGCTCGAACATAAATGAACAAGGGAAGGTGGAACGATGTTTACAAGACGTGAAGTGGGAAATCTCATCCTCGGAGCGGGGGCACTGTCGATGGTGGGCAGCCTCCCGAAGGCAAATGCCGCCGACCGGCCGTCGCTCAATATCGCGGTCGACAATCTCTGGGTCAATATGGCGACGATCAACGGCATCTCGACCACGTCGCGCCGTATCTTCCCGAATTTCTACGACAACCTCGTCGACCGCGACTACATCAAGGACGAGAACGGCCTGATCTTCGCGCCGAAGCTCGCGACGAAATGGGAGCAGAAGGGCAATATATGGACCTTCACGTTGCGTGAGGGAGTGAAGTTCCACGACGGTACCGAGATGACGGCGGAAGACGCGGTCTTCACGCTGTCCCCCGAACGTCTCTGGGGCGCAAAACCATTCGAGCCGCGCGGCAAGACTTTCACCGCCGGCTTCAAGCGCGTCGAGGCAACCGGGAAATACACGTTCGAGATCGAGACCGAGCGGCCGGACCCGAATATCCCGAGCAAGCTCACCGGCTATATCGGCTTCGTTGTGCCGAAGAAATATTACATGGAAGTCGGCGTCGACGCCTTCGGCCAGAAACCGATCGGCACCGGCCCCTACAAGGTGACGACCTTCCGCTCCGGCGAGATCATGGTCCTGGAAGCCTTCGACGACTATTGGGGCGGCCCGCCGCCGGTCAAGCAGATCTCATGGAAGATCGTTCCGGAATTCGCCGCCCGCATGGCTGGTCTCGTCTCCAAGGAATTCGACTTTATCGTCAACATTCCGACCGACCAGGAAGCAGCGCTCGAGAAATACCAGGGCGTGACGCTGAAGCGCGTTCTGGCCGACAACTATCCGGCCTTCGCCTTCAACACCCGCCCCGATCCGGTCGACAATCCGCTGGTCGATCCGAACCTGCGCTACGCCATGGTCCAGGCGATCGACATGAACGCGATCGTCCAGGCGCTGTTCAACGGCACCACGGAACATCCGGCGGTACCCTTCAACTTCACGGAATACGGCAAGTTCTACGATCCGAAGGCGCCGGTGAAGCTTCCCTACGACGTCGCGGCCGCCAAGGCGCTGGTCGCCAAGACCAAATACAAGGGCGAGAAGCTCATCTGGCACATCACCCGCCAGTATTATCCGAACTACGAGGCGGCAGCCGAGATCATGGTCGAGCAATGGCGCGAGGTCGGCATCAATGTCGAGGCGCAGATCCTCGACAATTTCGAACTCGTCTATCGCCGCCCCTACCATCTGATGAACATGTCGATGAGCTCGGACTTCATCCCCGGCGACCCCTACCAGCCGCTGTGGCTCGATTGGGGCCCGACCGCATCGCGCTCCACCGCCACCTGGAAGACCTGGGATCCGACGCCGGAATATCTGGCCGCCGGCAAGAAGTTCGACGAGGCGATCGAGTTCGAGGACCGCAGACGAGCCTATCTGGAACTTTCGGATGCCTGGCAGAAGGTGACGCCCGGCTACTACATGTGGAAGAGCGTCTACAACTGCGCCCACCGCGCCGGCATCCAGTTCAAGTTCAAGCCGAACGGCGAGATGCGCATCTACGGCGATTACTTCAAGTTCGTATGATGAGCATCAAACGCAAGCATGCGCTGAAGGACATGACGTTCGCGGAGTTCCGCGAACTTCTTTCCGAAAAGCCCGTCATCCTGCTGCCCTTCGGAAGCCAGGAGGAACAGGGACCCCATGCCCCGATGGGCGATTTCATGCTGACCGAAGCGGTGGCGGCAAAAGTGGCGGAAGCCTCCTACGCGATCGTCGCGCCGATCATCCCCTTCGGTTACGCCGATTTCTTCAAGACCATCCCGGGCGGCATACAGTTCCGTGCGTCGACCTTCTCGGCCGTGGTCGAGGATACCGTGACCGCCTTTCTGGATCACGGCATCGAGCATATCCTGATCCTGAACGGCCATACCAGCAATGCGCCGCTTTTCGACCAGACGCTTCGCCGCATCCGCGCCGAGCGCGGCGTTTCGGTCGCCTTCATCAATCTCTGGCAGGCGATCCCGGATGCGCTCTGGAAGGAGTTGCACGGTCCCTCGGTCGCTGCGGTCCGCGGCCATGGCGGCGATCCGCTGACCTCGATCTACCTGCATCTCTTCCCCGAATTGATGCGTATGGACCTCGCCCGCCCCTCGGTGCGTGAAAAGGCCTTCGGCCTGCCGACCGGCGGCGTCAACAACGTCCAGTTCGAGGGCATGCCGGTGCATGTGCCGCTCAATTGCGACGAGGTGAATGCCGACGGCATGCTCGGCGGCGACCCGTTGCTTGCCAGCGCCGAGAAGGGCGAAAAGATGGTCGAACATCTCGTCGGCTTCTGCGCCCGTTTCGTCGAACATCTGCGCCGCTGCGACATGCGCTCGGTGACGGCCTTTTCACCGCAGACGGAAAAGGCGGCATCATGAGCAACGAGCGGCTTTCCATCGAGCGCCTGAACGTGCCGCTGCCACGCGGCGCCGATCGCGCCTTTGCGGTCGAAGACCTGTCGCTGTCGGTCAGCAAGGGCGAGATCCTCTGCATCGTCGGAGAATCCGGTTCCGGAAAATCGCTGACGGCGCTCGCCGCCATGGGGCTCCTGCCCCGCAACCTCGGCAAGCCCCAAGGCAAGGTAATGTTCGAGGGCAAGAACCTGCTGACCCTCGATGAAGCGACCCGCCGGGACATCACAGGGCGGCGTATTGCGATGATCTTCCAGGAGCCGACCGCCGCCCTCAACCCGATCTTCCGGGTCGGAGAGCAGGTGTCGGAGACGTTCCGGATCCACACATCGTTCTCACAGGCGGAGATCCGCAAGAAGGTCATCGATCTCTTCCGCGAAGTGCAGCTTCCCAATCCGGAGCAGATCTTCCATTCCTATCCGCACCAGCTTTCCGGCGGCCAGTGCCAGCGCGTGATGATCGCGACAGCACTTGCGCTCGATCCGTCCGTGCTGATCGCCGACGAACCGACCACCGCACTCGATGTCACCACCCAGGCGCAGATCCTCAAGCTGATGCTCGACCTGCGCGCCCGGCACGATACCGGCATCATCTTCATCACCCATGATTTCGGCGTCGTCGCCGAGATCGCCGACCGCGTCGCGGTGATGCAGATGGGCAAGCTGATCGAGATCGGCACGCGTGACGAAATCCTCAACCATCCGCAACAGGATTACACCCGCCGCCTGCTCGCGGCCGTGCCGACGCTGACACCGCGCAAGGAACGCGAAGGCCTCGGCAGTCCGGTGCTGATCGCCAAAAATATCGTCAAGACCTTCTCCCGGTCCGGCCTTTTCGGCGGCGGCCGCACGGTGAAGGCCGTGGACGACGTCGATATCACCATCCGCCGCGGCGAGACGCTGGGCTTGGTCGGCGAATCCGGCTCCGGCAAGTCGACGCTGGCGCAATGCGTCATCCGCCTCGTGCAGCCGGAAAGCGGCGACATCCTGATCTCCGGCGGCGATTTCGCCGGCCTCAACGGCAAGGCGCTGCGCGAGGCACGCCGCAAGGTTCAGATCGTTTTCCAGGATCCGTATACCGCGCTCGATCCGCGCCAGAAGGTCGGCGACTCCATCGCCGAAGGCCCGGTCATCCACGGCCTCGACCGCAAGGCGGCGATGGCCCGCGCGCTCGACCTCCTCGAAGCCTGCGGCCTCGACCGCGCCTCGGCGACCCGTTTCCCGCACGAGTTCTCCGGCGGCCAGAGGCAGCGCATCTGCATCGCCCGGGCGCTTGCCGTCGAGCCGGAACTGCTGATCGCCGACGAGAGCGTCTCCGCCCTCGACGTCTCTGTGCAGGCGCAGGTGTTGAAACTGCTCGCCGACATGCAGGAACGGCTCGGCTTCGGCATCCTGTTCATCACCCACGACCTCAGGGTCGCGAGCCAGATCTGCGACAATATCGCGGTGATGCGCAACGGGCGGATCGTCGAACGGGGCGATCCCGCCTCGCTGTTCGGTGCGCCGAAGGAAACCTACACGAAGGAACTGCTCGCCGCCGTGCCCGGCAAGGGCTGGCAGCACCACGCCAGTGAAAACGAGACCGGGACGGCAAAGTCCCGGGAGGAAACCCCATGAAGAAATATCATATCGGCAGTGCGCCGAAACAGGTCGATCCGGAACTCATCGCCAAGTTCGAAAGCGTCGAAGTCGCGACCATCGGCCATTTTCGCCACCGCGGTTTCGTGCACCATTCGATCACGCCGGTGGTCGAGCCTGGCAGGACGCTGGTCGGCACGGCGGTGACGGTGGCGATCCCGGCGACCGACTCCACCCTGCTGCATCATGCGATCGGCTTCATCCGCCCCGGCGATTTCCTGTTCGTCGACAGGCTCGGCGACGACCGGCATGCCTGCATCGGCGGCGGCGTCGCCTTCGCGATCAAGACGGCGGGCGCCATCGGCGTCGTGCTCGACGGTCCGTGCACCGATGTCGAGGAGATCCTCGAACTCGATTTGCCGTTCTGGTCACGTGGTGTCTCCGGCATCACCACCAGGCTCAACGATCTCGGCGGCTCGCTCAACCTGCCGATCTCCTGCGGCAACGTTCCGGTGCTTCCGGGCGATGTTGTCGTCGCTGATGCGAGTGGCATCGTGGTGATCCCGGTCGACGAGGCCGAGGAGGTCGTCGAGGAAGCGATTGCGCGACAGGCGCGCGCGGGCCGCAACAAGGACAAGGTCGCTGCCGGCGAAAAGCTTGGCGACTTATCGGGCGCAAGCCGCCTGGTTGCTGCCGCGCTGGAGCCGAAATGATGGAAAATCTGCAATACAATCACCTGCGCGTCGAGCGCGGCATCTATCGCAAGGTGGCCGGCGTCAGCGAACGCGGCGTCGTCACCTCCCAGCACTACGCGGCGGCCGAGGCTGGGGCGGCGGTCCTGTCGGCGGGCGGCAATGCCGTCGACGCCGCCGTGACCGCCGCCTTCACCTTGCAGACCGTCGAACCCTGGATGACCAGTCTGGCGGCCTGCGGTTACATGCTGGTCGCCCAGCCGGACGGAAAGGTCGAGGTCGTCGAATTCACGGGGCGCGTGCCTTCGTATTTTGACGAGGAATTCTATAAGCCCGATCCGAGCATCAAGACCTTCATCGGCCACCCGGCGTCGATCGACAACCGCAACGTCCGCGGCTTTACCGCGGCCGTCGTGCCCGGCTGCGTGCGCGGCTTCGCGGAAGCGCTGAAACGTTACGGCACGATCGGCTTCGACCGGGCACTTCAGCCGGCAATCGATCGTGCACGCAAGGGCATGTATGTCGACTGGCACACGACGCTGGCGATAGCGATCGCCGAAGGCGAGCTCGCCATGGATCCCGGCGCCCGGTCGATCTTTCTCCCGAGCGGCCACGCGCCAGAGCCCGGCGCCACCCTGCCGCTCGCGCAGCTTGCGAAGACACTGGAGCAGCTGGCCAACGAAGGCCCGGATTCGCTCTATGGCGGCGCGATCGGCGAGAAGCTGGTGACCGACCTCAATGCCGGCGGCAGTTCGATGACTTTGGAGGACTTAAGCAACTACGCTCCCCTCCTCTACCCGTCCCGGACCATGCCATTGCAGGGCAAGACCGTGCATGTGGCGGGAGAAACCAGCGCCGGCCAGCGGCTCTTCGACGCGCTCGATCACTTCGACAGGAAGCGCGGAAAAGGCCCGGTCGACGCTGGTTTCTTTACAGCCATGGCCGAAGCCCTCTGGGAGAGTTTCGGCGCCCATCGCAAACGCCTCAACCCGGCCGAGACGACCAACAAGACCAGCACGACGCAGGTCAACGCGGTGGATTCCGAAGGCCGGATGGTGGCGATCACCTTCACGCTGCTCAACCGTTTTGGCGCCCGCGCGCTGTCGCCATCGACGGGCATTCTCTTGAACAACGGCATGTCCTGGTTCGACCCGACGCCCGGCCGCGCCAACTCGCTGACGCCGAACGCCTATGCGCCGAGCAACATGTGCCCGGTGGCGATCACCGACGAGAACGGCGCTTTTGCAGCTTTCGGTGCGGCCGGCGGCAACCAGATCGTTCCTTCGCTTGCCCAGCTTACCGGCATGATCCTGCATGCGGGGCTCGATATCGAGGAGGCGATGAACATGCCGCGCATGACGACCGGCCCGCATAGCGACATCATCGTCAATGTCGACATGCCGGCCGATCAGATCGAAGCCCTCGAAAAGATCGCCAAGGTGAAGCCCGCAGCGGCCGTCGTCTATCCCCGGCCCTTTGCCGCTCCCGGCATGATCGGCAGGCGCGGCAGTGCCTTTATCGGCATGCCCGACATCACCTACCCCGCTGCCTACGCCGCCACGGCCTGAACGAGGCTCCCATGACCGACCTGACCTTCGCCCCCGTCGACATCGACGGCGTTCTCGAGATCATTCCGCCGACTGCGCCGACCATCCCCATGGTGTTCGACTCGCCCCATAGCGGCCTGACATTGCCGGATTTCGAGCGCACCGCTTCCGACGAGCTGGTGCGCGCCGCTTCCGACACCTATGTGGACGATCTCTTCGGCTTCGCCCCCTCGATCGGGGCTCCGCTGCTGATCGCCCATTTTCCGCGCAGTTTCCTCGACCTCAACCGGTCGATGAAGGATGTCGACCTGGAAATGGTCGAGGGCAAATGGCCTCATCCGACGCGCGACAGCGCCTCGGCCCGCCGCGGCATGGGTCTCACCTGGCGTTACGCCTGGGGCGACACACCGATGTATGGCCGCAAGTTGACAGTGAAGGAGCTGGAGGACCGCATCGACACCTATTGGCGGCCCTACCACCGCGAAATGGTGCGGCTGCTCGACGAGACCTATGCGGCCTTCGGAAAGGTCTATCACATCAACTGCCATTCGATGCCGGCGATCGGCCACGTGCTGTCGCCCGATCCGGCCGGCACGGTCCGCAAGGATATCGTGGTCGGGGATTACGAAGGCGTGGCGAGCGAACCGGATTTCGTGAAACTGGTCGTCGAAACGCTGGAAGGTTTTGGATACTCGGTGTCGCTCAACGTACCCTTCAAGGGCGCCGAGCTGGTTTCTGCCTACAGCGCGCCTGGCAAAAACCGCCACAGCATCCAGATCGAGCTCAACCGCAAACTCTACATGGACGAGGATACCCGAGAGAAAATAACCGATTATAATGAGTTGAAGGTCAATCTCGCCAGGCTCGGCACGGTCATGCGCGACTACGTCCTGCACAAAAGCTGAGAGGCTTCGGGCGCCACCGGGTCCCGCAACAGCGCGCATAAGCTCTCCTTAACGCTCAATACGTATTGTGGGCGTGCAACAGGCCAGCGCGGAATGGTAGGCGACCTTCATTGACGACAGCGGTTCCCCTTCGATTGCATTCATCGTCGCTGCCCGCGGCTCCGGACGGTCGGGCCGCTCCGATGCTGGTCGCCCAGAACATCACTCATCGACGGACGGCTGTTCTCGTCATGGGCGCGGATGCGGCCAAGCTGGACCTCGATCGGCTTCCGGCAGAAAACATCGAGATCTCGGCTGTTCCAGCGTGCGACCGCTTGGAGGACCTCCAAACGATCGTGGAGGAGTCACAACCCCACCTGATCCTGCTCGACATTCAATTCGCAGACTTGTGCGGCGTCCAAATCTGCCGCCAGCTGAAACGCAGTTCGGCGACGTCTGAAATACCGGTAATCCTGGTCACTCCCGAAGGCGATATCGATGGAAGGATCGCTGGTTTTGAGGCCGGTGCGGCTGACTGTGTCTCAAGCACGATCGACAGCAGGGAACTTGGCGCGCGCGTGAACGCACAACTCGCATCGAGCCGCATTCGCAAGCAGATTGTTAGTCAGGACGAACAGCTTCGAACCGCACTCGCCAGCATGAGCCAGGGTGTTTGCCTCTTCCACGCGGACGGTACATTGGCCTTGTCCAACAGTCGCTACGCCGAGGTTTACGGGGTCGATCCGGCCCTGATCCACCCCGGGCAGTCGCTCGAAGACATTATAAAGTTGAGGGACGAAGTCGGAGCCTTTCCAACGATGTCCACAGAGGAATACCTCGCATGGGCGGAAGACACCAACGCTGGCGCTTCGTCGCAGGTGTGGATTAAGGAACTTAAATCGGGCAAGGTCATCCGAGGCTGCCATCAGCGTACTGCTGACGGGGGCTGGGTGTCGACGCATGAGGACGTGACCGAGGCGCGACTAGCCGAACGATCTCTTGCTCAAGCTCATGCGCTGGCCGAGCGCGCAGAGCAGGAGGCAAGAGCAGCCCATGCGCGGCTGCTGGCCGCCTTCGAAGTCGTCCCGGAAGGCCTGGCACTGTTCGATGAAGATGATCGATATGTGATGTGGAATCGCCGCTACGAACAGCTCTACGCTGAAAGCGGTGCTCCCATCGTCAAGGGCATGGGTTTCGAGGAAAGACTTCGCAGCGGGCTGCAGCGTGGCCAGTATCCCGAAGCGATCGGCCGTGAGGAGGAATGGCTGGCCGATCGATTGGCTCGTCATGCGGAGCCGAAGAGCGCCCATGAGCAGCGCCTCCCGGGGAACCGATGGGTCCGGATAGAGGAGCGACGCGTCTCGGGCGGCGGAAGCGTGGGGATTCGCGTCGACATCACGGATCTCAAGATGCGTGAGGCTTCCTTCCGGCTGCTATTCGAAGGAAACCCCCTGCCGATGTGGGTTCAGGACCGGGAGAGCCTTCAATTTCTCGACGTCAACCAGGCGGCTCTTGATCACTACGGTTATGATCGTGACCTTTTTCTTTCCATGACACTCCTGGACATCCTTCCCCCGGAGGATCGGGAAAGAATGAAAGCCGCGGTCACCGATGCGGAGCAGGTGAGCGACGTCAATCGGTCTCAGCGGCACCGGACGGCTTGCGGAGCCGAAATCGAGGCCTTTATCTATTCGAGCCAACTTGCCTTCGACGCTCATCCGGCGTCCCTGATTGCCGCAGTCGACGTCACCGAGCGAAAACGTGCGGAAAGGGCACTGCTTCAGCATCGCGATGATCTTGAGGAAACAGTGCGCAGCAGAACTGCAGAAATTGCGCGTCAGGCTACGGAACTGGAACGGATGCTCGATCAAGAGCGGCAGGTCAACGAGCTGCAGCGGCAATTCGTCTCCATGGCGTCTCACGAATTCCGGACGCCGCTTTCGATCATCGACGGCGCGGCGCAGCGTCTCGTTCGCCGCAAGAACGCGGTGACCTCGGAATTCATCAGTGAGAAGACGGAGCAGATCCGCAGCGCAGTTTCGCGAATGCTGGAATTGATGGAAAGCATCCTCGCAGTCGGGCGCTTGGATCACGGCCACATCGATATCGTCCGCAAGCCATGCGCACTGGGCGACATCATTGGGACCTGCATTGCGCGGCAGGAAAGTATACGCAAATCGCACCGGTTCCTGCTCGATCTGGAGCGGCTTCCCTCGACGATCTACGGCGACGGTGCGGCGCTGGAGCAGGTGTTCACCAATCTCTTCTCAAATGCTGTAAAATACGCGCCGGACTCTCCAGACGTCTATGTGACGGGGTGGCAGGAAAACGACTGTGTCCAGATTACCGTTCGCGACGAGGGCATCGGCATCGACGCGGACGACTTGCCCAAGATGTTCGGGCGCTATTTCCGGGCGAGAAGTTCATCCGGCATCGCGGGGACGGGTATCGGCCTCAACCTAGTGAAGCAGGTGATTGAGTTGCATAACGGCGAAATTCACGTTGACAGCGTGAAGGGTGAAGGAACCGTGTTTACAATCAAGCTGCCGATCGCGAGGCCTGAGCAAACGGAGAAGGACGCGGCTCAAACGTTGACCGACCAGATAGGCCTGCCGATCGAGGTTCAGCCCTAAAGTAACAACAGGCAAGCTCGAGGTGGATTGCGGACCCGGCTCCGATCGGTTCAATGGCCCGCCTTGTCCCCGGTCATCGGGGCCCTAAATCCGGCACATGGACGCTGAGCGAATCACAGGTTCTACCAAACCGGCAAGACCGTCTTCGCGGAAACCTCTCCAAAGGCCGAGCCCGGCCATTGTGGAACAAGTCGAGCGCCTACTGGGTGGGCGCACGCGGAATATCCGGCTCAACGGCGAGCTGGCCCGGCTTTTTCGCGAACGCTCCTGGCCGCAGACCGCCAAGATCATCCGCGCGTGGATGATTTGGGTCAGCGTGCTCGACGTCCTGACGTTGGGCCTCTACGCGATCTTGCTTCCGACCGAAACCGTGATGTCGATGCTTTGGCCGGCATCCATCCTTCCCCCCGCGGCTCTCGTCGCCGCGATGGTCTTTCTGCGGCCACGCCCTTTGTGGCTGCAGGGAGTTTTCCTCCTCTCGGCTGTCTTTTTCATCCTCCTGTCCGTAGCCTTGGTGGGCGTCAACGCCGGTGGCGAGTTTTATGAGCGCCATCTGACCATCATGCTTTTCGTGGCCGTCACCGCCATCATCATATTCCCCATCCTGCTTGGCTGGGCGATGGCGATCGGTGCTTCGGCCCTTGGTATCTACCTCGTGTTTCAACTGCACAATCCAGGTATCGAGGTGGGAAGTGCGCTGGCCAGCGCTCTGTTTTTCGCGAGCGGCGTGGCAGCAACCATTGTTGCCCGACGCACCGCAACGATCCTGGCTCACAAGAGTTTCTTGCTCGAGTTGCGAGACCGAAGTCGCCTCGCCGAGCTTGCTGACGCCAATTCCCAGCTGGAACTGCTTGCACGAACCGACCCGCTGACCGGTGTCGCCAACCGGCGCTCGATGATGGAAACGCTCTATCGTTTCTGGAACGAGGACTTAACACGAACCAGAGGCGCGGCGATGCTGATGTGCGACGTCGATGATTTCAAGCGCCTCAACGACAGTCTCGGGCATGCCGAAGGCGACCGCTGCCTGGTGAAGGTTGCCGGCATCATCCAGAGCAGCATGAGAGACGAGCGGGACCAGGTCGCCCGTTACGGAGGCGAAGAATTTCTCGTCTTCCTCCCAGGCGCTGATGAACAGGAGGCCAGGATTGTCGCTGAAAGAGTTCGCAGCCGCGTAGAAGCTGCGTCGCTTCCCAACCCCACCTCCCGCGTCGTTCCTTATGTCACGGTCAGCATCGGGGTAGCGGCGCTGATGCAGGACCGCGAACTCGTATCGGCGGAGCATCTTCAGCGCCAGGCGGACGCCGCGCTCTACCTTGCCAAGAAGGCCGGCCGGAACTGTCTGATAGTTCATGCTCCAGAGACCGGCTAAACCTCCGATTAAACCTGCTCCACCCGAGCCGACTTCAATATCCGGATGCTCGGCCAATCAGGGATGGCCATTTGCCGAGCGTTTCGGTCAATTTTATCCGGTCTTCCGGAGCGAGCCGCGGCAGGCCCGGGACCCGCACTTCGCCGACGGAAATGCCAAGCTCTATCTCCACGGCTTCCTTGACGACCGTAACGTTTGCGCCGTTGCGGTATTGCGTGCGCATCCGCTCGAAGGGCTCGATGATTCCGATCATCCGGCGAGCCTCCTGATAATCTCCGGACTCAAGTGCGGCATGAATCGCCAGCGAAATTTGAGGCGCGACATTGACGAGACCGGAAGTGAACCCCCGGGCGCCGGCAGCGGTGAAGGCTGGCGCCCAGCTTTCCGCCAGGCCGCAAACGAACAGCGCGTTGCCCGCAGCGGATGCCGCGACGACCCGAGATAGAAGCAGGATGTCAGTCGTCGCAAACTTGATGCCGGCGATGTTCGGATGAGCCGCGAGCCGCAGCATGTCGTCAAGGCTGAAACCATCCGCCCTGACGTAAGCGACCATCGGCAGCGGGGAGGCATCGGCGAGATTGCGGAAATAATCGATCTGGGCGGCGGGCGCTGCGAAAGGATCGACCGGCTGATGCGACATGACGGCGGACGCACCGATCGTCTTGGCTGTCCTTGCCATGGCAATCGCCTCTCGCAACGAGCGCCCTACGGCAGCCGTCACCGGCGCCTTGCCGTCAACGCCCGCCACTGCCGCTTCGGTAACGACCGTGATTTCCGCCGGAGTGAGCGCATAAAACTCACCGGTATTGCCGGCCGCGACGATGTTGTGGATGCCGGCTTTCGCCACCCGCGCGTAAATCGCACGGGTGACAGCGATGTCGACCTCGCCATCCGCTCCGTAGGCGGTGATCGGTACGCCGGAAATGCCGGTCAGGATTTCGCGAAATGTCTGGATATCCATGAGCTTTTCCTCAGATTGCGAAGCGATGAACAGGCGTGCCGCGGACCCCCGGCTCGAAGGCGTAGATCGTGCCGTCTTCGAAAGTGCCGTTGTTGTCGGTGGAGAGCGTGGTCACGTAGAGAGTAGCGAGATCGGGTCCGCCGAAGCAGGGCATGCTCGGCCCCTTGGCAGGCATCAGATAGGCCTCGACAACCGTTCCATCCGGCGAGATGCGGTTGAGCCGTCCCCCCTGCTGGCCGGCGATCCAATAGAATCCATCGGCATCCACGGCGGCGCCGTCCGGCCGTCCTTCCTCCGGTGTGAAATCATGCAGGCGGCGAGGAGGGCCTGTGACGCCGTGCGCCGGATCGAAATCGAAGATCTGCGCGTAGAGCCCACTGCTGTCGGAATGGTACAT
Organism: Neorhizobium galegae; assembly: GCF_021391675.1. Lineage (NCBI taxonomy): Bacteria > Pseudomonadati > Pseudomonadota > Alphaproteobacteria > Hyphomicrobiales > Rhizobiaceae > Neorhizobium > Neorhizobium galegae. The sequence goes on from NZ_CP090096.1 coordinate 269,744, forward strand.
CGTCCGCCCATCCGGGCTCCAGGCGATACCGTTGGAGGTCATCAGGTCGCCATCGATCATTGTGTCGAACGACCCGTCCGGCTTCACCCGGTAAAGGCGGGCATTGCCCGTCTGCGGCATCGCCTCGTCGCGGGTGCCGACCCAGAAGCAACCGTCCGGCCCGGCCTTTCCGTCGTTAAGCCGACTGTCCGGCCGTCCGCCGTCCGGGTTGCAGAGCAGTTTCATCGAACCGGTTTGGGGGTTCAGCAGATATACGCCGCTTTCCAGCGCCACCGCGACCTCGCCATTTTCACAAAGAGCCAGGCAGCCGATCTTCACCGGCATCTCGAACCGATCGACAGCGCCGCCGGCCCGCAGGCAGATTGCCGCGGGTGCCAGGATGTCGACGAACCAGAGATCGCCGGTGCGCTCGTCCCAGGTGGGGGACTCTCCGACCTTAAGGGGAAAGTCGATGACGCGGCGAACCTTCGGTGTAATGATCTTTGTTTCGCTCAACGCGCAGCCTCCGTGAATACGATCAGTCCGTTCTCGTCCCGGAGCCGGATTGTACCGTCGTGTTGCGGATCGCAGAAACCTCCACCCTGGAAGAATGCGGCGGCCGGGCTTTCATCCACCGGCTCAAGGCGCAGATGATCGCGGGAGAAATCCTGTGGCCGGTAGCCGAGCCGCTCGGCTAGTTCATCCTTCCACCAGCCGGCATCGTTGCGCGACATGCCGTAGACGACCGCCGCAGCGATGTCGGGATGGGTGAGGCCGATCTTCACAAGCTGGAACAGGTCGCGCGGGCTGATCCAGATCGCCGCCGCCCGTTCGCTGTTCGGATAAGGACCGGCATTGCCGATGCGGATCGACAGCGTGCGGATACCCGCCTTGTCGTAATAAAATCCGGCGACCATCTCGCCCCAACATTTCGACAGGCCGTAGCGCGTGTCGGGACGCGGCACGTCGAGGGGCGTGATCGTCCGGGACCGGGGATAGAAGCCGGTGGCGTGATTGCTGGACGCGAAGACGACGCGGTTCGTGCCATTGGCGCGGGCGGCATCGTACAGATTGTAGGTGCCAAGAATATTGCTCTGCAGCATGTCGCCGATCTCGGCCTCGCGGGGAAGCCCGCCGAGGTGAATGACGCCGTCCATGCCCTCGAGCGCGGCACGCATAGAGGCGGCATCCGCGAGGTCGCCCTCGAAGAAGCTTTCGTTCGACGCGAGTTCTTTCGCCGGCCTGATGTCGATCAGCCTGATGTGTTCCGCCTCGGGGCGCAGAAATCCCCTAAGCTGCGTGGCGATATTGCCCGCACCACCTGTTATCGCAATCCGTTTCAACACCCCTCCTCGCGATGCCTCGCATCGCATGAAATCGAAGGTCTCCTAGCCTCCCACACCCTGAAACATGCGGGCGCGCGCATTCAGTATATGGTTCTTCATGGCGTCATGGGCCGCCGTTTCCCGCCGTGCCAGGATCGCCTCCACGATCGCCTGATGCTCGTCCTGCACGTGCCGCACATGCAGCGGCGTCCGTTTCAGGCTGAGGCTGCGGGTCACCGACATGCCGATCGAAAAATGTGGCCTGAACCAATCGCGGACGGTGACGTGGAACTGGTTGCCGGTCGCCGCGGCGATGGCGTCGTGCAGGTACTGGTCCTCCTCCGCACCAAGTTCGCCGATCTCCAGGCAGTGTTCGAGGGCCGCAAGCGCCGAAAGGATACGAATCCTGTCATTGGCCTGCCAGTTGCGTGCCGCCAGTTCTGCCGCTTCCGCCTCAAGTCCGGCGCGGAACTCGAAGAACCGTTGCACGTCGGCAAGCGATCCGACCGGAACCTGCTTCAGCACCGACGAGTCCGGCCGCTGTCGGACATAGGAGCCGGATCCCTTGCGAGACACGATCAACTCGTCCCTGCGAAGCCGCTCCAGGGCTTCGCGCACCACGGGCCGCGATGCCCCGAACATGACTGCAAGATTCGGCTCGGAGGGAAGGCGCTCGTTGATGGGAAAACGGCCGTCGGCGATCATGCCTACGATCTTCTCGTAGATGATGTCGCTGAAACGAGGTTCCGCCTTCGCGGCCGCTATCACGCCCGATTGGTTCATCAACGTCCCTTTTCACGTCTCCATTCGCGAAAGGCCTGCTCGGCTTCGGCTTCCGGTGGATAAAGCCCGAAAATGCCCTCGCCCGCCCTCACACGCTCTTCGGCGAAATCCTCGAAAACGGTCTGCTCGAAGGCTCCAGGCCCAACAAGGCGCGGAGCACCCTTGTTGATCTTGTGCACGTTGCGAATGAAGACGTTCCGCAGGCGGTGCTTCAGAAGCACCGACGTAAGCGTGGCTGTCGAGACGCTTTTCAATTTTTGGCGCGAGTCTTCGCTGAAAGTCATGCGTCTCCTCCCTGTCGACATGGCTCTTTTAAACCAGCAGTATGTAACCTGTAAAAATCTGTCAATACTTGTAATCATCTGAAAACCTGCTTATGGTCGTTTTAGCCGATGGGATGGAGGTCCTCGGCGGTCGTGGCGGTAGGGAACCTGTCATCGATCGCCTTTCAGGTCGGCGGTTCATTTGGGAGGAAATTAATGCGCGACGACGAAAATATGTCTTCCGGCGTTACCCGCCGGACGTTCCTCGCAGGCGTTGGCGGGGCCGTTGCCCTGTCAGTTGCGGGCGGCAGCGCCAGCGCGGCTGCGACCAAGGAGGCGCCGCAGCTTGCGGCTCTCGTCAAGGACGGCAAGCTTCCGCCGCTTGCCGAACGTCTTCCGAAGAACCCGATGGTCGTGAAACCCTGGGAAAAGATAGGTACCTACGGCGGCACGCTGCGGCGCGGCCTTCGCGGCTCGTCTGACCATAACGGCATCCTGCGCATGGTCGGCAATCAGGGCCTGGTACGCTGGAACATGGACTTCACCCAAGCTCTGCCGAATCTCGCGGAGAGGTGGGAAGTCAATGCGGATGCTTCGCAGTTTACCTTCTACCTCTTGAAGGGCGCGAAGTGGTCGGACGGCCATCCGTTCACGGCCGACGACGTGGTGTTCGCCATCGAGGATGTCGTCAAGAACAAGGAACTCTACAGCTCGACGCCGGCGCAGATTTCCGTGGCCGGCAAGCCGGTCGTGGTCGAAAAGATCGACGACTACACCGTCAAGTTCACCTTCGCCGCAGCCAACGCGCTTTATCTGGAAAACCTTGCGACCCCGCTCGGCCAGCATCCGACGCTGTTTGCCAAGCACTACTGCAGCAAGTTCCTGCCGAAGTACAACCCGAACCTCGATGCGGACGTGAAGGCAGCCGGCTCATCGAGCTGGCCGGACCTCTTCCGCGCCAAGTGCGGCGATATCGAAATTCCGCAGCGCTGGGGCAATGCCGAGAAGCCGGTGCTCGATCCGTGGATGATCAAGGAGGCCTATTCCGGCGGCGCGACCCGGGTGCTGATGGTTCGCAATCCCTACTTCTGGCAGGTCGACACCGAGGGCAACCAGCTGCCCTATGTCGACGAACTGAATTTCGGCATCTCGCAGGACGTCGAGTCGCTGATGCTCAACGTCATCTCCGGCAAAATCGACATTCAGGAGCGTCATATCAACTCGCTCGCGAACAAGCCGACGCTGTCGCAGAACATGAAGAAGGGCGATTACCGACTGCTGTCGCTCGTGCCGTCCGCGGCGCAGCAGTGCTCGCTCTACCTCAACATGACCCACAAGGACCCGGTGCTGCGGAAGATCTTTGCAGACAAGTCGTTCCGCCAAGCGCTGTCGATGGGCATCAATCGCCAGGAAATCATCGACATCGTCTACTTCGGGCAGAGCGAGGGCTACCAGACCGGCCCGCGCCCCGGCCACCCGTGGTATCACGAGAAGCTGGCACGGCAGTTCACCGAATTTGCGACGGACAAGGCCAATGCCATGCTCGACAAGGCTGGCCTCGACAAGAAGAATGCCAACGGCATCCGTCTCCGGCCTGACGGCCAGCCGCTCTTCTTCGCGGTCGACGTCATCCCGACGCTCTATCCCGACCTCGTCGACGTGCTGGAACTGGTGAAGGCGCATTGGACGAAGATCGGGGTGAGCATGAAGGTCAACACCATCGAACGCGCGCTCTATTATACGAGAGGCGACGACAATGCCCATGATGCGCAGGTCTGGCCGGGTCCCGGCGGCCTCGACCCGATGCTCGATCCGCGCGACTTCTTTGCCTTCCATCCGCAGGGATCGCGTTACGCCATTCCGTGGACGCTCTGGTACACGTCCAACGGCGCCAAGGGCGAAGAGCCCCCGGAAAGCCAGAAGAAGCGCTTCAAGCTCTATGACGAGGCTCGTTCTACGGCCGATGTCGACAAGCGCGGCGCGATCATGAAGCAGGTCTTCGATATCGCTGCGGAAGAATTCGAAGTCATGGGGATCTGCCTCGCTGTGGGGGGCTTCGGCGTGATCCGCAACAATCTGCGCAACGTCCCGGAAAAACAGCCGGACAGCTGGTCCTGGCCGAACCCTGGCCCTGCCCTGCCGCAGCAGTTCACGTTCACGAGCTGAGCGGGCACGAGCTGATCTACTCCAACTGTGCCGCCGCCCGACCGGCGGCGGCACCCTTCCGGTCCCATTTGCATCAACTGCCCGAACGATGGTCGAAGGCTTTCGTATTGGCATGCCATGCAATCCGAATTGCGAGCTTTGCATGCTGAAATTTATCATCAAACGTCTGCTATGGATGATCCCGTCTCTGTTTGCGGTGAGCTTCCTCGCCTTCGTTCTGATCCAGCTTCCGCCAGGCGACTTCGTCACCACCTATATCGCGACGCTTGCCTCTTCCAACGAAGTGGTCGATCAGAACACCGCAGCCGCACTACGCGAGCGGTTCGGCCTCGACCAGTCCATGCTGGTGCAATATCTGAAATGGATCTGGGGCATTCTTTCCCGCGGTGATTTCGGCATCTCGTTCGAATGGCAGCAACCAGTCTCCGGCCTTATCTGGGAGCGCATGGCGCTGACCCTGGTACTCGCGCTCGCAAGCCTGCTTGCCACCTGGGCGATCGCGCTGCCGATCGGCGTCTATTCGGCGGTGAAGAAATATTCGATCGGCGACTATGCATTCACGGCCTTCACGTTCTTCGGCCTGTCGATCCCGTCTTTCCTGTTGGCGCTGGTGCTGATGTATGTCGCCGCCGTCGAGTTCGGCGCGGATGTGGGCGGCCTTTTCTCACCGGAATACGAGACGGCGCCTTGGAGCATTGCCAAGACGCTCGACCTTCTGTCGCGTCTGTGGCTGCCGGTGGCGATCCTCGCGGTGTCTTCGACTGCGAGCCTGATCCGCGTCATGCGCGCCAACATGCTGGACGAGCTGCCCAAACCCTATGTCACGACTGCCCGTGCCAAGGGGCTCTCGGAGTTCCGGCTGCTGATCAAATACCCGCTGCGCATCGCACTCAACCCGTTCATCTCGACGATCGCCTGGCTTCTGCCCAACCTGATCTCCGGCTCGGTCGTCGTGGCGATCGTGCTCAACCTGCCGACAGCGGCGCCCCTGCTTCTCCAGGCGCTGATGGCGCAGGACATGTATCTCGCCGGCGCCTTCGTGCTCCTGATCTGCGCTCTCACGCTGATCGGCTCGCTGATCAGCGACATCCTGCTTGCGCTGGTCGATCCGCGCATCCGGCTCGAATAGGAGACCCGAATGGTCGATGCAACCATCCTCAACGATCGCCCCGATCGCGTCGCCGTCGCGGCGCAATGGCAGCTGATCTGGTGGGCCTTCAAGCGGCACAAGCTCGCCATGGCCGCCCTTGTCGTCACCGTCGCGATGTACATTGTCGCGATCTTCCCGGGCTTCTTCGCGATCAACGACCCGATCCTGCAAAACGCCCGTTCGACCTTCCATCCGCCGCAGAGCATTCATTTCCTCGACACCGCCGACGGGTTCAGTTTTGGCCCGTATTATTACGGGATGAAGCTGACGCGGGACCCAAACACGCTCGCCGCCATCTTCGTCGAGGATACCAATACCAAGATCCCGATCCAGTTCTTCGGGCGTGGCTACACCTATTCGGTGCTTGGCCTGTTCGAGACCGACATCCACCTCGTCGCCACCACGGACAACACCAAGCCGCTCTATCTCTTCGGCGCCGACCGTCTCGGACGCGACGTCTACAGCCGTACGGTGCAGGGTGCCCAGATCTCGCTGTCGATCGGCCTGGTCGGCGTTTTCCTGTCGCTGCTGCTTGGCATCGTGCTTGGCGGCATTTCCGGATATTACGGCGGCCGGATCGACTTCGTCATGCAGCGCGTCATCGACTTCGTGCTGTCGCTGCCGACCATTCCGATCTGGCTGGCTCTCGCCGCGGCCCTGCCGCAAGGGTGGCCGGCAGCGCTGCAATACATGATGATCACCATCATCTTGTCGTTCACGGGCTGGGCACAGCTTGCCCGCGTCGTGCGCGGCCGCTTCCTGTCGCTGCGAACCGAGGAATTCGTCGCCGCTGCTCGTCTCGACGGCGTCTCGGAAGGCCGGATCATCTTCCGCCATATGTTGCCGAGTTTCTCGAGCCATATCATCGCCTCGATGACCTTGGCCGTGCCGGCGATGATCCTGGCGGAGACATCGCTCTCTTTCCTCGGCCTCGGCCTGCAGCCGCCGACAGTCTCCTGGGGCGTTCTTTTGCGCGAGGCGCAGAACATCCGCTCCATCGCCACCGCGCCATGGCTGTTTATGCCGGGGCTCGCGGTCGTCATCGCCGTCATGGCGCTCAACCTTTTCGGCGACGGTCTGCGTGATGCGGCCGACCCGTACAACAAGTGAGGCGCGGATGACCGATATCCTATCCATCACGCCCCGTCCTTCGATGGCAGCGGGCAAGACGCTGCTCGACGTGAAGAACCTGGTGACGGAGTTTCCGCTTCGCACCGGCATCTTCAAGGCGGTCAACGACATCTCCTTTTCGATCGAGCCCGGCAAGACCCTGTGCGTGGTCGGCGAAAGCGGCTCCGGCAAGTCCGTCACCGCCCGCTCGATCTTGCAGATCATCGACTCGCCCGGCCGCATCGCGTCCGGTTCGATCATCCTCAACCGCCAGGACGGCACTTCGGTCGACCTGGCGAGGCTTGATCCGCGCAGCAAGGCGATCCGCGCCGTCCGCGGCCGCGACATCGCGATGATCTTCCAGGAGCCGATGTCGTCGCTTTCGCCGGTGCATACCGTCGGAGACCAGATTACCGAAGTGCTGCGCCTGCATTTGAACATGAGCAAGGCGCAGGCCCGCAAGGAAGCCGCCGAACTGCTCCGGCAGGTGGAAATCCCCAATCCGGAACAGGCGCTCGACCGCTACGCCTTCCAGTATTCCGGCGGCATGCGCCAGCGCGCCATGATCGCCATGGCGCTTGCGTGCAAGCCGCAGCTGCTGATCGCCGACGAGCCGACCACCGCGCTCGACGTGACGACCCAGGCGGAAATCCTCGACTTGATCAAGCGCCTGCAGCAGACGACCGGAATGGCGGTGCTGTTCATCACCCACGACATGGGCGTGGTGGCACAGATTGCCGATGACGTGCTGGTCATGCATCACGGCGTCATCAAGGAATACGGGCCGGTCGACCAGATCTTCCATACGCCGAAGGATCCGTATACGAAGATGCTTATCGGCTCCGTGCTGAAGCTGGAGCAGAAGGCGGAAATCCGCCTCGCCCGGCCGCCGCTCGACACGACCGCCGAACCGATCCTCGACATCCGCAACCTCTCCATGCATTTCGGGGAGATGAAGGCGCTGAACGACGTCTCGATCGCTCTCCTGCCCGGTGAGACGCTCGGCATCGTGGGCGAAAGCGGTTCCGGCAAAACGACCCTGGGCCGCTCGATCATGCGGCTCTACGATCCGGCATCCGGCGAGATGCACTATCGCCGCGCCGATGGCAGGGTGGTCGATCTCGCCAGGCTTGAGGGGCGCGAACTGAAAGCAGCCCGTCGCGAGCTGCGCATGGTCTTCCAGGACCCGTTCGGCTCGCTCAACCCGCGCATGACGGTCGCGCAGGTGATCGGTGAGCCGCTGCTGGTCAACGGCCTGTCGAGGGGTAAGGAACTCGACGAGCGGGTCTGCCACCTGATGGATCAGGTCGGCCTCGATCCCGCAGGGCGGGAACGCTACCCCCACGCCTTTTCCGGCGGCCAGCGCCAGCGCATCGGCATCGCGCGAGCGATCACGCTCAATCCGCGCATCATCGTGGCGGACGAGGCGACCTCGGCGCTCGACGTCTCGGTGCGCTTCCAGGTGCTGGATCTCCTGATGCGGCTGCAGGACGAGCTCAAGCTCGCCTACATCTTCATCAGTCACGATATCGGCGTCATTCGCTACATGTGCGACCGGGTCGGCGTCATGTATCGCGGCCGGCTCGTCGAAGTCGGCGAAGCGGACAAGGTCTGCAACAACCCTGATCACCCCTACACGCAGGCATTGATTTCGGCCATTCCCCGGCCGGATCCCCGCGATCGTGATCGCTCCAAGCGGTTCCGGTACATCGAACCCAGCCCCCACATCGATCCCAGCAACGTCAAGAATAGAAGTTCTGCGCGATGAAAATCACGGGAATCCGCACCTTTCTCATGCATGTGGGTCAGCCGCACCGTTCGAAATGGGCGTCCGACGACGCATCTGCTTCTTCCGGTCCGGGATCGTCCGAACGAGGTTATTTCGGCGGCACCCGCAACTGGCTGTTCCTGAAGATCGATACCGACGAGGGGATTACCGGCATCGGCGAATGCTCCGGCTGGCCTCGCGTCATCGAGACCGCGATCAAGGATCTCGCGCCGCTCCTGATCGGCGAAGACCCGACGCATATCGAAAAGCTGTGGCAGAAGATGATGATCGCCATGATGGGCCACGGCATGCTCGGCACGGTCGGCGGCGGTGCCATGACCGGCATCGACATGGCGCTGTGGGACATCAAGGGCAAGGCGCTCGGCGTGCCAGTCTGGAACCTGCTCGGCGGCAAGGTTCGCGACCATATTCCGATCTATTCGCATGCCAATACCGTGGAACAGGCGCTTGCCGTGAAGAGCCGCGGCATCAAGGCGATCAAATGCGGCGGCGTTTCCGATCCAGTCCGAAAGGTCGCCGCGTTGCGCGAAGCGGTCGGCGACGAGGTGGATATCGCCATCGACCTTCACGGTGCACCATGGATGACGCCCGCCGATGCCTGCCGGCTGGTGCGCAAGCTCGAGCCTTATGAGCTGATGTGGGTGGAAGACCCGATCGCGCCGGAGAACGTAGATGGCTACCGCCGCATCCGCGACGCAGCGCATGTGCCGCTTGCCGCCGGCGAACGGAGCGCCACGATTTTCGGTGAGCGCGAGCTGATCGAGAAGGAACTGGTCGACATCATCCAGCCGGATACCGGACGTGCCGGCGGCATTACCCAGATGAAGAAGATTGCCGCCATGGCGGAGGCGCACCACATCCAGTTCGCGCCGCATTCCGGCTCGCTCGGGCCGGTCGCCGAATATGCCGCTCTGCATTTGATGGCCGCGATCCCGAATGCGTTGATCCTGGAACGCCTCGACGACGACTGGGAGGGACGCAAGAGCGTGATCGTGCCGCATCCGGTCCAGGAAAACGGCTTGATCGTAGTGCCGGACGCGCCGGGACTGGGCTGCGATATCGACGAGGAATTCGTTGCCCGCTACCCGAGCCAGGGCAATCTTTCCGTACAGGTTCAGCCGGATAGCGGCGCCTATGCGCCGGGCACCTGGGGCGAACATCTCTATGTGCAGACGCGTGTGTCGCGTCGGCAGTATTTCGGCAAGTAAGGACACAGAAGATGAAGATCGACCGGATGCGGGTTTTCATGACCCGTGACAAGGACCGCCCGCGTGTCATCGTCGCGCTCGACACCGACGACGGCCTGACCGGCTGGGGCGAATGCTACAACCACGGGCCGGACAAGGCGCTGCCGCCGCTTCTGGACTATCTTTACGGCTTTGTTGCCGGGCAGGACCCGACGCGGGTGGACTACCTCGTCAATCTGATGATCCAGCAGAGCCGGTTTCCTCCCGGCGCCATGGGACTTGCGGCGATCGCCGGCCTCGACCATTGCCTCTGGGACCTGGCCGCGAAAGCTGCGGGCCTGCCCGTCTACAAGCTGCTCGGTGGCGAGGTGCGCGACAAGATCAAGGTGTATGCCGGCGTCTACACCGCGCCGGACGCACCGGCGGCGCGCGACGAATTCGACCGGCTGAACGAAGGCTGGGGGTTCACTGCGTTCAAGCTCAGCCCCTGGCGGATCGATATGCATACCAATCGCTGGGGTAACGTGGTGAAGGCGTCGGCCGACTATTTTCGCCAACTCCGCGAGACGGTTCGCGACGATTACGAGATCGCCTTCGACGCGCATGCCAAGATCTACGAGCCCGCCGCCGCCCGGCAGCTCGGCAACGCACTCGCACCTTACGACCCGCTGTTCTACGAAGAACCGCTGCGGCCGGAAAACATCGAGGCATGGGGCGAACTCAAGCAGGGACTCGAATGCACGCTGGCGACGGGCGAAAGCCTCTACAGCCGCTACGAATTCCTGCGGCTGCTGCAGGTGAAGGGTGCGGATCTGATCCAGCCGGACATCTGCGTCGTCGGCGGGCTTTCGGAAATGCGCCGCATCGCGACGCTTGCCGAGGCCTTTTATGTCGGCGTGGCCCCGCACAACCCGATGGGGCCTCTGGCAACCGCAGTCAACGTGCATTTCTCGGCCGCCCAGCAGAATTTCAAGATCCTCGAATACCGCCTGCCGACGGGCCAGGCCTACGTCTATGGCGGGACCGAAGTCGAGACACGGGAAGCGTCGGCGCGTTACGTCGCCGATCCGTACCTGCCAAAGGACGGTTATCTCGAGCTTCGCCCGGACCGTCCCGGCTGGGGTGTCGAGATGGACGAAAAGGCGATGCAGGAGGACGGCTACGTCCATTGGCAACGTCGCGTGCCGAAGCGACCGGACGGGTCCTATGCCTTCGCCTGAAATGACAGGAAAGCATTGGCCAAGCATTCGAAGCGGGCCGCTTGAGGCCCGTTTCCTGCCCGAAAACGGCGGCCGCATCACCCATCTCGTCCATGACCGGCTGGGCGATATCCTCGTGCCGACCGCCGGTCCGGAGTTCGAGCCGCTGAACTGGCCGAAGGCCGGCGCCTATCCGCTGTTTCCCTATCACAACAAGCTCGTCGGTGCGGCTTTCATGCATGACGGCAAGCGTCATGAAGTTCTGCCGCACCCGGCACTTCGGACCGATGCCCAGCATGGCCCGGCCCATCGCCGCGCCTGGCAGGTGGCATCGCTCGGCACCGATCGGATCGAATTGGTGCTGGACTACCGCGCCGATCCGGACTGGCCTTTCGACTTCCGGGCTGTACAGCGCTTGGTGCTCAGCGACGACCGGCTCGATATCGAGCTTTCAATGACCAATACAGGACGGGCCTCCATGCCCGGCGGATTTGGCTGGCATCCGTATTTTGCGGCAAATCTCGGCAGGCCGGCATCCTGCGATGCCGGCAAGATTTGGCTGCCAGGTGACGCGGGCGTTCCGGACGGAACCCGATCTGAAGCCCGGAGTGCGGAAACACTGCCGAACGAGACCCACACCCTTTTTCTTTCGGACTGGCAGCAGGCCACGGTCGTCACCAACGGAGGCATCGAGGCCACCTTGACCGCCGGGCCGGAACTGAAACACCTCGTGGCTCATCGCACCGCGGACTATGTCTGCCTCGAACCCGTGTCGCACGTTGCCGGCGCCTTCGGTTTTCCTCTTGGCAGTGATTCAGGACTTTTCGTGCTGCGAGCGGGGGAACAGCGCTCGGCAGGTTTTACCTTTTCTTTCAGGGGCTTTTGAGAACGGAGCGCGAGATTGGGCCACCGTAGCGGGCGATAGCCTCACTATGGTTTTTATGTTACAAAATTCCATTTCTCGCTTTCGAGGTCCCGCGGGCGCCGGTCAAATGCTTGCGCATGAGAGCCGCTGCGACTTCGTTGTCGCCCGCCTCGAGTCGCTCGAGTATTTCCAGATGTTCCCGACAGGTAACGGCTACGCGATCCGCGCCATGCTGCCAGTTGTAGTTGGATAGACGGCGAAGCTGGTTCTGGCGGTTCATCGCCTCCTCTATATAGCGGTTTCCAGACGCCGCGCTGATGCCGAGATGGAATTCCGCGTTCATTTCGAACAGGGTGACGCTGGATGCGTCCGTCCAGGCCGCACTCAGCATTGCCTCGTGCCGTGATCGCATCGACTTGATCCAATCAGCGGAAAGCGAAAAATCCGGCGACAGGATGGCTGCGCATTCGATAAGCAGCCGAAAATCATAGCTTTCTTCTCGAGCACGCACATCGCGGACCGGGTCGAAAAACTGCCATCCATAACCTTTTCGGCGCTGAATTACGCCGAGACCTTCCAGCTTGATCAGCGCCTGACGGACAGGCGTCCGCTCCTGCCCCGTCAGCCGCATCAGTTCCAGTTCCGCGAACTGCTCCGACAGTTCGCCGTCGCGCCGCAGCTTGGCGATCGCGACGAGAAGTTCTTCATCGGCGGGCGGCGCCTCTAGTGTCTCCACCCTGGGAGGAATTGCCGAAAGCGTCATCCCCCTGTTTTGCTCATGCTGCACGAAGCCCTGCGATTCCAGCAATTCGAGCGCCATTCGAACCGGCGTGCGGGACACGCGCAGCCGGTCCGCCAACTGGTTCTGGCGCAGCCTGGCCCCTGGCTGAAGATTGTCCTCATGGATGACGTCGATGATGCGACGCATCAGGTCCTGCTGAAGAGGCGTGGACGCGTCTGACATTTCCGCTTGCCTTTCCCATTATTTTGGTTTTTGTTATATGAAATACTTTCTAGGCGAAGGCAACCGTTCGGCCTGCCGCCATACAGCATCTGGATCACGCCATCATGACCTTGCCTCTTCCCTGCCCGCTCATCGAGATTTCTGGTACGCCATTCGAGCGCGGCCAACAATATGGGGAACAGGCCGCGGAGCGTATCCTCAAGGGCATCGGGCACTACAAGGACCAGCTGCATTCCTCCGGCCTGAAAGACAGCGACCTTGCGGCGATGATCGACCGTTTCGCCAGCGCGATCGAAGATTACGGCCCCCAGTATATCGAGGAGATGCGCGGCATCGCCAGGGCCGTGAACACCGATCTGGCTGCAATCCTGCTGCTCAACGCACGCACCGAAATCCTCAAGCTTGCGCGCCGCCGGGAAAAGGGCCACGCGGACTTCATCCAGTCGGATGGCTGCACCGGCGTTTTCGTCATGCCCTCCGCCACGCGTGACAATGTCTTCATCCACGCCCAGAATTGGGACTGGAAGGCTGAATGCGCCGAAACGGCGATCGTGCTCAAGATCAAGCGCAGCGATGGGCCGGACATCATCACCTTCACCGAAGCCGGCGGCCTTGCGCGCACGGGCTTCAACTCCGCCGGCATCTCGATCAGCGGCAACTACCTCGAAACCGACCGGGACTACCGGGAGCTCGGCGTGCCGCTCGCCATCATCCGCCGCAAGGTTCTGGAACAGGACCATCTGGCGATGTCGATGCAGGCGGTTTACGGAACCCGCAAGTCAGCATCGAACAACATGATGATCGGCCACGCCCATGGCATCGCAATCGATTTCGAATGTGCGCCCGACGAAACTTTTCTGGTTCACCCGGAAAACGGCGTGCTGGTGCATGCCAACCATTTCCAGAGCCAGGTTGCGCTGTCAAAGCTGCTCGACAAGGGCGTCGTCAACATGCCGGACTCGCTCTACCGAGACCTGCGCGTCCGCCAGCTGATCGAACCGCATGTCGGCAAGGTCACGGTGGACACCGTCAAGAGCGCGCTTTCCGATACGTTCGAAAGTCCCTGGTCGGTCTGCCGCCCACCGCGCAAATCGCTGTCCAACAATCAGTCCGCAACGGTCGCCATGATCGTCATGGTGCCAGGCGAAGGCCGCATGGAGGTCGCATTGCTGCCGGCGCTCGGGGCGCATTTCTGGAACTACAGCCTTGATATGAGCATCAGGCCCGTCGAAGCGCCCCGCAAGGCTCAAACGAACGCGGCCTAACCAAAATCAATAAGGGAACAATACGGGAGCCTCCAATGAACATTCAAAGTCTGTTGAAGACGACGGCAGCGATCACACTGCTGGCCACGACCGCCGCGGGCACGGCCATGGCGCAGGACAAGACGATGCGGGTGCGCATCAATGCGGACATCCGCTCGACCGATCCCGGCGTCAACCGCGATGCCAATAGTGACGCCATCGTCCTGCACATGGTCGAAGGCCTCGTCGGGTATAAGGACGACGCCTCGATCGCGCCGCTGCTGGCAAAGTCTGTCGATGTTTCCCCCGACGGCAAGACCTACACGTTCAAGCTGCGTGACGGGCTGAAGTTCAGCAATGGCGAACCGCTGACCTCCGCCGATGTCCTGTCCTCCTGGCAGCGCTACGTCGATCCCAAGACCGCCTGGCGGTGCCTGAAGGACGTGACGGGATCCGGCGTCGCCAATGTCACCAACGTGGCTGTGCCGGATGCCGCAACCGTCGTCTTCACGCTGGAAAAGCCGACCGCCCTCTTCCTCGCCACCATTGCCCGCACCGATTGCGGCGGCACCGGCATCTACCACAGGAGCTCGCTCGATGCACAGGGCAAGTGGGTGAAGCCTGTCGGCACCGGTCCCTTCATGCTGCAGGAATGGCGCAGCGGCCAGTATGTGCAGCTCGCCGCCAATCCCAACTACGTCTCGCCCGGCGGCGAGCGAACCGGCTATGTCGGCGACAAGCAGCCGAAGATCGCGGCCACGCGCTTCATGGTCATTCCGGACGATGCTGCGGCCAAGGCCGCGCTCTATTCCGGAGACATCGACGTGCTGAGCGACGTCAACAACGCCGATGTCGAGGAACTCTCCGGCAGCGACAAGCTGAAGGTGGACAAGGTCGCCAGCATGGGCCTGACCAGTCTTCTTTTTCAGACCCGCGATCCGCTGCTGAAGGACATCCGTATCCGCAAGGCGCTACTGCTTTCCCTCGATATCGCGCAGATCTCGGAAGCCTTGACGAACGGCCAGTCGCCGGCGAACCTCTCGGTCATTCCGGTCCCGAGCCCCTATTCCGGCAAGCTGCAGAAGGAAATCCCCGGCCGCAATCTCGACGAGGCGAAGAAGCTGTTGGCGGACGCGGGTTACAAGGGCCAGCCGATCAAGTGGCTGGCGACGAAGTTTTATCCGTCGCTCTTCGATGCCGCGGTTCTCGTCCAGGCGATGGCGCAGGAAGCCGGCATCAATATCGAGATCGAGACACTCGACTGGGCGACGCTGCTCGACCGTTACACGGCCGGCAACTACTCCGCCATGTCGTTCACCTATTCCGCACGCCTCGATCCCTCGCTCTCCTACGACATGGTCAGCGGCAGCAAGGACAAGAGCCCGAACAAGGTGTGGGACAATCCGGAAGGCCTGAAGCTGATCGCCGCGAGCACAACGATCGGCGATGCCAAGGAGCGGCAGGCGCTGTTCGACAAGCTGGAAGGCATGATCCGCGCCGACGTCCCGTTGATCCCGCTCTATTCCGGCACCCGTATCGGCGCCGTGCGCGCCAATGTGGAAGGATACAAGACATGGCCGGTCGGTTATCCGCGCATGTGGGGCGTTTCCTTCGCACAAGGGAAATAGCTCATGCACGCCCTTTCGAAATATGTCGCGAAGCGTCTGTTGTGGACGCTTCCGACGCTACTGATCGTAGCCGTGATGGTGTTCTTCCTGGTGCGGATGATCCCCGGCGACCCGGCCCAGTTGATCCTCGGCGATAGCGCCAGCCCGGACGAGCTTGCCAGCCTGCGCGCCAATCTCGGCCTCGATCGGCCGGTGGCGGTGCAGTTCCTTTACTGGCTCGGCAATGTCCTGCGGGGCGATCTCGGCCATTCCATCTCCAACGGCGCGCCGGTCCTGCCCCTGATGCTCGACCGCTTCCAGGTCAGCGCCACAATCGTACTGGTCGCCGTAGCGCTCGCGACGCTGATCGCGGTTCCGGCCGGCCTTGTGGCGGCATGGCGGCAGAACGAGCATGTGGATGTCGCCATCGTCACCGCCTCGACGCTGCTGATGTCGGTTCCCAGCTTCTGGCTCGGCCTCGTCCTTCTGCTGGTCTTTGGATTGAAGCTTGGATGGCTGCCGGTCGTCGGTTATGTGCCGTTCACCGAAAAGCCTTGGACCGCCATCACCTACGTCATCCTGCCGGTCGTGACGTTGATGCTGATCGAGGTCGGCGTGCTCACCCGCATGATGCGCGCCAGCGCCATCGAGATCCTGCGGCTGGAATATGTCATGCATGCCCGCGCCAAGGGTCTTTCGGAACGAAAGGTCCTGCTTCGCCACGTCCTGCCCAACGCCTTCGCCCCGACCTGGACGATGATCGGGCTGGTGCTCGGCGGGCTCCTCGGCGGCATCGCGGTCCTGGAAACCGTCTTCACCTTGCCCGGCCTCGGGCGCCTTCTCGTCGATTCGATCTTCGCTCGCGACTATCCGGTGGTACAGGGATGTCTGTTGTTCACGGCCTTGATCTACGTGATCGTCAATCTGATCGTCGATCTGTGTTATCCGCTGTTCGATCCGCGGGTCACCGCCTCATGATCAGGCAGCCCGCAAACCTGATCATCGGCTCGGCCCTTTTGATTTTCATCGGCGGCATGGCCCTCCTGGCTCTGTTCTGGACGCCCTACGAGCCGGCGGCGATCAAGCTCGTTGCCAAGCTGAAACCGCCATCAGCGCAATTCTGGCTCGGCACCGACGAATTCGGCCGCGATGTCGTCTCCCGCCTGATGACCGGGGCGGTGCAGAGCATGACGGTCGCCATCCTGACGGTCGCTTTTGCGATCACGGTCGGCACGATCACCGGCCTGATCGCGGGCTACACGCGAGGGCTGGCCGATCGGATCCTGATGGTCTTCAGCGACGCGCTCCTCGCCTTTCCCGGCACACTGCTGGCGCTCGGCCTGATGGTGATTTCCGGCCCCAACAAATACGGCATCATCCTGGCGCTCGGGATCGCCTATTCCCCCTCCGTGCTGCGTGTTGTGCGGGCAAGCGTACTGTCGGCCAGAGAGCGGGAATATGTCGAGGCGTCGCGCGTCATCGGCAATTCCGAATTCGCCACCATGTTTCGCCATGTCCTGCCCAATTGCACCGCGCCGATCGTGGTGCTCGCTACCTCGATGTTCGGCTGGGTGGTGCTGGCGGAAAGCGGCCTGAGCTTCCTCGGCCTCGGCGTGCCTCCGCCGGCGCCGACCTGGGGCAACATGCTGTCTGCGGCGCGTACCTATATCGAAAAGGCCCCCTGGCTCGGGCTCGCCCCCGGCATCTGCATCTCGATGACGCTGCTCGGCATCAATTTGCTCGGAGATGCGCTGCGGGATCGCTTCGACCCAAGAATGGAGCAACGGTGATGAACGCAGAGACTTCCCGGCCACTGCTCGACGTTCGCGCTCTGCGCGTCACGACATCGAACGGGCACCCTATCCTCCATGACGTGTCGTTCGATGTCGAGGCGGGCAGCATCGTTGCGCTGGTCGGCGAAAGTGGCAGCGGCAAGACGGTCGCCGCACGCGCAGCCATGCGGCTGCTCCCCAAGGCAATCACGCCGGTCTCCGGAAAGATCCTGTTCGAAGGCAACGACGTCCTGAAGATGACAGGTGGCGAGATCCGCAAAGTTCGCGGCGCCGAGATCGGCATGGTCTTCCAGGAGCCGATGGTATCGCTCAATCCGGCGATGACGATCGGCGCACAGCTGGTCGAGGGGCTGCGGCTGCATGAGAAGCTGAGCGTCGAGGCGGCTCGCGCGCGCGCGTCCGAGATGCTGGAACGGGTGAAAATCCCGAACCCGGAAGCCTGCCTTGCCGCATTTCCGCATCAGTTCTCGGGCGGCATGCGCCAGCGCATCATGCTCGCCTCGGTCATGCTGCTTCGGCCGAAGCTGCTGATCGCCGATGAACCGACGACGGCGCTCGATACGCTCACCCAGCGCGAGGTCATGGAGGTCATGGTCGATCTGACGCGCACCTTCGGCACCTCGGTTCTGTTGATCACCCACAATCTCGGTCTCGTCGCCCAATACGCGAAGAAGGTCTTCGTTCTGGAGCGGGGCAGGCTGATAGAATCGGGTCCGGTCGAGGAGGTTCTGCATCGGCCGAAGGAGCAATATACGCGCACGCTGATCGACGCCCTGCCGAAACGTGACTACGGCCGCGCGCCACCCGCCGAAGCGGAGCCGCTCATCGAGGCCCGCGGTGTCGAGGTGACCTTCTCGGGCGCCGGCAACATGTTCAGCACGGCGGAAAAGAAGCTTGCGGTGAGGGGTGTTTCGCTTGGCGTGCGCCCCGGTGAAGTGGTCGCAGTTGTGGGCGGCTCCGGTTCCGGCAAGACCACGCTCGGACGGGCAATGCTGGGCCTGCTGCCGTTGTCCGGCGGAGACATCCTGTTTCGCGGGCGCCCGATGGCATCCGCCGACCGGGCCGCTGCCCGGGATTATCGCCTGCAGTGCCAACTCGTCTTCCAGGATCCCTATTCGTCCCTCGACCCGCGGCAGAAGATAGCGGAAATCGTCGGTGAGCCGCTGGTACATGGCCCGAAACTCAGCGGCATCGAAAAGGCCGAGCGGGTGAGTGACATTCTCAACGAGGTCGGCCTTGCCGGACTTGGCGATCGTTATCCGCATGCCTTGTCCGGCGGGCAGAGGCAGCGCGTCGCGATCGCGCGTGCGGTCATCCGCAATCCCGCTTTCGTCGTCGCCGACGAGCCGGTCTCGGCGCTCGACATGACGATCCAGAAGCAGGTTCTCGATCTCTTCCGCAAACTGCAGGAAAACCACGGCTTCGCCTGCCTTTTCATTTCGCACGATCTCGGCGCCGTCTCCCGCGTCGCCGACCGGATCGTCGTCATGCAGCAGGGCCTGATCGTCGAGGAGGGCAGTGTCGGCCAGATCCTGGATCACCCGCAACACCCCTATACGCAGGCCCTGCTCAAGGCGACGCCGACCCTCGGCGTCGCGGCGTAACAAGGCCAACATTCGATGAGTATCGCCTCTCTGGGGCAGGAGAAATCCACTATGTTGACGGAAGAGTTCATCGCGATCGAAGGCCGGCTCGGCGCAAACAACTACAAGCCGCTCGACGTGGTTCTGGAGCGCGGCGCGGGCGTCTATGTCTGGGATACGGACGGAAACCGCTATCTCGACTGCCTGTCCGCCTATTCCGCCGTCAACCAGGGACATTGCCACCCCAAGATCCTGGCCGCGATGGTAGAGCAGGCGGGCAAGCTGACGCTGACCTCCCGGGCATTCCGCAACGACCAGCTCGCGCTGTTTTATGAGGAGCTCGCGGCACTGACGAAATCGCACAGGGTGCTTCCGATGAACAGTGGCGCGGAAGCCGTCGAAACCGCCGTCAAATCCGTGCGCAAGTGGGGTTACGAGGTCAAGAACATCCCCGAGGAACAGGCGGAAATCATCGTCTGCTCCAACAATTTCCACGGCCGGACGCTCGGCATCATCAGCTTCAGCACCGACGAGACGGCACGCAAGAATTTCGGTCCCTTCCTGCCCGGTTTCCGGGTTGTGCCGTTCGGCGATGTCGAGGCATTCGAGGGGGCGATCAACCAAAACACCGTTGCCTTCCTGGTTGAGCCGATCCAGGGCGAGGCGGGCGTGCTGATCCCACCGGCGGGCTATTTTGCAAAGGTCCGCGAACTCTGCACGGCAAACAATGTCATGCTGATCCTGGACGAAATCCAGACCGGTCTCGGACGCACCGGCAAGCTGCTTGCGGAAGAACATGAGGCGATCGAGGCGGACGTGACGCTGGTTGGCAAGGCATTGTCGGGCGGCTTCTATCCCGTCTCCGCCGTGCTTTCCAACAACGAGGTGCTAGGCACGCTGAAACCCGGGCAGCACGGCTCGACCTTCGGCGGCAACCCGCTCGCCTGTGCCGTCGCACGGGCGGCGCTGAAGGCGCTTACCGAAGAAGGCATGATCGAGAATGCCGCCGAGCAGGGCGATTATTTCCTTCGGGGGCTGAAGGACATTCGCAGCGACTTCATTCGAGACGTGCGCGGGCGCGGGCTGATGCTCGCCGTGGAACTGCATCCGCAGGCCGGCGGTGCACGCCGTTACTGCGAGCTACTCCGCCAGTCGGGCATCCTCGCCAAGGAGACGCATGATCACACCATTCGTCTCGCGCCTCCGCTGGTGATCGAGCGCGAGCAGATAGACTGGGCGCTGGAACGGCTGACGCCGATTCTAAGCGGCCTGCACTGATCAGGAAACGAGGACGCGATGCAGAATTCCCAATCCATCTGGACAATCGTCGACGAAAAAAGCGCCGCCTTTTTTGATCTCAGCGACCGCGTCTGGGGGACGCCGGAGATCAATTACGAGGAGTTCCGTTCCTCAGCCGAACATTTGCGGCTTCTCGAGGCCGAGGGCTTCAGGATCGAGCGCAACATTGCCGGCATTCCGACCGCCGTCATGGGAGAGGCCGGCGAGGCTGGTCCTGTCATCGCCATTCTCGGGGAGTATGACGCGCTCCCGGGCCTCAGCCAGGAAGCGGGCGTCGCCGAACAGCGGCCGGTCGTTGCCGGCGGCCACGGCCATGGCTGCGGTCACAACCTTCTCGGCGCCGGCTCGATGCTGGCCGCCACCGCGGTGAAGGACTATCTCGCTGCCCACGGATTGAAGGGGCGCGTCCGCTATTACGGCTGCCCGGCGGAGGAAGGCGGGTCTTCCAAAGGCTTCATGGTGCGTGCCGGCGTCTTCGACGATGTCGACATCGCCATTTCGTGGCACCCCGCTGCCTTCAGCGGCGTCAACAACCCGATCTCGCTTGCCTGCAGCGAGATGAACTTTCATTTCTCCGGCCGCGCCTCGCATGCCGCGGCGACGCCCCATCTCGGGCGCAGCGCACTCGATGCGGTGGAGTTGATGAATGTCGGCGTGAACTTCCTGCGCGAACACATGCCGACGACCGCCCGTATTCATTACGCGATTACCGATGCGGGCGGTTCGGCCCCGAACGTCGTCCAGGCCAATGCCACCGTTCGTTATCTCGTGCGGGCGAGAACGCTTCCCGAGCTTCTTTCGCTCGTCGCCCGGGTAAAGCGCGTAGCCGAAGGCGCCGCCTGGATGACCGAAACGACCATGAAGCAGGAAATCATATCCGGCGATGCCAACCTGATGGGCAACGAGCCGCTGGAGGAATGCATGCATGCGCAGCTCGAGCGCCTGGGTCCTGCCCTATTCGACGAAGCCGACAAGGCGACCGCCCGGAAGTTCCAGGCGACCTTCACGCCGGAGGAGATCGCCTCGTCATACGCCCGCTTCCATCTCAGACCGAAGAAGGACGAACCGCTCTGCGATCTCATCGTCCCGCTCCATGCGGGCGATGGATCGATGGTCGGATCGACCGATGTCGGCAGCGTGAGCTGGGTGGTTCCGACCGTCCAGATGCGCGGGGCGACATATGCGATCGGCACGCCCGGCCATTCCTGGCAGCTCGTTGCCCAGGGCAAATTGGCCGCCGCCCACAAGGGCATGGCGCATGCCGCAAAGGTCATGGCGGGCACCGCCATCGAACTCATCCGCAATCCGGCGCTGATCGAGGCGGCCAAGGCGGATCTTCGGGACCGGCTGGATGGCAATCCCTTCGTCAATCCCATCCCGGACGACGTCATGCCGCCGATACCACCCTCCGCCGACCGGCTGGATGCGGCGAAGTGACGGCGCAGATCCTCAAGAAGACCGACTTCATCTGATCGAAGAATGAAAGCAATGCACATGCAGCAGCTCAACGCCAATTCGCTCGAATCCTACTGGATGCCCTTCACGGTCAACCGGGACTTCAAGAGGAAGCCGCAGATCATCACCGGCGCGTCGGGCATGTATTACCACATGAGCGACGGCCACCGGCTTCTGGACGGGATCGCCGGTCTCTGGTGCGTGAACGCGGGGCATGGGCATCCGAAGATCGTCGAGGCGATCCAGAAACAGGCCGCACAGCTTGATTTCGCCTCCTCGTTCGGACTCGGCCATCCCCTCGCCTTCGAATATGCCAGCCGGCTGACAGCCGTCGCGCCTGAAGGACTGGATCACGTCTTCTTCACCAATTCCGGGTCGGAGGCCACCGATACGGCGCTCAAGCTTGCCCTCGCCTATCACCATGCGCGCGGTGAAGGACAGCGGCAGCGCATCATCGGTCGCCAGCGCGGTTATCACGGCGTCGGTTTCGGAGGGCTTTCGGCGGCAGGCATGGGGCCGCACAAGAAGCAGTTCGGCATGCTTTTGCCGGGTGCGGCCCACATGCCCCATACGCATGATCCCGCCCGCAATGCCTTCAGCCGCGGCCAGCCGGGCCACGGCGCGGAGATCGCCGACGCGCTCGAACAGATGCTGCAGACCTTCGATCCATCGACGGTCGCAGCGGTGATCGTCGAGCCTATCGCCGCCTCGACGGGGGTTCTGATCCCGCCGGTTGGCTACCTGGAACGGCTGAGGGAAATCTGCACGCGCCACGGCATTCTGCTGATCTTCGATGAAGTGGTCACCGGCTTCGGCCGCCTCGGCCGTCCGTTCGCCGCCGACCGTTTCGGCGTCACTCCCGACCTCATCGCCATCGCCAAGGGCATGACGAACGGTGCGGTCCCGATGGGCGGCGTCATCAGTTCCAGCAATATCCACGAGACGCTGATGGAAATCGCCCCGCAAGGTGCCGTGGAGTTCTCGCATGGATATACCTATTCAGGTCATCCGCTGGCTTGCGCGGCGGCCCTGGCGACGCTGAACGTCTATCTCAACGAAGGCGTGTTCGAGCAGGCAGCAGCGATCGAGCCGGTCTGGCAGGAGCAGGCCCATTCGCTCAAGGGCCTGCCTGGCGTGGTGGATATCCGCAATCTCGGTCTGCTTGCCGGCATCGAACTCGGCGAAGATGTCGCCAGCGGCAAGGTCATGGCGAAAAAGGTCTACGAATTCTGCTTCGAGCGCGGCGTGATGATACGGCCGGTGGCGAACACCATCGTTCTTTCTCCTCCCCTTGTCATTTCGGAGATGGAAATCGATATGCTGTTTTCAGCCATCGTGGCCGGTTTGAAGACGTTGTAGCGGTGACGACGGGTGGCATTGCTGACCGGTATGCGAGCGAAATTCGAGATCGACGGCCTGAGCTATGATCTGATCGACCTGCCGGCCGAGGCAGGCGGCGATCTGGCACGCATGCCGTATATCCATAGGATATTGCTGGAGAACGTTCTAAGGACGGCCGGCGACGATGCATCACGGGCCAAGGCCGCCATCACCGCATGGCTGAAGACGGGCCAGAGCGACGTCGAAATCCCGTTCCTGCCGAACCGCGTCCTGATGCATGACACCACTTGCGGCCCGGCGCTGGTCGATATCGCCGGCATGCGTTCCGCACTGGCGGAAGCCGGAGGCAATCCGGCGCTGCTCAATCCCGTCGTCCCGGTCGACGTTTCCACCGATCACTCGCTCGCGGTCGATGCTTTTGGGACGGCCGGCGCCACAGAACACAATATGAAGCGGGAATATGAGCGCAATGCCGAGCGCTACAGCTTCATGAAATGGGCGACGAATACGCTCGCCGGTTTCCGCGTTCACCCGCCGGGCACCGGTATCATGCACACGCTCAATCTCGAACGTCTGGCGACCGTCGTGTCGGCGCATCAACGGGACGGCCGGCTTTGGGCCATCCCGGATACCTTGATCGGAACCGACAGCCACACGCCGATGATCAACGGGATCGGCGTTCTGGCATGGGGTGTGGGTGGTCTTGAAGCGGAGAGCGTCCTGTTCGGCATGCCGGTCACGCTGCGTGTGCCCGACGTCGTCGGCGTTCGCCTGACAGGAAAGCTAAAGGAAGGGGTCCTCGCCACCGACCTCGCGCTCGTGGTGACGCATCTGCTGCGTCAGATCGACCTCCAGGACAAGTTCGTCGAATTCTACGGGCCTGGCGTCACCAATCTGGCCGCCGGCGACCGCGCGGTCGTTGCCAATATGGCGCCTGAGTTCGGTGCCAATAGCGGCTATTTCCCGGTCGATCGCCGGTCGATCGACTATCTGTTGCAAACCGGCCGCAGCAACGAGCATGCGCGGCTTGTCGAATGTTATGCGAAACGTGCCGGCATCTGGTTCGATCCCGAGGCCAATCCCCGCTACAGTTCGACGCTCAAGCTGGATCTCGGCAGCGTTGAAGCCAGCCTCGCAGGCCCGCGCCGCCCGCAGGACAGGATCGCCGTCGGCGAAACGCGCGCAGCCATCCGTAAAATAAAGGGGACCGGGGAAAATCCTGCCCTTGAAGGCAAGCCAAACGACGGAGCAGTGGCGATCGCTTCGATCACCAGCTGTACGAACACCTCCGATCCGCGGCTTCTCGTGGCCGCCGGTCTTCTCGCGCGCAAGGCTCGCGCCTACGGCCTGCGGCCGCCGTCTTGGGTGAAGACTTCGCTTGCTCCGGGATCGCCAACCGCCGAGCGCTACCTCGTGCGCGCCGGCCTGCTGGATGACCTGGAAGCGGTCGGCTTCGGCATCGTCGGTTACGGCTGCACGACCTGTATCGGCAATTCCGGTCCTCTGACCCGGCCCGTCGCAGACGCGATGGCTGAACGCAAGATACTGGCCGTCGCTGTCCTGTCCGGTAACCGGAACTTCCCCGGCCGGGTTCATGCGCAGCTGGAAGCCGGGTTCCTCGCCTCGCCGCCGATGGTCGTTGCTTTCGCGCTCGCCGGTACTGTCGAGATCGACATCCTCCACGACCCGATCGGCGTTTCCGCCGACGGCACGCCCGTGACGCTCGCGATGCTCTGGCCCAGCGCCGCGGAAATCGACCGGCTTTTCGCAAAGGCTTCGAGTGTCGGCGACTTCGCGCCGGCCTACGAGGCGGCGGAGGCGAGCCCGGCCTGGAAAGACCTTGCCGCCCCGTCGAGCATCCTGTTCCCGTGGGATGAAAACTCCACCTATATAAGGCGCCCGCCCTTCGCGAGCTTCGGCGAAGGAACCCAGCTCGGCACCTACGAGGCCAATCCGATCCTTGTTCTCGGCGACGACATGACGACCGACCATATTTCGCCGGCCGGTGCGATCCCGGCACAAGGAGAGGCCGGGCGACATCTCACTAAGCGCGGCGAAAACCCCGGCGATCTCAACGTCTTTTCCTCGCGGCGCGGAAACTGGGAGGTCATGATCCGCGGCCTGTTCACCAACAAGGCGGTGCGCAACCTCCTGGCGCCGCATATCGCGCCGGGTTTCACGGTCCATGCCGGGTCGGAGGAACCCCTGCCGTTGTGGGATGCGGCGCAGCGCTACAAGGCCGAAGGCAGGTCCGTCGTCATTGTCGCCGGCGCGCGATACGGAATGGGCTCGTCCCGCGATTGGGCGGCCAAAGGTGCGGCGCTCCTCGGCGTGCGGGCGGTTCTGGCCTCCAGCTTCGAGCGCATTCACCGCTGGAACCTGATCGGCATGGGCATCCTTCCTCTGCGCCTTCCGCATGATCAGGCGCCGGAGACGCTCGAACTCCGCCCCGGCGATGTCCTGACCGTCCAGGCTGAACCGGACATGATTTCTCCGCGCTGCGATGTGTCGGTATCCGTCAGGCGAACCGACGGCTCTTCCAAGACATTCAATGCGTCGGCAGCAATCGAAACAAATGCCGAGGTCGAACTGCTGCGCGCCGGTGGCATCCTTCCGCTCATCCTCAGGCGCTACCTTGCCAAGTCGGTTCCCGGTGCTGGAGGATCTCCGGATATTCTACGGGCCTGAACGCCCTGGACCTATCGCCCCTTCTCTCAGTTAGTGGGTCCCACACAACCAAAGAGGAAATGCGATGGCATATACATCCGAAACCCGATCCAGCTTCCCTTATAGGCGTTGGCCGGGGCCGGATTTTCTCATAGGGCGAGTTCGCGCCGGAGCGTTTCCAGACGCTCCATGGCAACAACGCCATCGGCAATCGTCGGCGCGGGTGTCGTCGCGCCCCCGAGCGCGGGAACCACATCGGCCAGCAACGAATGGTAACCCTTCGGATCCTCGTTGGCTGCGGCGGTGAAGTTCGGCTTCCACGTCAGCGTGTCGCAGTCCTCCTTCAGCGTTGCGCCCAGGTCGTCGATCTTGAAGGGCGGATTGCGATGCCAGCGGATTTCGATCACGTCCTCCACCTCGATACGCTGGTGGTCGCCCATCAGTTCGATCCGCTCGACCGGCGTGCCGCGCGACTGGATCGTACCCATGGCGATGTTGCCGATCGCTCCGCATTCGAACTCAAAAGCGACATGGAAGAGCAGCCGGCCCGGAGTTTTTTCCACCTTGCGGGTCGAGATCGAACGAATCGGCGACACGAGAAAGGACGCCAGATCCATGTAGTGAACACAGTGATGCAGGAAAAAGCCGGTGTAATCGACATTGCCGGCGAAATAGCCCGGTGCCGTCATGTAATAACCGGTCAGACCGAGCACATCCCCGAAGCGGCCGGACTTGACGATGTTAGCCGCCATGCGGTTGCCGATCGAATACCGCTTCATGAAGCCGAGCAGCAGCGGCTTCTTCGCCTTTTCCGAAGCGGCCAGAAGCTCCCGCGCCCCGGCGGCGGAGCCCGATGGCGGCTTTTCCATGAAGACAGACAAGCCCCTTTCGAGCGCCGCCTTGCCGAAGGCGAGATGCTGATCCGGGCCGACGGCCATCCCGACCGCATCGATGCCGCGGGTCGAAAGCAGGGTCTGCGCGTCCGTCGTCAGGTTGGCAACGCCGAATTGCCGGCCGGCGTCCTTCAGGCGTTTGACGTCGATATCGCACAGCGCGACGATCTCGACGTCATGGCGCACGAGTTGGGGAAGCAGCATCTGGGTTGCGTGAACGCCGCAACCGATCCAACCGATTTTCAAAGTCATCGACGATATTCCGTAAGCAGGAGATGGGATTTCATGAATGCGCTCGAGGCCGCGAGGCGATCGCTCTCGTCCTCGTGCGGCGGGCGCCATTGGGCGAACGGCACGCCGAAGCGGTCGTCATTGCGCCGGAACGGTTCCAGCGAAACCGGCCCATCGTAGCCGATCTCGTGGAGCGCCCGGCAGACATCGACCCAATCGGTAGAACCGGTGCCTGGGAAGCCGCGGTGGTTTTCATTGGCCTGGAAATGCACCAGCCGGTCACCGGCAAGCCGGATGGCCTCGGCGATCGAGCTTTCCTCCATGTGCATGTGGAAGGTGTCGAGCATCAGCTTGACGGCTGGGTGATCGACGGCATCCAGCAGTTCCATCGCCTGCTGCGTGGTGCAAAGAACGTCGCTTTCGAAGCGGTTGAGCGGCTCGACGGCCAGCAAAACACCCGTTTTGGCAGCGTGGTCTCCGGCTTCCTTCAGGCCTTTGACGCAGCGCTCCTTGCGGGCCAGCCGTTCGGCCTCGTCGACCGGCTGCGGGGCACGACCGGCGAACACAAGAGGATTGCCCGTCAGCGGCCCGCCGACGATCTTCGAACCGAGGCCTGCCGCGCAATCGGCCGTATATTTCAGGTATTCGACACCGGCGCGATGGGCTTCGGCATCGGCCGACGCAAGGTTGCGCTGCAGGTTGACGCGGGCGGCGAGCACGACGTCGAGACCGGCATCGTCGAGCGCTTTCTTCGTTTCCCTGATGTCGAGTTCGCCGGCTTCCGGGACCAGAAGCTCCACGAAGTCAAAACCGTGCTGACGCATCTTTGCAAACAGCGGAAAATGCTCGGCCGTGAAGGGCCTGGCATACTGCATGGAAATCAACCCGATGGGGTTCATTGTTACGTCCTCTTTTACATTCCGTTTCGTCGGCTGCGCCGACCATTCCCTGCCCTCATCCCTTGACCGCGCCCTGGGTCAGTCCGCCGATCAAGCGCCGCTGCACGAGAAGGAAAAGGATGGTCGCAGGCATTGCGCCGACAACTGCGCCGGCCGCCAGCAGTCCCCATTCGATCTGGTATTCGCCGATCAGCGTCTGGATCGCGACCGTGACCGGGCGCACGTTCCGCCCGCCGAGCGTCAGCGCATAGAGATATTCGTTCCAGGCGGTGATGAAGATGTAGATGCCGGTCGAGATGATGCCCGGCATGGTCAGCGGCAGGACTATCTTGCGCAGCGCCGTCAGGCGCGAGCATCCCTCGGTCATGGCCGCTTCGTCGAGGCTTTTCGGGATGGCGCCGATATAGCTTGTCAGCATCCACACCGCGAACGGGATCGCCACCGTCGCATTGGCGAGGATCAGGCCGAAATGGGTATCGAGGATGTTGAAGCGGCGCATCAAAACGAAGAGGGGCAGGATGAGCAGCACGATCGGGAACATGTTGATCAGGAGGAACTGCAGCATCAACAGCTTGCGGCCCGGAAACCGGAAGCGCGAGAAGGCATAGGCCGCCGTGACGGAGACGATCAGCCCGACGACAACCGTGCCGGCGGCGATGATCAGGCTGTCCAGCATGTTCTTGAGGAAGGATGTCTGCTCGATGAGCCGCACGTAGTTGTCGAGGCTCCAGCCAAGCGGCGAAAGCGACACGCCCGTCGCGCTCAACACCGCGGTCGGCGTCAGCGATGTCAGGATCATCCAGGCGAAGGGCGCCATGGCGAAGAGGACGATCAGCAGGACCGGAAGGTCGGTGGTGATGATCCGGCGAAGTGCATTTTGTTTCATCGTTCCACCTCGCGCATCGTGCGGGAGAGATAGAGAACCACGAAGGCGCCGAGCAGGATCGTGAAGGTGACGGCGATCGCGGTGCCGTATCCGAAATCGAGGTTCTGGCGCGCCTTGATGAAGGCATAAAGCGGCAGGGTGTGCGTGGCATAACCAGGGCCGCCGCCGGTCATGACGAAGATGACGTCCATGGAATTCGCGACCCAGATTACCCGCAGCAAACCGGCGGTGGCGAGCACCGGCGCGATGCCCGGCAGCGTGATATGGACGAACTGCCGCCAGGTGGAAGCACCGTCGATCGACGCCGCTTCATATTGGCTGCGCGGAATACCCTGAAGACCGGCAAGAATCATCACCGCGAAGAAGGGAAAACCCTGCCACGTCAGGGTGGCGATGATCGCATAGATCGCCACTTTGGGATCGGCGAGCCACGGAACTGCGGACTGGACGATCGACAGGTAGATGAGGATGTCGTTGAGCACGCCTGTATTCGGATCATAGATCCAGCGCCACATCAGCGCGATCACAACGCTCGGTAGCGCCCAGGGAATGATGATGAGCGCCCGTGCCAGTCCACGCCAGGGAAACTCGCGATTGAGAAGCAGGGCCGCGACAAGCCCGAGCCCCATCTGCAATGGCACGGTCAATCCGATCCAGATGATGGTGTTCCATAACGCCGTCCAGAAGACCGGATCGTTGAACAGCTTGATGTAGTTGCCGAAGCCCACGAACTTGCTGGCATTGGGGCGAAACAGGATCAGGTCATAGAAGCTCGTGAAGACGGCCTGCACCATCGGCATGAAGACGATGACGACGGTCACCACGACAGCCGGTGCAAGCAGCCAGTACGGCAGAAGCCGCTCGGAATGCCAGCGGAACAGCGTGCGGCGCTCCACGGGAGAATGGTTCGATCGGGACATGCGCATCCAGCCTCGAGGCGGGGAAAGAGGTCCCGACACAGGACGTGCCGGGACCGGAGGCGACTTTTACTGGGCAAACAGCGTCTGCAACTGTTCCATCATCTGCTTGGGCGTGATCTGGCCGGTCAATGCCCGCTGCATGTTGGTCTGCCAGGCCGTGTTGACAAACTCCGAGACCGCCGAGGTCTGCGGCAGCACCCTGGCGAACGGCAAGGATTGTACGGTCGCTTCGACGAAACGGCGCTCGTGGAGCTTCCAGTCGGCAGAGCCGCTCTTCGTGACGGTCAGCTGGCCTGTCGCGCCGTTGAAGGCGACGTTGTTCTGCCCTTCGGCCAGAAAGGAGATCCACTTCCAGGCAGCGTCCTTGACCGAGGACGAGGAGAAGATCGCAAGCGACTCATCGCCATACGACGTCCATTGACCATTGCCGCATTTCGGAACCGGCACGGCGGAAACCTTGTCGCCGAGAGCCGCAACGAGATCCTTGGACGAACCGATATGGTGGATGGTCATGGCCGTCTTGCCGGATTTGAACGCGGCGACGATTTCCTGGAAACCGTCATTCGGCGCGGACGGCGGAATGACCTTGTCCTTCTGGAAGAGGTCGACCAGCCATTGGTTGGCGGCAATCGCCTCGGGCTTGGTCAGGCCACCCGGCTTCAGCTCGGCACCCTGGGACAGGACGAAGGCGCCCCACTGGTCCCAGCCGCCCTTGCCGCCGCGCAAGCCGAAGCCGTAGGTCTGCGGCGCATTGGTGAGCTTGATCGCCGCGTTGCGGAAATCTTCGCAGGTCCTGGGCGGCTGCAGACCGGCCGCCTGGAAGAGATCGGTCCGGTAATAGAGATAAAGGACCACGTACTGGATAGGCAGGTAATACTGCTTTCCGTCCGGACCCTTGTTCAGGTCGAGCAGGTTGTCCAGCAGGTCGGCCTTGCCCTTCCACGCGTCGAGCTGCTTGCCGATCGGCTCCAGCGCGCCCATTTCCGCAAGCCGGGGCTGGGCGAAGAGCTTCACCATCGCCGCATCAGGCGCATTGCCGCCGACCAGCGCGGTATAAAGATTGTCGTAGTAGCTGTTCCACGGCACGTTCTCGGCTTCGATCTTGATGCCGGGATTGGCTGTCTCGAACTTCTTGACCAGGTCCGACATCGGGTTCGCCGGGTTGTCGAAATGGTACCAGAAGCGGACGGTTTCCGCCTTCGCCTGACCGAACGCCGCCGAAGCCGCAAGAGCGGCGCCGAGCGCGAGTGTCTTCAGAAATTTCATAGTCTCCTCCTCTTGATCGTTCACGTCATCGACGTTGTGTCAGTCGCCTTGCTGCACTGCCTGCGGCCGCCAACGCCTCCCGCGCGGCCGAAAGTTCATTGGTGTTCTGCAGGAAACCGTGGATGACGCCCGGCACGACGTGCAGCTCGTCGTCCCGGCCGAGAGCCCTGAGACGCTGGCTCAGGCTCAAGGTGTCCGAAAGCAGCGGGTCCACCGCCGCCGCCATCAGATAAAGCGGCGGCAGTGCCACCAAGGCCGCATCGGACGCCATGAAGGGGCAGGCAAGCGGATCATCCCCGACTGCGCGCTCACCGGCATAGAACGACCAGTAGCGCTGCATCTTTCCGCGCGTAAGTGCCGGGCCTTCGGCGAAACGGACGTAAGATGCCGTTTCGAAAGAGCGCGCGTAAGTGCCGTAAAAGAGCAGCGCGGCATCCGGCAGCCGTCGGCCCTCGGCCTGTTCATGCAGTATCGCTGCAAGAGCAATGTTGGCTCCCGCCGAGTCGCCGGAGATGACCAGGGGGCCAGGGCGGACGCCTTCGCCGGCAGTCGCCTCGAAAAGACCTCGGAGCGTTGCAACGACATCCATGAGCCCGGCCGGATAGGGCGCTTCCGGGGCCAGCCGGTAATCGGGCATCACGACCGGCATGCCGCTTTCCAGCGCAAGAACCCGCGCGCAACGCTCATGGGTTTCCGGCGAGCAGAAGGCGAAGCCGCCGCCATGCACGAACAGTATGGCGCCATCCGCGGCATCCGGCGGCACGAACACCTTGAGGCGACAGCGGGCCGAACCAAGGCGCGCATCTTCCGCTACCCAAACCTCCCCGACGTTTGCCATGGCTGGCAGATTGACATTCCATCGCACATTGGCGGCAAGCGTCTGTGCACGACCTTCCGCCGGCGGAAGGGTCGTCGGATCCGGCAGAGGTCCGAGTTCCGCCGCAACCCGCTGCGTCAGCGCCAGCATTTCGTCCGAAAGCGTGTCCGACAGTCGAGAGAGGTCGTTCACTGTGTCGCCTCCGGGAAAACTTCAGGCCCGAGATCGACGATGGTCGCGATATGATGACGCATGGCGGCGGTCGCCCGCGCTGTGTCGCCGCTTTCGATCGCGTCGATGATGCTGCGATGCCGCAATGCCGTCGCCTCGAGATCCCGCGCCATCGGGCTGCGGGAAATCTTGAACCGGTGATTGTGCACGAGACAGCGATGAAGGATCGGATCGAGCGCCGGCAGGTTGGCATCTTCGAAAATGCGCCGATGGAAATCACGGTCGAAGGCCGCAAGCTCCAACTCGTCACCCGCCGCTGCCGCAAGCAGCATCTTGTCGAGCAGGCTATCGAGCTCCTTGACCAGCGTACGGCTGCGAGCGCGCATGACCCGCGCCATGCCGTTGCCCTCTATCTGCTGACGCAGCCGGAACATCTCGATTGCCTCGTCTTCCGTGCACTCGGAAACCTGCGTCCCACGATGCCCCCGGCGACGGACCAACCCTTCTTCCTGAAGCTGCAGGAGCGCCTCGCGGACGGTGCCCTGACTGCACTGGAAGTGAGCCGCAAGCTCGAGTTCCGTAAGGCCGGTTCCCGGCGCCAGCGTCCCGAGCATGATATCGCGCTTCAACGCATTGAAGGCGGCGCCTGCCTTGGGCGATCTGATCGATGTCGATCTAGCGGAAAAATAGGCCATCTCACTCATCCAGCCGGTTGCGCATTTCAGGAACTATCATTATCGATATTGATATCGATAACTGGCGTCAAGCTTGAAAAATAATCGGGAGGACCTCGTGGCTGGCATTGCGTTGAAGAAGATCCGGAAGTCGTATGGCGCCCTGCAGGTCATCCACGACATCAATATCGAGATCCGAAGCGGCGAGTTTCTGGTTCTCGTCGGCCCTTCCGGATGCGGGAAATCGACGCTGCTGCGGATGATCGCCGGGCTGGAGGAGATCTCCGGCGGCGAACTGGATATCGAAGGCCGCACGGTCAACCTGCTTCCGCCGGCCGAGCGCAACATCGCTATGGTCTTTCAGGACTACGCTCTCTACCCGCATATGAGCGTGCGGGAAAACATGTCGTTCGGCCTAAAAATGCGCGGAGGCGACGAACGGGAAATCGAAAGCCGCGTCGGTCAGGCTGCCGATGTCCTCAAGATCAGGGACTATCTCGATCGCCGGCCGGCACAATTGTCGGGTGGCCAGCGCCAACGTGTCGCCATGGGCCGTGCCATTGTCCGCGAGCCGGCGGCCTTTCTGTTCGACGAACCGCTTTCCAATCTCGACGCTGCGCTGCGCGTCGAGATGCGCCTGGAAATCGCAAAACTGCACAACCGCATGAAGGCGACTACGGTCTATGTCACGCACGATCAGGTGGAGGCCATGACGCTGGCCGACCGCATCGTGGTGATGAACGGCGGCGTGGTGGAGCAGATCGGCAAGCCGCTCGATCTCTATCACAACCCGTCGAGCCTGTTCGTCGCCCGCTTCATCGGCAGCCCGACCATGAACACCCTGCCGGCGAAGATCGCCTCCAATGGCGAAAGCCTGAAACTTCTGGGAAAGACTGCGGCCGGCAGCATTCCAGGCGCAAGGGCGCTTGCCAGCCAGGACGTCACGTTCGGAATTCGGCCCGAAGAACTGACCCCCTGTTCCCCCGAACAGGCCTGGTTCAGCGGCGAACTGATGGTGGCCGAACGGCTCGGCAGCCAGACCTACGGCTATGTCGAAGTCGGCCATTCGAAAATGCTGACCGTCGAGTTCCCCCGAGACCGCGACATCACGGTCGGCGAAACGATACATGTGAAGGGCAATCCCGAGAGAGTGCACCTGTTCGACGCCGAGACCGGCAAAAGGCTGAACTAGGCCTGGAGCCGTTCAAGCCGTTGGTGATCTCGCAGCAAGAATGATGGTCGCGCGTGCGCTGGCGGTTGCCTCCACCAGCGCACGGCCGAGCGCCGAACGCATCCGGTCACGAGGATGCGTCACCCTAGCCCGCATCCATTTCACTTCGCCAATCCAGGTCAAAGGGCGAAAAGGGCGCCGACGCGCTTCAGGAATTTGTCGTCGCCGTCGTTTTGCCGGGCGTCGAGCATCATCACCGCGTCCTTGCCCGACGGGTAGCGAAGCTGGGCGGAGCCGTCGGTGGCGGCGCGGAAAATCGTTGCCGCTACATCGGATGCAGTGCCGGGGGTCGTTCCAAGTGCGGCAAAGGCATTCAGGGTCTTCTCGACGATAGGGCCATATTCAGTCAGTTGTTCGTCGTGGCTGAACTTGAAAGACCGACCGCCAAAATCCGTCTGCGTCATGCCGGGTTCGACAATCTTGACCTGAACTCCGATGGCCGAAAGTTCGTAGAACAGGGCTTCGGAAAAGCCTTCCACGGCAAACTTGCTGCCGTGGTAGAGGCTGCCGAGCGGCATGGCGAACCTGCCACCCATGGAGCTGACATTGACGATCGTGCCGCTCTTTTGCCTGCGAAGGTGCGGCAGGACGGCCTTGATCACAGCGAGCGGCCCGATAACATTGGTCTCGAATTGCTGCCGGATGCTGTCAAGCGAGGTTGCCTCCAAGGAACCATAGGCCCCATAGCCGGCATTGTTGACGAGAAGATCGATAGTGCCGAACGTGTCGATCGCATCGGAGACGGCTTCGTTGATCGTCACGTCGTCGGTAACGTCGAGACGGGCGATGCGCACCCGTGGAAGGTCTTTCAGCTCGGTCTCTTTTTCGGGGGAGCGCATCGATGCGACAACGTTCCATCCCTTGGCCTGAAACAGAGCCGCTGTCGCACGGCCGATGCCGCTCGATGCGCCGGTGATGAGGACGGTCTTTGCCATGAAAATCTCCTTCTGCTGCGCGCGTCGCACAGTTTCTCTCGTGTCTCAGGATATCGGTTAGATCCAGCTATGTGCCTTGGACGTGTGGCCTGCCCGGCTGGAACGAGATGGAAGATAGGCGGAATTACTCTGGCGATAAACGCCATTGCGTGCGATATCCTTTGAACCTGAAGTTCATAATGGATATTTATGGATCGTACGTTCTTCGATGGGCTGGCCCACTTCCTCGCCGTCGCCCGCCATGGCAGCTTCACAGCCGGCGCGCAGGCGATGGACATAAGCCCAACCGCGATGAGCAAGGCCATCCGGTTGGTCGAGGAGCGTTATGGTACAAAGCTGTTTCAGCGGACGACGCGCCGAACTGCCTTGACGGAGGCCGGCGCTGAGCTCTTCCAGCGGCTCGATCGGGCCACGAACGAGATCGATGATGCTCTGAAGTCGCTCGGCAGCTTTCAGCTCACGCCGACGGGCACGCTGCGTTTGACCGTGCCCCGTTCCATTATGCCGGCACTCGTCGAGCCCCATCTCGCCGAGTTTCAGCGCCTTTACCCGCGGGTCAAACTCGAAATTTCACTCAACGACAGGTTCGTCGATCTCGTCGGCGAAGGGTTCGACGCGGGAATCCGTCTGGGTGATGCCATCGACAAGGACATGATCGCGGTCAGATTGACCGGAGAGGCGCGGTGGGGGATCGCGGCGAGCCCCGGTTACTGGCAGCGGGAAGGCCGCCCGAAGAGATTTGAGGACCTCGTTGGCCGTCGGGCCATAATGTACCGGTTTCCCGGCTCCCGCTCTCTGCAGGTCTGGGAATTCCAGCGCGAGGGCAAGCCGGTGCAGGTGCAGATGGACACTGGCCTCGTCATCGACGATCGGGCTGCGCTGGTCAGATTGGCCGTGCAGGGTTTTGGTGCCGCCTTCGTGCTGGAGGTCGAAGTGGCTCAAGAACTCGCCCGCGGCGATCTTGAATTGATGTTCGGAGACGACATTCCCCCGGATGACGGCATTTTCCTTTATTTTCCGGCAGCCATGCAGAGCCAGCCAAAACTGCGCGCATTCATCGACACGATCCGGGAGAACTCCAGCGTGAAGCGAAGACGACCATCGTAGAGGTACAGGCCCCATAAAGCGGCGGGACTGAAGTCGTGGCAGCGGTTTCGAACGTCGTGGGTAAATGCAGTGCCTTGCAGGCAAACTTGTTGGCGGGTGAATTTGTCCCAGATTGAACGACTGTATTACCCGGTTCGAGTGGCCATGTGGCGGATTTCCGCCCTCCGCGGGCAGAGCGCCCCAGCGTGGCCCATGACGGTGGAGGTCTCGCATCACATCGATGCATCCGAACCTGACAGCGACGGGTTCCACGACTACCACTACGAGTACGATGTCTATGAGTTTTCAGACGGAGTTTTGACCCTCCTGGTGCGCGCATACAGTGACGAACCGGAAGAGGCAGCCCTGATGGGGTGGTACAGGGGCAAAACGAGGTATTGGCTGAAAAAACAGGATTTGCGTCATCCGCTTGTCCTCAAAGCCGCCGCTTATCTCCGTGCGTCCGGTAAATCCAAGCTCGATTGGCTGGACCGAAAAAGCCGTGGCTACGTGCCGTTGAATGGTCCGGACGCATAGGTGGTTCTGGTATCCAGCACCAGCGCTAGAAAACGACCTGTTTTACAGTCCTGTGACAGAAATGAAAGAAAGCTGGAAAACTCTGTAACCGGCCTGACACGATAGCGCTCTAAGGAACCGTAAACGCCTTCGCACCTGCGGAAGGCACTTGCGAGACCGGAGAGCTGCCGTGAAGATCATCCAGATTACCGACACCCATTTCAGCC
Source organism: Neorhizobium galegae (assembly GCF_021391675.1). Classification (NCBI taxonomy): domain Bacteria; kingdom Pseudomonadati; phylum Pseudomonadota; class Alphaproteobacteria; order Hyphomicrobiales; family Rhizobiaceae; genus Neorhizobium; species Neorhizobium galegae. The sequence goes on from NZ_CP090096.1 coordinate 306,265, forward strand.
CGGAGAAGCCACATTTCAACGGCAACTGGGCGCCGCTGCTGACCTGGATCGAGGATACCCGGGCCGATCTCATCATCCATACCGGGGATCTGACCGTCGATGGCGCCGATAAGCCGGGCGACATCACTTTCTGCATGGACCTGATGCGTCAGGTTTCGGTCCCGATGCTGATCGTGCCCGGCAACCACGATGTCGGCCATTTGCCGGGTTCCGCCCAGCCGGTCAATGCCGGGCGCCTCGAGCGCTGGCGGGAACTCGCAGGCGAGGACCGTTGGTTTCACGACGCCGGCGAATGGCGTCTCGTAGGGCTCAATTCGCTACTCCTCGGCCAGGAGAACGAAGAAGAGGAGGCCCAGTTCGAATGGCTGACCAAAACACTGGAAGAGCGGAACAGCCGCCGCATCGCCCTCTTCGCCCACAAGCCGCTTTTCGTCGACGGACCGCATGAGGGCGATACCGGTTACTGGGGGGCGCGGCCGAAGGAACGCGCCCAGCTGTTCGACCTGTTCGCCGCGCATGACGTGGCACTTTTTGCCAGCGGCCACCTGCATTGGGCATGGCAGGGCCGCCATGAGAATATGGCACTTACCTGGGGTCCCTCGGCTGCCTTCATCATCGACAAGCTGGAGCGTGAAATGCCGGGAGAGCGTCTGATCGGCGCCGCCGTTCACACCTTCGGCGACGACGTACAGACCGAGATCGTCGCCGTGCCGGGTATGACCGCGTATGTCATCGACGATGTTATCGACGAGATTTATCCACGTCCGGTGAAGACGGAGGCGGCCGAATGACCGCTCTTTCGCTTCGCGGCATCGAAAAATCCTTCTCCGGCAACCCGATCCTCAAGGGCGTCAGCCTCGATGCCGGTCCGGGCGAGTTCATTGCCCTTGTCGGCCCTTCCGGCTGCGGCAAGAGCACGCTCCTGCGCATCCTTGCCGGCCTCGAAAGCGCTGACGCCGGCGAGATCATGCTCGGCGACCGCGACCTGTCGCCGGTGCCGGCGGCCGACCGTAACATCGCCATGGTGTTCCAGTCCTACGCGCTCTACCCGCACCTCACGGCGGCCCAGAACATCGCCGTGCCACTCGTCATGCGCAAGCTGACGCGGGCGCAGCGCCTGCCGTTGATCGGCCCGCTGATGCCCGGCCAGCGCAAGGCGGTGGCGACGATCAAGCGCGACGTGCGCGAGATGGCCGTGTCGCTGAAGATCGACCACCTGCTCGATCGCAAGCCCGGCCAGATGTCCGGCGGCCAGCGCCAGCGCGTCGCGCTCGGCCGCGCCATGGTGCGCCGCCCCTCCGTCTTCCTGATGGACGAACCGCTTTCCAACCTCGACGCCAACCTGCGCGTCCATGCCCGCGGCGAAATCGTCGAATTGCACCGCCGCGCCGGCGTGCCGACGCTCTATGTCACCCATGACCAGGCGGAAGCCCTGTCCATGGCCGACCGCGTTGCGGTGATGATCGGAGGTTCGCTGCTGCAGCTCGCCCCGCCGCAGGTGATCTACGACGATCCGGCGCATATCGAGGTGGCCCGTTTCATCGGCCAGCCGCGCATCAACCTTTTTCCGTCGCAGGTCGGGGCTGATGGCGCGATAGCGTTCGGCGATATCCGGGTCGCATTACACCGTGAGACGGTTGCTGCGGGCGCATCCGTGACGATCGGCATTCGGCCGGAATTCATCCGCGTCTCCCGCAGCGGCCAGCAGGGCCTGCCGGCACGCATTGACCGCATCGAGTTCCTGGGCTCCGAGATCATCCTCTATTGCCGCCTGGATGCGATCGGCGAACCCGTGGTCGCCAAGCTTTCGCCCGCCGAAGGCGTCGGTCTTGCCGCCGGCATGCCGGTACGTCTCGACTTCTCCGCCGACCGTCTCTTCGTCTTTGCCGAGGAGGGCCATCGCCTGTCCTCGACACCGGTCGATGCTGCTGTCAGGTTGGAGACGGCTCATGGCTGACGCGGTCGCTGCTGCACTCCCACTGGTCAGAAAACCTGCCCGTTCGGCTGCGGAGCGGCAGGAGGCGCGCGCTGCACTCGTGCTGTCGCTGCCGGCTATGGTTCTCCTGTTCGTCTTCATCCTGCTGCCGGTGGCGGTAGTGATCCTGTTCGGATTTACCGACTACGAGCTCGGTTATGCGGGTTTCCGGTTCGTCGGCTTCGACAACTACACCGAGCTCTTCACGAACCGGACCTTCCGCCGCTCGCTGTGGAACACGACGGTCTATACCGCGATCGTCGCACCGATCTCGATCTTCATGGCGCTCGGCCTGGCGATGCTGATCGAAAGCGAGAATATCGGCCGTTCCTTCTTTCGAACCGCCTATTTCCTGCCGGTCGCCTCGCTGCTCGTCGCCATGGCGACCGTCTGGCAATATCTCTTCCACCCGACGATCGGCCCGATCAACGCGCTTCTGGCGCTCGGCGGCCTGCCGCGTCCCAACTGGCTCGGCGCCTCGACATCCGTCCTCTACAGCCTGTCGATCATCGGTATCTGGCAATCGGTCGGCTTCAATCTCGTCCTGTTCCTGGCCGGGCTCACTGCAATCCCCCGCGAGCTCTATCACGCAGCCCATGTCGATGGCGCCCGCTCCGCCTTCGACCGGTTCCGGCTGGTCACCTGGCCGATGCTCGGGCCGACGACGCTGTTCGTCACGACGATCAGCATCATCAATGCGGTCAAGGTCTTCGAGACGGTCAAGACGCTGACCGAGGGCGGGCCGAACAAGGCTTCCGAAGTGCTGCTCTTCACCATCTACCAGGAAGGGTTTGTCTACCTGAAGGTCGGCTACGCCTCGGCGATGACCGTCGTCTTCCTGATCATCCTGGTGGTGCTGATGTTCCTGCAATACCGCGTCCAGGACAAGCAGGTGCATTACTCATGAACACGCAAGCCTTCACCCTCGGCCGCGTCGTCCGCCTGTCGATCCTGATCTTCGGGGCGGTGATCTTCCTTGCCCCCTATATCTTCATGATCTCGACCGCCGGCAAGGCGCAGAGCGACATCTTCTCCTCGTCGCTGTCGCTCATCCCGCAGCACTGGTCCTACGTCCAGAACTTCGCCAAGGCGCTGACGCGCGTCTCGATGACGCGGCTGCTTTTCAACGGCGTCGCCGTCTGCGCGCTGATCTTCGTTTTCCAGGTGATGATCGCCATCCCCTGCGCCTACGCCATGGCGAAGCTGAAATTCCGCGCCGCAAGGCTGATGATGGTGCTGGTCATGCTCGGCCTGCTGGTGCCGATCCATGCCACCGCCCTGCCGCTCTATGTCGCCTTCGACCGCATGGCGGTGCTCAACAGCTATTTCGCGCTGGTCGCCCCCTTCACCATCTCGGTCTTCGGCATCTTCCTGTTCCTGCAGTTCTTCCGCGCGATACCGGACGATCTGATACATGCCGCCCGGCTCGACGGCATGTCGGAGCTCGGCATTATCGGCCGCGTGATCGTGCCGAATGCCTGGCCAGCGATCACCGCGTTCGCGATCTTCTCGGTCGTCGCGCACTGGAACGACCTCTACTGGCCGCTGATCGTCGTTTCCAACCAGGCCTATGCAACGCCGCCGCTCGGTCTCCTCTATTTCCGTGCTGCCGAGGCCGGCGACGACTACGGCGCGCTGATGGCCGCCACGCTGATCATCACCACTCCCCTCGTTGCGGCTTTCCTTCTGGCACAGAAGCGCTTCGTCGAGGGCATCACCATGACCGGTCTCAAAGGCTGACCGGCATCAACCAGGAGACTATGCGATGAAGCATCTCACCAACATCCTCGCCGCCGCGGCGATTGCCATGACGGTGTCGCTTCCGGCCCATGCCGAAACGACATTGACCGTGCATTATCCGATGCCGGGCTTCTTCAAGGACGTGATGGACACGATCTCGAAGAAGTTCATGGAGGAAAATCCGGACATCAAGATCCAGTTCGCCAATCCGTCGGCGACCTATGAAGAGGGCATCCAGCTGATCATGCGCCAGGCCGGCACGGCGGAAATGCCGGACCTGACCTTCATCGGCCTCAACCGCCTGCGCATGGTTCAGGAGCGCGACCTGCCCGTCGATCTCGCCCCGTTCATCGCCAAGGAAGGCGATATGGGCAAGCTCGGCTTTTCCGACAACATCCTGAAGCTCGCCCAGGTCAAGGGCAAGCAGGTCGGCCTCGCCTTCGCGACGTCGAACCCGATCATGTACTACAATGCCGATCTGGTGAAAGCTGCCGGCGGCAATCCGGACGTTCCGCCGAAGACCTGGGACGAAGTCATCGCGCTCGGCGCCAAGATCAAGGCGCTCGGCAACGGCGTAGAAGGCATCGATTTCCGCTGGCAGGGTGACGACTGGATGTTCTCGGCGCTTCTGTTCGGCGCCGGTGGCCAGATGCTGAGCACCGATGAAAAGTCCGTCGCTTTCGCCGGCCCGGAAGGCCTGAAGGCTGTCGAAACGCTCGACCGCATGGTCAAGCAGGGCGGCCTGCCGGTGTTCACCGCCCAGGCCGGTGAACAGGCATTCTTTGCCGGCAAGGTCGGCATCGAGTTCAAGACGACCGGCGCGCTGCGCAACACGATCAAGAGCGTCGGCGACAAGTTCGACCTGCGCACCGCGCAGATCCCGCTGATCGATCCGGTCAAGGGCAAGCTGCCGACCGGCGGCAATGCCGTCGTCATCCTCGCCCGCAATGCCGACAAGCAGCAGGCCGCCTGGAAGTTCGCCAAGTTCGCCGCCGGTCCCTACGGCGCCTCCGTCGTCGTCCCCGGCACCGGCTATGTTCCGAACAACGAGCTCGCCGCCAAGTCGCCGGATTATCTCGGCAACTTCTACAAGCAGAACCCGCTGTTCGTTGCCGGCCTCAGCCAGATGGACCGCATGGTTCCGTGGTACGCCTTCCCAGGTACCAACGGCGTCAAGGTCACCCAGGCGATCGTCGAGAACCTGTCACGCATCGTCGAGCAGCAGGCGACCCCGAAGGAAGCTCTCGAAGACGCTGCTTCCGAAGTGAAGGGCCTGCTGCCGCGCAGCTAAGATCCGTCCCAGCTTGATCGCATCATGGAACCGCCGTTTCCGACCGGAAGCGGCGGTTTTCCCTTTACGACGCAGGGTGTCTCAGACCGCCCGCACCGTGCCGCCTCGCCGCAGCATATAGGCCACATCGAGATGACGGGCCGGAGCGGCGTTCTCGGCCATGTCGAGCAACAAGGAGGCTGCCGCAGCCCCCATGCTGGCATCGGGCATTTCGATGGTCGTCAATGGCGGGTCCATCAGCCGGCCGATCGAAATGCCGTCGAACCCGGCGACCGAAATGTCCTTCGGCACGGAAAGCCCCTCGCGCCTCAGGGCGCCGATGACCCCGAATGCCAGGAGATCGTTCGAGGCGATGATCGCCGTCGGCGAAAACATGGAGAGCGCAGCGCTGAGGTCGAGCTGGTCGTATCCGCTGACGAAGGGGATCTGCACCGCCTCCAGCGGCGGAATACCGCTTTCCGCCATGGCGTCGCGATAGCCTTCGTGGCGGAACCGGGCGCGGTCGGAGGTCGCGAAAACGCCGGAGACGAACAGAATGCGGCGATGCCCAAGTCCGATCAGCAGCGCGGTCAGCTCGTGGCCAGCGCTCCGGTTGTCGACGGTGACGGCGGCGGGAAACAGCGCGGTCGGCATGTTGTGGAGGAGCACGGTCGGCGGCAACGAGGCCATGAGGGCAACGCTCGTGGCCGGATCGCAGACGGTCAGGATCAGGCCGGTCGGCCGGTCGTTGAGGAGCGAGGCGACTGCGTCCACCTCGCGTGCAGGGTCGTAGTTCGACTGGGCGATCAGCACGCCATGGCCGGCAACCAGCATGCGGTTCTGGATGCTGGAAAGCGACGAGGCGAAGACGGGATTGGTGATGCTGGGGATCAGCACGCCGACCACCGGCCGTTGCCCAGGTCTGCCGGACGCTGAATTGATCGGCCGATACCCGAGTTCTGCTGCCGCGCGGCGGACCCTGCGGGCCATGCGGTCGCTGACATTGCCGTTGCGATTGAGCGCCCGGCTCGCGGTCGCCAGCGAACATCCGGCTCTTGTCGCCACCTGCTGCAAAGTCGTCATCGGAGAAGGTCCTCTTCCGTTTGCAAGGTCCCAGGGCCCGCCAACGGCAGATTTCCTCCCGATATGTAAGAGTTTTATGTCAGCAACGACGGATTTTCCTCAAACCCGGCAAGGCGACTGCCGCCGAGCAATCTTTGAGGTCCAAATTTGTCCTGCCGCCTCAAACCCGCAATCTGCACGGCCCTGATGGCCGGCGTGAAACAGGCAAACGTCGTCATCGCAGGGATTGACAACGGCTGCCTATGTAATGTTATTACACCAATCAATCCGATGTAACGATATAACATATATAAACCCGCGATCGAAACGGCATAAATCTGGAGGCAGGTCATGTGCTGGATAGCCGCTCGGCGCGACAAAAGTTCAAACAATAAGGAAGGAACCTCATGAATTTGTCCCTCACTTCAAACCGTCTGGTAGCCGCTGTAGCGTCAGGTCTGATCTTCGCGGCTTCCGGAGCGTTTGCCGATGACGATCATGAGACGAAGGAAGCATGGCGTCTGTTTGTCGGCGACCACACGAACCCCGTCGTGCGTGCCATAAACTTCGAGAACGGCAAAGAACTCGGCCGCTACAACGTCAAGGGTCCCGCGGCCCTGACCGCCAGTGCGTCCGGCCAGACCGTATTCGCTACCCAGTCAGATCATGACATCGTGCACGTCATCAAGACTGGCATCGATTTCTCCGATCACGGCGAGCATCGGGATCTGGAGGTTTCCGACGTCGGGCTGTTACCCGTGACTTTCGAGGGCAAGCGTCCCTTCCACATCGTTCCGCATGACGACCATGCGATCCTCTTTTACGATCGAGGCGGCAAAGCGGATATCATCGACGAAACAGCTCTTCTTGAGGGCAGGGCTGACGTGAAGACAGTCGACACGACGAAGCCGCATCACGGCGTAGCGGTGACGATGGGCCGTTTCGTGCTCGTGTCGGTCCCAAACACTGACGTCGAAACCAAGCCCGACGAACTGCCGCCGAGGGTCGGTCTTCGCATCGTCGATGAGGTGGGCAAGCAGCGCGGCGACGTCGCGAAGTGCACCGATCTTCACGGCGAGGCCACCTCGGCCCGGCTGGTTGCCTTCGGTTGCAAGGAAGGCGTTCTCGTTGCCCGGCCCGGCGGCATTGACGGACCGAAGCTGGACATGCTCGCTTACCCGGCGGACCTGCCAAAGGGCAGCACCGGGACCTTGCTTGGTGGCAAGGCGATGCAGTTCTTCCTCGGCAACTACGGCGAGGACAAAATCGTCCTGATCGATCCGGACGCCGAGGAGCACTTCCGGCTGATCGGCCTGCCCACCCGCCGCGTCGACTTCCTGCTGGATCCGGCAACGCCGCGCAATGCCTACATCCTAACGGAGGACGGTGATCTTCATGTGCTGGACGTGATCAAGGGCGAGATCGCTCGCAAGGCCAAGGTCACCGAGCCCTACAGCAAGGACGGCCATTGGCGTGATCCGCGGCCGCGTCTTGCCGTTGCGGACGGACATATCGTCATCACCGATCCGCGGCACTCGCTGGTTCGCGTCGTCGATGCGGAAAGCCTGAAGGAGGTCCGCACAATCCCCGTCGAAGGAAAACCCTTTACGATCGTTGCCGTCGGCGGCTCCGGCGCATCGCATTGATGCGATAACCTTTGGGTCCGGAACTGCCGTGGCAGTTCCGGACCCGCCGCGTGATGCTGCATGAAGCGGCTGCGTTGACAGTCGGCTGAGGGAGTGTAGGTTGGTGGCGTCAAGGTTCTTCCATCCCGCGATGGAAGCTAAGAGGGAATCCGGTAAAAACCGGAGCTGTCCCGCAACTGTGAGCGGTGAGCCGTTCGTCCAACATGTCACTGGCAGCCAATGCCGGGAAGACGGGCGATGAAGGCTTTGACCCGCGAGCCAGGAGACCTGCCTGACGATAGAAGTTCCGTGGTCGGGGTGTGCCACAGGAATGACGGTTCCGTCGGGCCATCGTGCCTGCCGCAACCTTCATTTTTGCTGCCTCCTCCTTTGAGTGAGACGTAGGCAGTGAAAACACAGGGATTATCTTCCCAGAATGCATCCGGGCGCGCCGTCCTCCTGATCGCAAAATCCGCCTTTGCGGTATCGCCGCATCTGGAAATGCAGCGACTCGCGAAGCTTGCGGCCGGCATGACCGGGGCCGGAACGGTGCGGTTCGCCTTTACCGAGCAGGGAACCCCCTCCCTGCGCGAAGCGCTGTCCAATCTGCTCGATGAGGATGTCGAAACCATCGTTATCGTACCGCTCGTCCTGCCCATGGAGCCGAGCTTCCATATCTGGCTGACGAAATCTCTGGCGCGCTGGAAGGCCGCCGACAGCCGCCCCTGGCCGGCCTTGTCCGTCGCCAAGGATATCGCCTCCAGCAGGCTGATGGCGCAGCTTCTTGGCGAACTGCTGGAGACGGCCGAAGAGCTGGATGCCCCAAAGACCGAAACCCCACCTGTCATCGAAGGTTCACTCGTGCCGGCCCAGAAACGCCGCGTGCTCGTCTGTCAGGGCGGTCCCTGCAACGCGGCCGGAGCCGATGTGATCTGGGGACATCTGCGCAACCAGCAGGAGCGGCAGAAATTGCGCGCTGCCGGCGACGGCACGATGACCGCAAAATCCACCTGTCTCGGTCCCTGCAGTCTGGGGCCTGTGCTGCAGGTGTTTCCGGAAGGCACCTATTACGGCGGCGTCACCGAAGATGCGATCGACCGGATTATCGGCGAGCACCTGCTTGACGGCCGGATCGTCGAGGACTTCGCCTATCACCCAACGGGCCGCAAGCAACGGCTTCGCACTTCATCCGAACAGAACAACAGGAGAGAGAATTGACGTCGCAGACTCTATCGCGCCTGGCAGCCGCCTGGCTCACCGCCGCCACCTTTGCCACCGCAGGCACTGTGTTCGCAGGCGAGCCGCTTCGCGTCGGTGCCACCTACATCACCAGCGGTACGGACCCGGCCAAGGGCTCGAACGGCTGGGCGCTGGTCAGCCATGGCGTCGGCGAGAACCTCTTCACCGTCGATCGGAACGGCAAGCTCGTGCCGGAACTGGCCGAGAAGGCGGAGCGTATCGCAGACCTGACCTGGACCGTGACCCTGAAACCCGGCCGCCTGTTCTCCGATGGCACGCCCGTCACCGCCAGGGCAGTGGCAGCCGGTTTCGATACCACATTCGCCAACAACAAGGCGGCGCTCGCGACCGGCGGCAAGCTGACCTTCGAGGCGGGCGACGACCTGACGCTGAAGGTGACGACCGAAAAGCCGGTGCCGTTCATTCAGGCACTCTTCGCCGAATGGCCGCTGATTGCCTATAAACCCACCGAGGCCGGCAATGCCGTCTTCAGCGGTCCTTACCGGATCTCCGGTTTCAAGACGGATGCCGCGATCACGCTGGAGCCCAACGTGCATTTCGCCGGCGCCGACCAGCGTTCGCCGGTCAAATTCCGCAAGTTCGGTGATGCCCAGACCCTGACGTTGGCGCTGGAAGCCGGCGAACTCGACATGGCGTTCGGCTTGCCGTCGGAAGTCGTTACCCGGCTCAAGACCAATCCGGACCTGACGATCAAGTCGTTCCCGGTCGGGTACCAGTATCTTGCTTTCTTCAATACCGCCCGGCCGCTGCTGGCCGACGTGAAGGTGCGTCGGGCGATCGATCTGGCCTTCGACCGCAAGGAGCTTGCAGCCGCCATCAACGGCGGCGAACCGGCCACCGGTGCCTACGCCGCCTATTTCCCCTTTGCCAGCCAGGAGGCACGCCCGACCGATCTTGCCAGGGCTGGCGCGCTGCTCGACGAAGCCGGCTGGGCAAAAGGCAGCGGCGGCATGCGCGAAAAGGGCGGCACGCCGCTGCGCCTGCTGGTCATCACCTATCCGCAGCGCCCGGATCTCGTCACCATGCTGCCGGTGGTCAAGGCGGAACTCGCCAAGATCGGCATCGCGGTCGATACGCAGGTGGTGGAGAACATCCAGCAGGTAGCTTCGGCCGGCGACTTCGACATCGCGCTCTGGGCGCAGCACACGGCCCCGAGCGGCGACGCCGCCTTTTTCCTGAACTCGATGCTGAGAAGCGGCGCTTCGCTGAACTATGCGAAATATGCCTCGCAGGACTTCGACGCGATCCTCGACCGATTTGCGACCGAGGGCGATCCGGCAAAGCGGGTGGCGATCGCGCTGGATGCTCAGCAGAAGATCTTCGCCGATGCGCCCGCCTCCTTCCTGGTATCGCCCGTGTGGTATGTCGGCCTGTCGAAGCGGCTGAAGAACTACGAACCGTGGGGATCCGACTACCACGTGCTGCGCGCCGATATCGGCGAGACGGAGTAGGGCCACGTGATGCGACTGGCCCGGTTCGGCATGCAATCGATAACGGGGCTGCTGGCGGTTTCGCTCGCCTCTTTCTCGGTCATCACCTTGATGCCGGCCGATCCGGTCGCGATCGCCATTCGCGTCTGGAGCCTGCCGGCGACGGAGGAAACCGTCGCAGCGTTGAGGGCGGAGTGGGGGCTCGATCAGCCGCTGCTGCTTCGCTATCTCCATTGGCTGGCAGACTTCCTCGGCGGAGATTGGGGGCGCTCCTTCCGGACCGGAGAGCCCGTGCTTGCCGAATTCGCCGAGCGGTTGCCGGTCTCGTTGACGCTCGGCCTCGCCGGCCTGGCACTGGCGATCGGGCTGGCAATTCCGCTCGGGTTCTTCTCAGCGGCCTATCCCGGGGGTATTGCGGATCGGATGAGCCGGGCTCTGTCGGTCTTCGTTCAGGCGGTGCCTGCCTTCTGGCTGGGCCTCGTCCTTCTCTGGGTCCTCGGTGTGCAGCTGCGCTGGATCAGACCCTTCGCCAATGATTGGACCGCGATCGTCCTGCCCGTCCTGCTGATCGCGCTGCATTCCGTCGCTGTTCTCTCCCGCGTCTATCGGCGCGACCTAAAGGAGACCGCCGGGCAGCCGCATTTCCGCACGGCACTTGCCAAGGGCCTGTCGGAAAAGCAGGCGCTCTGGCGGCACGGCCACCGCAGCGCGCTCTATGCCCTCTTGTCGGCAGTCCGTTCCGAAGCGGGCTGGGTGATCGGCAGCACCGCGACCATGGAAATCCTTTTCGGCCTTGCCGGCATCAGCCAGTTCCTGGTGCAGAGCATCGCGGCACGCGACCAGATGGTGCTGCAGGCCTATGTCATGGTCATTGCCGTCTGGATGCTTGTGATGAATGCCGGCGCCAATCTCGCCATGCGCCTTCTCGATCCGCGTCTCGCCTGATGCCCCGGCTGATCATGCTCGCGGCGCTCGCCGTCCTTCTCTGTGTCGGCGGTTTTTGGCAGCCACATGATCCCGATGCGGTGGACATGCTTGCCCGTCATTCCGGCATGACCGCCAGCCATCTGCTCGGTACCGATCATCTCGGTCGCGATCTTCTGTCGCGCATCATGGCCGGCGGCTGGCGGACGGCCTGCGTCATCCTATCGGTCGGCGCCATCGGCTTTTTGTTTGGAACCCTGCTGGGCACCGCCGCCGCCGTCCTCGGAGGCTGGCGCGAAACGGTGATCCTGCGCTTCTGCGAGTTCTTCGTCATGGTGCCGACGCTCATCGTCGCACTGACGGCAGCGGCGATTTTTGGCCTGTCGCCGCTCAGCGCCGGACTGGCGCTGGGTCTGGCCGGCATCGGGCCGCATGCGCTGCTTGCGCATTCGCTGAGCCGGCGGGTGCTTGGCCAGCCGTTCATCCTGGCGGCGAGGAGCCTGGGCGTTGCTCCCTTGCGGATGATCGCCCGGCATCTGCTGCCCAACACCCTGCCTCTGATGTTCGCCTATGTCGGCAACCAGGCGGGACTTGCGGCAGTCGCCTATGCCTCGCTCGCCTTCATCGGTCTCGGGGCCGATCCGTCGAAACCGGATTGGGGATCGATGCTCTTTGAATACCGCGTGTTCATCTTCGACCACCCAATGCTGATGATCTGGCCAGGCGTTGCGATCGCCCTGGCCACCCTCTTGCTCAACGGCTTTTTTGATAACGATCGAGCGTGACGCTGGTCGAAGGGCCGGCTTTCACATCCACTCGGGAGAACGCAGGCGGCCCTGCCGCCGTTGGCGGTAGCGGTTCGCTTATCGCGCCAGAACTCCGAGTGGCGAGATGGTCTTCAGGTCCGGGTCCACGAAGCCGGTCGCCTTTGCCACCTGGGCGTGGCTCATGCTGTAGCCGTAGTCGAGGACGCGGACCCCGTCCATGATGAAGAGTTGGGCCTTGTCCAAACCGGGCCGCAGACTTCCTGTCACGGTGACGACTTCATAAACTCGCGAGAGATGGAACGGCTCGGCAGCGACCACATGCACCAGTTGGTTCGGCGGCGGCGCAGCGCTGTGGCTGCAGGCTCCCGCCCAGGGGACAAGCATGAACTCGTAGACGATCCCGCCGTCCTGGTCGACCGGCAGGATGAACCCGGTCAGCTCCACCGTCCGGGCTTCGTCACGCCATGCAAGCGTTTCCCCTTGAGGCCGGCTGGACGCCATGCCCGGCAGGGCGGCATCCGACCTCGATTGATCCGCAGGCCGCAGGGCGCTCCAAAGAACCGGCTCAGCACCTGCAAGGACGCCGGATGCCGGACAAATCGTCCCGATCATCATCGTCGTGAATTTCAGGAGAAAAAGCGCGCCTCATCTGCATCTCCGTTCGCAGGGCGTCCCCCGGCGACAGGCCCCCGCCACCGCTGTTCCGGATGTTAGCTCTATTTCTCGACTGAGGTCAAAGCCAGGATGAAAGAGGTTGCTTCCCGGCCCTCGCTCAGATTCTGGCCAAAGTCATTGGAGTGGACAGCTTCGAATTTCCATACCGCTACTTCAGGGGGAGCCGCCAGAGAAGAAGGCTCATCCGAGGGAATGCGAAGCCAGGGCATAGACCCTCGCATTGCCATTTTGTCCAGCGCCGTAGCTGGCTGCCTCCTCGATCACCATCGTCGTGAGGGTAGCGTAGATGCCGAGCCCGCATTGCTGCACGAGTGCTGCAAACGGGCCAGTATCGACCTGCGTGTCAAGGCGCAGGAACCCGTCGACATGGGCCGCAATATGCGGGTGGGTCACCGTGATGGCGTCCTCGTCGTTGCGGGCGACCACCGGCCCGACAACGTGTCCTCGTCCGAAGCGTCGACGCATCGAAAAGGCGCGCAATCGCTCGCCTTGATAAAGACCGCAGCAGATCGAACTCTCGAACAATCGCAGGAGATGCAGGCGACGTTCTGCCCCGAAGGCCGGAGCATCGAAGGCGATGACCGCCTCCAGATCGCCGCGGTCCAGCCGCCTCAAAACAAGTCCGCCCTCCAGGGGCGGAAGCGGCATCGGCGCGATCACCGTGCCCTGACACTGATAAACCATTTGCTTCGGCTTGAACCCCAGCGAAGCATAAAGCCGCTGGGCTTCCCGCGTCGAGTTGAGACGAACGCGGTTTCGGCCGCAGTCCGTCATGATCCGTTTCATCAGCCACCTGGCCGTGCCGTTGGTCTGCAGCCTCGGGGAGGTAATCAGCATCCCGAAGGTGGCGAAGCCGTCTCCATGAGGAAACCACATGCCCGAGGCTCCCACGCGGCCGATCTCGTCAAGCGCGACATATCCTTTCCCGATGTCGAGCAGATGCTGCCAGTCGGCTGCCCGGTGGGGCCAGCCCACCGAGATCGACAAAGCCTGCAGCTTGGAGATTTCGACACTCGAGATATCCGCAAAGCGCATCTCGAAATTATCGACGTTCAAGGTTCCTGGTAATTCACTATCCATCATTATCCAGCCGAGATCGTATATCCTCCTGGGGCAAACCGCTCGGATATCCCGGCAGTCACGTTAGTCGAGATCCCACGAAACATTTCACTGCTGAAGCGAAACCGAACACAAGATTTGACCGTATCGCGTCCACTTTCGGCAGCCATTGGTTTCTCCTGCCTCTAACCTTGCCTGCCAGGATTGGTTCGCATGCTCTGCAAAAGCAAGGTGTGGCGGCCACGAGGTCATGGCTTTTAGAGGCGGGAACAGTCGATGCGCGCTTTGGACATCCTGGAGAAGCTGGTCTGCTTTCCCTCGGTCGTCGGCACGCCCAACGGCAATATCGTCGAATGGATTGCGGACTATCTCAAATCCTTCGGGATCGCCGCGCATATCCTGCCGGGGCCGGAAGGCGACCGGGCCAATCTTTTTGCCACGATCGGCCCTGCCGACCACCCGGGCTACATCCTGTCCGGCCATATGGACGTGGTCCCGGCCGCCGAGGCCGGCTGGGACAGCGATCCCTTTTCGCTGAGGAACGAGAAAGGCCGGCTCTACGGACGCGGAACAAGCGATATGAAGGGGTTTTTGTCGGCCGCTCTGGCAGCCGTGCCCGCGCTTCTCGCAAGTCCGCTTTCCCGCCCGATCCACCTTGCATTTTCTTACGACGAGGAAGCCGGCTGCCGGGGCGTGCCGCATCTTCTCGCCCGGTTGCCGGACCTGTGTGCCCCGCCGCTGGGTGCGATCATCGGGGAGCCGAGCGGAATGCGGGCCATTCTGGCCCACAAGGGAAAGGCGGCGGCCAGGGTGACGCTCAGGGGCCGTTCGGGCCACTCGTCCCGGCCGGATCTCGGCCTCAACGCGATCCACGCCATGACGGACGTGCAGCAGGCGGCGGTTGCCGCGGCCGTCGTTCTTTCCCGCGGACCGTTCGAGGTCGAATTCGAGCCACCCTATTCCTCGCTGTCGATCGGCACGATCAGCGGCGGTCAGGCGATCAACATCATTCCCGAAATCTGCAGCCTTGAACTGGAAGCCCGCGCCATCTCCTCGGTAGATCCCGAAGCGCTGCTCACTCCGGTACAGGCGGTCGCCGAAGCCTTGGCGATGAAGGGCTTCGATGTCGACTGGCAGGTTCTCAGCGCCTATCCGGCGCTGCTGCTGGCGCCAACCTCTCCCCTCGCCGGTCTTTTGCAAGATCTGACGGGGATCGAGCCGTTGGCGGCTGTCAGCTACGGGACGGAGGCAGGTCTCTACCAGCGCGCCGGCGTCGATGCGATCATCTGCGGGCCTGGCGACATTGCCCGCGCCCATAAACCCAATGAATTCATTCTGGCGAGCGAACTCGACGACTGCCAGGCCATGATTGAAGCGCTTGGTCGGCATTGCCGTGCAGAACTCCAATGAGCAGGAACGTATCCGGACCATGACATTCCTCTTCAATTCCGATGCGGCCCGCGGCCGGATTTTCCAGGATGCCTTTGCTCGGGAAATCCCGGACCTGCCATTCTCCATGGATCCGGCGGCGGTGGACCCCGAACAGGTGCGCTATCTCATGACCTGGACGGTGCCGGAAAATCTGGCGCGTTACCGCAATCTCGAAGTGCTGTTTTCGACCGGCGCTGGTATCGACCAGTTCCGCGCCGCCAGCGTGCCAGACGACGTGAAGATCGTGCGCATGGTCGAAGAAGGCATCGTGCGGATGATGCAGGAATATGTGGTCCTCGGCGTCCTGTCGCTCCACCGCAACCTGCCGGCCTATCTGGCACAGCAGCAGGCGGAGGTCTGGAAGGTCCTGCCGCAGGCTCAGGCCGGAGAGCGCCGTATCGGCGTCCTGGGGCTTGGCAATCTCGGCCAGGCCGTGCTTGAGCGGCTGAAACCCTTCGGCTTTCCCTTGTCCGGCTGGAGTAGGTCCGCGCGCGAGATTGAAGGTGTCAGGTGTTTCTCCGGCGAGGATGGACTGAAGACCATGGTTGCCGAGACCGATGTGCTGATCTGCCTCCTGCCGCTGACCGACGAGACCCGCGGTTTTCTCGACGCAGAACTTTTCGCCAGGTTGCCGGCGGGCGCTGGACTGGTTCATGTCGGACGTGGCCCCCAACTCGACCAGGACGCGCTTCTCGCTGCACTCGACAACGGGCACCTATCCGGTGCCGTGATCGACGTCACCGATCCGGAACCCCTGCCGCCCGGCCATCCCATCTGGCGTCACCCGCGCATCCTGCTGACCCCGCATATTGCCAGCATCACCCAGCCACATACCGCCGCGCGCGCCGTCATCGACAATATCAAGCGGCTTCGCGCCGGGCTCGACCCGATCGGCTTGGTCGATCGGCAGCGCGGCTACTGAATCTTCAACCTCGAAAGGAACACCATGTCGCTTCTCAAGACCATCGAACCTCACCCGTCCTTTGCACCGCGCGAAAACGTTCCCGCACCGGACCGGCTGATCTCCGGCGATCCGCAGTTCAAGACCTGGGCGCAGGACGAGGCCCATGGCGAACTGGTGCATACCGGCGTCTGGGAAGCGACGCCTGGCGTCACCCATTCGATCAAGGGCCAGACCTTCGAATTCTGCCACATCCTGTCGGGCGTCGTCGAACTCACCCCTGAAGGCGGCCAGCCCGTTGTCTACAAGACGGGCGACAGTTTCGTCATGAAGCCGGGTTTCGTCGGCACCTGGAAGACCATCGAGACCGTCCGCAAGATCTACGTCACCGTCACCCCTTGATAGGTGCGGCCGCGGCGCGGCAACCGCTTCCGGGCCGCTCCGCAGAATACGCCGTGATACACCGCCAAAACGGATTTTTCCGCTGCGGCCCTTCGCTATACCGGATCAAGCCGTTCCACCGATCCGGTAATATGCCGTCCAGTGACCGGAGATAAGCCGATGAGCCTGAGTTTCGATCCCGACAGCCTGGCCCTGCCGATGGGACATTTCATCGGCGATCGCCTCGTGGCGGCTGAAGGCGTCATTGCAATGCACCGGCCATCCGACGGCAAGGCTTATGCCGATTGCCCCGTCGCCGATGCGGATCTCGTCGACCAGGCGGTGCAGACGGCGAAGGCGGCGCTGAAGCAAAGCAATTGGGGCGGCATCCGCCCGCGCGAGCGTGTGAAGGTGCTGCATCGCTGGGCCGATCTCATCGAACAGGACGCCGTGGCGCTTGCAAGGCTGGAAGCCGTCTCTTCCACCCGTCCTGTCGGCCATCTGGTCGAGGGGGACATCGCCGTATCTGCCGAGCAGATTCGCTTCTTCGCCGAATTTGCCGACAAGGAAGGCAGCGACCTGGTGCCGACCCACGACGGCAATCTCGGCATGATCATGACGGAACCCTATGGCGTCATCGGCGCCATCACGCCCTGGAACTTCCCGATCAACATGGCTGCATGGAAACTCGGTCCGGCGCTTGCCGCCGGCAATGCCGTCGTGCTGAAGCCGTCCGAGATGACGCCGTTTTCGACCATCCGGCTGGCGGAGCTTGCCGTGCTGGCCGGCATCCCGCCCGGATTGATCAACATCGTGCTCGGCGACGGCATGACCACCGGCAACGCCATCACCGGCCATCCCGATATCGCCAAGGTAAGCTTTACAGGCTCCACCCGCGCCGGCTCGGCGATCATGGAAAACATCGCCCGCACCGGCATCAAGCCGATGACGCTGGAACTTGGCGGCAAGAGCCCGCAGCTGGTTTTCGCGGACGCCGATATCGACCGGGCCGCGGCCGCGGTGACCGCCAGCATCACCAGCAATGCCGGCCAGGCATGTGTCGCCGGATCGCGCCTGATCGTCGAAAAAAGCGTCGCCACACCGCTGATCGAGGCGATCTTGAAGAAAATGCAGGGGATCGTGCCCGGCCCGACCTGGGATGCGGCGAGCCAGTATTCGCCGATCATCTCCGACAGGCAACGCCGGCGCATCGACGACATCATCGCGGCCTCCGTCGCAGCCGGGGCGGAATGCCTGACGGGCGGGCGCCCCATGGACGCTCCCGGATATTTCTACTCTCCGACCCTGGTCACCGGCGTCGACCAGGCGTCGCCGGCGGTGATCGAGGAAATCTTCGGCCCTGTTCTGACGCTGCAGACGTTCGAGGATGAGGAAGAAGCCATGACGCTTGCCGATCATCCGAGCTACGGGCTTGCCGCCGGCCTGTTTACCAGCGACCTTTCGCGGGCGATCCGCCTTACCCGCCGGTTGCAGGCCGGCACCATCTGGGTCAACCGCTACGGCCGCTCGCGCGACCATATCCTGCCGACCGGCGGCTACAAGCAGTCCGGCATCGGCAAGGATCTCGGCCGGGAAGCTTTCCACGCCAACCGCAAGAGCAAGAGCGTCTTGATCAGTCTTTGAGGACGAAGAACATGAAATCATACAGGATTGCCTTGATCCCCGGCGACGGCATCGGCCGCGACATGACAGCGGCCGCATGGTCGGTGCTGCGGAAGGCCGCCAAAGCGCACGGCTTCGTGTTTGAAGCCACGGAATTTCCGTGGTCCTGCGCCTTCTACAAGGAGACCGGCGCAATGATGCCGGCGGACGGGATCGAAACGTTGCGCAGCTTCGACGCGATCCTGCTTGGTGCCGTCGGCTGGCCGGCAGAAGTGCCGGATTCCGTGTCGCTGCACGGCCTGCTGCTGCCGATCCGCAAGAGCTTCGTTCAATATGCCAACATCCGCCCTCACCGCCTGCTGGCCGGTGTCGAAGGACCGCTGAAGGCAACCGCCTTCGACATTCTCTGCATCCGCGAGAACACCGAGGGCGAATATTCGGGCGCAGGCGGCCGTATCCATCAGGGCACGGCCGATGAAGTTGCCGTCGAGACGTCGATCTTTACCCGCAAGGGCGTCGAGCGCATCCTGCGTTTTGCCTTCGAACAGGCCCGGTCGCGGCGCGGCAAGCTGGCCTCGGTGACCAAGTCGAACGCCCAGAAATATTCGATGGTCTTCTGGGACGACGTCACCCGGCAGCTTTCGGCGCAATATCCTGACGTGGATGTCACCAGCTATCACATCGACGCCATGGCGGCGCGCATGGTGATGGCCCCTGAAACGCTCGACGTCGTGGTCGCTTCCAACCTGTTCGGCGATATCCTGACCGATCTCGGTGCGGCCATCCAGGGCGGCCTCGGTTTTGCCGCCTCGGCCAATATCAACCCGGAGCGCAATGCGCCTTCGATGTTCGAACCGGTGCATGGCTCGGCGCCCGACATCGCCCATCTTGGGATCGCCAACCCGATCGCCACGGTCTGGTCCGGCGCAATGATGCTCGATCATCTGGGCGAAAAGGATGCTTCGACCGCCGTCTTGACGGCGATCGAAGCGGTCACGGCCAGCGGCATCGGCACGGTTCCCGGCAAGGACCGGACAGACGCCATCACCGCGGCGCTGCTCGCCGCACTTTGAACATCGTATCGAGGATTGGACATATGCGGAATTTGAAGCTCCCCTCCCTGTTTCGGCAAGAAGGTTTGATCGGCGGCACTTGGGTCGGCGCCCGATCCGGCAAGACCGTCGACGTCTTCGATCCCGCAAACCAGGAAGTGATCGGCACCGTTCCCGACATGGGCGGCGATGAGACCCGCGCGGCGATCGAGGCTGCCGAGAAGGCCTATCCGGCTTGGAAGAGGCGTACCCATGCGGAGCGCGCCGCCTTGCTTGAGACCTGGTACGGCCTGATGATCGAACATCTCGAAGATCTGGCGCTGATGCTGACCACCGAACAGGGCAAACCGCTCGACGAGGCGCGCGGCGAAATCCGTTACGGCGCCTCCTTCGTCAAGTGGTTTGCGGAGGAGGCGCGCCGCATCGGCGGCCAGACCATTCCATCGCCGACACCCGATCGCCGCATCATCGTGCTGAAGGAGCCGGTCGGCGTCTGCGGCATCATCACGCCCTGGAATTTTCCGAACGCGATGATCACCCGCAAGATCGCGCCGGCGCTCGCCGCCGGCTGTACCGTCGTGGTGAAACCTTCGGAATTCACCCCCTATTCGGCACTTGCGCTCGGCGTGCTCGCTGAAATGGCCGGCATCCCGGCAGGCGTCGTCAACATCGTCACCGGCATGCCGAAGGAAATCGGCAACGAGATCATGGCCAACACGGCCGTGCGGAAGATCTCGTTTACCGGCTCCACGCCGGTCGGTTCGCTGCTGATGCGTGGCGCGGCGGACAGCATCAAGCGGCTGTCGCTCGAACTCGGCGGCAACGCCCCCTTCATCGTCTTCGACGATGCGGATATCGACCTTGCCATCGAAGGGGCGATCATATCGAAATTCCGCAATGGCGGCCAGACCTGCGTCTGCGCCAACCGCATTCTCGTGCAGGCGGGCATCTACGATCGCTTCGCCGAGAGGCTCACCGCCCGGGTGAATGCCATGAAGGTCGGCCCCGGAACCGAGCCGGGCGTTTCGATCGGCCCGATGATCAACGATGCCGCAACCGCCAAGATCAACCGCCATGTCGAAGATGCGCTCGCCAAAGGCGCGACGATCGTCACGGCCAGGGCCGATCTGCCGACCGGTGGCCAATACACGGCTCCGATCGTGCTGACCGGAGCCACCACCGACATGCAGCTTGCCAGCGAAGAGACGTTTGGCCCGGTCGCGCCGCTCTTCCGTTTCGAGACCGAGGAGGAAGCGATTGCCATTGCCAATGGCACGCCCTTCGGGCTGGCCGCCTATTTCTATACAGAAAGCCTGAAGCGGGCTTGGCGTGTCGGCGAGGCGCTGGAATTCGGGATGGTCGGGCTGAATACCGGCCTGATCTCGACCGAGGTCGCCCCCTTCGGCGGCGTCAAGCAGTCGGGCCTGGGACGCGAGGGTTCGCAGCTCGGGATCGAGGAATATCTGGAAGTGAAGACTTTCCACATCGGCGGGCTCAACTGAGCACGTTTCCGCACCCGGAACGCTTGCCAGAAAAGGTGAGGTTGCCATCGCAACCCCACCTCTTTTGTTCTCGGCGATGGCAAGAGTTCCGTTACTGGACCTTGTCGAGCATCTTGTAATAAAGCCCGACCAGCGGCAGGAACCACGGCTTGCCGAAATGACCCGGAACTGCCGGCCAGTCTAGCCCCTTGACGGGGTTTCTGTCAGGCCGACCGAGGATTGCGTCGGCGACCGTCATGCCGAGATGGGTTGCAAGCTGCGCACCATGGCCGGAATAACCCATCGCGTACCATAACCCGTCATGGAAGCCCGCCCGCGGGTAACGATCCTTGGTGATGTCCACCAGACCGCCCCAGCAATAGTCGATCTCCACATGGGATAGCTGCGGAAAGATGCGGGTCAGGCTATCGCGAAGGATTGCGCCGCTCCTGGCGTCCGAACGCTGGTCGGAGGTCGCCGAAAATCGAGCGCGGCCGCCGAAGATCAGCCGGTTGTCCGGCGACAGGCGCCAGTAGTTGCCGATATTCATGCTGTTGACGCAGGTGCGGTTGCCCGGCATCGTCGAGGCGACTTCCTGCTCCGTCAGCGGCCGTGTTGCGATGATGAAACTGCCGACGGCCATGATCCGACGGCGGAAATAACCGAAATTCGGCGTCGTGTAGGCGCCGCTTGCCATCAGGACATTGTCGGCCGTGACCGAGCCTCTGGCGGTCTTCAGCACATGTCGGCCACCCGATTTCGAAACATCGGTGACCGTCGCCTTCTCGACGATGATTGCACCGCGCCTTTTTGCCGCCTCGGCGAGGCCGACGACGTAGCGTCCCATATGCATCATGGCGCTCTTCTTCGACAGCATGGCGCCGTGGAAAGGTGAACCGATCTCCTGGGCGAGGTCTTCGGGCGACAGCAGCGCCGTATCCGGATCGACCTCTGCGTGAACCGCCTCGAAATTCCTGGCGAGCCCTTCGAAATGCTGCGGCTTGGAAGCAAGCTTCAGTTTGCCGGCGCGGCGGAAGTTGCAGTCGATGCCTTCCTCGGCGATGATTGCTTCCAGCGTGTCGATCGAGCTGTCGAGCGCCTTGTAAAGCGCGATCGCCCGCTCCTTGCCGAGCTCCTGCTTGGCCGAAAGATAGCTGTGGGCAAGGCCGTTGTTCAGGTGGCCGCCGTTACGGCCGGACGCTCCGAAGCCGACCGTCACCGCCTCCAGCACGATAACCTTCGCGCCGGCCATGGCGAGCTGACGCGCCGCGCCGAGCCCGGTAAAGCCGCCGCCGACCACAGCAACGTCGTAGTGACCTTCGATCGGCCCTTCCGCGGCGCCCGTAAAACGGGGCGCCGTATCATGCCAGTAGGAGACATATTTCATCGGCTTCGGCCTTCCTTAGAGACCGACCACGCCCGGCAGGCCGGAAATGTCGGAGATTTCCACATAGCCATAGAAGGGGTTGGCCGGCTCGTGACCACGGTTGACCCAGACCTTGTTCTTGATGCCGAGGTCATGCGCCGACATCAGGTCGTACCGGAAGGACGAGGAGCAATGAAGAATGTCCTCCGGGCCGCAGCCGAGCATATCGAACATGTATTCGAAGGCCTGAAAGCGCGGTTTGTAGACATTAGCCTGTTCCGCCGTATAAACGGCGTGGAACGGCGCGCCGAGCTTTGCGACGTTTGAGGGGATCTGGTCGTTCATCGCGTTCGAGAGAATGACGAGCGGGATTTCTCTGGCGACCTTGGCAAGACCGGCAGGAACATCCGCATGAGGACCCCATGTCGGCACGCGCTCATAGACCATCCTGGCATCTTCATCCTTGAAAGCGATGCCGTTCGCCTTGCAGCTGCGCTCCAGCGAGTTGTGGACGACGTCCGCATAAGGTTTCCAGTCGCCCATGATCTCGTCCAGCCGGTAGGCTGCGAAATTCTTGATGAACTTCGCCATGCGCGGCTCGTCGAGACGTTCACCATAAAGGTCAAGCGCAGCCTCGGCCATCTGGAAGTTGGTCAGCGTGCCGTAGCAGTCGAAGGTGATATATTTCGGGCGGAACGTCGTCATGCGCTTGGTCCTTGCGTGATGGCCCATCGAGCCTTTCGGTTGACGACATGATCATAAGGCCGCTTCGGGCATCCGAGCCGACTGATTTCCCCCCATCCGAAGCAGAAAGTTTCGTATCGTGGCGCCGGTTTGGCATTTGGTTGCAGATGGTGGCCGGCGTGGCGGCCGACGACCCGGGTTTTGTCGGCCGTGATTGCCAACGCACGGCATAAGATGCGGTCCCATGCCGCCGGTTTGGCGAAAGATACCGCCGCCGGCCCCGCCTTCGGATAATCGTCCGGCCCCTTCCCCTCGAAACTCGAAGCTCAAAAGGGAGAGCATTGTCGATGCAAGTCGGAGACATCGAAACCATAACTTTCGGCATCGAGCATCTGGATCGCGCCACCCACCTTTCGCGCGAAGCCGGCTGGCCGCACCGCCTGCAGGACTGGCAAGTCGCCCTGCATCTGAGCCAGGGCGTGGTCGCGTTGGACGAGACCGGCGAAGTAGTCGGCACGGCATTGATGACCCCTTACGGCGATGACTGCGCCACCATCAACATGGTGATCGTCGGAGCCAACCTGCGTGGCCGTGGCGTCGGACGCCGCCTGATGGACGCAGTCCTCGGACTTGGTGGCGAGCGGCCGCTTCGGCTGATCGCCACCTCCGATGGCCTGCCGCTTTATGAAAAGCTGGGTTTCCGGAAGACCGGCGCCGTTTTCCAGCATCAGGGCACCGTCGCCGAGGTGCCGGCGCCCACCGACACCGAGACCGCCACGGCTGCCGATCTCTCCGAGATTACCGCCATCGATCGCGACGCCTTTGGCGCCAACCGTTCGGTGCTGATCGAAAAATTTGCCGAAATCGGCGAGTTCGCCGTAATCCGCCGCAACGGCAAGATCGCAGGGTTTGCCTGCATCAGGGCGTTCGGTCGCGGCGAAGTCGTCGGGCCTGTCGTCGCGACGGATTTAGAGGACGCCAAGGCGCTCGTCAGCCATTTCATGAGCCGCCGGGCCGGCGCCTTCCTCAGGATCGACACGGGCGATGCCGGCCTCGCCTCCTGGCTGACGGAGCATTCGCTCGCTCACGCGGGCGGCGGCATCGCAATGGCGCGCCCCGTAGTGGCCCGTCCCGCCACCTCGACATTCACCACCTTTGCCCTGGCCAACCAAGCCCTCGGCTGATCCGGAGACGACCATGCTCAGCAATTCCCTCATCGAACTCGATCGCGCCCATCTCGTCCATCCTGTCGCGTCCTACCGCGGCCATGAAAAACAGGGCGTGCGGGTGCTCGCCTCGGGCAAGGGCGCGACCGTCACCGACGCGCAAGGGCACCAGTTGATAGACGGTTTTGCCGGTCTCTGGTGCGTCAATGCCGGTTACGGGCATGAGACGATCGTCGAGGCCGCGGCCCGTCAGATGCGGGAGCTTCCCTACGCAACCGCCTATTTCGGCCTTGGTTCCGAGCCGGCCATCCGGCTTGCCGCCGAGCTTGCCGAACGTGCGCCGGGCGATCTCGATCATGTCTACTTCACGCTCGGCGGCTCGGACGCCGTCGACAGCACGATCCGCTTCATCCGCTATTACTGGATTGCCAAGGGGCAGCCGCAGCGCGATCAGTTCATTTCGATCGAGCAGGGTTACCACGGTTCCTCCACGGTCGGCGCCGGCCTGACGGCACTGCCGAACTTCCATGCGGGCTTCGGCATTCCCTTCGACTGGCAGCACAAGATCCCGTCGCCTTACCCCTATCGTAACCCGGTCGGCGAGGATCCGAAATCGATCATCGAAGCCTCGCTTGCCGCGCTGAAGGCGAAGATCGAGGCGGTCGGCGCCGATCGCGTGGCGGCGTTCTATGCAGAGCCGATCCAGGGTTCCGGCGGCGTCATCGTTCCGCCCAAGGGCTGGATGAAGGCGATCCGCAACCTCTGCAAGGAATACGGCATCCTGTTCGTCGCCGACGAGGTGATCACCGGCTTCGGCCGCACCGGACCGCTGTTCGCCTGCAGCGAGGATGACATCGTTCCCGATTTCATGACGACGGCCAAGGGCCTGACCTCGGGTTATGTTCCGATGGGCGCCGTACTCATGGCGGATCATGTCTACCAGGTGATCGCCGATGGCGCCGGTGCCTCGGCGGTCGGGCACGGCTACACCTATTCGGCCCACCCTGTCAGCGCGGCCGTGGGTCTGGAAGTGCTAAAGCTCTACGAAGGCGGGCTGCTCGAAAACGGTATCAAGGCCGGCGCGCGGCTTATGGCAGGTCTCGAAAGCCTCAAGTCCCACCCGCTGGTCGGCGATGTCCGGGGTCGCGGCATGCTGGCGGCCATCGAGCTGGTGACCGATAAGGCCGCCAAAACGCCGCTTCCGATCGAAGCCGCGCCGGCCCGCCGGGTATTCGACCGCGCCTGGGACAATGGCCTGGTGATCCGGGCCTTCGCCAACGGCGTCATCGGATATGCCCCGCCGCTCTGCTGCACGGAGGCGGATATCGACGCGATTATCGAACGCACCGCAAAGACACTGGATCAGACCCTGGAAGATCCCGATGTCCGCCGCGCGGTGAAGGGTTGACCCGGCCTTGGGGCTGTCGGCCGAAATATCGTCGGCAGCCCGTTTTCGAAATTTTGTGCCGAGCGGCCCTACCGATTCGGCGAAAACCGTTCCGTCGAACTGTCACTATTGTCGTTAACGAGGGCCCTGAAGCCCCTAAAATCCAGGATTTTTGATAGAAAAAAGTCCAGGTCGGGAACAGCATATTCTTTCGCAGACGGCGTTCTGCCAGCAGCATCAACTGGGGATATGGAATTGACGAAAGCTCTTCCGGAATTCAAGTACATGACCTTCGACGTGGTCGGCACGCTCATCGATTTCGAGAGCGGTCTGACATCCTGCCTGCAGGGCATCGCAGCCGAAGCCAATGTCGCGATCGACAGCGAAGAGGCGCTTTCCCTGTATCGCGCCGCCCGGTATTCCGGAGATGCCGATCTTTTCCCCGACGACTTGGTGCGCGTCTATCTTGCGATTGCGCCGAAGCTCGGACTGCCGGCCGAGGAGGCCTATGGCATTCGCCTGCGGGATTCCGCCAAAATCTGGAAGGCTTTTCCCGATAGTGCCGCGGCGATGGCAGAGCTTGGCAGGCGTTATCGCCTGATCGCCATGACCAATGCGCGCCGCTGGGCTTTCGACTATTTCGCAGCGGCGCTCGGCAATCCGTTTTATGCCGCTTTCACCGCCGACGACACCGGTACGGAAAAGCCTGATCCGGCCTTCTTCCACAAGGTGTTCGACTTCGTTGCCAAGGATGGGGGCGACAAGAGCGACATCCTGCATGTCGCCCAGAGCCAGTATCACGACATTGGCGTTTCCCGCGATCTCGGCATGACGAATTGCTGGATTCAGCGTCGACATGCGCAGCCTGGCTACGGCGGCACGATCGAACCGTCGCAGTTCACCGAGCCCGACTATCATTTCACGTCCATGGCCGGATTGGCCGAAGCCGTGAGGACCGCGCACGGCAACTGACAGAATTCACGATTTTCTAGCATCGGGCCAAAACCACGGAAGATGGGTTGCCCGCCAACCAGCGAAAAGGGGAATGACATGAACGACAAGATCACGAACTGGACCACGTCTGACGACGCCATGATCGAGAACGCCATCCGCCGGGGCGCAAGCCGCCGCGAACTGCTGACGATGATGTTGGCAGGTGGCGTTGCGCTTTCCGCAGGTGGCCTGATCCTCGGCCGCGCTTCCAGTGCGGTGGCTGCCACCCCGAAGTCGGGCGGGCATTTGAAGGCGGCCGGCTGGTCGTCGTCGACCGCCGATACGCTCGACCCGGCCAAGGCGTCGCTGTCGACCGACTACGTCCGTTGCTGCGCAATCTACAACCGCCTGACCTTCCTTGATAAGGGCGGCACCGTTCAGATGGAACTCGCCGAAAGCATCAAGAGCGGAGACGCCAAGGTCTGGACCGTCAAGCTCCGCTCCGGCGTCACCTTCCACGACGGAAAGTCGCTGTCGTCGAAAGACGTCGTCTTCTCGCTGAAGCGGCATCTCGATCCTGCCGTCGGCTCCAAGGTCAACGCGATCGCCAAGCAGATCACCGACGTCAAGGACGTCGATTCGCTGACGGTCGAAATTACCCTGGCCAACCCGAATGCCGACTTGCCGACCATCCTGTCGCAGCACCATTTCATGATCGTGCAGGACGGGACGACCGACTTTTCGAAGGGCGTCGGTACCGGCGCGTTCAAGATGGAAACCTTCCAGCCGGGCGTCAAATCGATCTTCACCAAGAACCCCAACTACTTCAAGGCTGGCGGTCCCAACGTGGATTCGTTCGAGTTCTTCGCCATCAGCGACGACAACGCGCGCGTCAACGCGCTGCTTTCGGGTGATATCCATCTCGCGGCCTCGATCAAGCCGCGCTCGATGAAGCTGGTGGAAAGCCAGCCGGGCTTCGTGCTGTCGCAGACCACGTCGGGCAACTATACCGACCTCAACATCCGTCTCGATCTCGCCCCCGGCAACAAGGCCGATTTCGCTGCCGGCATGAAATATCTGATCAACCGGCAGCAGATTCAGAAATCCGTTTTGCGCGGCCTTGCCGAAATCGCAAACGACCAGCCGGTCTCCCCGGCCAGCGTCTATCATAATGCCGAACTGAAACCGAAAGCCTACGATCCGGACAAGGCAAAGTTCCATTTCCAGAAGGCCGGCCTGCTCGGCCAGTCCATCCCGATGATCACGTCGGAAGCGCCGAACGCGGCGGTTGAAATGGCGACGCTCCTCCAGCAGTCGGGTTCCGAGATCGGCATGAAGTTCGACGTTCAGCGCGTTCCTTCCGATGGCTATTGGTCGAATTACTGGCTGAAGGCACCGGTTCACTTCGGCAATATCAACCCGCGGCCGACGCCGGACATCCTGTTTTCGCTTCTCTACGCCTCCAACGCACCGTGGAATGAAAGCCAGTACAAGTCGGAGAAATTCGATAATATGCTTGTCGAGGCGCGCGGTCTTCTCGACGAGGCCAAGCGCAAGGAAATCTACGGCCAGATGCAGGTGATGATTTCCGAGGAAGCCGGTACGGTCATCCCGGTCTACATTTCGAACGTGGATGCGATCTCGGGGAAATTGAAG
Organism: Neorhizobium galegae; assembly: GCF_021391675.1. Lineage (NCBI taxonomy): Bacteria > Pseudomonadati > Pseudomonadota > Alphaproteobacteria > Hyphomicrobiales > Rhizobiaceae > Neorhizobium > Neorhizobium galegae. The sequence goes on from NZ_CP090096.1 coordinate 334,113, forward strand.
GGCCTTGAAGCCAATCCGCTCGGCGGCATGATGGGTTACGCCTTTGCCGAATACGTCTGGCTCGACGCCTGAGGCTTGATCCTTGGCGGCAGGGGAAGCTTCTTCTGCCGCCGTGGTTGCGCCTGATAGCGCTGTCCTGGTTCGTCCATGGATGGTGCCGGCTATCTCGAACTTTTCAGGCAAGGAAACCCTATTGCGCACCTATGTCCTTGGACTCATCACGAACCGGCTCGGCAGTTCCGCCCTGACGCTGCTGATCGTGTCCTTCGCGGTCTTTTTCGCAACGGCAATGCTGCCGGGCGATACCGCCACGATCCTGCTCGGTCAGGCCGCGACGCCGGAAGCCGTTGCCGGCCTAAGGGCTGCGATGCATCTCGACGAACCCGCCTTCCTCCGTTTCGGGCGATGGCTCATAGGATTGCTGCAGGGCGATCTGGGGATATCCTATGTCAACAATCTACCGGTCGCACAGCTGATCGGGGCACGGTTCGTCAACACGATGCGTCTTGCCGGCATCGTCACCCTTTTTGCGGTTCCCCTGTCGCTGACGCTTGGCATCACTGCCGCCATGTTTCGTGGCTCCGTCTACGACCGTATCGTGACAATCCTGACGATCGGCGTCATCTCGGTGCCCGAGTTCATGATCGCGACCTCGGCCGTGCTCCTGTTCTCCGTCTATCTCAAATGGTTGCCGGCGCTTTCTTTCGCCAGCGATGTCACGTCCTTCTGGCAGGTGCTGAGGATCTACGCCATGCCGGTCATCACGCTCACCTTTGTCGTCTCGGCCCAGATGATCCGCATGACCCGCGCCGCCGTCATCGATACGATCAACACGCCCTATGTGGAGGCCGCAATCCTCAAAGGTGCGTCACGCTGGCGCGCAGTCCTGCTGCACGCACTGCCGAACGCGGTCGGCCCGATCGCCAATGCGATTGCTCTCTCACTCTCCTATCTGGTCGGCGGCGTCATCATCGTCGAGACGATCTTCAACTACCCCGGCGTCGCAAAGCTGATGGTCGACGGTGTTTCCACCCGGGATCTCCCGCTCATTCAATCCTGCGCCATCATTTTCTGCGTCGGCTACCTCGCGCTCATCACGTTCGCCGACATTGTTGCAATCCTGGCCAATCCGAGGGTGCGCTGACCATGACGACGTCCACGACGCTGCCCCGTAGAGTGAGTTATCGTTTCAGCTGGGTTGGAATGATCGGCTTTACTGTCATTCTCTTCTGGGCGGTGATCGCCCTTCTCGCGCCCCATATCATCCCCCATCCTGTTGGCGAGATCATCGACGAAGACTATTTCGGCCCGATGAGCAGCAAACTGCTTCTCGGCTCCGACTATCTGGGCCGGGACATGTTCTCGCGCATCATCATGGGCGCCCGCTATACGGTCGGCATCTCGCTTGCCGCCGTCTGCCTCGCGTGTTTCAGCGGTGCGGCGCTCGGCATGGCGGCTGCCGTTATCGGTGGCTGGTTCGATACGCTATTGAGCCGGTTGCTCGATGCCCTCAACTCAATTCCGAGCAAGCTTTCGGGTCTGGTCGTCGCTGCTGCAGTCGGGTCATCGCTTCCCGTTCTGATCGTCATGCTGGCCGTGATCTACACGCCTGGCGCCTATCGGTTTGCCCGGTCGCTTGCCGTAAACGTGAATACGATGGATTACATCACGGTTGCCCGAACCCGTGGCGAGGGCATTCCTTATGTCGTCTTTTCGGAGATCCTGCCGAACATCACGGGGCCGCTGCTTGCCGATTTCGGCATCCGCTTCGTGTTCGTCGTCCTCCTTCTCTCCGGGCTTTCCTTCCTCGGTCTCGGCGTCCAGCCGCCCTATGCGGATTGGGGAGCACTGGTTCACGAGAATATCGGCGGCCTGCCATTCGGGGCGCCCGCCGTCATCGTTCCCTCGCTGGCAATTGCGAGCCTCACCATCAGCGTCAATCTGCTGATCGACAATTTGCCCAAGAAGATACGCGATCGGAGCACGTGAATGGAAAATCTCGTTGAAATTCGCGATCTGAGGGTAGAGGCAACGACCGATGCGGGCCGCCGCATCGAGATTATCAAAGGCATCGACCTCGATGTCGCGCCGGGCGAAATCGTCGCTCTGATCGGAGAAAGCGGATCGGGAAAGACGACGATCGCGCTGACGATCATGGGCTATGCCCGTCCCGGCTGTCGGATCTCGAGCGGCAGCGTCACAGTGGCCGGCAAGGACATGGTGACGCTGAGCGAGCGTCAGCGCGCACATGTGCGTGGCCTCGAGGTCTCCTATGTGCCGCAGTCCGCCGCGGCCGCGTTCAACCCGTCGAAGCGCATCATCGACCAGGTTGTCGAAGTTACGCGCATCCATCGGCTGATGCCGCTAGCGCAGGCCAGGGAGAAGGCAATTTCCCTGTTCAGGTCGCTTTCGCTGCCCAATCCCGAAGAGATCGGCAACCGTTATCCGCACCAGGTTTCCGGTGGTCAGTTGCAACGCCTTGCCGCCGCGATGGCCCTTATCGCCGATCCGAAGCTCGTCATATTCGACGAGCCGACCACCGCGCTCGACGTAACCACCCAGATCGAGGTGTTGCGCGCCTTCAAGGCGGTGATGAAGAAAAGCGGCATCGCCGGCGTCTATGTATCCCACGATCTCGCGGTCGTCGCCCAGATCGCCGATCGCATCGTCGTGCTGCGCGGCGGCGATGTGCAGGAAGTCGGCAACACCGCCGATATCCTGTCCGATGCCAAGCATCCCTATACGCGCGAGCTGCTTTCGGCCTTTGAACCGAAGTCTCGCGGCGAAAGTGTGGTTGTTGCAGCGCCGGAACACGCGCCGCTCCTGAAGGTCGACGGCCTGATCGCCGGGTACGGCCCGGTCCAGGCCGACGGTCTGCCGCTCGTCAGGGCCGTGCAGGAGGCAAGCCTTTCCCTGGAACGAGGCCGCAATCTCGGCATCATCGGTGAATCCGGCTGCGGCAAGTCCACGCTTGCTCGCTCGATTGCCGGTATCCTCCCCGCATCAGCCGGTCAACTGACCCTCGACGGGCGCGAACTTGCCCGCTCCGCCCGGCAGAGAAGCCGGGAGCAGTTGCGCGAGCTGCAGATCGTCTTCCAGCATGCGGACACCTCGCTCAATCCGGCCAAAACGATCGAGGAAATTCTCGGACGGCCGCTGAAATTCTACCATGGCATGAAAGGCAAGGTCCGGGATGCCCGGATCGACGAGCTTCTCGACATGGTTCGCCTGCCGAAGACGCTTCGCAGCCGAACCCCCGCCGAGCTTTCGGGCGGTCAGAAACAGCGCGTCAATTTTGCCCGGGCGCTCGCCGCCGAGCCGAAACTGATCGTCTGCGACGAGATCACCTCCGCCCTCGACACCGTCGTTGCGGCGGCGGTCATCGATCTCCTGAAGGAAATGCAGCGGGAACTTTCCCTCTCTTACATCTTCATCAGCCACGATCTCTCTGTTGTCGAAGCGATCTGCGACGAGATCGTCGTGATGTATAACGGCCGCAAGGTCGAGGAAATCACGCCTTCGATCTCGAAGGTCCCGCAGCACCCCTATTCGAAACTGCTGTTCTCGTCCGTACCGAAGCTCGATCCGGGCTGGCTCGATCGTCTGGAGCGTGATCCCGAACTCGTCAAAACCTACGTGCACGCCTGAGACGGCAATTGCCGTCTCACGTCCATGGACAATGCGGCTTGGACCGTGCGGACTATACCCGGAACAGGCTGATGAGCGGCATATGCGCTTTGACGATCGGCGACTTCAGGACAACGAAGCTGAAATATTTGTCGATGCCGATATCCATGTCGGTCAGCCGTTCCATGATCGTCTGATATTCGCCGATACCGGCGGTGACGAATTTGAGCATATAGTCGTACCCGCCCGACACCAGGTGGCATTCGATCACCTGATCGACTTTTTCCACGGCTGCGAGAAAACGCGCGAAGTCGATCTGCCGATGGTTCTTGAGCGTGACCTCGGTGAAGACCGTCAAGGTCTGGCCAAGCTTGCCGATGTTGATCTGGGCCGAATACCCCTCGATATACCCTTCCTGCTGAAGCTTCTTGACGCGCATCAGGCAGGGGCTGGGTGAAAGATTGACCAGCTCGGCAAGCTCGACATTGGTGATGCGGCCGTTCTTCTGCAACTCGTAGAGGATCTTGATGTCGATACGATCGAGCTTCACGAAGGCACCTCCCAACGGGAGCGGCATTTTATGCCGCAGATTTTCGAGATCGACTTTAACGCATTGGCTTGTCTTGTCTATTCCATTCTGCGCACGAACGGCCAGCACAATAAGTTGCATCATCGGCCATGAGCGGAATCTTGTGCGGTTCGAGAGGCGTGTGCGGTAACCTCGACGCGGGCTGCACCATTATGCTGGCGCACCGACCCGTTTGCGCCAGGAGAACGAATACCATGCCAGCACCGCTCACGCTCGTCGAAACCGACGCCCGACTGCCGCCTTCTGCCGACGCGGTCGTCATCGGTGCCGGTATCGTCGGCGTGTTCACGGCTTATTATCTCGCCGGACGCGGCCTGAAGGTGGCGCTCATCGAAAAGGGGCGCGTCGGAGCCGAACAATCGAGTCGCAATTGGGGCTGGTGCCGGCAGCAGAACCGCGATGCGCGCGAACTTCCGATGGCGACCAAAAGCCTCGACCTGTGGGAAGGCTTTGCCGCCGAGACCGGCGAGGATACCGGCTTCCGACGCTGCGGTCTCCTCTATCTCAGTGACGACGAGGAAGAACTGGCAGGCTGGGCCCGCTGGCGGGATTTCGCCCGCACGGTGGGCGTCACCACCCACATGCTCGACAGTGCCGAGGCAACCGAGCGCGGTAAGGCGACGCGCCGCACCTGGAAAGGCGGCGTGTACTCGCCGACGGACGGGACCGCCGACCCCGCCAATGCTGCCCCGGCAGTCGCCCGCGCGATCGTAAAACTGGGTGGGGCGGTGCTCCAGAACTGCGCGGCGCGCGGCATCGAGATGGAAGGCGGCAGGCTCTCGGCCGTCGTAACCGAACACGGCACGATACGGACCAAGGTCGCAATCCTGGCCGGTGGTGCCTGGGCTTCGTCCTTTTGCCGCCAGCTCGGCATTCGGTTCCCACAGGCCTCGATCCGCTCCTCCATCCTCTCCGTCGGCCCCGGTGACGGGAACCTGCCGGATGCGCTCCACACCGCCCGCGTCTCGGTGACCCGCCGGGGTGACGGTGGCCACACGCTCGCCATCAGCGGGCGCGGACGGATCGACCTGACGGCCCAGAACATGCGTTTCGCGGCGCAGTTCCTGCCGATGTTCATGCGCCGATGGCGCAGCCTGTCGCCGGGCGGCCTCGAAGGTCTGCGCAGCGGTCACGAAAGCCTGACCCGCTGGCGGCTGGACCGGCCGACGCCGATGGAGCATATGCGCATCCTCGATCCGGCCGTCGACGCGCGCACGATCAAGCTGACCTATGAGCGCGCCGTCGAATTGCTGCCGGCCATCGGCGGGCGCCGCATCACTGCGAATTGGGCCGGCTATATCGATTCGACCCCGGACGGGGTTCCGGCGATCGGCGAAGTCGCGAGTGTTCCGGGCTTCATTCTGGCCGCGGGGTTCAGCGGCCACGGTTTTGGTATCGGACCGGGCGCCGGCCACCTGATCGCCGACATCGTCACCGCCACCAAGCCGATCGTCGACCCGCTACCCTATCATCCCAAACGTTTCGAAGCGTCTGCCTGGGGCAAGGTGGCGGACTTCTGATCCCGGGGCCTATACACTAGAGTGAAACCCGCGAACCAAGGACACGGTGAACCGGATGCAGGCACGCCAGCTCGAGGTCTTTTGCATGCTCATGCGGACCGGGACGGTGACCGGCGCCGCGGCGATGCTCAACATATCGCAGCCGGCGCTCAGCCAGATCCTGCTGCATGCCGAGGACCAGCTGGGCTTCAAGCTTTTCAACCGGGTCCGCGGAAAGCTGGTTCCGACCCGGGAGGCCGAAGAGCTTTATCCGGAGTGCGAACGGATTTTTTCGGAGCTCGGCGCCCTCCGACGGCGCACCACGGACATGCGTTTCGGCCGCACCGGGCTGATACGGGTCGCCGCATCAGCACCGCCGGCGATGTCGATCGTACCCAAAGCACTTCTGTCGTTCCGTGCGGCCCATCCCGATATCGTCGTGCGCTCGCTGATCGCCCCGCTGGTCAACGTCGTCGACATGATCCGCGACGGTGACGCGCCGCTCGGAATCGTGATGAACAACACGGCCCGTCCGGGCATCGAGGTGGAGACACTCGGGCACACGCAACTTGTCTGCATCGTCCCTGAACACCATCGGCTGGCCGAATTGGATCGGATCGGCTTTGCCGACCTGCAGGATGAGACTTTGATCTCCTACCGGGCCGGCACACTGCCGGGCCGCCTTCTGGTCAGCGCCGCAGCCGCGGAAATGCAGATATTCAACCCGGCGATCGAGATCGATATCTCGATTACCGCTCTCCCCTTCGTCCGCGACGGCTTTGGTGTCGCAATCGTTGACGGGCTCCTGCCATGGCAGCAGTTCCCGGGCCTTGTCCTCAGGCCACTGCGGCAGAAGATTTCGGTGCCGATTGCCCTGCTCACCAGCCGGGACCGGCCTTTGACCGGAAGCCATCTCGCCATGCGCGACGATCTGCGCGAAGCCTGTGCCAGCATCCTGAAGGCAAGCGGCCTGGAATCGTAAGCCTCTTTCGCCAAACCGGTCAGGCATCGCGAACCCAGAGGCCGATCGGGAGGGGCCTGGCGGGCGCCTGTTCGCGGAGCCGCCCCGCATCGCAAACCTTGATGCAGGCCGTGCCGGCAATCAGTTCGGCACCGGCGAGCTGGCAGTAACGCCCCTGGCAGCGGCCCATTCCGACGCGCGCCAGCGATTTGACCCGGTTGGCTTCGCCACCCCCGTAAACGACGCTCTCGCGCAACTGGCCCGCCGTCACCCCTTCGCAGCGGCAGACGATCGTATCGTCCGGAACGGCGCGAATCATTTCGCCCGGCCAGGGAAAGGCGCGCGCGATGGCGCGGGCAAAACGTTCGTAGCGACCCAACCGGCGCAGATCCGATCTCGCGTCGGGCGAAGGAAGACCCATATCGGCAAGGCAGGCGGTCGCGGCAAGCCGACCGGCTACCTCCGCCCCGTCCGCACCGAGAATTCTCAGGCCATCACCGGCCAGATACAGGCCCTCGGCCGCCCTGCCCATCCGGTCGGTCCGGGGCAGCCATTGCGACCAGCTTTCGTCGTAGTCGAACGTGCAGCCTGCCAGGCCCGCGAGCTGCGTTTCGGCGCGCAAGTGCCAGCCAAGGCCGACCATGTCGCATGCCGTCACATGCGCCCGGCCGCGAGCATCCCGCCAGCACAGGCCGACGGGGCCGCGTTCGTCGGTTTCGATCCGATCCAAGGTCACGCCGGCATGATAAAGCCGGCCGAGCTTTGCCCGCATCAGCAGGCCACGCAGGACCAGGCCCGGCCTTGCCAGCATGCCCGGAAGACCCGCCGCCTGGTTGCGGATCGTGGATGTTTCGAGGATCGCGGCGATTTTGGTGCCGGCTTTCAGCAACTGGGTCGCGACGAGTGTCAGCAACGGCCCCGAACCGGCAAGAACGATCCGGCTGCCGAGGGCGACGCCTTGCGCCTTCAGGGCGATCTGTGCCGCTCCGAGGCTGTAGACACCCGGCGCCTGCCAGCCGGGGACCGGCGCCAGGCGATCCATGGCGCCGGTGGCGAGGATCAGGCGGTCGTAGGTGAAATCCTTGCGACCGGTCGGCGTCAGCGCCTGCAGAAAATCGCCGGCGATCGTCAGGACCGAGCTTTGTGGATGATAGTCGATCTGTCCGGCGGCAACCATGCGGTCGAACGCCGTATGGAGTGCCACGGCCTTGCGGGCTTCCGATCCGTAGAGCTGTTCCGGCGGGCGCACGAAACCGTTTGGCGGGCGTCGATAGATCTGGCCACCCGCTTTGGTGCCCTCGTCGATGACTATGGGTCTGATCCCGGCCTGGACCAGACGCTCGGCGGCGCGGATACCGGCCGGTCCGGCACCGACGATCACCACCTTTTCAACGCCCGGTGCCGTCATGGCCATGTCCCCGGCGGCACGGTCCGCAACTGCATGCCGTCCGCGACCAATGTCGAACAGGCCCGCAGCCGCCCGCCGTCTTCCAGCCATAACCAGCAATCCTGGCAGGCTCCCATCAAACAGAAGCCCGCTCGTTTCTCCCGGCCGAATTCCGACTGCCGCACGGCAGATGCGGAGACCAGGACGGCGGTGAGCACCGTATCGCCGGCCAGTGCTTTGCAATCGGCGCCATCCAGCCGGAACCGAACCTGCGGCCTACCCTTTTCGGCAAGGCGCACAATCCGTCCGCCGAGAGCGTCAGGCTGCAGCTCTGACGTCATTCGGCAGCCTCTTTTCGTGCCTCGGCGGGGCTTGGCATGTTCGTGAAGCGTGCGCGCACATCCGCGAACGCGGCAGCCACGCCTTCGGCACCTGCACGCCCCTTCATCCGGCGGAAGATCTCCGTCTTGGTGAAGAAACGCCAATGGATGGGAAGGCCCTGCAACAGGTCAGTCAGCAGATCGTAGGCCTCCGGCGTCCATTGCGCCTCGTAACCCTCGCGCTCGGGACCATAGTGGAAGTGTCCGGCCGGTGCGGTCCGTGCGGCTCTCACCTTTTCGGTTTCAGCCTCGTCCACCATGCCGTCGCGGATCACGACGCCGTAGTCACGTTCGGCAGCCTCGGAGGAAACGTAACCGCGTGCGACGTCCTGCGCCACGCGCCAGGTCTCGCGCTCGACAGGGTCGCCGCGCCCGCCGCCGCCGGCTGAGCGGATCTCCAGGACATCGCCGGGCTGCAGGATCGCGGTATCGATATTGCCGAGCCGCTGGAAGTCGTCACGGCCGGGGTTCAGCACCATGTCGGACAGGCCGGCAGCCCTGCCGCCCAGCGTGCCCCAGGGGCGGAAGAAGCTGCGGTCGCGGTTGCGGGCGGTGATGCGGCTGCCGGGCGAAAAGACCCGAAAGGCCATTTCGGTCGCCAGCCCGCCGCGCCAGCGTCCGGCGCCACCGCTGTCCCTTGCCAGGCCATATTTGATGAACTCGATTGGCACTTCCGTCTCGGTGATCTCGATCGGCGTATTCTTGAGATAGGCGGCATCGGCGCCGGAGCCGTTGGTACCGTCGCGGTGGGGCATGCCACCGCCGCCGCCGACCACCGGATTGACGGCGGCGATCACGGTGCGGCCGTTCCGTTCGTCGGTCGTCATGACGTTGACAATGCAGTTGTTGCCTGCCGGTGCTGCCGGCAACTTTTCAGGCACGGCCTGGCAGAAGGCGCCGAATACGACGGAACGCAGCCGCGCGCAGGTCAGCGAGCGCATGCCAACGGCAGCCGGCTCAATCGGATTGAGGACGCTGCCCTTCGGCGTGATGCAGGTGAACGGTCTCGTCAGGCCGGTATTGAGGAGGATCTTGGGGTTCAGAGTGTAAAGTACATAATAGACGCCGACCAGAAGGATCGTATGGCGCGGATCACCGCCCGAGGGGACATTGAGCGACGAGCCGAGCTGCGGATCGGAACCGGTGAAATCGAGGATCGCCTCGTCGCCCCGGATCGTCAGCGTCAGCTTCAGACGGCACGGGTTGGCTTCGACCGAATCCTCGTCGGCATAATCGACGAATTCCCAGGTCCCGTCCGGCATCCCGCGCAGAAGATCGCGCGCCTGCGCTTCGGCATGGTCGAGCAGGACCTCGGTGCCGTCGAGAAAGGCTTGCCTGCCGAATTTCTCGACCATGGCGAGGATCTTGCGTTCGCCGGTGTTGAGCGCCCCGACCAGAGCCTTCATGTCGCCGATGTTGAGATCGGGCTTGCGGACATTGGTCGTCATGATCTTGAGAATGTTTTCGTCGAAAACACCTTCATTGACCAGCTTCATCGGCGGGAAGCGGATGCCTTCCTGATGGATTTCCGTCAGCGCTCGCGACAGGGAGGCCGGCACCGCGCCGCCCATGTCAGTGTTGTGGATATGACCGCCGGTCCAGGCAATGATCTCGCCATCGTAGAAGACCGGTTTCCACAGATGGGTGTCCGGCGTGTGCGTCGCCACGAAGCAGGAATAGGGATCGTTGGTGAATGCCACGTCGCCGGGCTTGTAGTCGTCGATCATCGCGATCGCACGGGTATAGGTAAGACCTGGATACCAGGTCGCTCCCAATCCCATCGGCACGCCGAACGTCTCGTATTTGCGGTTGATCAGCATGACAGTGAAGTCTTCCGTCTCCTTGACGAAAGCGGAATGCGCGGTCCGCTGCAGCGTATAGGCCATGTTTTCGGCTGCAGCGCGGGTGTGATTGGCAAACACCTGAAGGTTCAAGGGATCGAACATGGGCCGTTACTCCGAAAAGGTGAGATGCAGGTTCAGTTGACGATCGACCTCGACAAGTGCGCCGCTCGGGATTGCAAAGGTCGTATCTTCCTGGGCAACGACCGCCGGGCCGGCGAAGCGGCTGCCTGGGCGCAGGCGATCACGCCGATAGAGGCCGATCCATTCGAAGCTCTTGCCGGTAAAGACCGGGATTTCGCGCTCGGGGTTAGCCGCCTCACCCTCCTGTCGGGCATTGACCGGGATTTCCAGTGCCGGGCCGGCCCCGATTGCCGAGAGACGCAGGTTGACGATCTCGATCGCTCCGTCCGGATCATGGAAGTCGTAGAGCCGGGCATGCATGGCATGGAAGGCTTCCTCGATCGAACCGAGCTTGCCCTCGGCGATCCAGGCCGGCTGGATTGCTACCTCGATCTCGAAGCTTTGGCCGACATAACGCATGTCGGCGGAGACGTTGAGCGTCGCGGCGCCGGCATGCCCCTGCTTGGCGAGCCAGTTGCGCCCCTCGAGGGCAAGCGCGTCCAGCGCCTCGCGCATTTGCGGTGCGGCCTGGTCGGAGAGATGGGTAAACACCGTGCGGATGAAGTCGCCGCGCAGATCTGCAACCAGCCCCCCGAGCGCCGAGACGACACCCGGGCGCGGTGCGCCGATCACCTTCGCCATATGAAATTCGCGGGCGAGGAACGCGCCGAGCATCGGGCCGCCGCCGCCGAACGGCATCAGCGTGAATTCCCTGAGATCGACGCCGGCGCGCGATGCGAGTTTCTCGACCTCCACGAACATTTCCGAGATGGCGACGTCGAGGATGGCCTGGGCGGCCTCCTCCGCGGTCCGGCCAATCTTTTCAGCGAGCCGCGTGACGGCCGCGCGGGCAAGGCCGACGTCGATCTGTAGCTGCCCGTAGGCCATCTGGCTGTGACCGAGCCAGCCGCAGACGGCCATGGCGTCGGTCACGGTCGCCTGCTCTCCGCCACCTCCGTAACAGGCTGGTCCAGGTGTCGAGCCGGCCGATTCCGGCCCGACCCGCAACACGCCCTGCGCATCGACGCTGGCGATCGAGCCGCCACCTATGCCGATCGAGCTGACCGAAACGGACGGGATATGCAATGGGAACTCGCCGACCAGTTCACCGGTGCCGAATTGCGGTTCGCCGTCGATGATCAGCGCAAAGTCGGCCGAGGTGCCGCCGATATCGAGGGTGAGGATATGCTTCTCGCCGGCACGACGGGCGAGCCAGGCGGCGCCTATGACACCGGAGGCGGTGCCGGACAACAGCATCTGAACGCAGGACCGTTTGCCTTCGTCGGCATTCATCACGCCGCCGTTCGACTTGGTCAGCAGCGCCGGCGCCGTGACGCCACGCGACAACAATTTTTCCTCGAGTGCGGTCAGATAACCGGAGACACGCGGATGGACGTAACCGTTGAGGATAGCAGTGGTGGTCCGCTCGTATTCGCGGATCACCGGCCAGACCTCGCACGACGTGAAGACGAAGAGTTCGGGGGCGATCCGGGCGATTTCCTGCTTGACCGCCACCTCATGGATGTCGGTGCGCCACGAATGCAGGAAGGAGACAATGATGCCGGCGGCGCCGTTGGCCTTCGCCTTTGCGACCGCTGCCGCAACCGCCTCCATATCCGGCGCCTCGACCTCGCTGCCATCCGCCCGCAAGCGAGCGGGGATGCCGAAGATCATGTCGCGGGCGATGAGCTGGTCCGGCCGGGAGCAGAACAGGGAATAGACGTCCGGCATCCGCAACCGCGCCAGCTCGATGACGTCTTCGAAGCCGGCATTGGTCATCAGCGCCAGCGAGACGCCGCGACGCTGGATCACGGTGTTGATACCGACGGTCGTTCCGTGGACAAAACGGCTGACGGCTGCCGGTTCGAGCCCTTCCCGTTCGGCCAGAAGCGACAGTCCCGTCATCAGTTCCGCACCCGGATCGTCCGGTGTCGTCAGAACCTTGAGCGAGGCCACCCGGCCGGATCGCGTTTCCAGTGCACAGAAGTCGATGAAGGTCCCGCCGATATCGACGCCGATCTTCCAGTCCTGCTGATCGCTGGTTCCTTTGCCTGGCGCGGCCGCACTGTCCATGTCGCTAAGTCCTTTCCTGCTGCTTGTCGTGAAGCTGGCACGGATGGGCAAAGGCGGTCCAAGAGCGAAAACGCCGCTGCCCATAAGTGCCGCTTATGCCTCGCCAGGGACGTCCCATAGGTCCGACTTATGGGAGGGCGAAAACCTCGACTTTGACACCGGCCGGCTACACCGGAATGGTGGCGGGGATGAAAGACATTGCGGAAACGGCCTCATGGATGTGATCGTGCTGGGTGGTGGCCTGATGGGGGCCGCATCGACCTATTTTCTTGCCCGGCGTGGTCTGCGCGTGACGCTCATCGAGCGGAACTGCGTCGGCAGCGGCGCGACGGTCGCTTCGTTCGGCAATATCCGCCGCAGCGGCCGTTACCTGCCGCAACTTCCCCTCGCCCGACGATCCCTGACGCTTTGGGGCAAGGCGGCGGAGATGCTGGATCGGGACGTCGAGTTTCGGGCGACCGGCCATGTCCGGCTGGTGTTCAGCCAGGCGGGTATGGAGGAGATGCGGAGCTTCGCGACAGCCGCCAGACCTTGGGGTCTCAACCTTGAGGAACTTACCGCGACGGAGCTCCATGCACGTTTTCCGGGGCTCGGACCCGAGGCGATCGCCGCCTCCTTTTCCCCGGAGGATGGAAGCGGCAATCCGCGCCTGATCGCCCCTGCTTTCGCGGATGCCGCGAGACGTATCGGTGCCGAGATCGTCGAGAACGTGGAGGTGAAAGCGATCCGGCGAAGCGCCTATGGCTTCGAGGTAGAGACCTCGAACGGCGTCCATGCCGCAGCCTGCCTGCTTAACACCGCCGGCGCCTGGGGCGCCCGGATCTCCGCGCAGTTCGGGGAAACCGTCCCGATCGTCGCGAAGGGGCCGCAGATGGGGGTAACCGAGCCGCTGCCGCATCGCATCCTGCCGGTCGTCGGCGTCTGGGCCCATGACCACGGCGGTGGTTACCTGCGCCAGGTGGAGCGCGGAAACATCGTCTTCGGTGGCGGAGCGGAACGTACCGATGTTTCGCTCGACACAGGCCATGCCAAGGCCGACCCCGCCCGGCTTCCCGCCCAGCTGCGCGCCCTCCTGCCAATCCTGCCGGCGCTTGCCAATGTCTCGGTGATCCGCACCTGGTCCGGCTGCGAAGGTTATGTCGGCGACGGCCTTCCCGTCATCGGACGATCGGCAACTACGCCGGGCCTCTTCCATGCCTTCGGATTTTGCGGCCACGGTTTCCAGCTCGGCCCCGGCGTCGGCGACGTGATGGCGGAATTGATTTCGACCGGCACGACCGAGACGCCTATTCACGACTTCCGGATAGAGCGGTTTTCACGGCCAGGCGTGAAGAGCGTTCTGGCTTGACGCATCGACCTGGCTGAAGCGGCGGAGATCGAGGCGGTAGCGCGCTGGGGATTGGCCCTGCAGCGACTTGAAAAACCGGCTGAACTGAGCGGCACCGGCAAAGCCGAGGACACCGGCGACCTGCCCCAGCGACAGGGGCGAGCTCGCAAGATAAATGCGGGCCTCCATCAGCTGCCGTTCGCGGATGAGCCGCGCCGGCGGCCGGCCATAGGCGCGCAGGCAGATGTCGTTCAGCCGGTCGCGCGAAATGCCGAGTTCGCCGGCATAGCGGGCGACCGTCCAGTGCTTGCGGAAATGGCTTTCGACCAATGCGGTGAACTGGCTGGAAAGCGTCTTGGGGGCACCGGGTTGCGCGCCCGCGCCATGACCGGCCGGCAGGTTGCGATGAAGGTGGACGAGCAGAATGTGCAGCAGCGATTCCACCACGGCCGCCGACATCGGGCCGGGGCGTAGGGTTTCGGCCAATATGCCGGTAAAGCAGGCGGCGACCGCATCGCTGGCACTGTTGCCGGCACCCAGCCGCATGAACGAGGACCGCTCCACCATGAAGCGCAGCTGGGATGCTTCCGCCCGGCGCTGCAGGACACGGTCCAGCGTCGAAGCCCCCAGCAGCAGATGGGTCCCTTGCGCTCCGGCACCCAATTCCAGCCGCATGCCGTCCCGCCACGGTATCCAGCCCATGACGGGACCGGACAGGGGAAGAACCAGTTCATCCCCGTCGCGCAGAGCCGCCTCGCCCTTTTCGAGGATCAGCGCCCGGAAGTTTTCCGCGTCGCCGAGGCCCGCCCGGCCGAGTACGCGCGTCTGCAGCGCTGCCCTGAACCGCTCTGCGCGAACAGGTGCTTCCGGCCGCGGGGCGGGCGTGGGCGGAAGCCGTTTACGGTCGGGCATCTAAAATCCCACAACAAGGAAATACATTCCCACAAAACGTCATTTACTCTGCGGCGATGTCAATCAAAATACGGCTCGCAACCTGAAAAAATAAAACAAGACGGGCTGCGGGAGGATCAACGAACGGCCGTTTGGGAGGACGCATGTTCGTAGCTAGGGGTATCGTCGGTGGAGCGTCCGTTTCCGCGCTGGATGAGCGCAGTTACGAACGCCGCGACATGGCAACGGGAACGGTGTTGACGCAGGCCGCGGCCTTCGGTGCGACCGAAGCGGAAGCCGCCGCCGATGCTGCTGCCGGAGCTTTTCCGGCATGGTCCGGCCTTCGACCTGAGGAACGCTCGGCGCTGCTCCTTCGCGGGGCGGACCTGCTGATGGAACGCATCGACAGCTTGCGCGCGATCGCTCATCTCGAGGTCGGCGCAACTCCCGAATGGGTCCGCTTCAATGTCGAGGTTGCCCAGGCGACCCTGCGTCAGGCTGCGAGCCTCGTCGATGCCATCCGCGACGACGAGGTGGAAGGCGGGCCGCCGGGTGTGCGCTACCGCCTGATCCGCCGGCCGGCCGGCGTGGTCCTGGGGCTTGCGCCATGGAATGCGGCGGTGGCCCTGGCCGTGCGGGCGGTTGCAGCGCCGATGGCGCTCGGCAACACGGTGGTGCTGAAGGGTTCGGAGCTTTGCCCCAAGGTGCACGAGACCGTGGCACAGATCCTGATCGACGCGGGCCTGCCAGACGGGGTGCTGAACTATGTGAGCAGCGCACCCGAGGATGCCCATGACGTGGTCGAGGCGCTGATTGCCCATCCAGCCGTGCGGCGCGTGAATTTCACCGGCTCGACGCGGGTCGGCAGGCAGATCGCCGAGATGGCGGCGCGGCATCTCAAGCGTTGCCTGCTGGAACTCTCCGGCAAGGCATCGTCGGTGGTGCTCGCTGATGCGGATCTGGATGGAGCTGCCAGGGCGGTCGCCCACGGCGCTTTCTTCAACCAGGGCCAGGTCTGCATGTCGACAGACCGGATCATCGTCGAGGAAAGCCTGGCCGACAGCTTCATTGCCCGGCTGAAAGTGGAGGCCGACCGACTGTGCGGCGATCCGGCCACCGGCCAGCCGCTCTACGGCCACGTCATCAGTCCGGAGGCGGCGGCGCGCCTCCACAGTCTGGTCGACGATGCCCTGGCCAAGGGTGCGGTGCTGGTCACGGGCGGCAAGAATGCCGGCACACTGATGCAGCCGACCATACTCGACCATGTCGCCTACGGCATGCGGATCTACGAGGAAGAGACCTTCGGCCCGGTGGTCGGCGTGGTTCGGGTGGCGGATGCCGACGAGGCGGTGACCGTTGCCAACGATACGGAATACGGCCTGACGGCCGCAGTCTTCGGGGTTGACCTGCCGCGCGCACGGCAAATCGCGCGACGCATAGAGGTCGGGGCGGTGCATATCAACGGGACGACCGTCTGCGACGATCCGACGATGCCCTACGGGGGCGTGAAGGCAAGCGGTTACGGCCGCTTTGGCGGGAGGGCGGTGATCGAGGAGTTCACCGAAATCCAGTGGATGACGGAACGGGACCTGCCCGACCAGGTCGGGTGAGCCCGTCACACGGACTTAGCATGCAACAACGGGAGGAGAAGAGAATGAAACGCAGGACATTTACCCGGCTGGCCGCCTTGGCGCTTGCAGCCGGCGTTGCCGGAACTCCGGCTATGGCGCAGGAGGTTCTGAAGGTCGGCGCCGTCGCGCCCAAAACCGGGCCTCTGGCCGGCGGGGCGGCGGTCAGCTATTGGCCGAACGTCAAGCTTTGGATCAGCGACGTGAACGGTCGCGGCGGCCTGAAGGTCGGCGGCAAGACCTACAAGCTCGAAGCCATCGAATACGACGACCAGACCAATCCGGGCGAAACCATCAAGGCCGTGCAGCGTCTCGTCGACCAGGACAAGGCAAAGATCGTGCTGCCGCCCTATTCGACCGGGCTCAACCTGGCCGCCGCACCGATCTACGCACGCTACGGCCTGCCGATGATCACCTCGACGGCGACCACCGACAAGGCCGATGCCCTATCCGCTCAGTTCCCCAACGTCTTCATCACCCTCGGCGGCGCCAAGCCGGTGGTCCAGGGCGTGGTGGACACCATGGTCAAGCTGCGCGACCGGGGCGATATCGGCAAGAAGCTCGCCATGGTCAACGTCGCGGACGCCTTCGGTATCGAACTGATGAACGAGGCAAAACCCGCCTTCAAGAAAGCCGGCTTCGAGCTGGTTTACGAGACGTCCTATCCGCTCGGCACCCAGGACCTGTCGCCGGTCATGAAGGCGGCCAAGGCCGCCGCTCCGGATGCCTTCATTGCCTGGTCCTATCCGCCGGACACCTTCGCCCTGACCGAACAGGCAATTGTCGAAGATCTCAAGGTCGGTGCATTCTTCACCGCCGTCGCCACGGCATTCCCGGCCTATGCGGGCCGGTTCCGCGCGGGCGTCGACGGTGTGCTGGGCATCGGCGGTGTCAATGCCGACGGAGAGGCCTTCAAGGCCTATGCCAAACGCCACGAAGAGGTCACGGGCGCCAAGCCGGACTATTGGGCGAGCGCCATGGTCTACTCGTCCTTCCAGGTCCTGGAAAAGTCGATCGAGGCTGTCGGCTCCTTCGACAATGCCGCCATCATCAAGCACATCAAGGCAAACAGCTTCGACACCGTGATCGGCCCGATCAAGTTCGACGGACACAACAACAACCCCTCGTTCTGGACGGTCGGCCAGTGGCAGGGCGGCGTGTTCAAGGGCGTGGCCTCAACCGGTCGCGACGGCGCTGTCGACGTGAAGAAAAAAGCTGCCTGGAAGTAAAAGCAACAGGCATTCCCGGGATCCGCAACCGGATCCCGGGGCATCTTTCAAGCCGGGGAATGGCATGGATATACTCATAACAGGGCTACTGCTGGGCGGAACCTATGCGCTGATCGCCATGGGCCTGAACCTCCAATACGGCATGGCCCGGATCATGAACCTCGCCAACGGCGAAATGCTGGTGGCCGGGGGGTTCGTCGCCTTCTGGTTATGGACCGGAAGCCAGATCAGCCCGCTGCTGACCGTGTTCGTCGTGGCACCGGTCGCCTTTCTGCTGAACTGGCTGATCTATCTGATTTTCCTGCGCCCACTGGTAAAGCGCGCCAAATCGCGCGGCCAGCTGGAGGTCGATTCCATCCTCACGACCTTCGGTCTGTCCTTCGTGGCCGTCGGCCTGATGCTGGCCTTTTTCGGCGGCGATTATTTCAGCTATTCCTATCTTTCGGAGCCCGTCCATATCCTGGGCGATACCTACGGCGCCAATCGTGTCGCGGCGTTTCTGGCCGCTGTCGTCATCTGCGGCCTGCTGTGGCTATGGCTCAACCGCAGCCGGGCCGGCATGACGATCCGCGCCATCTCGGTTGCCCCGGAAGCCGCGCGGCTGGTCGGCATCGATGTCCGGCGCACGGCGGCGCTGGCCTTTGCGCTCGGCGGCGCGGTCACTGCCACCGGCGGCGCACTGATCTCGACCTTCCTGACGCTCGATGCCTCGACGGGCGTGATTTTCACGCTGAAGGCGCTGGTGATCGTCATCATGGGCGGTGTGGGCGACGTGCGCGGCACGATCGTCGCGGCCCTGCTGCTGGGTCTGCTGGAAACCTTCGTCGCCCGCCTGATCGATCCCGGCCTGACATTGGCAGCCGCCTACTTGCTGTTCGTCGTGATCCTGCTGTTTCGCCCTCAGGGCCTGTTCGGGAGGCCGACCACATGAGCGTTCTTTCCTCTCGCGACTGGGGCAATCTGGCGCTGTGCGCCATAGCGCTCGCCATCGCGGCCTGCCTCCCCTGGACGGCGGGCGCCTATGGCCTGAGCATCGGCGTCACCATTGCCATGTATACGGTACTGGCCACCAGTTGGGCGCTGTTTTCCGGACCAACCCATTACATCTCGCTCGCAAGTGCAGCGTTTTTCGGCGTCGGGACCTATGTGACCGGCATCGGCATCCAGTATCTGCCCTACTGGACATTGCTGCCGATTGCCGGCGTCAGCGGCGCCGTCATGGCCGCCCTCGTCGGCCTGGCGACGCTGCGCCTGTCGGGCGTCTACTTCGTGATCTTCACGCTCGGGCTGGCCGAATTCGTGCGCCAGATCATCACCTGGAGCCAGAACATTTCCGGCACCAAGGGCATCTACGTGCTGACCTCGATCGGCGAGATGCACATCTATTGGCAATTGCTGGGGCTCGCCGCGCTGGTCTGGCTGCTGGGCTGGCTGATCGGCCGCTCGCGGCTGGGCTTTGCGCTCAGGATCATCGGCGACGACGAGGCCGTTGCGCGGCATTCGGGCATCGACACGGCGCGGGCCAAGATCCTGCTGTTCATGGTCCCCGGCGCGGTGGCCGCCATCACCGGCGCCATGCTCGCTCCGCGTTATGTCTATATCGAGCCGTCGCTCGCCTTCTCGCCGATGCTGTCCTTCCAGGTGGTGATCATGGCGCTCCTGGGCGGAACCGGCCGGCTGTGGGGACCGCTCGTCGGCGTCATTCCCTTCACCTTCCTATGGGAGGCGATCTCCGTGTCGTTCCCCAACCAGACCACCCTGCTTCTCGGTGTGTGCTTCCTCGTCATCGTCTACCTGCTGCCCAAGGGCTTTGTCGGGCTGATCGATCTGGCAGCCAGGAGAATGCGATCGGCGGAGGGCTATGTATGACCGCGCTTTTATCCCTTCGCGGCGTCACCAAGCGCTTCGGCGGCCTGGTGGCCGTCAACCGCATGGATTTCGACGTGACCGAACATCAGGTGCTAGGCCTGATCGGGCCGAACGGCTCGGGAAAATCGACCACGCTGAACCTGATTTCCGGCGCCTTTCCCGTCACCTCGGGGGCGATCAGCCTGCGAGGACAACCAATCACGCATCTGGCCGCGCAGGATATCGCGCGGCGCGGTGTGGCTCGCACCTTCCAGCTGGTGCGTCTGCTGCCCTCCATGACCGTGCTGCAAAACGTCAAGGCCGGCGCGGTCTTCGGCCATCGCCGCCATTGGGGCCATGAGGCGGATGCGGTCGCCGAGGCCATGCTGGAAAAGGTGGGTCTGGCCGGCCGCGGCCATATGATGGTGGGGCAGCTGACATATATCGATACCAAGCGGGTCGAACTGGCCCGCGTGCTCGCCGGAGAACCGGGCGTCGTGCTCCTCGACGAATGGCTTGCCGGTCTCAACCCGACCGAACTGGAGGAGGGAATACGCCTGATCCGCGGCCTGCGCGACGAAGGCCGGACGGTTATCCTTGTCGAGCATGTGATGGATGCGATCCGCTCGCTCTGCGACCGCTGCGTCGTCATGGCCGCCGGCACCAAGATCGCCGAGGGAACCCCCGCCGAGGTATTGTCCGACGCCGCCGTGATCCGCGCCTATCTGGGAGACGACGACGATGCTTGAGGTGAAGGGACTGTCCGTCTCCTATGGCCAGCACCGCGCGCTGGAAGGCGCATCGCTCAAGGTCGGCCGGGGCGAGATCGTGGTCATCCTGGGCGCCAATGGCGCCGGCAAATCCACGCTGCTCAAGGCCGTCTCCGGCATCTGCGAGGGACGCGCGACCGGCGCGATCACCATGCAGGGTCGCGAGATACTGGGGCTTGCCGCCAACAAGATCGTCGACGAAGGCATCGCTCTCGTGCCGGAAGGTCGAGGTGTCTTCGCCGATCTGTCGGTTGCCGAAAACCTGCGGCTGGGAGCCCATGCACCCCGCGCCCGCGACGAAGAGGCCGGCAATCTGGAGCGCGTGTTGCGGCTCTTTCCCAAGCTGCAGGAGCGCAGCAAGCAGATCGTGCGGACCATGTCCGGTGGGGAGCAGCAGATGGTGGCGATCGGCCGCGCGATGATGTCGAACCCCGCTCTGCTGACACTGGACGAGCCTTCGCTCGGTCTTTCTCCCCTGCTTTGTAAGGAGCTGTTCCAGGCGTTGAAGGTGGTGCGCGACACCGGCATTGGCATCCTGCTCGTGGAGCAGAATGCCAAGCAGAGCCTGGCCATCGCCGACCGCGGCTATCTGCTGGAGAATGGCCATATCATTCATGAGGGCCGGGCGCAGGACCTCCGCAACGATCCGGCGGTGCAGGCCGCCTATCTGGGCGGCAGCAAGGCGTCGGCATCAGGTCAGCGGCCGGGCGGGCGGGCGACGACGCCAGCTGCGGCACCTGGGTCGATGCCGACCCCATCTCCTGCTCCCACCTATGTTCCTCCCCGGACCACGGGAGCATCGCCCGCCGATATCGCAGCCGCAGCGCTTGCCGCCCTGCCCGCCGTTCCAATGCGCGGGGAGGTCGCAGCCCCTCACCCCGCCTCCGCTGCGCTCGGCGACCCTCTCCCCGCAAGCGGGGCGAGGGGGAACGGAAACGCCGCGGCAGATACCTTCTCCCCGCTCGCGGGGAGAAGGTGGCGGCAGCCGGATGAGGGGCAGACCACGACAGTCGGGTCTGCATCACCCCTTCGTCCGGCCGCATCGCCATCGCCGCCCGCTATGCGCGGTGCCGCAGACGCCCTGCTCGGCGGCCTGTCACTCAATGACATCATCGCGGAAGCCAGCCGCGCCAGCCGGGCCGAACACGGCACCGCCATGCCGTCCGCGCCGCCGCGCGGCCACTCCACCGTCCCGCCATCCCTCCCGGCCTCGCCCTCCCTTGAGATGGGCAACAGCCAGGATCGACTGAAAGCCGTCCTGAAAGAGATCGAGGAAGCTGCTGCCCGCGCTCGGGCGTAGCGCCACGATCCCAACCGCAACTGAGGAGATTGCATAATGCTTGATGTCGTCACGTCCCCCACGCCCTCCGTCAGGGGCATGTTCATCGGCGGCCAATGGGTGCCCGCCGCCCGCACCTTCGAGGACCTCAACCCCTCCGACAACTCCGTCTATGCGCGTATTCCGGACGGCTCCGCTGCCGACATGCGCCGGGCGATCGATGCCGCCCAGGCGGCCTTCGGCGACTGGGCGGGCCGCGCCTTTCACGAACGCGCGCACCTGCTCCTGAAGATCGCCGACGTCTGGGATCAGCGCAAGGCCGACTTCTGTGCCGCGGCCATGGCCGAAGGCGGTGGCTGGAAGGGCAAGGGCATGTTCGAGGCGGGCTATGTGGCGGAGGTGTTCCGTTCTGCGGCCGCGCTCTGCTACCAGTCCATCGGCGACGTGCTGCCATCCGAACACCACAAGTTCATGATGGCCACCCGCTTCCCGCTCGGCGTCGTCGGCGTCATCAGCCCCTGGAACATGCCGGGCATCCTGACCTCACGCGGCTTTGCCGCAGCCCTTGCCGTCGGCAACACGATCGT
Source organism: Neorhizobium galegae (assembly GCF_021391675.1). Taxonomy (NCBI): domain Bacteria; kingdom Pseudomonadati; phylum Pseudomonadota; class Alphaproteobacteria; order Hyphomicrobiales; family Rhizobiaceae; genus Neorhizobium; species Neorhizobium galegae. Next base: position 356,152 of record NZ_CP090096.1, read on the forward strand.
TCTGAAACCCTCCGAAGACACGCCCTATTCGGGCGGCCTCTACTTTGCCGAAATCCTGGAGGAGGCCGGCGTACCGGCCGGCGTCTTCAATGTCGTCACCTGCTCGCGCGACAGCGTCGGCGCCGTGGGCGACGAGATGATCGGCAACTCCAAGGTCAAGGCGATCAGCTTTACCGGCTCGACCGCCGTCGGCCGCCAGATCGCTGCCAAATGCGGCGCCTATCTCAAGAAGGTCTGTGTCGAGCTCGGCGGCAAGGATTCGATGATCCTGCTGGAGGATGCCGACCTGGATGCCGCCGCGCGGGCCGCCAATTTCGGCAGCTTCATGCACCAGGGCCAGGTCTGCATGTCGACGGAGAAGCTGCTGGTGCACGAGAAGATCTACGAGCCGTTCATGGAACGCTTCCTGGCGCGCGCCCGCAAGCTCAAGACCGGCCATACCAACGATCCCTCCAATGTCATCGGCCCGCTGGTCAACACCCGCCAGGCCCTGCGCGTAAAAGCGCTTATCGACGACGCGGTGGCCAAGGGTGCCAAGGTGGAGCTCGGCGGCCGCGCCTGGGAGAATTTCGTCGAGCCGACCGTGCTCACGAATGTCAACAGCTCCATGAACATATGGCACGACGAGACCTTCGGGCCTGTGGTCGTGGTCTGCCCGTTCCGCGACGATGGCGAGGCGGCGGCGCTCAACAACGACACGGAATACGGGCTGACCGCCGCGGTGTGGTCGAAGGACGAGGCGCGGGCCCTGCGGCTGGCCGAGCGGCTGGAAACCGGCATCTGCCACATCAACTGCCAGAATATCAACGACGAGCCGCATGTGCCCTTCGGCGGCACCAAGGCCAGCGGCGTCGGACGATATGGCGGGCGCTGGTCGCTCGACGCCTTCACCGAGCTGCGCTGGATCACACTGGATCGCGGCGGCCGCCACTTCCCGCCGCAGTTCTGACCGGCACCGAAAGGACTTTTACCATGAGCGCTCTGGGCTGGATCATCATCCTACTCATTCTTGCGGCCATCCTGATCGTGCTGGCCGCCCTGTTCTACCAGCGGGCCACCAATGAGGTGAGCCTCGTGCGCACCGGCATCGGCGGCCGCAAGGTGGTGATCGACGGCGGCACGCTGGCGATCCCCTATTTTCACGAGGTCGGACGCGTCAACATGCAGACCATCCGCATGGACGTGTCGCGCACCGGCGACAGCGCCCTGATCACCAAGGACCGCATGCGCATCGATGTCGGCGCCGAGTTCTACACCTCGGTCGTTCCTGAAAAAGCCGCGGTGGTGCGGGCCTCGCAGACGCTGGGCCGGCGCACCTTCCAGGCCGATCAGCTCAAATCCCTTATCGACGGCATGATGGTGGATGCGTTGCGCGCCGTCGCAGCCCAGATGACCATGGACGAACTGCATGAAAACCGCGGGGAGTTCGTGCGACAGGTGCATGAAGCCCTGTCGGGCACTCTTTCCAAATACGGCCTGCAGCTGGACAGCGTCTCACTGACTTCGTTCGACCAGACGCCGTTCTCGGCCCTGGACGAAAACAACGCCTTCAACGCCGTGGGCATGCGCAAGCTCGCCGAGGTCATTGCCAAATCAAAGAAGGAGCGGGCGGAGATCGAGGGCGAGAGCCAGGTCAGCGTGCGCCGCGCCGAGGTGGATTCCAACCGCCGCAAGCTGGAAATCGAGCTGGAACAGCGTCGCGCCGAGATTCAGCAGACCCAGGAGATCGAACTGCTGCTGGCACAGCAACTGACGGAAGTCGCCCGCCGCAAGGCGGAGGCCGAGACCGCGGCGGCCGAAGCCCGCATCGGCATGGAACGCGCCATCCAGTCCGCCTCTATCGCCCGCGAACAGATCATCCGCGAGGCCGAGATCAATCAGGCGCGGGCGCTTGAAATCGCCGAGCAGGATCGCTCCATCCTGATTTCGGCAAAGAGCCAGGAGGAAAGCCAGGCCAAGGCGGAGGCGGCGGACGCGCGCGCGGCCGTGATCACCGCGGAGGAAAACCTCTTGACGGTGCGCCAGGTGGCGGAGGCCGAGCGCCGCAAGCAGCTGGCGCTGCTGGCGGCCGAACAGGATGCGGAAGCGCAGGCGACACGCGTGCGCATCACCTCAGAAAGCGACCAGATCGCCGCCAAGACCCGCGGCCTGATCCGCCGGGAGGAGGCCGACACGTTGCGCATCCAGAAGAAGGCCGAAGCCGACGGCGAGGCCGCCCGGATCGAGGCGGAAAACACCCGCTCGCCGGAACTGGCGGCCATGGAGATGGAAAAGGCGCGGCTCGCCGCCCTGCCCGCCATCATCGGCGAGATGGTCAAGCCGGCCGAGAAGATCAAGGGCATCTCGATCAACCACATCACCGGCCTCAGCCGCTCGGGGGAGGCCGGCGAACGCGTGCCCTCCCCCGTCGACCAGACCATCAGCTCGATCCTCGACATGGCCGTGACCATGCCAACCATGAAAAAGCTCGGCGATGCGCTTGGCATGAACCTGGAAAGCCTCGTTCCCGAGGAGCCACGCAAGAACTGAGAAGGACGTTCAAGCCATTCGAGGATGCGCGTGGGAAACCGGCGTCGACGACCGCGGGGTATCAGGTGGCATCGTAGCCGTGTCCTCACACGGTTTTTCCTTCACGGCCTCCGAGATCGATGACCCGTGTGGATATCGTCTCGGCAATATCCCGGTCGCGAGTGACCAACAGGGTGGCGAGCCCCGTCTCTGCGGCGATCTCCCGCAGGAACGCAGAGACCTCTTTTTGGCTGACCGGGTGAAGGTGAGAGGCTGCGTTGCGAAGCCCGAGGCTGGGTACCACCACAGCCTCGGGAACCCTTTGTAGGGCGAAGGCGAAGTAGGACGCCCGTGCAACAGCCGCGCCTCATCTTTGACTCGCGCGGCGGGGAGCGATTGTCTCCACTAGCCGGCCGTTCTGCAGGGACCGCCCAATCCGCTGGATGTCGGCTGTATTGTCGCTCTCCAATTGGAACTGATTGACAAGATGCCGCAGGCGGCTCGCCTCGGAGGACAACGAAGCGACGGCGGCTGTCGACTGCTCGACCATCGCCGCGTTCTGCTGCGTCGCCTGGTCCATTTGATTGACGGCCGTATTGATTTCGGCAAGTCCCGTCGACTGCTCGCGCGCCGCGGTGGCAATGGCATCCATGACCTGATTGATCTGTACAACGTACTCACCGATCGACTTGAGCGCCACCCCGGTTTCGAGAACCAGTTTCACGCCATTATCCACTTCAGTCGATGATTTCTTGATGAGCCCTTTGATTTCCTTGGCCGCTTGAGCAGCTCGCTGGGCAAGCTCGCGGACTTCCTGTGCGACGACTGCGAAACCCTTGCCCGCCTCACCCGCACGGGCCGCCTCCACACCAGCGTTGAGCGCCAAAAGGTTCGTCTGGAAGGCGATTTCATCAATTACGCCGATGATGTTCGAAATCTGCTGCGAACTGTCCTCGATGCGCCGCATGGCTTTCTCGGCTTCCGATACGACCGTCGCTGACCGTTTGGCGCTGGCATTGGCTTCTAGGGCCACATTGCGTGCCTCGTCGGTACGTTTCGTCGACATCGCGACATTGGACGTAATTTCATCCAAGGCTGCAGCCGTCTCCTCGAGAGAGGCTGCCTGTTGTTCTGTGCGCCTGGAAAGGTCCTGAGCACCGGATGCAATCTCACCGGTCCCGCTGTCTATGCTCTGTACGGTCTGGAGTACCGCGCCGATTGTCGTGCCCAGTTGGCGGAGCGAAGCATTAAAGTCCTCGCGCAGCGCCTCGTATTCGGCCCCAAATTGCTCAGAAAGCTGAAATGAGATGTCGCCCGCCGCAAGCCGCCGCAGACCTCCGCCCAATGTCGTGGTCGCGAAGCGCAATTGTTCGGCCTCCCGTTCTGCGCGCTGCTGGGCGGCGGCGCGCGCCGTTTCCATCTCGATGCGGGATTCAGCCGCTTCATTCTCGAGCCTGACGACGTTGAGGGCATTGTGACGGAAAACTTCAACTGCACCAGCCATTTCACCAACTTCGTCGGCGCGCCCGGCGTAAGGAATATCGCTATCAAGGTCTCCGTTCGACAGTTGCTTCATCGCGGAGGTTATCCTTCGGATCGGATTCGCGACGCCTGAGATCGCAAACACGATGCCGGCGAGAACTATGAGCACCGCAAGCACGGCGATCGCCGCCGTCCCCAGGAAAGCGGACTTCGCGGAGGCACCGCTTGCCGCCACAAAGCCTTCAGCCTGGTTGAGGATGAACGCAACCAGATCGGTTACCCCCTTGCCCACCAATTCGGCTTGCGACTCCATGTCCTTCTTGAATAAATGAACCGCTTCCGATGTCTTTCCGCTGTTATGGAGTGCGACCATTTGCTCAGCCGAGGCGCGGTATTTGCTGAGCTCCGGCCTGATCCTATTGACCAGTTCCCTCCCGCGCTCAGTCCGGACGCCTTTTTCGTAGTCGGCAACAACCTTTTCGACAGCAGCGACAGCGGCGTCGATCTTTCGCTTCCCGATACTCTGCTCCTCCGCCGTATCGTCGAGGATGTAGCTGGCATAGACAAGTTTGAGATCGAGAAAATTGCCTTTTATCTCACGGGCCGTCAACAGCCGTTGTATCCAGAAGGTCCCGATCTGCTCCGCATTGGCGCTGAGTGTTGAGATCGTACTGAGGGAGACATAGGATAAACCAATCATGAACACACTGATGATCGACAGCTTCAGGACGAGGGCTTGCTTGATGCTTGGGCGATTCATGCTGCGGCTCTCCAAAGGCGCTTAGCGGCGACCGGCTCGATCGTCAGAGCAAAATGTCACATCATATCAATAATTTCTAATTAACTAAAATACATTACCTGTCTCGCGCTCCTTCGTGGCGGAAGACCGCGCCGCTGCATCCAACCCCCAACGGGCATTTGCTGAATCTGCGAATACAGCCTAATTCGCGTCAACGCAGGAGAGGCTTGAGCTGACCGATGGGGGATATGCCGCAGGCCTCGCGTTCACCTTAGGCGGCCTAGGTCCACAGCCCGATTGCGAATGATGGCCTCCATGGCGAAAAATCCGGTCACGGTCGCCAGGTCGAAATTGGTGATGAGCTTTTGATAGAAGGCGTCGTAGCCCGAAATTCCGCGGGTGACGACCTTGATCAGATAATCCCAGTCTCCGCCTATTCGATAGAAATCGATGACTTCCGGCAGCCGGTCGACATGCTTGCGGAAATCCTCGGACCATTCCTTGGAATGGTGACGGGTCCGGATCATCACGATGACCGTCAGATCAAAGCCCAGCATCTCGAGATCGACCTCGGCGCGTGAAGCGCCCACCACGCCGCTTGACTGGAGCCGCTGGAGCCGACGCCAGCAGGCATTTTGCGAAAGCCCCACCTGTTCGGCCAGATCACGTTGCGAGAGTGCGGCGTTGCGCTGAAGGCAGGTCAGGATTTTTAGATCGATATGATCAAAATTTATAGATTTATCGATCATGTGACCCGCATTTCCGCTTGCTGCCTGAAAAATAGGTGAAGTTTTCAGACCGTGATCGAGATTAGAATCGCTGTCAATTGCTGTCTGGAGAACTGACGATGCGTGAACAGGCCGATCTTAATCCATCAAAGGAACTCGTCACCGTTCTTGGCAAATTCAAAAGCAGCCTCGAAGTCGCCGATCCGATCGCAACGTTGAAAGACGGATTGATCGGTTCGAGGGCGAAAGTCGATGGGCCGTTCGGCTTGAAGGATCTCGTTTATGCCGACTATGTCGCCTCGGGACGGGCGCTCAGGCAGGTCGAGCAGTTTGTTCTCGATGAGGTCCTGCCCTATTACGCCAACAGCCATACGGAGGCCTCCTATTGCGGGGGAATGATGACCCGCCTGCGGCGTGAAGCGCGGTCGGTCATCAAGGAATGCTGCGGAGCAGATAGCCGTCATGCCGCAATTTTTGCGGGATCCGGCGCGACTGCTGGCCTCAATCGGCTCGTCAACCTGCTGGGCATTACCGATGCGATCGCTTCCGGCCGGCGGGTTTGCGTGATCGTCGGACCCTACGAGCATCACTCGAACATCCTGCCCTGGCGCGAGAGCGGCGCAGAGATTGTCGAAATCCCTGAAGGCAGCCGCGGCGGCCCGGATCTTGTCCTTCTGGACGAGGCTCTTCAGGGCACCGGCGCCGAGCTGACAATCTGCTCGTTTTCGGCCGCATCGAACATAACCGGCATCTCGACCGACGTCGCCGCCGTCACCAGGCTTGCAAAGCAGGCCGGTGCGAAAATCGTCTGGGATTACGCCGGCGCCGGACCCTACATGCCGATCTCGATGACGCCGGAGCAAGGCGCCGAGATCGACGCGATCGTGGTTTCGCCGCACAAGTTCCTCGGCGGCCCGGGCGCCTCCGGCGTGCTGATCGTGCGACATGACGCCGTCGTCACCAACAAGCCGTCCTGGCCGGGCGGCGGCACCGTCAAATTCGTATCGCCCACCTGCCATGATTACAGCGACAGCCTGGAAGCCCGTGAAGAAGCCGGAACGCCCAATGTCGTCGGCGACATTCGTGCGGCACTTGTCTTCCTCGTCAAACATGCGATCGGATTGGAGGAAATCCGGCGGCTGAACGACGTCTTCACGCAAAGGGCGCTCGCCGCCTGGCAAGACGTGCCGCAGATCGAGCTTCTGGGCTCCCCCTCGATGGCGCACCTGCCGATATTCTCGTTTCGCATCAGGGACGGCAAGGGTAGCTATGTTCATCAGCAATTGGTCACCCGCATGCTGAGCGACCGGTTCGGCATTCAGGCCCGCGGGGGCTGCGCCTGCGCAGGCCCGTATGTGCACCGGCTGCTGTCGATCGATCCCGAAACGTCGGAGCGGATCAGGCAGGCGATCCTGAACGGCAACGAGATCGAGAAACCGGGCTTTACACGGCTCAATCTGAGCGTTCTGCTTTCGGACGAGACCGTCCAGTTCATCCTTCAATCTGTCGCACAGCTGGCGCGGGATGCGGCTTCCTATACCGAGTTCTATACATTCGATCCCGCACGGGCGATCTTTTCTCCGCGTGCACCGGATCTTCGGGAGGCCAGTTATGCATAGACCTGACGTCGCTGCATTCTTCGATCCGCGTACCTGTTCGATCCAGTACGTGGTGAGCGACCCGCAAACCAAGGCCTGCGCCATCATCGATCCGGTTCTCGACTTCGATGAGAAATCGGGCTCGACGGCGACCCATAACGCTGATGCCCTGCTGGACCATATCCGCCAGCACGACCTGCGCCTGCAGTGGATCCTCGACACTCATCCGCATGCCGACCACTTCTCCGCCGCCGCCTACCTGAAAAGCGTGACCGGCGCGCCGATGGCGATCGGTGCTCACGTGATCGATGTCCAGAAAATCTGGGCGCAGATCTACAATTGGCCGGACCTGCCTGTCGATGGCAGCCAATGGGACCGCTTGTTCGCCGATGGAGAAACGTTCTCCCTCGGCAATATCGAGGTCGGCGTCATGTATTCGCCCGGCCATACGCTGGCGTCGATCACCTATGTCGCCGGCGACGCCGCATTCGTGCATGACACGCTGTTCATGCCGGACGGCGGCACGGCCCGTGCGGATTTCCCCGGCGGCAGCGCAAGTGCTCTGTGGTCCAGCATCCAGGCCATCCTGGCGCTGCCCGGGGATACGCGGGTTTTCGTCGGACACGACTATCAGCCGGGCGGCCGGCAGCCGCAGTGGGAAAGCACCGTGGAGCGTCAGAGAATGGAGAACATCCATCTCAAGCAGTCTCCCGACAAGGACGAATTCGTCGCCATTCGCGAAAAGCGAGATCGCACCCTGCCGATGCCGAAACTGATCCTGCACGCGCTGCAGATCAACATCAATGGCGGTCGGCTTCCGGAACCGGAAGCCAACGGCATGCGATACCTGAAGCTCCCCGTCGGTGCGTTTCAAGGCTGCGCCTGGTCTTGAGCACGAGCCCATCCGTCTGACTGTCGGCGGCGCGGTCACCAGCAAGTTCACGTCTCGAGGCAAAGTCACGCGTGCGGTTTTACGCATGATTGACAGATAAAACCGCACGGACTGTCGACTGCAAAATGAGGATTTTAGGGAGATTTCACCCCTTCGAGGAAGCAGCATCACAAGGCCGTCGATGAATCTGCCTTTGCTCTTACCCCAGAGAGACTATGCCGACGAAATTCCGATTCGTCGACATGCCTTTATGACCTATCGCATACACCAACAGGTCATAACAATCTGCGAAAGAGCGAGGCCTTATCCGTCCCGAAGCAGATTGCAACGACCCCTCCCCTGCCCCCGGCCGCTGAAATTGAACCCAGGAGATTCTGCGGAGAACAGTGATGCACATGCGTCGATTGCCGCGCCAAAGATTATCACCGTTGAACCGAAGCCGAGCAAACCGGCTGATTCCGCTCTCTGATGAATAGGCCGCTCTAAAGCCCGGAATATCGCGGCAACGCGCGATCGGCTGTCTCCTGCCGGCCGGCCGCCAAGGAACCGTCACTGCATCGCCCGCGCTTTATGAAACTCCCATACCCCGCGAGGCAGGTCTCCTCCACAGCAACCCCAGTATTCACGCCGAGCGACAGCCTCTTCGCGGTAGCTTTCATTCGAGCGGTTCGGCCACGAGAGCGACGACGACGCCCCTCCCCCGGCTGCGGTTGAGAACCCATAATTCCGATCACATCCCGCCGCTCGCCCCAACCGTCGGGGCAGCTTTGCGGCGCGCACCCCTTTCGAAGCCAACGCTGTCCCGCCAACGGCCCGAGCGGTCGGCGGCCAGGTCCTTGGCCCGCTGGTCGCTGCTGTCGGACATTCGCGGCCTGGGCGGCGGACGACGCCTCACCCCCAGATCGTCAACCGAGCCTTCAGATCGCCAAACAAGCACTCCGCGCCATGGGCGGGAAGCGGATATCGAGCAAGACAGGCACGGACACTCCAATCCGCCCCGGGATGACCGCAACCGGAACCCCGCTCACGCTCGTTGACCGGAGGGCCGTGCCGCCTCGTTTTCCCAGCATTCATGATCGTAGCCGAAGAGGTTGGCCGACGTTTCCGCGCTTCGTGAAGCGGCGCAATTCGCACAAGTCGCAAGCTCCAGATCTTCGAAGACTTCGCAGTAGTCCGCGGACCACCGCTGACGAAAGAAGAGGCCAGCGACCGGCTTCCGCGAGCAAACTACTCTGCGAGGTGCCATACGAGTAGTCCGCGGACTACCCCGCATGACCGAGATTCGCCTGGCGCCAAATCGAACGGAAACGGAGGGCAGAAAGACGCGTCAGCGGCCGCAGCTGGGCGTAAAACAGCGGGAAAATGGCGGTTTGGTTAAGCGTTTGTAAATCGGTAACGAATCGGGGCATAATATAACTGCGCAGTTAAAGCGCTTTCTGTGAAAATTGCGCAGTTAAACGGGAAATCAACAAATGCAGCCGAGTCTCGTTATCCAGGACGATCAAGAGCATCTTCCTTCACTTCTGGCAACAGACGCCCAGGAGCTGTCCTATCAGCTCCAGCAGCACCAGGCTAAAATCTTTCCGCCACTTTCCCAAAAGACGATGCGGTTCTTTTCCCCTGCCGAAGCCGCAAGCTTCATAGGCATCGGCGAAGGTTATCTGAGGCAGGTCGCGGCCGAAGGCCACGGCCCGGATCCGCTCGCCAATGGGCGGCGCCTTTATGGTGCGGAAGATATGGACCGCATTCGCCGGGTCCTCGACGAACGCAACGGAACTCCGAAATATGTTCCGGCTCGCAAGGGCGCCGACAAGCTTCAGATCGTGTCGGTCATGAACTTCAAGGGCGGTTCGGGCAAGACGACCACCGCCGCCCACTTGGCGCAATATCTGGCCTTGAGAGGCTACCGCGTTCTGGCAGTCGATCTCGACCCGCAGGCTTCCCTTTCGGCCCTGTTCGGCCATCAGCCCGAGCTGGACGTGGGAGAGGCAGAGACGCTCTACGGCGCAATCCGGTACGAAGATCCGCGGCCGATCGCCGATATCGTGCGCGCGACCTATACCCCCAATCTTCATCTGATCCCCGGCAATCTCGAGCTCATGGAATTCGAGCACGAGACCCCGAAGGCAATGGCATCCGGAACCGCTGAGACGATGTTCTTCGCGCGGATAGGCGAGGCGTTGACAGAAATCGAAAGCCTCTACGATGTCGTGGTCGTCGATTGCCCGCCGCAGCTCGGGTTCCTGACTATGTCCGCACTCTGCGCGGCCACCTCCGTCTTGATCACCGTCCATCCGCAAATGCTCGACGTTATGTCGATGTCCCAGTTCCTGACCATGACGAGCGAGCTCATGTCCGTGGTCGAAAGGGCAGGGGGCCGGACGAGTTACGATTGGATGCGGTACCTCGTCACCAGATTTGAACCCAATGACGGCCCGCAAAGCCAGATGACAGGCTTCATGCGCGCGATCTTCGGCAACCGCATGCTTCAGAATGCGATGCTGAAGTCGACTGCCATCGCCGATGCCGGCGTGACGAAGCAAACGCTCTATGAAGTGGAAAGGTCGCTATTCGTACGCGGCACCTACGATCGGGCCTGGGAGTCGCTCAATCTCGTGAATTCGGAGATCGAAGCCCATATCCGATCCACGTGGGGAAGGAAGTAATTAGATGGCACGAAAGAACCTCATCGAGATATCCTCTTCCACCTCGGCCCGCCCCGAACCGGTCGCGCCAAGGGACAATCGCCCTATCGCCGGCTTTGTGCCACAGGCCCGCAATCCGGCACCTGTTGGCGGGATCACCAAGACACTCGGCAATATCACCGAAAAGGTCGAACGGGCGAACGATCTTGAACGGCAGCTGGCCCAAGGCCAGATCGTCGTCGAGATCGATCCTGGCCTTATCGACGCGTCCTTCGTCGAAGACCGACTGGAGATCGACGCCGTCCAGCTGAGCCAACTGGTGGAGCAGATCCGCGAGCATGGTCAGCAGGTGCCCATCCTGGTGAGGCCGCACCCGCAGACGAAAAGCCGCTATCAGGTCGCCTACGGGCATCGGCGGCTGGCTGCGGTCAAGAAACTTGGCATCCGCGTACGGGCAGTTGTCCGCGAACTCACCGACGATCAGCTGGTGGTCAGCCAGGGGCAGGAAAACAGCGCCCGAACCAACCTGTCCTATATCGAGCGGGCGCTTTTCGCTTTGCGGCTCGAGCAACGGAGTTTTACCCGCGATATAATCATGGCGGCGCTGGGCGTGGATAAGGCCGCGCTCTCCAAGATGCTGATCGTGACGCGGCAGGTGCCGATCGCCTTGATTACAGCCATCGGCGCGGCACCGGAGATCGGCCGCAGACGCTGGCTGGAATTGGGAGAGCGCCTTGAGAGTGTGGATCCTGATCTGGTTCTGGCGGAGTTGTCCGCGGACAACTCCCGGCCGCTATCAAGCGACGAGCGGTTTCATCAAGCGCTGGCGCTGGCTTCCAGAAGGCCAGCCGTAACCAAGGCTCCTGCCGTCAACGCGAAAATTTCCGGGGTTCCGGTCCAGTTCAAGAAGAACGCATCGAGCGCAACTTTTGTTTTCGATAACAAGGCTGCGCCTGGGTTCGATCAATTCGTGCAGGAGAGGCTCCAGGGTCTCTTTGCAGAATTCCAGCAGAATAAAGGAGCGTAAACCGCAAAAGAAAAAGGCCCCCAAGCGACATGGTCGTGGAAGCCCTTCTCAGATCTTAGCAAATCCAGAATCGCATTTCCTCGAATCACTGTCAAGAGTTTAGACGCCGTTTGGGCGTGCGGATTTCTTTTGCCTTAGCGAAAGTGAAGGCAGATGGAGAGTAGGTATGTGACGACGCCCTTTGGGCGGCGGGCGATGTCGCTTGGCATGTTGGTAAATCAGCAACTCGCCGAGACGATAGAACCCGGAATTACCCGTAACAAATGGAAGCTGTTCAGAGCCGTCTGCGAGGCACGGCCGTCGCTGGGGGTGACCGATCGTGCCCTGACAGTGCTTGACGCGCTCTTGACCTTCTATCCGGATGACGAAATTTCCGAGGCGAGGGGTCTCGTCGTGTTCCCTTCGAACGCCCAGCTCTCTCTCCGCGCCCGTGGCATGACGGCTGCGACCCTCAGACGACATCTTGCCGTTCTCATCGATGCCGGCCTGATCCTGCGCAAAGATAGCCCGAACGGGAAACGTTACGCTCGTCGCAGTAGGGCTGGAGAGATCAATGAGGCGTTCGGCTTCAGCCTCGCCCCGCTTCTGGCGCGTGCTGCCGAGATCGAGAGCCTAGCCGCTCAGGTGGTTGCCGATCGGGAACTGTTGCGGATTACCCGGGACCGGCTCACCGTCTGCCGGCGTGATGTCGCCAAGCTGATTGCCGCAGCCTTCGACGAAGGCGTTCCCGGGGATTGGGGGACGATCCTCGACATCTTCCGAACGCTTGTGGGGCGGATTCCGCGTGTCGCCACCGTCAAAACCATCGCTCCCATTCTGGAGGAGATGGACATGTTGCGCTCGGAAATTATCAACGTGTTGGAAATTCGAGTAAAAACGCAAAAAATCGACGCCAGAGAGTCTCAGATTGAGCGCCACAAACAGAATTCTAATCTTAAATACCATTCTGAATCTGAACCACGCCACGAGACCACGCATGCCGTACCCCCGCCGGACAACCTCCAACCGCAGAGTGAACCCGCCGGAGGTAAACAGAGCAGTCAAAGAGCGCCCCACAACGACGGCGTAGCCTCGAAATCACTGCAATCCTTCCCGCTCGGGCTCGTGCTCCAGGCCTGCCCGCAGATCGGAGACTATGGGCCGGGTGGGAGGATCGACAACTGGCGCGACCTGATGGCGGCGGCCGCCGTTGTCCGCACCATGCTTAGGGTCAGCCCTACCGCGTATGAGGAAGCGTGTATGGCGATGGGGAGGGAAAATGCCGCGACCGTCATGGCCTGCATTCTCGAGAGGGGAGGGCACATCAACTCGGCCGGCGGTTATCTGCGCGATCTCACCCGCCGTACCGAAAGAGGCGAGTTCGCCGTCGGTCCGATGCTAATGGCCCTTGCGCGGGCAGGGGTTCCCGGCAGTCGGCTCGCGGGCTGAGCGTGAGGCAGCGCCTGGGACCGCTGAGATGCAGGATCGGCGTGCTTTTTTAAGTCGACGGGGTGTGCGGTTATCCGCAAGATAATCGCATAAATCCGCTCACATTAATTACGGCGATGATCTGGTATCAGCCAGCGATTCCGCCAAGGAGAACGACAAGGATGCGGTATCGAACCACTTTCCCGACGACCATCAGGATGGGGTGGCCTGTATCCGGTTGGCGTTAGGACGGCGCAGATTGAAAAGATTACCAGCGAGGATCAGTCCCGCACCGATCGCCGTAAAGCTGTCGATAGCCTCGGCATACAGGAGGTAACCAAGGAGGGCGGACAACGGCACGCGCAGATAGTCCATCGGCATCACTACCGTTGCGTCGGCATGGAACAATGCCTTCGCCATGCAATAATGGGCGAAGGTACCTGTAAACGCGATCAGGAAGATCCATGGCCATGTGGCTGCAGATGGCCAGACCCAAACGTTAAGTGCCGGTACTATTCCGATGACCGATTGAATGACGAGCATCCAGAAGATGATCTTCGTTGCGCTGTCGGAACGTGTCAGGGCCTTTGTGGTGATGAAGGATATGGCGAATACAAAGGCTGCTCCGAGCACGATGAGGTGACCCGGGTTGAGCGCCGCCGCACCGGGGCGCACGATCAGCGCCACGCCGACCAGACCGAACAGGATCGCCACGCTTTTACGCCATGTCAGCCGTTCCCCGAGAAACGCCGCGGCCATCAGAGCTGCCCAGATGGGGGCGGTGAACTCGATGGCGATGACCTGCGCCAGCGGGATCAGTGTAAGGCCCATCAGCCAGGCGAACTGGCCGACATAGTGGGCAACGTTGCGGCCTATGTGGCTCGGCAGAATGCCCGTTCGCATCGCCTTGATGCCGCCTTCGCGATGGACAAGCGGCAGCAGCATGAAGAAGGCGATGACGGAGCGCATCTCCATCACCTGAAAGACGTCGATCTCGCGGGTTACGGCACGACCCGAGACGGCCATGAGCAGGAGCAATGCGATGGATGTCATCATCCACGCCGCCGCCCTGATATTTGACTGCTTATTTTCCACGTATGTCTTTCTTCCCGCCGCGTAGCACGAGGGTCACAACTGGGCTCAGCCATGCACCGGGGCGGCTTCTCCTGGCCGGGGTAGATACGACGGAAGGTCTGTCGTTGTGAATAGTCCACTTCGAAGCATCCGCGCCTCCCTGCGAACGCTGGACCAATGGCTTAGCTGTCTCTCCGCGGCTCTCGTCGCCGGAGAGACAGAACTTGATGATAAGGACGCCAGGCGCGGGTATGCCGCCGTGATAACGGTAGTAGGTGTGCTTTGTCTCCTCCATTCTCAGAGCCTTCCACCTGACGCCCGGGGAGCATAAATGTTCCGGCATGCCAAGCCTGACTGAGGGATCAGCTTCATTTGCCGGTCGGCTGATGCGGCGTCTTGTTCCAGAAGAAGGGTTTTGACCGCAGCTCGATCACCGCCCGCCAGGCGGCGACCGAGGTCATCATCCAGTAGAGCGGCACGCCGATCCAGCGCCAGCCGACCAGCCGCCGTTCGTGCTCGGTCATCGGACCCCGTCCCAGCCCGAGGAAGATCAGGTAGCTGCCGAGGATGTTGATGGTGTCGATGATGAAAAGGGAGAGCACCGCGGCCGGGATCTCGTCCACCGGCGCCTCCAGCATGTAATAGGCGCCAACTCCCATGAAGACGATGATCAGCGGATGCAGGAGCGAAGAGACCAGCATGCCTCCGATCATCAGCTGAAAGATGCAGAAGCCTCGAAAACCCATCTCGCCGACCAGCCGGCGCGGGTCGCGCATCAGCACCAGCCAGGTCTGCAGCCAGCCCTTGAACCAGCGGCTGCGCTGGCCGAGCCATACGCGCATCGTGGTCGGCGCGTCTTCGACCGTCTGGCGGGTAATGACATCCGCGCGATAGCCGAGGCGATAGAGGCGAAAACCGAGATCTGCGTCCTCGGTGACGTTGAACGGATCCCAGCCTCCGGCGGCGCGCAGGGCGTCTGCGCGGAAATGATTGGATGTGCCGCCGAGCGGCAGCGGCATCTGTCTGCGCGCCAGCATTGGCAGCAGCCCGCGGAAGAGACCGCAATATTCGAGCGAGAACAATGCGCTGATCCAGGATTCGCGGGCATTGTTGATGATCAGCGGCGCCTGAAGACAGGCGATCGCCACCGGCGACGTCCGGAAGCGGGCGTAGGCCTCGCGCAATTGCTGCGGATGTGGCTTGTCCTCCGCATCGTAGATCGCCAGGAATTCGCCGCGCGCAGCCCCCAGCGCATAGGTGAGCGCCTTGGGTTTGGTGCGCGGCGTTGCAGGCGGCACCTCGACGATGTCGAAATGCGAGGCCGGCTTCAGCGCCTTCAGCGCCGCGATCGTTTCCTGGTCGTCCGCCTCGCAGATGAGCTTGATGTCGAGCAGGGAGGGTGGCCAGTCGAGCCGCCCGAGGCTGGCCATCAGCTGCTCCGCCACCGCAGCTTCCCGGTAGAGCGCGACCATCACCGTATAACAGGGAAGCGCATCCTCTCGAGGCGGCAGGGCCGCCGGGATCGGGCCCCCGAACTGCTGCCGGGTGAAGGCGGCGAACCGCAGACTGAGGGACGCGAAATAGATCAGCGACAGAAGAATATGCAGCAGAAGCAGGGTCTCGATCGGCATGGCGATCAGCGCAGCGGCGAGGGCGGCCACTCCGAGCCCGGCGTAAAAACCCTGGGCGCCTGAGAGCACCACGCGGGCCGAGAACTCGGGAAAACGATCGAACAGCCCGTTGATCGTCTCGCGCACGCGCCGCGTCGCACCTGATCTCCAGACGGCCTGGCGGATCGCAGATGGAGCGGTGATGGCAAGGTCCTGTCCGAGCAGCGGCATCGCAAGCAGGGCCGCCTTGAGGTCGGCAAGCCTTCTCGCTTCGGGCACGACCGCCACCTGCGGCGCCTTGTGGCGATGGTTGATCCTGACCTGGTTCGGGCGTTGCAACTGGGTATCGAGCCCCGGTATGTCGGCGACCGAGCCCGGATCGATCGCCGCGATGAAGGGCAGGCGAAGGTAACGCGCCATGGCGCCGTAATAGGCCGCCTCGTCGACCTGGCCGCCGTGAAGCAGTTCGCTTTCGATGCTGGTGCCGTTGCGCCGCGCCCTGTCGGTCAGCGTCGAAAGCAGTGGCTTGGAGAAGCCGAGCGCCGACAGGGCGAGGAATTCCGGATCGCCGGCAGCGCTGCCGTTGTCGGCTGACGGGTTTCCGGACGACGCCGAATTGTTCCGCGCATCATCTTGCACCGGCAGCGCTGCTGGCGGATATTCCCTCAAGCGCATGTCTCTGCTACACCGCCCGCAAGCGAGCGCCCCAACCTGTCCCGATCTGGATCATAGAGATGCATCCCATGATTGCATCCCCGAAAATCAAGGGGTTCTTCAGTCTTCTGCGGCTTTGCCTTCTAACCGGAGGAATTGTTGCCGCCGCGGTCCCGGCTCGGGCTGCCGAAGGCAGCAGTCCGCTGCCCCTGATGTTCGATGCCAAGGAGCGGCTCGCCCGCCCCGATCTTTCCACCGTGATCCGGATCCGCATCCTGACGAGCGTCGATTTCCCGCCGTTCAATTTCGCCGACCAGACAGGCAGGCTTGCCGGCTTCAATGTCGATCTTGCCCGCGAAATCTGCGCCGAGCTGAAGATCGAGGCGAAGTGCCAGATTCAGGCGCTGCCTTTCGACGAGCTGGAAAAGGCCCTGGAGGGTGGCGCCGGCGAAGCGGTCATGGCCGGCATGGCCGTGACGCCGGAGCGGCGCCAGCGGTTTGCCTTCTCGCGGCCTTATCTCGGCGTGCCGGCGCGTTTCGCCCGCAACCTGAAGGCCAGGATCGACGGCGATACGGCGGCAGCGCTTTCCGGCAAATCCGTCGGCGTCGTCAGGGGTACCGCCCATGAGCTGATGCTGAAGGCGTTTTTTCCGAAGATCGCCGCCGTACCGTTCGACAATTACGAGGCGGTGCTGGAGGCCCTGAAGACGGGCAGGGTGGATGCCGCCTTTTCCGATGGCCTGAGACTGCCCTTCTGGGTGGCGGGCGAAGGTTCGGCGAAATGCTGCGCTCTCTTCGACGGCCCCTATCTCTCGGAGAAATTCCTCGGCGAAGGCCTCTCGATCATGCTCCGCAAGAACGACCCGCTCCTGACCGCCGCCTTCGACCAGGCGCTCAGCGTTCTGTCGCGCAACGGCCGGCTGCAGGATATCTACCTGCGCTATTTCCCGAACGGGCTTTATTGATGGCTGGGTAGGAGCAGTTTCCTACTCATTCACTCATTGGCTCGCCCAGATGATGCGGGCTATCCATTCCACGTCGGAAAGGTCGAAGGTGCGGTTCGGATGTTCGGGATTGAGGGAGAGCAGCTCCACAGTCCGGGCGCTCTGGCGGGCGAGCACTTTTGCCATCACCTCGCCCTCCTTGGTCTTGAGGACCACGCGGTCGCCGCGGCGCACCTGCGCGCCGGGCTCGACGATCAGCACGTCGCCGTCGCGATAAAGCGGCATCATCGACTCGCCCTGGACTTCCAGCGCATAGACGCCGGCCTTGCGGGACGGATCGACCGGAAATTCCACCACATCCCAGCCCTGACCCGCTGGAAACCCGCCATCGTCGAAAAAGCCGCCGGCGCCGGCCTGGGCAAACCCGAGCAGCGGGATGGCACCGTTCTGCGGCGGGAAATTGCCTTCCGGGATCGAGGAGCGGCCGGGAACGGCGGGCAGGTAGCTCATGAACTGGTCGATCGTGGCGCCCGTCGCCTCGAGCACCTTGGCGATCGATTCCGTCGACGGCCAGCGCAGCCGTCCGTCCGGTCCGAGCCGTTTCGACTTGTTGAACGAGGTGGGATCGAGGCCGGCGCGTCGCGCCAGCCCGGAAGGCGTCAACTGGTGGCGTTGGGCGAGCGTATCGATTGCGCTCCAGATCGTATCATGTGACAGCATCGTCGTCCGTACCCGTGACCGGTGCGCGAGACAAAGCCGGGCAATCCAGCGCTCTGCGAACCTCTCGATCAGAACCCTACCGATCAGACTTTTGTCGACCGGACTCTTGAACGCCTCGTTCCAGCGGGCTGCCGGCTCGCGCGCACCCCGAATTTTAACGGAACCTCAGCCTCGCGTAAAGGGATGAGAGGAATAAAATCCTGTTTCAGCCATGGCCCGTGTCAGGCCACCAACGCCATGTTGATCTTGCCGAGCTTGATCACCGCCTGGGTGCGGCTGTCGACATTGAGCTTGAGGAGGATTGCCGAGACATGCGCCTTGATGGTCGCCTCGGAGACGCCGAGTTCATAGGCGATCTGCTTGTTGAGCAGTCCTTCGCCGAGCATGGAGAGCACCCGGTTCTGCTGCGGCGTCAGCGTCTTCAGCCGTTCGATGATCTCGGTAAGGCCCGAATCTTCTTCCGGTCCGGCGAGGTAGTCTTTCGGCGCCCAGATGTCGCCTTCCAGCACCGTCTGGATGCCGGCGCGGATATCGTCGAGCCCGGAGGATTTCGAGATGAAGCCGGAAGCACCGAGTTCCAGCGCGCGGCGGATGGTGGTGCAATCGTCGCTGGCCGAGACGATGACGATCGGCAGGCCGGAAAATTCGGCGCGGAGCGACATCAGTCCGGAAAAGCCGCTGACCCCCGGCATGGCGAGGTCGAGCAGCATCAGGTCGGCATCGGGATTGTTTTCGGCCGCGCGCCGCGCGGCCTCGAAATCGCCGGCCTCGATGATCACGAGTTCTTCGGCAATGCCCCGCACCGAATGGCTGAGCGCGCCGCGAAACAGCGGGTGGTCGTCTGCGATGATGATCGTGAGTGTCTGCATTTCCACGCCCCCTCCCAAGAGCATAGTCGTGCCAATGAATCTTAGAAAGTTGTAAACCTCTCGCAGACCCGAAACAAGTGCGGGAAATCACGTACGATTGGGTTGTGGTTTATCGGGCTCCTTTTCGTCCGCGAACTCACCGACGATCGCCATGAAGCGCCGCATGAACTTCTCCATGATCGATAGCGAGCGGTCGACTTCCGCATCGCTCGGCAGCGCTTTCGGCAAGGCATCCGGCGGAATGTTGCTGAGCCGCTCCTCAAGCGCGGTGACGCGTTTTGCCAGCCGATCGAGCTCCTGTTCGTAGGCCGCCCTTTCGTCGGGCTGCATGCGGCAGGCGAGCGTGCCGTTCTCGTCGCGGCAGAGCGTCATCGCGCCGGTTTCGGTATCGAGCCGGACGATGCCGGTCTCGGTGCGCTGAAGCTGGAAACGGTTGGTCTGCGGCGGCTGCGCCGAGGCGGCGAGCGGCAAGAGCAGTGCGCAAGTCATCAATGCGAGCGTTTTCATGTTGTGGTCCTCCTGCTGTAACGGTGGACAAGCGCCGGGCTTTGCGGCAAACGGTCGGAGATTAGCAGACCTCCGAGAGTTGATGATGACGGATATAGTGTACAAGATCGTGCCGGAAACGCTTTGGCGGCAGGCAAAGCAGAAAGGCGTCTTCGCAGGCGCCGAAATCGACCTGAAGGACGGCTATATCCATTTTTCGACGGGCCCACAGGCCAAGGAGACCGCCAGGCTGCATTTCGCCGGCATCTCGGGCCTGATGCTGGTTGCAGTCGATGCGACCCTCCTCGGCGAGGCGCTGAAATACGAAACCTCGCGCGGCGGCGATCTCTTCCCGCATCTTTACGGCACCCTTCCGGTGTCCTCGGTCCTGTGGGAAATGCCGCTGCTGATCGGCGTCGATGGCCTGCATGCCTTTCCGGAGAAGATGCCATGATCGGCCCATTCGCCGGACTTGCCTCGCGCAGCCTCTTCGTTTTCGATCCGGAAATCGCCCATGGCCTGTCAATCGCCGCGCTGAAGACCGGTCTCGTGCCCGCCTGCCGCCTGTCCGCCGATCCGCGGCTTGCCCAGACGGTCGCCGGCATTCGGTTTCCGAACCCGATCGGGCTGGCCGCCGGTTATGACAAGAACGCCGAGGTGCCGGACGCGATGCTGAAGCTCGGCTTCGGTTTTACCGAGATAGGCACCGTGACGCCGAAGGCTCAGACCGGTAACGACAAGCCGCGCATCTTCCGCCTGGTGGAGGACCGTGGCGTCATCAATCGGCTCGGCTTCAACAACGAGGGCCATGAGGCGGCTTTCACGCGCCTGACCGCGCGGCGCAGCGCTCCGGGCATCGTCGGCGTCAATATCGGCGCCAACAAGGATGCGGCCGACCGGATCGCCGACTATGTCGCGGGCATCCGAAAATTCTATGCGCTCGCCACCTATTTCACCGTCAACATCTCCTCGCCCAATACGCCGGGCCTACGGGACCTGCAGGCGCGCGACAGCCTGAAGGCGCTGCTTGACGCCGTGCTGGCCACCCGAGCGGAAGAGGCGCTGCGCCATGGCCGGACCGTTCCGGTCTTCCTGAAGATCGCACCCGATCTGACGGAGGAGGGCTTGGACGATATCGCGGCCGAGGCGACCGCCCATCCGCTCGACGGGCTGATCGTCTCCAACACGACGCTCGCCCGAGATGGATTGAAGGACCAGGCCCAGGCGAAGGAAGCGGGCGGTCTTTCCGGGGCGCCGCTCTTCAACCGCTCGACCGCCGTTCTTGCCAAGGTGCGCAAGCGCGTCGGCCCGGACCTCGCCGTCATCGGCGTCGGCGGTGTTTCGAGCGCGGCCGATGCGCTCGAGAAGATCCGCGCCGGTGCCGACCTCGTGCAGCTCTATTCCTGCATGGTCTATGAAGGGCCCGGCCTGCCAGCGACGATCGTCAAGGGGCTCTCGGGCCTTCTCGACCGGGATAAGGTCTCCTCGATCCGCGAGCTGCGGGATACCCGCCTCGATCAATGGGCCGGGATAAAACTCTGACGCGCCTTGCGCGGCACCATCGCCGCCAGGAAGAAGCCGCGCATCAACAGGAACAGGTTGAGCGACAGCCAGAGCCCGTGGTTGCCCATCATCGGCACGAGCGCGGCGAGGCTGACGCAATAGCCCGCAAATGAGACGAGCATCATGTTGCGCATCTCGCGCGACCAGGTGGCGCCGATGAATATGCCGTCCATCTGGAAGGCGAGCGCGCCGGACAAGCCCGTCACGGCCGCCCAGCCGAGATAGACATAAGCCTCCTGCCGCACGTCTTCCGACGTGGTCAGAAGCTCGATGATCGGCTGGCCGAAGACCACGAAGAACAGCCCGACTACGCCGGCCATCACGAAGGACCAGAGGCCGGTCAGCTTCAGCGCCCGATCGAAGGACGGTCGGTACTTCGCGCCCACCGCCCGGCCGGCAAGCTGTTCGGCGGCGCCCGCGAGCCCGTCGAGGAAGAAGGCCGACAGCATGAAGATGTTCATCAGCACCGCATTCGCTGCCAGCGTCACCGCCCCGAAGCTCGACCCGACGCGGGTCAGCACCGCAAAGGCGCCGTTCAATATCAGCGAGCGGATCAGGATGTCGGCATTGAGCTGGAAAAGCTGGCGCAGCTTGGCGGCGTCGAGAAGGTCTGCCCGCGTCGGCCTGTCGGCGGCGGAGAACTGCCGGCTGACGATGACGAGGCCGATCACCACGGCGGTCACTTCTGCCGCCGCGGTCGCCCAGGCGACGCCCGCCACCCCCCAGCCGAACACCAGGCCGAACAGGATGGCGAGCACGATATTGGTGCCGTTGAGGATGATCTGCAGCGTGAGCCCGAGCATGCCCTGGCCGCGCCCGAGCACGAAACCGAGAATGGCGAAATTGGCGAAGGTTGCCGGGCTGGTCAGCACGCGGATGCCGAAATAGTGCCGCGTCACGTCGGCCACGGCCGGATCGCTGGTCATCAGGTCCGGCGCGTATCGAAGGATCAGTGGCGAGAACGCCAGCATGATCACCCCAAGGCCGAGCGCGCTCAGAAAAGCCCGCCAGAACACCGCCTGCTGCTCGCGTCGGTCGCCGCGCCCGAAAGCCTGCGCCACCAGCCCGGTGGTCGAGGTGCGGAAAAAGCTGAGGCTGCCATAGATGAGGTCGAAGAGGATGGCGCCGATCGCCAGGCCCGCCAGGGCTTCCGCCTGACCGAGTTGCCCGACCACCGCGGTATCGGTGAGGCCGAGCAGCGGCGTCGTCAGGAAGCCGAGCGTCATCGGGATGGCGATGCCGAGCACCAGCCGGTGCGTCACGTCGAACGGCCTGGCAGCTCCGGTCTCGTGGTTACGCCCCGCGCTCTCCATGGGTCAGCCGGAAAGGACCATGGCCCAATAGGGCCGGGCGCCAACGGAGGTCCGCGCCATGGCAACTCCGAGGCCGCGGTAGGAGCCAAGCATGTTTTCGAGGTGTTTGGGCGAATCGATCCAGGCCTGCACCGCGGCTGCGACCGTATCCTGGCCGCTGGCGATGTTTTCGGCTGCCGGCAGCACCACGTCACTGCTCTTCATCCGGGCGCCAAAACTGTCGCCGAAACCGATCAGGTGCTTCATTTCGTTGGCTTTCGCCATGCGAACCGCCTGGCGGGCCGCTGCCTTGCGCGCCGGCATGTCGAGCGTCAGCGCCGACAGGCCGCGGCTTTGACGCAGCTTGTTGACCATCGGAAGGGCGGCCTGGGTCTCGTCCTCGGCGCCGGCAGTCGGCGTCAGGACGGCTGTGGTGGAGCAGCCGGCAAGCACCAGCGCCATGCCGGAAAAGACGAGAAGGTCCCGCCGCGAAGGTTTGATCAGTGAAGTCATGTCAGCGGCGGTAGCTCATCAGGCGCAGGATGACGAAGATCGGAATGACGATGATCGCGCCGAGCACGAGATAATTGCCGACCCGGCCGAGCGCCCGGAAGCCGTTATACCAGAGGTCCAGGAACCAGTAGCGGATCGTGTCGACGATATTGTCCGGCGTGAAGCCGAAGAATGCCAGCACGAAACCCACCACCAGGCAGACCACGATCAGCTTGACGATCGTGCGGCCTAGCGTATCGCCCAGGAACTTGTTGACCCCGTCCGCCATCCTTGTCGTTCTCCGAATTGCAAATGAGAGATAATCGGCAGCCGTTGCCACCGCAAGCGTTTCCCCTCAGATAGAACTTGAGTTTTTTTGTGGCTTCGGCAAAGAACCTCCACCTTCGAGGATCATCCATGCCACCCAGCCCGTTTTCCAGCCAATTCTCCTCGGGCGATGCCACCGCCGATCGCCGCGCCGATTACGCCCGCATGCTGGCGGAGGGCGGAGATTTCGCGGCCGCGGCGGAGCTGATCGAACAGGCGCTCGAACTGACGCCCGACTGGGCCGCCGGCTGGTTCCGGCTCGGCGAATATCGCGACAAGGCCGGTCTTAGCACGGCCGCGGACGCCTACCGCCAGACCTTGGCCCTGCGGCCGGACGATGTGTTTGGCGCCCGCCTGAAACTCGCGCTGATCGGCGCCGAGCAGACGCCCGACCGGCCGCCGAGCCGTTATGTCGAAGGCCTGTTCGACGACTATGCAGACCGGTTCGATATGGCGCTCGTCGAAAAGCTCGGCTATTCCGTGCCCGGCAAGCTGGCGGCGCTGGTCATGCCGCACGGACCTTTCCGCAGTACCGTCGATCTCGGCTGCGGCACCGGCCTGTTCGGTGCCGAAATCCGTGGCAGGACCGAGCGTCTCGAAGGTTTCGATCTTTCGCTCAACATGCTGGCGAAGGCACAGGCCAAGGGCCTTTACGACCATCTCGGCCAGTCCGACCTCAGTCTCGCATCGGACGACTCCGGCCTGTTCGGCGACCTCTCGTCCCACCGCGCCGATCTGGTCTCGGCGGCCGACGTGCTGATGTATCTGGGCTCGCTCGAAACCGTCTTTCCGCTGGTGCTTGAGCTGCTGTCGCCGGCCGGTCTCTTGGCGTTCTCGGTCGAGGATGCGGGCGAGGGGGAGGGTTTCGTGCTGCGGGATTCCCTGCGTTACGCCCATTCCGAGGCTTTTATCCGCGCGCTGCTTTCCCGCTTCGGCCTGGAGATCATCGGTGTTGAAAACACCGTCATTCGCATGGATGCCGGAAAACCCGTCCACGGCATTCTGTTTCTGTCGCGAAAGCGCGGCTGAACCCGCCATTTCTTGCTTTTTTCCGTGCCCGCCGATGAACGCTTGAAGACCCTTGCCGACGGTTTTATTGCAGTGCAATATCACCGAAAACCTGAGGGGTTCAAATTGGCTGAGCAGCAGAGGCGCGGTCTCGGATTTTACAGCGCCGATCCGGCACAACACACGCTGCTGGAAGATGGGCAAGGCCTGTTCATCGGCGCCATGGTGTCGGCGCTCGGCTTCTATTTCTTAAACGAGGTCGGCCTTCTGACCGGTGGCACGGCGGGCGTCGCCTTCCTGCTGCATTATGCGTTCGGCATTTCGTTCGGCCTGCTGTTCTTCATCGTCAACCTGCCGTTCTACTACCTGTCGTTCAAGCGCCTGGGCCTTGCCTTCTCGCTGAAGACCTTCATCGCCATCGCGCTGGTCTCGGTCATCACCGAACTGGAAAGCCACTTTTTTCTGATCCAGTACCTGCATCCATTCTGGGCAGCCCTGCTCGGCGGCTTGGTGCTCGGTTACGGTCTGCTCGGGCTTTACCGCCACCGCGCCTCGCTCGGCGGGGTGGGCATCCTCGCAATCTATGTCCAGGAGCGCTTCGGCATCCAGGCGGGCCTCATCCAGCTCGCCTTCGACCTCTGCGTCATGCTCTGCGCTTTCGCGGTGGTTTCGCCCGTCACCGTCGCGTGGTCGGTGCTGGGCGCCGTTGTCCTCAATCTCGTGCTGGCCATCAATCACCGCTCCGACCGGTATATCGTCGCGCGGTGATCGAGGCGGCAGGATGGATCAGGCGGCCCCCACTCAGGCGGCTTTGTTGACCGGCTTGTCGACCGGATGCTGGTTGCGGAAGCCGACGGCCAGCCGGTTCCAGGTGTTGATGGCGCCGAGAGCGACGGTGATCTTGACCATGTCCTCTTCGGAGAAATGCGCCTTCAGAGCGTCGAAGGCGCTGTCCGGAATGCCGGTGTCGGCGATGCGGGTGACCGCATCGACCCAGCCGAGCAGCGCGCGTTCCTTGTCGTCATAGACCGGCGATTCCCACCAGACGCACATCATGTTGATCCACTGTTCCGAAAGGCCGTCATGCCGTGATTCCTTCACATGCATGTCGACGCAATAGGCGCAGCCGTTGATCTGCGAAGCGCGCAGCTTGATGAGGTGGATGAAGCGGCGCTCCAGCCCGGAAGCCTGCACGTAGTTTTCGAGTGCCGTGACGGCCTTGACGGCTTCGGGGGCGGCCTTGAGCATGTTGAGACGCTGATGATGCATGGGTCTTCTCCTTGGGTTGTGGCCGCCGTCGGCGTGCCTATGGCCCGCTTACCGGGCGGTTCTGCGTTCGTTGATTTCCAAAAAGGCGCAGCCGCGGGCGGCGATCCCGCCGTCGTCGGTTGCGCTGAGGTCCGCCAGGATGTCGGCGATCGTCACCTTGGCGAGTTCGGCGCGGTAGGCCTTTTCGGCCTTCAGCATCGCGGCGTTGATGCCGCAGGGTTTGGTGAAATACCGTCCCGGCAGCGGGTTCGGCCCGCGCTGGCGGATTTCGGCGCAGCGGAAGGCTGGCGCCGGTCCTTCGACGGCGAGCACGATATCGAGCAGCGTGATTTCCGCCGGCTTCCTCGCCAGCCGATATCCGCCCTTCGGTCCCGGCACGGTGTCGACGATGCCGGCACCGGACAGCGCTTGGAGATGCTTCAGGAGATAGCTGGTCGAAACGCCGTGAAAGTCCGCCAGCGCTGCCGCCGACAGCACGCCGCCTTCCGAAAGGCTGGAAAGCATGCTGACGCTGTGGATTGCCTGTTCGACGCCGTCGCCGAGTTTCATTGCTCATCTCCTAATCACGGATAAAATTTATCTATGATTATCGGCGGCGTCAAGCCCCTTCTTTTTCGACCGTTTTCTCTTACCTTACCGGGCGTGGATATCGTCGAAACCCAGTCTACCGGCCGTGATGCCGCGCTTCTGCCCCGGCCGTTCCAGAAATGGTTCGCGGAGAAGGGCTGGCAGCCGCGTGCCCATCAGCTGGAATTGCTGTCGCGCTCCACATCGGGCGAAAACATGCTGCTGATCGCCCCGACCGGCGCCGGCAAGACGCTCGCCGGTTTCCTGCCGTCGCTGACCGACCTCACGCGGCGCGGCAAGATCCCGCCCGGCTCCGCCTTCACCGGTATCCACACGCTCTACATCTCGCCCTTGAAGGCGCTCGCCGTCGATATCGAGCGCAACCTGATGAAGCCGGTCTTCGAAATGGGCCTTGAGATCTCGATCGAGAACCGCACCGGCGACACGCCGCAGGCCAAACGCCAGCGCCAGAAGCTGAACCCGCCCGACATTCTGCTGACCACCCCCGAACAGGTGGCGCTGCTGCTCGCCAACAGGGAGGCCGAACGCTTCTTCAAGGACCTGAAATACGTGGTCCTCGACGAGCTGCATTCGCTGGTCACCTCCAAGCGCGGCCACCTCCTGTCGCTCGGCCTCGCGCGCATCCGCCAGCATGCGCCCCAGATGCGCACCATCGGCCTGTCCGCCACCGTCTCGGATCCCATGGACCTGCAGCGCTGGCTGGTCTCGCAGGGCGAACACCCGGCCCCGCCCGCCGGCCTCGTGCACGTCACCGGCGGTGCCGCGCCCGATATCACCATCATGCGTACCGAGGACCGCATTCCCTGGTCCGGCCATGTCTCCACCTATGCGATCCCGGAGGTCTATGAGGAGATCAAGCGCCACAAGACGACGCTGATCTTCGTCAACACCCGCTTCCAGGCGGAGTTGCTGTTCCAGACGCTCTGGACGATCAACGAGGACAATTTAGCCATCGCCCTGCATCACGGCTCGCTCGATTCGGGCCAGCGCCGCAAGGTCGAGGCCGCCATGGCCGCCAACCGGCTGCGCGCAGTCGTCGCCACCTCGACGCTCGACCTCGGCATGGACTGGGGCGATGTCGATCTCGTCGTGCATGTCGGCGCGCCGAAGGGTGCCTCCCGTCTTGCCCAGCGCATCGGCCGTTCCAACCACCGTATGGACGAACCGTCGAAGGCGATCCTGGTGCCCGCCAACCGTTTCGAGGTGATGGAGTGCCAGGCGGCGCTCGACGCCAATTACCTCGGCGCCCAGGATACGCCGCCGGTCGGCGAGGGTGCGCTCGATGTGCTCGCCCAGCACGTGCTCGGCATGGCCTGCGCCGAACCCTTCGATCCGGTCGAACTCTACGACGAGATCACCTCCGCTTCGCCCTATGCCACCCTCTCCTGGGAAATGTTCGAGCGCATCGTCGATTTCGTCGCGACCGGCGGTTATGCACTGCGCGCCTACGAGCGTTACGCGAAGATACGGAAAACGAAGGACGGACGCTGGCGGGTCTCCAACCCGGCCGTCGCCCAGCAATACCGCCTCAACCTCGGTACGATCGTCGAGGCGACCGAGCTCAATGTCCGGCTGGTGAAGCGCAATGCCCAAGGGCTGGCAAAGGGCACGGTCGGGCGTGGAGGCATGTCGCTCGGCAAGGTCGAGGAATATTTTCTCGAACAGCTCGTCCAGGGCGATACCTTCCTGTTCGCCGGCAAGGTGCTGCGCTTCGAAGGCATCCGCGAGAACGAATGCCTCGTCTCCAACGCCTTCTCGCTCGATCCGAAGATCCCCGCCTATGCCGGCGGCAAATTTCCGCTCTCCACCTATCTCGCCGACCAGGTGCGGGGCATGCTTGCCGATTCCGACCGCTGGGGCGTCCTGCCGGACCAGGTGCGCGACTGGCTGAACATCCAGCGCGAACGCTCCATGCTGCCTGCCCGGAACGAACTTCTGATCGAGACCTTTCCGCGCGGAAAACGGTTCTTCATGATCGCCTATTGTTTCGAGGGACGGCTCGCCCACCAGACGCTCGGCATGCTGCTTACCCGCCGGCTGGAACGCGCCGGCGCCCGACCGCTCGGTTTCGTCGCCACCGATTATTCGCTGGCCATCTGGGGCCTCAACGATATCGGCGCGATGATCCGTGCCGGCGCCTTGAGCCCCTCCGACCTCTTCGACGAGGACATGCTCGGCGACGATCTCGAGGCCTGGCTCGACGAAAGCTACATGCTCAAACGCACCTTCCGCAATTGCGCCGTGATTTCCGGCCTGATCGAGCGGCGCCATCCGGGCAAGGAAAAGACCGGAAGGCAGGTCACCGTCTCGACCGATCTCATCTACGACGTGCTGCGCAGCCACGAGCCGGACCACATCCTCCTGGAGGCGACGCGGCGGGATGCGGCATCCGGTCTTTTGGATCTTGCCCGATTAGGCGATATGCTGGCGCGAATCAGGGGGCACATCACCCACCGCGATCTCGACCGCGTTTCGCCGCTTGCCGTTCCGATCATGCTCGAAATCGGCAAGGAGAGCGTTCCGGGCGAGGCGCATGACGCGGTGCTGCAGGAAGCCGCCGACGAACTGATCGCGGAGGCTCTCGGCTGATGCGGTACGCTGGACTGGAAGACATTGAATTGATGCACCGTCTCGCTTTGGCGCGAACGATTTCAAGGGGACCTGCCGCAACCGGTGCGGAAGAGATCGTCGTGAACGGCGTCATCGCCGTCTGCGATCCGCTCGGAGGTCTTTATCTGCCCGAAACCGGCATGCTCGTCGTCTCCGACCTGCATCTGGAAAAGGGTGCTGCCTTTGCCCGCCGCGGCATGATGTTGCCGCCCTACGATACCATCGCCACGCTCAACATCCTGTCGGCCGTCATCACCCGCTACGATCCCAAGGTGGTCGTCTCGCTCGGCGACAATTTCCATGACCGCAAGGGCTCCGAACATCTGTCGGCGGAATTGCGCCTGCTGATCCTCGCCATGGCGCGGGGCCGCGACTGGATCTGGATCAACGGCAATCACGATCCGGACGGCACGGTCGACCTGCCCGGCACCTGCACCGACGAACTTCTTTATGGCGGCCTCGTTTTCCGCCACGAACCGAGCCTGATTTCCGGCAAGGGTGAGATCGCCGGCCACCTGCATCCTTCGGCCACCGTCCGACGCCGTGAAAAATCCGTCCGCCGCCCGTGTTTCGCAAGCGACGGCATCCGCCTGCTCATGCCCGCCTTCGGAGTGCTCGCCGGCGGCCTCGACCTTCGCCATCGGGCCATGCACGGACTGTTCGACCGCGAGGCCCTCGTCGCGCACCTGCTCGGCCGGGACCGCATCTATTCGGTCCGTTACGGCAATCTCATAGGATAGCGACCAGAGCCTCGACTGTTCGCGTGGCTCTCTCCAGCGTGTCCTCACGGGGGCTGAGGCCTATATATTCGGTCTCCGCCGTCACGAGAAAATCAATAGTGTCCGCAGAAGATTGGCCGTTTTGCAACATATCCACCGCTGCACGGATGTAGCTGTCATATTCATCACGAGGGCAGTCTGTATCCTTGAGCCCGATCGGGTCCCAAAACGACCAGCCGATATCGCGTACCTGCGTCAGAGTTATCGTCATGCCTGACTGAGAGCCGAAGATCGGGCTGAAGGCAATACCTCACCGATAAACCAGCACCGGCGTCTTCGAATACGCCAGCACCTTTATCGTCACGCTGCCGAGCATGAAGGCCTTGAAACCGGAGCGGCCGTGCGAGGCCATGGCGATGACGTCGCAATGATAGGTGCCGGCGGTCTCGACGATGGTGCTCGCCGGATCAAGGCTGCCAAGCTTCACCGCTTCGCAGGCGACCAGCCGTTGTTTCGCCGCTTCCTGGGCGTCGGCCAGAATGCCGTCGGCCGCCTGGTTGTTCTGGCGGTCGTATTCCGCATAGGCGACTTCCATGCCGGTCGGATTGAGCGTCAGGACCTGCAACGGTTCCATCACCACCAGAACGGTGGCTTCCGCGCCGATCTCGCGTGCGAAGTCGAGCGCTTTTTCCAGCGCGCTGGTCGAAAGCGGAGAGCCGTCGGTCGGGATCAGAACATGTTTGAACATCTGTGCCTCCTTCTAATCTGGTGACATCATCGCAGGTGCCCGGGATCATTCGTTGATCCAGCGCAAGCCGCAGGCCCGGGCGTTCAGGACGACGCAATCACATGCCCGGACCAGGGATTGATGCCGTCCCGCAGCCAGCGAAGGCTATCCTGCCAGAAGCCTTCCCGGTGCCGGGAGTGGAACAGGCTGAAATGTCCGATGGCGGCCAGGCCGTAATCCTCCGGCTTCAGCAGCACCTGCGTCACCCGGGCATGGCGATAATAACAGAGCGTCCGCCGGATTGCGGCCACCGTACCGATGTCGTCGTCCGACATCGTCACCGCCAGGATCGGCGCCGTCACCGCTTCGAACCGCCGCAGCACATCGCCCCGTTCGGCTGCCGGATGGGTCGACTCCATCCGTGCCCCGCGAAAGCTCCATTCGTTTGCCACGCCCGCCGGCAGGTCCTCCAGCCATCCGAGACGCTTTCCGGGGAAATAGCCGAAGGCGGCAGTCAGCGCCGGCATCACCACATGCCATTTCAGAAACAGCCGCAGGCGATGGCCGCTGGCATAGTCCGGCCAGTAGGCATATTGCGCCCCCATGGTCAGCATCCGGTCGATGCCTTTGGCCAAGGGCGAAAGCCCGGGCAGGTAGCCGCCGATACTGTGGCCGACGACGTAAAGCGGTTGCCCCGGCCGGGCCGCGTCCATGAACCTCATCGCCGCGTCGAAATCCTGCTCGCCCCATTCCCGCCAGCGATAGCCGCACCCCTTCAGGCTTTCGGGGCGCGAAAGGCCGATGCCGCGATAGTCGTAGGTCAGCACGTCGAAACCTTCGCCGGCCAGGAAGTCGGCGTAATAATGGTAATAACGGGCAAGCACTCCGGTCGCCGGATTGACGACGACGCTGCCGATGGCCGGAGACCGCGCCCGCCAGAAGTGTCCGTGGAGAGCGATACCGTCCCGGCAGGCCATGCCGACAGGCTCCCCGCCGGGTCGCGACGAACGGGCGTCGCCGTCGCTTTCCCTGTCCGCAGGCGCTTCGCAGTCCGTATCGGTCATCGTCCTTCTCCCTGGGAACGGTGACCATATATCGCGCTCCGTGAGGCGCAATTAGCCAGAAGGGAGAAGGCGGCTCAGGTGTGAAGATCCGGCCGTGCATCGCAGCCGACCCTTCGCCTGCGGCGTCAGGCTGCCTTGCCCACCGCGTAGGTCAGGATCACGGCGCCGTTGGCCGCCGCGTTCGAACTCAGCAGCTTGAGCTCGGTCTGCTGCTCCGCCTTCTTGAAGAGCGGATTGCCGGAACCGAGAAGCACCGGTGCGATGCACAGCCTATATTCGTCGACGAGGCCCTCTTTCATCAGTGAGGCCACCAGTTCGGCGCTGCCGAAGATGAAGATCGTCTTGCCGTCCTCGCCTTTCAACCTGGTGAGTTCGGCAACGGGATCGCTGACGACCCGCGTATTGTTCCAGGGCGCGTCCTTTATCGTCTTCGACACGGCGATCTTGGCGATATTGTTCATGTAGTTCTTGACCTTGCTGCCTTCCTCGGCGGTCGGCCAGTAGGCTGCCATGCCCTCGTAGGTCTTGCGGCCGAACACCAGCAGGTCGCCTTCCTCGCCGAACTGTTCGGAGAGCTTTTCCAGTTCCGGCCCCCAGGCATAGCTGTGGAAGGCGAGATCCCACGGCTTCTCCCCCTCGAAATAACCGTCGAGGCTCATCAGGTTCCAGGCCACCAGCTTTCTCATGTCATCCTCCATCGCGCTTAAACCAGTTGCAAAAAACAAGCAGTTGAAAGCTAACCAAACTGATTGTAGAATGCAAGCGGTATTGGAGAAAAAAATGAACGAAGCATATCGGTCTGGTTGCCCGATCAATCTGACGCTGGAGGTTCTGGGAGACCGCTGGAGCCTGATCGTCATCCGCGACATCATGTTCGGCAATCGCCGCCACTTCCGCGAATTGCTGCAGAATTCCGAGGAAGGCATCGCTTCCAACATCCTTGCCGACCGGCTGAAGCGGCTGGTCGAGCGGGGCCTGCTTTCCCGCGAGGATGATCCGAGCCACAAGCAGAAGGGGATCTACAGCCTCACGGAGATGTCGATCCGCCTGGTGCCGATCTTTGCGGAAATGGGCGCCTGGGGCCGCCGTTTCATGCCGGTGTCCGAAGAGCTCTCGATCCGCGCGCAACTGCTGGAGGAAGGCGGCCGGCCGCTCTGGGAGGATTTCATGGCCGAACTGCGCGTCCTGCATCTGCATGCGCCGTGCGATCCGGGCAAGCCTTCCGTCTTCGAGCGCCTGCGCGCCGCCTATCTCGAAGTCGTCGCCCGCAATGCGGCGGCGGCCGATGCCGCGGAATGATCAGTCCTTGCGGAAGACGATGCTGGCGCCCCAGCCGGTGATGATGGCGATCAGCACGCAGAGGAAACCGTAGGCGAGCGGCCGGTCGTGGGCTGCGTCAGTGATCGCCTGTTCGATGCCGGTCTTGACGACCCGCAGCGGCATTTCCCGCTGGTTGATCAGCTGGCCGCTCTTGAACAGGTAGGCGCGCACCATGTGCATCCCGTCCGGAATGTTGGCCGGCAGTTTCAGCGAGGCGCGGAACAGGCTCGACGAGACGAAGCGCACGCCGCTCGTGTCGCGCTGATAAAGTCCGTTCGACAGCTTCAGGCGCCGATAGGCGTCGCGGAACTCGCCGATCATGCCGGAATCGGGGATGTAGCCGACCGGGTTCAGCCCCAGGTGGTCGATGCCGACCCCGATATTGTTGAGGCTCGGCGCCTCGTCGATGCTGTCGATCATCCGGGTGCTGGCGAGCGAGTAGCTTTCCGGCACCTGTTCGAAGGTCATCCCCTCGGTATTCATCCAGATCCCGAAGACGCGCTCCTTCTTGCGCACCGTCGCATAGTCCTTCGGACCTTCGAGCGTCACCACCACGTCGTATTGGCCGATCGCCAGGAACAGTTCGTCGGCATTGGTGAGCGCCCCGAAGATCGTCAGGTCGGCGCCGCGGAAATCCGAAGTGATGGCGATTTCGCTGGTCGAAGTGCCGATCTCCAGCCCTTCCTTGACGCCCGATGCCTGGCCGAACGGCACCTGCGCCTCGACCGGGAAGGCGAGCGCCAGGAGCGGCAGCAGGAGGGCGGTGCGGAGAAAACGGCGCATCAGTAGGACATCCCCCCGACCGCGACCGAATAGACGTCGTTCGGCGTGACGATCAGCCCGACCGCCAGACGAATGCCGACGGCAAGCACGAGCAGCGCCAGGAGCGCGCGCAGCTGTTCGCCGCGCAGCTTCTGCCCGACGCGAACGCCGTATTGCGCGCCGATCACGCCCGCCACCATCAGGATCGTCGCCAGCACGATGTCGACCGAATAGTTGGTCGCCGCCTGCACCATCGTCGTGTAGGCGGTCACGAAAATGATCTGGAACAGCGAGGTGCCGACGACCACGTTTGTCGGGATGCGTAAGAGATAGATCATCGCCGGCACCATGATGAAGCCGCCGCCCACGCCCATGATCGAGGTCAGCACGCCGATGCCGAAGCCAAGCCCGACGATCGGAATGGCGGAAAGGTAGATCTTCGATTTCTTGAACCGCATCTTCAGCGGCAGCCTGTGCACCCAGTTGTGCTGGCCGGGGCGCTTGATCGGCAGTGGATTGTTGTTCTTCGCCCGGCGCATCGCCCGGACGCTTTCCTGCAGCATCAGCGCGCCGATCGAGCTCAGCAGCACGACGTAGAGCAAAGAGATGAACAGGTCGAGCTGTCCGATACGCCTCAGCCACGAGAAGACCCAGACCCCCGCCGTCGCGCCCGCAAGGCCGCCGACAAGCAGGACCGAGCCGAGCTTCATGTCGAGCGTGCCGCGCCTGAAATGGGTGATAGCACCCGAAATCGAGGAGGCGACGACCTGGTTGGCGCCGGTCGCGACCGCCACGACGGGCGGGATGTTGTAGAAGATCAAGAGCGGCGTGATCAGGAAGCCGCCGCCGACGCCGAACATGCCGGAGAGAAAGCCGACGGCCGCGCCCATGCCCAGAATGATGAAGATGTTCACCGACAGCTCTGCGATCGGCAGGTAGACAGTCACGGCAGAACCTCGACACGGCAAAAAGCGACGCCCTCGCGGGCGGTGCGCGATGTGGTTGTCCGCCCGGTGCGGCGAAGGAAACGTGATCTCACATGCCATGTGAACAGGGCATGAAGGGTGTCACCCGTCATGCGCCCGGGCGCTGCCGCGAGTCAATTCGCAAGTGCCGGATAATGCGGCAATTTTACCGTTTTTGTGCGGGCGTGATTAATATCCCGCAACTCCCTGATCCCGGTCGGGTAAGTCGACTTACTTGTTCTTGGCCAGCAGTTCCTTGACCAGGGCGTCGGTGATCTTGCCGTTCGGCTCCTGGCCGACCGAGGTCTGGAAGGCCTTGATGGCGGTCACGGTCTTGGCGCCCATCTTGCCGTCGGCGGTGCCGGCGTCGAAACCGCTCTTGTTGAGGATCGCCTGGATGTTGCGGATCGCCTTTTCCATGTCGACCGAAGCCGTGGTGAGTGGCTTGCCGGAAGCCCATTCGTCCGGGAGATTGACGGAGTTGGCCTTCGGGTCGAGCGGCTTCACCTTCCACTGGTCCGCCTTGGCGCGAGCGCTTTCGAGCTGTTCCTTGCGCATGGCGTTGGCCACTTCGTCGCGCTTCTGGGCGGCGTCCTTGTCGCCTCCCTTGGCCGCGACCGCGAACCACTTGTAGGATTCCTCGAGATCCTGCTTCACGCCGTTGCCGCGGGCAAGCAGGATGGCGAGGTTGAACTGGCTGTCGGCGACGCCGAAGTCGGCGGCCTTGCCGAACCAGGAGACGGCTGCGGCATAGTCCGGCTGGCCGGCGGCACCCGAAGCCTGGAGCACCGCGAGATTGTGCATGGCGCTGGCATTGCCGGCGTCGGCGGCCTGCTTGTAATAAGTCATCGCCTTGGTCAGGTCGCGGGAAACGCCCGTGCCCTTTTCGAAGAGATTGGCGAGCCGGTATTGCGCCGGTACCAGGCCCCGGTCGGCGGCGAGCTTGTACCAGTTGGCGGCCTCCGAGAGATCGCTCTTCACACCCTTTCCGTCGGTGAAACGAGCGCCGATCTCGAAAAGCGCGTTCGGGTCGCCGGCAGCGGCCGCGTCGGCAAGCGACTTCGGTTCGATGCCGACTGGAACCACGATCGCGGCCTGAGCATCGGCCTTGGGCATGGCGGCGAAGGTATTCTGGGCCGGAAGCGGGTTGCCGGCCGGCTCCATCACGGAGGGCTGGCCCGTTGCCGGGCGCGGATCGGTCAGATGGTTCGCCATTGCCGGAGCTGGCGCTTGTTCGACGGGTCGCGTCGGCGCGGCTGCGATATCCGCGTCGCTTTCGGCGCCGTCCGTCGCAGCCTGATCCTCGACAGTCGGAATCCCGTTGCTGCCGCTCATATTGGCCGGTGCTGCCGGCCGGGCAGGGGTCTCGATCGTCGGGGCCGGTGCCGCGGGAGCCTTCGTGCCGCTTGTCAGCGTCTTGGCGAGCGGCATCGCCATCAGCACCAGAAGCACGGCGCCGACGGCCATCAAGATCGGACGGCGATGCTGCGAAAGCATGGCGCCGAAACCCTTGTTGGCGGACGCCTTGGCGGCTTTCCGCAGGTCCTTGGAAGGCGAACCGCCCTGCGAAGGGTCGGCTTCCTGGGCAGCGGCCTTGGCGGCGCGGCGGGCGGCCGCGATATAGTCGGCGCGTTCCGCGGCGCTCGTCCGGTCGGTGTCGAATTCACCGGCGACCTGGCTGGCACGAACCCGCTCGAGGATCTTCTTGACGTCGGGTGCGCCGGAGCCTGGCTCCAGAAGGTCGTTTTCGCGATCCGCCGGCAGCACGTCGGAGGGGTCAAGTGGCGGCGTCGGCTCGATGACGGTGCGGCCACCCTTCGGAGCCTCGGCCTTGCCGCCGGGCAGGAAGCGGCGGGAAAGCTCGGTCAGAAGGCTGGTCTTGGCGGCCTTGTCCCTGGTGGGATTGTCCTTGGTGGCGGTTTTCGTGTCGGCATAGTCGGCGCGAAGCACCGTTTCGTCGGAGGATGTTTCTTCCGGGGCTTTTGCACGGTGACCGAAGGTTGCGGCCGGCTGCTCGTCCGCCTCGGCCTCCGCCAGCTCGTAGCTCATCAGCTCTTCGGCTGCCGCGACGGAAAGCTGCGCGGCCGCCGGCATGGCCGGGGCGGTGCGGGTTTCGTAACGCGCCGGTTCTTCGTAGTAGCGATCCCGCTCCGCATGAGCGGAGGCGACAAGCCGTTCTTCCATGCCGTCCAGGCGGTCGGCGATCTGCACCAGCGTGCCGTGCAGCGCTTCGAATGTCTGGTGGGTGCGGTCGTCCGAATGCCGGGTCAGGTCTTCGAGGTGGCGAAGGTCGTCCGCAAGCGCCGAAAGTGCCGCCATGTCGGCGGCGACACCCGGCCCGCCTGCCATGCCGTTGCGCGAATAGGCTTCCACCACCGTCTCGGCGGCCTGGCGGGCAGCCTCGATGATGTATTCGTCATTGGTCGCCATATAGCTTTCGAGCGCCGTCATGCGGTTTTCGAATTCGGCGGGAAGGGCGCCGGCGCCATGCTGTGGCTGGCTGATCAGCACCGAAAGATGGGCGATCTGGTCTTCGAGACTGCGAAGCGCGCCGTCGTCGCCGCGCGGCGACGCCGTTGCCTCGTCAAGCCGGGCGGCAATGTCGGTGAGCCGGTCTTCGATCCGCCCGAAGGCGTTTTCGTCGATCGCCGACTGGGCTTGCGGCTGATAAGCGATTTCCTCGATCCGGCGGGCAAGATAGTCGAGCCGTTCGGCGAGCACGTCACTGACGCTACCCTGTTCCAGGCCGTCGATCTTGCGGGAAATATCAGCGAGATAGGCGGAAAGCTCTGGGTCCTGGGAAGGTTTCTGGGCCTGTTCCAGGATCAGCGAAAGCTGTTCGAGCCGTTCCTCCAGGCGCATCGCGGCCTGTTCGTCGGTCAGTTCCTCGATGCGGCCGGTCAAGGCCTCGATGCGGGCGGACAGCGCTTCGGTCGGATCGAACTGGGCATGGGTCGCCTGGCTTATCGCATCGATCTGGTCGGCGAGCGCGCTGATCCGGCCGTCCAGCCGCTGCAGGAAGGATTGGTCGATCGAGGCCGAGGCCGAGGCGCGGCTGCCGGCGGCAATGGCGCGGCTGATCTCGTCCAGCCGCTCGTCCAATGTCGCGAACTGTTCCGCGATGACCGAATCGTTCGGTTGCATGCGCGAGCCGAGCTGTTCCATGGCGCTCGCCACCGTGATCAGCTTCTGTTCGAGCGCCCGGATCACCGGGCTGTCGCTCATTTCGCCGAGCTGGCCCTTGATGTCGTCGATACGGTAGGCGAGCGAGACGAGCTCTTCGCGCAGGGCCGTGGAGTCGAGACCGTGCATGCGATCTTCGAGACCCTGCCAGCGGGTTTCCATCCGCCGAACGGAATCTTCGCGGGCGAGACCGCCCATGACGGTCCGCAGCTCCTCGAATTCGCTGCGCAGGCCGGCTGCCTCCGGCATTGCCTGGTAGCCGAGCTGGTTGATGCCTTCGGCAAGCCGGGCAAGATCGCCGCGCAGGTCCTCGGTGAAGTTCTGGTCTTCGGCAATGGATTTGATCGAGCGGATTTCGGAGCGCAGCGCGGTCATCTCGCGGCCGACGCTTTCGGAAATGTCCTGCTTCAGCTCCTGGCGCAGGCCGACCAGCGCCTGGGCGATATCCCGCATGCCGTTATCGGCTGGCGGTTGCGGTGCCGGCATGCGCGGCTGTGGGGCCGGTCGGCGCGGTTCTTCGCGGCGCGGTGCGGGCGCGATCGGGCGTGTTTCGGCGTAACGGGGTGCTTCCGCGCGGACGGGGGCCTGGCGCGCCGGCGGGCGGTAGGCTTCCGGCGGGCGCAGCTCGGCACGGCGAGGTTCGGCATAACGTGGCTCTTCGCGACGCAGCTCGGGAGCCCGCGGACGCTCGGGCCTCGCACCACGGTCGCCGCCGGCGTCCAGCATGCGCTGGCGCTCGCGGATCTCGGCAAGCGGATCGTCGGAGACTTGCGGTTCGCGATAGGCGGCAGCCGGACCCGGCCGGCGCTGCTCGCGTGGATCGGGCGCCTTCGGCGTGCGGGCATCACGCGCCGTACCCGACATCAACCCCTCGATACGCGCTTCGAGCCCTTCGATGGTGCGGTTCAACGCATCCAGGGAAGAGCGGTCGCCGGGACGGGAAGGGCTCGATCGTGATCCGTTCATGTGCTCGCTCGTTTCGACGTTGTACCTGCCGGCTCTCGTAACGACCTTGTTTCAGGGGATACGGAATTCCCGCCAATCAGCCATATATTAGAGATGCCTTACGCAGGACTTGCCATTTCAGCGGACGCGGGACATCTTGAGGTAAATGGACTGCGTCGCCAGAGAGCCCACTATTTCCTTAAACGTAGTAAACAAGTCGTTAACCCGGCCGAAAATTTTAACCTTTTCGACGCGCTCGGTGCCCTTTGCGGTGATGACGTTCCGCCTGCCGGCTCTATCTTCCGGCTTTCCCATCCAGCTTCGCAACTGTTCGACCCGTTAAGACTGTGCCCGGGACGGAGGAATGGCTACGGTGGAGATCGTTAAAGTTCCGAGCGCACGTAATTGACGTTTACGCGAACGTCAATTATTTGTGGTAGAAAGAATGCGGATCCTGCCGTGAGCCGAAGGCCCCGGTGCGATCCATCGACGAGGATTTGGAGGAAGCTCGACATGCCAGTGTACAAGGCCCCGGTAAACGACACGCTTTTCATTCTCAACGACGTGCTGGGCCTTGAGCGCTACGGCAATCTGCCGGGCTTTGCCGATGCCACTCCCGACATGCTGGAAGCGATCATCGGGGAGGCCGCCAAGGTGGCCGAGGATGTGCTCTTTCCGCTGAACCTTTCCGGCGACCAGGAAGGCTGCACCCGCCATGACGATGGCACGGTCTCGGTGCCGAAGGGCTTCAAGCAGGCCTATGACCAGTATTGCCAGGCCGGCTGGATCGGTCTTGCCGTGCCGGAAGAATTCGGCGGCCAGGGCCTGCCCTATACGCTGCATGCCGCCGTCGGCGAATACATGTCGTCGGCCAACATGTCGCTGATGATGTATCCGGGCCTGACCCAGGGCGCGATCGCCGCGATCCTCGTGCATGGTTCCGACGAGCAGAAGAAGACGTACCTGCCGAAAATGGTCGCCGGTACCTGGTCGGGCACCATGAACCTCACCGAACCGCACTGCGGCACCGATCTCGGCCTTCTGCGTTCGAAGGCGGTGCCTCAAGGCGATGGCTCCTACAAGATTTCCGGCCAGAAGATCTTCATCTCCGCCGGCGAACACGGCATGACCGACAATATCGTCCATCTGGTGCTTGCCCGCATCGAAGGCGCGCCCGAGGGCACCAAGGGCATCTCGCTCTTCATCGTCCCGAAGTTCATGGTCAATGCCGACGGATCGCTGGGCAAGCGCAACGGCGCCACCTGCGGTGCGATCGAACACAAGATGGGCATCCACGGCAACTCCACCTGCGTCATGAACTATGACGAGGCGACCGGTTACCTGATCGGCGCGGAGAACAAGGGCCTTGCGGCCATGTTCGTGATGATGAACGAAGCCCGCCTCGGCGTCGGCCTGCAGGGGCTTTCGATCGCCGAGACGGCCTATCAGAATGCTGTCGCCTACGCCCGCGAGCGCATTCAGGGCCGCTCGCTCTCCGGTACCAAGGCGCCGGACAAAAAAGCCGACCCGATCATCGTTCATCCGGATATCCGCCGCTCGCTGATGACCATCCGCGCCTTCAACGAGGCCGGCCGCGCCTTCCTGCTGTGGACCGCCCTGAAATCCGACATCGCCCACCGATCGCCGGATGCGGCAGAGCGCCAGAACGCCGACGATCTCCTCGGCCTGGCGACCCCGATCCTCAAGGGTGTGATGACCGACAAGGGTTTCGAGCATGCGGTCATGGCCCAGCAGGTCTTCGGCGGGCACGGCTATATCGAGGAACACGGCATGAGCCAGTATGTTCGCGATGCCCGCATCACGATGATCTACGAAGGCGCCAACGGCATCCAGGCGCTCGACCTCGTCGGCCGCAAGCTGGCGCTCAACGGCGGCCGCGCGGTGATGGCGATGTTCAAGGAGATCGGCGATTTCTGCGAGGAGAACCGCGCCGACGAGGATATGGCGCCCTTCACCAAGGGTCTCAAGAAGGGCTTGAACGACCTGCAGGCCTCCACCATGTGGTTCATGCAGAACGCCATGGCCAGGCCCGACAATGCCGGCGCCGGCTCGACCGACTACATGCACCTCTTCGGGATCGTGACACTCGGTTACATGTGGGCCAAGATGGCGAAAGCCGCCCAGACCGGGCTTGCCGCCGGCGACGCCCGCGCCGACTACCTGAAGAACAAGCTGGTGACGGCGAAGTTCTTCATGGAAAAGATCATGCCGGAAACCGCGATGCGCAAAGTCCGCATCGAAGCCGGCGCCGACAGCGTGATGGAACTGGCCGCCGAAGCGTTTTGATTTGCGCCGACGCGCTCCCTCCCCCTGTGGGGAGGGCTGGGGAGGGGTCTTCCCTCCCATGTCTGAGATTTGAGGCAATATAAATTGCCACCCAGGGAGATGACACCATGACCGAAGTCTTCATTTACGACCACGTCCGCACGCCGCGCGGCCGCGGCAAGAAGGATGGGGCGCTGCACGAAGTGCCGTCCGTGCGGCTCGCCGCCAAGGCGCTGGAGGCGATCCGCGACCGCAACGGCCTCGATACCGCCACCGTCGACGACATCATCATGGGCTGCGTCGATCCGGTCATGGATGCCGGCGCCGTCATTCCCAAGGCCGCCGCCTTCGAGGCCGGCTATTCCACCAGAGCCCCCGGCATGCAGATCTCCCGGTTCTGCGCCTCCGGCCTCGACGCCGTGAACTTCGCGGCCGGCAAGATCGCGGCCGGTTCCGATGACATCGTCATCGCCGGCGGCGTCGAGTCGATGTCGCGCGTCGGCATGGGCATGTCCGGCGGCTCCTGGTACATGGACCCGTCGGTCAATTTCCCGGCTTTCTTCATGCCTCAGGGCGTCTCGGCCGATCTGATCGCCACCAAATACGGTTTTTCCCGGGACGACGTCGACGCCTATGCGGTCGAAAGCCAGAAGCGCGCGGCCAAGGCCTGGGACGCCGGCTACTTCAAGAACTCCGTCATCCCCGTAAAAGACCAGAACGGCCTCGTGATCCTCGACCGCGACGAACACATGCGCCCGACCACCGACATGCAGTCGCTGGCCTCGCTCAACCCGTCCTTTCAGATGCCGGGCGAGATGGGCGGTTTCGAAGCCGTCGGCATCCAGGCCCATCCGGAAATCGAGCGGATCAACTACGTCCACCATGCCGGCAATTCGTCGGGCATCGTCGACGGCGCGGCGGCCGTGCTGATCGGCTCCAAGGCCGGCGGCGAGAGCATGAACCTCAAGCCCCGCGCCCGCATCCGCCACTTCGCCAATATCGGCTCCGACCCGGCGCTGATGCTGACCGGCCCCGTCGACGTCACCGAGAAGCTGCTGGCCCGCTCCGGCATGAAGATCTCCGATATCGACCTCTTCGAACTCAACGAAGCCTTCGCCGCCGTGGTTCTGCGCTATATGCAGGCTTTTGAGATCAGCCACGACAAGATCAACGTCAACGGCGGCGCCATCGCCATGGGCCATCCGCTCGGCGCCACCGGCGCGATGATTTTGGGCACGGTCTTGGACGAGCTGGAGCGCCGCGATCTCAACACCGCGCTGGTCACGCTCTGCATCGGCGCCGGCATGGGCACCGCGACGATTATCGAGAGAGTTTGAGGGGGGAGCCCCCCTCATCCGCCTGCCGGCACCTTCTCCCCGAGGGGAGAAGAGGAATTGCTGCAACGCCTCTGATCCTCCTCTCCCCTCGGGGAGAGGGTGGCCGAGCGAAGCGGAGGCCGGGTGAGGGGGCGGTTCTGAACACCAGAGAATTCAAGGGAAGAGGAATCCCATCATGAGCACCTACAAGAACTTCACCGTCGAAACCGACGCAGACGGCATCGCTCTCGTCACCTGGGACATGCCGGACAAATCCATGAACGTCTTCACCATGGAGGTGATGGACGAGATCGAGGCGATCGTCGACGCGACCGTTGCCGATGCGGCCGTCAAGGGCGTCGTCTTCACCTCCGGCAAGTCGTCCTTCTCGGGCGGCGCCGATCTCACCATGATCAAGTCGATGTTCTCGATGCTCGCCGAGGAACAGGCCAGGGACCCCGCGACCGCCGCGCAAAAACTCTTCGATGCCGCGGGCCGCATGTCCTGGCTGTGGCGCAAGGTCGAGACCAACGGCAAGCCTTGGGTTTCGGCGATCAACGGCACCTGCATGGGCGGCGCGTTCGAACTGTCGCTCGCCTGCCACGGCCGCGTCGCCGCCAATTCCAAGTCGGTCAAGATTGCCCTGCCGGAAGTCAAGGTCGGCATCTTCCCGGGCGCCGGCGGCACCCAGCGCGTGCCGCGGCTGGCCAATGCCCAGGATGCCCTGCAGATGATGACCACCGGCTCGTCGCTGACCGCCCAGCGTGCCAAGGCCATGGGCCTCGTGCACCAGGTCGTCGAGCCCGCCGAGCTGATCAACGCCGCCAAACAGATGATCAAGGACGGCCTGAAGCCGGTCGCCCCCTGGGACGAAAAGGGTTTCAAGGTCCCCGGCGGCGGCATCTGGACGCCGGCTGCCGCCCAGCTCTGGCCGGCCGCCCCCGCCATCCTGCGCCGCGAAAGCGCCGGCAATTATCCGGGCGCGCTCGCCATCCTGAAATGCGTCTATGAAGGCCTGCAGCTTCCCTTCGATACGGGCTTGAAGGTCGAGCAGCGCTATTTCACCGAGATCCTGCGCACCACCGAAGCGTTTTCGATGATCCGCTCGCTGTTCGTCTCGATGCAGGAGCTCGGCAAGGGCGCCCGCCGCCCGGCAGGTGTGCCCAAGACGGAGTTCTCCAAGATCGGCATCGTCGGCGCCGGCTTCATGGGCGCCTCGATCGCCTATGTGACGGCCGCCGCCGGCATTCCCGTCACCCTCATCGACCGCGACCAGGAAGCTGCCGACAAGGGCAAGGCCCATTCCGAAAAGCTGGTGGCCGATCAGGTCGGCAAGGGCCGGATGACCAAGGAGGAGGGCGAAAAGCTTCTCGCGCTGATCACCCCCACCCCGGATTACCAGGCGCTGTCGGACGCAAGCCTGGTCGTCGAGGCGGTGTTCGAGGATCGCGCGGTCAAGAAGGCGGTCATCGAGGCGGTCGAAGCGGTCATCCCGCAAACCACCATCTTCGCCTCCAACACCTCGACCCTGCCGATCACCGGCCTTGCCGAGAATTCGAAGCGTTCCGACCAGTTCATCGGCGTGCATTTCTTCTCGCCGGTCGAGAAGATGATGCTGACCGAGGTCATCCTCGGCGAAAAATCGGGAGACAAGGCGCTGGCCGTGGCGCTCGATTTCGTCGCCGCGATCAAGAAGACCCCGATCGTCGTCAACGACACCCGCGGCTTTTATGTCAACCGCTGCGTCTTCCGGTATATCAACGAAGCCTATGACATGCTGATCGAAGGCGTGCCGGCGGCGATGATCGAAAATGCCGCAAAAATGGCTGGCATGCCGGTCGGCCCGCTGTCGCTCAACGACGAGGTCGCCGTCGATCTGTCCCAGAAGATCATGAAGGCCTCGATCGCCGATCTCGGCCCCAATGCCGTCAAGCCGGAGCACATGGCGCTCGTCGACCAGATGGTCGACGTGTTCGACCGCCGCGGCCGCAAGAATTTGAAGGGCTTTTACGAATACCCGCCAAAGCCCGCCAAGAAATTCCTCTGGCCCGAGCTGAAGACCCTCTATCCGCAGAAAAAGGCTGACGAGGTGGATGTCACCGTCCTGAAACAGCGCCTGCTGGTAACGATCGCGCTCGAAGCCGCCCGCACCGTGGAAGAAGGCATCGTCACCGATCCGCGCGAAGCCGACGTCGGCTCCATCCTCGGCTTCGGCTTCGCCCCCTATACCGGCGGCACGCTTTCCTACATCGACGGCATGGGCGTGAAGACGTTTGTGGAACTGTGCGAAAGGTTAGCAGCAAGCTACGGCCCGCACTTCAAGCCGACGCCGCTCTTGAAGGACATGGCGGCGAAGGGCGAGACGTTTTACGGGCGGTTTGATCCGTATGGAAAGGTGGGGAAGGCGGCGTGAGGCTGCCTTCTTGGGCGTATCGATAGGCGATCATACTCCGATACCCAATTGCAGATTTAGCGGATTGGACTATGGGTAAAACCGTTGGCCTCGAATAAGAAAACGATTGTGTTCTCCGAGTGCGCAATTAATAATAGCAATTCCGTGGAGAGCCGTATGCAGTCTATAGCATTTTTTAATAATAAAGGCGGCGTCGGTAAAACGACACTTCTTTGCAATGTTGCTGCCTATTTAGCTCTCACCGATAAGAAGAAAGTCCTCGTTGTTGATGCGGACCCTCAATGTAATGCGACTCAATTGATGTTAAGTGAGGAGGAGGTGTTTAAGTTATATGACTCCTCGTCGTCTTTTACAATATATAGTATAATACATCCCCTATCGATAGGTAAGGGTTACGCTGCCGCGATAACGGCTAGGTCCGTGCCGGACTATGGAGTGGATCTTATTCCTGGAGATCCACGATTGGCATTAAAAGAGGATTTGCTGTCTAAGGACTGGCAAGATGCTGTATCGGGAGACATAAGAGGCCTCAGAACATCGTATTTATTTACGGAATTTCTAATTAGGTGTCAGGGATATGATTTTGTTTTATTTGATATGGGCCCGTCTCTTGGATCCATAAATAGATCTGTGCTTTTATCTTGCGATTTTTTTCTTAGCCCCATGTCCATTGATATATTCAGTCTGAAGGCGATTGAAAACATATCGGCGGCAATACT
The DNA here is from genome assembly GCF_021391675.1 of Neorhizobium galegae. Taxonomy (NCBI): domain Bacteria; kingdom Pseudomonadati; phylum Pseudomonadota; class Alphaproteobacteria; order Hyphomicrobiales; family Rhizobiaceae; genus Neorhizobium; species Neorhizobium galegae. The sequence continues at coordinate 401,103 of NZ_CP090096.1, forward strand.
TGAATGGAATAAGAGAATATCTCATGGGCTATCGCAAGTAGATAAAGAGCTTAAACATGACCTCCCTTCTCTGCGCACGTTTGACATTAAGTTCGCGGGATATGTGGCCCAACAGTATATACAGAAGACTACTCAAGGTGAGCAGCGTGCAGTGGCTTCGTATGAAAAGATAATGCGAAGGATACCGAAAACTATAAAGACTTTTTTTGTTGATAAATTAAAGCCTGCTAAAGTAGTCGGCATCGACTACGAAGTGGGCACTATTCCTAATCTCTACAGCCTTATCCCAATGTCGCAAACGGCTCATAAGCCGATCTTTTCCTTGAAGGCGAAAGACGGAGTCAGAGGCGCGCATTTTAATAAGGTTAGAGAGGCGGATGCCATATTCCGCGATATCACCAAGCAGCTTTTGGCTAATCTGAAGGCACTGTCGCGAAATGATTAGATGGCCGTCCTCTTTGGTGCATGCGATTGCGAGGCGTCGCGCAGTCATACTTATCGGTTCAGGGGTTTCGGCTAACGCGGCAACAGATGCCGGAATTCATCCTCCTACTTGGGGATACTTTCTAGAAAACGCTCATTCGAAGCTTAACAAAAGTGTAAGTCACATAAGGGATGCCATTAAACGTTACAATTATCTGGAGGCCTGTGAATATCTGAAGCAAGAATATGCTGCTGGTTGGCCAGATCTAGTTAGAGAGAGTTTTTTGACGCCGAATTATAAGGCGGCGGAAATACATCACGCGATATTCGACCTAGATTGCAGAATTGTTGCTTCCCTCAATTTTGACAAAATATACGAAGGGTATGCTTTGTCTGCAAGCGAAGGAACTATAATCGTAAAGAATTACTATGATGATGACGTTAGGCAGGTTGTTGCGGGAAGTGATCGGTATGTAATTAAACCTCACGGTTCGATTGATACGATTTCAAAAATGATATTTACACTGGAAGACTATGGACGGGCTCGGGTAAAATATTCTACATTTTATGAAATACTTACAGCATTGCTGCATACGCATACTTTTCTGTGCATAGGATGCGGCCTCTCTGACCCCGACATGCAGCTAATTTTTGAAGATTACAAGTATAAGCTATCAGAATCTCCTCATTTTATTACGTTACCAAGTCCCGTATCGGAGCCCCAATGTGGGCTTATCCAAAAGACAAGAGGATTGAACGTTTTGAAATATTCTCTAAAGGATCAGCACAAAGAATTAACCGAGTCGCTTAAGGAACTAGTTGCTGCGGTTGCGTTGAAGCGGGACGAAATTGCAGACCTTCGCAGTTGGTAGATTGGACGCAATCGCCACGAGTTAGCTAATAGGTAAATTCGCTTCTTGTCATAGCAAACACGATATCCAGGATCGTAGATCCAAACCGAGAACCATGGACTCCCCCACCCAGCCCCTCGCCTTCACCACCCCCGCCGAGTGGGCCTCCTGGCTCTCCGCCCACCACGCCACTTCGTCCGGCGTCTGGCTGCGGATCGGCAAGAAGAACCCGAAGCGGACCCTTATCACCATCGACGAGGCGCTGGATGTGGCGCTCTGCCATGGCTGGATCGACAGCCAGCGCAAGGGGTTCGACGCCACCTCCTACCTGCAGCGGTATTCGCCGCGCCGCGCCAGAAGCCCGTGGTCGAAGCTCAATGTCGATCGGGTGGCGGCGCTGACGCAGGCCGGGCGGATGCGGCCGGCGGGGCTGGTGGAGGTCGAGGCCGCCAAGGCCGATGGGCGCTGGGCGGTGGCCTATGAGCCGCAGCGCACCGCCGCCCTGCCGGATGATCTCGTCGCGGCGCTCCGCGAAAACCCCGCGGCGGGTGCGGCCTTCGAAAAGCTCGACAAGACCGGGCAATATGCGGTGGTGCTTCCGCTGTTGAAGGCGACCACGCCGGAGGTTCGGGCCGCGCGGGTGGCGAAGGCGGTGGTGAAGCTGGCGGTAGACGAATAGAGGCGTCTCTAGCCACCTCGCCCCCCTCTGCCCTGCCGGGCATCTCCCCCACAGGTGGGGAGATCGGCTAGGCGCGCCGGTTTCCCCAAACAATGAACGTAGCCGATCCACAAATCTTTGGCAGCGACCGAAGGCAAGGTCAGTTTGGCGGGAAGGTCAAGCCGCTTGTAATCTCCCCACCTGTGGGGGAGATGCCCGGCAGGGCAGAGGGGGGTGTCACACGGCACACCCTTCAATAGTCACTCCTATGCCTTGCCCGAGGACAAATCGCCGCCTCCTTCCGGCATTTTCAATAACTTGCCCGATTGTTCATCCCCACCCCTCGCCACCATGCCTACAATTGCCTCGCTTCCGTCGCCGGAGTGTTTCGCGAGACGTTCGCGGGCAGGCGGAGGCCGGCGCCCTGGTTGGACCTGTAACGTGCAGGAAAGGTCAGGGAGGTGAAAGCCATGGAGTGCTCGTCGAAAGGCAAGCCTTCCTATCAAGCCTCCCCCTGGCCACCGGGCCGGGTTCGGATTGGCCGTGCAAGTGGCAGGATTTCCCGAAAGGAAGTCGCGAACGAAGCCACGCAGTGGGGCGAGGTGATCACCTGTAGAGGCCGGAAGCCTCGAAAAGACGCCGAAGGCCACGCGAATGCGGAGCCACACATTACTAAACAAAATGAGGTTCCGCATTCGTGTGGGCTCTCCAGTCAGGAAACGACACGGGCCGCGACCGGCCGCGTGAACGAAGAAGCATGCGCCGATAAGGAGGGCGAGCGATGGCCTTGAGCGAGGCGGAATGGAAACGCAGGCAGGAAGAGGAAGATGCCGAACCCGCTTATTTCGGAATGACCTGGGGAGAGTTTCGCCGGCTGCCGGAGCGGCAACAGCAGGAGACGCGCCAGAGGCTCTCGCAGCTCGGCGCCACCCATGTCGGCTTCTGGAAGGACTGCACGCTCGGCAAATGCCGCCGCGCCAGACGCTGCATCGGGTTTCTCTCCGAGGCGCAATACAAGGCCGGCTACAATGCGGCCTATCCGCCCTGTGCGCGCGCCGAAGAGCATCGTCGTGCGAAAATCTATTATGACGGGATCTGCCGGCTTTTTCCCGAGGACGAGGACGAGCCCAAATACGACGGCCGCCGGAAAACCGAGGAGGGGGACGAATGACGCCCCCGATACCCGCTGGTTCCAGGCGCGATCATCCGCCCGTCACGCCTTGTCGAGCGCGATCGTCAGGTCGGCGATCAGGTCGTCGGGGTGTTCGATGCCGATCGACAGCCGGATTGTCGAGTTGAGCACGCCGATCCTTTGGCGCACGTCGGCCGGCACGCCGGAATGGGTCATGGTCGCCGGGTGGCTGGCGAGCGATTCCGTTCCCCCGAGGCTCACCGCCAGCTTGAAGATCTGCAGCGCGTTCAGGAACCGGAACGAGGCCGGCTGGCCGCCCTTGATGTCGAAGGAGAAGGTCGAGCCGCCGCCCGTGCACTGCGCCGCAAACACTTGTCCGACCGGCGATGCCGGGTCGTGATAGGGCAGGTAATGGATGTTCTCGACATTGGGATGGCCGCGCAGGAAATCGGCGACGGCGAGCGCGTTGGTATTGGCCTTTTCCATGCGGATCGACAGCGTCTCCAGGCTGCGGCCGAGCATCCAGCAGGAATGCGGGTCGAGCTGCGTGCCGATCGCCCCGCGCAGCGCCTTTACCTGTTTCATCACCGCCTTGGAGCCGAGCGCCGCACCGGCGATCAGGTCCGAATGGCCGCCGACATATTTGGTCAGCGAATAGAGCGAGATATCCGCGCCGTGCTCGATCGGCCGCTGGAAGACCGGGCCAAGCAGCGTGTTGTCGCAGGCGATCACCGGCCGGTGCCCCTGTTTTTCCCCGATCGCCTCCGCCACCCGGCGGATCATTGCCACGTCCACCAGGCTGTTGGTCGGGTTGGCCGGCGTCTCGATCAGGATCACCGAGACGCGGCCCTTGCCCATCGCCTCCCCGGCCGCCACTGTCACCAGTTCCTCGCTGACCCCGTCCGCAAAGCCGACCGCCGCAACGCCCATGTTGAGAAAGGTTTTCGAAAGCAGCGTTTCGGTGCCCCCGTAAAGCGGTTGCGAGTGCAGCACGCAGTCACCCGGCCGCACGAACGCCATCAGCGTCGTGGCGATCGCCGACATGCCGGAGGAAAACAGCACGCAGCTCTCCGCCTGCTCATAGACCGCCAGCCGGTCCTCGACGATCTCGCTGTTGGGATGGTTGAAGCGGGAATAGACCAGCCCCGCGCCCGTTCCCGCCGGCGGCTCCTTGCGGCCGGAGACGAAATCGAAGAAGTCGCGGCCTTCCTCGGCGGATTTGAACACGAAGGTGGAGGTGAGAAACACCGGCGGCTTGACCGCGCCCTCGGAAAGCTCCGGGTCGTAGCCGTAGTTCAGCATCTGCGTTTCGGGATGGAGCTTGTGATTGCCGATATGCGTCTTGGAGGGATGCGGGGCGGTCATGAAGGATCTCCTGGCTTGAAAAAAGCGGATGCCATGACCGGAGATAATATCGGAAAAGCCCCCGCCAAGGGGCACTACCTGCGAAAGCCGGATTGCTCAGCGCGCCGCGGGCATAACCGGATGCGCGGCGGGTACTGCCGGCTCTCCCCAGGCCGAGATCGGCTGTCCTCCCCTGGTCGTCACGCGCATGTCGTAGAGCGCAAGCGAGGCCTCAAGCTGGCGCATGTCGGAGCAGCGGTTGATGATGCCGCCGATATACTGCACGCAGTCGCTGACATTGCCCTGTACCGAACCGGTCGCCCAGTCCTTGACGATGCCGTCGGCGCCGACCAGGAAATAGGAAAGCCGGTTGTTCTGCGACACGGTCGAGCGGCCGACCAGCCCGCCGAAGCTCGAACCGGACTCGGTTTTCGAAGCTGGCGCGATATGCCGGTAGATCGTCATCCCGTTCTTCAGCTGCGTCGCGCCGATCATCGGCCCGAACGTCGCGTCGGAGCCGGAAAGCCGCGCCAGGGTCGACTGGTTGATATTGGCCACCTCCGCATAGGGACGGTCCATCGCATAGCTGGTGAAGGACCGGTTGGCGGCCGATTCCGCCTTTTCCGCCACCTGCGAGCACCCCGCCAGAGCCAAGCCGAACGCCATCGAAAGAACCGCCAGAAAACGCATGAATGCCCCCTGTCTACAACGTCCCGTGCCAAAGACCTGGCCAGTCTTCGGTCTATCGGCGGACGTGCCGGGCGCCCCCGCGACCCGGTCGTTAGTCACTATCAGATTTTGCATGTTTTGAAAGCGCAGCTCCCGGCTCTTCCATCCCGTTCCGGTCGGAATCTCCGGCTTTCGGAGGTAGGCGTCGGGACTATGTCGTTGACCCGTGCACTTGCGCAGGGCTATCACTGCTTGCGTCAATAAGGGAGGATGCCCGCGAGTCTTTCAGGGCATCATGATCAAGAATGCCACGCCTTTCCGCCTCCACCGCACTTGCCCCCCATGTCGCCGCACCCGGTTTTGACCGGGCTCTTCTGAAGCCCGGCATTCTGCATATCGGCCTCGGCGCGTTCCACCGCGCCCATCAGGCGGTCTATACGGATGCCGCGCTGGCAGCGGAGTTCGGCGAATGGGGCATTGTCGGCGTCAGCTTACGCTCGGTCGATATCGTCCAGGATCTTGCGGCGCAGGACGGGCTTTATTCGGTGGTTACCCGCAGCGCCGCAGGCGACAGCGCCCAGGTCGTCGGCTCGGTCACCAGGGGCCTGTCGGGCGTCGAGGACCAGGCGGAAATCCTGGCCTTGATGGCCGATCCGGCAATCCGGATCGTCACCATCACCGTCACCGAAAAGGCCTATGGCATCGATCCGGTATCCGGGGGGCTCGACCGCACCCATCCCTCCGTCAAGGCCGATCTTGCCGACCCGACCTCGCCAAAAGGGGTGATCGGTTATCTGGTCGAAGGCCTTTCGCGCCGCCATGCCGCCGGCCTGCCGCCTTTTACCGTGCTTTGCTGCGACAACCTGCCGACCAACGGCCGCATCGTGCGGCGGCTGGTGATCGAACTGGCCGGCGCCCGGGATCCGGCGCTCGCCAACTGGATCGCCGGCCACGGCGCCTTTCCGTCCAGCATGGTCGACCGCATCGTGCCGGCCGCGACCGACGAGACGCGGGCCCTTGCCGAGACGCTGATCGGCGCCGAAGACAGGCTGGCGCTCGGCACGGAGCCCTTCATGCAATGGGTGATCGAGGATCATTTCCTGGCCGACCGGCCCAGGTGGGAAGCCGGCAGCGCGCTTTTCGTCGCCGATGTCGAGCCCTATGAGAAGATGAAACTGCGGCTGCTCAACGGCTCCCATTCGCTGATCGCCTATCTCGGCCAACTGAAAGACCTGGTATTCGTCCGCGATGTCATGGCCGTGCAGGAATACCGGGCGCTGGTGCGCCGCCACATGGCGGAGGCGGTGAAGACGCTCGATCCGGTGCCGGGCATCGATCTCGGCGGCTATATGGACCAGCTGATCGAGCGCTTCGAGAACCCGACGATCGCCCACAAGACGCAGCAGATCGCCATGGACGGCACCCAGAAACTGCCGCAGCGCATCTTCGCAGGTGCAGTGGAAGCACTGGCGAATGGTGGAGATGCGTCGTCTGCGGCTTACGTTGTGGCTCTCTGGATCGCCTATGCACGCAAGACCGCGGAGATCAACGATCCGCGCGCTACGGAGCTGAAGGCTGCCGCCGCCAGGATGACGGCGGATGATCCGTCGGCACCATTCTTTGCAATTCCCGGCCTGTTCCCCCAGGCTCTCACGGAGAATAGCGCATGGCGTGCGCGGGTGAACGCGGAGCTTGAAAAACTCTAGCCTCGAAACGTGTAGTCGGCGATCGATTGCGGTTTCATCTCGATCGAGAAACCGGGCCGTACCGGCGGCATATAGGCCGCGTTCTCGATGATGCAGGGCTCGACGAAATGCTCGTGCAGATGGTCGACATATTCGATCACCCGGCCCTCCTTGGTGCCGGATACGGCGATGTAGTCGATCATCGACAGATGCTGGACATATTCGCACAGGCCGACGCCGCCGGCATGCGGCCAGACGGGCAGGTTATATTTGGCGGCGACCAGCAGCACCGCCAGCACCTCGTTCAGCCCGCCCATGCGGCATGAATCGATCTGCACGATGTCGATCGCGCCTTCGGCGATGAACTGCTTGAACATGATGCGGTTCTGGCACATCTCGCCGGTCGCGACCTTTACCGGGTGGATGCCCTCCCGGATCTTTCGATGCCCGGCAATGTCGTCGGGGCTGGTCGGCTCTTCGATGAAGAAGGGTTTCGCAAAGGCGAGTTTGTTGACCCAGTCGATCGCCTGGCCGACTTCCCAGACCTGGTTGGCATCGATCATCAGGAAGCGGTCGGGGCCGATCACCTCGCGGGCGATGGTGAGCCGCCGGATATCGTCGTCGAGATCGCGTCCGACCTTCATCTTCACATGGTTGAAACCTGCGTCGACCGCCTCTTTACACAGCCGGCGCAGCTTCTCTTCCGGATAACCGAGCCAGCCGGCCGACGTCGTATAGCAGGCGTAACCCTCGCGCTTCAGCACCTCGATGCGCTCCGCCTTGCCCACTTCCGCCCGTTTCAGGATTGCCAGCGCATCCTCGCGCGACAGCACGTCGGTCAGATAGCGATAGTCGACGATGTCGGCGATCTCTTCCGCCGACATCTCCGCAACCAGCTGCCAGACCGGCTTGCCTCGCTGCTTGGCCAGCAGATCCCAGAAGGCGTTGACGACCGCGCCGGTGGCGAGGTGGATGGCGCCCTTGTCGGGACCGATCCAGCGCAACTGGCTGTCGCTGGTCAGATGCCGCCAGAATTTTCCGGGCGCCGTGGCGAAGGTTTCGAGTTCCTGTCCGACCACCAGATGCCGCATCGCCTTGATCGCCATGCAGCAGATGTCGTTGCCCCGCCCGATCGTGAAGGTCAGGCCGTGGCCGGCAAGATCTCCGCTATCGGTATCGAGGATGACATAGGCCGCCGAATAATCCGGGTCCGGGTTCATCGCGTCGGAGCCGTCGAGGCTCTGCGATGTGGGAAAACGAAGATCGAAGACGCGGAGATCGGTGATGCGGGTCATGGTTCTCTCGTATTGCCTCAGATGGTCCAGCCGCCGTCGATGGCGTAAGCCTGGCCTGACGTATAGGTGGCGCCGGCGAGGTAGAGGGCGAGCTCGGCGATTTCTTCAGGGGTGCCGAGCCGGCCCATCGGCTGGCGGGCGATGAAGGCGGCGCGGGCCTCGTCGTAATTGCCCTGGGCCCGCATGCGGTCCTGCAGCGAAGGGCTTTCCACCGTGCCCGGGCAGATGGCGTTGCAGCGTATGCCGTCCGTCACATAATCGGCGGCGACGGATTTTGTGAGCCCGATCACGGCCGCCTTGGTGACGCCATAGGCGAAGCGGTTCGGCACGCCCTTGATGCTGGAAGCGACGGACGACATGTTGATGATCGCGCCATCCTTCTTCGCAAGCATGCCCGGCAGCACCGCCCGGATGGTGCGGATCATCGCCCTGACGTTGAGGTCGAGCGCGAAGTCGAAGTCGCTGTCCTTCATCTCGAGGATCGAGCCCCCATGGACGAAGCCGGCGCAGTTGAAGAGGATGTCGACCGTGCCGATGCGCTCGACACAGGCGACGATGGCCGCGTTATCAAGCACGTCGAGCCTTGCGGTTCTCAGGTTGTCCAGTTTCGGCAACGCAGCCAGCAAGCTTTCGTTGATATCGGTCGCATGGACGGTCGCGCCGGCTTCTGCAAAGGCGAGCGCCGCCGCCCGGCCGATACCCTGGCCTGCGGCGGTCACGAATGCGGTTTTCCCATCAAGTCTGATCGTCATGTCTTGTCCTCGAATTATCTGGCCGGCCGTCAGTCTGATTGAGGAAATCCTCAATCCAGATGAAAGACCTCTTCCATCATCGCCCACCACTCGCCTTCCTTGCGGCTGTCGAGCGGCTTCTGGCAAGGGATGGTGAGAGACCACCATTCCTGATTCTTAGGGTCGGCGGCTATTTTCGCCATGTCGGCTTCGAAATCGCTGCCATGATATTCCCAGGTTCCGAACAGCAGGTTTTCCGGCTCGCGCAGGAAGATCGTGTAGTTCCTGATGTTGGCGCGGCTGATGAGGGCAAGCACGTCCGGCCAGACGGCGGCGTGCAGGCGCTTGTATTCCGCGATCATCTGCGGCTCGATGCCGATCACCATGCCCATTCGCTGCATCATCGCCTCCTCTAGACTTCCACCAGCGCCTTGACGACGCCGGCCGCGGGATCGGTCAGCCCCGGAAAGCGTTCCGGCACTTCCGACAGCATCATTCTATGGGTGACCAGGGCTGCGGGGATCTTGCCCTCGCGCATGGCCTGCATCACCCGCTCGAAATCCACCGTCGTCGCGTTGCGGCTGCCGAGCAGCGTCGTCTCGCGCTTGTGGAATTCCGGATCGGAAAAGGTGATGTCGCTCGAAACGATCGAGACGAGCACGTAGGTGCCGCCATGGGCGACGAAACCGAACCCGCGTTCGATCGCTTTCGGATTGCCGGTCGCATCGAAGACGGCTTCGAAGAAGTCACCACCGGTCAGGCCTGAGAGCTGCCCGTGGTCGTCCGGACCAAGTTGAACCGTGGAGGCGATGCCAAGCTGTTGGCGGGCGAAGTCCAGCCGGTCGCCACGGCCGTCGAGAAGCGTCACCGCTCCGCCCTCAAGTTTCGCGAAGATCGCGACCGCCAGCCCGATCGGACCGGCGCCGGTGACCAGAACGCTCTGTCCCGGCTCGATCCTGGCGCGGGCAACCGCATGGGCGCCGATCGCCAGAAATTCCACCATCGCCGCCTGGTCGAGCGAAAGCCCATCGGCCTTCAGCACGAATGCTCCTGGCAGGCTCAGATATTCGGTCATGCCGCCGTCTCGATGCACGCCGAGGACGCCGAGGTTGCGGCAGCAATTGGTCCGGCCCTTGAGGCAGGCATGGCAGCGGCCGCAGGAGATGTAGGGCATGATCGAGACGGTATCGCCGGCCTCAAGCGCACTGCCGGCTGGTGCTTCCTCGACCGTGCCGGCGAGCTCGTGACCCATGACGCGCGGATAGGAGAGATAGGGCTGGTTGCCGGTGAAGATATGCAGGTCGGTGCCGCAGACGCCGATGCGTCGCAGCTTCACCAGCACTTCGCCTTCGCCGCGAAGAGGCCTGGGACGGTCGATGGCGCTGAGTTTGCCTGGTTCGTCGCAGATGATAGTCAGCATATTCTTACGCTCCGAGTCGATAGAAACGCTGGGCATTGCCGCCGAAGACCTCGCCATGAGCGTCGGCGGGCACGATATCGAGACATTGATCCAGCCAGGCTTGGTAATCCCCGGCAAGCCTCAGCACCGGCCAGTCGCTGCCCCAGATGACCCGCCCGGGGCCGAACAGGTCGAAAATGGTTTCGGCATAAGGCCGCACCGCCTGGGGCTTCTGGTCGCCCGCCTCGGTCAGCAGGCCGGAAAGCTTGCAGTGAACGTTCGGCAGTTCGGCAAGCACTTTCATGCGCGCATACCAGTCGATGAAACGGCCTTCAGAGATTGGCGGCTTGGCGCCGTGGTCGATCACGATCGGCAGACCAGGGTGTCGCCGGGCGAAACCGAGCAGCGGTTCGAGATGGCGCGGCAGTACCAGCGCGTCGAAGACCAGATGATGTTCGAGCATGGCGGCCACGGCTGCATCGAGCGCCGGATCGCCGATCCAGTGGTCGTCGCCGATATCCTGCAGCATCGGCCGGAGCCCTTTGAGCTTCGGATGCCGGGCCAGCCGGGCTATGGCAGCCGGCGCGCCGGGCGCTTTCATGTCGGTCCAGCCGACCACGCCGAGGATGAAAGGGGTGCTGTCGGCGAGATCGAGCATGAAGGCGGTGTCCGCCTCGTTCTCCATGGTCTGCACCAGCACCGTGCCGTCGATGCCGGTGGCCTCGAGAAGCGGGCGCATATCGTCGGGCAGGAAGTCCCGGTGAATTGCCTGAAGCTCGGCCGGCGGCCATTGGCCGGTCCGGTCCGCGATCCGCCAGAAATGCTGATGCGCGTCGATCCGCATGGTTCAGCCCTCCTGACCGGGCAGCGGCGCGCCATCGGCGATCAGCCCGCGGGCTTTCAGGCGGGACCAGAAGGAGGCGGGGATTTCCTCTCCGAACCAGTCGACATTCGACTTGATCTGTTCGGCGGTGCGTGCGCCGGAGACGACCGTCACCACCGCCGGATGGGCCAGCGGAAACTGCAATGCCGCCGCCTGCAGGCTGACGCCCTCTTCCTCGCAGGCCGCGCGCAACACCTCGACGCGGGCGAGGATATCGGCCGGCGCATCCGCATAGTTGAATTTGCGGTTGCCGGCGAGCAGGCCGGAATTGAACGGCCCGGCCACCACGATGCCGACGCCTTGGCTGGCGCAGTCGTCCATGAACGAGAGGCTCTGCTGTTCGAGCAGCGTGTACCGGCCGGCGAGCATGGCGACGTCGATATCGAAGACCTGCATCGCGTCGCGGATGATCTCCCACTCGTTGACGCCGAGGCCGACCGCTTTAGTAAGTCCTTCCTCACGCAGCTTCTTCAGCGCGCGAAAACCGCCGCCGGCGGTCAGCTGGTACCAGTAGTGCTGGTGCTTGTCGCCATGGGTCATGCTGCCGATATCGTGGATGTAGAGAATATCGGGTTTGAGGATGCCGAGCCGCTGCTGGCTTGCCTCGAAGGACCACATGATGCCGTCATAGCTGTAGTCGAAGACCGGCCGGAAAGGCAGCGGCTCGACATATCCGTCTTCCTGCGAGCCGACCGTCTCGTCCGGCTGCATGAGCCGGCCGACCTTGGTGCTGAGCACGAAGTCGCCGCGCGGCAGGTCCGTCAGCATGGTGCCGAGCCGCCGCTCGGAGCGCGTGTATCCATAGAAGGGCGCCGTATCGTAATAACGGATGCCGGCCTCCCAGGCGGCGCCAAAGGCGCCGGCCGATTCCTCGTAAGAGGTCTTGTGGTAGAGACTGCCCATCTGCGCGCAGCCGAGCCCCATCTGGGTCACTTCGACGGAGGCGTGGGGCAGCTTGCGGCGCTCGGTGACATTCATGAGATCGTCCGAAGTCCTTTGGGAATAGGATCACGGACGCGCATCATTCGCGATGCGCGCCCGCTGGGGGTAAGGTTAGTAGAGAACGTTCTTGGCTTCCGGCTTGTCGATATTGTCCTTGGTGACGACGACGACACCGGTATCGACAAACTTTTCGACCTTCTCCTTGTTGATCGACTGGAGCACGGTCTTGACGCCGAGTTCCCCTGCACCGCGATGGCGGAAAGCGTTCCGTCCTTGACGAATTCCTGCAGGTCCTGGTTTCCGTCAAACCCGATCGCGACCACCTTGCCGGCCTTGCCGGACTGTTTCAGCGCCCGGCCCATGCCGATCGCCGTCGGCTCGTTGGCGCCGAAAATGCCCTTGAGGTCGGAATTGGCGGCCAGCACGTCGGTCGTCTGGTTGAGCGCCGTCGCCATCTGGGACTGCGAGTAGAACGGCCCGACGATCGTCAGCTTCGAGTTCGCCTTGATGTAGTCGGTAAAGCCGCCGACGCGGCCGATTTCGGAGCCGGCACCCGCCACGTAGGACATCACGGCGATCTTGCCTTCCTTGCCCACCTTGTCGATCAGCGCCTTGGCGGCCAGTTCACCGGCCTTCTTGTTATCGGTGGCGAGGAACGACTGGTAGTACTGCTCGGATCCCTTGGCGAGCAGCGAGTCGACGATGATGACCGGGATGCGGGCTTCCCAAGCCTTCTTCACGGCCGGAACCAGGGCGTCCGGATCGGACGGGGCGAGCACGATGCCGGAAACCTTGCGGTTGACGGCGTTCTCGACCATGTTGACCTGGTCGGCGATCGCGGATTCCGCAGCCGGTCCCTGGAAGGTCATGGTGTTGCTGCCCCCGCCGGCCTTCATGGCGGCATCGGCTCCCTTCTGGACATTCTGCCAGAAGGTGGAATTGACGGTCTTCACGATGACGGCGATTTCGCCGGCCTGAGCCGAGAACGCGGTGAGTGCGATCACGGATGTCAGCAGTGCGGCAGCAAGCTTTTTCATGTCTTCCTCCTCTTTTCGTTGGCCTGAAACGGCCGGTTTTTTAGAGAGCTCCTCACTCCCATGACGTCTCGCGGGTAAAGGTCCGCGTGCCCTTATCTCAGCGGCGGTTGCGCAACTGGTCGATCCATACGGTGACCAGGATGACGAGGCCGATGATGATCTGCTGCGTGAAGGCGGAGACGCCGTTCATGTTGAGGCCGTTGCGAAGGATGCCGATCACGAAGGCGCCGATCGCGGTCCCGGAAATCGTGCCGACCCCGCCGATCAGCGAGGTACCGCCGATGACGGCGCTGGCGATTGCATCCAGTTCGTACATCACGCCCTCGTTCGGCTGGGCGGTGACGAGGCGCGACATCAGCACGCAGCCGGTCAGGCCGGCCAGCGTGCCGGAGAGAACATAGGTGAAGCTGACGATGCGGGCGACGTTGACGCCCGAAAGCCGCGCCGCGTCGGCGTTCGAGCCGACCGCATAGATATGCCGGCCGAGCACCGAGCGGTTGAGCATGTAGGAGACGGCAATCGCGATCGCGATCATCAGGATGACCGGGTAGGGGATGCCTGGGAAAACGATGGTCGGGAAACCGTCGTCGCCGATGTTGACCACCCGGAAGAGCGAGCCGTTGCCGAGCTCGCCGAAGGATTCGCCGAGCCCCGAGACGGCCCGTGCGCCGGTGATCTGCAGCGCCACGCCGCGGGCGATCATCATCATGCCGAGCGTGGCGATGAACGGCGGCAGCTTCATCTTGGTGACGAGGATGCCGTTGATGAAACCGCAGGCCGAGCCGGTGAGAATGCCGCAGATCATGCCGAGCCAGACGGGCGTTCCGAAATCCTTGACCGCCAGCGCCGCGACCACCCCGGACAGCGCCAGGACCGAGCCGACCGACAGGTCGATGCCGCCGGTGATGATGACGCAGGTGGCGCCGATGCCGAGAAAGGCGATCGAGGTCACCTGCAGCGCCACCGTCATGCCGTTGTCGATGGTGAAGAAGGCGCTGCTGGTCGCCGAGAAGACGCCGATCAGCACGAACAGGCTGCCGAGCGCGGCGAATTTCTGGATGATATCCTTCTGGCGGTCGCTGAACGTGCCGCTCTTCTGTTTTGCAACTTCGATAATTTCAGCCATGTTATGCCCTCATCCTGCCGACCGAGCGTAGCCGGAGGCGTATCGCATGATCTCTTCCTGGTCGGTTTTCGCAGTCTCCAGCACGCCGGTGATGCGGCCCTGGTGGAAGACGGCGACGCGGTCGGTCATGCCGAGAATTTCCGGAAGCTCGGAACTGATCAGCACGACGCCGATGCCGTTTGCCGCAAGCTCGTCCATGATCCGGTAGATCGCCAGCTTGGCGCCGACGTCGATGCCGCGGGTCGGCTCGTCGAAGAACAGCATCTTCGACTTGCGGAACAGCCACTTGCCGATGATGATCTTCTGCTGGTTGCCGCCCGAGAGAAGGCGAACCGGCTGCTTGATCGAGGGCGTGCGGATGTTCAGGAGATCGACGTATTCCTTCGTCGCCCGCGCATGCCTGGCGAAGTCGATCAGCCCGAAGCGGTTCGAGACCGCCTCCATGTTGGCGAGCGTCATGTTGGCGTCGACCGGCATCTTGACTGCCAGCCCCTGCGCTTTGCGGTCCTCGGACAGATAGGCGATGCCGGCGGCGATCGCGTCGCGCGGCGAGCTGATGGCGAGTGTTTGGCCGTGCAGGGTGACCGTGCCGGTATCGAGCGGATCGGCGCCGAAGATGGCGCGGGCGACTTCCGTGCGGCCGGCGCCCATCAGGCCGGCAAAGCCGAGAATCTCGCCGCGGCGCAGCGTGAAGGAAATGTCGCGGAAGACGCCGGCGCGCGAAAGGCCTTGCGCGGAGAAGATGATCTCGTCGCTCGGGACGGACGTGCGGTCCGGAAACTTCTCCTCCAGCGACCGCCCGACCATTTTCGAGACGATCGCATCGATGCTGGTGGCGGCAAAATCGTCGGTGGAGATGTAGCGGCCGTCGCGCAGCACCGTGACGCGGTCGACGATCTCGGACATTTCGTCGAGCCTATGCGAGATGTAGACGATGCCGACGCCCGACGCCTTCAGGTCGCGGATGACCTTGAACAGCAGCCGCGTCTCCTGCTCGGTCAGCGACGACGTCGGTTCGTCCATGATCAGCACTTCGGCGTCGAGCGACAGGGCCTTGGCGATCTCGACCATCTGGCACTGGGCGACGGACAATCCCCGCACCGGACGATCCGGATTGATGTCGACGCCGAGCCGGTCGAGGCAGCGCTTGGCGTCGGCCCGCAGCTTCTTGCGGTCGACCAGAAAGCTTCCTCCGAGGAAACCACGGCGCGGCTCGCGGGCGAGATAGATGTTTTCCGCGACCGTCAGGTGCGGCACGAGATTGAGTTCCTGGTGGATGATGGCGATGCCGGCGGCTTCCGATTCCCGCGTCGAGGAAAAATGCCGTTCCTCGCCCTTGTAGGTGATCGTGCCTGAACTCGGCTGGTAGACGCCGCTGACGATCTTCATCAGCGTCGATTTCCCCGCGCCGTTTTCGCCGCAGACGGCATGGACCTCGCCGCGGCGGAGGTCGAAATGGACGTTGGCAAGCGCTTTGACGCCCGGGAAGTCCTTGCTGATATTGTCGAGGCGGAGCAGCGGCTCGGTGGCCGCAACCGACGTGACGCGGCCCGGCAGCATGGCGGCGCCATGCATGGTCTGCCCAAGCTCGGCCGGACGGTTTTCCACATTTGCCTCCCCGGGGCCGGTCAGGCCCACTTGCCGGCGGCTCCTCCCTCCGGCGTTGATAATGGGTAAACCTGAGGGCGGAAGTGGTCAAGCCAATTTTTTCAGAACCCGGCCGCAGACCCATCACGGCAAAAGGAAGAAGGGCGGAAACGATTAAAGTCGTTAAAAATCAACGACAGAAATTTCATTGTTGCTCTCCTCACGCCTCCTGATATGGTAAGGCCACATTGTCAGGGCGGCGAATTATGAACGGACCCATCAAGACGGCAGAACCGCGGCGGCTGTATCAGCAGATAGCCGATCAGATCCGGGTGCTGATCCAGGGCGGCCAGTTTCCGGCCGGCGCACGCCTGCCGGCCGAGCGGGAGCTTGCCCAACAGCTTGGCGTCTCGCGCCCGTCCTTGCGTGAAGCGCTGATCGCGCTTGAAATCGACGGAAGCGTCGAAATCCGAATGGGGTCGGGTATCTACGTGACGGCCGAGCCGGACCGCCGGCCATGGCAAAGCGGCTCCATGGGTGAAAGCCCGCTCGAGCTGATGCAGGCACGGGCCGCCGTCGAAGGCGCGGTCATCCTGCTCGCAGCGGCAAGGGTCACGCCGGAGACATTGCGGTCGCTGCGCCAGACGCTCGACCAGATGCGCACCGAAATCGCCGAAGGGCGCAAGGCGCTCGACCTCGACCGGCTTTTCCATCTGACCATCGCCAGCCAGTCGGGCAATTCGGTGCTGGCGCATATCGTCGGCGACCTGTTCGACGAGCGCCACAGCCCGATGTCGGCGCAGATCCGGGTGCGGTTCGAGACCCCGCAGACCTGGGGCGCTGCTCTGGCCGAACACGAGGCGATCTATGCGGCGCTGGAAACACGCAATCCGCTTCTCGCCCAGGCGATGATGCATGCCCATCTGGAGGAATCGAAACAGCGCTGGATGAACCACGAGACACGGTGATATTCCTGTGGCTGTTTCGGGAGGAAACAAAAAAATGGATCTTGCGGCTTCACCCATCATCATCTTGAATCCGATCGACGACGTCGGCGTCGCAAGGCAGCCGATGCGGGCCGGCGGCCCGACCGGTTACGGCGATCTCGCGGCCCGCGAGCTGATCGGCCGTGGCCACAAGGTGGCTATAAGGGCGATCCCGAACGGCGGCGAGGTGAAGAAATACGGCCAGGTGATCGGCGTCGCAACCCAGGACATCGCCCCCGGCAGCCATGTGCACCTGCATAACCTCGCCATGCTGCCTTCCGAGCACGAGCACCAGTTCAGCGTCGATATCGAGGAAAAGGGCATGCTGCCGGAAGCCGAGCGGCGCACCTTCATGGGCTACGACCGGGGCCTCGGTGGCGCCGGCACCCGCAACTATATCGGCGTCATCTCCTCGGTGAACTGTTCCGCCACCGTATCGCGCTACATCGCCGACTATTTCAACCGCCTGGGCGGCCTGGACGGTTTCGACAATATCGATGGCGTCGTGGCGCTCACCCATGGCGGCGGCTGCGCGCTCAACAACAAGTCGGAAGGTTACAGGCTGCTTATCCGCACTATCCAGGGATATGCCCGGCATCCGAATTTCGGCGGCATCCTGATGATCGGCCTCGGCTGCGAAACCAACCAGATCGCCCCGATCCTCGAACATTACCGCATGGAAGAGGGCGAACGGCTGCGGACCATGAACATCCAGCAGCATGGCGGCACCCGCAAGACCATCGATGCGGCGATTGCCATCATCAAGGAGATGCTGCCCGGCGTGAATGCCGCGACGCGCACGCCGCAGCCTCTGTCCAAACTGAAACTGGCGCTCGAATGCGGCGGCTCGGACGGTTATTCCGGGATTTCCGCCAATCCGGCGCTCGGTTACGCCTCAGACTTGATCGTCCGCAACGGCGGCACGACGGTGCTGTCCGAAACGCCGGAGATCTATGGTGCCGAACATCTGCTCACCCGCCGCGCCGTGACCCCCGCCGTGGCCCAAAAACTCCTGCAGCGGATCGACTGGTGGCGGGATTATACCGCCCGCAACGGCGACGAGCTCAACAACAACCCATCCCACGGCAACAAGCTCGGCGGCCTGACCACCATTCTGGAAAAGTCGCTCGGCGCGGTCGCCAAGGGTGGTTCGATGCCGTTGAAGGCCGTTTATGAGTTCGCCGAGACCGTCACCGAACCCGGTTTCGTGTTCATGGATACGCCGGGCTACGATCCGGTCGCGGTGACCGGCCAGGTGGCGGGCGGCTGCAACGTCATCTGTTTCACCACCGGCCGCGGCTCGGTTTCGGGCTTCAAGCCGTCGCCCTGCATCAAGATCGCCACCAATTCCGAAATGTACGAGCACATGAAGGAAGACATGGACCTGAACTGCGGCGGCATCGTCACCGGCGAGGAGACGATCGAACAGGCGGGATTGAGGATTTTCGAGGATGTGATCGCGGTAGCCTCGGGCAAGCAGACGCTCAGCGAGATCTACGACTACGGCGACAACGAATTCGTGCCATGGCAGGTCGGGGCGGTTACGTAAAAAGCAGTCTACGGGGATATCGCGGGAAAGCGGCTACCCGCCCCGTTCTCCGTCATCCTCGGGCTCGACCCGAGGATCCATGGGCTGGCGGTGCGGATGCTGGATCCTCGGCTCAAGGCCGAGGATGACGTCGAGTGGGTTGCAAGGTTCCTATACGCAAAGGGCAGCGGCCTTGAGCCGCTGCCCTTGTTTTGCGTTGACCTTATGTCGCCTTACCGGATGACCATCTGCTGCGGTGCGCCGGGCTTTGCCGGCTGCTGCACCTTGACCGGGGCCGGTTGCGCCGTGCCGAACAGCTTGTCGCGTTCACGCCATAGAGCCGGCAGCGACAGCAGCGCGATCGAGACCAGCGCAATCGCGGTCTTGGTGAACTCGTCGAGCTCCGGCGTCCGTCCGTCGAAATAATAGACGAAGTAGACGATCGCGACGTGCCACACATAGACGTAGAGCGAGTGGCGGCCGAGAAGCTGCAGGTACTTGATCGAGAACACCCAGGTGATCGCACCGGCGATGCGGCGCACCCACTCGTCCTTGTGCTTCGGACCGGCGACGATCAGCCAGGTGACGAGCATCGCGACGGCTGCGAAGTTCAGGAGGTAGACCGGGCCGAAATCGGCGCGGATTTCCATCGAGGCGAACTTGCCGATCATGTGCGGCGGCATCAGCTCATGCGCGGTGATCAGGCGCAGCGGCAGGAAGAACAGAACCATCAGCAGCGCCACCTTCGGGATGAAGGTATTGTCCGGCGAAAGGATATTGCTCCACTTGATCTTGCCGGCCGAGGTCAGCGCGCCGAGCACGAGGCCCGAGTAGAAGACGACCTGCCAGCCGAGCAGGTTGAACGACACGCGGATACCCTGGTCGTCCGCACCCATGACCAGATCGTTGAGCGGCGTCGTGGCGATCTGCTGCAGTCCGAGCTGGGCCGCCATCCACAGGATGACCGAACCGGCCACCACATAATGCCACTTGTCCTCCAGCACGAGCTTCACCAGCATCGGGGCGAAGAGCATGTAGACGATATACTGCGGCAGGATGTCCATGAAGGTCGGCTGGTACAGGAAGGTCGCGATCGCAGCGAGGCGCAGCGGGTCGTCGAAGGTCGTGTAACCCAGCCAGTTGAACCAGATCGAATAGGCGCCCGGCAAAAGCATCTGCGCGACCAGCACAACCAGCACGATGCCCATCGCATAGCGATAAAGCTCGAAGGCGCGGTTGTAGATGGCGGTGCGGCCGGCCGCATAGCCGTTCTTCAGCATCTTCTTGGCATAGACCATGCCGATCAGGAGGCCGGACAGGAAAACGAAGCCCTGGGCGTCTTCTACGAAGGCGAGCTGATTGTGGTTGATCTTGACCAGAAAATAGCCGCCGGCGAAGATCAGATGGTTGAGTACCATGAAAACGAGGAAATATCCTCGCATACCATCAATAATATCAAAGCGTTTCATCGGTCGCGGTCTCCGTCTTTGCCGGTTCCGACGGCTGTCGCCTTTCGGTC
This sequence comes from Neorhizobium galegae, assembly GCF_021391675.1. Classification (NCBI taxonomy): domain Bacteria; kingdom Pseudomonadati; phylum Pseudomonadota; class Alphaproteobacteria; order Hyphomicrobiales; family Rhizobiaceae; genus Neorhizobium; species Neorhizobium galegae. The sequence continues at coordinate 420,898 of NZ_CP090096.1, forward strand.
CGTAAGGCCTCTGCGGGCCAGGATGTACGCGGCTAAACGCGGCAAAAAGCCGGACAGTTCCAGCCCTATTCGAGCGTTTAAACCTGATCTATCGTAAACTGTGCGTGATGACTCCGCGATGAACGCCAGGTTGGGTGAGGTTCAGACTATTCCGCCGCGACGCGCTTGAGGCCTGCAACCTGCGTAAGGTAGGCCCGCATGGCGGCTGGCTTCACCGGCTTGTGCTGCACGCCGATGTCGTGGCGCTCCGCTTCGGCGCGGACTTCCGGGGTGCGGTCGGCGGTGATGATCAGCGCCGGGATGTCCGCCTGGTATTTCTGGCGGAGCTTGAGAACGGCTTCGATGCCGTTGCCGTCGTCGAGATGGTAGTCTGCGATGATGATTTCCGGCGGCGGTTCGCGGCGGGCGACGATCTCGTCGAGGGCTGCGAGCGAATCCGCCTGCCCGACGGTGCAGCCCCAGCCGGTGATCAGCAGCGCCATGCCTTCGAGGATACGCGGTTCGTTGTCGATGCAGAGAACCCTGAGCCCGTTCAGCGGCTGCGTGCGCTTGCGGCGCTCGACCTGGTCGGCTGCACGGATTGCCTGCGACGCAGCCACGTCCATGGGCACCTGTACCCGGAAGGCGGTGCCTCGACCGGGCGTGGAGGCGAGCTGGACCGGATGGTTGAGCACCCGCGAAATGCGGTCGACGATCGACAGGCCGAGACCGAGGCCGGCCGCCGTCTTCGCACCTTCGTCCAGCCGGGCGAATTCCTTGAACACGGTGCGAAACTTGGAGGGCGGAATGCCGATGCCGGAATCGAGCACCTCGATGACCACCTGGTCGCCGCGCCGGCGCGCGCCGATCAGCACCTTGCCGTCGATCGTGTATTTGATCGCGTTGGAAACGAGGTTCTGCACCAGCCGGCGCAGCAGGTTGGCGTCGGAGCGGACCTTCAGCGATGTCGGCATGACCACGAATTCCAGGTCCTTCTCGCGGGCCATCGGCGCGTAGTCGGTCTCGATGCGTTTCAGAAGGTCGTCGAGCGGCACCGAGGTGAAGCGCGGCTTCATGGCGCCGGTGTCGAGCCTGGAGATATCGAGAACGGCACCGAGGATCGCCTCGACCGATTCCAGCGCGGAATCGATATTGCGGACAAGCGAGCCGTTGTTGTCGGAGGCGCCGAGCCGCTCCACCAGTGCCGAGGAATAAAGCCGGGCGGCATTGAGCGGCTGCAGGATGTCGTGGCCGGCGGCCGCGAAGAACCGGGTCTTGCCGATATTGGCCTCGTCGGCGGAGGCCTGCGCCTCGGCGAGCTCCTTGTTGACGCGGGTGAGTTCGGCGGTGCGTTCGCCGACCCGCTGTTCCAGCGTCTCGTTTGCCTGCTTCAGTGCCTGGTCGGCGGCGACCCGATCGGAAATGTCGGTGAAGGTCGCGACGATGCCCTTGTCCGGCATGGCATTGGAGCGCACTTCGATGATCCGCTCGCCGCCGTTCAGCACCAGCGAGAAGGGCGCATCGAGCGTCTGGAACTGGCGGATCACCTCCGCCTGATCGGTTGGGGCAAGATCGCCGCGTTCCGAGAGGATGGCGACCATGTCGGCAAGCGGAAAGCCGACCTGGCCGACCTGTTCCGGCAGATCCAGCAGATTGCGGAAGCGCCGGTTCCAGATGGTCAGGCGTTCGGAACTGTCGAACACGGCAATGCCCTGGTCCATCTGCGACAGCGCCGTCTGCAGCATGTCCTGGTTATATTGCAGCGCCTCGCTTGCCTGATCGAGCAGCCAGGCCGTGTCGGAATTGGTGTCCTCCGCCTTTTGCAGGATCAGCGACAGGACAAGCCGCGCCGAGGACGAGCCGATGGCGCTGCCGAGCAGCTGTTCGGAGAAATGGATCATCGCCATGTCGGCGGGCTGATCGTCGCTGAATGTACGGCCGGCCGTCCTTTCGTAATTGGAGAAGGAGCGCCGCATGCGTTCCTCGCCGAGATAACGGGCAATCGCCGTCTTCAGGTCGCCGACGCCGACGCGGGTCTTCCAGCCGCGGGTGGCGAATTGCGAGCGCAGGTGCCTTTTGACGAAGATGCCGGCCTGGATGCGCTCGACCGGCCGCGGATTGCGCGACAGCGAGCCCAGCACGAAGGCGAGAATGTTGAGTGTCAGGCTGAAGATCGTTGCGTTGACCAGCGGGTCTGTCTGCGGCCCGGAGAAGATGCCGGTGCCGGGGAACAGGAAATTGAGGACAGCGGTCGCCACATGGGAATTGTCCGGGCCGCCGAGGCTCGGCACGAACAGCAGGTAAGCCCAGGCGAGGAAGCCGAAGGACATGCCGAGGATCGCCCCGCGGGCATTGGCGCGGCGCCAGACGAGGCCGCCGAGGAGGGCAGGAGCCACCTGCGCAATCGCCGCAAAGGCGAGCAGCCCGATCGAGGCGAGGCCGGACTGGCTGTCGGCCATGCGATAATAGGCATAGCCGAGCATGAGAACGCCGAAGATCGCGACGCGGCGGATATTCAGAAGCGTGCGGGTAAAGTCCGTGCGCTGGCCGGAGCGCGCCGCCATCAGCCGTTGCCTGAGGAAGATCGGGATGATGATGTCGTTCGACACCATGATCGAGAGTGCTACGGATTCGACGATGACCATGGCGGTGGCAGCGGAAAAACCGCCGATGAAGGCGATCAGCGACACGACCTTCAGTTCGCCGGCGAGCGGCAGCGTCAGCACGTAGAGGTCGGCGTCGCCGGTGCCGCCGAAGGTGATCAGGCCGGCCATGGCAACCGGCAATACGAAGATATTGATGGCAACGAGGTAAAGCGGCAGCAGCGCACTCGCCACCTTGCGCTCCTTTGTCGTGCGGTTCTCGACCACCGTCACATGGAACTGCCGCGGCAGCATGATGATCGCAAACGCCGACAGCCCGATCAGGACCAGCCAGCGGCTGATCGGCGTCTCGTAGGCGAGCGCCGAACCGACCAGCATGTTTTCCGATGCCTTGGCGAGCAGGTCGGCCGGCCCGTCGAAGAGAATGAAGAAGACCGAAAAGCCGACAGTCGCAAAGGCGAGCAGCTTGACCACCGATTCCATCGCCACCGCAAGGATCAGCCCGTCCTGGTGTTCCGTCGCATCCGTGTGCCGGGTGCCGAAGATGACCGCGAAACAGGCCATCATCAGCGTGACGATCAGCGCCAGGTCGATGAAGTAGAGATTGCCGCTGCCGATGCCGTAATCCGACGGATTGACCATGGCGGCGACCGAACTCGACACCGCTTTCAGCTGCAGCGCGATATAGGGAACGGCGCCGACCAGCGCGATGATCGCGACGATCATCGCGACGGTGGAATTCTTGCCGTAGCGGGCGGCGATGAAATCGGCGACCGAGGTCAGCTTCTCGGCCTTGGCGAGTTCGACGATACGCCGGATGATCGGCATGCCGAGCGTGAAGGCGAGGATCGGGCCGATATAGATGCCGGTGAACTCCAGGCCCCTCTGCGAGGCGAGCCCGACGCCGCCGAAATAGGTCCAGGAGGTGCAGTAGATCGCAAGGCTGAGCGCATAGACGATCGGCCGGCCGTTCTTGGGCACGCCGAAGATACGGCTCCGCCGGTCGCCGTAGCTCGCCACTGCAAACAGCAGCAGCACATAGGCGAAAGCCGAAACGAAAATGATCCAGCCCGGAAGCATTGCTCCTCCGCAAAAGGCTTTGAGCCTCAAACATTAGGGGAAAAGCATGCGCTTGGAAATCAGGGGGCCTCTCGGCAAAAAGTCCAATAGACGATCGTATTTAAGCCTTGGCGAACGGCGTCTTTTCACATCCGTAGAAAGCGCTATGTTGCGTTTTACTGAAACCTGAAACGCCATGGGGGAAAATTGGCCATGTCAATGATCAGCGAATTCCGTTCTTTTGTTGCCAAGGGCAATGTCGTCGATCTCGCGGTCGGTATCATCATCGGTGCCGCTTTCACCGGCATCGTAAAATCGCTGGTCGATGACATCGTGATGCCGATCGTCGGCGCAATCACCGGAGGCGGCTTCGATTTCTCGAATTACTTCCTGGCGCTGTCGAGCACCGTCACAGCGCCGTCGCTGGCCGCTGCCCGCGAACAGGGCGCGGTCTTTGCTTACGGCAATTTCATCACCGTCCTCATCAATTTCCTGATCCTCGCCTTCATCATCTTCCTGATGGTGAAGGCCGTGAACAAGATGCGCCTCGCCGATGAAAAGAAGTCGGCCGACGAAACCCCCGCCCCGCCGCCGGCCGATATCCAGCTCCTGAGCGAAATCCGCGACATTCTGAAGACAAAGTGATCTTTTGATCACGCCGCTGCGATTCATCATCAGAATCGATCCCGGCCTCACGGATTATCATGGGATTCCCTGGCTTTCCTGCGCTAAAGAAGTGGGAAACAAGCCAAGGGAATTCCATGTCGATCATCTCCAGTCTCAGCCCCCGCGCCGTCGCGGCGCCCGAAAGCGGCATTGTCGAGGTTCTCAATTACGCCCGCGGACGGGAGGGATTGATCCCGCTCTGGGCCGGTGAAGGCGATCTGCCCAGCCCGGACTTCATCAATCGCGCCGCAACCGAGGCGCTTCTCGGCGGCGAGACCTTCTACACCTGGCAGCGCGGCATTCCCGAACTGCGCCAGGCGCTGTCGGATTATTACACGCGGCATTTCTCCGTTTCGCTGCCGGTCGAGCATTTTTACGTCACCGGGTCCGGCATGCACGCGATCATGCTGGCGGTTCAGGCGGTGACCTCGCCGGGCGACGAGATGATCTATCTGTCGCCGACCTGGCCGAACATCATCTCGGCGATCGAGATCTCCGGCGCCCATTCGGTCGGCCTGCCGCTCGATTTCGTCGGCGGCCGCTGGTCGCTCGATCTCGCCAAGCTGGAGGCGAAGATCACGCCGAAGACCAAGGGCCTGTTCATCAACACGCCCGCCAACCCGACCGGCTGGACCGCAACGCTCGATGACTTGAAGAATATCCTGACGCTCGCCCGCAAGCACGGCATCTGGATCGTCGCCGACGAGATCTATGCCCGGTATTATTACGGCGGCGCCCCAAGGGCTCCGTCCTTCCTCGACATCATGGAGGACGGCGACCGGATCATCTTCGCCAATTCCTTCTCCAAGAACTGGTCGATGACCGGCTGGCGGGTCGGCTGGATTGTCGCTCCGCCGGAAATGGGACAGGTTATCGAAAACCTGGTGCAGTATTCGAATTCCGGCGTGGCCCAGTTCCTGCAGCGCGGCGCCGTGGTAGCGCTCAACCAGGGCGATGATTTCGTGAACGCGAATATCGCCCGGGCGACCGAGGCGCGCGATATTCTCTGCGACGCGCTGATTGCCACCAATCGGGTCGAGACCCTGAAGCCGGACGGGGCGCTTTACGCTTTCGTCAAGGTGGACGGCATCACCGACAGCCGCAGCGCGGCGCTGGATATCGTCGACAAGATCGGCGTGGCACTGGCGCCCGGTTCGGCTTTCGGCAAGGGCGGCGAGCTTTTCCTGCGCGCCTGCTTCCTGCGCGATCCGAAGCAGATCAAAGAGGCAGCGGGCCGCCTTTCCGACTACATCAAGCGTCTTTGAACCGTTCCGGCACGCAAACGATAAAATTCGAGCAATCTGCTCAAGAGCCTGTTTGCCTTAGGCCCAGATAAACCCGGCGCGACCAGCGTCGGGTAAGCATTGTTGAAGACCGCCCGTGTTTTTGTCCTGCCAACGATAAGAAAGCAGGGAAGTATAGACATGGCAGTTCTGGTAACGGGCGGCGCGGGTTACATCGGCAGCCACATGGCCTGGGCCTTGCTCGACGCGGGCGAGGAAGTTGTCGTTCTCGACCGGCTCTCGACCGGTTTTCGCTGGGCCGTGCCGGCCGAGGCGCGCTTCTATCTCGGCGACGTCGGCGACCGCGCCGTTCTTTCGCAGATCTTTGCGGAAAACGACATCAACGCGATCCTGCACTTCGCGGGCTCGATCGTGGTGCCGCAATCGGTCGCCAACCCGCTGGATTATTACGAGAACAACACCGGCAATACCCGGCTGCTGGCCGCTGCCGCGATTGCCGCCGGTATTCGCCATTTTGTCTTCTCTTCGACGGCTGCCGTTTATGGAGACCAGAAAGACGACACCCCCGTCTTCGAAAACGCAGACCTGCATCCGAAAAACCCCTATGGCCAGTCGAAGCTGATGTCGGAGATGATGCTGCGCGATGCCGCCGCGGCGCATGATTTCCGTTTCGTGGCGCTGCGGTATTTCAACGTTGCCGGCGCCGACCCGCTCGGCCGCACCGGCCTGTCGACCGAGGGCGCCACCCATCTCATCAAGATCGCCTGCGAGGCAGAGCTCGGCAAGCGCCGTGGGGTCGATGTCTACGGGACCGATTATTCGACACCCGATGGTACCGGCATCCGCGACTATATCCATGTCACCGACCTCGTGGACGCGCATTTGAAGGCCCTGAGCTACCTGCGCCGCGGCGGCGAACCTCTGATCGCCAACTGCGGTTACGGCCGTGGCTACTCGGTCCTGGAGGTTCTGGACGCCGTGATGCGGGTTGGCGGCCGCAAGTTCGAAATCCGCTATGGACCCCGCCGGCCGGGCGACGCGGCAAGCGTGGTCGCCAATTCGACGCTGGCGCGCCGGCTGCTTGACTGGAAACCGCGCCACGACGATCTCGATCTCATCGTCGAGACTGCGATCTCCTGGGAGAAGGGGCTGGCTTCCCGCAAGGCAGAAGACCTCAAGTCGCTGCAGAGCAGGCTGGCGTCGGCACGCTTCTAGGTTCCGGATCGGCACGGAAATTCATGGAACATCCTCGGCCTTCCTGGGTTTGACCTGGGCGGGCAAACCCAATCCGCCGGTTCTGCCGGTGGTTGAACGGAGGAAATCCCATGACTTTCAAGCTTGTTACCGTATCGATTCTTTCCCTCGGCCTGGCGGCCGGTGGGGCGCTTGCCCAGACCAGCGGCAAGGGTAATGCAACTACCAACGGAACCTCGGCCAGCGAGAGCAGCGACAGCCAGAAGAAGATCGATCCCAACGCCACCAACAGCACGACCGGCGGCGCCATGGGCAATGCGGCGGGCACCAAGGACACGCGCACCAACTGCGCTCCGAACCTTCAGACACGGGGCTCTGCCACCACGCCTGATACGACCGGCACCGCATCGGTTCCCTCAGGCCAGGCCGGCACGAACACGAACGGTCAGGCCTCGGACTGCTGATCTGAACGTCTTTCCCCAAGAAGGCCGGCATCGTCCGGCCTTTTTTGTGGCCGTCGATTCCGTCGCATGGCGTCTTTGAGGATTTGCCGATAAGGGAAAGCCTTCTCGATATCGGTATCCCATCATGCGACGCGTTCTGCTTTGTACCTTCCTCCTGCTGCCTCTGACGGCCGGTGCTCAGGATTTGCCCCAGAAGCAGTCCCCAAACCCTTCCTTGACGCAAAATACCGCGCCCTCTTCCAAACTGGTCGAGCCGCATCTGCATGTCAGCCGTTCCGGCAATGCCAGCCGTCCCCGGGTGGCGCTGACCTTCGATGCCTGCATGGGCAAGGCGGACGAGCGCATCCTGTCCACCTTGGTCAGAGAGAGAATTCCCGCGACCATTTTCGTTACGGCCCGCTGGCTGAGAAACAACCCGCAGTCGGTCACAATCTTTCTACAGAATCTCGACCTCTTCGAACTGGAAAACCACGGCCAGAACCATGTGCCGGCGGTCGATGTGCCCGTCCTGATCTACGGCATCGCCGCTGCCGGATCGCCCGAAGCGGTTCGCCAGGAAGTGTCAGGCGGCGCTGATGCCATGCTGGCGGCGGGTTTTTCCGCACCACGCTGGTTCCGCGGCTCGACCGCCAAATACGATCCTTCGGCGATACGCCAGATCCGCGATATGGGCTATCGGGTCGCCGGTTATTCGCTGAACGGCGACGGCGGTTCCCTGCTCGGTGCCGACGTCACCGAAAAACGCATCGCTGCCGCCAAGGACGGCGATGTCGTCCTCGCGCATATCAACCAGCCCACGCATGCGGCCGGCGAGGGCGTGGCCCGCGCGCTGGTTGCCCTGAAACGGCGCGGCGTCGAGTTCGTACGCCTTTCCGACGTGGACGGCATCGGCGACGACGACACGACCCGGTGAGGACGCGGTCTCTCGAGCCATTTTCTCTCGAACCACTTTGATCCCTGAACACAGATCGGGGGAGAGACGGATCCCGTCTCTCCCCCGATCTGGTTTCGGCAATGGGTCGTATTTAGCGGACGACCTGAACGACCGTGCGGGTCTGCGGATCGACGATGACGCGCTGTTCGTTCACCACCGCATAGGCGTATTTCGGGCTGTCCGGAACCGGGGTCAGCACGACCGTTTCGGGGATGGGCTTGCCGACGACGATCTTCTCCTTGACGACGACGGGCGATGCCGGGGCGGGAGCCTGTTCCACATAGGTAACGACGCGTTGCGGCGGCGGGTCGATGGCGGTACCGGCAACTGCGCCGGCAACGCCGCCGACGGCGGCCCCGACCGGGCCTCCGATGATCGCACCGGTGACGGCGCCGCCGGCCGCACCATTGACGGTGCCTTGCTGGGCCGAAGCAACAGGTGCGAGGACGCCGAGTATTGCGGCGGAAACAATAAGGATCTTGGTCTTCATGATGGTTTCTCCTTCTGGGTGTTGTGACGCGGGCGAAAATTCGCGCCGCGCCTTGGAATGCGATCGAGGCTGCTATCTCGTGACTGGAGCCGGCGGCTCGATCTTGGGCAGGGTCACGTCGATGCCGATGTCGCGGTTTCCGAGGTAACCGCTTTCGAACAGGAAGAGCCCTGCGACGACCATGATCAGCAGGATGGCGGCGACGGCCCAACCGCCGCCGCCCGTATGGATCACGGTCGGTTCCCGGTCACGCATGGTTTTCTCCCGCATTCAGCGCTCAGCCGACCAGGATGTAGACGACCTCATGGCTCGAGGGGTCGACGATGATGATCCGGCCGTCCGCCAGCACGAAGTATTCGTAACCGCGATAGGCCGGTACGATCTCGACGATGCGCGGCGGCAGAGGATGCAGTTCCACGGTCGTCGGCACGGCGACGCCGACATCGACACTGATTTCGACATCGACCGGCTCGACCTTGTTCTGGACGAGGATATTGCGCACCTCCGTCCTCTGTTCGGTCGAGATATTGATGCTGCCGGTCGTCTCGTTCGAAGGTTTATCGGTGGCAGCCTGATCCGAACCGGGTTGCTGGGCGCCGCTATTCTGGCGTGCCGTGTCGTCGGTTGCCGGCTTGCCGGTATCCGTTCCGGAGCCCGAGCTCGAATTGGCGGTCGTGGAACTGTCGCTCTGGCCGGCAGGTTTCTGCTGCGCGGTATTGTCCGTGGCGAGCGACTGGGCGTCGCTGGCCTGCGTCTTCGTGGTATCGCCGGATTTCTCCTGAGCCGCCCGATCGCCCTTCGGCTTCAGGCGCTGTTGGTCGCCGCTCTGGGCCTGGGCGTTCATTTTGTCATTCCCGCTGGCTGAGCCCTGCGGCTGTTGTGTCGCGGCGCCCATGTCCTGCTGCGGCTGAGCCTGTTTGGCGCCGGATGAACCGTCCGAGCCTTGGGTGCCTTTGCGTGGCAGGATTGGAGTTGCCGAATTGCTGCCGTCCTGACCGACGGTCGGAGCCTGGCTTTGAGCGATGGCCGGCACCACCGACAGCGTCGATCCGGCCAGAAGCGCAATCGCGAGCGTATGTTTCATTGACGGTTTCATGGATGTTTCCTCTATTTTTCGGTTGCCCTGCGAACCCGTGGGTGGGCCGCACTCACCATTCGAACTTCCGCCGCCATGGCTCGTTCCGGGATTCGGGCTTCAGTCGGGCAGGGCGGGACTTCAGGCCGATCATGTTTTGGGCCTTTGGTCTGACGGGGCGGGGTAAAGGTCCAAGGGGGGATGAAATCGACGAACCGCGCTGATAGGGTGCCGTTGATCCTGGGGGGAGGGGGCGTCCCGAAGCACGGCATGTTCCCGGCCAGATGGCTATCGATCCCCGTCGCGGCTTTTTGTCTGCATGGTCATCTTGGGAGTGCTTGCCGTCTGATGGGTCAGACCCGGTTCCTGCGCGATCATCGGTCCTTTTCAGCGCAGAACCTTGCCCGCCGACCATCCTGTCGCGGTCGGCGGGCTCTTTGACCGGGAATTGGGGCTGCGGAACCATAAGGCAGGCGTCCGGTTTAGACTTGCAGAATGGTTCAAAAATGCCCCAAGCAGGAGATGGCCACCCAGGAGCCAAGAGATGCCGATCCGTAGAATGCTGTTCTTGAGCGGAGCGCTCACCGCGATTGTTGCAACCGTGCTGCCTTTGAAGGTGGTGGCCGGCGCGGACGGCTTGCTGCGCGTCACGCTGTCGAGCGCCGCGGCCCAGGACGGCAACGGCAATGGCGGCGGAGGCGGAAGCAATGGTGGAAACGGCGGTGAAAACGGTAACGGCGGTTCCGGTAACGGGAACGGCAGTGACAATGCCGGCGGCAATTCCGACAATAGTGGAAATGGCAACGGCAATAGCGGCGGCAACGGCAACGGTTCCGGCAATAGCAGTGGCAACGGAACCGGTGGAACCGGTACAGGTGGATCGGCCCCGGCAGGCACAACCACAACGTCGCGCAGCACAACCGCTGCTCCCGCGCGGCCTTCGGCCCCGGCGGCGGTTGCCCCATCGAAAGCGGGCGTCGAGGTCGATGTTCGGGAAACCTCGATAACCGTCCGCCACCACAACGGCGCAACGGAACGGATTTCCCAAGGACGTTACGAGATGCGGGATTCGCGCTCCCGCACGATCGTCAACCGGACCGCGACCCCTTCGGATGCCTCAAGATTGCGGTCTTTCGGCCGCTGAGCGTTGATCGGTTGCGTCGCGAAGAGCGAGTGCCGCCTCCGTCCGGTTGGTCACCTTCAGCTTCGACAGGATGCGGGTCATGTGGTGCTTGACGGTTTTTTCGTGAAGATCGAGTTCGCGCGCCACCCGCTTGTTGCTGAGGCCGGATGCCACGAGGCTCAGAACCTCCTGTTCGCGATCGGTCAGTTCCGACAGAAGGTTCGGCTTTGCGGGCGCTTCGCTGGAGGCGGACAACCCGGCGATCAGCCGCGCCGAAAGGGCAGGCGAAACATAGCTCTCTCCGGATGCCACGGTTCTGACCACGTCAGCCAGGCCTCTCGAGCCGACACCCTTGAGGACATAGCCTTTTGCGCCGAGCTTCAGCGCGGTCGCAATGTCTTCGCTTGCCTCCGAGACCGTCAGCATGACGATCTTCAGGTCCGGGCAATAATCGAGCGCTTCGGCAATGGCCTGAAGACCGTTTCCCGGCATGGAAATGTCCATCAGCATCACGTCCGGGCACAAATCCCGCACGATGCGCAGCGCGTCGTCGCGCGAACCGCCTTCGCCGACCATCTCGAAATCCTCGATCTCGCCGAAGCTGCGCGTCACGCCTTCGCGGAACAACGGATGATCGTCAACGACCGCAATCTTTATTCCTGCCATCAGGCCTGCTCCATTTCATGCACGTTCAGCGACATTCTGACCGTGGTTCCGTCCTTCGATGTGATGATCGCGAATGTGCCGCCGAGGCTTTCGATCCGCTCCCTGAGCCCCGCGAGCCCGAGACCTTCCGGGCGTATATGTGTGGGGTCGAAACCCGGCCCCCGGTCGGCGACTTCGACTACGACATTGCCGTTGTCAAAACTCTGGCGGACGCTCTGATCGATACCGCCGCCATGCCGGAAGCCGTTGTTAAGCGCTTCCTGCACGAAGCGATAGATGCAGATCTTGGCCGAGGGCGAAAGTGGCCGCGATCCGCTCGACACCGACAGCGCGACGGCAACGCCCGTGCGCTGCCGGTGCGCGTTGACGGCGCGCTGCAGCACCTCCGGCAGCTCGGCAGTTTCGATCTGCGGCAGAACCAGGCCGCTGCAGATGCTGCGGATCTCGTCCATCGCCTCGTCGAGGCGGGCCTTGATCGTGGTGACCTCCGCTTCGCGGGCGGTCGGCGGCGTTGCGGGATCGGTCAGGAGCCGGCTGTCCACCCGCAGTGCCGCATAGGCGACAAGCTGGGCCGGCCCGTCATGCAGGTCGGCGCCGAGCCGGCGCAGATAACTCTCGTTGAGGGCGGTGGCGCGCCGCGAGGCCCGCTGGGCCCGCGCGTGAAGAGCCTCGTTCTGCGAAAGCAGGTCGGAGAGTTCAGCCACTCGCTGCGTCAACGCCTGTCGCTGATGGTCGATCGTGCGGCTGCCGCGGAAAACGATCGCCGAAAGGATCAGGAAGAAGGCGAGCGTGACGCCGGCCACCGCCGCCCAGCTTCGAAGCTGCGCCTGATAAAGGCTTCGCTCGAAATCGCCAGCAACCTCGTAGAACTCCGAGACCGCGACCACCTCTCCCGACCAGGGCTGCAGGATGGGATTGTAGATTTCGAGAAGTGGCATGCCAGTCGCCCGCTCGATCTTGCTTTCAGGGTCTTCGGCAAGTCCGAAGCGCGCCACCATCTGTCCGGAAAATGCGGTTTGCAGGCCCTCGCTCGGACCGAATTTCTGTCCCACCATGCTTTTGTCCGTTGCATAGAGGATCGTGCCGTCCCTGCGCCAGAGCTTGAAGGATATGACCTGGCCACCGAGCGCGCCCTGGCCGAAGGTCTCGTCGAGCGCGCGGGTGGTGACGTCGTCGAGCGTCTGGTTGGTCTTCATGTCCGGAAGCAGCGGGGCGATGATGCTGTCGACATAAAGGGCGGTGGAAGCTGCCGAATTGCGGGTGACCGCCGCCTCGATGAGGCTGGTCACGAAGGCGCCGACCAGAAGCATCGCCGCGAAGGCGATCAAACCTCCCGCCAGCAGGAATTGCCGGGCGAGGGATTGGTCGTTCCAGCGATCAAGAATTGCGCCGAGCCGCATCAGTATGCCGTTCCGATGACCCGCACCGCGCGAGCCGATGGCGCGCAACGCAGAAGGGGGCTGATAGTTGCATTGGGAGCGGATTAAAACCTCACCAGAGCAAGGACTTTTGACACGCGGGTTCTTCTCGATAGCCACCTACAGTAAGGCTCCGAAAGCCCGGTATGTGTCGCCGGCGATCCTCCGTAGCCTTGAGGCTCATGTCCTCGCACGCATCGGTCACTTTGCCAGGCTGGCGGATACGAACTTAGAGCAATCAACGAATCAAAAACACTTACGTGGCGGAACTCTACAAGATGGAATGTCACGGCCATGAGCGACAGTCTCCGCTGGGGTTCGACGCAGTCGATGAGGACGGCCCGCTGCCGAGGTCCGGCAAGTCATGGGGAACTGGTATGTCAATATCGACACAATACTGGCAGAATGTCCATCGCGACGAGGATGACTACGCTACCCACGTCTCCGACGAAGACGCGGCGCATCGTTTTCTCACCGGTTCGTTTGTCGTACGCGGCAGCAGCGGCAAGTTGTCGAGCGTGGCGTGTCGGAGGTCGATCGGCATGCTCCCGAGATCGAGAACGCCGATCCGACATGATTCATGCGCCGCGTCCAGACTTTCAACGCAAGGAAGCCGGAGCAGCCGAACGACCAAGCACGAGCGCCTCAGATGGATCGAATCTCCCGATTACCTTCTCGAAGCGGATATCCTCTTCTGACCTCCAGCTCTTCCCCGAGGCTTCTTCGATCCGGGCGGTGCCATCGCTGTCTGCCGGCGGAAACCTCGTGCTCAAACAAATGGGAGCTTGTACGGCACCGTTTTGATGACTTTTGTGGGCGACTTCGCGAACTCTTCTGCAAGTTCACGGGACATTAGCTGGGGTAGCAGTCTGCGCCCAAGCCCGCGTTTGACCGTCGAAAAATCCGAGAGCCGTCCGGATCGGATCAATGAAGAACTGAGCTGTTCCGGGCAGAATTTAGGTGAGATCCGCGAGCGTGCTTTGCGAAAGTGCTGGCGCGCGACCGGCACCCCCTTACCATCCGCGCCGGCCCTCATCCGCAGCTTGCTGGGGTACGGTCCCCTGCTCCGTGCAGCTCAATCAACGTCACGTTGATGTCGAACGATTGGCTGTGAAAGGTCGATCTGTCGGCGACGTTGCAGCTAACGCCGGCATTGCGCAGCGAGTCGATTGCCGCTTGCAGTTTGGCCTTGTCCTGGTCGATGAAGACGACGGTGACAGAGGCGTTCATCAGGAAGGGGGCTGATTCCAGGGATTGATCCGGCTTCAATTCCGGTAGGAATAGCGAACGATGCCACAACCGAAGCGATGCAAGCGTATCGTAGAGCGTCAGCACGAATTCCGAGTCGCCGAAGCGCAGGGTGCGCGCAAGCTCTCTGCTGCGCCCGTCACGGGCAGCGAATTCGTCTCGCTGAAACCAGAAAAGCGGTATCCGTCCCGTCGGCACACCTGACTTGAGCAGGTCGCGAACGAAGGCGGCGGCTCGAAAATACTCCAGATTGTCGATCGTGCCGGCCGTCTTGTAGAGCTGCCGGCTGTCTCTGTTCATTGCCAGCGACAGGCCGCAAACGATCACGATCGCCACCAGTGCCGCGGTCCTGACGGATTGAGCCTTTTGCAACGGCGTCAACAAAACCAGACCGATGATCATGCCGCAGGCAGTGAGCACGAACAGGTCGACATTGAGCCCCGATGTCGACAAGAAAGCAGAAATTGCCGGTGCGAACCAGCTCGTCACGATGAAAAACAGGGCGATGAGAATCGCAAGTAAAGGGCGCAGATTGCCTGCCTGCGGCAGAAGAATTGCGCTCATAGAAGCAGTGCCGATTACCAATGCGGGTACTGCCAGTCCGGCATAAAAGATAGTCTGCGTAATGACGCCCTTGAGGCTGAGATCATAGGCCGGAAATAAGGCTGCGCCGGCGAATGCGACGACGGCTGCCGCGACTTCGATGCGTCGGAAACCCTCCGAGCGCCGAGCTAGCAGAAGGAGAATCAGTGTCAGGGAGACGACAATGCCGGGCGCATGACGCGTCGTAACTGGCAACCAGTCCATCAATCCATGACGATAGTTGGCGCCGAACCCGGTGAAAGAGGCGTTTACGATCCATCTCAGCGCAGAAAATGCGCTGATGCCGAAATGGATCTTGTGGAGCGCAACCACGAAAAACAGCCAGGTCAGAAGGCCGCCGGCCAGCCCGCCCAGCACAAAACGAAACGGTCGACGAATGATGTCTTCCCATCGCAGGATCAGGAAGAAAAGAATGACAAGCCCCGCCGCGCTAACTGCAAGCGTATGGGCGAGGATAGCGAGCATCGCGAACATGCCGGCGACAACCAGCCAGAACGTTTGACGGCTCACACTCCAGCGCGCAAGCGCGGCGAAAAGGCAGAGCAAATACGCGAGATAAGCACCGTCAACGTAGCCGGCCGTATTGGCCAGCAGATAGACAGGGCTATAGGCAAGGAAAGACGTCGTGACGACGGCAGGCATACGCCCCCAAAGAATGCGGATGCCGTCATAGAGCGCAAAAAGGCCAAGCAGATAGAAACCGAAAACGACGATCAACCGTGCCGGTATCGGCGGCATGAGCATGTTTGCGAGCGCATTCGGTAATACGAACGATACACGCAACGAATGATAGTCCCAGCCATATGTTTTGACGATGTCAAAGTAATCCATGGACAGACCGAAATAGATCCCAGGATCGACCCATCCGGCCGGCATGAAACGCTGGATCGGCGCAAAAAGCAGAAATAGCGCCGGGAGCAGACCGGCGAATACGACGTCGAACAGCCAGCCAGAAGCGCTGTAGGCAGTCGCTTCTGATGCGGCCCTATCGTTCTGCTCTCTTTCCTCGATAAACTGTGAGTGCATGTCGCGTCGCTTCTCCGGTAAATATCC
The DNA here is from genome assembly GCF_021391675.1 of Neorhizobium galegae. Lineage (NCBI taxonomy): Bacteria > Pseudomonadati > Pseudomonadota > Alphaproteobacteria > Hyphomicrobiales > Rhizobiaceae > Neorhizobium > Neorhizobium galegae. Next base: position 436,717 of record NZ_CP090096.1, read on the forward strand.
TCATCTGCGGGACAGGCAGAGGTCGGATTTGAGAAAATAGAGGTGGATTATTGCCACCGCGCTACTTCCTTAATGCAAACATCACGATCAAAAAACCTTGAAATCTGTCTTTTTCAATCTAGCCGTCAAGGACGAGAAACAACTGCCGCCGCTTATCTCGTTTGGGGGATTTGCAGAGTACAGGGAAAGTTTGCTAGTGACGGCATATTTATTCGACTAGGCAGCGAATCCAGGGAAGCGCCTATTTTTAGGAGTTTATACATGGCAGGCGATTCAGGCCAAAGCAGATCGAGACCCCAGATAAGTGTGGTGGTGCCGTGCTTTGGCTGCACCGGCACACTTGTCCCCCTTCACGAACGCCTGACAAGTGTGCTCGAACAGCTGGTCGACAGCCATGAGATCGTGTTCGTTGACGACCGCGGACCTCAGGATCAATGGCCCGTGCTCTCAAAGATTGCGGCGCGCGACGGGCGCGTGCGGGTAATCCGCATGTCGCGCAATTTCGGCCAGCAGATTGCTATCACCGCAGGATTGGCAGAATGCAATGGAGATTATGCGGTCATCATGGATTGCGATCTTCAGGATCCGCCCGAATTCATTCCCAATCTTCTCGAGGCCGCTCGAAAGGGCTTCGATATTGTCTATGCCAGCCGGCAGATGGGCGATCCCGCAGGCCGCCGTCTTGCCAACCGATTATATTTCTGGCTGATGAACAAGGTCGCCGGCTCTGGAGCCGATCCGAGCCATGGATCATTCAGCCTGATTTCGCGTCAAGTGATCGATGCCTATCTCCGCTTTAAAGAGCATGAGCGTCATTATCTCTTCATCCTGCGCTGGCTCGGCTTCGATTCCGTATCGCTGATTTACGAGCGGCATTCACGACAGATTGGGAAATCCAGCTACACCCTTAAGACGCTGCTGAAACACTCTATCCGGGGGTTCTTCTTCCAGTCCACTGCACCTCTAATGTGGATATTGTGGCTCGGCTTGGCATGCGCCGCCTTCAGCGCTGGGCTCGGCATCGTCTTCATCGTCATGGCCTTCGTGGGAAATCCCCCGGAAGGCTTTACCGCATTGATGACCGTCAACCTGATAATGGGCAGCATCATCCTGACCTGCATCGGCGGCATGGGTCTCTACGTCGCGCGGATGGATCTTTGACACCGTCAAAGAACGTCCACTATACATGATCGACAAATCCGATCCGCCCCAGTGAAGCCCGGCCAACACCAATTACCGGGCTTGCTTCCAGGTGAAGGATTTAGTGCAGAACACCCAAGTCTCATGTTAATCAGCGGCTATTTCTTCCGTGTGGCGTAGTAGCCTTCGACGCTGTCGGGGACCTGAAAATTATAGCCTAGCAGAGTGCGCGCCGCGGTGTCGTGAGTGAAGTCGTCACCGAGGGCCGTCGGTAACGATATCTGCTGTTTGATAAGCGGTATCGTGTAAACATGGTTCACTGCGCGGCGCGGCTTTTCAGTGCGGTTGACGCCGCCAGCGTGATAAAGCATACAATCGAGCACGATGAACGAACCGGCAGGTGCCGTGACCTGAATTTGGAAATCGCTGACGCTGAGATCGGAGGGGAATTCCTCCTGCTTGTGTGAAGCGGGCACTACAAAGGTTGCACCATTGTCGGTCGTGAATTGGTCAACGCAGAACAAAGCGTTGATCGCCAGCGGTCGCGTCGATGTAAAATGTTGATGTGGCAGATCGCGGTGGTAGGCGCCCTGATTGTAACGTTCGCCCAGCGGCGGATTGATAACGCCGTTCTGCTGGTTCAGCATCACCGTTCCGCCGATCAGGCGCCGGCATATTTCGAGGATATTCTTGTTCATGGCCAGCTCAAGGAAGAGCGGATCCATCTGCATTAGGACGCGGATGGTGTTGTGTTCATCAATTGCCGTCAACTCGTCGCGTCCGTACTTTGCGAAGAGTTTTTCCCTGGCATTGTCGAAGGCCTGCGAAAATTGCGCCATCTGCTCTGCACTATAGCCGCCACCAACGACCGCATATCCCAATAGTCTCAGCGACTCGCAAGCTTTGTCGATTGCAGATTCGGACCGAACCTGCTCGCGGACGCCATACCGCGGAACGGGTGATATTTCATTCATGGATGAGCCCTCCAGTTTTTTATGCAGCAACCTTTATCACCAGAGAATAAATCGCGCCAAGCCAAAACTGGTTGGCTGGCATCAAGATTGCCGACACCCGAATGGAAGCGGAAAAAATGCTGAAACTTGGCAATCAACTCTTGCCCGCTTACGCGAACGGAGATTCTGATCTGCTTACGGGAAGGGCGTTGCGCGATGGGGAATGAAGAGTTGACGGGTCGTCGACGGGGTAATACAGCTAGCGATAGTGGTGAGGACAAACTACCTATGAAGCCTGTTATTGTTTTTGGTGCCGGCGACATCGCTGAGGTTGTCGACTACCTCTTTCGTAAGACTATCAACCGCACGGTTGCCGCCTTCACGGTCGATGGCGATTACGTCAAAAGCGATACCGCGTTCGGCAAGCCCCTTGTCGCGTTCGAAGAGGTTACCTCCCGATTTCCGCCCGCCGATTATGATGCGTTCGTAGCCCTGTCGTACAACAAAATGAACGTGCTGCGCGCGCAGAAGGTCGAGGCCATGCGCTCGGCGGGTTATAATCTGACGAGCTATGTGAGCCCGCGTGCGACCGTGATGACCGACAAGATCGGCGAGAACTGCCTGATTTTCGAAGACAATACGCTGCAGCCCTTCTGCCAGATCGGAAACAATGTGACGCTCTGGAGTGGTAACCATATCGGCCACCATTCCGTCATTGAAGATAATGTCTTCATCTCGTCGCATGTAGTGATCTCCGGTGGCGTCAAAGTGGGTCATAACAGCTTCATCGGTGTGAACGCGACGGTCGTGGACCATATCGAGATCGCGCCTTTTACACTGCTAGGCGCCGGCTGCCTGGTGCAGCAGAGTACGGACGCGGAGGGCGTCTATGCGCCGACGGCAACGATCGAAAAGCGGAAGGTTCCATCCACCAGGCTGCGCAATATTTGATGGCAATGGCGAACGAATCGAAACAGGTTTGGCGTCGACTTGGTCGTGTCATCGAACCAAGGAGTGGATCAGACTGGTGGGTGAGCCATGCAAGCTATCCAACCGTCCTGGTCGGAGCTGACGAAAGCGTCGGCATTTTCTACTCGGTCCGCGATGCGGACAACAAATCGTCGCTTGCGCGCGTCGACATCTTCATTGATGGGGACCGGTTCGAAACAGGTGAAATCCGGGGACCGCTTTTTCGGCCAGGCCCGCGCGGCGCATTTGATGCCGATGGTGTAACCGTCACATCCCTCATTCGGCGCGGTGAACGCCTGTTTGCCTACTATCTGGGCTGGACAATTGGAGCACATGTTCCCTTCACCAACTTCATCGGCTTGGCTGAAGTGCTTGAGGACGGCACGCTGGAACGATTGAGCCCCGCCCCGGTCGTCGGCAGAAGTAGAGAAAATCCATTCACGCTCGGATATCCCTGGGTCATGGAACTGGCCGGCGAATACAGAATGTGGTTTGGAAGCCACCTTTTTTGGGGCGACAGCGGCTTGGAGATGAATCATGTCATTAAGCAAGCGCGGTCGCTGGACGGAGTCGAGTGGGAGCAGATGCCTGGTGTGGTCGTGCCTCTCGCGGGCCAGTTAGATCCTTCCGAGTTCGCGGTCTCCCGCCCAAGTGTGCTGCAGGAAGCGAATGGTATCCTTTCTATGTGGTATGCACGCCGCAATCCGAACTACTGTCTCGGCCATGCAGTCTCCGTCAACGGAGGGAAGAGCTGGCAGCGTATGGACGACTGCGTAAAAATGGAAGGACAACCAGATCCCTGGGAACGTACGGAAATAACCTATCCGTGCGTATTCGATTTGAAGGGAAATAGGTACATGCTTTATAATGGTGATGGTTACGGGAGGACGGGCTTCGGGTTAGCCCGACTATAGAGTGACGATCTGGATGAGATCTGGTGTCGCGGTCGTTACGATATCATCGCGATTGTCGCTGGCAAGCGCTTCGTCGTAATCTGATTGTCGCGCAGCTTCAATCTCGGCGGAGTTTCTGATTGCCGCATAGGCGGCCGGTCTGCCGCGTTGTCGTTTGGCTTCCATCGGGGATCGACGTCAGTAGCTTTCAACCTTCATCTCAAAGACCGTCGCGTGATGGACGAGCCGATCGACAGCACCGAGCGTCATGGCGGGATCGGGTAAAACCCTGTTCCATTCCCAAAAGGGCAGCGATCACGATCGATCGCCGCTCATAGCGCGCAGAGATGAGCTCAAAAAGCACGCTCGTTTCCGCCTGGCCCTTGGTGACATAGGTGAGATCGTCGAGGATGAGCAGATCGAACTTGTCGAGCTCTGAAATGGGGGGTTCGAGCTGAAGTTCACGACGTGCCACTTGGAGTTTTTGAACAAGTTCGGTGCGCATAAACAGTACCCGCCAGCCGTTCTCAATGAGCGCGAGATTTAGTCGTTTCCCAGCTTGCTGGTTACCTGACAGGCGCGCTCTATAAATTCGGCAAGATAAGGAGCGGAAAGATAAAGTGTCGAGGCAATCGAGAGAACTGGTTGAGGCATCAAAAAAGCTCCGAAGTCATGACCAAACATTCATATGCGCGTCAATCGGCTTCGGCTCTCCTCCGAACGATCTATGAGCTCTAATAAACTGAATCATGATATTCCAGGAGGCGCACCAGTCAATCTACCGGTTTCTTTGCTCACTGTAATCCGGCTTCGGGTGCGCGACTATTTCTTAGTCCGGTAGACGACCGAAATCCAACGGCTATTTATCTCCGGATAGCAACAACGACCCGCGATCCGCCCACTGGGTACCGCATCCCCGCCAAAATCGTGGAGACTTCGAAGCTCAGGATCGAGCGTAGGATAGCGTTGATAAGACGAGGCGGCTTTGCCTCTAGATCCGACATCTTCGGCTCGCCAACACTCTTCTTGCGTCTCCGCTCCAGAACACGGCTGATGATCATCATCGGCAGGAGCGTTGCGCAATAGGATGTGGAATAGGCCACGAGGAAACCGTTTCTGGCCAATTTCGCTTCCAGTTCGCCGCGCTTGTAACGGCGCTGGTGATACGCAATCTCATCGGCCGTGCTCCAAAGCCATGGATGCTGCGGGACAGCGATGACCAGGCCGCCACCCGCGCGCAATGCACGATGCGCAGAGCGTAAGACCGCTTCGTCCTCGGCGATATGTTCGATCACGTCAAAAGCGCCGATGACGTCGAACGCATTTTCCGCCATGATATGGCGCGCGTCCATCTGCACCAATTCGGCATTCTTTCCCATGCGCTGCGCCGCAACGACAAGCCCCGACGGGTGTAATTCTGAGCCCACCAGATGCTGTTTGGCGCCCTTTCTGGCGAGGGCTGTCAGCACGACGCCGTTTCCGCAGCCGACTTCGAGAACATTTCGCGCCGTTGGAAAGTACTTTTCAATCAGTCCTACGAGCATTCTATTTCGTGGTACGAACCAGAAATGCTCATCCTCGATCTCGGCCAGCATCTCAAAGGACTTCGGATCGAAACCCGAGATCGTGTCCGCAAGCTCGGGCGCGTATAGCGGTACTCCATCACAGACCATTGGCGCGTGGCCGCAGTTGAGACAAGCGAAGTTAATGGGCCAAATCGGTTGATTGTCATCGATGACTGCGGCAGCTCCGCACTTGGGGCAAAGTCTGCGCGACACGGTTCTCATGGCGTCATAGTCCATCAAAGTAGTCACTTAAAACTCCCGGGAAAGATACTCTAGCGCGCCGTCATTATCCAAAAGGTATAAGGCGGGAAACGCTGCGGGATGAGGTCGCCCGTCACGTCCGAAAATGAGGTTGCGGCAAGCGATGTATAGGCGTTTGGATGGCGAGCATGCTGGCCTCGATCAAGCGACACAAGAAGGCGGGCCAAAGGGTTCTGCCGCTCAATATAGGCGCAATCGAGGCTCACCACGCGTCCGCCCGGCTTCACTACCTTGCGCAAAAGTGCATAGAGATGACGAGCCTGCTCGTCATCAAGGTGATGCAGAACGGCACCGACGACGGCGATGTCCACCGGTGGCAGCGTTGATGCCTCGGCTTCACCGAAATACCCTATGTTGAAGCTGCCGCGGGTGCCATACTTCTTTTTCGCTGTTTCGATATACGCGGGGTTGGGTTCCCAGCCGATATAATCGACGTCCGGAAGATGCTCCAGCAGGTTTGCGGGTCCGCAACCTACGTCCAACACGCGGTCGCCGGGATTTGCGCGGACATAGGTGTCGGCAAACCATTTGCGATTGCGTTCGGCCTGGAAGATCTGCTGGACGGCCTCGTATACGACCGGATGGCGCAAGATGGAAAAGATGCCCTGTTTCTCAGACATTGGTTTTTGTTCGCCCTGTAGAGTTGGATATTCGATAAAGGAAAGGCAAATGGGCAAGACCGAGGACGACCATAACCGGCGTGAACAACCTGAGAACGATGGCAGCCGCCTCGGCATGACCCGGTTCGACGTTCATTCCGACGAGGATCGCTCGCACCGAAATCTCTTGAACGCCAAGTCCACCCGGAATCATCGACAAGATAGATATCGCCGTTACCGAGCCGACCAGCAGCGATCCTTGCCCGATAGTCAGGTTTACATCGACGGCGCTGAGGATGAGCAACCAGGCTGCCAAAGTCAGCCCCCACTTAAGAATCGTCGTGACCCCAAAGATCGCAAGGCGAGATGTAGGGATCGGTCGCCCCGAAATGACTTTCATGCGCTGTCCGAGCGACGTGTCAGCTAGTCGGCGAACATAGGCCTGCAGGGCCAGCGGAATGGCGAGCCCGACAGAAAACATGAGTATCAGCGCGAGCAGCGACAGAAATGCCGATCCGGAGCGGACGTAAATCAGGCCAGATACCCCCATGGCGGCAATGGTCGCCAGATCGAGGATGCGCTCAAGCGCGACGTTGAAGGTCGAGTTGCCTATGTTGATGCCGGATTCATGCGCAAACTTCACTTTCAGCACCTCTCCCAGCTGCAGGGGCGTGACAATCGATGCGCCGATCACGAAAGCGACGTAGCAATAAACGCGGCCGATCACCGGCGAGATCCAGGGAAGTCGGCTGATCGCGATCCAGCGGGCGGCGCAAACTGCAAATACCAAGATCGTCACTATGGACATCATGCAGAGAAGCCAGCCAACGGGGACCGTAGGCAAGATAACCGCCATTTTGCGCCAATCGAATTGGTATAGGGCAAAGCTGCAGGCAGCAACGGCGATAGCGATTGGCCAAGAGCGTCTGAAAACTCGTGCGATCATGCCAGCCCGACCGACGCGACTTGCGCAATTCTTTGGTTCAGGCATGGCTTACCAGTCTTATAAATTCGATGCGTTTCACGTCTGGATCCCGTCAGAAATTCTACAGTATTGCGAATTACAAGATACTTCTACCAAGCGGTGTTGATAGCCGGAGAGCGAAAAGGCCTGAGGACCGATTCGATACTTCAGCCCTATGTTGTGCGATGGCAACGACCGTTATATCGGAACGCGCATCCATACCAGACCATTTTTTTGCAAAGCCAAGTCGCATCTTCGCCTTTTGACCTTTGTTTATCTCGAACGAAAGGTCGCAGTTCATCTCTGTGGACGTGCCCAGGCAATTGATATCGCAGACATCATGTTGATTTCCACTCAGAACGGAGCCGGTCAGGCGCGTAATTTCCATTGAGAATTGAGCCATGTGAACCTTCCCCCAACGCGGTGAGCGACGGGGGCAACGGAGTGATCCACATGGGACTTTTAAACATTATCCGTCGGATGGCACTGCGCGAGAAGTTGTCGATCCGTGAGATCAGCCGGCGAACCGGACTTTCACGCAACACGATTGCGAAGTATCTGAGCGCTGGCACGATCGAGCCGAAGTTCGCGATACCGGAACGACCAAGCAAGCTGGACCCTTTTGCCAACAAGCAATCGGGCTGGCTGAAGACCGAGGCCGGGAAGTCGCGCAAGCAGCGTAGCACGTTCACGCCGATCTGGGGGCTCTCGGCTTTACCGGCTCTTATGGGCGGTTTGCGGCGTTCGTCCGCGAATGGCGGGCTGATCGGCAACGTGAGCAGCAGACCACTGGTCGCGGTATATTCGTTCCGCTGTCTTTCCGACCCGGCGAAGCATTCCAGTTTGATTGGAGTGAGGATTATGCCGTCATAGGCGGCGAGCGCACGAAGCTGCAGGTTGCCCACATCAAGCTGTCGCACAGCCGGGCGTTTCTTTTGCGAGCGTATCTGTTGCAGACCCACGAGATGCTGTTCGACGCCCACTGGCATGGATTCCGTGTGTTCGGCGGCGTGCCTGGTCGCGGTATCTACGACAACATGAAGACGGAGGTCGATCGCGTCGGTCGCTGCAAGGACTCGAACTTGGGCGCAGGCCAGGAGATGACGCGGGTTACTCTCGGGAAGAGCCGGGTGCGGGAAATCCGCCCGCCCGGATCTATGAGGGCGAAGCCGAATGGCATAGCTACTCGACCATCATCCGTGCAAAGAGGGAGAGGTTTTCCATATACTGGAGCCGCGCTTGCCTGTTAAGGCTTGCGCTCGGCGCCGGAATTGCGTTATGGCGGTCTGCTAGCGAGCATTTGCGGGGAACTTCGCTTGAAGGAATATATTTCTAAGTGTCCCGCATGTGGGTCAGTAGATTGTAAGGATTTACCTGTTCCCCATGCATCCCGTTCGATGGTTAGTGATGGCAAGGTTATATCAAGTCCTCTTAGGCGGGGTTCTTGTAACAACTGCGGCCATGGCTTCCACACCCAGAATTTTTCAGAAGAGCAAATAAAAGAGATTTATAGCGCCGATTACTCGATTGGCTTACGAGACACCGTGGCCGAGGCTGCGCGCTCCGCCGAATATGGCCGACAGATAGAAGCTTTCTTGACGCGTCATCTGGGGAAGGGAGGCAACTTTTCGAAAATCATCGAGTTTGGATGCGGTAGCGGTACGTTACTCAATCACCTGGCCAACAGTCTCGGCGCTCAAATCGCGACTGGAGTGGAGCCTAGTTCCAGAGTAGCCGCATATGCGCGCTCGATAGCGGGAGGTCGAATTTCTATCCACGAGGGTTTTGCCGAGCAGTTCGAGGAGAGTGCCCATTGCTATAATCTCTGCCTCTCCGTCAACGTCATTGAGCACTCACGTAATCCCCACGGTTTTCTCCAAGCATGCCGACGAGTCATTGATAAAACGGGAAATATCATAGTCGTATGTCCCGATGGGGAGATAGCAGGGTCGGAATTGCTCTTTTACGATCATCTATCCAACTTTACGTCCGCTTCGTTGGCTATGATTGTAGCTGGTGTAAACCTCCGGATGGTTGCGAACTCTCCTTTGACGGGCGGCCTGCAGGGCTTTCGGATTCACCTTTTGCGGTTGGGCGACGCCGATCTTGACAATCGGAGTCGCGGCTTCGAGTTTCTTTCTCAGCAACGCGCAGAGTATGTGAATACCTGGAGCAGAATGCAAGATGCGGCCGACAGGATGCTCATAGGCCGGAAGTATGGTATCTTCGGCACGGGTGAGTACTCGGATCTTCTTCATGCCTATAGCCCCTCCATCATCGAAAATGCCGAATTTTTTGTAAGGGATCAGCCGGTAGAGACCAATTTCTATAGTAAACCTGTGATGTCAACTAACGATTTCTTGAGCTTTCCCAAAATGCCCCTCATTGCAGCTGTGCATGAGCGAAGCTGGCCGCTTGTTCGAGATCGTTTTAGATCGGAAGATGTCCCGATTTTTCATCCTTTGGAAATTGCAAGGCAGGATGCTATCCCATGACGGAAATTGCTCGCTACGGAGTTATTGCGACAACCGAAGCAAACGATATTTACGACGTCCTCGCGGAGGAGGTCAGGCTACTAGATTGCATTACGCTAGATTGCGGATTGACCGGCGCTCAGCTCGATGAACTCTCGCAATTGTTCAATGGATCGGAATTACAGTACGAGACCGAGGCGTCAGCCCAATGTAGTGATTGGCTCAAGTCGCGGTCACTGAAAGTCACATGATTCCCATGAGTCGCAAACTTTCTATCGTCACCACCTTATACAGGTCCATGGACACGATCGAGGAGTTCATCCAACGGGCCTTGGCCGCGGGTGAGGCGGTTTCGGATGACATCGAAATTGTGATTGTCGATGATGGTAGTCCGGACGGCTCGGTGAACATTGTTCGAAGATGGGTTGAGCTCGACCCTCGGATATCGCTGGTGTGCTTGAGCAGAAACTTCGGCCATCATAGAGCGATGTTGGTGGGGTTGGAACATGCTCAGGGTGATCTGGTATTCCTGATTGACAGCGATCTGGAGGAGCCACCCGAATTGCTTTCGGAAATGTCGTGTGTTTTGCTGGAAAAGGCGGTGGACTGCGTCTACGGACTGCAGGAAAGCCGGAAAGGCGGCCGGATCGAGCGGATATCCGGACATATATTCTATTGGCTTTTCTCTGTATTGAGCGAAGTCCGCATACCCGAAAACGTATCGACAATGCGATTAATGACCCGCCGCTATGTTACCACTCTACTTAAATTCCGGGACAAGAACCCGGTGTTCGTTCCACTGAGCATTCTTGCTGGTTATCCCCAGGCATCCTTCAGTTTTGTCAAAGCCAGCACTTCGGATACGACCTATTCGTTGGGGCGACGAGTTGCTCTGACTGCTCTTGCTATAACGACGTTCTCGGCAAAACCCCTGATGTTAATGCTGGGCTTCAGTTTAATAATGGCTTTCCTGGGTATTGTTTACGGCGCCTTTGTAGTCTTCCATGCGATGACTGGTCCAATTCAAGACGGATGGTCATCTCTTATGGCCGTCGTCGTATTTTTCTTCAGTCTAAATGCTGTTTTTACCGGATTGATGGGCCTTTATGTGAAGCAGATATTGGAGGAAGTGAAGGATAGACCCCGCACGATTGTTCAGGAAATTTATTCTCAACGACGTTATTTGCAGGACTAAACGACCAATTTGGATGCTATACTTATAACAGCTTATGAGGGTAGAGGTCCTTTTAATACATCCTCCGCATACGATGCAAATGGGAGACACGTTTTGGCTGAATCGAGGGATGAGATACTGAAGGATGTGGCGAATTATTACGCCGGAAGGATCGCCGAACATGGCCAGACCGCAGCAGGCGTGGATTGGAACAGCCAAGCCGGCCAGTTCATGCGATTTAATCAACTACTTAAAGTGGTCGACGCCTCGCAACCTTATTCCATCGCCGATATAGGGTGTGGCTACGGCGCATTGCTGGACCACCTTGCGCAGCTGGGCCACGCTACCCGTTACGTGGGCGTCGACATCGCTCTGCCGATGATTGAAGCAGCGCGTTCGCGCTTCGCCGCATCACCGGGTGTCACATTCAGGTTGGGCAACTCGCCAGGCGAGATCGTTGATTATTCCGTAGCGTCCGGGATTTTCAATGTGCGGCTCGGGCGGACCGACGAGGAGTGGCTTGCGTATTTGATTGAAGCGCTGGACATGATGAACGCGACGAGCCGAAAGGGGTTTTCCTTCAATTGTTTGACGTCCTATTCAGACGCAGACCGGATGCGGAGCGATCTATATTATGCCAATCCGCCGGATCTATTTGATCTTTGCAAGCGCCGGTATTCCCGACAGGTGGCCTTGTTGCATGACTATGAGCTATACGAGTTTACGATCATCGTGAGGAAGCAGCTATGAGGCTGAAGCTCATCATTTTAGCGGCTAGTGATAATGCCCAACTCGTGCATTGCTATTTTGACAATGACAGCGAGTATGATGTAGTCGCATTCTGTGGGGGGAGACACGAATGAAAGCGATTGTTCTTGCTGGCGGCGCGGGCTCGCGCCTGTATCCTCTGACGCAAGTCTCCAGTAAGCAGCTCCAGGCTGTTTTCGACAAGCCTATGATCTATTACCCTCTGACTGTTCTGATTGCGTCAGGGGTCAGGGAATTCTGTCTCGTTGCGACGCCGCATGACTTGCCTCGGTATCAGAATTTGCTTGGGGATGGCAGCCAGTGGGGAGTAGCAATCCAGTATCGCGAGCAGCCGAGGCCGGAAGGGATTGCACAGGCATTTTTGATTGCGGCGGATTTTGTGGGCTCCGATGATGTGATCCTGATGCTGGGCGACAATATCTTTTCCGGTGGGGACGACTTCCCTCGGGCGGTCTCCAGCTTTACGGGTGGCGCAACAATTTTCGCTTACCATGTCAAGGACCCCGAGCGCTATGGCGTGGTGGAGTTCGACCGGAACGGAAAGGCAATCTCCATTGAAGAGAAGCCCCAGCATCCCAAAAGCAGCTACGCCGTCCCTGGTGTGTATGTCTACGATAACAGCGTGCTGGACATTGCGAAGGCGGTAAAACCATCCATCCGCGGTGAGCTGGAAATAACGGACATCAATCTGGAGTACCTGAGGCTCGGCAAGCTACAGGTGCGGCGCTTGAGCCGCGGTTTTGCCTGGCTTGACGCCGGCACCAGTACCGCGCTGCATGAAGCCTCTTCCTACATCGAGGCGATCGAGCGACGGCAAGGCGTGAAAATCGGTTGTCCGGAAGAGGCGGCCCTGGTGAGAGGGTTCCTCAGCATTGCCCAATTTGAAACCTTGATCGAGCGCATGCCGGCATGCGAGTACAGCGACTATCTGCGCGGCGTCGCCGACGAGTGGCACAGGCTTCAAGAGGATGAGCAGTGAGCGAGAAAATCCCGTTCAACCGGCCGTTCATGACCGGTAAAGAGCTATACTACATCGCGGAAGCGAAGTTCGGCAACATGCTTGCTGGTGACGGGCCTTTCACGAAGCGTTGCCACGAATGGCTGAAAAACAAGAGTGGATGCGTCAAACCGCTGCTGACGCACTCATGCACCGCCGCCCTGGAGATGGCGGCATTGCTTCTCGACATCGAGCCCGGTGACGAGATCATCATGCCTTCGTACACGTTCGTCTCGACGGCCAATGCGTTCGTGCTGCGCGGCGGCGTTCCGGTGTTCGTTGATATCCGGGAAGACACTTTGAACCTGGACGAACGCCTGATCGAGTCGGCTATCACCTCGCGCACTCGCGCCATTGCCCCGGTTCATTATGCGGGTGTCGCCTGCGAGATGGACACCATCTTGAGCATAGCCAAACGCCATGGCCTCAAGGTCGTGGAAGATGCGGCGCAGGGCGTGATGGCAGCCTATAAAGGCCGGGCACTGGGCAGCATTGGCGATCTCGGGGCCTACAGCTTTCACGAAACCAAGAATGTAATTTCAGGGGAAGGCGGAGCCCTGCTGGTGAACGACCCCGCTTTGGCGGTGCGTGCCGAAATTATCCGGGAAAAAGGCACGGACCGCGGACGTTTTTTCCGGGGTGAGGTCGATAAATACACTTGGCAGGAGGTCGGTTCTTCGTTCTTGCCGGGCGAGCTGATCGCGGCTTTCCTATGTGCCCAGCTTGAAGAAGCCGAGCGCATCACCAATCACCGCTTGGGCATCTGGCAACATTATCACACGCTTCTTGAACCGCTCGAGGCTAAAGGACTGCTTCGCCGGCCCATCGTTCCGGACGAATGCCAGCACAATGCCCACATGTATTACGTTTTGCTGGCGCCGGAGATCGATCGCCAGAAGGTACTTAGTGAGCTGAAGAGAAGCGATATCTTCTCGGTCTTCCACTATGTGCCCCTGCACTCTTCGCCCGCCGGAAAACGGTATGGCCGCACACAGGGCGACTTGCAGGTGACCAACATCCAGTCGGAAAGGCTGGTGCGTTTGCCCTTGTGGGTTGATCTGACTGCTGAGCAGCAGGAACACGTTGTCAGGGTTTTGAAAGATGCCATCGGCTGACCCATCAAGAGCATCGACGGGAAAGAAAATTCTGGTTACCGGCGGAGCCGGTTTTATCGGTTCGGCGGTAGTCCGCCACATCATCCAGAATACCTGCGACTTGGTGGTCAACGTCGACAAACTGACCTATGCCGGAAACCTGGAGAATTTGGTCCAGGTTGATTGCTCAGACCGCTACGCGTTCGAGCAAGTCGATATATGCAACCGCGCCGAGCTAGAACGGATATTTGCTCAGCATAGCCCGGATGCCATCATGCACCTGGCGGCCGAGAGCCACGTGGACCGTTCCATCGACGGTCCGGCAGCCTTTATAGAAACCAATATCCTAGGCACCTATGTTTTACTGGAGGTGTCTCGCACTTACTGGCAGGGATTAGCCGGTCAGCGTAAGCAGGCTTTCCGTTTTCATCACGTCTCCACGGATGAGGTTTATGGCGACCTGCCGCACCCGGCTGATACTGACGATGCGAAACTTCATCTCTTTACAGAAACGGCCCCCTACGCTCCCAGCAGCCCTTACTCGGCCAGCAAGGCCAGCTCTGACCACCTGGTTCGCGCCTGGATGCGAACCTATGGTCTGCCGGTTGTGGTGACCAACTGCTCCAACAATTACGGGCCCTACCACTTCCCGGAAAAATTGATCCCGTTGGTGATCCTCAATGCGCTGGAAGGAAAGCCGTTGCCGGTCTATGGCAATGGCGATCAGATACGTGACTGGCTATACGTCGAAGACCATGCGCGAGCCCTCCATAAGGTGATCACCGAAGGCGAGGTCGGCGAGACCTACAATATCGGCGGCCACAACGAAAAACAGAATATCGAGGTCGTTCAGACCCTCTGCGACGTCCTGCAAGAATTGTCGCCTCCGGATCCTACACTCCCTATCCAGGCATACCGGGCGCTCATCACGCACGTGCAGGATCGCCCGGGGCACGACCGCCGCTACGCCATTGATGCCAGCAAAATCCAGCGCGAGTTGGGTTGGCAACCGACTGAGACTTTTGAGACGGGCATCCGAAAGACCGTGCAATGGTATCTCGGCAACCTCGATTGGTGCCACCGCGTACAGGCTGGCAGATATCAGCGGGAACGTCTGGGGCAGATTCGATAGCCGATGGCTCTATCGCGTTTAATCTTCACAAAGAAAGGCGTCGGAAGGGTGCACACAGCTAGTTCTGGGACGACGGTAATCCTCCCGCACAATAACGGGCTTCAAAAGTAGAATTCTCTCGGGCTTTATGATCGAGGAGATTTTGATGAAGACGAGCAGATTTAGCGAACCCCAAATCCTTGGGATTTTGCGTCAGGCTGAAGGCGGCGTTCCGGTACCGGAGCTGTGCCGGGAACATGGCATGAGCACGGCGTCGTTTTACAAGTGGCGGGCGAGGTACGGCGGCATGGATGCCTCGATGATCAGCCAGATGAAGGCTTTGGAAGAGGAGAACCGACGGCTTAAGAAGATGTATGTTGAGATGAGCATGCAGGCCGACCTTCTGAAGGAGGCTCTGGGGAAAAGTGACGCGGCCGTCTCAACGCCGGGAGATGGCCGGGAAAGCAGTGGCGTTACATGGGGTCAGCATTGCGCTGGCCTGCCGCACCTTTGGTGTCAGTGAGACCTGCTATCGTTACAGCCGCAAGCTGAACGATGAGAACGAGCAGATCGCCGACCTGCTGATCGGTCTGACGCGGGCGAAGAAGACTTGGGGCTTCGGCCTGTGCTTCCTTTACCTGCGCAATGTCCGGGGGTATCGCTGGAACCACAAGCGCGTATATCGCATCTACCGCGAGCTGGAATTGAATCTCAGGATCAAGCCACGCAAGCGATTGAAGCGGGACAAGCCCGATGCCTTGGCCGTGCCGGAAGCGCCGAACCTGGTTTGGTCCATGGATTTCATGGCGGATCGTCTGGAAGACGGTAGGCAATTCCGGCTGTTGAATGTCTTGGACGACTTCAACCGCGAGGGGCTGGGCATCGAAGTCGATTTTTCGCTACCTGCTGAACGCGTCATCCGCAGTCTCAACCAACTCATCGAGTGGCGCGGCAAACCGTTCGCCATTCGTGTGGATAATGGACCTGAATATGTCAGTGGCAAATTGATGGGATGGCCCGAAACGCAAGGAATTGCCTTGAGCCACATCCAGCCCGGAAAGCCGCAACAGAATGCCTATGTCGAGCGCTACAACCGCACCGTCCGACATGAATGGCTCGACCAATACATCATCGAAAGCATCGAGGAGGCACAGGAATTCGCGACGCAGTGGCTATGGACGTACAACAACGAACGGCCTAATATGGGCATCGGCGGCATCACGCCCGCACAGAAACTGAAAATAGCTGCGTGAATTCTACTGCAGAGCCCCGCTAAAAACGGGGGGATTACCCTTGCAGGCCGCTTCGACATCCTTGTCTCGATCCCGGGACTGTCTGCAGTCACCGCCTTCGCGCTCCTGATCGACATGCCGGAACTCGGCACACTCGATCAAGGGCAGGCAGCCTCGCTCGCAGGCTTGGCACCCGTCGCACGGCAGTCCGGGGGCATGGACCGGCCGTGTCTTCATCCGCGGCGGACGCGCCAATGTCCGGCAGACCCTATACACGCCGGCACTCGTCGCCATGCGCTTTAATGCCGATCTGAAGGCAAATCACGAACACCTACTGCGCCGCCCAGTCATTTCCGCCATTGTGGAGAGCTCTATTTCATGTACTTCACGTAAGTTTGGAAGTTTCTACCGCAATTAAAGAGGAGGTCAAGAATTGTAACGCCATGAACGAAATCACCCCAGAGCTGGGGATATTCTCGGTAGCCCGTGTAGTCGAACCATTTAAGTGCTATTCCCCGTTCTTTGAATACTCCCTCATCTACGTATTCTTTTGCTGCGGGGCCAGATAGGTATTCTGTGCCACCCGCTTGAGCACAGAGGTCAGCCAGACGTTCTGTCTTCCCTTCCACTAAGGTATAGTCCCATGAATTGGAAATCATAGTTTGGATTGAAAGATAGCCGCAGATTGCCTCAATGAATCGGCGGTTGAGCTGCGAGAGATGACTTGGTGGCTCGTTCAGGTAAAGGGGCTCCAACCACACAGCGATTTCTCCGAAATGGGGAGTGCGGCGATAATTCTGGACCAGGCTCTTCCAGTGGGCGGTCGCCCAGTCGGTGCCTTCGATCTCGGTTTCCCGGATTTTCTGGTGGTATTTCCCCTTAACCCGAACGGGAACAGTGAGCCATTGAACCCCTTGAGGCGTCTTGATCTGATTCCGATTGCGCCAATCGCGTCGCGTGTACTGCATGTCATCGTAGAGTATGAACTCATCCACCGCCGCGATCATGTCGAAATAGCCCTTCCACGGGATATAGTTGGACTGAACGATAGCCACTTTTTTCATTCGGCGCTCCCTGTTCGTAAGGCTCTGCATGCTTCGCGACCGGCATCTGGGTTTGTCGGCTTATAGAATTCCTGGCCTCCGCGACGGTCAAAGCCTGCCGCTCCTTTCGCGGTCTGCCAATCGCCGACTTTCTGATAGCCTGCAGAAAAATTCGGGCCCAAAGCGGAAATCAATTCGGTTGAGATGCTATTTGGGCCGTTAGGTTCAAGTAGTAGCCAGGCTGCAGCAACCTCATCGCAGGACACCTGGTCCAGAGATGCCTTTGCATACTCAAAGGTTCCTGGCCATCCACCTAGTGTCCAAGGCTGACCGATGCTCTTGGCCCCTAAGGCAAAAAGAATTCCCGGCGAGTGACCGGACAGGTCAATAACCGGAGTGCCTGGTGGGAAACCGCTTTCCTGAGCGATCCTAACGGAGTCGGTTATATATGACGCGAATCCTGATGAAAGAACCAGCGGCGAGCGTCGTGGACCGACCTCTGTTATAGTGTCATTGAGCCGCAGAGGCTGAGGTTGCCGTGGGGGCTGCTCCAGTCCTGTCTGCAAGAGAACCGCAGCAACGGCCTGGGTGCATAATGCAAGCGGGAGGGCGAACGCCCAACTGCGGCGCGCGCGCGCGATGGGACCCAGCAGCGTCACGAACGCGAGCAAAATGAAGATACCGGCCCACGAGCCGTTTACCCAGTAATTTCTGTTCGTTCCAAGCGCATACACATAGGGCATGCTAATAAACAGTGCAGCCATACTCCACTGCGCCGATGAGATCTTTTTTAGTGTTCCTCTCCCACCAAAACGAAAGCTTGCTACCGCTGCGATAAGCATGACGCCAAAAATCGAAAGACCTTGGAATTCTCCCAAGCCTATCGTTCCATGAATCGCACCAGATGCCAACGCTGCGATCAAAGAGAGGAGGCAGATGGAGATGGCTATAGCAAGAAACGCTCCTCTCGGCTTCCCGGTAATAATACCCCAAATGCCGGCCAACCCTATGGCCGCAATTGCCGCCGCTATAAGCTGATCTTTTACGCGAAAACGAAAATTATCAATCCGCAAGATCTGCATTATAGTATTATTGCCGTTCAAGTGTTGGCCGTACTTTATGCCAAGCTGTATCCGTCTCGCGAAGGCATCGACTGACCCATCGATAAACAAAGCGCTTATAAGAAGGAGCGCCACGGCAGTGCAGATCGATAGTAATAGTAACCGGAGCGAGATTTTTTTCGAACCGAGGAGGTAGATGAAAAGCGCAATGGCCAAGGCAAACGCGGTGGATGGTTTAGCCATGAACGCTAGCCATCCACCTAGGCCAATCAGCAGCCATCCAATAACGCTTCTTAAATGATGAGACCTGTCAGCCAAGACAACGCCGATACCGGTGATGAATAGCGCGTGGAGTGCAAGGCCATTATAGTTTGGTGTGGGCAGCCAGGAATCGAAGAGGATGAGCGCACTCGTCGCCAGTCCGGCGGTGGCCGCATATAGCGACAAACGTCTTGTTTGGGCCTCGGGCGCGAGCCAACTCAGAAAAAAATAAGCGAACCACCAGGCGAGAAACAAGGTTGTTAGAATATTGAATCGACGAAGCGATGCAATATCGCCGTCTAATAAAATGTAAAGCCAGTGGTATATGAAGCCAAATTGAGTTGTCGAAAACTTATAGAGATATGGATTTTCCATCCATATCAGATAAAAACTATCATCGGTAAAATCTAAGCCATAGGCGCTGTATTTCCAAAGCCAGGCAACGATTACAGCAGTTGATATTAGGCACAGCAACGCAATCACGTGTTGGGCTATGGCGATCATTCGCCCGCCATGTATATCTTCTTGGATCACGCCACTTTTTTCTATTTCGTTCATGTGGGTCCTAGCGCTTCAGGATCGGTTTAATATCGAGCCGGAAAAAGGCTGCAGGCAGAAGGCGCCTGCCGTCATACCGTTGGCGTTCTGTTCAGCTTGAAGAGGTAGTCGTGATGGCTCAGCTGATCCTGCAGAACATAACCCGTGGCCTCTAGCAAGCTCGTAATCCTCTCAGTCTTCCAGCACTCGATAACAATGAATTTGAAATTGTGACGGTCGAAGTCCACTCCCCTGAGAACTTCGTATTCGGCGCCCTCAACATCCAACGAGAGCAAGTCCATCAACGCTGGAGCTTTGGCTTCTTCCAGGATCGTGCTGAGCGGCTTGGCCACGGCGCCGAACTCGAAGGTTGCTTCTTGATTTCTTAGAAACTGACGAGATTGCTCGAGGTGATCTGTGACACTTTCCAGATCAAGATCGACATTCGTCGAAACGCTCATCAGATTGCCGTAACTCATGTCCACATACTTGTGCGGATAGTCAAAGCTGACGCACGCGTTGCAGAAGATCGAGTTTTTCTCGCTTCGGTTCCTCCGGCATTCGAGAAAGTTGTTCGGAGAGGGCTCGATCAGGACGCCGCTCCACCCTCGCTTCTTCTCGAAGTAATATGTGTTTGATTGCCGTATGCCATTATTGGCACCCAACTCCACATAGAAACCGTTGTCGTAGTCGAGATACTTCTCGATCTTCCGATCCAGCTCGTTGAGGGCAGTATACGGGCTAACGGGCTTCTTCTTGAAAGGAAGACGAAGTTTTACCATCAGATTTCGCTCCATATATTCGACGGGGCATCGGAGACCGATGTGGCGCTAAGCGGATTGAGCAAGCGCGCAACTGGCTACATGTTGTTCTAGCCCTATGTCCCAGGAAATATCTTTCTCACTAGCCGCTTAAGCCCTTTCTCCTTTTTCCTGCGGAAGCAATGCTCTCGCAGGTAAATCTCGTCCGCGGAAAAGTTGATTGCACGATCTGCAGGATGGCGTAGCGGGAAGTTCATGGCATCGAGGGGCAGTCCAGCGACCGGGCTAGCGTCTACCGTATGCGTTGCATCCGGGCGGAAGCCGAGATTACTAATCAAATTGCTTTTTGGTTGTATGCTGACCTGTCGCTGAAGCCACTGTGAAAAGGTAAATTGGTAGTCCCAAGCGTCGAGTCCTCCCTCAAATACCCTGTTGAACGCTTTGGTCCAGTGTCCGAATTCCTCAGGATACGCCACGCTTCTGAGCCAGTCGGTCTCACGCAATGTCCCCCAACGCGATATAGACAGGTCGTAATTTTGCCAAACCCGGCGCCAGGTGGCCCACCCCCATATCAACGGGTACCGACTGAAGAAATAGCTATTATCGATAACCACACGGTCATGCGTAAAGTTCGAGCCGTTGATGGAGCCTATGCGCTCGTCGTGCTGGTACTTTTCGAGAAGCTCGGTACAGAAAGGGAAGAAGCTGGGATCCGGCAGGCAATCATCTTCAATGATGATTGCTCGATCCGTATGCGCGAACACCCAGTCTAATCCCGAAGAAATCCTGTCGCGGCTGCTCATGTTGGTGTCGGAGTAGTTGCGAAATACCTCGCAGTCCCAATCAACTTTCTCAACCACCTGCCGTGTCTGAGCGCATCTTTCGGCTTCGTTAGCCCGATCCGCACGCGGCCCGTCAGCGATGATGAAGAGCTTGCCAGGGCGTGCTCTGGCAATTTCTTTAAAAACGATTTCGGTAAGATCAGGCCTGTTGAAAATGATGAATACTACAGGGGCGATCGGTTTTGCTTCGTTCATCTTTCAACTCACGTACGGATCGGAACGAGACCGCTTCCGAGTGCCACTAATCGAGGAGACACCGCTTCTAATTGCCGATCATGGCATCTGCGGCTGCTTGTAGATTAGATTTATACCCTGAGCAAGCTGACGGTCTGCATCCGGATGCTTGGCCACAGGATAGGGGCAAGATGGTGGACGTCAGCTTGCGTTCGCGCGCGACTTGTGGCGCAAATGCACGCTAAAGGTGTTCATTTGGCAAAGATCACCGTTTAGCTCAACCGGAGATAATCTGCCGGATGCGCTCCCAGTCACTCTGAATGAGGCTCCTACGACCACCGGCTTTCGTTCGGTCGAATTTATCGATCAACTTGCGCGCCTTGCGTATAATAAAAGGTTCGCGGCTCTTGAACGGGTGGGCCGGGAGCGCGCGCTTGGTGAGGAGATGGAGGGAGCTTCCATCGCTATAAAAATTCAGGCCGAGCTTCTTCCCGAGAACGCGAAGAGACGCTTCGTTGAAAAGCGAAACGTGTTGACCGGTCTCGGGTATGAAATACCACCAGTCGCCGACGGTCCTGATATCATTCTTCGGCTGAAGCTTAGTCGAGAAGGCAATGCTGTCCGCATAAGTCAGCATCTGCGACACTTCCGCGACGGGGTCTGGGAGGTGTTCGAAAACTTCCAGCGCCGTAACCATTTCGAAGTCCGGAGTTTGGGCGAATGCATCAAGGTCGAAGAACTCGGCAAACAGGTTCTCCGTGTACTTATCGGTGTGGTAAAAATCATACCCCGCATCACGCATAAGTCGGGTGAAGAGGCCGTATCCACCCGCGTAATCGAGAAACTGGCCGTTCTGCTTGAAGCCTGCGGCGGCGATCATCCGAGACAGCTCCCCGGATAATTGCACGTTACGGCTGACGATACCTACATCAAGCTTCGTAATCGCGGATGAGTATGCCTCATCTAGCCAGTAGGGCTCTTCGGTCTGGATGAAACCGGTTTCGTCACACCTGAAGTAGGATACCTCGTACTTGTTCAGGACGCGTGCCTTGAACAGCAAGGTAGTAGTGCCGCCCGTTATTTTGCTTCTCACCATGTCGATCTCTTTGTCTGGCGCCTCACTCCTACAGACGGTCTTGGTGCCACACAAGGCCTGAGCTCCTGGCCATAGTCTGACCCCAAAGAGATAGCGCTACTTTTCGGAAGCGTGCTGGTATTCCGCACAGGCGGATCAACTGAAAAGGGGGCAACCGTGCAGGGGTTATAATGCGCCCTTGGCACTGGAAACGATTGCTCGGGAGTGTTCGCGGCTATAAGGCTAGCCACAGCCGAACATCAGTTAGAAACGGCATCAAGTCTCAGGAACCTCAATGATCGAGAAGTCAGCATTCATAGTGGGCGCCGCGCGAGATTGCGAAGAAGGCCTACTTCAAACTCTACCTCGCCTCAGTCGCCTGCAGCAAAGTTTTACGAGAACAAAGTTCTTCATCGTCACCAACGATTCCAAAGATGGCACCGAAAAAGTCCTGAGGCAGTGGGCCGAAGCGAATCACGATGCGCACATACAAAATGTTGATGGATTGGCGGCAAATGTAGCCAAAAGGACGCCGAGATTGGCTATTGCAAGAAATTTGTACATGACTGCGTTGCGCGATGACTTACAAAGAGGCATCCACCACGACCTGCTAATAGTTTTAGACCTCGACGGCGTTAACGCCAATCTCGTGGAAGAACCTGGGCTTTCCAACGCCATCAACTCGGCGCCGGATGATTGGGCCGGCCTCTTTGCCAACCAACGTGACTGGTATTACGACATCTGGGCCTTGCGCCACCCTTCATGGTGCCCGACCGACTGCTGGAAAGAAGTCCGCGAGGCGGGGCGAGCGAGATTCAACAGGAAAAAGAAGATCAAGGCCGCAATCGAGGAGTTCGTAACCGGACGTCAAAAGAAAATATCCCCTCAGGATAAACCTATCCCGGTACAATCAGCATTCGGCGGCTTTGGAATTTATCGAACCGAGTTCCTCCAGCAGAGCCTGTATCTTGGGTTGGATAGTCAGGGCGAGGAGGTGTGTGAGCACGTCGCCTTGAACGAGTTTATTGGTCGCCAGGGAGGTAAGCTCTATATCGTCCCCAGCCTCTTGAACGACACTCCCCTTGAGCACGTTCCCGGACGGTAGGCGTTTCGTGCGACTTGGCAGAAAGTGTTGGTAGCGGATTCAGATCCGCAGAGGAGCTCAGCGCTTATTGCTGCGCTGCGTTGATGGCGCGCAGGAAAGGACTGGCGGCTATGGCGTTCTGCAGGTAGGCAGCTGCACGGGCGGTACCTTCCCGAAAGGTCAACGGATCAGAAGCAACACGCATGATTGCTTCTGCAAAGTCCTGATCCGTTTCAGCTGCCAGACCGTTTCCATGATCGAGGAATGACATCATCGACATCCCCTTGGTATAGATGATGGGTTTGCGTGCAGCCACGGCATCCTGGATGACGCCGGAGCCCTGAAGGTTGTACAAACTCGTGTCGTAAGGCAGGAGAATAGCATCAACCGAAGCGAATAGTCGCGCGAACTCCTGGGGAGAGAGGCGATTGTCATGCGGAGAAACGACGACAGCCCTTCCACTCGCCTGATGCTCCGCGAGCGCCTCGTATACGCCGTGCTTTTGGAAATCCGCCGCTGCACCTTGAACTACAATCTCAAATGGGCCCGCGGATCCTGCAGCTGCCTTCTGCGCCAGTGCGGTTGTTATGCCAGGAATCCTTGAGCTTCCTTTTTCAAGTCTGGGTTCTCCAAACACACCGATCCGGAACCTGCCGTTCAACACCCGCTCTTCGGGAGAGTCTGCGATTGGCACGCTGCAGGGAAGATAAAAACCGCCCGCTACGGGAATATTGAATTCTTTACGGAGATGATCTGCCAACTCCTCCGTCTCGGTAAATAGCAGAACCCGTTTCGGCAGCTTCGCCTGTACCTCGCGCAGGCGGGCGGAGCGGACCCCATCGTTTCGGTCACCGAGTTCGGCGTTTAGGAAGCGAAGGATGACCCGAGGGGCAGCATCCCCGAGAATATGATGCAGATCGACAGAAGACTCGAGTGTGTCGAGATCTGCCGTTGGAACGATAATGAGATCGCTCTGGTCTAGCTTAAGGTTAGTCACAACTTCGGCGAACTGGCGGCCATATGCCGACACCGGCATATTGAACATCAAACCTTTTCTTAGAAGCGCGAGAAGTGCGCCGACCCGTTCCAAAGGGTTTCCATGCCTTAACCTTGACCTCAGCTTCTGGCCCTTTAGCGAGCTTGTGGCGAGAGTGGCGGCTGAAATCCCAAGAAAGCCATCATAGGCTTCGCCTGTTATAAGTGCTGTCTCGTAGTTTGGCAGCATCGTCCGCAGGGCCGTTATCTGAGTATGATAGTGCCCACGGTTTTGCGCGAGCTTGCGTTCAACAATAACAAGCGTTCGCCGCTCTCGTTCAATGACCATCACCATTTCCGTTCATTTGGCCATTCAGCAATGGCTTTGATAGCATTCCTGCTAAAATCTGCGGTCTTGCCCCTTGCTGCCTTCAGGCTATTTCAGTTCGAGCGCCGTCCGGCGCCTTTAGATTGTTGAGGCGGGCGTATAGGCCTTCCTTTCGGTTGGCAAGCTCCTGGTGGGTGCCTTCTTCGACTGCCCGTCCTTCGTGCATGACGATGATCTTGTCGGCGTTGACGACGGTCGAGAGGCGATGGGCGATGACGACGACGGTGCGCCCGTGCATGGCCGAATCGAGCGCCCTTTGCACGGCGGCTTCGGATTCGTTATCGAGCGCCGAGGTGGCTTCGTCGAGAAGAAGGATCGGTGCGTTGCGCACGAGCGCGCGTGCGATCGACAGACGCTGGCGCTGGCCGCCGGAGAGGGTCATGCCGTTTTCGCCGACCGGTGTTTCGTAACCCGCCGGCTGCATGAGTATGAACTCGTGGGCATGGGCGAGGCGGGCGGCCTCCTCGACGTCGGCATCGGTCGCTTCGGGCCGTCCATAGCGGATGTTGTCGCGGATTGTTCCTTCGAACAGATAGGGTTGCTGCGTGACATAGGCCAGGCTGTGGCGCAGCGAGGCCTTGGTCACATGGGCTATGTCCTGTCCGTCGATCAGGATCTGGCCTTCGGCCGGATCGTAGAAACGCGGGATCAGCGAGATGATCGTCGACTTGCCGGCGCCCGACGGGCCGACCAGGGCGGTGGTCTTGCCGCCTTCCGCGACGAGGTCTACCCCCTTGAGGATCGGCTGGCCGCTGCCATAGGCGAACACGACGCCCTTCAGTTCGATCTGCGCCTTGGTGACGACAAGGTCGGGGGCATTCGGATTTTCCCGCTGCAACGGCTGCATGTCGAGCAGACTGTAGATCATCCGGGCGTTGATGACGGATCGTTCGAGCTGCACCTGCATCCGGGCCAGCCGGCGGGCGGGATCGTAGGCCATCAGCAAGGCCGTGATGAAGGCGAAGAAGGCGCCGGGGGCAACATCGTCATAGATCGAACGGAAGGCGGCATAACCGATCACGCTGGAGATCGCCACGCCGGCAAATGTCTCGGTGAGCGGTGCGGTGCGTTCGGACAGGCGGGCAATCCGGTTGCTCTGTCTTTCGGACGTTTCGATGATGCGCCGGACCTTGGCTTCCAGCTGTTGTTCCATGGTGAATGCTTTGACGACGGTAATGCCCTGGATCGTTTCCTGCATGGCGCCCAGCACCTTACTGCTCACCTCGACGGCTTCGCGCGTCACACTGCGCAGCCGCTGCGACAGGTAGCGGATCGCAAGAATGAGCGGCGGCGCCACCGCAAACACGATCAGCGAGAGAACCCAGTCCTTGGAAATCATCACGATGATCAACGACGCCAGCGTCAGCAGATCGCGCGCGGTCGATGTGACCACCAGGTTGAGGACGTCCCTTATGCCGCCGATATTCTGGCCGATCTGCCCGGCGAGTTGGGCTGATCGCGATTCCGCGAAAAAGCCGACCGAAAGCTTCATGAGATGCGAATAGAGACGCTGCTGATAGCGAGCGACGATATTGTTGCCGATCTTGGACAGCGTCACCGCCTGCCCGTAGGTGGCCAGGCCGCGAATGACGAAGGCTGCAAAGATCGCAAAGCAGATGACGAGCACCATGTCGGCCCGTTTGTTGGCAAAAGCCTCGTTGACGACCGACTCCATGATCCATGCCGTGAAGGCGGTGGACATGGCTGTCGCGATCAGGCAGAAGATCGCAAAGGCATAACCGCGGATATGATCCCTGCCGTTTTCGGCGATCACCCGCTTGAGGACGCTGGTCACAGCGCCCGAATCCAGGTGGCTCGTCCTGCTTTTTTTGCCGTTCAATTGGGCTCCCGCTCGCCGCACCCGACGATTAAGTTCTCACATAGCCGGCGTATTAAACGCTTGCGAACCACTTTGCCAACCACGCCTCATACGATTCTGAAGACCCGTGGCCCGATCGCATCCACAGCCGGAGGTGTCAAACGGCATTGATATTGGCCCTGATTCACTGTTGATGATGTTCAAGCGCCGGCCGCTGTTGGCTTTACATAGGGCTCAACACACTGCTGGAGCCCACTCCGCTCTTCCAGCTTCCGATGCCGTGGGCTGGATTGGCAAAAACGATGGTCGTCAAAGGCCTCTCTCTCGAAAACAGAAGCGGCGAACATGGCAAAAATAACAGTGGCTATCCAGGATTTTGACATCAAAGTATTTCTCGGCTAGGTGGCGATACGGCTTACAAGGAAGCAGGCATGAACGCGAGAATATTGGTAACAGGTGGAGCTGGATTTCTCGGGTCGCACCTTGTCGAGCGCCTGCTTGATCGAGGAGACGAGGTCCTTTGTGTCGACAACTTCTTTACGGGTACTCGCGGGAATGTTGAGCATCTGATCGGCCATCCGCGGTTCGAACTGATGCGCCATGACGTCTGTTTTCCGCTCTATGTCGAGGTTGACGAAATCTACAACCTTGCGTGCCCCGCATCTCCCGTTCACTATCAGCACGATCCCGTCCAGACGACCAAGACCTCCGTCCACGGCGCCATCAACATGCTCGGGCTTGCAAAGCGAGTGCGGGCAAAGATTTTGCAAGCTTCGACCTCCGAGGTTTATGGAGATCCCAGCATCCATCCCCAGGTCGAAGAATACTGGGGCAATGTCAACCCGATCGGCATTCGTTCCTGCTACGACGAAGGCAAGCGCTGCGCTGAGACGCTGTTCTTCGATTACCGCCGCCAGCACAAGCTGCGAACGAAAGTGGTGCGCATTTTCAATACCTACGGGCCGCGTATGCATCCGAATGACGGGCGTGTCGTATCCAACTTCATTGTCCAGGCGCTCAAGGGAGACGACATCACCATTTTCGGTCGGGGCGAGCAGACGCGCTCGTTCTGCTATCGCGACGATCTCGTGGAAGCTATGCTGAGAATGATGGCGACCGGAGACGATGTTGTCGGCCCCTTCAACATCGGAAACCCGACCGAGTTTACAATACGCGGCCTGGCGGACCTTGTACTGGAGCTGACAGGATCAAGATCGAAGTTGGTATTCCGGCCGTTGCCTTCTGACGATCCGATCCAGCGTCAGCCGGACATTTCCAAGGCGAAGCAGTTTCTCGACTGGCAGCCAACGGTCGAGCTGCGGGCGGGACTTGAGAAGACGATCGCCTATTTTGATGAACTACTTGGCAACGCCAAGGCCCCATTGGATGACGAAGCGCGATGAGCTTGCCGCCTCCGCGCCAATACTGATTGCCTGAGGATTTGATGTTTTATCATTTTGCCCGACCGCAGGATAAAACCGTCTCAACGCTGGGGGAACCCACGGTGGTTACCCGCGCTCTGCCAAGGAACTTCGAGGAAAGAGACGCCGGCTTGTTCACGCCGAATCTGAGCTACGATGTCCCTGCAAGCCGGATTCTCCAGCTTGAGAACATCACCGCACGTGCCAATGGCTGGCTTTATCAAGGCCACACTTTGTTGAAGGAAAGCTTCGTCGGTGACCGTCAGCTTAGCGTTATGCGGCGTCTGAAAGCGCTTGGAAAGCTATACCGGCTACCCATCGAACGGATTTCCAAAGGCGTCTGGATCACAGACAACTGGAGCAGCAATTATTTTCATTGGCTGACGGATGCGATACCAAGACTCCATCTGGCGAGGGAGCAGGATCGCGACCTCCACCTGATCCTGCCGTTCTCCTTCCAATTCGTTCCCTTTGTCGAGCAGTCGCTCTTGCCCTTCCGCCTTGGTTCCACGACGTTTATTCCGGAAGAGAAGACTTTCATCATTGAGAAGCTGGCGCTTCCGGCCCATACCGCCGCAACAGGCAATTATAACGAGCGGTTGATCAGATCTGTTGCGGAGAGATATCGCCTGACCTTTGGTACCGAGCGAAAACCGGACCGGCGTATCTATATCAGCCGCAGCAAGGCACCGGTCAGAAGAGTGCTGAATGAAGACGAGATCGTACCGGTTCTCTCCAGGCATGGTTTTGAGATAATTCATGGCGAGAGCTTGTCTTTCTCCGAGCAGGTGAGGCTTCTGAGCGAATGCACCATGGTTGCCGGTCCGCATGGTGCAGGCTTCGTCAACATGTTGTTCATGGCGCCGGGCGGCTCGATCCTGGAAATTCATCCGCGGGATACGAAGACCAATAATTGCTACTTCACGCTCGCCTCAGCGTTATCGCATCCTTACCACTACATGCTGGCGGATACTGCCTCCGCGCATTTGGAATCCCACCATGACAACATGACTGTCGATCCCCGAGAGCTCGACAGAAATCTCGAACGTATGTGTTCCATGGCACGCGGTTCTATCTGAAGAAGACAAACGACGTAGCCCATAGATTTCCGGAACGGTCGGCCGAATCGCAACTTTCAGCCTTCCGATAACCAGCCTGATGAGCCACTCGACGATGACTTCGAGAATCTGCGGCGTTCGTGAGCATTGCATTCTGTAGTGTTACGGTTTCCACCGGATCCTCCCCGGGTTGGCTTCACAGGTCTCAGGGTGGAAGATATGATGTTGATATTGCCAGCGAGCCGATTGTTCGGCTTCCTGTGCCTTATTCGAAGCAAGGAAATAGCGTGTCAAGCAAAGTGAGTTTCTCGAGGCTGCTCCGATCGATCGCCGAAGAGATTTCCGACATCAGATTCCTGCTCCGGTCCAGCTCAGGGCTGAAAATCGTTCTCAAATACATGAAGTTCCGCAGAAAGCGGCGCAGCATCGAGAAGAGATACAAGCCCGCGACGAAGGCCTTCGTGGCATCTGAATTGAAGGGCCTGCAGCTTAGCAATGACTGGTTCGTCGGCCATCTTCCAATCTGGATGTGGTTGTTCGATCGCCTCGATCTCCGCAACAGAGCCGACCTGAAGGCGCTCGAGATCGGCAGTTGGGAAGGCATGTCCGCTTATTTTTTCCTTAAAACCCTGCCGAACGCGACGTTGACCTGCGTGGATACCTGGGCTGGTTCCGATGAACACGAGAAGGAGGCGATGTCGGCCGTCGAGGGCCGCTTCAATGCGAACCTTATAGGTCAGGCCGGAAGAATGACCAAGTTCAAGGGTACATCCAACGCTTACTTCATGGAGAAGCCGAAGGACCTTGCGTTCGACTTCATTTACGTCGACGGCTCGCATCTCGCGGACGACGTGATGATGGATGCCGTGAACGGCTTTGCGGCACTCAAGCCTGGCGGAATAATGGCGTTCGACGACTATATCTGGGGCTACTATGCCGATGCGAACGACAATCCGGCGAATGCCATCCACCGCTTCCTGGAAATGAAGAGGGGAAAGTTTGAACTTGTCTACCTTTTCCGGCAGGTCATCATCCGCAAGACATCGGTATGACACCTCGATTCATGAATGTCTCGGGCATTTGGAGTAGCCGCGTATTGGGGTACTGTCAGCCACAGACAGCTTCAGGTCGCGGGTGATATCTCACTCTTTTCCGGCGCCTTTAGATTGTTAAGCCGCGCGTAGAGACCATCCTCGCGTTTGGCAAGCTCCTGGTGGGTGCCTTCTTCGACTGCCCGTCCTTCGTGCATGACGATGATCTTGTCGGCGTTGACGACGGTCGAGAGGCGATGGGCGATGACGACGACGGTTCGTCCGTGCATGGCCGAATCGAGCGCCCGTTGCACGGCGGCTTCGGATTCGTTGTCGAGCGCCGAGGTGGCTTCGTCGAGAAGAAGGATCGGTGCGTTGCGCACGAGCGCGCGTGCGATCGACAGACGTTGGCGCTGGCCGCCGGAGAGGGTCATGCCGTTTTCGCCGACCGGTGTTTCGTAACCCGCCGGCTGCATGAGTATGAACTCGTGGGCATGGGCGAGGCGGGCGGCCTCCTCGACGTCGGCATCGGTCGCTTCGGGCCGTCCATAGCGGATGTTGTCGCGGATTGTTCCTTCGAACAGATAGGGTTGCTGCGTGACATAGGCCAGGCTGTGGCGCAGCGAGGCCTTGGTCACATGGGCTATGTCCTGTCCGTCGATCAGGATCTGGCCTTCGGCCGGATCGTAGAAACGCGGGATCAGCGAGATGATCGTCGACTTGCCGGCGCCCGACGGGCCGACCAGGGCGGTGGTCTTGCCGCCTTCCGCGACGAGGTCTACCCCCTTGAGGATCGGCTGGCCGCTGCCATAGGCGAACACGACGCCCTTCAGTTCGATCTGCGCCTTGGTGACGACAAGGTCGGGGGCATTCGGATTTTCCCGCTGCAACGGCTGCATGTCGAGCAGACTGTAGATCATCCGGGCGTTGATGACGGATCGTTCGAGCTGCACCTGCATCCGGGCCAGCCGGCGGGCGGGATCGTAGGCCATCAGCAAGGCCGTGATGAAGGCGAAGAAGGCGCCGGGGGCAACATCGTCATAGATCGAACGGAAGGCGGCATAACCGATCACGCTGGAGATCGCCACGCCGGCAAATGTCTCGGTGAGCGGTGCGGTGCGTTCGGACAGGCGGGCAATCCGGTTGCTCTGTCTTTCGGACGTTTCGATGATGCGCCGGACCTTGGCTTCCAGCTGTTGTTCCATGGTGAATGCTTTGACGACGGTAATGCCCTGGATCGTTTCCTGCATGGCGCCCAGCACCTTACTGCTCACCTCGACGGCTTCGCGCGTCACACTGCGCAGCCGCTGCGACAGGTAGCGGATCGCAAGAATGAGCGGCGGCGCCACCGCAAACACGATCAGCGAGAGAACCCAGTCCTTGGAAATCATCACGATGATCAACGACGCCAGCGTCAGCAGATCGCGCGCGGTCGATGTGACCACCAGGTTGAGGACGTCCCTTATGCCGCCGATATTCTGGCCGATCTGCCCGGCGAGTTGGGCTGATCGCGATTCCGCGAAAAAGCCGACCGAAAGCTTCATGAGATGCGAATAGAGACGCTGCTGATAGCGAGCGACGATATTGTTGCCGATCTTGGACAGCGTCACCGCCTGCCCGTAGGTGGCCAGGCCGCGAATGACGAAGGCTGCAAAGATCGCAAAGCAGATGACGAGCACCATGTCGGCCCGTTTGTTGGCAAAAGCCTCGTTGACGACCGACTCCATGATCCATGCCGTGAAGGCGGTGGACATGGCTGTCGCGATCAGGCAGAAGATCGCAAAGGCATAACCGCGGATATGATCCCTGCCGTTTTCGGCGATCACCCGCTTGAGGACGCTGGTCACAGCGCCCGAATCCAGGTGGCTCGTCCTGCTTTTTTTGCCGTTCAATTGGGCTCCCGCTCGCCGCACCCGACGATTAAGTTCTCACATAGCCGGCGTATTAAACGCTTGCGAACCACTTTGCCAACCACGCCTCATACGATTCTGAAGACCCGTGGCCCGATCGCATCCACAGCCGGAGGTGTCCGTTCGCCGCCGTTGGTAACATCGCGGTGTGATACTTATTCGGTCAATTTGCGCGGAAGGAGGCGAAATGCAGGAAGGCATTGCGTGCCGCGGCCAGGCTTCTGTGCGGCCGGTTTTCATCACCCATGGGCTTGCAGCACCGGCATGGCCTCCGTCACGTCCACAGTCCGGCCTCGAGCATATACTCTGCTGTACAAGACTGTGTCTGCAACGGAGGGCAGCATGCCGACCTCGGGCTTTGGCCTTACCGGCTTACCGAAGCAGTGATTGCTACACGCGTGGGCAACCGGGGGCTTTGGAGATCATCACGGAATCCGGACGGCCACGGCCTCCACCGCGCTTGCCGTATCCATCGATAGAATAGTACCTTCGGTTTTCAGCGTTGATGGCCGGGTCATCCAGGTAACGTGATGCCGCGCCCAGAGCTTCCCGCGGGCCGCAGCCCGAACGCTCAGAGCGGCGCTCGTATCGCCGATCATATCTACGATCGTGTCGCCGATCATAGCCATCCGGGCGCTCGATCCGCATGCCACGTTCTCCGAACTCAAGTTCGAACCCTTGGGCGGTAGCAGGTGCAGGTTGAATGCTGATGCCGACAAGCAGGGCCGACATGCCCGCCAGCAATCCGAATTGTTTCGCTTTCATTGTTTCTCTCCAGCAACGGTAATACGCCAAACTAGCAGAGCTAAAATGAACGGCAGCATAACAAGTTCCGTTCGCTCCCGGATCATCGCCTTTGGCGTTCACGCCTGATAATAGAAGCGAGAATTGCCGAGAGACGGCAAGAAGCGTCTCGCCGGACGAGGCACGGCACATGGGGCATATCGGACAGGCTCTGCAGCGCCTCGAGCGAGGGGAGCCGTCAGTGAGAGTGTAAGTCCAAACCGCTTCTCCAGAAGGAAAATGGTGCTGCTAGAGAGATTTGAACTCTCGGCCTCTCCCTTACCAAGGGAGTGCTCTACCCCTGAGCTATAGCAGCGTCAGCCGGCGCGAAAGACCCGCGTCGTCGGCAGCGGCCTATTGCCATAGGTTCACCGGCAGCGCAAGCCGCAAATTCCAAGTTCTTTGCCAACGAGTGGGGAAAACGTCGCTTCCGCTTTCAAGAATCCCGCTTTTTGGGTATGGAGAGCCATGGCGAATGATGAAGAACGGAACGATTCAGAAGGCGGGGATACCGGCGAAGGCCGCGGCGACCGGCACCGCAAGGCGGCTCAAGCCCGCGACGCGCAGCGCAAGGCGAAGGCTGCGGCCAAGCTTCGCGAGAATCTGATGCGCCGCAAGACCCAGGCGCGGGCCCGTCGGGCCGGCGAGGAGGATTTGACCCAGGGACTTCCCGCCGCAGAACCGGCACTGCCTGCCGCAAAAACGGACGAATCATCGTAGCTTATGCGCCAGACGGGCTATTCGGGCAGGCCATTTCAGCAATCATTGAAGCAGCGGCGGATTTCGTCTAAGGACGCCTCCTTTCGCGCTCAGAAGGAAGAGTTACAACTTATGGATCGCATCAGAATTGTAGGCGGCAACGAACTGAAGGGCACCATACCGATCTCGGGAGCGAAGAATGCCGCTCTGCCGCTGATGATCGCTTCCCTTCTGACGAGCGATACGCTGACGCTCGAAAACGTGCCGCATCTGGCCGACGTGGAACAGCTCCTGCGCATCCTCGGCAATCATGGCGTCGATGTCGCCGTCAATGGCCGCCGCGAGCGGCAGGAAGAAAGTTATTCGCGCACCATCAACTTCACCTGCCGCACCATCGTCGATACGACCGCTCCTTATGAGCTGGTCTCCAAAATGCGGGCCAGCTTCTGGGTCATCGGGCCGCTGCTCGCGCGCGAAGGCCAGGCGCGCGTTTCCCTGCCGGGCGGCTGCGCCATCGGCACGCGTCCGGTCGATCTCTTCCTCGAAGGCCTGCAGGCGCTCGGCGCCACCCTGGAGGTCGACGGCGGTTATGTGAACGCCACGGCGCCGAAGGGCGGCCTGATCGGCGCCCGCTACGTCTTTCCGAAAGTGTCGGTCGGCGCGACCCATGTGATGATGATGGCGGCGACGCTTGCCCGGGGCACGACGGTGATCGAAAACGCCGCCCGTGAGCCGGAGGTCGTCGATCTCGCAAAATGCCTGACCGCCATGGGCGCCAAGATTTCCGGCGCCGGCACCCAGACGATCACCATCGAGGGCGTCACCTCGCTCTCCGGCGCCCGCCATCGGGTCCTGCCGGATCGCATCGAGACCGGTACCTATGCCATGGCGGTTGCGATGGCCGGCGGCGATGTCGTGCTCGAGGGCACCGAAGCATCGCTGCTCGACACCGCTCTCGACACGCTGCGTCTGGCCGGCGCCCACATCACCGAGACGGAAAGCGGTCTGCGGGTCGTGCGCAACGGCAACGGCATCCAGCCGGTCGATATCACCACCGAGCCGTTCCCGGGTTTCCCGACCGACCTGCAGGCGCAGTTCATGGCGCTGATGACCCGGTCTTCCGGTGTCTCGAACATTACCGAGACCATTTTCGAGAACCGCTTCATGCACGTGCAGGAGCTCGCCCGCCTCGGCGCCAGGATTTCGCTCTCCGGGCAGAAGGCTCGGGTCGAAGGCGTGACGCGGCTGAAGGGTGCTCCGGTCATGGCGACCGACCTGCGCGCCTCCGTCTCGCTGGTCATCGCCGGCCTTGCCGCCGAAGGCGAGACCATGGTCAGCCGTGTCTATCACCTCGACCGCGGTTTCGAGCGGTTGGAAGAAAAGCTCACCCGCTGCGGCGCGGTGGTCGAACGCGTCAGCGACTGATCGATCCGCAAGGCCGATATTTTGCAAAGGACGGTCGGGGCATTGCCCTTGCCGTCCTTTTTTGCGTTTCTATCTCTTTGGGACGTCCATCCTTTTCCCGCCTCATATTGTTTGATCCGGCACCCCACGGAGATTTTCCCATGACCGATGCACAAACCCCCGTCTGGTTCATTACCGGCTGCTCCACCGGCTTTGGTCGCGAACTCGCCAAGCTGACGATCGAGCGCGGCTGGCCGACCGTCGTCACTGCCCGCGGCAAGGATCGGGTCGCCGATCTGGCCGACGGCAAGGATCATGTCCTGGCACTCGATCTCGACGTGACGGACATGAAGCAGATTGCCGATGCGGTTTCCGCCGCCGAGCAGAAGTTCGGCCGCATCGACGTGCTGGTCAACAATGCCGGCTACGGTTATCAGGCCTCGATCGAGGAAGGCGAGGAGGACGAAATCCGAGCGATGTTCGACGCCAACGTCTTCGGCCTGTTCGCCATGACCCGCGCCGTGCTGCCGGGCATGCGAGCGCAGCGCAAGGGCCATATCCTCAACATCACCTCCATGGCCGGTTTCATGGGCCTCTCGAGTTCCGGCTATTACGCGGCGAGCAAACATGCAGTCGAAGGTTTTTCCGATGCGCTCACCCTCGAAGGCGCACCGCTCGGCATCAAGGTCACCTGCGTCGAGCCCGGTCCGTTCCGCACCGACTGGGCCGGCCGATCCCTGAAGCAGACGCCGAGCAGGATCGCCGACTACGCCGAGACCGCCGCGGCCCGCATGGGCGCGACCTCCGGCTATAGCGGCCGCCAGCCGGGCGATCCGGTGCGCGCCGGCGAGGCGATGATCGCCGCGACCGAGGCGGATCAGGCGCCCCGCCACCTGGTATTGGGGGCCATCTGCTATAACGCTGTCACCCAGAAGCTGAAGGAGCGCCTGGGCCAGATCGAACTCTGGGAGGAAATCAGCCTTTCCGCCGATTTTCCCGGCTGAATGTCGGGCTGGGTTCTGCGGCCCGGCCCGACATCACCTGGTATTGGTGTCAGGGCTTCGGTTCGGTTTGCGTATCCGGAACCGCGTAAACCCAAAGCGGTTCAGGCTCGCACTTCGAAGATCATGTTGAATGGAGTTTCGCTCGCCCGTCGGAAGTGCGAATAGCCAGCGTCGAGCGCCACCTTGCGAAGCTTCATCTCCCCAGCCTGGGCACCGAGGCCAAGGCCTACTTCTTGTGCCATGGAGGCCGGAGTGCAGATCATGGCCGAGGCGCCGTAATAAACCCGCCCGACCGGGTTGAGATTGTCCTTCAGGCCGTCATGCGCGAAGGGTTCGACGATCATCCAGGTGCCACCCTTCGCCATCGTCTCGCGGATATGACGGCCTGCTCCGACCGGATCGCCCATATCGTGCAGGCAGTCGAACATTGCGACGAGGTCGTAGTTGCCGCCGGGGAATTCCTTCGCCGAAGCCTGGTG
Source organism: Neorhizobium galegae (assembly GCF_021391675.1). Classification (NCBI taxonomy): domain Bacteria; kingdom Pseudomonadati; phylum Pseudomonadota; class Alphaproteobacteria; order Hyphomicrobiales; family Rhizobiaceae; genus Neorhizobium; species Neorhizobium galegae. Next base: position 472,720 of record NZ_CP090096.1, read on the forward strand.
GAACGTCACCCGGTCGCCGACGCCAGCCTCCTGCGCCGCACGCTTTGCGCGTTCAATGGAAGGGGCATGGTAGTCAAACCCGTGAAAATGCGACTTCGGAAAAGCCTTTGCCATGAGGATCGTCGAGGCGCCATGGCCACAGCCGACGTCGGCCACCTCCGCCCCACGTTCCAGCTTTTCCCGTACGCCCTGAAGCGCGGGAATCCATTCGTCGACCAGATGGCTGTTGTAACCGGGACGGAAGAAGCGCTCCGTGCCCCGGAAGAGGCAGGTGCTGTGCTCGTGCCATCCGAGCCCGCGGCCCGTGCGAAAGGCTTCCTCCACCTTCGGCTCATCCATCCACATCGATTGGACGATTTCGAAGGCGCCTCCGAAAAAGGCCGGGCTGTCCTCATTGGAAAAAACCATCGCCTGCTCGGGCGTCATACCGAACTTGTTCGATTTTTCATCAAACGTGACGTAGTCGGCCGCAGCCATGGCGGCGAGCCATTCGCGCACATTGCGTTCGGCGAGCCCCGTCGTTTCCGCGATCTCCATCGAGGATCGCATCCGTCCGTCCGTCATCGCCCGGAACAGGCCGAGGTGGTCGCCAAGCACGACGAGAACGCCGGACACGCCAGCGCCGAGATCGCCCACCAGCCGACCGACAAGTGCATCGAGTTTCTGCATATCAGGTTCCTGCATGGCATCCTCCATAGATACACCAGCCCCGGCCCAATGTGTTTTACCCACAGAGATTCTACGCCGGGGCGGCACACCGTCAATGAAGCATTCGGACTAGACGACCGATCAGAAGGCTTAAGTCCCTATCGAACGGTAATCGATTTCAAGTTTTCAATGCCCGTTGATGACGTAAAGCTGCCGATCCGCGCACCCCACCGCCCACTTGGGGCGCGAGGTGGCCGGCAGGCGGAGCGTGCCCCGCCATCTGCGATGCCCCCCGGGACCCCGGGGACGAAATGGGGCCAAACGGCATTTGTCGGCGTGTTTCGTCAACGACTTGGCAGATTTCTCGCCTCGCCGGCATCCCCGCGGTCAAGACATCGGGCAATAATAGCCGCATCATCGGATGGGAACCGGCTGCCTCACGAAGGTTCGCAAGATCCCGGTTTCGATGATGGTCGTGAAAGCGGCAAGGGAGGGCTCGGAAATCCTCCGCAAACCGCAAGAGGCGATCGGGGCAGGCGGAAACCTACCTCACATCCATACCCGATACCCTGCCTGCCCCATTCCCCTCCTCAACCGTGCCGACACGTCCGTCGGTGCGGATAAAGCTGCGTTCTGTCTTGCGGGCCGCCGTTGCTTCTTGCCTCGCCACATCCTATCTCAAGTACAGGAACTTTCGCGTGAATACGCACCTCTTAATGGATATTGGAAGCGATGACCGACTTGAAGCTGCTGGCCCTTGATACGGACGACCTGGGTGTCATTTCCGCGCATATGCAGGACGCGGTCTTCAAGGTGGGCGACGTGCGCTGGTCGCAGCCCGAGCGCAACTTCTCGCTCGCGGCCAACCGCTTCGTCTGGGAGAATGCCGCGGCCAAGCAGCGCAAGGGGTTCGAACGCCGCCGTTCGGCGATCGTCTTCAAGCGGGTCGAGGCGGTGCGCTCGACCGGCATCAATCGCGGCCGTAAGGACGAGGTCCTGTCGCTGCTGGCGATCACCTTCTCGCAGAAGGGCGACGGCCCGGAAGGCACGGTCGAACTGGTGCTTTCCGGCAAATCGACGATTGCGCTCGACGTCGAATGCATCGAAGTTGCTCTTGCGGATGTCGGCGGCGCATGGGAAACGGCGTCCAAGCCCCGTCATCCCTGATCCGGCCCCGTTTGTCCGAACAGCCCGACCGGGATAACATCGTTTTTTGAGCTGGAAGGAATATCCGCTTGGCAATTTGGCTGGATCAGGCGTCGCCGGATTTTGAGGCAAGGTTTTCCGCATTTCTGTCGACCAAGCGCGAGGTCTCGGAAGACGTGAACACGGTGGTGCGCGCCATCATCGACGATGTGCGCGCTCGCGGCGATCAGGCGCTGATCGATTATTCCGCCCGTTTCGACGGGATCGACCTCGCCAAGGTCGGAATAAAGGTGACCGAGGCCGAGATCGACGCGGCGCTTGCCGCGACCGACCGGAAGGTCATCGATGCCCTGAAGTTCGCCGCCGAGCGCATCGAGCGCCACCATGCCCGCCAGATGCCGAAGGACGATATCTACGAGGACGCGATCGGCGTCGGCCTGGGCTCCCGCTGGACGGCGATCGAGGCGGTCGGGCTCTATGTTCCGGGCGGCACCGCGAGCTATCCGAGTTCTGTGCTGATGAATGCAGTTCCGGCAAAGGTCGCCGGCGTGCCGCGTGTGGTCATGGTCGTGCCGGCCAATGGCGGAACGATCAACCCTGCGGTGCTGGCCGCCGCCCGCATCGCCGGCGTCACCGAGATCTACCGCATCGGCGGTGCCCAGGCCGTGGCGGCGCTCGCATACGGTACCGAGACGATCGCCCCGGTCGCCAAGATCGTCGGCCCCGGCAATGCCTATGTGGCGGCCGCCAAGCGGCATGTCTTCGGCACGGTCGGCATCGATATGATCGCCGGTCCCTCGGAAGTCCTCGTCATCGCCGACGGCGAAAACGATCCGGACTGGCTGGCGGCCGACCTGCTCGCCCAGGCCGAACACGATGCCGGCGCGCAGTCGATCCTCGTCACCGATGATGCCGGGCTCGGCAAGGCGGTGGAGGCGGCCGTCGAGCGCCAGCTGAAGACCCTGTCGCGCTCTGAAACCGCAGCGGCGAGCTGGCGCGATTTCGGCGCCGTCATCCTGGTGCCGGACCTGAACGCCGCCGTGCCGCTCGCCAACCGCATCGCCGCCGAGCACCTGGAGCTTGCCGTTGCCGATCCCGACGCGCTGCTGCCCGGCATCCGCAATGCCGGCGCGATCTTCATCGGCCGCCATACGCCGGAAGTGATCGGCGACTATGTCGGCGGCTCCAACCACGTGCTCCCGACCGCCCGCTCGGCCCGTTTCTCGTCCGGCCTTTCGGTGCTCGATTTCGTCAAGCGCACCTCTATTTTGCGGCTTGGGCCCAATCAGCTCCGCCAGCTTGCGCCCGCGGCGATCACGCTTGCCCATTCCGAAGGCCTCGATGCCCACGCCCGTTCCGTTGCGATCCGCCTGAACGGCTTGCCCCTCGACGACGAGGGCTGACGGATGGGGCAAGGGGACTTCCGGCTCTACGACGTCGTTCTGGACGACTCGATCGGGCGCTCCACGCCCGATGTGGAACACGAGCGGGCGGTCGCCATCTTCGATCTCGTCGAGGAAAACTCCTTCGAGCCGCTCGGCCATGCCGGCGGCCCCTACAAGCTGAAGCTCTCGCTCGTGGACGCCAAGCTGATGCTCGGCATCACCACGGACAAAGATGAACAGGTCGCGACCCATATCCTGTCGCTGACCCCCTTCCGGCGGATCATCAAGGATTACTTCATGATCTGCGAGAGCTATTACGAGGCGATCCGCTCCTCGACCCCGAGCCGCATCGAGGCGATCGACATGGGTCGCCGCGGGGTGCACAACGAAGGCTCGCAGACGCTGATGGACCGGCTGGACGGCAAGATCCGCGTCGATTTCGATACCGCGCGGCGGCTCTTCACGCTGGTCTGCGTGCTCTATTGGCGTGGTTGAGCATGGAAGCCGTGCTCGCCCCGGAGACAAAAGCCAAAAGGCCGGGCGCCGTTCTATTCATGTGCGGCTTCAACGCCATCCGTTCGCCGATGGCGGAGGCCATTGCAAAGCGGCTGCTGCCACCCGATATCTACGTCCAGTCGGCGGGCGTGCGCTCCGGCGAGCGCGATCCCTTCGTGGATGCGGTACTGGAGGAGGTCGGGCTTTCGATCGGCCGCCATCAGCCGCGTACGCTGGAGGAACTTGAGGACGATTTTTTCGACCTGATCGTCACGCTGACGCCGGAAGCCCACCATGCCGCGCTGGAACTGACCCGTTCAAATGCCGTGGACGTGGTCTACTGGCCGACCATGGACCCGACCGCTGCGACAGGCACCCGCGACCAGATGCTGGATGCCTATCGGGAGGTTCGCGACCATCTCTGGAAGTTGATCGACGAGCGCCTTTCCGGCATCAGCCGGCATCCGGCCGAGACCGCCTGAAACCGCTCGTCGCAGGCCGCTTGAAACGACATTGAGAATAGCGCTCAAGCGAGGTTCACAAAGCGGACATGATTGTGTAGTTTCCGCGCAAATTTCCGGGCGGGCGCGAAAAGCGTCGCCGGCCCAACCCAACACAGGAAGAAAAACTATAGATGGCTAAAGAAGAAGTCCTCGAATTCCCGGGCGTCGTGACAGAACTCCTGCCCAACGCGACGTTTCGCGTGAAGCTGGAAAACGAACACGAGATCATTGCCCACACCGCCGGCCGCATGCGCAAGAACCGTATCCGCGTTCTGGCCGGCGACAAGGTGCTCGTCGAAATGACGCCTTACGACCTGACCAAGGGCCGCATCACCTACCGCTTCAAGTAATCCTCATCATTCGCGGCGGGCTCTCATGGCGCTGGAACAAAAGCTGATACTGGCCTCCGGTTCTCCGCGCCGCCTCGACCTCCTCAACCAGGCCGGTATTACGCCGGCGCGGCTGATGCCGATGGATATCGACGAGACGCCGAAGAAATCCGAACATCCGCGCTCGCTCGCCCGCAGGCTTTCGACCGAAAAGGCGGAAGCGGCGTTGGCGGGAATCAGAAACGATCCGGCCTGGCGGCACAGCTATATCCTGTCGGCCGACACGGTAGTCGCCGTCGGCCGCCGCATTCTCGAAAAGACCGAATATACGCAGGAGGCCTCGTCCGCCCTGCACCTGCTCTCGGGACGCGGCCACTGGGTCTATACCGGCATCTGCCTGATCACCCCCGGCGGTCAGTTCCGCCAGAAGGTCGTGCAGACCAAGGTGCGCTTCAAGCGGCTTTCCACCCGCGAGATCGAAAACTATATCGCGTCCGGGCAATGGCGCGGCAAGGCAGGCGCCTATGCGATCCAGGGTATTGCCGGATCGTTCGTCCAGAAACTCGTCGGCTCCTACACCAATGTCGTCGGCCTGCCGCTTTTCGAGGTGACCGGGCTTCTGGCCGGCGAAGGCTTCGACGTGGTGGCGGCCTGGCCGGAGGGCTGAAGAGGCCGGTTCAGACGGCGCAGGCCGATGGAGCAGGCCGAAAGGTGCTCCGGCTGCGCCCGCAAGGGTGTCATCGGCGTTGGAAGGCTGCCGGCTGCGCCATGCCCCCTGTAGAAAGGAGTATCAAAGATGACATCGGAACCGATCAAGACCGGCGGCAAGGTCGAGCCGCTCAGGAAGACGAGACCCTGCCCGGAATGCGGCAAGCCCTCGGCGCGCGACCACTATCCCTTCTGCTCCGACCGCTGCCGCACGCTGGACCTGTCGCGCTGGCTGACGGGCTCCTACGCCATTCCCGTCTCGGACGACGAGACCAAGGCCGACGGTTCGGACGACTGAGCCAGACAGGTCGCGCCTGTTTTTGTTCAGGAAATAGCGATTTTCGCAAACCTGTCAAAAAAGTGGGCTCCGGCGCTGGACATGGCCGAACAAGATGTTATAACCCCGCTCGCTCCGGGGGACACGCCCCCGCCGGCCTTGGGCCGGAAGGCTTCATAGGCCTCGATGCCCGGATAGCTCAGTTGGTAGAGCAGCGGATTGAAAATCCGCGTGTCGGTGGTTCAAATCCGCCTCCGGGCACCATTTTTCCTTAAAAACAAGATGGTTGATGTTCCGGCAGGGGTCGTGGTTTCTCCCCGCCCAGCCTTTTCTCTCGTTTGCTCGGAAACCTCGGCCCATAGCGCCCAGCCATCTTTCTTCGCCGAGCTCGTCAGCGCGGCGTCGGTGCCACAGCCGGCGACCTTGCGATGGAACGGCGCTTGGCAACTCCTCCGTCAGACCCTCTTTCCGGCGGCATCGAACAGATGGAAACGGCTGGCGTCGGCCGTCAGGGCCATGGTCTCTCCGATCTGGATGCCGGAACGGCCTGCGACGCGGAAGACGACAGGACTGCCGTCGGCGGTCAGGGCATGGACGTAGCTTTCGGCACCAACCAGTTCGACCGCCGCCACCTGAACTTCGGCCCTGACGGGCCCGGAAGCATTGCCATTGGCGATCACGATGTCCTCCGGGCGGATGCCGATCGTGGCCGCATTGTTGGGTAGTCGCGCCTCCGGCGACATCTTCCAGCTGGCGCCGTTACCGAGTTTCATGAGGTTCATGGACGGCGAGCCGATGAAGGTGGCGACGAAAGTGGTCTCGGGCTTCTCATAGAGTTCGATCGGCGTGCCGACCTGCTCGATCCGGCCGGCATTGAGCACGACCAGCCGGTCTGCCAGCGTCATCGCCTCCATCTGGTCGTGGGTGACGTAGATCGAGGTCGTTGCGAGCGAACGCTGCAGGCGGCGGATCTCGACCCGCATCTGGACGCGCAGCTTGGCATCGAGGTTGGACAGGGGCTCGTCGAACAGGAAGGCGGCCGGCTTGCGCACGATGGCACGGCCCATGGCGACGCGCTGGCGCTGGCCGCCGGACAACTGGCGCGGCTTGCGCTCCAGGAACGGCTCGATCTCCAGCGCGCGCGCCGCCTCGGTGATGCGGCGGTCGATCTCATCCTTCGGCGTGTTTCGGTTCTTGAGGCCGTAGGCGAGGTTCTGCCGCACGGTCATGTGCGGATAGAGCGCATAGTTCTGGAAAACCATGGCGATGTCCCGCTCTGCGGGTTCCAGCTCGTTGACGCGCTTGTCGGCAATCGTCACCTCGCCCGAGGAAATGCCTTCGAGACCGGCCACCATCCGCAGTAGGGTGGATTTTCCGCAGCCGGAGGGGCCGACCAGCACGATCATCTCGCCGTCTTCGATATCGAGCGATACGCCCTTGATCGCCTCGATACTGCCATAGACCTTGCGGACATCCTTGAGTTCAATCCTTGCCATTACTTCTCGGTCTCCACCAAACCTTTGACGAACCAGCGCTGCATCAGCACCACGACGATGACGGGAGGAATGATCGCCAGGATCGCGGTGACCATGACGTAGTTCCAGGGGGTTGAGGCATCCGCGAAGTCGACCATGCGGCGCAGGCCGATGATGATCGTGTTCATCTTCGCGTCATTGGTGACCAGCAGCGGCCACAGGTATTGCGTCCAGCCGTAGATGAACAGGATGACGAAGAGTGCCGCGATATTGGTCGTCGACAGCGGCAGCAGGATGTCGCGCATGAAGCGGAACGGTCCGGCATTGTCGATGCGGGCAGCCTCGACCATCTCGCCCGGGATCGTCAGGAAGAACTGCCGGAAGAGAAAGGTGGCGGTCGCCGATGCCATCAGCGGCAGCGTCAGTCCCGCATAGGTATCGATCAGGCCGAGATCGACGATGACCTTGTAGGTCGGCAGGATGCGCACCTCCACCGGCAGCATCAGGGTGATGAAGATCATCCAGAAGAAGCCCATGCGGAAGGGAAAACGGAAGAAGACGATCGCAAAAGCCGACAGGAAGGAGATGACGATCTTGCCGATGGCAATCGCGATCGCCACCACGAAGCTGTTGAACAGCAGCCGTTCGAGGCTCACCCCGACCACGCGCTCGACGCCGCCGGAGATGGATTCGTTGTAGTTCTCCATCATGTGGCCGCCGGGCAGCAGCGACAGCGGCGGACGGATGATGGCGGTCGACGTCGCCGTCGAGGCGATGAAGGTATAATAGATCGGAAAGGCAACGATGACGATGCCGAGGATCAGCATCAGATGCCCCATGAGGGTGGCGAGCGGGCGGTTCTCAATCATCGGGTCACCTCAACCATAATGCACGCGCCGCTCGACGAAGCGGAACTGGAACGCCGTGAGCGCGATGACGATGACCATCAGCACCACCGACTGGGCGGCGGACGAGCCGAGGTTGAGGTTCACGAAGCCGTCGTTGTAGACCTTGTAGACCAGCGTCTCGGTCGCCTTGGCAGGCCCGCCGCCGGTCACGGAATGGATGATGCCGAACGTATCGAAGAAGGCGTAGACGGTGTTGACGACAAGCAGGAAGAAGGTCGTCGGCGCAAGAAGCGGGAAGACGATCGTCCAGAAGCGGCGGCTGCCGCGGGCGCCGTCGATTGCGGCGGCCTCCAGCAGCGACTTCGGGATTGCCTGCAGGCCGGCGACGAAGAACAGGAAATTGTAGCTGATCTGCTTCCAGGCGGCCGCAACCACGACCAGCACCATCGCCTGATCGCCGTTGAGCAACGGGTCCCAGGCAATGCCATTGCGTCTGAGAATATAGGCCAGGGTCCCCATGGCCGGATTGAACATGAAAAGCCACAGCATGCCGGCAACCGCCGGCGCCACGGCATAGGGAATGATCATCATGGTGCGGTAGAAGCCCTTGCCGCGCACCACCAGATCCGCCGCGGTTGCCAGCAGCAGCGCCAGGCCCATGGAGAGCAGGGCGGTCGCAACGCTGAAGACGATCGTCACCTGCAGCGCATGAAGGTAATTCTCGTCCGACAGGATCAACCTGAAATTTGCCAATCCGACGAAATTGCTCTGCAGGCCGAACGGGTCTTCCCGCATCGCCGATTGATAGAGCGCCTGGCTTGCGGGCCAGAAGAAGAAGATGACCGTCAGGACGATCTGTGGCGCGACCAGGAAATAGGGCAGGATCTTGTTCGGAAAGACGACGCTTTGCACGGGCGGGCTCCCTTGGAATGCGAATGAGGCCGTCCGCATCGGCTGACGCGGACGGCCCTGGCTGCTTACTTTTCGATTGCCTGCTGGATCGCGGCATTGCCGCGTTCGACAACCTTGTTGAGCGCCGTCTTGGCATCCTGTTTTCCGGCCAGCATCGACTCGAACTCCTCGTTCATGATGTCGCGGACCTGCGGCAGGTTGACGAGACGTACACCCTTGGAGTTCTCGGTCGGCGCCTTGCCCATCATCTGCAGGAGCGGCGCCTGGCGGCCGGGGTTCTTGTCGTAGAAGCCGGACTTCTTGGTTTCGTCATAAGCCGCCATCGTCACCGGCATATAGCCGGAAACCTGGTGCAGGCGGGCCTGGACCTTGGTCTGCGACAGGAAGTTGAAGAACTCCGCAGTGCCCTTGTATTCGGCATCGCTTTTGCCGGCGAAGACCCAGAGGCTGGCGCCACCGGGAATGGTGTTCTGCGGCCGGCCGGCGCCCTCGTAATAGGGAAGCTGGCCGATGCCGTAGTTCATGCCGGTCTTGATGATGTCGCCGAGACCGCCGGAGGATTCCGTCATGATACCGCATTCGCCCGACGTGAAGAGCTGCTTGGCTTCCGAAGTGCGGCCGCCATAGCGGAAGGTGCCGTCCTTGCCGAGATCGGCGATCGACTGGAAGTGCTTGACGAAGAACTCGGAGTTGACGGCGAGCTTCACGTCCACGCCGGCCAGCCCGTTTTCGTTGCTGCCATAAGAGACGTTGTTCCAGGCGGCGAGATTTTCGGTCTGGATCCAGGTGAGCCAGGTCGAGGTCATGCCGCAGGGGGCGGCACCGCTGGTCTTGATCTTTTTGGCTGCCTCGAACACCTGCGGCCAGGTCTTCGGCGGGTTGGCGGCATCGAGACCGGCCTTCTGGAAGATATCCTTGTTGTAATAGAGGATCGGCGACGAGGAGTTATAAGGGAAGGACAGCATGGTGCCGTCCGGCTTCGAATAGTAGGCGACGATGCCCGGCAGGTACTGCGACTTGTCGAACTTGTAGCCGCCCTTCGTCAGCACGTCGGCGACTGGAACGATGGCGCCCTGGGCACCCATCATCACGCCGCTGCCGGCGTCGAAGACCTGCATGATCGCCGGCGGCTGCTTGGCACGGAAGGCGGCAATGCCGGCATTCAGCGTTTCCGGATAGCTGCCCTTGAAGACCGGAACGATCTTGTAGTCCTTCTGGCCTTCGTTGAATTCCTTGGAAAGCTGCTCGACGACCTCGTTGTTGGCGCCGGTCATGGCGTGCCACCATTGGATCTCGGTGACGGCCATCGCGCTCGACGCCATGAGCAGTGATGTGGTTACGGCAATTGCTGAAGCAAGAACGATTTTCATGGATGTTTTCCTCCCTTGACCATGAACCGAAGATCGGGTCCGACAAGGACCCTTTTCTGCGCGCCGCCGACCTCAAGGCTCGGACGGCGCGTGAATGAAGCGGTCACGCAGCCGCCGAATCCCCTGCGCCGATACCGGCGATGCGTTTGAGATCGCTGACGGCACCCGGGCCGGCGGCAAGTACCGGCGCGCCCTTGGTGAGCCGCCCGCCTTCCGTGGGGAAGGGCAGGAACCAGCCGCCTGCCTCCTCGACGATGCAATAGCCGCCGAGGCAATCCCAGGCGTGCATATAAGGCTCGTAATAGCCGACCAGCCGGCCGGCGGCGACATAGGCGAGCATCAGCGCGCCCGATCCCAGCCGGACGAAATTGCCGCCGCCCTCGAGGAGATCGTTGACGATCTTGCCGACGGCGGCCGGCGTGACATGGTGATTGGCGCCGATGCCGGTCAGCGCGTTGCGGATCGTCTTGCGGCCATCGAGCGAAAGCCGCTTGCCGTTCAACGTGGCGCCCTGTCCGGCCGCTGCGGAATAGATTTCTTCGTAGCAGGGTACGAAAATGACGCCGACGACCGGCTTCTTGTCATGGAGAACGGCGATCGAGACGCACCAGTTCGGCATGCCGCTGACAAAGGGACTGGTGCCGTCGATCGGATCGACGACCCAGGTATAGCCGGAACTGCCTTCCGCAAGCCCGTATTCCTCCCCCAGGAAGCCGTCGTCCGCGAATGTTTCGGACACCCGGTCGCGGATGAGGTTTTCCACCTCCCGGTCGGCGATCGAGACGACATCCTGCGGATCGCCCTTGGTTTCGATGATCAATGTTTCGCGCCGGCTGAAATAGTCGAAGGCGACCTTTCCCGCTTCCCGTGCGATCGTTTCGGCAAGCGCGTGGCGATCCCTGATGTGCTGCTCGTTTTTATTCATGAAGAAACATGTCCCTGTCTGCAGACTTTCATTCCGCGATGATGGCGATGCCGCGGCTCTTGAGGCCGATGGCGACCTGTGTGCCGGGAGGAAGAGGGCGGTCGACCGACGGGTCGACGATGAACAACGTCCCGCCGCTCGTTTCCGCCTCGTATTCGATATGGTCGCCGAGATAGGCCGTGTGCCTGATCCGCCCGAAAAAGGCGGCGCTTTCGGCCGGTTCGACCGTGATGGCATTCGGTCTGACCGCGAGCTTGCCGCGGCCGGGCCTTGCACCGCGCGCCGGCACGACATGCCTGAGGCCTTCGATGCCGACGGTCGCCTGTGTGCCCGAGATATCGATGATCTCGCAGGGCACGACATTTGCCTCGCCGATGAAGTCGGCAATGAAGGACGAGGCCGGTGCCTCGTAGAGGTCGCGCGGGCTGCCCTCCTGGGCGATCTCGCCATCTTTCATGACGATGATCTTGTCGGAGACCGCCAGCGCCTCGTCCTGGTCATGGGTGACGTAGACGGCGGTAAACTGCAGGCGCTGCTGAAGCTCGCGGATTTCGGTGCGGACGCGGCGGCGCAGACGTGCATCGAGGTTGGACAGCGGCTCGTCGAGCAGCAGGACCTGGGGTTCGAGGACCAGCGCGCGGGCGACGGCGACGCGCTGCTGCTGGCCGCCGGACAGTTCGGCGGGAAGACGGCGTCCCATGCCCGCAAGGCCGACAAGTTCGAGCCCGTGCTCGGCCTGTTCACGCGCTTGCCTCCGGCTCAGCCCCGATGACTCCAGCCCGTAGGCGACGTTGTCGAGCGAAGTCATGTGCGGGAAGAGCGCGTAGGACTGGAAGACCATCGAGACATCCCGCTCATTGGCCGGCAGCATGGTGACGTCCTTGCCGCCGATCAGAATGCGGCCGGAGGCCGGGTGTTCGAGGCCGGCGAGCATGCGCAGCGTCGTGGTCTTGCCGCAGCCGGAGGGGCCGAGCAATGTCACCAGCGTACCTGGCTCGACGGTCAGCGACAGGTCGTGAATGGCCGTGAAGGCGCCGAAAGTCTTGCGGACGTTCTGGAAAACGACGGATCCGGCATGGGCTGGTCTCATGCGATTTTCTCCTGCTGCAGGGAAGTCGGGACACGGGCGAGTTCGGCCGAGATGCGGTTCTCGCGCCTTAACCGCCGCTCGCCGACGATCAGCTGAAAACCGGTGATGACGGCGATCATCACCACGATCAGCATGGAGGAATAGGCGATCGCCACGCCGTATTCGCCGTTCTCGACCAGGCCGACGATATAGGAGGTCGCCATGTTGTACTGGGCGCTGACCAGGAAGACGACGGCGCTGATCGAGGTGATGGCGCGCACGAAGGAATAGACGAGTGCGGCGGTGATCGCCGGCCTCAGGAGCGGCAGGATGACCTTGCGGATGGTGCGGAAGCTGGTTGCTCCCAGCGTCATCGAGGCTTCGTCGAGGCTCTTGTCGAGCTGGCTCATGGCGGCGATGCCGCCGCGCACCCCGACCGGCATGTTGCGGAAGACGAAGCAGGCGACGAGGACCAGCGCCGTGCCGGTCATTTCGAGCGGCGGCAGGTTGAAGGCCATGATGTAGCTGATGCCGATGACCGTGCCGGGAATGGCAAAGCTCATCATCAGGGCGAACTCGAAGAGTTCACGGCCGGCAAATTTCTGCCGCACGATCACATAGGCCGTGGCCAGTCCGACGGCAGCCGTCAGCGGCGCCGAGATCAGCGCGATCTCCATCGTCGTCCAGAAGGAATTCCAGGCAACCCCGGTCCAGACCAGCGAACCGTCGCGGACGGTGACGGAGAAAGCCTTGGCGTAATGGGCAAGCGTCAGGGTGTTGTCGAGGCCCCAGGTCTTCACGAAGCCACCGAAGATGATCATGCCGTAGACGATGAGCGTGAAGATCATCCAGGGGATGACGAGCATATGTACGGTAATCGAAAGCGGGCGGGGCAGCGCGATATGGGCGCCGCTGTCGCCCTTGCCGGTGACGGTCGCGAAATTCTTGCCTGAAAGCCAGAGCCGCTGGGCGAGGAAGGCCGACAGCGTGAAGCAGAGCAGGATCATCGCAAGCACTGCGGCGCGGGCCGGATCGTTCTGCGAGCCGACGACGGCAAAGAAGATTTCCGTCGAAAGCACGCCATGGCTGCCGCCGAGCACCAGCGGGTTGCCGAAATCGGCCATGCTTTCGATGAAGCCGATCAGGAAGGCGTTTGCGAGCCCGGGCTTCATCAGCGGCAGGGAAACGCGCCAGAAGGTGCGCCAGCGGTTTGCCCGCAATGTCTGGGAAGCCTCCTCCATCGAGGGGCTGACCCCTTCGACGACGCCGATCAGAACGAGAAAGGAAATCGGCGTAAAGGAGAGAACCTGGGCGATCCAGATGCCGGTGAGGCCATAGAGCCAGCGGCTCGGCTCGATGCCGAAGACCGACGAAAGGCCCTGGGTGACGACGCCGGCGCGGCCGAACAGAAGCGTCAGCGCAAGGCCGATGACGAAGGGCGGGGTGATGATCGGCAGCACGGTCAGCAGCCGCAGGCCCTTCTTGAAGGGAAAATGCGTGCGGGTTGCGACCAGCGCGAAGGCGAGACCCAGCAGCGTCGAGCCTGCAGCCGTCATGATCGCCAGGAAAAGTGTGCGCCAGGCGATCCCGCAGCGTGTGCCGCCGGCAAGACAATCGAGGCTCCAGATCGAGGATTCGGCGATGTTGCGGCTGAATCCATCGAAATTCACCGAACCGTCGAAGTCCTGGAAGGCACCGATGAACATGCTGCCGATCGGATAAAAGACGAAGACCGCGACGAGGAAGATCAGCACGGAAATGGTCGAGACGACAAACGCGTCGCCGCGCATCACACCCCTTTCGGCAAGGCCGAAGGAAAATAAGAGGACGAAGACCACGGACATCAGGACGGCGCCGGCACCCATCGACGACTGGCCGCCGGCGAGCTCACCGAAGAGCGTCTGGGTGATTGTCCAGCTCCAGCCGGTACTGCCGATTGCGAGCCCCTGGAGCGCGAGAAAGACGACACCGAAGCCGCCCGACCAGGCGAGAAGCGCGCCGCGCCGCATCGGGTCGGTCACGAACCGCGCCGCGGCCGCGCCGACAAGTGCCAGCAAGGCGGCCAACAACCAAAGCCGGCCGTGCACGAAGATCTGCAGCATCCCGGGAGCGACCGTGGCCGCCCCCGGGAAGTCCCCCAGCCAGGAGAATGACAGGAAACCCTTCTCGATCCGGTACCACGGCAACAAGACCATGGCCGCCGCGCCGACGGCAAGGACAAGGTCAAGTCTGCGATTGCGATTGTCCATGGCCGGCCGCGACCTCATCGAGAGCATGGAAAGTCTGGTCGCGCTACAGGCTAAGCCGCAGCGCGACGATGGCGATCGGGATCAGTTGGCGCTCGCGCCGATTTCCTTGTCCCAGCGCTCGAGCAGCTTTTTGCGGGTGTTCGGGTCGCCGTATTTGGTGAAGTCGTAGTCGATCAGCTTGATGTCGGCGAACTTCGGCGCTTCCTTCGGGACTTCCGCCTTGGCGTTTGACGGAAGCTGGAAGGACTTCGCCTCCTTCATGTGCGACTGTACGTCGGCCTTCAGCGCCCAGTCATACCACTTCTTCGCGTTTTCCAGGTTGCGAGCGCCCTTGACGATCGACATCGAGCCGATTTCGTAGCCGGTGCCCTCGCAGGGCGCGATCGACTTGACCGGGAAACCTTCGACCGCCTGAGCCACCGCATCATGCATGAAGACGATGCCGATCGCCGTCTCGCCGCGGGCGGCGGCCTTGACGGGCGCTGAGCCGGACTTGGTATATTGCGAAACGTTGGCGTTGAGCTTCTTCAGATAGTCATAGGCCTTGTCTTCGCCCATGATCTGCACGAGCGTTGCCAGCGCCGTATAGGCGGTACCGGACGAATTCGGGTTGGCCATCTGGATCTCGCCCTTGAACGAGGCATCCAGGAGGTCGGCCCAGCACTTGGGCTCCTTGTAGTTCTTCTGCTTGAAGAGTTCGGTATTGTAACCCCAGCCGAGCGCGCCGGCATAGACGCCGACCGTGCGGAAGCCGGAGCTTTCCGCCTGCTTCTTCGCCCAGTCGTTCAGCTCTCCGAGAAGCGGCGACTTGTATTCCTGCGTCAGTCCCTCGGACGCCGCCTGCAGGTGCGGGTCGCCCGTACCGGCCCACCAGATATCCGTTTTCGGATTGCGCGCTTCGGCGCGGATCTTGGCATAGGTTTCGCCGGACGACAGGCGAACCATGTTCACCTGAATGCCGGTATCCTTCTGGAACATCTGCTGCATCATCTCGCAGATGACCACGTCGGCAGAGCAGATCAGGTTGAGTTCTTCCGCGGCACGAGATGCCGATACGTTCATAGTCAAGCCAGCCGCGAGAGCGGCTGTGAGAGCCAGGCGCATGATTATCCTCCCAGATTATGGTGACGCCTCCACATCACCCGCCTTTGCAAGCGTGTGCAATGGTTCCACGTAGTCATGGATCTTGTCAATAACAAATTGCTAAAGAATATGGTCGCCGGCCGCATTTCTTGTCATCTGCTTGTTGCACTCGCTTGCAAAAATAGGCATTGATTGAGGCAAGGGAGAGGGCGATGAGCCGCAAGATTTTTGTCAGCGCCAAGGAAGTCGCTGACCGGGCTGGTGTGTCCAGGTCGGCCGTTTCGCGCACGTTCACGCCGGGTGCAAGCGTTTCGGAGGAGACGCGGCGACGGGTGATCGAAGCGGCCGAGGCGCTGGGTTATCATGTCAACCACCTCGCTCGCGGGCTGATGCGCAACGAAAGCGGCATCGTCTGCCTGATCGTTTCCGAGCTCGATACGCCCTACCGCGCCAGCCTTATCCGGGCGCTCACCGGCCAGCTCCAGAGCGCCTCGAAGATCGCCATGCTGATCAATACCGACCGCTCCGACGACAGCGTCGACCAGGCACTCCGCCAGGCGATCAGCTACCGCGCCGATGCGTCGATCATCCTGTCCGGCATGCCGGACAGGTCGATCACCGATCTCTGCCTCAAGAGCGGACAAAGGCTTGTGCTGATCAACCGCGACGAGGATCGCGACGGCGCCCTGATGATCAACCTCAATGATCGCGATGCGGCCCGGCGTAGCTTCATCGCCCTGCTGCGCGCCGGCTGTCGCAACTTCGCCTTCGCCAATTCGGAAGCGATGACGCCGAGCCTGATGGCCCGCGAGGAGGGTTTTTGCGCTGCGGGCCGCGAACATGGCCTCGAGGTGACCGTCGAACGGTTCGGCTCGACCACCTATCAGAGCGGCGTGGTGCTGGCGCAACGGCTGCTCACCCGCGAGAAGCGGCCGGACGCGATCTTCTGCGTCAACGACCTGCTTGCCTGTGGCTTGATGGATGCCGCCCGGCATCAGTTCAACCTTGCGGTTCCGTCCGAACTCTGCGTCGTCGGCTTCGACGACATCGAGCAGGCGTCCTGGTCGTCCTACAATCTCACGACCTTTGCCCAGCCCGTCGACCGGATTGCGGCCGAAGCCGTCACCTGGCTCGATCAGGTCACATCGGCCGAGACGAACTCCCGAAGACTTGATGCGGACCTCGTCTGGCGCGGATCGGTGAGGGGCGGATGAAGCGGCAGGCAAGCATAGGACAGGCCGCTGTGGCCTGCCTCACTTGGCGCCGGTAAGGTTGAAGGCGGGGATCACCTGTCCTTGCGCACGGAACAGCCGCTCCAGTTCCGCCACATCCGGGCAGACCGGGACGGACTGCAGAAAGGCCGGGTCCATCTCGGCATTGGGGAGCGCGATGACCGCCGCGGCAAGCAGCGTCGTCCCTGCCTCGATCTGTCCACGGAGCTGGGGAAGAAGCGTCTTTGCGTGAATGAGATTGGTATTGGCGATCGGGCTCATGGCATGGCCCTCCCGCCTGAAGGCAGGTGAGAGGTCGATGATCGCGCTGGTGTCGGTCTGACCATACCAAACGGCCAGACCTTCGCCTCGGCTGGCGATGTCGGCCTGGAAATCCGCCTGCTCGATGGCAAAGCCGCCCTCCGTCGTTTGCAGAGCGCGAGGCGTGACAATGCGGTGGATGCGGATATGCCAGGGGTTGGCCGGCACCAGCCATGTCTCGACCGTGACGTCACTCCAGGGCTTCCAGCGGGAATAGAGCCTGTCGTCGGCGATCAGCGCCTGCTCGAGCGTCTCGCGCATGCGGAAATGCACCCCGTCGTCGGAAAGGCCCAGCATGCCGTCAAAACTTGCCGCCGCGAAATGCCGGTCGTTGGCCTCGATGTTGAAGGCGTAGCGGGTGGAATAGACGAATTTCGAATATTTCTCGTTGGCGCCGCGCATCTTGTCGTGCTGCTGCCCGGAGGCGAGGACAACCACGTTGCCGGGCGTATGCATGGCGACCATGCCGGGTTCTTCGAGCGGAACCGGGTCCGCAAAGGAGGGTGCCGGTGCTTCCTGTGCCAGCCAGAACGGATGGTCGGCGGGCAGAGCCAGGGGCAAAAAGAATTTCAGCGCCCAATAGGGCGAGCCGGGCGAGTTGTAGCTCTCGCTCATCAGCAGATTGGGATAACCGTAGCCGATCGACAGAACCCCGTCGCGGTCGGCGATCGGAAGCTTCGACCACCAGCGGATATGGCGCATGTAGTAGCCCTTGATTTCGGCCCAGGGCAGGGCCTCGACGCCCGCAAATGCCAATGCGCCCCAGAAGCCGCCGGCGGCAAACCGGTATGTCTGGCTGCGCCCGAAGGCAAGCGCCGCGCCATCCGGACCGAACCAGTGGCGGATGTCCTGCGCAAAGACACGGGCACGTTCGCGATAGGCATCGCCGCGCGCAGTATCGGCCGTCGCGAGCACCGAATAGATCAGCGCATAAAAATGCAGGGCGAAGGGGATATAGTGGTCGACGCGCTTGACCGGCCCGTCGCGATACCAGCCTTCGCCGAGCCGGAAGGCCTCGGTCTCATCGAGATATTTTTCGGTCTTGGACCGGTCCAGGCTTATGCCGACGCGTGTCAGGCCGAGATCGATGAGGACCCGGAAGAATTTCCAATTGTTGTCGACGAATTCCTTGTCGTGGGCCGACAGGAGATAGGCTGCGACTGTTTTCTTCTGCCCTTCGCTGAGCGGGTCCCAGATATGTTCGGGAACCATGGCAAGCGCAAAACCCACCGCCGCCAGCTCCACCTGACGCTGGTCGCGATCTGAAATGTCGCCCCAATATTCCGGATGAGATGGATCGGTGCCGTTTGCAAGGCCGCGGCGGTAGAGATCCCAATGCGGGAAATCATGGCCTCCGGCTGCGAGCGGTACGATCCCCCAGAGCGGTCGGGCAAAACCTTCAAGGTCGGCCGCGGCACGGTCGAAATGCGCGCCGGTCGCGCTCAGGCGGACCCGCGCGCCGCCTTGCGAAAAATAGGGAAGAAGCGGTTTGAACAGATCCAGCACCGCTCTGCCAAGGTCGGCTTGGGAAAGAAGAGGGTTCCCGCAAAGGGGATTGGCTCGAACTGGGTCGTAGATCACGGGCAAACCATTTTCATTGAAAAAAAGAGACCCGCGGAGGCCATGGCCGCCCCGGGTCGGGCTGTTACTTGATGGCTTTCACGCCGTCGGCCATTTCCTTCAGGCCGCCATCGATCGAGATGTTGTCGGTCATGATCGAGTCATGCGCACGATTGAGGACAACTTCGATCTTTGCGGCATTCGGATTGACGGCCATTTCCAGGAAGGACTTGCCGGACTGCAGTGCGTCCTTGCTCGCCTGGTCCTGGGGGAAGCCCGGCAGCGATGCGATCTTGGCGGTGACCTCCGGCGTGCGGACGGTCGGGATCGTGCCGGTGCCGGCGATGATGGCCGCCCCTTCCGGGCCGGTGACGAACTTGATGAAGTCGAGCACCTCGGCCTTGTGAGCGGAGTTGGTGTTGACGGCGAGACCGGAAATCTGCGCTGCGGTCGTGCCTGCTGCAACGCCGTCCGGATGCGGGAACTTCACGATCCCCCAGTTCTTGCTCTTGGATTCGCCGGAAGCGACCTTGGCGATCTGGGTGCCGACGAACCAGGTACCCATCGGCAGCATGCCGATCGTGCCGTTGAAGAACAGCGCCGAGTAGTGGGTATTGGAGGTCTTCAGCGACGCATAGGACGGAACGACGCCGGCCTTCTGCAGGGCAAGCGCGCGCTCATACCAAGGCTTCAGGAAAGCGTAGTCCGGACCCGCGAGCGTCTGCTTGCCGTCGAGGATGCCGGGAAGCTGGACCGTGGAGCGCCATGTGTGGAAGAGAGCGCCGTAGGTCTTGTTCGCGCCCATGCCGCCAGCGAGCTTCGTGGCGATCTGGTCGAACTGCGCCCAGGTCATGTCGTTGGTCGGGTAGGTAACACCGGCCTTGTCGAAAATGTCCTTGTTGTAATAGACGACCCAGAAATCCGAGCGGAACGGCAGGGCATAGATCTTGCCGTCGATCTTGAGTTCGTCGACGAGGCCGCCGAACGACGCCGGGTTGATCTTCTGTTCCGTCATGAAGCCGGAGAGGTCCGAGATCGAGCCGGCACGGACGAGGTTCGTGTAGTTCGGAACGTCCTTGACGGTGACGATGTCGATATCCTTGGAGCCGCCGGCAAGCTGCGTGGCGATCATCTGCTGGTAGTCCTGCGAACCGAGGTCCACGGACTCGAACTTAACGTTCGGATGCTTGGCCTGGTATGCCTCCATGAGCGGCTTGTAATAAGCCACCTTGTCCCAATCCCACAGCGCCCATTTGAGCGTCACGGCGTTGCCCGACTGTGCGTATGCCGATCCTGCGACCGACGTCGCCATGGCGAGACCCGCTATCGCGAACCTCACCGATCTCCCGAGTTTTTCCAAATACATTCCGTTCTCCTTCCCTGAAGTGTCTCTGGACTAGATATGCTTAGCGTCACCCGCCTGCGGTTCGCGATGCGCCTGTATTGCCATTGGCAGGGCTAGAACCATGACCGCTGCCCGATGGACGCCGAATGTGACGGCGAACATTCCGAGTGAAAAGTTAAGGGTGGCCGGCATGAACACGGACACCGGATAAAAAACGATATGCGCGAGCCAGAGCGCGGCCACGAATGCAAGCGCGCCGAGCGCCGGTAGCGGACGCACGACCGAGGCGACGGCTGCCAGCCGCAGCAGCTTCGGCGCCGAAAGATCACGCATCACCATCAGCACGACGAGATGGCAGGCCACCACGACGATGAAAACCGTCGCGATCAGCGCAATCGTCAGCGGCAGGGCGAGGACGAGATTGCCTTTCGCGGTCGCGGCATAGGTGACGATCGCATAGACGCCGAGGCCGATCGCAAGTGTGAAGGCCAGGCCCCACGCGGTCGCACGCCAGAAATATCGGAAAAACGCTTCGACGAAATCCCGCAGGAGGTAGGTGTTGCGGTCTTCGACGAAGGCGACCGAAACGCGGGCGGTCGCAGCGATTGCAGCGGGGATGGTGACGACGAAGAGTGCGGCCAGAATGAACAGGATGTTCAATTTGACCATCTCCCACCATTCGCGGGCGAACGTAGCGGCGAAAAGGGCAAGACCGGTCTTCTTCGGCGCATTCTTCGGAATGCCCGGTCCTTCCTTCGTCCACATGTCGCGCAGCCATTGCATGGCCGTTTCCTCCCGCTCGCCTAATAAAGGATCGAGCGCTCCGTTTGCCTGTCGAACAACTGCATATTGGTGGTGTCGACGACCAGCTTGACCTCGTCGCCGATTGCGCCCTTGAACCGGGGCGACACGCGCGCGATCAGGCTGCGTCCTCCGGCGACGATGTTGAGATGGATTTCCGAGCCCATCGGTTCGGCCAGTTCCATGACCGCGCTGAAGGGCGCCAGGTTTTCCGGCGCGATATCGGCCGGCGGCAATTCGTGAAAATTCTCGGGCCGGATGCCGATGACCAGCTCGCGGCCTTCGTAGGGTGCGATGCGGCTTCTGTCGAAATGGGCCGGCAATGGCAGTTCCCGCCCGTCGAACAAGGCAAAATATCTCTCACCGCGCCGCTCGATCACGGACGGCATCATGTTCATCTGCGGTGCGCCGATGAAGCCGGCGACGAACATGTTGACCGGCCGATCATAGAGGTTCTGCGGCGTGTCGACCTGCTGGATATGCCCGTCCTTCATCACCACGATGCGATCCGCCATGGTCATCGCCTCGATCTGGTCGTGGGTGACGTAGATGAAGGTGGCATGCAGACGCTTGTGCAGCTTGGTGATCTCGGCGCGCATGGTGCCGCGAAGCTTGGCGTCGAGATTGGAGAGCGGTTCGTCCAGCAGGAAGACCGCCGGATTGCGCACCATGGCACGCCCGAGTGCGACGCGCTGGCGCTGGCCGCCGGACAGTGCCTTCGGCTTGCGGTTGAGAAGGTGGGTGATGTCGAGGATTTTCGCGGCGTCCTGAACCTGGCTGTCGATGAAATCCCGGGAGACTTTGCGAAGCTGCAGGCCGAAAGCCATGTTCTTGTAGACGGTCATATGCGGATAGAGCGCATAGTTCTGGAAGACCATGGCGATGTCGCGGTCCTTGGACGGCACATCGTTCATCAGGTCGCCGCCGATCTGGAGCTCGCCGCCGGAAATCTCCTCCAGCCCGGCGATCATCCGCAGCGTCGTCGATTTGCCGCAACCCGAAGGGCCGACGAGAATGATGAATTCCTTGTCGGCGATCTCCAGGTCGATGTCATGGACGACAGTGAGGGCGCCGTAGGACTTGTTCAGTTTTTTCAGTGAAATGCTGGCCATCGGATTCTCTCACCAATAGGAAGACCAGGCGCGCGAGAGGCGCGTCAGGGCTTCCATGTAATAATAGTCGCCCCAGGAGACGCACTCGTCGACGCCTTCGCCGCGGCAGGTGTTGTAGGGCGATTTTTTCGAATAGGTTCCGTTGAGGACAAGGCCGTTGGACATGGCCGGATCCTTTACCGCATAGTGATCGGCGAGGCTTTTCATCATGCGCCGCGCAAGCTCGCGGTAACGTGCGGCGACATCGGCCTCGACAAGGTCGGCCATTTCGAGCAATCCGCAGGCTACGATCGAGGCCGACGACGTATCGCGCGGCTCGCCATCTCTCTCGGAGAACACCAGGTCCCAGTAAGGCACCATGTCGGCCGGCAGCTTCTTCAGATAGAAATCGAGAAGCCGGTCGAACGTTTTGCGATATTCGTCGATCGGCTCGTAGTGATAGGAAAGCGCCATGCCGGCAATGCCCCACGCCTGCCCGCGCGCCCAGAAACTGTCGTCCTTGTAGCCCTGTTTCGTCGCACCGCGCACGGGGGCACCGGTAACCGGATCCATGTAGAACGTATGATAGGTGGAATTGTCCGGCCTGACCGAATTCGCCAGCGTCGTGCGGGCATGGATGAGCGCGATGTCGCGGTATTTCTCATCGCCCGTCTCGCGGCTTGCCCAATAGAGCAACGGCAGGTTCAGCAGGCAGTCGATGATGTAACGGTATTCCTCCGCGACACCCTTGCGACCCCAGGCCTGGATGAACTGGCCGATCGGCTGGAAGCGCTCGATAAGCTGGTCCGCGGCCAGAATGGCGGCTTTGCGCCCGTCCTCATCGCCCACCAGCTTCCATGCCGCGATGCACGAGGGCGAATAGAGAAAGCCCATGTCGTGGTGGTCGGTCTCGATGCGATTCTCGATCCGGTGCAGGAAGCTCTGCACTTGGATCTGCGCCGCATGCTGAAAAACCTTGTCGCCCGTATGCTCGAACGCCAGCCAGATTTCTCCCGGCCAGAAACCTGCGGTCCACTGGGTATTCTCGACGGCGGGATAAAAATTGCCGACGCTGGAATGGTTCTGGGACGCATAGGTGAAGGCCGGCAGATTGCGCCGGATCTGGGCGACGGCGAGATCGAGCGCTGCCTTGACCTCCGCATCGGTGATCGGTTGGGGAGCGATCTGCACAACGGCATTCATGACGTTAACCCTTGAGGCCCGACGAGGCGACGCCTTCGACGAAGAAGCGCTGCAGCGACAGGAATACGATCAGGACGGGAATGAGGGCGACGACCGATGCCGCCATGATCAGCCCGTACTCGGCGGAATATTGCGAGATGAACATGCGCAGGCCGATCTGGATCGTCTTCAGCTCCGTCTTGGTCAGATAGATCATCGGACCGAGGAAGTCGTTCCAGGTGGTGACGAAGGTGAAGATGGTCAGCGTCGAAAGTGCGGGCTTCGACAGCGGCAGCATGATGCGCGCCCAGATCTGATATTCGTTCATGCCGTCGATACGGGCCGCTTCGCACAGCTCCGTCGGGATCGACATGTAGAACTGCCGCATGAGGAATACGCCGAAGGCGGTGAAGGCCTGCAGGCAGATCAGCGCCAGATGGGTGTTGTTCAAGCCGAATTCGCGCATCAGCAGGAACTGCGGCACCATGTAGACCTGCCAGGGCATGGCGATGGTCGCGATATAACCGAGGAAAAGCGTGTTCTTGTAGGGAAAATCGAGCTTGGCAAAGGCATAGGCGGCGAAGCTCGACGTCAGCAGCTGGAGCAGGGTGACGATGATCGTCAGCTTCGATGTGTTGTAGATGAACAGGCCGAGCGGAATCTTCGTCCAGATGTCCACGTAGTTCTGCCACTGCGGTTGCGACGGAATCCACTCGATCGGGAAAACGAAGACGTCTCGGCTGAGTTTCAGCGAGGCTGACAGCATCCAGGCGAAAGGCATCAGCATCACGGCGGTGATGACGATGACCGTCGCATAGACTGCAATGCTGTTGGCGGTGACCTTGCGTCCGGCAATCTTCACGGATCAATCCTCCCTCTGTCGGCGGAACTGGACGACCGTGACCGCCAGTACGAGAAAGAAGAGAACGAGCGCAATCATGCTGGAATAACCGAGGTCCCAGGAAATGAAGGCTTCGTTGTAGATGTGATAAACGAGGACCAACGTCGAGGTGCCGGGGCCGCCCTGGGTGATCATGTAGATCTGATCGAAGACCTTGAACGCCTGGATGGTCAGCATGACCGTGACGAAGAAGGTCGTCGGCCCGAGCTGCGGCACCGTGACATAGACAAATTTCTGCCACGCATTGGCGCCGTCGAGATCGGCCGCCTCGTAGAGCTCGGAATTGATGCCCTGCAGCCCGGCAAGATAGATAACCATGTAGTAACCCATGCTCTTCCAGACGCCGAAGAGGATGACCGTGACCATCGCCCAATGCCGGTCGGCTGCCCAGCCCGGCATGTCCTTGGGGTCCAGGCCGAGTGTGTAAAGGATCATGTTCACCGGCCCCATTTCGGGGTTGAAGATCATGTTCCAGACCACGGCGACAGCCACCAGCGAAGCGACGTAGGGGAAGAACATCGCCGTGCGGAAGAAGTCGCGTCCGAAGATCTTCTGGTTCAGCAGGATCGCGAGGCCGAGCGCGCAGGCGAGCGTCGCGGGAACCGAGACGACCGTATAGATGATCGTGTTCCAGAACGCGGCAATGAAGACCTTGTCTTCGAACAGCCGCCAGAAATTGTCGAGACCGGCGAAGGTGATCGCATTCGAACCGTCCCAATGCATGAACGCCAGCACGAAGGCGAACAGGATCGGCCCGAGCGTAAAGACGGCAAAACCGAGGAAATTCGGGGCGATGAAGGAGTAGGCGACCAGCGCGCTCTGTATCTTGCGCCGGCGGCGCGACAACACCTTGCTCGGCCGCCGGGACACGGCCGGCGCATCACCTGCGGCAATGGTCGAATTCGATATGGACACTTTATCCCTCCTCGAACCAGGATGCTCCGATCGATGCCCAAGGGCTATCCACGGCCCGCCATTGTGTCACGAGCGTGCCGCCTCCCTACCGAGGGGATAGCACATCTCTCACATTGGTCAAACAAATTTATGGATAAATCATATGAATCCTGTAGTCATCTTAAAATACGTATGATAGGTGGCGAATGAGGTCGTTTATCGGTCGCATGGAGGAAGGCTGATGTTCAGCGAGATCGCCGGGTCGCTGCCGCCGGTTTTGGCGGACTTCATGCCCGGCGCGCCGATCGGCGACCGGGCCGCCTGGGATGCCGTATCGGATGATATGCGCTCCGCAGTTATCCGGGATGCGGAGTCGGCGCTTGGCCGGCCGTGGTCGCTCATCAAGGCTTCTGACTACCGGGAATATTCGCTGAACGGGAACCGCTCCCGCTTTGAAGCGCTGTATTTTTCGCGGCGGCGGATGTTGAACGATCTGGTTCTTGCCGAACTGCTCGAGGGCAGGGGGCGTTTTATCGGTGCAATCGTCGACGGTGTCTTCCTGATCTGTGAGGAAAGCGGCTGGCAGCTTCCGGCTCACAACGCCTACGAGCGGGGCGGACTGCGGTTTGCCTTGCCCGATACGGAGCAGCCGGTTGTCGATCTGTTTGCGGCGGAGACGGGTGCCTTGCTGGCGACCGTGGCCGCTCTCATGAAAGATCGGCTCGACCAGGTCAGCCCGCAGATCGTCGCCCGGATCGAACGGGAGGTCCGGGTGCGCATCTTGTCACCCTACCTCGACCGGCATTTCTGGTGGATGGGCAACGGCGCCGAACGAATGAACAATTGGACGGCGTGGATAACGCAGAACGTCCTGCTTTCGGCCTTTGCCCTGAAGACGGAACAAGACCTGCGGCGGCAGATTGTCGAGAAGGCCCTTTCCAGCCTGGATGCCTTCACCAAGGACTATGCGGAGGATGGAGCCTGCGAGGAGGGAGTGGTTTATTATCGCCATGCGGCGCTCTGCATGGCCGGGGCGATGGCCATCCTCGACACGGTCGCGCCAGCTTCCATGACGCCGCTCTGGAAAGCTCCCAAAATCCGCAGCATGGCGGAATATATCGTCAACATGCATGTGGCCGGCCGCCGGTATTTCAATTTTGCCGATTCCGCCGCGGTCATAGAACCATGTACCGTGCGAGAATATCTCTTCGGCAGCGCCGTCGGGTCTGATATCCTGGCGGCATTCGCCGTGCGAGATCGCCTGTCGTCGGAGCACAAGCATCTGCCGGAGGAGTGGAACCTCTGGTACCGCGTGCAGGAGCTGCTGGTAACGCCGGCAGCTAGCGGAGAAGCGAAGCCGGCAGGCGATGTGTTTTATCCGGGAATTGGCCTGTTCGTTGCCCGCGACGACCGCTTTGCGCTCGCCGTCAAAGGCGGCAACAACGGGGAAAGCCATAACCACAACGACGTCGGCAGTCTCACGGTCTATAAGGACGGCAAGCCGTTCCTGATCGATGTTGGCGTCGAAACCTACACGGCAAAAACATTTTCTTCCGAGCGGTACGAGATCTGGACCATGCAGTCGGGCTTCCACAACCTGCCGACTTTCGGTGGTGTGAGCCAGGCCGCCGGCGCGGATTGCGCGGCGCGGAATGTCCACGCCGAGTTCACCGAAAAACAGGCGCAGATATCATTGGACATCGCATCCGCCTATCCGGCCGAGGCCCGCGTCCGATCCTATCGGCGAACCGTCACGCTTCGGCGCGGGCAGGAGATCGAGGTCGTGGATATCCATGAGGGCGAACTGCCGGCGGTGCTTTCTCTGATGACCTGCGTCGAACCGACCATCGACCACGCCATTCATTTCGACGGCCTCGGCCGCATCGACCTTGATGGAGCCGGCGCGATCGAGGTCGACGCAATCGATATCGACGATGCCCGCCTGCGTATCTCCTGGCCCCCGAGAATTTATCGACTGCGCATCCCCTTTGCCGGGACCTGCCTGAAACTGCGGATCGTCTGAGGAGGACGAGCATGGAACTGACACTGAAAGTCGTAGATGTGGCGGGCGAGGTTCGCGCCAGGGCTACAGGCATGGACGAAACATATCTCGTTTATCGCGACAGCTACAACGAAGGCGATCAGGTCGTCGTCGAAACGTCCGAGCCGGGGTATCTCATGCTCGCGCTCGACGACGCGATGACGCCCGCGATCGTCTATATGAAGGGGCAGAGCTACGCGCTCGGGGTCCCCTTCGGTTCCAAGCGCATTCCTTATTCGCCGCGGGCCTTCGAAGGCGGGATCCACAGACTATGCGTCCGCAAGGCGCGGCCGGAGGAGATCGCGGCACGTCGGAACCTGGCTTTCAATCCATGGGACGACCACGCCAATGCCACCATCTTTCCGCTCGCCAAGGCGAATGTGGAGACACGCGGGGAGGCGGTCTTTGCCGCGCGCAACGCCATCGACGGCGAAAAGGCGAACGACGATCATGGCTTCTGGCCCTACACGAGCTGGGGGATCAATCGCGATCCCGATGCGACGCTGACGCTCGATTTCGGCCGGCCGGTGAAAATCGACGAAATCGTCCTCTACCTGCGAGCGGACTTTCCGCACGACGCCTGGTGGGAAAAAGCCAGCGTCACCTTCTCCAACGCCGAGACCACATGTTTCTCGCTGGTCAAGACGGGTGCGGCTCAGTGTTTCCCGGTGAGGGAGCAGACCGTGGAATGGATCAGGCTGCACAGCCTGATCAAGGCCGACGATCCGTCGCCCTTTCCGGCGCTGACCCAGATCGAAATCTGGGGACGCGAGGCGGATATGTAAATCAGCGCCGAAGGTTGCCCCTATGATCGGGCCCGTAAACCCTTGATCTACTAAGATGAAATGCAGATCGGGTGGGGTCACGATCGGCGCCGATGATGCCCCCGCCCTCGTTGCGAGTTTGCAAGTAAAGTCAGGCACCTGCCGCCTTTTCAAAAGGGGGCAACCTTCGGTGCTGTTTCACAAACACAGATGGCACCGGCAGCCAAATGTCAGCTGTACAACCGAGAAATTTATTCAACAATTTCAATCTAGTGATGGTTTGGTGTCAACGCGAGGGACAGCCTCAAAATCTATCTGAGTTCTTGGAAATCTTCGGCTTCCAGACACACAATCACCGGCAGTTGCCTCTTAATGTTGAAGCGTCGAGGCTCTTGCCGTTCGCCATGCGCCCGGCGCCACTCCAACCACTCGCCGGAACATTCGGGTCAGGTGACTCTCATCTGCAAAGCCACATGCGACGGCAACTTCCGAGAGTGATCTGAGCCCTTCAAACTGGACCAGTTTTGGTTAGAGTTTTCCGGTGCATTTTCCTGGCTGGGAAAGGAACGGAAGACGATGAAGGCATCGCAGTTTTCGGACGCGCAGAAGGCGTTCATTCTGAAGCAGGGTGATGAGGGGGTGACGGTCGCGGAGATCTGCCGCAAGGCGGGGATCAGCCAGGCGACCTATTTCAATTGGAAGAAGAAGTACGCCGGAATGTTGCCGCCGGAGATGAAGAAGCTGAAGCAGCTCGAGGACGAGAATGCGCGATTGAAAAAGATCGTCGCGGATCTGACGCTGGATCGGGTGATGTTGCAGGACGTCATCCGGCGAAAGCTCTAAGGCCTGCTCGCAAGCGAGAGGTGGTAAGGTGCATGTGCCGGGACTGGGCAATCTCGATCCGGCGTGCCTGTGGGGCGCTGAACTTCGATCGGTCGACCTACCATTACACCTCTCGCCGTGCCGATCAGGCCGGCCTGGAACGTCGTATTCGGGAGATCTGCGAGACCCGTGTGCGTTATGGCTATCGACGCGTGCATGTGCTCCTGGAACGCGAGGGCTGGGGCACCAACATCAAGCGAACCTATCGCATTTACAGAGACTTGGGTCTGCAGTTGCGCGATAAGACACCGAAGCGTCGGGTTAAAGCCAAACTGCGGGAGGACCGACAAAAGGCTGTGGGACCCAACGATGTGTGGGCGATGGACTTCGTGCACGACCAACTCGCGACCGGAAAGAAGCTGCGGGTTCTGACAGTGGTCGATACCTTCTCGCGCTATGTCCCAGTGCTTGATCCGCGTCACAGCTATCGCGGCGAAGACGTGGTGCAGACATTGGAGCGGGTGTGCCGGCAAGTCGGCTATCCGAAGACGATCCGTGTCGATCAGGGAACCGAATTTGTGTCTCGCGATCTCGACCTATGGGCCTATGCCAAGGGCGTGATCCTGGACTTCTCACGTCCGGGAAAGCCCACGGACAACGCCTTCATCGAAGCCTTCAACGGCCGCTTCCGGGCGGAATGCCTGAACCAGCACTGGTTCCTGACCCTTGCGGATGCGCGCGAAAAGATGGAGGATTGGCGTAGAGACTACAATGAGGTTCGGCCACATGGCGCAATCGGCAACAAGGTCCCGATCGCGCTGATGAATTCGGGAGGCGCAACCAGCCCGCCTCCCTGAATGAAGCCGGAAAACTCCAGCCTCCGCTGGTCCAGAAACCTGGGGCGGTTCAGAAGAAGATGCGCAATGTACTTCTGGCGGCCGGCCTATTGGTGGCAGGATTGTTTGCTGGTCCAGCCAGCTCGATGCCGGCCAGCGGGATCACGGTCCCGCCGAATCCCAACGTTCAGTTGGTGGATCGTGCCTGTGGCCGTGGTTTTGAACTGACCCGTCGTGGATTTTGCCGACCTAGCCGGTGGGCGCCACCGCCACCACCGCCGCGGTATTATCACCGAGATCGGCGCGATAGATGGGACGACCGTCGCGGCCCGCCTCGGCGAGATTGGCGAGACGGTCGCGATAGGCGCGATCGCCGCGACTGGCTATGAAAGCGAGCCCTTCCGTGAGGAGGGGCTTTTTTCGTGCCGACCTCATAAGATTCCTTGCGTTAACGCTAAAGCTCGATTGCCCCACCGGTGTGCGGGATAGCGGTCGGGAGATTGTCACTTTGCGATCATCGGACGGCATTCTTCGATCGCTCACGCGTCCAAATCGAGCGGCTCGAAAACGCCGGCGTGCAAGCGGTGTCCAACATTGCCATGTTCAGACCCGTGTTCGCGACGCGGTCCGAAATTACAATTTTCCACAATTCAAGTTGTCAAAGGCGCTGAATTCGACTGCGTAATTGCATTCGCATTGCTGGAGGGCATGGTTCCGCACTTCGCCGATCCGAATGCGCTCGATAGCGCCCAGAAGCTCCTTTGTAATTTCGTCGCGTCCAAAAAGAATCTTCATCTGATCGCCGGGGTAGGGCGTCAGTGGGCTTGGCGAGCCGTACGAGACGACCAATCACGTGTCACGGAGGTGATCGAGAAAGAGCACGGTCAAGTTCACCTCGATGCGAAGCCGCTTTTGGACAGATCGGCTTTCGAACCCGATGCACGCAGCCGAGCCATGCTCGAAGGCATCCGCATTGCACAGGAGGATCTGCGAGACGCTGGCGGAGCCTATGATCTTGATCAGGTCCGCACCTTGATGCGCGGCGTGTCCCGACAGGCGATCGACAAGCGCGTTCAGGAAGGCTCGTTGCTGGCCGTTCCCGGTCTAAAAGCTGTGCGTGAAGCCTTGCAGACCAGCAATCCATGGTCAATGCTCAACTTCCTTTCCCATGCGGATGTCAGATTGAACAACCGCAAGCCCATCGATCTGCTCAAGTCCGGAAAGCTTGACGTTGTGCTTGAAGCTGCGAGGCGGCAGGGCGAGCAGGGGGCGTGAGCGGCCCGCTCCCTCCCGCGGACCTGAAACAGCGTCAGCCGGAAGTGGTGGAGCTTTCGGCCGGAGAAGTCCTTCATCGCTTCTACTCGGCCGGGCGAGATCCGATCTTCTTCGACACCTCGGCGATGGGGAGTTTCAATGCTCCCAATGCTTCCTACGGCGTCCTCTATGCTGCCAAGGTGATCGCCGGCGCTTTCGCGGAAACATTTCTGCGGACGCCGGGTCGCACGCTGATCGATGCCGATCTGCTCAGACGGAAAGCCCATCTCCGCTTCAGCACCAACAGAAATTTGAAGCTGATCCGCTTCGCCGGTCCAGGCCTCGCGCGAATCGGCGCCACAGCCGAAGTCTCGCATAGCGGCTTGCCCTACGATGTTCCGCAGGTCTGATCAGGAGCACTATATGAACATCCCGTCGAGGCCGACGGCATTACCTACCATTCCCGTCATGACAATGCGGAGCTCTGCTACGCACTTTTCGATCGGGCGGCCGACGCAGTTGTCGAAATAGAACGCCTGACCGACCTCGACCAGGATTGGTTCTGGCGGATCGCAGAATCCTACAGAGCGGGATTTGCGCCGCGAGCCGGTATCTGCGAGATTTCACTGCGAAGGCGCGGCGATGGGAGTCTTCGCTTCAGGCCGATGCTTTTCGCGTTACTAAGGGCAACGCGCTCCGCGAGCAGAGCCAGACGTTAGCTTGGGTGCTGCGACCTTATCGGCCGATTGGGGGGCGAGGAATTCGCAATCCTCCTGCCGGGGACCGGCATCGACGCCGGCAGATCGTTGCCGATGGTATCCGGGTTGCTATTGCCGAGACCAAACTCTCGTTCGGCGAGGACCCGAGGCCCGATTTCAGCCAGCTTTGGAATCACCACACTGGCGCAGACCGATTGGCATTTCGAGGATATGCTTCTTCAGGCTGATAGCACACTCTCGAAGCGAAGACGGCGGGTCGCAATACGTGTCGCATAGCCTTGCCACGGCCGAGCGATCTGCGAAAACGGGCTTGAAGGCGAACGGCACGCCGTCAGGCGTGCGCCCAGCTGGCTATCAGCGTGAAAAGACATCCGCCAGAGTACCGCTAATGCGCAGTGGGACTCGGGTGTGAATCAGCGTCGAAGGTTGACCCTATAACCGGTCCCGTAAAGCCTTGATCTACTGAGATGAAATGCAGATCGGGTAGGGTCACGTTCGCCACCGATGATGGTCCCGCCCTCGTTGCGAGTTTGCAAATAAAGTCAGGCGCTTACCGCCTTTTCAAACGCGGCGACTGTCAGGATGGGATTCGTATTGCCTCATTAGAGAATGTTTTCGAACAAACCGCATATTGCCTCACCGAAATGCTCCCTTCGCGGTTACGTTTGCTGCGTCGCTATGCCAACACCACCGCCGCAGCTTACATTCCAATACTGAACGGGTCTTTTTCACTTTGTGTGATGGTGGAATTTGCTGTGGGTGAAATGCTGGACGCCGTACGGGCCGAGGAGAATTCCGGTGAAGTAGCGGCCACGCAGAGATCAGATCAGCTGATTGAAGACGATCAAATGGGCGTTCTATGGCAGAAGTGGCCCGGAGCATGGTAGCAGAACGCATGCTACCGCTCAATTGTGAATCAGCGCCGAAGGTTAACCCCTATGATCGGGCCCGTAAACTCTTGATCTACTGAGATGAAATGCAGATCGGGTGGGGTCGCGATCGGCGCCGATGATGACCCCGCCCTCGTTGCGAGTTTACAAGTAAAGTCGGGCGCTTGCAGCCTTTTCAAAAGGGGATCAGCCTTCGGTGCTGTTTCACACGCCGATCTCCAATGGCCTCGGCATTTCGCCGCATTGCAGGAACAGCAGAGACCGACTTCACGTTTTGAAATGAACGGTCACCGAAAATGAGTTCCCATTCTGTGCCAGTGCGGTCATGTCTTTGTGAAAGCTCGTATGAGCCACTGCTCGACGACACACGAATCAAAGAGCTGACAGCATGGAAAATCCGGTTGCACTGAATCGTCTTTCCGAGAACACGGTCTTCCGTAAAGGCGATGTTTTCGTACTCTTCGGCGAACTGTTCGGCCGCGGATACGCCACCGGCTTGCTCGAGGAAGCCAGACGGGCTGGAATGGAGATTGTGGGGATTACCGTCGGGCGGCGCGACGAGAACAACGCGCTGCGGCCACTCGACGCCGAGGAACTGTCTTCGGCGGAGGCCCGGCTGGGCGGCAGGATCATCAACATACCTCTTATGGCGGGTTTCGATCTCGATGCGCCCGCAGACGGCCCAACTCCCACCGATCTCCTGGCAAAGATGACGCTTGAGAGCTGGGAACACGACAAGCTCGACTGGGACTATGT
This sequence comes from Neorhizobium galegae, assembly GCF_021391675.1. Lineage (NCBI taxonomy): Bacteria > Pseudomonadati > Pseudomonadota > Alphaproteobacteria > Hyphomicrobiales > Rhizobiaceae > Neorhizobium > Neorhizobium galegae. The sequence goes on from NZ_CP090096.1 coordinate 505,530, forward strand.
CGGGCAATGCCGCGACATCGCCACTGCGCGTTTTACGGAGTCGCTTTCAAAAGTCATGACCGTTCTCGACGGAATGATCGCCGCTGGCCGCAATGTTTTCTTCGCCCACACAATGGCCGGGGGCATCCCGAAGGCGAAGGTATTCTTGGTCGTCGCCAATCGAATCTACAAGGGGACCGCAGCCCGCCACATGTCGTCGCAGACCTTGCTCGACAGTGACATGGGAAAACTCATCCTGCAGAATTTTGACGACGTCTCCGCAAACACCTTTCGCCATCTCATTGATTTCAGCGCGGCGATCCGCGAGCGCGTGGAAGCTTCGGGCGGTCAAATACGATACACGGCCTATGGTTACCACGGATCCGCGGTCCTCGTTGACGGAAGCTATCGTTGGCAGACCTACACCAACTACACCCAGGGTTATGCGAAGATGCGGCTCGAAGGCATTGCAGAGGAAGCCTGGGCGACAGGGATCAAGGCAACTGTCTATAACTGTCCCGAAATCCGGACCAATTCGTCCGATGTGTTCACGGGTATCGAGCTGCCCCTGATACCGCTGCTGCTTGCGTTGAAGAAAGAAAACGGTGGCCAATGGGCAGACGAACAGTGGCAGGCCTGCCAGCAGCTTCTGGCAGACGGCTTAACCATGAAGGATGTGTTCCGGAAGATCACCGACATGCAGGCCAGCGAGGTCATGCGACCGTTCTATGACTTTTCGGCATGGCCCATGGCAAACAGCCAGGCACAGGCCGATTTGACCATCGGCACGTCCAACGAGATCACCCAGATGCATCGGGATAGCAAGTTGATGATCAGCGACCTCCTGAGCGGTCTCGTTGTGAAGGCAACCGGGCAGCTCATTTTTGGCGAATCTTCCGAACCCTCCGGTCCCGTCCTGTGGCTCAATCACGATATCGTGGCTCGGCGACTTAACGCTTCCCACCCGCATTCGAAGTCTCCCGCGCCGCTTATCGCGCAGGGAATGGAATCCTCGCACCTTGAGATGGCGTGACGGCTTCCCAGCTTAGCTTGGAAGCTGGCTGTTTTGGGTATGAAGCGACGAAGCTTGCGACAGGAATGCGCCCTCGACTGACATTTGCAGGCCCTCCAACGAGTTCCGAAAGCTGTCCTTGCTGCAGACTGGCGCAGCGTGCAGCAGCCCGGCCTCCATGGGAGGCCGGGTTGAAGTTGGCGCCGGGGGACCTGTCAGGGCTTCACGAACCGATAGACGAAGCGATCGGTCGCGCCCTGGATCGAGGGATCGAACACCTTGGTCGAGTGTGGATCGTCCTTGTTCGCGAGTATGGTACTTTCGGCGTCCAGTACGAAGCCGGCCGCCTCCACCTCCTCGCGGACGGAGGCAGGGTCGATCCGATGCAGCGACTGGGCGTCGCCCGAGCCTGCTCCGGCCGTGGCGGCGTGATCGACGACGACGTAGAACCCACCAGGCTTGAGCCGCTCGTAGACGGCCCGATTGAAGTCGGCCGCCGTCGCGCCCTTGGCCTGGATCAGCGCGGTGTGGAGATCGTGGTAGAACAGGTGCAGCCACACGACGTCCGCTGGCGGCGTGGCCTCCGGCATCGCCACGAGGTCCGCCGAGACGGCTTCGATGTTCGCTTGGCCCGGCTCCTTCGCAAGCGTCCGCATGCGGCCGACCGGATCGTTCTTGAAGTGAGCGACTTCGGCCGGCACGAAGCTGGTGACCCGTCCTTCGCGTCCCACGACGTCGGAGAACAGGCGCGTCCAGTCGCCGTCGCCTGGGTAAACGTCGATGACGGTGAGCCCGTATCCACTCGTGCGAACCGGATCAACTCGGATAATATGGATTGGTCGTACATAAGCATCTCCTTCAGTGTCAGCATTCGATGGGTGGGGCGTGAGAGCGGTCGATCTACGGCTGATCCACCGTCTAGCCCGACCCGATCGCCGCAGAGTCCCGCTCTACTTAGGTCCGGACGCATCCATCCGCGCGGCCCGCGCCAGTGCTTGCGTGTCGACATATTCCCGGATGTTGGTCAGTCTGCCGTCCCGGACCGTGATGGCGAAGACCCAGTCGTCCTCGAACGTCTTGTTCGTCGCTTTGATCCTTCCCCTCGCGAAGCCGACGACGAGGACCCGGTCTCCTTGCGCCACGAACTCCCGAGGTTCCGTGGACGTTTCTAACGACGTGGACGACGTCTCAAGCAAATTCGCCAGCCCCGCGTGTCCGCGATGCGTTCCGGCCAGCGGCCAGTCCTCGCCCGGAATGACCCACTCGATGTCTTCGGCGACCAGTGACAGCAGAGCCTCCCTATCGCCGCGGCCGATCGCCGCGAAGAAGTCCTCCACGGTCTGGATGTTCTTCTCAATGCTCATGGGACTTTCTCCTTTTCGCACGGATCGGTTAGCGCTCGATCCGGTGCCGCGATGTGGGTGAAAAGGGAATATCCCCTGGGGCGTCCAATCCTCGGCCATCAGGACGAAGGGATCGGCGAACGCGGTGTCCGGTGCGTCGATCGAACGGCGAGCGCGACGTCCGGCGACTTTTCCCGACACGAACTGGGGGTCCTCGATGCGCGCTATTTCTCGAACAAACATCGGTTTGGGGTGTTCATCCTGAATCCCACTGAAACGGCGACGAATTCGCTGACTCACAATGCACGCGGCTCAAGTTTTTCTTACCGAACGATCCGGCGGACGAAGTGCAATTCAACAGCGGATAGAGGGCCGCCGAGCTGTTGCATCGTACCGCCGTCCGCGAGAGAGCCGAGGTCGAGCGCGACCAAGCCAGTCGAATCGATAAGTTCGACCACGAGCGCCTTGGCATCGCGATCGTCTCCTGACACGAACAGTACAGTCTTCGGCTTCTGTGGCGAGAAATCCTGTATCCAAGCCATCGGCATATTACTGATCGACTTCACCAGCCTGGCCCCGGGCGCCATTGCGGCGACTGTCTCGCTCGACGTGCGGCCCTCCAACGCGGCAATCGATCTCGCTACGCCGGCAGCGCTGATGTCCGGTTTATCGCCCACGTGGGCGTTCGTCCCGTCGACGAGTATGCGGCCGCGCCAGTTGGTTCCCTTGAGCGCCTCCGGCGCATCCGCCCAATTCGTGGCCAGGATCACAACATCGCATTCCGCAGCTTCCTGCTTGGATTCTGCGCTGGCGGCCGGACCCAGATCGGCGACGAGCCCCGCCAACGCCTCCGGCCCCCGAGAACTGGACAGGGCGACCTCGTGGCCTCCGCCGATCAAATGACGACCGATGGTCGTAGCCATGCGACCAGCGCCGATGAACCCAACTTTCATGACCGTTTCTCCCCGATCAAACGATGACTCAAGCAGCCGCGGCCGATCGCGGCGAGGAAGTCCATCACGGTCTGCACGTTCTTATCTATGCTCATAGGAATTTCCTCCATCTTGGTCGCACCGTATCGCGCCGCGTCCCTGCTGGTGGGACGTCGCGGTCATCAGTCGAACTTGACCAAGTGCTGAAAGATCAGCCGACCCCAAGTGTTCCCGCGCGCCTGCATAAGCAGCCCGCCTTCCGAAAGCCCGCCAAGTTTGATCGGCGCGAAACCGAGATTTTCCGCGAGCGCAGCAATCTCCTCTGCGGCACCGTCATCGTCGCTCGCCAGGAACACGACTCGCTTGCCCCCATGTTCGGCCGGATCTTGGTCAAGGGTGGCAGCGAGCAAATGGTTGAAGCCCTTGACCAGTTTTGCACCGGTGAAGGCCTGCGCGACGAACTTGGAAGAAGGTTGTCCTCCCAGGTCTTCCGGGGGCACGCCGTAGGCGTTGGTCACATCGATGATGGTCTTCCCCTGCCAGGTGGACAGCGCCTTCGCGACGTCGCGGTGCGCCTCGAAACGGACAGCCACGAAGATGATGTCCGCCTTGACGGCTTCCGGCAGTGTTTTGGCAATGACCTTGGGGCCGATCGCGGCCGCTTCGGATGCAAAGCTTGTCGGGTCGCGCGTGGTTGCCACGGACACTTCGATGCCCTTCCGGGCAAACGCCTTGGCAAGAGCGTGGCCGATCTTGCCGAAGCCAATAATTGCATAGCTCATGATGCTTCTCCGATCCTGTGTTAACGCCGGGTCAGACCTGCGCCCAACCACCATCGACGGCGAGATCCACGCCGGTGATGTAGGAGCTTTCATCGGAGGCGAGGAAGGTGACGGCTGCCGCAATTTCCTCTGGCTTGCCCCTGCGACCCATGGGGATCTGTGCAGCAAACTGGGCGACCGCCTGCTCGGCCTGCTCAGCGGTAAGGCCGGTCGTTGTTGCCAGGGCGGGAGTCTCGATCGCGCCAGGGCTCATCGTATTGACGCGGATATTGCGGTCCTTCAGCTCTTGGGTCCAAGACCGCGAGAAGCTGCGAACAGCCGCCTTGCTTGCTGCGTAGGTGCTGAACGCTGGCAGCCCCATCACATTCGAGACCGAAGAGTTCAGAATGATCGATCCGCCGTCTTTGAAGATGGGAAGGGCCTTCTGCACCGTAAAGAACAACCCCTTCACGTTCACATCGAAGGTCTGGTCAAAATGGGCCTCGGTCGCGACTGCGAGCGGCGCGACTGTCCCTGCGCCCGCGTTTGCGAAGAGAATGTCGATGTGACCATGTTTCTCTTTCACGATGGCGTAGAGCCGGTCCAGATCTTCCAGGCGCGAGACGTCGCCCAGGACTGTTGTCACGTTTCTGCCGATAAGGGCCGCGGCCTCTTGTAAGACTTTCTCGCGCCGCCCAACGATCACGACGGACGCACCTTCTTCCACGAAGCGCTTGGCTGTCGCCAGCCCGATCCCGCTGCTTCCGCCCGTGATGACTGCGATTTTACCTTCGAGTGCTTTCATAATCTTTTTTCCTTCGCTGTGTTTGAGCTAGGCGCGGAACCGCGCCGGCGTCAGAGTTGCGCCAGGCCGCCGTCGACGGCGACTTCGCTGGCTGTCATGAAGCTGCTGTCCGACGACGCGAGAAAGGCGGCCACGGCCCCGATCTCCGCCGGATCGGCCATGCGCTGGAGCGGAGTCATCGCGCCGTAAGCCTTCTGGCCCTCTTCGCCCAGAGCTTCCTTGGCGAGTTCGGTCGCCGTCGCCCCCGGGGACAGCACGTTCACCCGAATGCCGGTGCCCTTCAGGTCCTCCGCCCAGGTGCGCGCGAGGTTTCGCACGGCCGCCTTGCTGGCGCTGTAGGCGGTGAACCCCGGGGCGCCGGTGGTTCCGGCGCTCGATCCGGTCAGAATGATCGAACCGCCCGAACCCATCAGGGGCAGGGCCTGCTGGACCGTGAAGATCGTACCCTTCACGTTGGTGTCGAAGGCTTCGTCGATGTGTTCGGCGGTGATCTTGCCGAGCGCAAGCGGGCCTCCCGCCCCGGCATTGGCGAAGACGATGTCGAGGGTGCCGCGCTCGGCCTTCACCGCCGTGTAGAGACGGTCGAGGTCGGCCGGATCGGAGACTGAGCCCTTCACCGCTCGGGCATTCGGCCCGAGCTCGGCGACGGCGGCGTCGAGCGCCTCCTGCCGGCGGCCGTAGATGAAGACGAAGGCGCCTTCCTCGATGAAGCGCTTGGCCGCAGCAAGGCCGATGCCCGTGGCGCCCCCGGTGATCACGGCCGTCTTTCCGTTCAGTCTGTTCATGTCATCCATCTTTCTGTTTCTGGCTCCGCGTTCATTGTTCGTGGGCGCCGTCTGAGCCTGAAGATGGTCCTTTTCCCGTCGTTCTGAGAGTGCGTGAGTTCGCACATCGGTGGTGCATAATCGATCCGGCCGAGCGCCGGTGACTGTGTCCCGCCTCGCCGCAAGACGTTTCGATGTACGCTGGCGCCGCTATGACGCTTGGCCATGCTGCGGTATGGTACGCTCCGTACAGCTTGGGAAGCGCACCGAACGGTGCTGGAATGCACCATGATCGACTGGGATGACGTTCGCTACTTTCTTGCCGCCGCACGGGGAGGCTCCGTGCGGGCCGCCGCCAAGGGCCTCGGAGTGAACCATGCAACTGTGCTGCGACGGATCGCTCAGCTCGAGGAACGCCTCGGCGCGCAGATGTTCGAAAAGCAGCCGTCGGGCTACCGCCTGACGGCTGCGGGCGAGGAGGTTCTCGAGTTCGCCGTCCAGATGGAAGTTTCGTCGCAGCAGCTGGAGACACGCGTCTTCGGGCGCGATCAGAGCGTGCGCGGGCTTCTCCGGGTGACGTTGACACCGATCCTCGCGACACACCTGCTCATGCCCGACTTCGCCGATTTCGCGCGCCTGCATGCGGACATCGAGATGGAAATCCTGTCGTCCGGCGAACTGGCAAACCTGACCAACAGGGAGGCCGACGTCGCCATCCGCGTGGTCTACGACCGTAAAACGCTGCCGCTCAATCTTCACGGCCTGAAGGGACCCGAGGTGTTCGGCGGCGTCTACATATCTCGCGATCGACTGGCCGCATGGCGTGCGGGCGCGCCTGATCCCATTCGGTGGATCGTCATCAGCATGCATGGCATTCCGGAGTGGGCGAGCGCAGGTGAGGTTCACACCACGGGGGTCCCCTTCAGGGTCACGGACGCCGCGGCGGAGATCGTTGCTGTACGACAAGGGCTGGGGATCACGACGCTGCCGTGCTTCGTCGGAGATGCCGACCCCCTTTTGGTGAGGGTGCCGGGCACCGAGCGGCACATGTACGGAACGCTCTGGCTCCTCACACAGGGGGAGACACGCAAGACGAAGCGCGTGCAGCTCATCACGGAGTTCGTATCCCACCGGCTCGCCGCCCATGCCCCGCTTCTCGCCGGGCTGTCTGTGAATCAGCGCCGAAGGTTTCCCCCTATGACCGGGCCCGTAAATCCTTGACCTACTGAGATGAAATGCAGATCGGGTGGGGTCACGATCGGCGCCGATGATGCCCCCGCCCTCGTTGCGAGTTTGCAAGTAAAGTCAGGCGCTTGCCGCCTTTTCAAAAGGAGCAAACCTTCGGTGCTGTTTCACGGATTGGGGCCTAAGAGCCGGGCCGGCCATGCGGCTGACCTGCGCGGCATCAGCTGGAAAACGCTTTGAAATCCCTCAGCACATCCCGGTAGCGGATCTGGCTTCCTCTCAGGTGGTCGCGCATGGCATTGCGTGCCGCCTCCTCGTTGCGATCCGAGATCGCCACGACGATTGCTTCATGTTCCGTATGGATCATGCGGCGGTAGGCGGTCTGTTCTCCGGACCGTTCGCCGGGCGTGGCCCTCGATTGCGGAATGGCCGCGGTGCCGTGAAATTCCAGATGCTGCCGGAACAGTGGGTTGTTCGTGGCGTCGGCGATGGCGAAATGCAGCGCAAGATCCGCCTCGCGGATCGATTCGTTCTGCTCGATGCATTGCAGAATATGCCGATGACAATCGAAGATAGCCTCTTCCTGCGCCGGAGACCGGCGCATCGCCGCCAGACCGGCAGCCTCGATCTCCAGCGGAGCCCGCACCTCGAGCACCTCCAGGTCGGACGAGACGCGCGCCCGGTCGATTTTCCGGCCGGAGGGAGGTGAGGTCTCCTGGCTGAGAACATAAATTCCCGCGCCCTGCCTCACTTCGACAAGCCCGTCCGATCTGAGCGCAGCGACCGCTTCCCGAACTACCGTACGGCTTACGCCATGCGTTTCCGTCAGTTCGACTTCGCTTGGGAGTTTGTCGCCGGGCGAATACTGACCGCTGGAAATTGCGGTCCGAAGGCTTTCCCCGACCCGTGACACCAGCGATCCCGGTCCCTTGTTCCGATCCTTGGTCTGGGTTGTCACGCTCAATCCCCGCTGCAACGACGCGACGCGTCCGCGCCGTATTCATCACACGTGTATGACAAATTCGGGGCCATATCAATGCGGGAGTGAATTCCATTTATCTTGAGAGGCATCGATCAGCGCCGGCGGAGGTCGAAAACAAAAGCTGGACGGTTAAATTCGTCTGCTGTATTTCCTCAATTTGCCGAATGTCAAAAATTGGTATGATGACATCGGCCCACCGAATTCTGATCCCCCGTCGGCATTTTTCCGAGCATGGAGCCGGCGTGCAAAACGAGTGACGAAATGCGGACAGATCAAGAAGTTTCCGAATCCAAGATGGATCGGGAAGCCAGGCTGCAATTTCTCACCTGGGAGCGCGGGCCTGCGGATATCCAGGGCGATCTCCAAAAGAGGCTGAAGGAAAAACTGGCGCAGTCCGCCGGAGCACGGATCGCAGATACTGCCTATATCGCAAGCGACGCGCGCATTTTCACATCCTCTCTGATCCTCGGCGATCGTTCCTGGATTGCGGGGCACGCGCTCGTGCGTGGAGACGTGGAACTCGGCTCCAATTGTTCGGTCAACCCCTACGCATGCATCTCCGGAAAGGTCCGGTGCGGAAACGGTGTGCGTATTGCTTCGCTCGTTTCGATCGTCGGCTTCAATCATGGCTTCGACGATCCGGACATACCGATCAACGATCAGCCTCACGAGACACTCGGCATTACGATCGGCGATGATGTGTGGATCGGTGCCAATGCGGTCATTCTGGACGGCGTGACGATCGGGAGGGGTGCCGTTATCGCCGCCGGTGCGGTTGTCACCAAGGACATTCCAGATCTGGCGATCGCGGCGGGAGTGCCGGCCAAAGTCGTGCGCCGTCGCGGGGAAACGGCAGCGGCGGGAAAATCGCGCCGGGCCGAGGTCGAGCAGGCGCTGCTGCAGATCAGCAAGATGGCGGAAGCCGAGTGGCGAGATGTGCGGGAACGGCATCTGACGCCCGGCGGTTATCGGTCGACGGATGCCGACGGTGTTGCGCGCATGAGCGTCAGGCATGAATGCGATGCGATCGAGATTGCCGCGGGTTTTGGGGAACAGCCTTCCGGGAACGGGGCGAAGGCGATCGTCGATCGCCTTCAGGCGCTGCAAGACTCGGCGACCGGCTTTTTCCCCGATCCGTTTCGGCTACCTGACCCTGCGAAGAATATCCGCGATGACTCCCTCACTCTCTATAACGTGCTGGCGGTCGGTTATGCGCTGGAGATACTCGGCGCGCATCCCTCCCACCCGATCTCCGGCGTCGAGATGGACGCGGTCGGGCTCTGCGACTGGTTGGAGGCCTTGCCCTGGAGCAGCCGCGCATGGTGGTGCGGCGACCGGGTGGACGCTATCGCTACCGCGCTTTATTTCAACGCCCGGTATTTCAGGAGCGGCAGGGGGAAGGAAATCCTCTTTGGCTGGCTTTCGACCCATATCGATCGTTCGATCGGGCTGTGGGGAAAGCCGACCGCGGAACAAGGCCTCCTGCAGCCGGTAAACGGCTTTTACCGCCTCACCCGCGGAGCCCATGCCCAGTTCGGCATCCCGGTCCCTTTCCCTGAAGCCGCGATCAATTCCGTCATGGCGCACTATCGAAACAGCAGCGGTTTTTCCGGCCCAACCTATACGGCCTGCAATCTGCTCGATACGATCCATCCGCTTTGGTTGTGCCTCAAGCAGACGGATTTCATGCGCGGCCAGGCGGAAGCAGTGGCTGAGGACATCATCTTGCGTTCGCCGGACCGGTGGCAGGCGAAAAGGGGCTTTGCCTTCGCTGACGGTCAGACAGGAAGCCTGCAGGGCACGGAAATGTGGCTTTCGACCCTGCATCTTGCCGCGGACCTGTTGGGCCTGGCTGAAAACTTCGCCTTCGTTCCCAAAGGGGTGCATCGGACGCGACCGGCGGGAATGGGGCTGTAGCGCTTGCAGGCGTTATTGGCGCCTAGCGGAATCGCGGCGGTCGTGGCGGCGAGTTCGAGTGGATCTCGTGCACCGGCGCGTGCTTTCCCAAGAGCCTTAACATCTTCTTTTCGTCCTCCAGCCGCATTCCGTTTTTACGGCAGTGTTCAGCGACGTCGTGGTCGCGTGGCCCAGGAATTCTGACCTGCCGATCGGCATCCTTTTTCATGACGCTTCCTCCTAACAATACAACGCTCCCAAGCGGCAATTGTTCGTTAGATGAAGCTAAAATTCAACCCCTGTCGTCGCAACCCCGGCTTTCGCGTGGAGTGGATAGTGTCCGCATCAGGCGCCACTGGGCTCAGCCAAGCGTGTCGCAGAGCTTGGCATCGAGAAAAAGCCCCTCTGCAGAGCAGAAGGGCTTTCCCGTATCAACGCCAATCCCGGTGATCGCGCCAGTCGCGATGGCCTCGCCATTCCCGGCGAGGCGGTCCTCGGTCGTCCCATCGATCCCGACGATCCCACCGATCGCTGTAGCGGGGCGGCGGCGGCCGCCAGCGGTTGGGGCGGCAATCGCCCCACCGGTTCAGGTGGTAACCGCGGCCGCAAGCCCAATCGACCTTCTCGGCGGTTGGTTTTGCCGGCACGGCAATGGTTCCGATCGGCATGGCATTTGCCGCGCCTCCGAAAAGACAAGCTGCGATCAAACTGGCCGCTAAGACTATCCTGCGCATCGGTTTCCTCCAGAGTGCACACGCTGACAGATTGCGGCGCGATCCTTGAACCGTTGCTGAAGTCCGCATTCATCTAAGCTTCAGCTTATGTACATTTGCTCGAGGGCGGCGTTTGCGCACGTCTGCTCAAGTCCCGAAAGGCTCCTTCCATGAGAGTTGCGGCGAGGAGGTTTGAACAAGGACAGGCCCGGTTTCCTTCTGGCAGCCGGCCTCAGCGATAACGCGAGCGGTTCCGGCCGTCGTCGCGAGAGTCGGAATCGTCCGACGACGCTCCTCGCTCCAGCCGGTCCAGCACCTGCAGGAGAAGATCCGCGCAATCCTTTGTGGGTTCGCCGTCGGCGCAGCGCAGGTCGATCGTGGTTCGCCCGTTCTCGATGCGGAAACGCGCTCCGCGCTCCCGTGGTGGTCGACGGTCCGCCATCGGAGGCATCCGCCACTCGTCTCCGTCCCTGTCAGCGGCCGGTTCCTGAGGACCGGGCGGCGGCGCGTTCGAGGCGCGATCCCGCTCAGCCTGTGGCGGGGTACTGGGAGACGCGTTAGGAGTTTCCTGCGCGAGTGTCAGGTTGGCCGACAGCGAAAGAACGGCCGCTGCCGTGATGAGAAGACGTTTCATGTCGGGCCCTCCGGTTCCGGATGACCAACAACAATGACAAGGGTTTGTTTGTTCCAGTGGACGTTCGCGCAACGGCCTTCGGCTCTCATGGCGCGGACTGTGCGGTCGGAACTCTGTCGTAGGGGGGATCAGACGAGGTAATGGATATGGGGTCGTGAATGGTGCGGCGAGGCTTCTACCCGTGCTTCGACGGAAAACACGTCCCTGAGCAGAGCTTCGGTCAGCACCTCTTCCGGTGCCCCGCACGCGACGATCCTGCCGTTCTGCATGACGATCAGCTCATCGCAGAACATCGCTGCATGGTTGAGATCGTGAATCGCGATGATGCTCGTCATCGGCAGGCCGGAAACCAGCCGCATCAGGCCGATCTGATGCTGGATATCCAGATGGTTGGTCGGTTCGTCGAGGATGAGTTCCTTCGGCGATTGCGCCAGCGCCCTTGCGATATGGGTCCGCTGCTTTTCGCCACCGGAAAGGGACTGCCAGCGGTCGTTGCGCTTGTGGGCCATGCCGGCACGCGCAAGAGCGGTCTCGACCGCTTCGTCGTCAGTGAGCGACCAGCCGGAGAATATCGACCGGTGTGGAAACCGCCCGAGCTTCACCACATCGACGACCCTCAGATTGGCATTGGTCGTGGCGTGCTGTTCAACGAAGGCGACTCGCTTTGCGATCGACCGCCGCCCGATTGTCTTGAGATCCTTGCCCTCGAGCATGATGGAACCCGAATGCGGCAGTTTCAGACCCGCGAGCAGACGCAGGAGAGACGTCTTTCCCGAACCGTTCGGTCCCAGCAGGCCGAGCGTCTTGCCCGGCTGTGCCTCGAACGAAACCCCGTCGAGCACGGTCTTCCGGCCAATTTTCCAGGTGAGGTTCTCGGTCTTGATGCTCATGACGCGCGTTGGAACCGGTAGAGGATGATCGAAAAGAAGGGCACGCCGACCAGCGCGGTGACGACGCCGATCGGCAGGACCTGCTGTGGGATGAGGGTGCGTGACGCAATGTCCGCCACCACCATGAAAACGGCACCGACGACGGCGCAGGCCGGAAGCAAGCGGACATGCAGTGGTCCGACCGCAAACCGCGCCACATGCGGTACGACAAGGCCGACGAAGCCGATAGAGCCGACCATGCTGACGATCGTCGCCGTCATCATCGCCGTCAGGGCGAAAAGCACGATGCGTGCGTGCGCGACATTGACACCGAGCGACGCCGCCGCTTCATCGCCGAAGGCAAAGGCGTCGAGCACGCGGGCATAAAGCAGGCAGGCCACCAGCGCGATGCCGACGATGATCGAGACCAGCGTCAGTTCCGGCCAGCGCACGCCGCCGAAACTGCCAAGCAACCAGAACATCACGTCGCGCGCCTGCTGGGCATTGCCCGACGTCGTGACGATGTAGGAGGTCGAGGCGTTGAAGAGCTGCGAAGCGGCGACACCGGCAAGAATGGTGCGGTCCGCACCGCCGCGCGTGCCGTTGGATAGCAGAGCCACGAAGAAGAAGGCGGCGAAGGCGCCGGCAAAAGCCCCGGCCGATAGTGAAACCGTGCCTGCGCCAACACCGAGGATGACGATCGCGACGGCTCCGGTGGACGCGCCGGCGGAGATACCGAGAACATAGGGTTCGGCCAGCGGGTTGCGCAGCAGCGATTGCATGATCGCTCCCGACAGGGCGAGGCCCGCACCGCAAAAGGCCGCGACCAGCGCCCGGCTGAGACGGTAGTCCCAGATGACCGTCTCATGGATACGGTTGAGCCCTACCGCCGTCCATCCCAGCCGATTGGCAACCGCAGAAAAGGTCGTCGCGAGCGGGATCGGCAGATCGCCGATCCCGACGCTTATGCCGACAACGAGACCGATGGCCGCAAGCGAAGCCACCAGCACGGCCGCGAAGGCGAAAAGCTGCTGAAGGGAGCCGCGCTTTTCCGTCACTTCAGAAGACCGATGGCCTTCAACTGTTCGGCCACTTGTTCGGCGCCATAGATCGTCCGCACGGTCGGGTTCATGGCCTGACCGTCCATCACCACCATTGCCTTGTTCTTCACGGCGGTGATCTGGCTGACGGCCGGATCGGTGGTCAGGAACTTGATCTTTGCTTCCGGCTTGTCGAGTTCCCAGCGGTTGCGGTCCAGATTGGCGACGACGATCACGTCCGGATTGGCAGCGATGATGCTTTCCCAGCCGAGTGTCGGCCATTCGGCTTCGGCGGTAACGGCATTGCGGCCGCCCAGCACATCGGCGATGAAGCCGGACGCTGCGTTCTTGCCGCCAAGATAAGCATCGGCCGACGGGCTGGGGCTGGAGAACCAGAAGACGTAGGAGAGGCTTTTGCCGTCCTTCGACACGCTGGAGCGGAGTTTGGCTTCGCGCGCCTTGAAGTCGGCGATCAATGCCTGGCCGCGATCAGCGACATCGAAGATCTGCGATAGTTCGTCGATTTCCTTGTAGAGCAGGTCCATGTTCCAAAGCTGGGCGCGGCTGCCGTACTGGTCCTTGACCTCCTTGGTGCTGAGGCAGGTGCTGGGCGAGAGATAGCTCGGAACGCCGACCTTGTCGAAATCCTCACGCTTGGCGACCTTGCTGCTCGGGCCGACCAGGCTCGGCAAAGCGGCCGCCACGAAATCCGGGTTCTCCGCCAGGATCGATTCGAAGGTCGGGAATTCGACGCTCAGAAGCTTGACCTTGGCATTGGCTTCGGCAAGCTGCGGCAAAACCTTGCTCGGCCAGAAGGCGGTGCCGGCCATCTTGTCCTGGAGGCCGAGCAGCAGCAGGATTTCCGCGCTGTTCTGGCCAAGCCCGATTGCCCGCTCGGGCGCCTTCTGGAAACTGACCTGGGCGCCGCAGTTTTCGATGGTGAGGGGATATTTCGTCGAGGCGAATGCCGAGGAAACAGTGAAGCTGGATGCGGTCGCGATCAACAGCGCGGTCAAGGTGGATTTTAGCGTGAGCATGGCAGGTCCTGGTTCAAGTCTGCCATGGCGAATAGCCGTTCCTGCTGGTTTTAACAAGATAAAGCCAGTCATCTTTGATGTTGCAAGCCGACCTTCTGCCAGAGGCACATCGTCACCTGCGTCGCAGATCCCGTCCGCGTTGCGCTCAAACAAGCTCCGTCAGATCAGGTTGCGCCGTTTTGTCTTTATCAGGGCTGCGAGTTCCTCACCGCTGATGATCGGCTCGGGGATTTGGCCGCAATGAACGAAGAGCTCGATGGCCGGAAGCTCGCTGATATTCTTTCTGCAATAGGCCAATGCCCTTTCCAGCGAGACGAATGTCCGGCTGGGGACGTCTTCTGACCAGCAATGAACCGTGGCGGGTACGCGTGTCATATACCGGAATCCGGTCGGGCATCTTTCGGGTTTCCTCGGCGTATCGTTCTGATGCGAATTTTTGTCAAAATTATCATATGATAAGAATGCGTGTGGGTTTAGCTGGCGGGGTGGTTACCGGTCTGAAACCCGGAACGCGGCAATTTGAACGGCCTGCGCATCATCTTCCCCCGCTAGGCCGCAAGGCGCAGCGGGGTGGCTTCATCGTCGATCACTCTGGTCGATGGCGTGCGGAGACGGCGGTGTCTGAGAACTCGTGGGCTCGCCGGGGGTCAGGAAAAAGAAATAGACCGCACCGATGACAAGTGCGGCCGCTAGAATGGCGGTGACAAATTTCATCATGTTGTTGCCGACTTTTCTGGACGTGTCGTTCATGAAGGCTCCAACAGGCTGATTGAAGAAGAGTTCCTCGCCCGATGCCGGCAGGTCATGATTGCGCTCTGCGAGCGGTCGACGGCTCCCAGGATCAAGCTCGTCTTCAGGCCGCTGCCGCAAGCAGGACGCTGGCGATGATCAGGCAGCCAAGCGCTGCATTCAGTCCGATGTAAAACGCCAGTTCATGTTGGTGGTCGGGTTTGCGGTGCATCTCGTTCTCCTCCTGAAAGCCCAACCTGCCGGGGCGTTAGAAAGTTCCGGCCGGCATTGCGAGGCACTGAAAAAGGAGTGGACGAAGTAGGACAGCAAGACGCGCCGCCTAGTCTCCCGCTGCCCCAAGCCCAATCGGCCCATTGATCCTGTTCAAAGCTTCCCCGAGGGATTTGACCGCTTCCATCGTCACGGCCTGGGCCGACATCAGCATTGCGAGGTCAGCATCCTTCCCCTGGTGGGACAGCGCGAGGGAGCGCTTGTGCAGCTGCTGGCTTATGGTGCTCAGTTGCGTAAAAGTATTTTCGTCCATCTTCATCCTCCGAAGTCTGTGCGGTTTTAAAGCCGCCAGCCGGCATTCAGTTCCAATCAGCGAGCTGAACGGCAGAATTCGTAAGCGGCGGCGGACTAAACACCTGGGGATCATCCGCTTGCCGCCGAAGGCTCCGGCTCCCGCTCTTTCGTGGGAGCCGGTTCGTCGTTTTCCAGGTCACTGCTGCGGCAGAACCACGCTGCTGTCAGTGGTGCTTTTGACCGGCTTCTGCCCCGGAACGTGGGACATGCTGCGCGTCTTGCTTTGCAGCTCATCACCCTTGACCCGCGTTTTCGTCTGCGATTTGCTGAAGGTGCCCTGGTCCATGGCCTGCGCCTTCGACTGCGCTTTCAGCTGGTTCGGGTTCTCGTTGATCTTGGTCTGGCTCCTGGCTTTGCCATCGGCCGTCGCCGCACTGCCCCCAGAGCCGATCGAGGCTGTCGTGCCATCGTCGGTCTGACAGGCTCCGGCGGTGCCGAGTGTGCTTGCCGATGTGCCGCCTGCGGCGGCACTGCCGGCGGAGCCGACCGTGCCGGCCGATTTGCAGTCCTGTGCAAGCAAGGGTGTGGTGGCGACCGTGGCCATAAGCACAAGGCACGCCAGGGATATTTTCTTCGACATGTCTATCTCCTTCATTTCCGAGGCTTGGTGACGTCGCAGGTGCCGTCCGACCGGCGGGTGATCACCGTTCCATCAGGCCTGGTGACGCTTGCCGTCGAAAATGCCTGATTGCCGGCCGTGCCGGTTGTGACGGACGAGCCGGCGCTGGACGAAGCCGAGCCACCGCCCGAATGCATCGTCGTTGTCTTGCCGTCGATTGTCGTCGAGGACGATACGCTGCCGCCGCCTGCGGTTACCGATGTGGACGTGCCGTTGGCGATCGAGCCTGTACTTTCGATGACGGTACAGGTCGTGCCGTCGTCAAGCTTGATGGTTTCGGTGGCAAAGGCCGAGATCGCGGTAATGGTCGCCAGGATCAGCGGCAGTGCGAACGTGCCTTTGTATGCGAATGATGCCGAGGTCATTTCGGCTCTCCTATTGATAGGACGAAGGCGGAGCTATCCGCCCTCGTCCGATGGATGGGACTAGCAGGAAGCGCCGTCTTTCTTGGCCTGGCCCGGAGGACATGCCTTCTTGCCCTGTCCATGTTCAGAGCCGGCCGCGCCAGCCGAGCTGCCGCCGGTTCCGACCGAGCTGGTCGACATGCCGTCCTTGGCCGAGGTGCCGCCGGTGCCGAGCGTCGAAGCGGAGCCCGACCCACTGCCGGAACCTGCCGCCGAACCGCCGGTACCAACGGAGCTGCTGGACTGGCCATCGCCTGCGGACGTGCCACCGGTGCCGAGCGTGGATGCCGAGCCGGAGCCGCTGCCGGATCCTGCCGCCGAACCGCCGGTGCCAACCGAGCTGCTGGACTGGCCACCGCCTGCGGAAGAACCGCCGGTGCCCAGGGTCGAGGCGGAACCGGAGCCGCAGTTGGTCGTGCCGGGGGCGCAGTTCGTTCCGGCAGAACTGCCGCCCGTCCCGACCGTGCTGCTGGAGGTGCCGCCGCCGGCGCTGGTGCCTCCGGTGCCGACCGTGCTGCTGGTCTGGGCGAAGGCAGACAGAGTGGTGCCCGCGAGAAGCGCCGCGGCAAACGCCGCGCGTGTAACAATGTTCATGTCTTATCTCCTTGAGTTTCCACATGCTTCCGACCGCGAACAGCGTTTCCGAAGCTGTGGAGAAAACTGGCTTCCGACGGCGCGTGTTCCCGCCCTCAGGCTTCAGTCCCATCCAGGCTTAGACCTTAGGCCATGGGCGACATCGACCAAGGTCCGGTGCAATGAGGAAAAGGTCGCGAACGCGGAACTTGGACCGCAATCGCGGGTTCGTGGCGTCTCGAAAAGGAGGTTCAGATGGAAGAGAGCGTGTATCAGGCGCGGTGGCTGTTGATCATCATCGCTTTGCTGGCAGTCGGAATGACCACCGTCGGCGCCGCAGCCGGGTGAGCCGGCCTGGGGGCGGCTGGCGGGACAGAGCGCCTTCTTTGCCGGGTCCCTGGAGATTGATGCCCGGGCGGGCCTTTAGCCGTTCAGTCTGAGAGACAGGCACCCGAGCACCTGCCGCCAGATCAAAGCGCTTCCCACCTCAGGTCTTTGGTAAGGCATGCCGGGTTGGGTCGCCACCCGACATGCCGGATCGTCACTTTACCGCCAGCGCCTCGTTGATCTTGCCGGCATCTGCCTCGAGGTTCTTGTAGGTTTCCTCCAGGCTCAATTCGCCGACGATGAGCTGGCTCATGCGCTGGACGATCTGCTGGTAGATCGCCGTCCCGCCCTTCATGCGTTCGAAATCGCGCGCGGCCTGCGGAACGTTCTTCTTGTTGTCCAGAAACACCGCCATGGATGCCTTGGCGTCGTCGCTGGAGATCTTGTATTGCGGGTTCTTGATGTCCGCTCCCGTCAGGATGACATAGGTCTCGGCGATTTCGCGCTGCACCTTCTCGGAGCCGAGAAACTCGATGAACTGCGCCACGGCTTCGGGATGTTCCGTGCGCTTGAAGCCGACGATTGCCGTCGCACCCGGCATCGCATAGCAACCCGCATCGCCGCAGGGTGCGTTGATCGCCGTCCACTGGAAGGCGTTGCCGATCTTCTTCTGGAAGGGGTTCACCATCCAGTTGCCGGCGAGGTAGGTGACGACATTGCCGTTGACGAACTCATCGCCCATGTTCTTGTACTGCGAGCCGCCGGCTGCCCCCCACATTTCCTTCGGGAAACTGCCGTTCTGGGTCCAGGAATAGAGGTCGGCGATATATTTGCGGGCGCCTGCATCCGGGAAATTGAACTTGCCGTCCTTCACGTAGACCGAGCCGTAGGAATAGGCGCCGCCGGAAAAACGGTGGCCCGACCGGTCCATGGTGAAGGGGATCTGCGCGCCCGTCGCCTTTGCGACGCGGGCGGAGGCTTCCACGATCTCCTTGAGCGTGGCCTTCGGGCCGGGCAGCGGTTCGCCGGCCTGCTCGAACAAGGTCTTGTTGACGAACGGCAGGTTCAGCGTCTGTGACGCGACGTAGCCGTTGATCGATTTCGGGTCGTTGATATTCGGCAGGCGGAGTTGGTTGAGGCTGTCTCCGTGGAGCTTGGCGAAGGCGTCCGGGTCCTTCATGTGGGAACGCATGTCGAGATAATAGGGCGCGAGCTGCCAATCGGTGATCTTGGCCAGATCCGGACCCTTACCTGCCGCCAACTGGACCGGCAGTTGTTTCACCACCGCATCATAGCCGGAAGACACGAAATTGACCTTGACGTCGGGATGTGACGCCTCGAATTCCTTGCTCAAGGCGGCCATGCGCTCGACGTAGCCCTGGTCGTCGTCGGTGAACAAGAAAGTAATGGTCTTGGCGTCCGCCATGGCCGCGCCCGAAAGAGCGAAGGCCGAGAATACGAACGCACTTATCCCGGATAGAAGTCTCTGCATTTTTCATCCTCCCAATGAAAATATTTTCACAATTCGAAAGATTTCCTTTCGGATTTTCCTTCGAATTTCTCCTTTTTGAAGCTTGACAATCCAAACGTCAAGCTGTCTTGTCGCCCTAAATTCGAAACTGCTCACAAAGCTGACGTTGCGAGTTTCAATTTATGAAAATATTTTCATGATCTGAGGGAGGCAGTCATGGAGCATTCACCTGCAGCCGCAGGTCGTTCGGACGGCGCCAGCTATCATGTCGCTCCCGGCGAAACCTTCACCGCGTGGGTCGTCTCGGATTTGCGCCAGACGTATTTTCCAGGTGAACCGGCGCCGGCGGAAGATCGCGTCGATTATCGCTTCATCAACGGCTTCGTGGATGTCGGCGACCTGCCTTGCAGAAAAGCCTTCCAGGCACAGATGATCGGGCGGGAAATTCGTGCCGAGCACGACTGGAAACCGGCCTCCCTGAACCTGCCGGGGCCGAACCGCCGCGTCGAGTTCACCGGCTTCTGGCACGTGCCCATCCATGTCGGACGCTGGCTGCGCGGCAGTTTCCGCGCCGAGGCCGTCCGCCATGTGCCGATGCGGCTGAGAACCTGCGGCGGCGTGCGGATCTGGGTGAATGGCGAGGAACAGGTGCGGTTCGAGCCCTTCCGGCGCAACGTCGAAAGCGAGACCGAGATCGTCCTGGCGCTGAAGGCCGGCGACAACGACATCCTTCTCTTGACCGAAGACCTGGCGGAAAGGGACACGATCTGGTTCTTCGAGTTGGAACTGGCCGATACCCAACCCCTGGACATCGCCCTGCCCACCGTGCTGGACCGGCAGGAAGTCCGGCGGCTGGAGCTCCTAGCGCGCGCCATCCGCCCCGCGGCCGACGTTTTCGTCGACCGCCCGTTGGAAATCCTCTTCGACACCCCGCCTGGGGCCGATCTGCCCGTCGGCATCGAGGTCTACAGCCATGGCCATGACCGGGCCGTGCTGGCGAAGGCGGACCTGACGCTGGGTGCCGGCGAGACACGGCTTGTCGCTGCCGCAATCAAAGGCCTGCCGGACGGATATCACGGCATCAGGCTGAAGATCGGATCCGGCGCCGCCGCCGTCGCCCGCCATATCGACGCCGCCTTCATGAGCGGCCTCGTCCTGCCGCAAGCCGCCGCCACGCTTGCCGAGCGCAAGCGCGAGGCGCTGATCTTCAGCGCCCGTTTCGGCGCCGAGCGGATCGGCCGCGTGCTTGCCATGGCTGCAACCGGCGAGATCGACCGCCAGGCGATGGACAGGATCATCGCCGCCACGCTCGAGGTCATCGACCGCCGGGAGGATTGTTCCGATTTCGTGATGGTGCCGCTCCTCTGGCTCCTCGGCGAATATCAGCATGTCCTGTCACCGCAGACGACGGCAAACATCCGCGCCTCCGTCGCCGGCTACCGCTACTGGGTGGACGAGCCAGGCAACGACGTCATGTGGTTCTGGAGCGAGAACCACGTCCTGTGCTTCCACACGAGCCAGCTGATCGCCGGCAGGTTGATGCCGGATACCGTGTTCTCCGCATCGGGCAGGGCGGGACGCGAGCAGGCGCAACTGGCGGAAGAGCGGCTTCGGCGCTGGTTCGACAGCGTCGAGGCCCACGGCCTCGCCGAATGGAATTCCGCAGCCTATTATCCGGTGGATTTCATCGGTCTGCTCGCTCTCGAACGCTGGGGCGGAGACGATATCGCCCCGCGTGCCCGCCATCAGCTGGATCTGATCTTCCGGATGATCGCGCTGCACACGCTGGCGGGCGTTCCGGCCGGCTCGCAGGGGCGGGCCTACGACAAGGAGCTGCGGGCCGGGCCTCTCACGGAGCTGGCGCCATTCGCCCGCGTGGCATTCGGCAGCGGCTGGCTGAACGGCGGCGTCGCTTCGCTGCCGATGTTCTGCGCCGGTTCCTACGCGCCGCCGGCCGACCTGCCGGAGTTTGCCCAGCTGGCGCGCGGACGCTCGATCGAGGCGCGTTATGCGCAGGGGCTCGAAAGCGGCAAGCTCGTGCTCTTCAAGACGGAAGCCTCGCAGCTCTCGACCGTGGTCGATCACAAGACGGGCCGGCGGGGGCATCAGCAGCATGTGCTCGACATTCGGCTTGCGGGCCATCCGATGGCGAGGCTCTGGGTGAACCATCCCGGCGAAGACGACCCCTGGGGCACGCAACGCCCCTCCTATTGGGCCGGCAACGGCGTTCTCCCCCGCGTCATGCAATATCGCGACGTCGCCCTGCTGATTGCCGACACCGAAGGCACGCGCCATGCCTGGACCCATGCCTATCTAGGACGCGACGGCCTCGACGAGGTCGTCATGGACGGAAACTGGCTCATCACCCGCTCGGGCCGGGGTTTCGCGGCGCTCTACGCCACGAACGGCCTTGAACTCGTGACCGATGGAGCGACCGCCGGACGCGAGGTGCGCTCCGAGGGTGTCCTCACCGGCTGGGCGGCCGTGGTGGGCGCGGGCGACGAAGCCGCTTTCCATCGTTTCGTCGAACGTATCCGCGCCACCTCCGTCTCGTTCGACACCGATAGCAAGGTGCTGAGCCTTTCGCCGCCGGACCGCGAAACACTGGCGCTCGCTTATGCCGGGGAATTCACCGTCGGCGGAGAGCCGCGACCTTTCATCCACGACCAGCCCGTGCCGATCCTGACCCATGACAGCACGACCGCCGACGCCGGCGCCCATCCATTTTATGCATAAAGGACATTCCGACCGATGGATTCGATGACCCTCAACAAACCGGTCCTGCAGGAGACGATCGATCAGGTCGCGGTTGCGTTCAGCCGCCTCAAGGGCATCAAGGAAGGCCTTGCCGGTGCGGATGCGGACGGCGGTATCCAGTTCGACGAATGGGACTGGGAAGTCGGCGTCGGCCTCTACGGCTTCCTGCGCCGCGCGCTTGCCGCCGGCGACCGGAAGGCTATCGACGACCTCGTCGCCTGGTACGGCCGGCAAATCGGCCGGGGCCTGCCGCCGCGGCAGATCAACAGCACGGCACCCATGCTGCCGCTCGCCATCCTCATCGAACATGTCGACCGGCCGGATTTCCGCACGCTCGTCGAGGATTGGGCGGACTGGCTCGTCCACCGGCTTCCGAAGACCGAGGACGGCGGTTTTCAGCACGTCGTCAAGGAACGGCTGAACGACGGCGAGCTCTGGGACGATACGCTGTTCATGGCCGGCCTGTTTCTGGCACGCGCAGGCGTCGCCTGCGGGCGTCGCGACTGGATCGACGAGGCCGTCTACCAGTTCATGGTGCATGCCCGCTATCTGTCCGATCCGGTCACGGGGCTCTGGTATCACGGCTGGACCTTCAACGGCCGGCACAATTTCGCCAAGGCCTTCTGGGCGCGCGGCAACGCCTGGATCACGGTCGCCATTCCCGAACTGTTCGAGCTCGTTCCCGACCTCGAGGAAAAGGACAAGCGTTTCCTGTCGAACGTGCTTGCGAGCCAGGTGCGCTCGCTGAAGCGGCTGCAGCGCCCGGACGGCATGTTCCATACGCTGCTCGACGACCCGACATCTCCCCTTGAAACATCGGCGACGGCCGGTATTGCCTACGGCATCCTGCGCGGCATCGATGCGGGCATCCTGGATGCCTCCAACCGGGTGCATGCGGAACGCGCGCTGGCGGCCGTGCTCTCACAGGTCGATGACGAGGGCGTCGTCCAGGGCGTTTCGGATGGCACACCGATGGGGCACGATCTGGATTTCTATCGTCGGATCCCCAACCTGCCGACCCCTTACGGGCAGGCGCTGACGATGCTGCTGCTGACCGAAGTCCTGCTCGAGGGCGAGGAGGGTGCATGAACAGGTTCCCGTCCCTTCTCATCGAGCCCATGCAGGAGGATGAGACGGCGCGCATTCAGGCGGCGATCGACCAAGTGGCAGCGCGCGGCGGCGGCTGCGTCGAACTTGCCGAAGGCATCCACAATACGCGCGGCCTGCGGCTACAATCCGGCGTCGAGCTTCATCTGGCCAGTGGCGCGATCCTCCGCCCGGCGGCCGACTACGGGGCTTACGAGCAGACATCGGTTTCGGTTGTCGCCGAGAAGTCGAACCGTGCCATGATCGTCGCCAGAAACGCGACGGATATAGCCTTGACCGGCCCTGGACGGATCGAGGCTGGCGGCGAACATTTCATCGCCGGCAACGACGAGGCGATGGGCACCTTTGTCCCGGCGGAATTCCGCCCGCGGGTGGTGGTCTTCGAATCCTGCCGCGGCGTCCGGATCGAGCGATTGGAAATTGTCGATTCGCCGATGTGGACGCTGCACCTCGTCAATTGCGACGACGTCTATGTCGGCGGTGTGAAGGTATCGAACAACCGGCGCATGCCGAATACCGACGGCCTCGTGCTCGACGCCTGCCGGCATGCAGTGGTGGAGGACTGCGTCATATCGACGGCCGATGACGGTATCTGCCTGAAGACCAGCGCCGGACCGGACGGCCAGGCGATCGGAGAATGCGAAAACGTGCTCGTGCGCCGCTGCCTGGTCGAAAGCAACAGCTGCGCGCTCAAGATCGGCACGGAATCCTACGGCGATTTCACCGACGTCGTTTTCGAGGACTGCCGCGTCCACGATTCAAACAGGGGATTGGGGCTGTTTTCGCGCGACGGCGGGCACATGACCGATATACGCTTCTCCCGGATAGAGGTCGATTGCCACGAGACGCTCGACGGCTTCTGGGGATCGGGCGAAGCGCTGACGGTAACGGTGGTGGATCGCATCCCCACCCGCCGGGCCGGTGCCGTTCGAAACCTCGTCGTCGAGGACCTCGACGGCCAGATGGAGGGAGCGATCGCGCTCGTCTCGACGTCCGCCGCAGGAATCGAGGGCGTCAGGCTTTCGCGGCTGCGACTGCGGCAGCGAAAAGGCCCGCTCGGCACCGGACTTCGCTATGATCTGAGGCCGACCAACGCGGATATCGCACCGAGCGCGGACGCTGCCGGCCGTGCGAATGCTTGGACGAAGGGCGCGGACGGACGGGTGGTCGGCCTCGTCGGCTACCCGGGCGGCATGCCGGCGCTTTTTACCGCCGGCATAGAGGGGATTACGATCGAGGAGACGCATTTCGAGAGGCCGCAACCGATACCGGAAGGCTGGAACGTCGAAAGCGTCATCCATAAAGTGACTGAACCTGACGGGAGCAGGGAATGGGAAATCTGAAACTTACGAATGTCACCAAGGCGTTCGGCGCGCTGACCGTTCTGCACGGCATCGACCTGACGATCGACAACGGCAAGTTCGTCGTTTTCGTCGGTCCGTCCGGCTGCGGCAAGTCGACCCTCCTCAGGATCATCGCAGGGCTGGAGGACATCAGCGCCGGCGGCATCGAGATCGGCGGGCGCGACGTCGTCCAGCTTTCGCCGGCGGAACGGAAGATCGCCATGGTCTTCCAGTCCTATGCGCTCTATCCCCATATGAGCGTGCGCAAGAACCTCGCCTTCGGGCTCGAAAACCTGAAATTCAAGCGCAGTGAAATCGAGACGCGGATCGGGGAGGCGGCGCGCATGCTGGCGATCGAGCCCTATCTGGATCGCAAGCCAAGGCAGCTTTCCGGCGGCCAGCGCCAGCGTGTCGCGATCGGACGTGCCATCGTGCGCAATCCCGATATCTTCCTCTTCGACGAGCCGCTTTCGAACCTCGACGCGGCGCTGCGCGTGCAGACAAGGGCGGAAATCACCCGGCTGCATCGCGAACTGAGGACGACGATGATCTACGTCACCCACGATCAGGTGGAGGCGATGACCATGGCCGACGAGATCGTCGTGCTCAATGCCGGCCGGATCGAACAGGTCGGAACGCCGCTCGAACTCTTCGACAATCCGAGGAACCTCTTCGTGGCGGGCTTCCTGGGCTCACCGCGGATGAACATGCTGAAGGGGCAGGTGACGGCGGTCGGCGAAGCCGGGGTGACGATCGACGCCGGCTATGGCGCGCCGCTCACTGCGTCGATCGATCCCGCCGCGGCGAAAGTAGGCCAGGCCGTGCTCGTCGGCATACGACCTGCGCATTTTTCGGTCGGCGACGAAGGATTGCCGTTCGTCGTCCAGTATCACGAGAGCCTTGGGACCGAGACCTATGTCTACGGGACGCTCGAGGGGCGGGACGAGCAGATCATCGTCCACCAGACCGGTCATTTCGCGCCGCGGCCCGGCGACCTTCTGCGGATCATGCCGCTATCCGGCCGGGTGCACGTCTTCGATCCGGACAGTGGCCTGGCTCTGCCGCAGACCGTTAGCCAACGGAGTGATGTCCATGAGCACGCCTAAGGCGACCGATTTCGGCGGCCGTGCCCTCGACTTCGTCATGGGCATCGTCGAGGCGCCGATCAACGGGTTCGAGCGGCTGATGGGCAGGAAGCGGATGCCCTACCTGTTCCTCGCGCCGAACCTCATCCTTTTCGGCATATTCACCTTCCTGCCCATCGCCATCGCGGTCGGTTATGCATTTACCGGGGGCACCGGCCTGTTCGTGTCGGAGCGGCCTTTCGTCGGCTTCGACAATTTCCGCCAGCTCCTGCAGTGCGAAGACTACCTTCGTCCGGGGAGCTGCCGCGAGTCCCTGTTCTGGACGGCGGTCTGGAACACGCTCTGGTTCGTCGGCTTCAACGTTGCCGCGACCCTGCTCGTGGCCTTGGTGACGGCTCTCATCCTCAACCGGGCGATGGCCGCGCGCGGTTTCTTCCGGGCCATGTTCTTTTATCCCGTCCTGCTGTCGCCGGTCGTCATCGGCCTGATCTGGAAGTGGTTTTTGGACCGCAACGGCCTGCTCAACGCCTTCCTGCAAATGCTCGGCGTGCCGCCGGAAATCTTCCTGCTGGACGTTGGCTGGTCGCGCTTCTTCGTGGTGGTCGTTTCGGTCTGGTTCCACATGGGCTTTTATACGCTGATCCTTCTGGCCGGCCTGCAGGCCATTCCGAAGGATCTCTACGAAGCAGCCTCGATCGACGCGGCGTCGCCACGGCGCACGCTTTTCCGGATCACGCTTCCGCTTCTCGGGCCGAACCTGCTCGTCGTGCTGATCCTCCTGATGATCCGCTCGGTCCAGATCTTCGACGAAGCCTGGGTGCTGACCAATGGCGGCGGCCCCGGCACCGCAAACAGCTTTATCGTCCAGTACATCTACCAGATGGCTTTCGGCAGCGACCTGCGCCTTTTCGGCCTCGCCTCGGCGGCCTCGGTGCTGATGGGTCTCGTGCTGCTGGCTCTGACGCTCATACAGTTGCGGCTCGGCCGCAAGATGGAGTCCTGACCATGTCGCAAGGCCTCTCACCCATCGCCTTCCTGACACGCACCCGCCGGCCGGGCCGGATCGGCGTCACCGACATTCTCTCCTGGGCCTGGCTAATCCTGGGCACGATTGCCGTGCTCATTCCGGTGGTATGGGCGGGGCTTTCCTCGTTCAAGCCGGCCGCCGAGATCACCCGCTTTCCGCCGACGCTGCTGCCGCGTGCGGCGGTCCAGCAGACTGTCCCCGGCTTCGACGCCCCGCTCAGCCTCTGGACCGTCGATGTCGACGGCCAGCCGCGCGAGATGGCGATGGTCCGGCGCATCGGGCTGAAAGCCCAGATGGTCGATCCGAGCAATCCCGGCCCGCCGGTCAGCGTCGACGTCAAAAGCATGTCGCCAGTCCAGCGGCTCACCATCGCCACCGAGAACTATACCGATCCGCTCACCCGGTTCGACTTCCTCACCTTTTTGAAGAATTCGGTCTTCGTCACCTTCGTCGCAACACTGCTGACACTCGTCGTCAACGCGCTTGCGGCTTTCGCGCTGTCGAAATACCGGTTCCGGGGCGAGAAGGCGATCTTCGTGCTGATCATCTCGACGCTGATGATTCCCCTGACGGTGGTGATGGTCCCGGCCTATCTGGTCGTCGTTGGCGTCGGCCTGGTGGACAGTCTCTGGGGCATCATCATCCCGACGATCGCCTCGCCGACGGGTGTCTTCCTGCTGCGCCAGTACATGCTCACCATTCCCGACGAACTCATCGAGGCGGCCCGTGTCGACGCGGCAAGCGAGTTCCGGATCTTCTGGCGCATTGTCCTGCCGCTGACGGCGCCGGCGCTCGCGGTGCTGGCGATCTTTTCCGTCCTTTGGCGGTGGAACGACTTCCTCTGGCCGCTGATTGTCCTGAGCAGCCGCGAAAACTTCACCCTGCAGGTCGGGCTCAACGCCTTCCAGGGGGAGTTCTCCGTGCAGTGGAACTACATCCTCGCCATGACCTTCCTGAGCCTGGCGCCGGTGACTGTCGTCTTCCTGTTCCTGCAGAAATACATCACAACGGGTATTGCCGGCACCGGAATGAAGTGAGGTTCACCTGCGGGGCGCCGCGACGCTGCCCCGCAGCACCAGCTTGCACCCGAGCTCCAGCCGGTAGGCCGGCCGCAGCGGATCGTTGGCGACGAGCCGCTGTTCCAGAAGGCTGATTGCGGCCGCCCCCAGCCGGTCGGTCGGCAACTGGACCGTCGAGAGCGGCGGCGTGCTGAATTCCCCGGGCACGATATCGTCGAAGCCGAGCACGGACATGTCTTCCGGCACGCGCATGCCGAATGCCGCCAGCGCCCTCAGGCAGCCGAGCGCCAAGTTGTCGGCGGCGCAGAAGATCGCCGTCGCGCCGCGCAGGCCGCGGCCTTCGGAAAGCAATTGGCGGATCGCCTGCTCGCCCTGGTGGGGCTCGTATCCTTCCGCCTCGACGATCATCTCCGGCGATACGGCAAGGCCGGCCGCGAGATGCGCATCGGCGTAGCCGTCATACCGGCGGCGGATAGTGGTCCTGCCCTTCCAGGTCAGATGCAGGATGCGGCGATGGCCGAGCGACAGCAGGTGCTCGGTTCCGTGGCGGGCGCCGAAGCGGTTTTCACCGGTGACCGTATCGACCAGCATCGAAGGGTCCTCGCCGTTCAGGATGACGAGCGGCGCCCGCCCCGCGGCAAGGGCGCGGATCAGTTCCGGCCGGTCGTCGTTGAGGATGACGATGCCGTCGACGTTTTCGGCCTGCGCCATGCGGCGCACCTCGCCCGCGTCGATCCGGGTGCCGGCGCTGACGAAAGGCACGATCCGGATGCTGAGCCGCTCGCATTCCTGGCGCAGGCTGTTGAGCATCGTCCAGCTGACGAGATTGACGTCGCTGTGAGGCGCCGCATCGCTGGTGATCGCCAGAAGGATCGTGCGAAGCGTGGCGATCGTCGCCCGGCTTCGGCGCTTTTCCAGATATCCCAGCCTTTGCGCGGAATTGAGCACCCGCTCCCGAACTTCTATGGATATCGGCGCGGTTCCGTTGAGAACATGGGACGCGGTACTGAGCGAAACACCGGCATCCAGAGCCACATCTTTCAAGCCGAGCTTGGCTTTCAACAGAATTTCTTTCGATTTAAGCTGGGTTTTGAAGCGCCGATACGAGCAAACAATGTCTCGCATTGTTCGTGCAGGCTATTTGGATATCTCCGCGCACGACCCGTTGCCGGAGCGATGCTTCATCTCCCCGATGCGATGAACTCCGTCCATCATGCATGCTCACGGGGCTCCAAGGCAAGACAATCTTGACGCGGCCTTTCGTCGAAAAGCCGCGTCGCCGTTATTGTGGAGCAGTCCCGTCTTCCCACGGAAGCGTCTGTGTCCGACACCGGATGCCTTGGACTTTATTCGTCGATGACGATCGATTTGCCTTCCTTGGCGGCCCGCACGGCTGCATCGGCCAGCGTCAGCGCGATCACACCGTCTTCGGCGGAAGGCGAGGGGGCCGAGCCGCTTTCGAGGCTGTCGATGAAGGCGGAAATTTCCGCTGCATAGGCCTCGGTATAACGCGTCATGAAGAAGTCGTGCAGCGGCGGGCGGGTATAGCCGTCCTTGTTGGCGATCTCGATCGAGACCGGCCGCTGGTTTTCGGCGGCGACCGAGCCGAGCGATCCGTGCACCTCGATGCGCTGGTCATAGCCGTAGCTCGCCCGGCGGGAGTTGGAGATGATGGCCTGCCTGCCGCTTTTCGTGGTCAGGATGAGGCTTGCGCTGTCATAGTCGCCAAGCTCTCCGATTTTCGGATCAACCAGCACGGCGCCGGACGCCATGACGCTGTGGATTTCCTCGCCGAGCAGAAAACGTGCCATGTCGAAGTCGTGGATCGTCATGTCGCGGAAAATACCGCCGGAAACCTTGATGTATTCCGCCGGTGGCGGGCCGGGATCGCGGCTGGTGATGGTCACCATTTCCACCTTGCCGATCCTGCCGTCGTCGATCGCCTGTCGCACGGCCCGGAAATGCGGATCGAAGCGGCGGTTGAAGCCGAGCATGACCTTGGCGCCGGTCCTGCGAACCGTCTCGACGCAGGCTTTGGCGCGGTCTACGTCGAGGTCGATCGGCTTTTCACAGAAGATTGCCTTGCCGGCCTTGGCGAAGCGTTCGATCAGGTCCGCATGGGTATTGGTCGGTGTGCAGATGATCACGGCATCGATATCGCCATCGGCCTCGACCGCATCGATCGTGCTGACCTTGCAGCCGGTGCTGTCGGCAATTGCCTGCGCCGCGTCGGTCATCGCATCCACCACCGCGACGAGCTTCGCTCGCTTGTCCTGCGTGATGGCGCGCGCATGTACCTTGCCGATTCGACCTGCGCCGAGAAGCGCCAGTTTCGTGACCATGATGTCCTCCCGTGACATTGTCCGCTGTTTCAGCCAGACCCGCCTGCGCGGGTGACGCAGCCGTTTTTCCTGCTGCGTTTCAGACTGTCCAAATCGAAATTTGGAATATATGTTCTATTTTGCTAGTTTGTGATTTCATCCATGTCAAGGAGAACGGAAGGACCGAATGGAGGACAGGGCGCCAGCCAGCATCAAGCAATTCGAAGAACGGCTAATCGACGTATCGGAGAGCCTGCCGAAACGACTGCGGCAATGCGCCGAGTATGTCGCGGCCAACAAGGACCGGATCGCGGTGTCCACGGTGGCCGAGATGGCGGAAGGGGCCGGCGTGCAGCCTTCGGCCTTCATGCGCTTCTGCCGGATCCTCGGCTTTTCCGGCTTCTCCGAAATGCAGCGGCTGTTTCGCGAGTCCTATGCCGGCGGCTGGCCGGACTATTCGACACGGCTGAAAAATCTGCGGGAAAAGGCCGAGGGCAGCGCTTCCGCGCTGCTGGGCGAGTTCGTCGATGCCGGCCGCGCTTCGCTCGAAAACCTCCTGAAGACGATCGACGCCAAGACCCTGGACGACGCCGTCGAGGCGCTGGCGAAGGCCCAGATGATCCACATCATCGGCCTCAGGCGCTCCTTCCCGGTCGCAAGCTACATCTCCTATGCGTTCGAGAAGATGAACGTTCCGGCCATGCTGCATTCCGGCGTCGGCGGGCTCGACAACCACAATGCCATCCGTACCGGCGACGTGCTGCTGGCGGTCACCTTTTCTCCCTATTCGGCAGAGACGGTGGATATGGTCGAGGCAGTGAGCGCGCGGGGCATCCCGGTCGTGGCCCTGACCGATACGATCGTCAGCCCCCTGCGGAAGTTCGAAGCGATCACACTTTCCGTCTCGGAGGTTGATTTCGGCGCTTTCCGCTCGCTGTCGGCGACGCTCTGTCTGGCCATTGTGCTGTCGGTGGCGGTGGGCACAAAGCGATCCGAATGAATGTTTATGTTGAAAAGTAGGAAAATAGAATTTATAGTCCATTTCTGATTGGAGGCGGCCGGGGAGGATCGGCCGGTTCCGGGCGGTATCGACGGGCATAAAGCCCAGCCGCCGCGAGGGAGGAAATCTTGGCGTCACTTGATCTCATCACGATCGGCCGTTCGTCCGTTGATCTCTACGGCGTGCAGGTCGGCGGGCGTCTGGAGGATATGGCCTCCTTCAACAAATATATCGGCGGCTCGCCGACGAACATTGCTGCGGGTGCGGCAAGGCTCGGGCTGAAATCGGCGCTGATCACCCGCGTCGGCGCCGAGCATATGGGCCGGTTCATTCGTGAGCAGTTGATCCGCGAGAAAGTCGACGTGCGCGGCGTCAAGACCGATCCGGAGCGCCTGACGGCGCTCGTTTTGCTCGGCATCCGCGACCAGCACCAGTTTCCGCTGATCTTCTATCGCGAGAACTGCGCCGACATGGCGCTTTGCGAAGATGATATCGATCCCGGCTTTATTGCAGAAGCGGGCTGCGTCTGCGCCACGGGCACCCATCTTTCCCATCCGAACACCGAGGCTGCCGTCTTGAAGGCGCTGCGGCTCGCCCGCGAGAATGGCGCCCGCACGGCCCTCGACATCGACTATCGCCCGAACCTCTGGGGCCTTGCGGGCCATGAGGCAGGCGAAAGCCGCTTCATCGAGTCCGGCAAGGTGACCGCCAAGCTGCAATCGAGCCTGCATCTGTTCGACCTGCTGGTCGGGACGGAAGAGGAATTTCATATCGCCGGCGGTTCGACCAATACGCTCCAGGCGCTGAGAGCGGTTCGCGCCGTTTCCAAGGCGACGCTGGTCTGCAAGCGCGGCCCGATGGGCGCCGTCGTCTTCGAAGGCGATATTCCCGACAGCCTCGACAAAGGCCAGACGGGGCAGGGTTTTCCCATCGAGGTCTTCAACGTGCTCGGCGCCGGCGACGGCTTCATGGCAGGCCTGTTGAAGGGCTGGCTCACCGGCGAGGACTGGCCGACGGCGCTGAAATACGCCAACGCCTGCGGCGCCTTCGCCGTCTCGCGCCACGGCTGCACGCCGGCCTATCCGAGCTGGGAAGAGCTGCAATATTTCTTCCGCACCGGCATCCGGGACAAGGCGCTGCGCAAGGACGGTGCGCTGGAGCAGGTGCACTGGTCCACCAACCGGACCGGCGAGTGGTCGCAATTGCGGGTCTTCGCCTTCGATCACCGCATGCAGCTCGAAACCATTGCCGATGAGGCGGGCCAGAGTTCGGAGCGGATCGACGAGTTCAAGGCACTCTGCCTGAAGGCCGCGCTCGACGTTTCGGATGGCAGGCATGGCTACGGTATTCTCTGCGACGGGCGGCTCGGCCGCGAGACGCTTTACAAGGCGACGGGCACGGGGTTGTGGATCGGCCGGCCGGTGGAATGGCCGGGCTCGCGCCCGCTGACCCTGGAGCCCGAGCTTGGTCCCGATTTCGGTGGCATCACGGAATGGCCGGTCGAGAATGTCGCCAAGGTTCTCTGCTTCTATCATCCCGATGACCCGGCCGAGATGCGGGAAAAACAGGAAGAGGTGATCCAGCGCCTGTTTGCCGCCACCCGCCGCAACCGGCTGGAAATGCTGCTGGAGGTGATCCCCTCCAAGGTCGGACCGGTCAACGATCGAACCGTTGCCGATATCATCGAGCGTTTCTATGAGATCGGCGTCTATCCCGACTGGTGGAAGCTCGAGCCGATGAAGAGCGAGGCCGCCTGGGCGAATGCCTGCGCCGCGATCGAGAAGCACGATCCCTATGTGCGCGGCATCGTCGTGCTCGGGCTCGATGCGCCGATGGCGGAGCTGGAGGAAAGCTTTGCCACTGCGGCGCGCTTCGATCTTGTGAAGGGCTTTGCCGTCGGCCGGACGATTTTTGGCGATGCGGCGCGGCGCTGGTTTGCCGGTGCGATCGGCGACGACGAGGCGGTGGCCGACATGGTGCGCAAATACCGCGAACTCTGCACGGCCTGGGACACGGCACGCGCAAGTGCCGGCAGCGGAGGAGGAAACGGGCGATGAAAACGGTGAGACTGACCGCCGCGCAGGCGATGGTGCGCTATCTTGCAAACCAGATGACGGAGGAGGGCGTGCCCTTCATCGCTGGTGTCTGGGCGATCTTCGGGCACGGCAACGTCGCCGGCATGGGCGAGGCGCTGGCGGGCATTAGGCCTGACCTGCCGACCTATCGCGGCCAGAACGAGCAGTCGATGGCGCATGCGGCGATCGCCTATTCGAAACAGCTGCGCCGCAGCCGAGCGATGGCGGTGACCTCCTCGATCGGCCCGGGCGCGCTCAACATGGTGACGGCAGCGGCGTTGGCGCATGTGAACCGCCTGCCGGTGCTTTTCATTCCGGGCGACGTCTTTGCCAATCGCGGTCCGGATCCGGTCCTGCAGCAGATCGAGGATTTCGGCGATGGTCTTGCGAGCGTCAACGACTGCTTCCGGCCGGTCAGCCGCTATTTCGACCGCATCAGCCGGCCGGAACACCTTCTGACCGCGCTGCCGCGCGCCATGCGGACGTTGACTGATCCGGCCGATTGCGGACCGGTGACATTGGCCTTCTGCCAGGACACCCAGGCCGAGGCCTATGATTATCCGGAGAGCTTCTTCGAGCCGAAGACGTGGCATTGGCGCCGGCCGCGGCCGGATGAGAACGAGCTTGAGCGTGCGGTCGAGGCGATCAGGGCCGCAAAGAACCCGGTCATCGTCGCTGGCGGCGGCGTGCATTTTTCCGGCGCGACCGGGACGCTCGCGGCATTTGCGAGCCGGCACAATATCCCGGTCGTCGAGACGCAGGCCGGCAAGTCGGTGCTGCCTTGGGACCATGCATCCAATTTCGGCCCGGTGGGCGTGACGGGCGCTTCGAGCGCCAATGCCGTTTGCGAAAACGCCGATCTGGTGATTGGGGTCGGCACCCGGTTCCAGGATTTCACCACCGGCTCCTGGGCGCTCTTCAAGAATTCCACGCGCCGTATCCTGTCGCTCAATGTCCAGCCCTATGACAGCGCCAAGCACGAGGCGATCCCGCTCGTCTCGGACGCGAAGGTCGGGCTGGAGCTGATTAGTGCGGCGCTCGGCGATCACCGTTTTCGGGGAGTGGATGCCGGCCTCAAGGAGGACTGGTTCGCCAATGCGGATGCGGTCACCGCTGCCCCCAAGGACGGCAATCTGCTGCCGACCGACATGCAGGTGATCGGCGCCGTGCAACGCGCCTCGCGTGACAATACGGTCGTCATGTGCGCGGCCGGCACCATGCCGGGCGAGCTGCACCAGCTCTGGAAGGCAGGCAGGCCGCTTTCCTACCATATGGAATACGGCTTCTCCTGCATGGGGTACGAAATCGCCGGCGGGCTCGGCATCAAGATGGCGGAGCCGGATCGCGACGTGATCGTCATGGTCGGCGACGGCTCCTACATGATGATGAACTCGGAGCTTGCGACCGCCGTTGCGATGGGCGTCAAGATCACCGTCGTGATCACCGACAACCGCGGCTACGGCTGCATCAACCGGCTGCAGATGGCGACCGGCGGCGAGCAGTTCAACAATCTCTATGCACACACCAACCAGGCGAACCCGATGCAGATCGATTTCGCCGCCCACGCCGCTGCCATGGGTGCCGCTGCCCGCAAGGTCTCCTCGATCGCCGATCTGGAAGCCGCGCTCAACGGTGCTCGGGAAGCGACGGTTGTAACCGTGATCGTCATCGACACCGATCCCTATCCGACGCCCGAAGGCGGGGGGTACTGGTGGGACGTCGCTGTGCCGGAGGTTTCGGACCGCGCTGAAGTCACGCAGGCTCGCGCCGCCTACGAGGCGGCACTCAAGGAAAGACGCTGACATGATCCTCTACGGTACCAACCCCATCGCCTGGTCGAACGATGACGACCGCTCGCTCGGCGCTCATATCAGCCTCGACCAGTGCCTGGACGAGACCGCGAAGATCGGTTTCGACGGCATCGAGAAGGGCCACAAGTTCCCGCAGGAACCGGGGGCATTGAAGGCCGTGCTGGAGCCGCGCGGGTTGCGCTACGTTTCCGGCTGGCATTCGCTGAACCTGCTCGTCAACTCGGTCGAGGACGAGAAACGAGCGATGCAGCCGGCGCTCGATCTCCTCAAGGCGATGGGTTCGAAGGTCATCATCGTCTGCGAGACCTCGAACGCCATCCACGGCGACGACGGCAAGGCCGTCAACGACCGCCCGAAGCTTGCCGACGATCAGTGGAAATCCTTCGGCGCCGGCATCGAGGCTCTGGCGGAATTTGCGACCGGGCAGGGCATCAGCCTCGTCTACCACCACCACATGGGCACGATCGTCGAGAGCGAAGCCGAGATCGACAAGCTGATGGCCCATACCGGCCCGCATGCGAAGCTCCTGCTCGATACCGGCCATTGCCTGTTCGGCGGCGGCGATCCGGAGCGCGCCGCGAAAAACCACATGGCCCGCGTCGGGCATATCCACGCCAAGAACGTGCGGCCCGACATCGCCGCGCAGGTACGCAACGAAGGCCTTTCCTTTCTCGAAGGCGTCCGCCGCGGCGTCTTCACCGTCCCGGGCGACAAGGAAGGCGGCGTGAGTTTTCCCCCCGTGCTGAAGATCGCCGCCGACCACGGTTATGAAGGCTGGCTGGTGATCGAGGCCGAACAGGACCCGGACGTGCGCAATCCCTTCGAGTACCAGAGCATGGGTCTTTCCTCGCTGACGGCGATGGCGCAAGCCGCCGGCCTCGACAAGGGGAGGGGCAACGCATGACGAACCTGCTGCGCAAGCCGAAGGGCGCATCCGGCAAGGTGCATGACGTGACGCCGAAGGATGCCGGCTGGGGTTATGTCGGTTTTGGCCTCTACCGCCTGAAGCCCGGCGAAAGCGCCGCCGAAAGCACCGGCGATACGGAAGTTATCCTCGTGCTGGTCGAGGGCAGGGCGGATATCTCCGGAGGCGGCAAGGCTTTCGGCGAGCTCGGCGACCGGGTGAACGTCTTCGAACGCAAGCCACCGCACTGCGTCTATGTGCCCGCCGGTTCCGACTGGAGCGCCAAGGCGACCACCGAATGCACGCTCGCAGTCTGCACCGCGCCGGCCAGGCCCGGACGCGAAGCGGCGGTGATCGGGCCGGAGGGGCTTTCCCTCAATACCCGCGGCAAAGATGCGAATACCCGTTACATCTTCCCGATCGCCATGGAAGAGCGGGACGTCGCCGACAGCCTTCTGGTGACCGAGGTGTTCACGCCGGCCGGCAATTGGTCCTCCTATCCGCCGCACCGGCATGACGAGGACAATTTTCCCGACATGACCTATCTGGAAGAGACCTATTATCACCGGCTGAACCCGGCGCAGGGGTTCGGGTTCCAGCGGGTGTTCACCGAAGACGGCTCGCTTGACGAGACCATGGCCGTCTCGGACCACGATCTCGTGCTGGTGCCGAAGGGCCATCACCCCTGCGGCGCGCCCTATGGCTACGAGATGTATTATCTGAACGTCATGGCCGGCCCGATCCGCAAATGGCGGTTCAAGAACCACCCGGACCATGACTGGATCTTCAGAAGAGACAACCCTTAAACCGGTTGCCTGGGATGCTCGGCGATGTCGCCGATCTCGGCCATATGGTTGTCGAGCTTGTCGAGCATCTCGCGGAAAACTCCCGCATAGGCCGGATCGTTGGCGACGTTCCGCAACTCGTGCGGATCTTCCACGCAGTCGAATAACTCCCATTCCGGCGGTGCGCCGTTCGGTCGAGCGCCTGGCTGTCCCAGATCGTCGTTGTACCAGTAGATAAGCTTGTAGCGGGCGTCGCGCACCCCGTAATGCGCCCAGGCGCCGTGGATGGCATCGTTGTGCATCCAATAGCGATGGTACACCAATTGCTGCCAGTCGCCCGGCGTCCGCCCCTCCAGCACGGGTCGCATCGACCGCCCCTGCATGAAGGAAGGCGTCCGCACCCCTGCATAGTCCAGGAAGGTAGGCGCGAAATCGACGTTGCAGGCGAGATCGCGACTGGCCGTGCCAGCCGGGATCGCCGCGGGGTAACGCGCCAGGAACGGCATCTGCAGACTTTCCTCGTACATGAAACGCTTGTCGAACCAGCCGTGCTCACCAAGGAAGAAGCCCTGGTCGGAGGTGTAGATCACCAGCGTGTTCTCGGTCAGGCCTTTTTCGTCGAGGTAGTCGAGCAGGCGGCCAACATTGTCGTCGATCGATTGAACCGTTCGTAGATAGCGCTTCATGTAGCGTTGATATTTGAATTCTGCGAAAGCCTGTGGATCGGTGAAGGTGTAATTCCGGCCGGTCGAAGCGCATACAACAGTGATGCTTTCGCCACCTTTGAGTTCAGGCACGCGGCGAACCGGGATCTGATCCAGCATCAGCTCGCCCGCGACGGTCGCCGGCCCCTCCGGCTGCACCAGGCCGAGATCCTCCCAGTTGAGGTCGGAACGAACGCGCATGCGGGCAGCGGCGGCGGCGGCCGCCCGACCGGAATAATCGTCGTTGAACGTCGACGGCAGCGGAAGATCTTCCTCGGCCCAGAGATGATTGTATTTGGGGTCGGGCACGAAATGGCGATGAGGCGCCTTGTGGTGGCACATCAGGAAGAAGGGGCGGCCGTCGCCTTGTTCGATGAAATCGATCGATTTGTCGGTGATGATATCGGTGACATAGCCCGGAATTCGGCGCCGGCCATCACGATCTATGAAGGCCGGGTCCCAATAATCGCCCTGCCCAGGGACGACGGCCCAGTCATCGAACCCCTTCGGCTCGTGGAGAGGACCTTCGCCGAGATGCCATTTCCCGAAGATGCCGGTGCGATAGCCTGCCGCTTTCAAAATCTTGGCCACGTTGGGGATACGATTGTTCATGTGCGTTACGAGCGTCGTGACGCCATTGACGTGGTTATGCGTGCCGGTCAGGATCGCGGCCCTGGACGGCGTGCAGATCGAGTTCGTGACATAGGTCGCGTCATGTCTCACACCCTCCTTTGCGAGGCGGTCGAGATTCGGAGTGTGGTTGAGACCTGCGCCATAGGCCGAGATTGCCCGCGCGGCATGGTCATCCGACATGATGAAAATGATATTCGGTCGCAAGTCTTCCTCCCTCGCATGCGGCAGGAAGACGTATGATCGCAACCATCGAACCCGTCGCCGCCTTGGTCAAGGATACAGCGTCAGGCCATGCGCAAATAATGCAATTTCAGAAGCAAGCGATGCGGAAAA
This sequence comes from Neorhizobium galegae, assembly GCF_021391675.1. Lineage (NCBI taxonomy): Bacteria > Pseudomonadati > Pseudomonadota > Alphaproteobacteria > Hyphomicrobiales > Rhizobiaceae > Neorhizobium > Neorhizobium galegae. The sequence continues at coordinate 543,094 of NZ_CP090096.1, forward strand.
CTGATCACTGCTGATCGCTTCGTCCGGTCTCCGGTGGGCTCTCAGGATGAAACCGCTCCTTGCAGAGCGCGATCAGCTGGCGCACCGGAGCCCAGTCGCTGAGTTCTTCGCGATAGATCACCCCCGTCCGCGTGTGCCTGTAACTGAGATTGACCGGCACCGGGACGATGCGCGGGCAGGAGGTCGCAAGCACGGCCGCATCGGGCAGCAGACAGAGGCAATCGCTCCGCTGAAGGATGGACAATGTCGAATGCAGGCTCTCGCAGCTCAACCGGATGTCGGGCTCCCGCCCCAGCCGCTCGAAAAGACCGTGCTGCGTGGTGGCCTGATAGATCGGAAGCTCGGAATGGACGAGCCAGGGATAGTCGAGCAGGCACTCCGGCGGAACCGCTCCTGCCGCATCGCGCGCGGCGAAGATCGGATGATCCTCGCGGGCCATCACATTGTTGATCACTTTCGTCAGCGGAAGCGCGACGAGGCGGAAGTCTTGCGGATCATCGATCGTCATTCCCGTGAACAGCATGTCGAGGCGCCCCTCCCGGAGATCGGTGATCGAGGTTGCATAACGGCTGTTCCTGAGCTCGAATACGATCTTGGGGAACTGCCGCTGCATGTCGACGAGCAGTTCCGGCAGGATTGCTGGACGCCACATCGGTCCGGCGCCGATCCGCAGATAGGCCTTGCCTATTGCCCTGTCGGACATCAGTTCCTGCTCGGCCACTTCCCAGTGGCGCATCATCCGCAGCGATTCTGACAAGACCCTCTCGCCGAAAAGCGTCGGACGGACGCCGCGTGCATGCCGCTCCAGAAGCTGCCGCCCGAAATGGGCCTCCAACTGGGCGAGAGATCGAGACAAAGCGGGCTGCGTGAGGTTCAGCCGCTCGGCGGCACGACGGAGACTGCCTTCCTCCACGATCGCCTGAAGACGGAAGAGGTGGGTGATCTGATCCAGCATAGCAGTGATAAGCTTCGTTTATCGGTCACGCCGTTAATTGCATTTTCCGTGCATTGCCTCAACTGGTATGGCTTCGGGATGCCAAGAATTTGTATCTGGCAGGATCTTATTCGCTACATGCAGCCTGTCTGGCCGGGGAGCGGGCAAGTCAGGCTCTCGGGGAGGAGAGCATGCGAAACCGATTGATTTTGTCCGCCTTGACGGCGGCTTTTTTATCCGTGCCGCCGGTCGCCCAAGCAGAGGTCGGGAACACTCCCGAGACGCTTGCGATCGCCGGCATTCTGGATAACGACACCTTCGACCGTGCCGGCCTTTCCATCGGCCATCGCGCCCAATACTGGATGCCGGTCTTCGACACGCTGCTCTATACGGCCCCGGACGGCAAGACGATGCCGAACCTGGCCACCGAATGGCGCTTCAACGGCGATGGCACGGAGCTGACGCTCAAGCTGCGCGAAGGCGTCAAATTTTCCGACGGTACGCCCTTCAACGCGGAGGCGGTGAAGGCAAACCTCGAATATCTGCGCGACGGCGTCGGGCAGAACACCTGGATGGCTGGCGCCATCAAGAATGTCGAGATCGTAGGCCCTGCCGAACTGAAGCTGCACCTCAAGGAGCCAGATCCGGGCATGCTCTTCAATCTGGCGACCGTCGGCGGCGCGATGGCGAGCCCCGCGACGCTCGGCAAGGCTGATTCCAAAATGCTCCCGATCGGCTCCGGGCCTTACATCTACGACACGGCGCGCTCGGTGACCGGGCGGCAATACGTCTACAAGCGCAATCCGGATTATTGGAACGCCGGCGCCTTCCCCTTCGAAACCATGACGATCACGCCGATCAACGATCTCAGCGCGCGGATGAATGCGTTGAAATCCGGCCAGGTGGATGCCGCCGCGGGCGAAGGGCAGGTCGTCACCGAGGCCGAGGCGAGCAAGCTGACGGTTTCCAGATTGCCCGTGGACTGGCTGGGTCTGTTTCTCTCCGACCGCGACGGCAAAATGGTGAAGGCGCTGTCCGACGTCCGCGTCCGGCGCGCGCTCAATATGGCATTCGATGAAAAGGCGATCCTGAAGTTCGTCGCCCGGGGTTATGGCGAAGTCACGGATCAACCTTTCGTCCCGCCGAGCGAGGCATTTGATCCATCACTCGACGGGACCTATCAATATGACCCGAAGGCGGCCCGTGCCCTGCTTGCCGAAGCGGGTTATCCAAACGGCTTCAGCGTCACGATGCCGGATATCGGCACGCTTGCTCCCTACACGCCGATCATCACCCAGCAGCTCAAGGATATCGGCGTCACCGTCAGCTGGGTGAAAGTCCCGCCGAACGTCACGGTCGCCGAGTTGCTGTCGGGCAAATACCCGATGTTCCTCTTCCGTCTGGGCAGCCAGTCGCCCTGGGCCGACTTCAACAAATTCGCCTTCGCAAACTCCCCGTGGAATACCTCCAAGGCAAAGGACGAAAAGCTGGAGGCTCTTCTGAAGACCGCCCAGTACACGCCTCCAGGCAAGGAGCAGAATGCCGCGATGCAGGCCGCCAATCGATACATGGTCGAGAATGCCTTCTTTGCGCCCTGGTTCCGGATCGACAGCATTTACATTTCCAACGCGCAGGTGAAGGTCCAGATGCAGGCGCAGAACATCGTGCCCTGGCCGCGCAATTATGCGCCCGCAAAGTGAGCTCGGACGCCAATGATACGGTATCTTCTGAAACGGGTCGCTTCCGGCATCGCGCTGCTTTGCCTGGTCTCGACCGTAACCTTCATGATGGTTTTCGGGGCCACGGGCAACGTCGCCCGCAACATCCTCGGTGAAAACGCCACAGCCGACCAGGTGACGGCGCTGAACAGCCGGCTGGGGCTCGACCGACCCCTGATGGTCCAGTTCGGGGATTGGGTGAGCCATGCCGTCCGCGGCGACCTCGGTCCGTCATGGACGATGAGCGAGAGCGTGGCGTCGGCACTTGCGAGCCGGCTGCCCGTCACCCTGTCGATGGTAACGATCGCCGTGGCGCTGATGGCGCTCCTTGCGGCGATGCTCGGCATCGCCGCGGCCGTGCGCGGCGGCTGGGCGGACCGCGCCATCCAGATCGTCAGCGTCGCGGGTTTTGCCATGCCGAACTTCTGGCTTGGCCTGCTGCTGGTCCTCACCTTCTCGGTCGAGCTCGGCTTGTTGCCTGCGACCGGTTATGTTTCGTTCAGTGCTTCACCGTCCGCCTGGGCGGCTTCCCTGGTGCTTCCCGTAACGTCGCTGGTGCTTTCGGGAATAGCCTCGGCCTCCCAGCAGATCCGGGGCGCGGTTATCGATGCGCTCAAGCAGGATTATGTGCGCACACTCCGCGCCCGCGGCGTCAGCCCGCGTTCGGTGCTCTATCGCCATGCGCTGCGCAATGCGATGCCGGCGGCGCTGACCGTCCTTTCGGTTCAGTTCATCGCCCTTCTCGGCGGTGCCGCCGTCATCGAGCGCGTCTTCGCCATTCCCGGCATGGGGTCGTTGACGGTCTCGGCTGCACTGATCGGCGATGTTCCCGTGCTCATGGGAGTGGTCGTGACCCTCATCATCGTGGTCGTTCTGGTGAACATACTGGTCGACTTCCTCAACGCATGGGCAAATCCGAAGGTGAGGATGTCATGAGCGATATCAACACCGCCCAGCCGCCAATCCCCGCCGCTTCGCAGCGCCGTCATTTCGTCCGCTCGGTGCTCACCAATCCGACGGGCCTTGTCGCTGCGCTGGCGCTGCTGATCGTCATCGCATCGGCAATCTTCGCGCCTCTGCTTGCACCCAACGATCCGTCCGCCGTCCAGATATTCAAGGTCAATGCCGTTGCCGGCGACGGTTATCTCCTCGGCGGCGACGGTTCGGGGCGCGACATATGGAGCCGTCTCGTCCATGGGGGCCGCAACACATTCCTCGGCGCGCTGATCACGGTCGTCATCGCGGCATCCATCGGGGTGACGGCGGGGCTCTTCGCCGGCTTTTACGGCAGGAAACTCGATCTGGTGGCCCGCTGGATCTCCGACGGCATCATGGCGCTGCCGGCGCTGATCGTATTGCTCGCCTTCTATCAGGCGCTCGGGGCCTCGATCTACCTGTCGATGGCGGTCTTCGGGGTGATGCTGTCGCCGGGCTTCTTCCGGCTTACGCGCAATCTCGTCAACGGCGTCAAACACGAGCTTTATATCGATGCGGCACGGGTCTCGGGCCTGAGCGACCTCAGGATCATCACCAGGCATATCCTGCTTTCGGTGCGGGCGCCGGTGGTCATCCAGACCTCCATCGTCGCGGGGATCGCCATCGTCGTCCAGTCCGGTCTCGAATTCCTCGGGCTGGGCGACCCCAGCACGCCGACCTGGGGCGGCATGCTGCAGGACGCCTTCTCCAACATCTATGTTTCGCCGCAGGCGATCCTCTGGCCGGGGCTGGCAATCACGGCAACGGTAGCTTCGTTGGTGCTGCTTGCGAATGCCATCCGCGACCGCATGCAGCAGGGCGGCGTTCAGGTCAGGGCGCCGAAAGTCCTTCCCCTGGCGGCGAGCGAACCGCTGCCGCAAACCGCATCCGACGTGCTCCTCGACGTGCGGGATCTGGTTGTTGCCTATCCTGCAAACGACGGCTGGCGCGAAGTCGTCAAGGGCGTGAGCCTCAGCCTCAGGCGAGGCGAAGTTCTGGGGCTCGTCGGCGAAAGCGGATCGGGCAAGAGCCAGACGGCCTTTGCCATCCTCGGACTTCTGTCGCCCGGCGGCCGGATTCTCTCCGGTTCCATCCGGTTCGACGGTATCGATCTCGGAAAGTCTTCCGGGGATGAGGTCCGGGCTCTTCGGGGCAAGCGCATCGCCTATGTTCCCCAGGAGCCGATGGCCAATCTCGATCCGGCGTTCCGGATCGGATTCCAGCTCGTTGAGCCGATGATGACGGTCCTTGGGATTTCGCGGGCGGAAGCGACGCGGCGGGCGCTGAAACTGCTTGCCCGCGTGAAGCTGCCGGACCCGGAACGGGTGTTTCGCGCCTATCCGCACGAGATCTCGGGTGGCATGGCCCAGCGCGTCCTCATTGCCGGTGCTGTCGCCTGCAGTCCCGACCTTCTGATCGCCGACGAACCGACCACCGCGCTCGACGTAACCGTGCAGGCGGAAGTGCTCGATCTTCTGCGCGACCTGCAAAAGGAGTTCAACATGGCCGTCATGCTGGTGACCCACAATTTCGGTGTCGTGGCGGATAGCTGCGACCGGGTGGCCGTCATGAAGGACGGCAGGATCGTGGAAATCAACACCGTGGCCGACCTCTTCGCCGCGCCGGCACACGACTACACCCGCATGCTTCTCGATTCCGTCCTCGAAGATGGCGGAACGCGCACATATCGACCACCGATGACGGAGGGGATGCGGGCATGAACGATCAGATCCTTGTCGATTGCCGCAACGTCAACGTCCATTTCGGCGCCCACCATGTCCTGAAGCACGTCAATCTCACCATCCGCCCCGGTGAAACCGTCGGGCTGGTGGGAGAGAGCGGGTCGGGCAAGACGACGCTCGGGCGCGCCATTCTCGGCATCGGCCCGGTCAGCTCCGGCGAGATATGGTTCGACGGCGAGAATATCGCCGGGGTACCGCCCCGCGCGCGCAAAGGCCAGGCGGCCATCCAGGCGGTCTTCCAGGACCCCTATAGCTCCCTCAACCCGTCGATGACGATCGAGGACATCCTGACGGAGCCTATTGTCGCGCGTCGCCTCGCCTCGCGTACGGATGCCTCCCGGCAGGTCCGCAAGCTGCTCGATCAGGTCGCCCTGCCAAGCGACGCGGCGGAACGGTTTGCCCGCGAGTTTTCCGGCGGCCAGCGTCAGCGCATAGCCATTGCCCGGGCGCTGGCGCTGTCTCCGCGCCTCATCGTCTGCGATGAACCGGTCTCCGCACTCGATCTTTCCACTCAGTCCCGCGTCATGGATCTGTTCATCGAGATCCAGGAGCGGACGGGCGTCGCCTATCTCTTCGTGTCCCACGATCTGGCTGCGGTGCGTCACATCTCGCATCGCGTCGCGGTGATGCGCTTCGGCGAGATCGTTGAATTCGGAGAATGCGATCAGGTGACGGCGCGCCCCGCTCACGACTACACGAAGCGCCTGCTTCTCGCCGCGCCCGTCGCCGATCCCGCAAGGCAGGCGGAACGGCGCGCCGCGTTTCGCGCCCTCGAAATGACGGCCTAAACCATGCGCGCCATCGTCCTGATGTTCGACAGCCTCAACCGTCGTCTTCTGCCGCCCTATGGCGACAGGACCGCGCATGCGCCGAATTTCGGGCGGCTTGCAGAAAAGACGGCCACGTTCGACCGCTGTTATGCCGGTTCCATGCCTTGCATGCCGGCGCGGCGCGAAATGCATACCGGCCGGTACAACTTTCTTCACCGGTCGTGGTCGCCAATCGAGCCGTTCGATGACAGCGTGCCGGAATTGCTGAGAAACGCCGGGATCTACACCCACCTCGTCACCGACCATCAGCATTATTGGGAGGATGGGGGGGCGACTTATCACACGCGCTTTTCTTCGCACGAGTTCTTTCGCGGCCAGGAAGGCGACCTCTGGAAAGGCATTGTCGAAGGCGTGGATCGAACGCGTCTCGTCGACTTCCTCTACCAGATGAAGCGGCACGACCCCATCAACCGGACCTATCTCAGGGACGAGCGTGACCACCCGCAAACCCGGACATTCGATGCCGGCCTGCAATTCATCGAGACCAATGCCGGCCAGGACGATTGGATGCTGCAGCTCGAGACCTTCGATCCGCACGAGCCGTTTTTCAGCTATGCCGAATATCACGCGCTCTATCCCGATACCGGCGAGGATTTCGACTGGCCGCCCTATGATCGCGTCACCGAGGCGGAAGAACGGGTTCTCCAGGCGCGGCATCGCTATCTGGCGCTGCTTTCGATGTGCGACCGCAATCTCGGCCGGCTGCTCGACATGATGGACGAGAAGAGCATGTGGGACGATACGATGCTGATCGTCTGCACGGACCATGGCTATATGCTCGGCGAAAGGGGCTGGTGGGGCAAGTCCGTCATGCCGTGGTACGACGAGACGATCCACACGCCCTTCTTCATCTGGGATCCGCGGGCCAAGGTTGCCGGCGAACGGCGTTCAGCGCTCGTTCAGACCATAGACATAGCGCCGACGCTTCTCGACCTCTTCGGCCTCCGGCCGACGCCTGATATGCAGGGAAAACCGCTTCTCGAGACGGTCAGGAACGATGCTCCGGTCCGCACGGCCGGGCTGTTCGGGAATTTCGGGGGGCACGTGTGTGTCACCGATGGCCGTTACGTCTACATGCGTTGCTGCGCCGCCGAGGACAACTCGCCGCTCCATGAATATACGCTGATGCCGACCCACATGCGCGCGCGCTTCTCCCCGGACGAACTGTCGAAGGCGGAGCTCGCGCAGCCTTTCTCTTTCACCAAAGGGGCTCCTGTCCTGCGCATACCGGGATGGACGATCCGTGGACCCTGGGTTTTCGGGACGCTGCTCTACGATCTTGAGACGGATCCCGAGCAGAAAAATCCGCTCCGAGACGATAGAATTGAATTGCGGATGGCCGAGCTGCTCGTCGATCTGATGCGTGCCTCCGATGCGCCCTCCGATCAGTTCGAGCGGCTGGGCCTTCCGGAAACGGGACCGGTGCGCGACGAACACCTGCTCGTCGAAAGACAATGGGCGCAGGTCGTTTCCGGCCAGCGCAGTGTGGCGCGGGCGAGTGATTTTGCGCAAGGAGCTCGGGTGGCGAATATCCCGATCGCGAAGCTCATGGCCGACGAAACGACGCGCCGCATCCTGCTCGCGGAGCTTCCTCGTCTTGCGGACAAGCCGCTGCCCGCCCCGCTCGCCGCAAAGACGCTCGTGCAGGCCGCAACGGCTTGGCCGGAACTGGACCGGGAAAAGCTCGAGGCGCTTGAGCGCGCGCTCACCGAGCAGGTTTGAACGGAGGGATCGATGCCATCGACACTGGATCATCTGACGAAATCGCCCTTCAATCTCGATCGCGAAGCCCTCGACTGGGTGACTCGGACGTTCCAGGCCCTGGACGATACCGCGCGCGCCGCCCAGCTTTTTAATCTCAATTCGCGCGGGGACGACCGCGAGACGGAGATCGTCCGCCTCGGCGAGCTGCAGCCGGGTGGCATCACCCGTTATTTCGGCGCCGACGGCACGGGGGAACGCGCGCATATGGCAGCGATCCAAGCCAGGGCCGGGGTCCCCCTGCTCGTTTCCGCCGATCTCGAAGGCTCACGCATGAGCCTCCCCTTCGGCACGGCCGTTCCCAATCCACTGGCCCTGGCCGCCGTCGATGATGTCGAGCTGTCGGAGGCGATCTCCGACCTGATGGCGCGCGAAGCCCGCTCCGTCGGGATCAACTGGTCATTCACGCCGGTGCTGGATATCAATGCGGCCTTTCGCAGCCCGATCGTGGCGACCCGCGGATATGGCTCGGATCCGGCGCTGATCGAACGTCACGCACTTGCGCAGATGCGCGTCTTCCAGCGCCTCGGCCTTGCCGCAACCGTGAAGCATTGGCCGGGCGAAGGGTATGACGAACGTGACCAGCACCTCGTCACCACCATCAATCCCCTATCGATGGAAGAATGGCGAGCCACCTTCGGCCTGCTCTACAAGGCGGCCATCGATCAGGGGGTCAAGTCGGTTATGTCGGCGCATATCGCGCTGCCGGCCTATGTCCTGGAACGCGATCCGGATGCAGGCGAAGAAGCCTATCTGCCGGCTTCGGTCTCTGCGCCCCTCAATGCAGCACTGCTGCGGGGCGAACTCGGCTTCAACGGCCTGATCGTCTCCGACGCCAGCGAGATGGCCGGCCTTTCGGGGGTAATGCCGGCGCATGACGCGAAGATCGAGATTATCGCGAGTGGCTGCGATATGGTTCTTTTCTCCTCCAGACCGGAGGCGGAAATCGCGGCTGTGCGTGACGCCGCCCATTCCGGGCGCATTCCGGCGGAGCGTTTCCACGACGCGGTCACACGCGTCCTCGCCCTCAAGGCGTCGCTCGGCCTGCATCGCAGCGTCGAGATGCCCATCCATGCCGGTGCGGCTCCCGCCCAAAAGCTCGCCCACGAAGCCTTCGCTCGCGCGCCCACACTGGTGAAGGACAGGAATGCCACGCTGCCGCTCGATCGCGAAAAGCATCGCCGCATCCTTGTCGTTTCCGGCGGGATCGTCGAGCCGATGCAGAATGCGAGGCTGGATTTCAAGCTGCCGGACATGCTGGCTGCCGAGGGCTTCGAGGTGACCCTCCATCCCTATGGCACGCCGCTCGATACGGACGGGCACGACCTCGTCCTCTACCTGTTCGGCGAGGAGACGCTTCTGACGCGCGGGCGTATTTTTCTGGACTGGCGCGCACTTCATGGAGATTTCAGGGCCGCCATGAAACGGCCGTGGACGAGCCTGCCGACGGTGATGATTTCCTTCGGCTTTCCCTATTATCTCTACGACGCCCCCCGGGTGCCGACCTATATAAACGCCTATTCCACCCACGAGGCGATGCAGGCCGCTGTGGTGGATGCGCTGATGGGGCGGAGGCCGTGGAATCGCAACAGTCCCGTCGATCCCTTCGCCGGAGCGCCTGACGCGCGATACTGATCGCCTCCGGCAAAGGCATGCGGAGCTCTTCGGTCGATCCGACTGAGGCGCCACCTGCGATCAAGCGCCATTATCCTTTCCAGGTACGACATCATAGGCAACCCGGAAGCCTGTATTGCTCGAGGCGCTGTCCGGGGAAAGGCCCATTCGCGCTGCGATCCGGTACCGATAGCAGTAACTTTTGTGGCAGAGGAACGAACCGCCCTTCAGCACCTTGTCGGAAAAGCGCCTGGCATGCTCGTTCCGCGCCTTCGCCTGTTTCGACAGTGAGCGCACCTTGAAAGGATCGGCGGTCCATTCCCAGACATTGCCGGCGAGATTGTAGAAACCAGCCTCATTCGGGGCGAAGCTGCGCGCCGGCGCGGTGCCGAAATATCCGTCCCGCAGCGTGTTGGTGTCGGGAAAGCGGCCCTGCCAGATATTGCAGAAGATCGCCTCGTCGCTCGGCTCCTCCTCGCCCCAGGGATACCGCCGGCGGCGGTTTCCGCCGCGCGCGGCATGCTCCCATTCCGCTTCCGTCGGCAGGCGGCCGCCGACCCATTGCGCGAATGCGAGCGCGTCGTTCCAGGAGACGTGGGTGACCGGATGGTCAAGCCGATTGTCGATCGAACTGTCCCGACCTTCCGGCTGACGCCACGTGGCATCGTCGATGCGCGTCCACCACGGGGTACCGACGACACCACCCGTCGCAAGGCTGATGTCATCGAGCAGCGGCGCGAACACGGCGGAAGAGCCGAAGCGTTCCGATTCCGTCACATACCCGGTCGCTTCGACGAATTCGGCAAACCGGCCGATCGTGACCGTCTCGGCCTCGAGGTGAAAATCCTGCAGCGAGACCTTGCGCTCCGGCCCCTCGCCATCGGCGGAAATCACCGGATCATGGGTTCCGACGAACGTGTCGCCACCCTTGACGGCAATCGTTGCCCCCCGGAGGCCGCGAGAGATCGTGTTTGCAGGTGTGTCGAATATTCCCTGGCCCGTTTCCCGTCTCGATCCTGAACAGCATTCACTCATCGCGTTTTCCCGATAGGCCTTTATTCTTTCTACGGACTCAGACGGCAGCCCATCGTCCCCATCGACGGCTTCGCCTTGGCAAATGTATTAACGCCCGATCGCGGGAATGCCAAAAGCAATCGGACGACAAACGCTGGAAACGCGCGCATCCTCTCGACATTGTGCACCTGCTCTTCGCACTTGCGAACGGCACCACAAAACCAACATCATTTCCGGCCAACTAGATCGTCGGCGGTCTGCAGCCTTGGCCAAGGCTGCCGGATCGCGCCGTCGGACGAGACGATCGACCGGTTCGGTCATTGAGAATGCGGGCTAAGCTACTAGGGGAAAAATTGCATGGAGAGATCGATGACCGAAGTGTCCAGCAGATAGGCCCGCCCATTTTAATGCGGCAAGGAGATCTCACGCATCATGGGCGCGGAGCCTGCGGCTTGAAAAGGAGCCGAAACTCCGCGAAAGAGGGTAGCTACGGAATGATGTCGTTCACGTACGATCGGTATTTGTCTCGAAGAGGTCGGTCATGAGCATCGCTGACCGCCTGGTAACCGGAAGTCTCTGGGTCTCCTTCTCGAGGATCATCGTCAATGGATTGTCGACCCTCAGTACCATCATCCTGGCCTGGTATCTGCTGCCGTCGGATTTTGGCCTCGTAGCGCTCGCGACGACCATGCTCGCCATCGTGACGACGATAACCGAGCTTTCGTTGAACGAAGCGCTTATCCGTCACGAGGCTCCGGGGGAGTCCCATTTCAGCGCCGCATGGACACTGGCTGCGACCCGCGGCCTGATATTATGCGCTTTATTCGCCGCACTCGCCTATCCGGCGGCCCTCATCTACGACGAGCCGCGCCTTTTCGGCGTCCTCCTTGTCCTGAGCCTTAGCCTCCTCATCAACGGGTTCGCAAATCCGCGAAGGATCATGCTCCAGCGGGAGCTGATTTTCTGGCAGGAGTTCGTGCTGAACGTGGCCCAGAAGATTGCCGGATTTGTGGCAACCGTCGCCATCGCCGTCATCTATCAAACCTATTGGGCGCTGGTGGTCGGCACGTTGGTGATGCAGATCACCAATGTCGTGGCGTCCTATTTCATCCTGCCGTTCCGTCCCCGGATCACCTTCTCCCATATGCGCGAATTCTTTTCGTTTTCGATCTGGATTACCGCCGGGCAGATCGTCAACACGCTCAATTGGCGTTTCGACTACCTGCTCATCGGCAAGCTGCTGACCGGCTCTGCCCTGGGATATTATTCGCTGGGAGGGCAGCTGGCGATGACGCCCACGCGCGAGGCGACCGCGCCGCTGACCGCCACCATCTATCCCGCTTTTGCCAATGTCCGCCACGATCCCGCGCGTCTTGCCGCAGCCTATCAGCGAACGCAGGCATTGCTGACGGCGGTCGCGTTGCCCGCCGGGATAGGGATGGCGGTCATCGCAGATCCCCTGGTCAGGCTCGTGCTTGGCGAAAAGTGGCTTCCGGTGATTTTCATCATCCAGGCGCTGGCCTCTGTTTATGCGCTGCAGACTTTGGGATCTCTCAATCAGCCTCTCGGCATGGCGCTGGGGCAAACCCGGACCCTGTTCATCCGCGACGCGCAGATGCTTCTCGTCCGGATTCCGGTGATTACGATCGGCCTGGTGTTCTGGGGGCTTCCGGGGCTGATATTCAGCCGTGTGCTTACCGGCCTCTTCAGCGCTTTCGTGAACATGATCATCGTGAAGCGCTTCATAAGCGTTTCGGTCTCCGCACAGCTATGGGCAAATTTCAGAGCGCTTGCCAGCTCGGCCGTCATGGCGGCCGGCGTCTCGCTTGCCGATCGCTACATGGGCATCGAGACCACGCATACCGGGCTTGTCCTCCAGCTTGCCGCCCTTATCTGCCTTGGAGGCGTTCTCTACTGCGGCTCCAGCATCTTTCTCTGGCTGGTTATGGATCGTCCGAACGGTCCGGAGACTGAAGTCAGAAAGATCGCCGCCAAGGTCTTGTCCAAAGTCAGCCACGCCTGATCGCGGGGCTTGTTCTTCTAAACTTTTGAAAGAGAGGCATAATGTCAGGTGCTCAGCAATCCGAACTTATCACCAAGCTTCAGGACAGGACCCACGATTGCCTTAAGGAGTTCATCCGGCCTGATGAACCGATAGCGATACTGGACTTTCCCGACATCAGGAATTGCGGAGATTCCGCGATCTGGCTGGGAGAGATGGCCTATTTGCAGCAGCGGTATGCAAAGCGGCCTTCCTACGTCTGCACGACCGATGATTTTTCACCGGATGAACTCAAGAGCTCTGCCCCGAACGGCCCGATCTTCATCCATGGGGGTGGCAATTTCGGCGATATATGGGTCTTTCACCAGGATTTCCGGGAGCGCGTGATGGAGCTGTTTCCCGACCGGCAGATCGTCCAGTTTCCGCAATCGATTCACTACAAGTCCGCAGAACGGCTGGAGCAGAGCAAGCGCGCGATCGGCAAGCACAAGAATTTCGTGCTCCTGGTGCGCGATGAGGAGTCGTTTCAGTTCGCCAAGGAAAATTTCGATTGCCAGGTCTATCTGTGCCCGGACATGGCCTTCTGCATCGGCAAGATAGAGCCGGCCGCGCCGGAATTTCCGGTCCTCGCAATGCTCCGCCAGGACAAGGAGCAGGTCGGAACGGTCGACTTTTCCGCCTATCCGGACATCCCCAAGGAAGACTGGATTACCGAGAGCCGATCGAAGGTGCGCGTTGCAAAAGCGCTCGGGGCGGCCTCGGCACTGCTGCATCTCACCCCTTCTGAAATGCGGCTGCGCAAACTGGATGCCGCGGCCAACAACCGTTTCCAGCGCGGCATAAGCCAGATTTCCCGCGGCAAGGCGATCGTGACCGACCGGCTGCATGTGCATATCTGCTCGCTTCTCATCGGACGCAGCCATGCGGTGCTCGACAACAATTACGGAAAGATCCGCCGATTCATGAACGCCTTTTCAGGAGGCACCGATCTCTCCTACAAGGCGACTTCGCTCGACGACGGCATCAGATGGGCAAGAGAGCAGGCGGGTGTCGCGGCATGACGCTGCCTGAGATCAACGACCGGAGGCTGTTATGAGTGTTGTGACCTTCATCATCCCTGTACGGCATCAGGACAACGCGCGCGACTGGGGCATCCTGAAGCGAAACCTGACGCAGACCGTGGCGTCCATCGCGAACCAGACCAATCCTGACTGGCGGGGTGTGATCGTCGCCAACAGGGGTGCCGATCTTCCTGTCCTGCCGGAGAAGTTCTCGGTGGCTTGGGTGGACTTTCCGCCGAACGACATCCACGATCGGGGCGATGCGACGGAAGAGGATTTTCTCGATTCATTCCGCGCCGACAAAGGCCGCCGCGTGCTTGCCGGCATGCTGACTGCCCGCGATTGCCGCTTCTTCATGATCGTCGACGATGACGATTTCGTCAGCGCCCGAATTACCGAATATGCCGCCCGGAACCCGAACGAGAACGGCTGGACGATCGACAAGGGCTATATCTGGGACGATGGCGGCAGCATTCTGTTGTGCCGCGACCAGTTCAACCACTATTGCGGAACGTCGCTGATCATTCGTTCGGACCTCTACGGACTGCCGGCAAAGGCGGAAGACGTTTCCCTCCCATGGATCAAGGACATGCTTGGCAGCCACGTCCGCATAGAATCCATTCTGGCCGAACGCGGTACGCCCCTGAACGCGCTGCCGTTCAGGGGGGCGGTCTACCGTGTCGCCCACAAGGGATCGCACAGCAAGGCGCCGAGCCTGATCCATATGTATTTCCTGAACAGGAACGTTCTGAAGCGGCCTGTCCGGGTTCTCAAGAATTTGACGAAGCTCCGACCGCTGTCGGCGGGATACAGAAAAGAGTTTTTCGGGCTTTCCGCCGCAAAGACGGAGTAGATATCGCGGCGCCCCGGTCGACGGGCGCCGGTCTCGCTACCACTTCATGCTGAACCCGACCTTGGCGCCGATGGCGTTGCTGTCGCCGAAGTCCTTGAGGCTGGTGCGGGCGAAGGCTTCCCCGTGGACTGAATACCGGTCGTCGGACCAGCTGAGCGAGCCGCCCAGGCTGAGGCCGCCCCAGAGCGGCTGGTTGTCGCTGACGACGTTGAGCCCGGAGACATCGACATTCGAACCGTCGAGAAAGTCGTAATAGAGATTGGCGATGCCGTAGAACTTCGAGCGGCTGATCCCCCCGTCTCGTCCTTCCAGTCGCTGTCATAATCGGCCGAGATGCCGAGGCGGCCGGTCAGGCTGTCGGCGTCGTCCAGCGAGACGGCAGCGCCATAGGCGTCGGTGAAATCGTCGAAGCGGACGGAGGAATAGGCCAGCTGCGCCTGCGGCGTCAGCGACCACTGGCGCGTCAGGGCGATCTTTTGTCCGGCTTCGACGCTGAGGCCATAACCGAAGCCGTCATTGCTGTCGGCAAGTGTGGATTGGAGGGTCGAGGAGTTGAGGTTGCTGTCATACCAGGTGGCAGCCGCCTGCGTGTCGACGTAGAAGCCGCTATTGCCGTACCAGGTCAAGGTGCCGTCGAAGCCATAGCCTGTCGTATCGATGCTGCCTTTGCCGAAGCGCGAAGAGATATCCGCCGAGGCCGTGTCGAAGTGAAAACTGACGCCGCCGATCAGGGCGCCGGCGGCGCTTTCATGCAGCATTCCGTCGATGCCCGCTTGCATCGTCCAGGTGTCCACATCGTATTCGGTGCCGGTCGTCGACGTTCTCGGATTGAAATGGGCATGCGTGCCGTCGATGCGGGTCCAGATCGCCTTGGCGGGATCGTTCTCCGCTAACCCCTCGTCGATCGCCCGCCCGCCGTTGCGCTGGCGCAGCGTGCCGAATTCGTTGAGCGTCTGCAGCACGCCGGCATAGCTCTCATAGATAGGAACGCTCGGCGCATATAGCGGTCCAATGGGGGCGCCGACAGGATTAAGCAACGCGGAACGCAGATACCAGTCGCCGTCGGCAGGCGTACTGACGCCGCCCTGGTAGAGCCGATAGGCATATGCACCAGCGACCACGGCCTGATCGCCCTCGAACACATAGCTGCCGAGCAGCGAAAAAGTGCCGCCGGACACGCCTCCGACATCGACGATCTTGATGCCCTCGGCGGTTTGCGCGCCACCGCCGCCGAGATTGATGACCGTGACGTTCGTCGTGCCCGCGGTATTGCCCGTCACCACGAGGAGGTCGGTCGGCGAGGCATCCCCACCGAGCACGGCCTCGACTTCGAGCGTGCCGCCCGTGCCGGTATAGTTGCCGGCGATGGTCAGCGTGCCGATCGAATTGCCGGGCGCTATCGTGCCGGCATTGGTCACATCGCCGAAGATCGTGCCGGTGCCGCCGAGAATGCCGGCCCCCGAGGTCGCGACCGGGCTGGTGATCGAGCCGTTGACGGCCAGCCGGCCGCCGCTCACCGTCGTCGCGCCGGTATAGGTGTTGACGCCCGAAAGCGTCTGGCTGCCGCCGGTGACGGTCAATCCGCCCGTGCCGCCGATGACGCCGGCGAACGTGTCGTTGGCATTGGTGATCGTCAAGGTTTGAGCGCCAAGCAGCACGGTGCCGCCGCCGGCCAGGCTCTGGATGGCCGGAGCCGTGGCTGCCGAAACGTTAAAGGCGCCGTCTGCGACAACCCGGCTGGAATTGGCGACGGCGCCAGCGCCGGTCAGGGCGAGGCTGCTGCCGAAGTCGATCTGGGTCTCGCCTGAGTAGATGCTGTTTGCCTGCAGGTTGAAAATGCCGCCACCGGTGACGGTGAGGCCGCCAACGCCACTGAAGCCGGACGCGGCATCCGTTGCCACGGCAAAGCCGTTGGTGTCGATCGTCAGCCCGCCCGCGAGCAGGTTGAGCTCGGTGCCGGTAAATCCGTTGATGAAGGTCGCATTAGCGGCAGTCGCGCGCAGAATGCTGTCGTCGAAATTGGCCTGACTTGCGCCGGCACCGCCCCGAAAGGATTGGGTCTGCAGTATCCCGCCGCTGCTGATATTGAGTGTGCCGGAAGAGCCGGCGATGTTACCTAGGACTGTGGTGACCGCGTTGAATTGCCCGCCATTCCCAATGTTGAGGATGCCCCTACTAAGAAATCCGATATAAAAAGTGCCTGTTGCAGTCCATTGTGATCCTGGTCCGGTGATGGTGGCGATACCGGTGGTTCCCCCTGCTCCGCCCAGCCGGGAAGTACCAGTGCTAGTCAGGGTGCTGCCATTCTGGATCGTCAGGATGCCGGGCACTGGTCCCCCCTGTCCAACGGTTACCGTCCCGACCGTAACGTTGGCCGGCCCTGTGACGCCGAGGACGACGGGTGTAACCCCGGGTGCCCCCCGGTGCTGATGTTGGCGACCTGGCCAACGCCGGGCGCACTGCCGCCTGCCCAGTTGCTCCCGTCCGTCCAGTCACTGCTCGTCAATCCGTGCCAGTCAACGGCGTGGGCCGCAACCGGCATTGCGAAGCAGAAGCCCAACAGCAACGCCGCCCCGCAGACCCCCGAAAGTAGCGTCTGTTTCCTGGTCCCGTGAAACCGACAGCCAGTCCGCATAATGTAGCCCCCGTAAAATGCTCTTTGAGATTGATTTCGAAAAATTTGAGCAAGATTCGCAATTGGCTTGATAAGAACTGACGAATGTTAAAAAAACATGACCGACCCCTGAAAATCGGGGGGCTAAAGGTAGGGCGTTGATGTTGAAGTTGCGGTAAGGTCTTTGCCTATCGGCCTAGATAAACCAGATCATCCGCATGCTCGAGAATGACGAAGCTCCGATCGCTGTCGGCGGGGTACAGAAAAGAGTTTTTTGGGCTTTCCGCCGGAAGACGAGGTAGATATCGCGGCGTCCGGCCTAAGCTCGGGACCCGCTGTCGAGCATAGCAAGGCTACGGCGCGGCGATGCGGATTGCCGGGGAAAGCGTGGCGCATCGACGGCCACGGCGAAAGCGGCCGGACCTGACGGCCGGCCGCTTCGGATTTCGTCGCGGTGATTAAACGGCGCCGCGGGTTTCCACGTAGATCGCGTAGACCGAGTGGCTGCTCGCCATATAGAGGCGGTTCTTCTTCGGGCCGCCGAAGACAAGGTTCGGGCACCGCTCCGGAAGCTTGATGAAGCCGATCGCCTTGCCGGCCGGGTTGAATATCTTGACGCCGTTCAGATCCTCGGGCTTGGCCCCTGCAGCGCCGTTCGATCCCCAGCCGCACCAGAGATTGCCATCGACGTCGATCTTGAAGCCATCGAGGCCGCCGTTGTCGTCGGCCGTTACCAGCGCCGTCTTGTTCGAAAGCCTCACGCCGTCTGCGCCGACATCGTAGCTCCAGATGATGCGGAATGGCGATGCGCGGCCTTCAACGACGTAGAGCTTCTTTTCATCCGGCGAAAATGCGAGGCCGTTCGGGCCTTTGAGCTCGTCGGTGACGAGGCCAAGCTTGCCGTCCGGCGATATGCGATAGACAGAGTGCGGCAGCTCCGCCGTGGCCTTGTCGCCCTCCCACTCGCCGGCGATGCCGAAGGGCGGGTCGGTGAACCAGATGGAGCCGTCCGACTTGCAGACGATATCGTTCGGGGAGTTGAGCTTCTTGCCGTTGTAGTTGTCTGCGAGCACGGTGATCGACCCGTCATATTCGGTGCGGGTGACCCGACGTGTCAGATGTTCGCAGGAAAGCAATCGGCCCTGACGGTCGCGGGCGTGGCCGTTGGCATAGTTGGCGTTGGCGTTGTAGACGCTCCAGCTCTCGTTGGCTTCGTCATAGCGCATGACCCGATTGTTCGGAATGTCGCTGACAAGCAGATAACGCCCGTCGCCGAACCAGACCGGACCTTCCAGCCAGCGAGCGCCGGTTGCGACCTGTTCGAGCGAGCTGCTGGCGACACGATATTTCGCAAAGCTCGGATCGAGGATTTGGATGGCCGGATCGGGATAGATGGGGCTCGGCGTAAAGCCGATCGCTTGCGCGGATGCCGTTTTCGGGAAGGCGGTTGCCAGGGCGGCCGCTGAAAGCGTCATGATGTTGCGGCGTGAAAAATTCACGTTGAAATCCTTCGATTATGGATAGTTGATTTCATATCAATTTGCCCGGTTTGACGGGGAACCGAGACCACGGTCCGCCTCACAGTTAAAGGCAGTCCATTGTGCGTCGCAACAAACAAGATTGCTTTCTGCCGCCTTTGGTTAAGCAGTGGTGTAATCCTCCCGGGAGGTCCGGATGAACATTTGACGCGCTGCGGCAAGAGTAAGATTTTATTATGAAAAAGCGCTTATGAAAAACGAAGGATCAAGTTCGATCACCATGCGCATGATGTGCACCGTCCGGCACGGCTCCGGCATTTTTCACTTTTTGATGCTCTGTCGCTCTCTCAGCGTTTTTCGAGGTATCTGATGCTCAAGAATTTAAAGATTAAGACAAAATTTCTCATGGCGATTGCCATCCTCGCGGTCATTTCCCTTGCAGGCCTGATGTATGTCACCAGCAGGTTCAGCGCCGCCAACGAGGCTTATTCCGGCTTCCTGCAGAAGGAAAGCAATGCGGCGACCTTCGGACCCCGCGGCGCTGCCGGCATGTGGACCTCGACGACATGGCTGAGCCGCGCGCTGGCCCAGGACCCGGCAAGCGCGGCTTTCCAGGATCTTTCCGGCCGGTTTTCCAAGGAATTTGCGGGCGCCCGTGACCGGTTGACCCAGATCCCGGCGCTGGTGCCGAGCCGCAAGGCTGCGATCGACGAACTGCTTGCCGGTGCAGACGCACTGAAGGCGGTCGGCGACGATCTTCTCAAGGCCCATACCGCAGGCGAGCAGGAAAAAGTCCGCGCGCTCTCCGCCAAGCTCGACCAGGCGATCGTCGATCTTTCGCCGAAATTCGGCGCCAACAACGGCGCCATGGCCGAAATCCTCAACAACGGCGCCAAGACGTTGAGCCAATCGGTCTCCAGCACGATCACCTATGCGATCTGCGGCATGCTTCTAGGCATCGCGATCGCGGCCGTGCTGTCCATGACAATAGCCCATAAGGGCATCACCGCGCCGATGGCCCGCCTGCGTGAGCGTATGGCTTCGCTGGCTGCCAGTCAGACGGAAGCCGCCATCGACGGCCTCGACCGCAAGGACGAAATCGGCGAGATGGCCAAGGCCGTTGCGATCTTCCGCGACAACGCGCTGGAGCGCACACGCCTGGAACGGGAAGCCGAAGACAATCGCGGCCTGTCCGAGCGCGAGCGCATGGAGCGCGAAACCCAGAAGACGCGCGAAGCCGCCGAGATCAAGTTCGCCGTCGACAATCTGGCGGAAGGCCTTAGCCATCTGTCCGATGGTAATGTGTCCTATCGCATCGAAAAGCAGTTCACCGCGACGCTGGACGGTGTCCGCAACGATTTCAACGCCTCGGCTACCAAGCTGCAGACGGCCCTGGAGCAGGTGGCAGAGAATGCCCGCAGCATCCAGGCCGGCTCGGCGGAGATCAAGGCAGCCGCCGATGATCTGGCCAAGCGCACCGAACAGCAGGCCGCTTCCGTCGAGGAAACCGCCGCGGCTCTCGAAGAAATCACCACCACCGTCAAGGACGCCACGAAGCGCGCTCAGGAGGCCGGCGCGCTGGTTGCCCGCACCCGCAGCGGCGCGGAAAACTCCGGCGAGGTCGTCCAGCGCGCCGTCAAGGCGATGGAACAGATCGAGAAGTCCTCGGGCGAGATTTCCAACATCATTGGCGTCATCGACGATATCGCCTTCCAGACCAATCTTCTGGCATTGAACGCCGGCGTCGAAGCGGCCCGGGCGGGCGATGCCGGCAAGGGCTTTGCCGTCGTCGCTCAGGAAGTGCGCGAACTCGCCCAGCGTTCCGCCAAGGCCGCCAAGGAGATCAAGGCGCTGATCACGACGTCCAACGAGCAGGTCAATGCCGGGGTGCAGCTGGTGGGCCAGACCGGACAGGCGCTGGTAACGATCGTTTCGGAAGTGCAGGAGATCAACCGGCACGTGAACGCGATCGTGGAGTCAGCCCAGGAACAGTCTTCGGGTCTTCAGCAGATCAACACGGCCGTCAACCAGATGGACCAGGATACCCAGAAGAATGCCGCGATGGTCGAGGAATCGACCGCCGCAAGCCATGGTCTCGCCCGGGATGCGGCATCGCTCAACGAACTGCTGGCCCAGTTCAAGCTGCCCGGTCAGCGCCACGTTCCGCGTCCGGCCGATCGCCGCGACACGCCGGCTGCCTCGCCGGCCCGCAATCTGGCCCGCAAGGTTGCCACTGCCTTCTCCGGCGGCTCCGCGGCCGCTGCGGTCAACAACGATTGGCAGGAGTTCTAGGCGCGTCTTTGACGGGCTATCTGCGTCCGAGGTTATTTGTATCCACGCCTGAGCGCCTGCGGGGGCTGTCCCAAGCTTCTCAGGAACGCCCGCCGCATTCGCCCGGCGTCGCCGAAACCGGCGGCCTCGGCAATGTGTTCGAGCGGCGCGTGGCTGGTCTCGACCGCCATCCGCGCCGTTTCGAGCCGCAGGCGCTCCACGGCCTTGGCGGGTGTCGTGCCGGTTTCGGCTGTAAACGCCCTGGCAAAGTTGCGCGGGCTCATCGCCGCCTGGTCGGCCAGGCGCTCGACGGTCAGCCGCTCGGCCAGATGCTCGCGCATCCAGCCGATCAGGGCCGAGAACCTGCCGGTGTGTCCTCCAAGGTCGACAAGCGCCGAGAACTGCGACTGGCCACCGGGCCGGCGCTGATGAACGACGAGCTGCTGTGCCGCCCTTCGCGCAATATCCGGCCCCAGATCATCTTCTATGAGAGCAAGTGCCAGGTCGATACCGGCGGAAATGCCGGCCGAAGTCCAGACATGGCCGTCCTGGACATAGATGCGTTCGGCGTGCATTTCTATGTTGGGATAGCGGCGGGAAAAATCGTGCGAACTGTTCCAATGGGTGGTGGCGCGTCGCCCGTCGAGCAGCCCCGCTTCGGCGAGCAGATAGGCCCCGGAACAAACGCTCGTCACGCGCCTTGCGTCCGTGCGTTTCAGCCATTCGAGAATTTCGCGCACCGCCTCCATGGAGCGGATGATCTCGCCGCCCGAGACCATCACCGTGTCGAACGGCCCATCCGCGAGCGGGGCTGCCGACAGTTTGAGGCCCGACGAGCTCTCGATCTCGCCACCGCCCGGCGCCATCAGGATCAGGTCGTAACTGCCCGGCAGGAATCGCTCCGCCATCTCGAAAGCCGACGTCGGCCCGGCCGCATCGAGAAGCTGGAAACCTGGATGCACCACGAGAGCAATCGTGCGAGCCATGGCAGTTTTTGCCCGATTAATGTCATTTCAGTCAGACGATAGCAGCGGTAACTTTGCCTGCAAACAGAGGCAACCGATCGATCGGCGAAACTGTCATGAAGTGGCGCTTTGTTCTTGCGGGCGGGTTGGGGCTTGCTGCGGTCTTCCTGGTGGTCGCCGGGGGCTGGATAGTCTCCCTGCCGTCCGGCTCGTCGGGCGGCGAAGCCAAACCTATTCCTGGCCCTATCCCCGGCGAGGAGACACGCGCCACGGTCGAGGCCTTGAAGCCGCCCAAACGTGCCCGTCCCGTGATCGCCATCGTCGGCATCAACGACGGTACGGAGATCACCGACTACCTGATGCCCTACGGCATCCTGCGCCGCGCCGATGTGGCCGACGTGGTCGCATTGTCGACGCAGCCCGGGCCGATGGTGCTCTATCCGGCTTTGAAGGTCGAGCCGCAGGCGACGATCGCGGATTTCGACAGGCAGCATCCGGAAGGCGCCGATTACGTCATCGTCCCCGCCATGGTACGCGAGGATGATCCGGCAGCGTTGGGCTGGATCAGGAGCCAGGCCGATAAAGGTGCGATGATCATCGGCGTCTGCGTCGGTGCCAAGGTGGTTGCGGCGACCGGCCTTCTCGACGGGCGAAAAGCCACGACCCACTGGTATTCGCTGGACGCCATGCTGGAGGAACATCCTTCCATCCGCCATGTCGCCGACCGCCGCTTCCTCGTCGACGGTCGCGTTGCGACGACGACGGGCATCAGCGCCTCCATGCCGATGTCGCTGACGCTGATCGAGGCGATCGCGGGCCGGGAGAAAGCTCAGGCTGTCGCGGCCGGTCTGGGGGTCGCGGATTGGGATGCGCGACACGACAGCGGCGCCTTCGCGTTCACGCGGCCCTTCGCATTGACGGCAATCGGCAACTCGCTCGCCTTCTGGAGCCGGGAAACGCTCGGCATCGAGCTGTCTCAAGGCGTGGACGAAGTTTCGCTGGCTCTCGTCGCGGATGCCTGGTCGCGCACCTACCGCTCGCGTGTGATGACCTTCGCAGCCGGCGCGGATGCGGTGGAGAGCCGCGCCGGTATCCGCATCGTTCCCGACCAGGTGAACGCGAGCGCTTCGACGATGCGCGTGCCCGGAGCGCCGCTTGCCCGCAAACCGGCGGACGCGCTGGATGAGACGCTCAAGGCCATCGGCGAGCGCTATCGGGAAAACACGGCCGATTTCGTCGCCATGCAGCTCGAATACAGGAGACGCGTGACGCCGCGGTAGATGGTCGCGGTCTGCGGTTTTCCGCGTCTAGAAACGGGAGGAAGGGACCAGTCATGAAGGCACTCATCGCAGGCGCCGGCATCGGCGGATTGACGACCGCACTTCACCTTCACGAGGCCGGGATCGAGGTCGAGATCTTTCGTCGGTATCTGCTTCGCTCTAAAGAGCATGGTCGCTGCTTCAGATCTCTTCAAGGCCAGGCTATAGTCCTATCCTGGTGATTTTGTGCAAAGTGCTTCCAGTTCCTTGGCGAATGACATCACCACGGGCCGCAAGACGCTCCGGCGCCGGTAGGCTATGCCGATATTGCGGGTCCACGTCCGGCTGTCGAGTTTAAGGGCCACGAACTGCGCGTCGCGTCCCTGTACGAACACGCTTGTTCGGGTGAGATAGCTGAGCCATTTCGAGCCGGCGATCATCGACATCTGGAAAGTTGATGAGGTTGTTTCGCAGATCGCAAGGGGGCGGGGAAGCTGCGCGGCAGCAAACAGAGACTCGAGCGCCAACCGGTCCGGTTCAGGCCGGGCAGGGATCACCCAGCGATATTCTATCAGGTCGGCAAGGCTCACTTTGGGGAGCTTCACCAACTCATGATCGCGGTCAGCAACGATGTCGACCGGAATTTCAAGCAAATTGAGAAATTCGATCTCTTCGGAAATATCTTTTGGCCGGGCCATCACGGCAATGTCGATGGCGCCATTGAGCAGGGAAGCATAAAGCGCTGAGCTGAGCTCCTCGTTGAGTGAAACATCGACTTCCGGTTGGGCTTTGAGAAATCGCTTGATGGCGGTCGGTACGATTTCCCGCATTGCCGTTGTGACCGCACCGATGCGTAACCGGCCTCGGCGGGCACCGCGCATGGCGTCCAATTCGTTCCGCGCCTCGTCCGTCAGGGAGAGCACGAGCTCTCCATATTCGATGAGCCGCAAACCATAGTCAGTTGGTTTGACGCCCCAGGGGCCACGATCCAGGAGACGAACGCCCAACGACTCTTCCAGTGCGCGAATGCTCTTGCTGAGCGCGGGCTGTGTCACATTCAATCTCTCGGCTGCGACCCCGAAGCTGGCATAACGCGCCACCAGAACCAGATTTCTCAACTGCCTCAGATCCACGGTCTCTCCAATCGCATGTCCAATAACTTCCGGTTATCCAGGTGGCGTTTGGCATGGCCTCTGCTCTCTCAGGCGGCAGTTTCTCAGCGCTATCGATCTCGCATCGAGAGGCTCAAAGCCCATCCACAGCACTTCTATTATAACTAAAATTCATCATGGCCGACTAGTTAGTTTCTTGCCGATATCCATCCCTTTGGCCATCATCGGCCTCAATAACTGGCAAGAATGCCGGATGGGAACGACGATGAACGCGGTGACGGCGCAAAGAGCCTCTCAAGTGGGCGAGGAGCGAAAACCACTTCGGATATTGTCCGAGTGGGCGGCCGGTGCCTGCAACTTCAGTCCGCTTGCCTACCGTCGCGGTGAAGACGCGTTCTCGGATATCACTGCGTGTATGATCGCCGGAATGAATGACGTTTCGACCCGTTCCGTCGTCAACGTGATAGCGGAAGATGGCCTGGGGCAATGCTTCGCGTTTGGAGCATCCGGCAGAGTGAGCGCGCCCTGGGCGGCCCTGATCAATGGAACCGCGGCGCATGCGCTTGATTTCGACGACAATTTTGCGCCCGCCTTTACCCATGCGACGGCGGTCCTCGCTCCCGCGCTTTTATCTCTGGTGAATGGTCGCAGGATCGATGGGACCGCGCTTATCGACGCATTCATCGTCGGGCTGGAACTCCAGGGGCGCATTGGCCGCCTCATGCAGCCTGCTCACTACGAGCGCGGCTGGCATTCCACCTCGACGATCGGAGCTATCGGCACTGCCGGAGCTTGCGCGCGGCTGCTTGGCGCCACTCCGGACCAGGTGCTCGCAGCAATGAGCGCGGCAACCAGCATGGCTGCCGGTTCGAAGCTGCAATTCGGTTCCATGATAAAGCCGATCCATGCCGGGCTTGCCGCGAAGAATGCCGTTCTTGCGGCTCGGTTCGCCATGGCGGGTATCAGCGCAAATGACGACCCTCTTGTTGGCGACTGGGGTTTTGCGGCGATGACCGGGGCGGGCAACATCGGTGGCGAAGTCATGATCGAGGGTCTCGATGAGACGCTGGAAATCGAGACGAGCGGTTTGCTCGCAAAGCGTTTTCCTTGCTGCGGGGCGGTCCATCGTAGCGTGGATGCCTTGGAAGTCCTGCAGAGAGAGCCGGGCTTTTCGCTGGAGGCGATCGACCGGATCGAGACGTCTCTGCCCGAGATGGCAAAACGGAACCTTCGCTTCGACTGTCCCGCCGATGAAATGGAAGCGCGGTTCAGCGGCACCTATTGCATGGCGCGAATGCTGGTCGACGGAGGGCTGGAACTCAAGCATTTCACGCCGGAAAGCGTGCGGGATGAGCGGATTGCCGCGTGGCTGTCTCGCATCCGCCTGATCGCTTACGACAATGCTCTGATGGTCGACGGCGCGAATTTCGAGGCGACCACACGGGTCTATCTGAAGGACGGCGGGGTCATGGAGGCGACGGTCAGCCATCCGAAAGGTTCGCCGGAGAACCCGCTGAACGAGGACGATCTGCGGGCAAAATTTCAGACCTGCTGTGCCTGGAGCGGCCACGCGGCAGCGGCCGAACCGCTTTTCGAACTCGCCAGGGCGTTGGGAGCGGCAATCGACGTCGGTGAAGTCATGGCGGGGTTCGAAAGGACCCTGCGCATCCAATAACCTGCCCATCCGGGCCAATCGGTAAAAAGGGAACGTCTTCGAAGAAATACAAATACGAAGACAGAAATGGAGTGAAATCATGAATTTCGTGAAAACCAGGCTGGCCGCTTCGGCCGCTTTCCTTCTTGTGGGTGCATTGTCTCTTTCTGCCGCGGATCTGAAGATCGGCGTCAAATCGGAGCCGTCTTCGCTCGATCCCCAGTTCCACGTTCTCGTGCCGAACATGCAGGTGACCTTCGCCATGTTCGATCCGCTTGTAATGATGGACCCGAAGCTGGTGCCCAAGCCGGCGCTGGCCGAGAACTGGAAGGCGACCAGCGATACTGTCTGGGAATTCGCGTTGCGGAAGGATGCAAAGTTCTCAGACGGCTCGCCGCTGACCGCCGATGACGTGGTTTTCACCTTCGATCGCATTCCCAAGGTTCCGAACAGCCCGACGGCTTTCACGCTGTTCACCCGTCAGATCGCCAAGGTCGAGGCAGCAGATGCGCACACGGTGCGCATCACCACAAAGCAGCCTTATCCCCTGCTGGTCACTGATATTGCCAACCTGCCGATCCTCTCGAAGGCGGCAGCATCCGGCCCGGCTCCGGAAGGCAAGACGACCGTCGAGTTCAACCGCGGCGAAGGACTTGTCGGCACCGGCCCGTTCAAGTTCGTTTCCTGGCAAAAGGGCGCAGATCTGATTCTGGAGCGCAATCCGAACTATTGGGGCAAGCCCGCGGCATGGGACAAGGTGATCTATCGCCCGATGACCAATCCGGCGGCCCGCGCCGCTGCCCTCCTGTCCGGCGACATCGACATGATGGAAGACCCGCCGACAACGGACCTGGAGCAGTTCAAGACGAACCCCAAGCTGTCGGTCGCGGAAGCCCCCGGTACGCGTATCGTCTACATCGCCCTGGACCAGAAGGGCGAACCAAGCCCCGGCATTCCCGGCCAGGGCAACAAGAACCCGCTGATGGACAAGCGGGTCCGCGAAGCGCTTTCGCTGTCCATCGATCGCAAGGCAATCGCCGAACGGGTGATGGGCGGCGTCGCCGTCGCCACGGGAGACCTGCTACCCGAGCCGATGTTCGGCGCGGTCAAGGCACGCCAGGCCGCACCGGTGGTCGACACTGCCAAGGCCAAGGCCCTGCTTGCGGAAGCCGGCTATCCCAACGGCTTCCAGATCACGCTCGGCACTCCGAACGGCCGCTATGTCAACGACGCCCGCGTCGCCCAGACGATTGCCGCCATGTGGACGCGTGCCGGCGTCAAGGCCGAAGTCGCCGCCGCCGCTCCGCCGGTGTTCTTCAAGAGCCGCGACAATTTCGAATACAGCGCTTATCTCGCCGCCTGGGGCAATTCCACCGGGGAGATGTCCACGACGCTGCGGTCGCTGGTCGGAACCCGCGAGCCGTCCAAGGGGTCGGGCACGTCGAACGGCGGGCGTTATTCCAATCCTGAACTCGACGCGCTTCTCGACAAGGCATCCGCCACGATGGACGACAAAGCCCGCAAGGAGCTGCTGCAGAAGGCCGACGAGATGGTTCTGTCCGACTACGGTATCATTCCGGTACATTTCGAAGTGCCGGTCTGGGCGCTGCGCAAGGGCCTGACCTACGCTGCCCGCGCCGATCAGTATACCCTGCCTCAGGACGTCGCGTCCGCGAAGTAAATCAAGTTTCCGGCCTGCGTCGCGATGCGCAGCGGGCCGGAACACGCGAAAGAAGGACAGGCAAGTGCCCGTTTTTATTATCAACCGACTGTTTCAGGCATTCGGCGTGATCCTTGTCATGTCGGTACTGGTCTTTGTCGGCCTTTACCTGATCGGTGATCCGACTTCGATGCTGGTCAGCCCCGAGGCAACGGAGATCGAACGTCAGGCGCTGCGCAAGGCGCTCGGCCTCGATCAATCGATATGGGTTCAATACCTGACGTTTCTTGGAAATGCCGCGCAGGGTGATTTCGGTCGCAGCTTTCTCACCGGTCAGCCGGCGCTGCAGCTGATCATCGAGCGCATGCCCGCGACCGTCGAACTCGTGATCGTTGCCATGACGTTTTCCGTCCTTGTCGGCGTTCCGCTGGGCATCCTGGCCGGGTTGCGGCCGAAGGCCCCGTCCAGCAAGGCGATCATGACGGGCTCGATTCTCGGCTTCAGCCTGCCGAATTTCTGGATCGGCCTCATGCTGATCATGCTGTTTGCGGTCTATCTCGGTGTCCTGCCGGCCTCGGCACGCGGCGAAACCGTCAATATCGGCCCGGTCGCCCTCAGCATATTGACGATCGACGGTTGGCAGCATCTGGCGCTGCCGGCGCTCACGCTCGGTCTGGCCAAGGCCGCGCTGATGATCCGCGTCACCAGAGCTGCCACCCGCGAAGTCCTGCCGATGGATTACATCAAATTTGCCCGCGCCAAGGGACTGCGCCCCTCTCGCATTCTCAACGTCCACCTGCTGAAGAACATCCTCATCCCGATCATCACTGTCGCAGGGCTGGAATTCGGCCAGGCCATCGCGTTTGCGGTGGTCACCGAGAGCGTCTTCTCCTGGCCCGGGATGGGCAAGCTGCTGATCGATTCCATCATCACCCTCGATCGTCCCGTGGTCGTCGCCTACCTGATCATGATGGTGTTTTTCCTGGTGATCCTGAACCTCGTCGTCGACATTCTCTACATGACGATCGACCCGAGTGCCCGCGAAAAGGTGCGCGACTGATGAGCACGCCAACCACCGTTTTACCCACGACAACCGTCGAGGAATCGCCCTTCCGCCGCTTTGTGGTCCAGTTCAGGGAAAACAAACTGGCTATGGCGGGACTGATCCTGATGATTCTGCTTGCGATTCCCGCCTTTGGGGCGCCGTGGATCGCGCCTCAGAACCCCTATGATATCGGTGCGCTTGATATTCTGGATTCGCAGATGCCGCCAGGCAGTGTCGCCGAGGTCAGCGGCATCACCCACTGGCTCGGCACTGACAGCCAGGCGCGCGACGTCCTCTCCGCCGTTCTCTACGGCATGCGGACGAGCCTGCTGGTTGCCTTCCTGTCCGTCACGGTCTCCCTTCTGATCGGCTCGACGGTCGGCCTCTGCGCGGCCTATTTCGGCGGCTGGCTGGACGCCCTGCTGATGCGCATCGTCGACATCCAGCTTTCCTTCCCGGCGATCCTCGTGGCGTTGGTCATGCTTTCGGTCCTCGGCCAGGGACTGGACAAGGTGATCATCGCGCTGATCATCGTGCAATGGGCCTATTTTGCCCGGACCGTCCGAGGCACCGCCCTTGTGGAGCGTAACCGCGAATACATTCTCGCGGCCCGCTGTCTTTCGCTCGGTTGGCGGCGCATCATTGCCCGCCACCTCCTGCCGAACTGTCTTCCGCCGCTGATCGTCATCGCAACGATCGATCTTGCGAACGCCATCGCACTGGAGGCGACCCTTTCCTTCCTCGGCGTCGGCGTTCCGGTCACCCAGCCGTCGCTCGGCATGCTGATCGCCAACGGTTTCGAATTCATGCTGTCCGGTCAGTACTGGATCTCGTTCTTTCCGGGTATCGCGCTCGCTCTCGCCATCGTCGGCATCAATCTCGTGGGAGATCACCTTCGCGACATTCTCAACCCGAGGAATGCCCTGTGATGGACGTGAGCAGCATGCAAGCAACGGCGACGACCAGACAGCCGCTGCTCTCGATCAAGGGGCTGAGAACTCATTTCGCCACGAGAGCAGGCGTCGTGAAAGCGGTCGATGGGGTCGATATCGAACTCGGTCGTGGCGAGATCCTGGGGCTTGTCGGCGAGTCCGGTTCCGGCAAGTCGATCACCGGCTTCTCCATTCTGGGTCTGATCGATCCGCCCGGCCGCATCGTGGACGGCAGCATAGACTATGACGGCCTCGACCTCGTTTCGATGGGCGAGGAGGCACGCCGGCAATTGCGCGGCAATGACATCGCGATGATCTTCCAGGATCCGTCGATGACCCTCAATCCGGTTCTACGCATCGACACGCAGTTGATCGAAACGGTCCAGGCCCATGCCCAGGTCAGCACGGCTGAAGCCCGGCGGCGGGCCAGGGATACCCTCGTGCAGGTCGGCATTCCGTCTCCCGATGAACGCCTGAAAGCCTATCCTTACGAACTTTCTGGCGGCATGCGGCAGCGTATCGCCATCGCCATCGCTCTCATCAACAAGCCGAAGCTCATCATCGCGGACGAGCCGACGACCGCGCTCGACGTGTCGATCCAGGGTCAGATCATCTATGAGGTGAAGCAGCTTTGCCGCAAGACCGGCACGGCGCTCATCTGGATCACCCACGACCTCGCTGTCGTTGCCGGTCTCGCCGACCGTATCTCGGTCATGTATGCCGGCCGCATCGTCGAGACGGGTACCACCGCGGACGTGATCGAGAGGCCTCTGCACCCCTACACACAAGGGCTGATCGACTCCGTTCCTTCGCATGCCACGCGTGGCCACAGACTTCACCAGATCAAGGGCATGACGCCGTCGCTGCTCAACCTGCCGCAGGGTTGCGCTTTTCGCGAACGGTGCGAAAGGGCGACGCCCGAATGTCTGGTCGCACCCGAACCTACCCTGTTGCCGGGCGGGAAGTCGGTGCGCTGCTGGAATCCAGCCCTATGAGACAGGACATGACGACAGAAAAAAGCCAGCAGGAACCGATGCTGGAACTCCGTTCCCTCGCCAAGACGTTCACCAAGCCGGTCGGCGTGGCCGGGCACATCGCCAACCTCTTTGGCGCCGGGGTCAAGAGGATCGACGTGCGCGCCGTTGCAGGCATCGATCTTTCCGTGAGAAGGGGAGAGGTCGTCGGGATCGTCGGCGAGTCCGGCTGCGGCAAGTCCACCGTAGCTCGGATGATCGCCGGCATCAGCAGTATCAGCGCCGGCACCATCAGCTACAAAGGGGTTTCGTCCGCGACGATGACGCCCGAACAGCGCCGGGATTTTGCGCTCAGCGTCCAGATGATTTTTCAGGACCCGTTCGCCTCACTTAATCCGCGCATGCGCGTGGTCGATATCATCGGTGAAGCGCCGGTCGCCCACGGGTTGATCCGCAAGGCCGAGCAGCGGGCCTACGTCGTCGACCTCATGGAAAAGGTCGGGCTTTCCGGTGCCTATGCCAACCGCTATCCACACCAGTTTTCCGGAGGTCAGCGGCAGCGCATCGGCATTGCCCGCGCTCTTGCGGTCAAGCCATCGTTGATCATCTGCGATGAGGCGGTCGCCGCGCTCGATGTCTCGATCCAGGCGCAGGTGCTGAACCTCTTCATGGATCTGCGTGACGAGCTGGACCTGACCTATCTGTTCATTTCGCACAATCTCGGCGTGGTCGAACATATCTCCGACCGGGTGGTCATCATGTATCTCGGCCGGGTGGTGGAAATCGCGCCGACCGAAGAACTGTTTTCTACTCCCAACCATCCCTATACGCAGCTGTTGCTGGAGCAGTTGCCGGTGCTCGAAGCCGGCGAACGCGACTACAAGCCGATCCAGGGCGAGCTTCCATCGCCGCTCGATCCTCCGTCGGGTTGTCCGTTCCATCCGCGCTGCCCGAGCGCAATGGATCGCTGCAAGCGAGACATTCCCGAACTCAAAGCGATCGGCCCTGGGCGCCTTTCAGCCTGTCATCTCAACGAAGCGGCCTGACCATGCAAACCTTCAAAACCGCCCCGCTCGCCGGAGACACTGCGATCCCGGCGCTCCTCGCCAGCGCGTCTTTTCGCGCTGTGATAAACTCTCTCGCCCAGACGCATGAGCGTTTCATCAGCGAGCTAGTGACGCTCACCGAAATTCCGGCGCCCCCCTTCAAGGAAGAGGCTCGTGGGCAGGCATACCGGGACATGCTCGAAGCTGCCGGGCTGGAGGACGTCGCGATCGATTCCATCGGCAATGTCATGGGAGTTCGCCGGGGCAACACTTCGGGCGGTCGCATGATCGCGGTTTCCGCTCACCTCGATACCGTGTTTCCCGAGGGTACCGATGTTGCCGTCCGGCGCGATGGCTTTCATCTTTCCGCGCCGGGCGTGGGCGACAACACCCGTGGCCTTGCCACCATCCTGGCCTATCTCCGCGCTCTCGATTCTGCCGGAATAGAGACTCGGGACGATATTCTTGTTCTGGCGAGCGTTGGCGAGGAAGGCGAAGGCGATCTACGTGGCATGCGGCACTTCTTTGCCAACAGCGCCTATCGTGACCGCATTGCGGCTCTCGTATGCCTTGATGGTCCGACGCCGGCCAATACCATCGTTTCCGCGGGAACGGGATCGAAGCGCTACCGGGTCACCTTCCGAGGACCGGGCGGCCACAGTTTTGCGGACCATGGAATCGTCAATCCGATGATTGCCGCAGCCCGTGCCGTTGTCGAGCTTGGACGCCTGTCCTTGCCGGACGACCCGAAGACCACGTGCAGTTCCACGGTCATCAAGGGTGGCAGTTCCGTCAATGCCATCCCCGCGGAGGTTTCGCTGATGGTGGACCTGCGTTCCAATTCGGCATCCGAGCTGGCAGATCTCGATACTCGCTTTCGCGAGATCGTGTTGCAGTCCTGCCATGTCGAGAACGATAGCCGTTCGATCGAGAAGGGCTCAATTGCAGTCGAGATCGTGCTGATCGGCGATCGGCCGGCCGGGGTCACCGCCGACGGTGAGCTGACGCGGTCTGCGGCGGCTGCCATCACAGCGATTGGCCAGAGCCCGGTGTTCAGCTCGTTTTCGACGGATGCCAATGTCGCCATGAGCCTCGGTGTTCCGACCGTTACCCTTTCGTGGGGAGGGAAGGGTGGCGACGCCCATACGCTGAACGAGTGGACGGACGTGGATCCGGCGACGACCCTTCCCGAAATGTCCGTCGGACTGGCCGTGCTGCTCGCCTGCGCAGGCACCGATATTCTTAAGTGATCGAGGAATGACTGATATGCACGACGACCGGGCTGAGGCGACACGGCGGAATGACGTTCTCGACGCCGACCATATTTCACGCTGCGCCGACGCCAAAGCTCAGGCCTTCATCGATCTCAGCGATCGCGTTTGGGGCATGCCGGAGCTGCGTTTCGAGGAATTCCGCTCGGTCGAGGAGCATATTGCCGCCATGGAAGCGGAAGGTTTCCGTGTCACTCGCGGCATTGCAGGAATGAAAACCGCTTTCATGGCCGAGGCAGGCGAGGGTGACGTCACGATCGGGTTCCTGGGGGAGTTCGACGCTCTGGCCGGGCTTTCACAGGAAGCCGGCATCACGGAACAGCGGGCTGCCGAGCCGGGCGCCAACGGCCACGGATGCCATCACAATCTCCTGGGCGCGGCCTCGCTTCTTGCGGCGGTCGCGCTGCGTGATGTCTTGGCCGAGAGCGGTGTGAAAGCACGGGTTCGGTATTATGGATGCCCTGCCGAAGAAGGGGGATCGGGCAAGACATACATGGTGCGCGCAGGCGCATTTGATGATCTTGATGCCGCCTTCTGCTGGCACCCTTGCGTATACAACGCCGTCATGTCCTCCTCGACGCTCGCCAATATCCAGGCCTATTTCCGCTTCAGCGGGCGCGCGGCGCATGCCGCGATGAGCCCGCAGGTCGGTCGCAGCGCTCTCGATGCCGTCGAGCTGATGAATGTCGGCATCAACTATATGCGCGAGCACATGCCCTCGGACGCGCGTGTACATTATGCAATTACCCAGACGGGCGGCATTTCTCCCAATGTCGTGCAGGCTTCCGCGGAGGGCCTCTACCTGGTCCGTGCGCCGAAGCTCGGCGATGTCCGCAGTCTTTTCGAGCGGGTGCGCAAGATCGCCGAAGGCGCTGCGCTGATGACGGAGACGAAGGTCGAGATGGTTTTTGACCGCGCCACTTCGAATATCCTCCCGAACCGGGCCCTGGAGGAGGCGATGCATCGGCAGTTCGAGAGACTGGGTGCCCCCGGCTTCGATGCGGCGGACTTCGACTTCGCCGACAGGTTACGCGCCGCCGCATTGACGGATGACGACGTCCGCGCGAGCGCCGAAGCCTTTGGCGGACCAGCCGATTATCCGAAATCCCTGCATGACGGGATTCTGCCGCTGCCGGAACAGCCCGGCCTGCTCTTCGGTTCGACGGATGTGGGCGATGTCAGCTGGGTCGTACCCACTGCGCAGTGCCTGACGGCGACCGCGGCGATCGGCACGCCGTTCCATGCCTGGCAGACCGTGACCCAAGGCAAGCTACCGGCCGCCCACAAGGCCCTGGTCACGGCCGCCAAAGTGATGGCGGCAACCGGTGCCAGGGTGATCGCCGATCCGGAATTGCTGTCGCGCGCCAAGAACGAACTACGTGCACGGCGCGGTGGCCGGGTGTATCAGAGCCCGCTCCCGGAAGGCAGCGAGCCGCCAACCGGGGCCGGGCGATAGGCAGTTCGAATAAGACGTGGCTCACCTGGTCGCCGGCAGCTCGTCGATCTCTCGGACGATCTGTCGAGCCTTGCCGACCACTGCGCGCGCCGTCTTGATAATGGCATCGATGCCTATCCTGCCGAGATCCTCGGCATGGATCACGGTCATGCCGCTCGCGTCGGAAAACTCCCAGAGATACTGCGCCGCACCGTGAATGCCGATCTGGACCACGCGGGTGGGATCGAGACGCCGTCGAGAACCGCGTTACGGAACGGGCCACCGTGGTGGCAGTTGGTAAGATCATAGGCGCCGCCGGTGTCGCAATGGGCATTGATGTGGATCATCCCGACGGAACGGTCCCGACCAAGGTCCATCGGTATGCCGATCAGGGCGACGTCGAGATCACCCAGGTCAGGCTGGATGGCACCGACGGGCCGCTTCCTGGGCCTCGAAATGGTCGGTGATTTGGCTGCCGGTCGCGATCCACACATCGCCTTTGGTGAGTACGTGCTTCAGGAAGTCCCGCAGCAGGTGCCAGCGCATCGGACGGCCGGAGACCTGGGGATGAAGCACGAGCGTCGTCACCCCGCCCCAGGCATGGGTTGCCTCGAACTCGTCGATCCAAAGTGGCAGGATCATATCGCGCCCGAAGATCGGGCGCGGGCTGGTCCGGCTCGTCATGCCGAAATTCCAGTCGTCGAACGCGTAGTTGACGGGGATTTCGACCAGACCCGGCACGCCATCGTTTGCAGCGTGCCGGTAGGGCAAAATGTCGTCCCGGAAGGAGCTGGAATAGCGGATGCCGGACTTTTTGAGATAGGCGAGAAGCTCAGGGAAATTCTCGCCCGATGGGGCGCGATAGCCGACCGGGCGAACTCCGAGCGCCGACTGCAGGGCCTCAAACCCCCGGTCGATCTCTTCCATGGCTTCGTCGAGCCTGGTGCGATCAGGCAGCTTGTGCAGGTATCCATGGTGACCGATCTCGTGGCCGGCTGCCAGCATGGCTTCGCATTCGGCCCGATGCGCGAGCGCCGTCCAGCCAGGCGTGAAGAAAGTGGCCTTCAAGCCGAGTTCGTTCATCAGGCCAAGGATCCGGGCAATGCCGACGCGGGCATCATAACCGCCATGCGACGTGGTGACCATGCGATCGACATTGGATGGGTTGTTACCGATCCAGGCGGTCTCGGCATCCACGTCAAATCCGATGAATAGCGCGCTTTTCGTGCCGTTCGGCCAGGTCATGTCCGGTGTCTTCGCTGCCGGGTTGAGGGGGCGTGGTGTCAGATCGAAGGTCATGGAATTGCCTTTCAGCGGAAGGTGGGAAGCGTTTCTGCGTGGCCGGTCATTTGCGCCTCGATCTCCGTGCAGTCCCTGATCTGCTCAAGGTTGCCGAGCTTTTGCCAGAGCGTCTCCACCTGGTCTTCGGGCAGACTCATGGTGGCAAGTTCACGGAATTTGGCCGCGACGGCGAAAGCCGGCATCGGTCGCTCGGCAGAGCCCGTGGCGCGTGGCGCCATCCGCTCGACAATAAAGCCGTCGCGGAAGGTCAAGGTCACCACCGGCTCGGCCATGGCGTCCATCGATGCGTCGACGGAAATGTCGATCCGTTCCATCACCGCCTGCACGTCTGGATGCTGGCGCCGCTCCTCGGTATAGGCCTGAAGGCCGGCGGTGCCGAAGACACACCGGGCGGCAAGCGCGAAAGGCAGGCTCATCTGGGTTGGCGCCATCGCGCCCGCCACCTTTGCGCCGCACATGTTCGCCAGCATGCCACTCATGCGAAGGCCGATCCGGGCGATCTCCTGCGGCACTCGACCGGTTTCGTCGAGCAGGTCCTCCAGCGCATCGACGGCGGAATGGGCGCCTCGGCAGGAGGCATAGGGTTTCAGCACCGCCCGGTTGACCTTCCAGACATCGCCAAGCCCCTCCGACAAGAGGTCAGGCTGGCAGGCGGACTTGTTGAACGACGTGAAGAAGCCACCCCAGACGTCATCGAACACGCGTGAGGGTCCGGCGAAGCCCTTAGCGGCGAGTAAGGCTGCAAGCAGGCCGCCCTCTGCTGCGCGCCCCGCATGCAACTTCTTTGCCTGCGAACCGTCATGGATAAAGGCCCAGAGACCTGAGGAAAAGCTTGTGGACAGGGTCATGGCATCACGGGTGGCGGAGGCATCGAGGCCAAGCAGGTTTGCAACGGCGGCTGCCGCGGCAAAGGTGCCGCAGGTGCCGGTCGAATGCCAGCCGAGCCCGTTATGGGCATCATAGCCGCCGGTGGCTTCGAGGATGCGGCGTCCCGCATCATAACCGGCGACAACGGCGGTGATCATGCGCTTGCCATCCACGGGCCGTGCCACTTCATGCAGGGCTGAAAAGACGGCGGGCATGATGACAGCGCCGGAATGATCGCAACCGCCCGCGTCGTCGAGTTCGAAAGCATGGGCTGCGACACCGTTGATGAAGGCGCTGTCACGCGGCGAACCGGTAAGGCCTGTTCCCCAAAGCCGTGTACTGCCCGCTGAGTGCATCGCTTGCAACGCGCTTGCAAACTCCTGAGAGCGAGCACCCGCGATGGCTGCGCCCAGGGTATCGGCAATGTGGACTTTTGTCTTGGCGACGACGCTTTCCGGTATGGAGCCATAGTCAAGATCGGAAATGAAACGGGCGAGCCTGTCAATCGGCGTGTCGGCGAGAGAACGGTTCATGAGAAAACTCTGAAATAAAGGGAAGGCCGGCAACGTCAACGCGGGAGAAATCCCGGCCGCGAGGCTATCGCGACCGGTGATTTGTGTCGTGGACGTCCTGCCGCTTACTTTGCGGCTTCGCCGTTGATGTAGATGCCGTCCAGCATCGTGCCTTCCAGGCCGTGCTTTACGAAGATCGCCTTATACTCGCCGGATGCCATGATGGCCTTCAGCGCGCCGGCATAGGCATCGCGCAAGGCAGGATCCTTCTTGGAGAAGGCGATGCCCTGGTAAACGGCCGTGATCGGTTCACCGACGATGGCGTAGGTATTCTTCTCCAGAGCCATCAGGTAGGGCAGCGTTTCAGAGCCCTGCACGGCGCCATCGAGGCGGCCCTGCTTAAGCTGAGCGCGCGCATCGGCCGAGCCCTCCGTGCCAACGACCTTGATGGCGGCGAGACCCTTGGCCTCGCAGTTAGCCGCGCTCCACTTGGCGGTTTCATCCGGGAAGGATGTGCGGCGGCTCATGCCCACCGTCTTGCCGCAGAAGTCGGCCGGGGTCTTGAACTCCTCCTTGCGCGCCGCCGAGGTGTAGAACTGCGCGCCGGATTTCATGTAATCGACGAAATCGAGCGTATCACGGCGCTTCGGAAGGTCGCTCATGCCGCTATGGATGAGATCGACGCGGCCCGTCTCGAGAGATGAGATCATCTGCTCGAAGCCGATATCCGCCCATTCGACCTTGGTGCCAAGCTGCTTGGCAAGCGCCACGCCAAGATCGATATCGACCCCCATCAGCGTATTGGTGGCGGGGTCCTTGTATTCCATCGGCGGGTAGTTGGGCTGGTTTGCGACGACGACCTTGGCCGCAGACTTGATGCGGTCCGGCAGGCCTTCGGCATGCACCACCGTAGAGGCAAGAAGGGCGGCGAGGGTGATAAGAGCTGTTTTCATGCGAATTCCCCTTTTTTAAGCTGGCTGGATTGGTGTAGTCTTGAAGCGTGGGCCGGTCGGAGTGACCGGCCCGATTGATTTCAGCTGTGAACAGCCCTGATGAACTCGATAGTGCGAGGGCTCTTCGGCGAACTGAGAACTTCAGAGGCGGGGCCGACCTCGACCATCTTACCCGCCTCCATGAAGGCGACGGTATTCGCAACGCTCCGGGCGAAGCCCAGTTCGTGTGTCACCACGATCATGGTCATGCCGCTTGCGGCGAGATCCTTCATCACGTCCAGAACTTCGGAGACGAGTTCCGGATCGAGTGCGGACGTAGGTTCGTCGAACAGAATCAATTCCGGGCGCATGCACATTGCACGGGCAATTGCTACGCGCTGCTGCTGGCCGCCGGACAATTGCGAGGGATAATGCCCGGCTTTGTCGCCCAGCCCCACGCGGACCAGTAGGTCTTTCGCCCGTTTGCGGACATCGGCTATCGGCTCGCCCAGAACCTGGACCGGGCCTTCCATGATGTTTTCCAGCGCGGTCTTGTGCGGAAACAGGTTGAACCGCTGGAAAACCATGCCGATGTGGCGGCGCTGCCGCGACATTTCCGCATCGCTGATTTCATGCAGGTTGTTGCCTTCGCGGCGATAACCGACCAGTTCGTCATTCACCCAGATCGCACCAGAGTTCATCTTCTCAAGCTGATTGATGCAGCGCAGGAATGTGCTCTTGCCTGATCCGGAAGGGCCGATGATGCAGCAGACCTCGCCCTTGGGGATTTCCAGGCTGACTTTGTCGAGCGCCGTGAAAGTCCCATAAAGCTTGGTGACGTCAACGGCCTTTACAACGATATCCTTGCTCATCTCATCCCCTCACATCGATGCGCTGACGGCTTTGCTGCCGCGGCCGAAATATTGCTCGATATAATGCTGGGCGATCGAGAGGACGGAGACGACCGCGAGATACCAGAAGCTCGCAACCAGGAGCAGTTCCAGCACGCGGGTGTTGGCAAAGTAGATGATCTGGGCGTTGTGCAGGATCTCCGAATACTGGATGACGCTGGCAAGCGAAGTAAGCTTGACCATGCCGATCACTTCGTTGCCGATCGGCGGCACCATGACGCGCATGGCCTGTGGCAGCACGATGCG
Source organism: Neorhizobium galegae (assembly GCF_021391675.1). NCBI lineage: Bacteria > Pseudomonadati > Pseudomonadota > Alphaproteobacteria > Hyphomicrobiales > Rhizobiaceae > Neorhizobium > Neorhizobium galegae. The sequence continues at coordinate 582,084 of NZ_CP090096.1, forward strand.
GCGCAGCATCATCATCTGCGTCATGCCGATCGAGCGGGCTGCCTCATACTGTCCGCTATCCACTGACAGAAGGCCGCTGCGGACGACCTCTGACGTGTAGGCGCCCTGGGAAATTCCAAGCCCCAGCATGGCTGCCACAAACGGCGTCATGATGTCCACGGTGCGGAATTCGAACAGGCCGGGAATGCCCATGGTTGGAAAAATGAGCGCCAGGTTGAACCAGATCATCAGTTGCAGGAGCGCTGGCGCGCCGCGGAAGATCCAGACATAGCCCACCGCAATGGACGACAGGACCGGGTTGCCCGAAACGCGCATCAGGGCGATGACCACGCCAAGAACGATGCCGAGCGTCATGGCGGCCACGGTCATCACCAGCGTGCTCTGCAGCCCCTGCAGGATGGCAGGTGCAAAGAGGAAGTCGCGGACATAGCTCCACTCGATCTGGCCGACGCTGAAGGCGCGGACGAGGGCGGCAAGAGCGGCCAGAACCAAGGCGGCGGTCACCATGCGCCCGATATGGCGCTTGGGAACGAGCGTCAGGTGGGCGATCTCGTATTTCTGGTCGAGCGATGCCGCTTGGGGTGCTGGCATGGTCATCGGACGCCTCGTGCGTTCTCGGAGGGGGAAACTCTGCCCGGCAGGTTCAGCGTGCTCTCTGCGAAGTCCTTTCTTGCCTCCAGCGCGCCGGTGAAGCGCTCGATCTGTTCCCGCACCCTGGCTGGCGACGTCGAGCCAAAGCCGGTGCGGCTGGTGAGCGCGCCTTCCAGTGTAATGGCCTTGAGAACAGCGGGCGTAAGGCGGGCGTCGATACGGGGCAGGTCTTCCTCGCTCAGACCCGCAAGATCATGGCCGCGCTCTTCGCAATAGCGCACGACGGCGCCGGTAATGTCATGGGCCTGCGCGAACGGCACGTTCTGGGATACCAGCCAGTCCGCCACTTCCGTTGCCAGCGTGAAGCCCCTCGGCGCTTCTTCGCGCAATTTCGCGACATCGAATTCCAGCGTTTCCACCATGCCGGCGAAAGCGGGCAGGATGAGTTCGAGAACATCGATGCTCTCAAAGAGCGCCCGCTTGTCTTCAGCGAGGTCGCGGTTATAGGCGAGTGGCATGGCCTTCATCGTTGCCAGAAACCCGGCAATGTTGCCGATCAGCGTGCCGCTCATACCGCGGGTCAGTTCGGCAATGTCGGGGTTCTTCTTCTGCGGCATGATGGAGGAGCCGGTCGAGTAGGAATCATGCAGCCTGACCCAGCTGAACTGCTTGGAACTCCAGATGCAGATTTCTTCCGCAAGGCGAGACAGGCTGATGGTGACCAGTGAGCAGATGAACAGGAATTCGGCCACATGATCGCGGGCCGAAACGGCGTCGATGGAGTTTTCGCAGGCCGCGGCGTAGCCAAGTTCGACCGCCGACAGATCCGGGCGGCAGGCGATACCGGAACCGGCCAGAGCGGCGGCGCCAAGCGGCGAACGGTCGAAGCGCCGGTCGAAATCCTCGAAACGCTCCAGGTCGCGCAGCAGGCTCTGCGCATGCGCCATGAGATGATGGCCGAGCACGACAGGCTGCGCGGGCTGCAGATGCGTGAAGCCCGGCATCACCGTTTCGGTATGCCTGGAGGCTTGCGAGATGAGCGCCAGTTCGATTTCGACAATGCCGCGCGACAATTCCCGCGCCATGCGGCGCAGGTAAAGGCGGGTATTGTTGGAGGTCTGGTCGTTGCGCGAGCGCCCGGCGCGCAGCTTGCCACCCAGCACGCCGAGACGCTGCATCAGCAAGCGTTCAAGGAAGGTGTGAATGTCTTCGTCTGCGGCGATGGGCTTTTCGTTCCCGGTTGCGACATCGGTCTCGATATGGTCGAGCGTTTCACGGATCGTGGCGAACTCCGCCTCATCCAGCACGCCGGCGCGCTTCAGTTCGGAGGCATGAGCACGCGAGCCGGCGAGGTCTTCGCGGTAAAGCCGAAAGTAAGAGGGGTGCGAGCGTGAAAGATTGGCAAGCGCTTCCGAGGGGCCGGACTTGAAGCGTCCACCCCAGAGCTGGGTCGGCTCCGACATGATAGTTCCCTTTTATGTTTAATATTGAGGCAATGCTCCTATTTGGCGCTAATTAAGGCAAGCGAAGTTAATTCCTTGGCCTATGACAAAAACGACTAGCCAGCCATGCCTTGGATGCTTAGTCTGAAAACGACTGAATGGGCGAGGTGAGTATGTCTGGCCGCAAGCAATTTCCCTCCATGACGGCGCTACAGGTTCTGCTGGCTGTGGGCGAGCGTGGCTCGACGAGTGCTGCCGCAGAGCCGCTCGCGCTCTCGCAAAGCGCGGTCAGCAAGCAATTGATCGGATTGGAAGAACTCATCGGTGGCCCAGCTTTCCAGCGCACGCCGAACGGTATGGTTCCAACCGAGTTGGGCGCCATTTACATCGAGCATGCCCGCACGGCGATCAAGGCAATGGAGGATGCAGCCCTAAAGGTCGCTCGCCTCAAGCCGGGGCCGCGTGTTCTTCGTCTTCAGGTGCCGCCGATCTTCGGTGATCGCTGGCTTCTGCCGCGCTTTGTCCAATTCACTGAGGCCCATCCCGAAATCGAAGTGCAGTTTACGACCTTCGTCTCAAAGACGCAGACGGAAACTCCCGATGGAAGCGTACGTTTTTTCGTGGCCCCGGCACCGGATGAGGAGGGCACATATCTCTTCGGCAATGACATTCGTCTCGTCAGCGCCGCATCCTACTGGGAAAAGCTTGGAGATCCCGCGACCATCGAAGCCGTAGCGCGGGGTGTCATGCTGGAGCATCCACAGACGCCGTTCCATTGGCCATTCTTCGTGCAGGCGAATGGATTGCTCGGGCTGGAGGTTCGTCACACGATGCGTTTCGGCTATTATACGATGGTTATCCGCGCGGCCCTGGCAGGGCAGGGCATGGCGCTGATCCCACATGGCCTGATTGTCGATGAACTTGCTGCCGGCCGCCTCGTCAATCCCGGAGGTCTGGGCTTCCGGAGTGACCATGGATACTGGTTCACCAAGCCGGGCAACATTCCCACTAGCCAGTCGATGCGTCTTTTTGAACAATGGCTGCACGAAGAAGCCCGTTCAACGAAAGATTAGATCGGGATCATCCCGACATCAGGAGGCGAGACGCTTCAGGGCATCGCCATCCAGCCGATAGAAGATCTTGTCAGGTTTTTGCTGTCCGCCAATGCTGTCATAGAAACGCAGCAGGCGCTCGTCGTTAGCATCGGCGGTCCAGTCGATCCGCGACAATCCACGATCTCTTGCTAGGCGTGCGAGGTGGGCGAGCATTTCCTGACCTATTCCACGGCCGCGATAGGCGCCACGCACGTATAGCTCTTTCAGGAAAAGGCCAGCTTGCAGATAGGGGCCGGGATAGATGGCGCTGAAGGCGGCGAACCCCGCCATAGTCGATGCATCCATTGCGACAATGATTTCCGCGCCTTTCGGTCGTTCTATCAAGCCCCGCAGAATGTCATCTGCTGAAGGGCAGGGCACGTCGTAATGCGCCTGCATTTCCTGTAGCATCTCTATGAGGCTTGTTATTCGCGATGGCTCGGCGCCGAGCGTTTCGATTGAAAAAGTCATTTTGGTCCCTGAAAGCCACCCAATATCGGTTTTACGCGTTGCCCTCTCGCATTTCCGCCCAGACACGCCCTGTCTCCTGCTGTTGCGATGATGTTCGGCCTTGTGCATACCTGCGCATCGGCATTGGCTCAATCCCTTTTGCCGGCTGAGTACTACTGGCCTGTATCACGAAACGTGCCGCCAATATTGGTCTGGCGGGTCTACCTGCCGACATAGTTGGCGCATGCCACATATTCTGCCTTTCCGTATCACTCGGAGAGTGGCTTAAGTTCGAAGCAGTCCCGCGTCGTCGAATACGTGCTCCCCCCATTCTTCCGACGGCATCGAGGATCACGGGGTCGATATGATATCGATCATTTATCATGTCGCTCCTCAGCTGCGCAGCAACGATTTCGCCGAGTATAACTTCTCGTGACCTGCCCGAGGTCGACGAAGGAGTGGAGCCGGCATTCCAGTGAGGCGGGGGCTTCAGCTATGGCAGGGCACGCGATCTTGCTACCCGACCGGAGCGTGAGCTCTGCCATTTCAATTTCGCTAACATGCTCTTCAAATGGAACGGCGGTGATGTTCATCGCACTCACGCGGCACACCGCAATGGGGATCGCCTGGCCTCTGCCGTCCACGTCACCGTTCGAAGACGCGGGTGCGGCTGTTGCCGCGCGGGCCGGTGCGGGTCACGGAGCAGGATTGGTCCACCCGGCTGCAATTGCGCACCCTCGACGCCGTGTTGCCGCGGGGACCGTCGACGTCGCGAGTCGCGGTGCATTCGCCGTTTGCGCAGGTGCGGTTATGGGTGGCCGTGCCGCCATAGATGCCGGTCGTCGAGCGGGTTGCGGTGCAGGTGCCGTTTGCGCATTCCACCGTCCGGTCGAAGGAATTGACGCGCGGCGCGACAATCGGCGGGTCATAACGCCAGCTCGAGTACCACGGGTAGCGCACGTAGTGGCGATCCCAATAGGCGCGATTGTAGCCGACGACCACGACGCCGATGCGCGGGGCAAGGGCCGGCGTCAGCACCACGGGCGCACCGCGATAGACGACCTGGATATAGTTCGCCGAGACCCAGCCTCGCATGGCGCCGAGCCCGATATCGCACCAGCTATAGCCGTCGAGGCAGCCGTAGGTGGTGATGCGGGCGCCCACCGGTACGACGGTGACGACCGGATAGGCGGTCGAGGGGCCGGCCCTCAGATTGACATTGCCGGTGGCGATCGCGGCGGTAGCGGCGGCTGCGACGGATGTCATGCCGGCGAGCATCGCGAGTGCGAGAAGCAGTTTCCTGAACATCGGATTTTCCTTTCGAAGGTGAGAATTCAGTGCTGGATCACGTCACTCAGCGCCGAGCGGCAGGGGGAGGAGAGCTTTTGCGCATTGTCCCTGAGGCAGGCGGCGATGCGGCCATCGCCGCGCTCGACGCCGTCGCAATAGGTTTTCAGGTCGGTGCGGCAGGCGCGGGCGACCTTGAACGCCTGCTGCCGCATTTCGGGCGATACCTGCGTCTGGGCCGAGGCCGTGCCGGCGAGCGCCGCGAGGATGAGGGCGAGAACGCTGGGCGCGACGAGGAGCTTGCGGATCATGGGGATAGTCCTTCGGTTCTGGTGGTGGAGTTGTTGTCGGTCGGAAGACTGTCATTTGCAGGTCTTTCGATCGGCCGCGGTGCGGGGCCGACCGGTCCGAATAGCACCCGGAGCTTGGCGGTCGGGCCGGTTGTGCGGCGGAAATCCCGCCAAAGGATGGCCCATTCGCCAAGCGCGATTCGCCCCGGATTGAGCGAGGCCGGGCGGCCGCGCAGGCCGTAGCGCAAGGCCTCGGTCTTCGGCGCTTCCGTAAAGGTGCCAAACAGCCGGTCGAAGACGATCAGGATGCCGCCGAAATTCTTGTCGAGGCAGCCGGCATTGGACGCGTGGTGCACTCGATGGTGCGCAGGCGTGTTCAGCACCCATTCGAGCGGGCCGAGACGCGGCGAAAGCTCGGTATGGATGAAGAACTGATAGGCGAGGTTGAGGCCGAGCATCGCGACGATGCCGAACGGATGGAAGCCTGCCCAGGCAAGCGGCACAAAGAACAGGAAATGGCCGGAAATATCACCGGTCCAGCCGAGCCGGATCGCCGCCGTCAGGTTGAGCCTGGTCGGCGAGTGATGCACTGCATGCGTCGCCCAGAGCCAGCGGATGTGATGCGAGGCACGGTGATGCCAATAATAGACGAAGTCCACCGCGACGAAGAGCGCCAGCAGCCCGGCCGCTGTCGTGATGTCTATGTCGAACAGACGGTGCCGGTAGGCGAACATGAACGGCACAGCGACGAGGGCGGCTTCGAGAGGGCGCACGAGGCCATGGATCACCGCGACGCCGAAGGACGCAGCCGATTCTTTGAGGTCATGCGTGTCGTGCCTCGCCAGCCTGCCGATCAGATATTCGAGCAGCATGAAGCAGGCCGCAATGATAAGGATGCCGGCACGCAGCGACGGATCGACGGAACTCTGGAACATGGGAGAACCTCGCGAAAAAAAGTTGCCCGGCGGCTCGTGCTGGGGGCGGGAAGCCGCCGGGCGCCGCGCCTCGGGTCAGTAGCGATGAAAGCTGCCCGAGCGGGTAACCGTGTTGCCGCTCGGGCCGGTCGTGGTCCGGGAGCCGGTGCAATAGCCGCCGTCGCACGAGGCCGAGCCGTTGCGCGACATGCTGTAGCCGTTTGGGCCAGTGCGATTGATGCTGCGCGAGCAAGAGCCGCCTGCGCAGCCGCCGCTCGCATGCACGGATGCGGTGCCGCGTGGGCTGCTAGTCGAGCCGTCGCGGGTCCAGGCATTTGCCTGACCGACCGAAAGCAGAGCGAAAGTGCCGGCGAGCAGGCCGGCTGTCAGTGTCTTGGTCATCGTTTCATCCTCGTTTCGATGTGGATCGTCGCGTCGACGAAAGCAGGGGATCGATCGTCGACGTGAGTGAGGATGGCGGCGCGATGTATGCCGGTTATGTCGCGCCGGTTTCGATTTGTAGGCCTTTGTCGCCGGTTTGTAGCGTTTTGTATCAACGGCCCGCCGGCGCTTGATTTCGGCAAATCGCTTGTTCATGGTTGTGCCATGGACCGATCCATGCCCACGATTCTGATCGTCGATGACGATGCCGACATAAGGCAGCTCGTTGGCGATCTGCTGTTGCGCGAAGGTTTTGCCGTCGAGGCGGCCGAGGATGCGCGCGCCATGGACGAGGTGCTTCTGCGGCGTGAGCCGGACCTGATGATCCTGGATCTGATGATGCCCGGCGAAGACGGCCTCTCGGTCTGCCGGCGCATCCGTGCAACGCGGCCGTTGCCGATCCTGATGCTGACCGCGAAAAGCGACGAGACCGACCGCGTCGTCGGCCTCGAACTCGGGGCCGACGACTATCTTGTCAAACCGTTCGGCCCCCGCGAACTCTTGGCGCGCGTCCGGGCACTGTTGCGCCGCGCCGCGCCCCAGGTGTTCCAGCGGCCGAGCCGGCGTTACGCCTTCGACCGTTTCGTCGCCGATCTCGATGCACGCCAGCTCGAAGCCGGGTCGGAAGGCGTCGTTTCACTGACGAGTGGAGAGTTCGAACTTCTCTCTTGCTTCGTGATCAGGCCGCGCCGGGTTCTCTCGCGTGACCAGATTCTTGACTGGACCCATGGCCGCACCGCCGATCCCTTCGACCGCACTGTCGATATTCTCGTCTCGCGGCTGCGCAAGAAACTGGAAGCGGCAAGCCCTGGCAGCAACCTGATCAGTACCGTGCGCAACGGCGGTTATCTGCTGACGGTGCCGGTGCGGCAGGTGACATGATGTTTCGCCTGAGCCTTTCCAGGCGGCTCATCGCAATCGGAGGGGCGGGTTTCCTGGCGCTCTGGATTGTGCTGATTTCGTTCTACTATCTTGCCAACGGCCTTAGCCGCACCGCGTCCAACCCGCCGCCCGGCCAGATTGCCGCCATCGTCACGCTTTTGAAGAGCGAACCTTCCGCCCGTTGGCCGGCGCTGCTCGACGCGGTGAGCTCACCAATCCTCGATCTGAGCGTTGTCGAGAATGATTTGGGACCAGAAAACGCCCTCGATCTCTGGGAGGATCCAGACTACGGGATATATCGAGCGGTTCTCGGCAGCGACCTGCTGTCGATCCGCCTTCTGGTTCCGGAGCGCAGGTTCCGGCGGCCGCGTCTGTTTCAGGGCGTGCTCAATCCCGTCCAGTTCCGCATCCGCCTTTCGCCGGATCGGGTGCTGGTGATGGAAACCCGCACGCCCTTCATCGTCGCCTGGTTCGGCCTGCCGGCGGGGCTCGGCGCCGGGTTGATCGGGACGTTGTTCGCCGTCGCGGCGCTGATCGTCCTCCATCGGGAAATCCGCCCGCTGACCCGGCTCGCCGCCGTCGTCGATCGGATCGACCCGATCGGGGCGCCAGTCGTGCTGCCGAAACTGAAAGGAGCAGCGCCCGAAACTCAGGCGCTGCTCAAGGCCTTTGATCGGTTGCAGACGCGCCTGCATGCGATCGTCCGCGCCAGGTTGGCGCTGATTGGCGGTATCCAGCACGATGTGCGCACGTTCGCGACCCGACTGAGGCTTCGCGTCGAGCACATCCCGAACAAGACGGAACGGGAAAAGGCCGCAGCCGACATAGACGATATGATCGAGCTTCTCGACAATGCGCTACTGGCCGGCCGCGCCGGTGTCGGAGCTCTGGACGAGGAACTCCTCGACCTCGTGCCGCTTTTGGAAGCGGAGGTAATGGACCGCCGGGCGGCAGGCGCGCATATCACCTTGGCCGCCCTTCCGCCCGAGACGGCAATGGTAATTGGCGATCGTCTGGCTCTGCGGCGGGTATTCGCAAACCTGATCGATAACGCGCTCAAATACGGCGGTGCGGCGCATCTGGCGCTTGTGATCGAGGCGGAGTGGCTGCGAGTGACGGTCGACGACGAGGGATCGGGGATTCCAGCCGATTGGCGCGAGGTCCTGACGGAGCCCTTCGTGCGTCTGGAACCCTCCCGTGCCCGCAAGACCGGCGGGGCCGGTCTTGGCCTCGCCGTCGCCCGCAATCTGGTGGAAGCCCATGGGGGCACACTGGAAATCGACGATGCACCGGGCGGGGGTGCGAGGCTGAGCGTCCGGCTTTATCTATTCGGCAGCCGATGAGGTCGCCCTTCAGGATCGGCGTGGGGATGGTTGGATTGGCTCCGGTCTCTGAGCTGCGATCCACGAAGGACGGTTAGATGAGGGAAACGGCGGCGGGTTTCGTTGCTGGGTGCTGGGAGTGCTCGGATTTGTGGTTCCGCCTGTCCTTTGCATCTCGTAGCCTGCGGTTTCGCAGTTTACCAATATGCAACGAACCAGCGATCGCCAGATTAAACCTGAGAAATTCGGGGCGCTGAAGCATATCATTGCGGGGGTCTACTGGGTGCACCGGACCGTTGATCGAACGTTGGCTTGATCCTCAGCGCCCGAAGAGCATTCAGGATAACGGCCACATCGATCAGTTCCTGGAGCAGAGCCCCCTGCACGGGCGTCAAATATCCAAGTGCGGCTGCGATCATTCCGCAGATGGACATTCCGATTCCGGCTACCACGCTTTCCAGCGCGATACGCCGCGAGCGTTTCGCTATTTCAATGCCTGGGAGCAAGCGGTCCAGGTGGTCGACCAGAAGTACGATATCCGCCGCCTCTGCGGAGGCGGCGGCCCCCCGGGCGCCCATAGCCACCCCAATATCGGCGGCAGCAAGAGCTGGCGCATCGTTAACCCCGTCGCCGACCATCATGACCGGCCCATTCTTGCGCTCTGTCAATACCAGCAGAACCTTCTGGTCCGGTGTGAGGTCTGAGCGGACTGCGTCCAGCCGCAACCCTCTGGTCACTGTCTCGGCGACCGCCCGGCGGTCACCAGTCGCCAGCAAGATGCGGCTGATGCCTAACCGCCGTAGACCCGCGATGAGCTCGGCGGTGCCTGATCGCAGCGCGTCCGCCATGGTGAGATACCCCGCGATCCTGTTATCAACCGCAAGGGCGACGACCACGGTCCCCGCCGTCATGGCCAGGCTCCCTGTCGGCTCAACGCCGACCTTCGTACTCACGAACGCAACACCTCCTACGGCGACCTCCCGGCCGTCGACTGTTCCGGCAAGGCCTTCACCGGCCCGTTCGCTCACATGTTCCGGGACAGGCAGCAAGACCCGTTGTCGGTGTGCTGCCGCGACAATCGCTTGGGCCATCGGGTGTTTCGACGCCTGTTCCAGAGCGGCCGCGAAATAAAGAACCTCGCTTTCTGACATGCCGTTGTGGGTTTCGATGGAAACGATCTGCGGTCGTCCATCTGTCAGTGTACCGGTCTTGTCGAGGATCAACGTGCTGATCCCTGCCAGAGCCTCCAGGGGCTTTGCTCCTTTGATGAGGACGCCGAAGTGTGCCGCTCGAGACAGACCAGCCACCAACGCCACTGGAACTGCAAGTATCAGCGGGCATGGTGTTGCCACGACCAGAACAGCCACCGCGCGAATGGGATCACCGGTGAGCCACCAGGCCGCTGTCGATAATGCGATGGTGACGGCCAGAAACAGCAGGGAATACCGGTCGGCCAGCCGGGCCATCGGCGCCTTGGATGCCTGAGCTGCCTCGACCAGCCGGACGATGCCGGCATAGGTGCTGTCTGCCACACGATGCCGGACCCGCAGGTCAAAGGCATCGCCGGCATTGGTCGACCCACTCATTGCTTCCTGACCATGCTCCAGTCGTACAGGCATGGATTCGCCGGTCAGCGCCGATTTGTCGAGGATCGCCCGCGGGCTTTCGATGTCACCGTCTGCCGGCACGACGGCGCCCTGGTGGATCATCAGCAGATCGCCCGGTTCGATATCCTGCAACCCGATCTCTTCGAGGCCCTCCTTGGTGTGACGCGTGGCGGATCTCGGCACACGCGAGAGGAGTGCGCTCATTTCGCGCCGTGCACGCCCCTCGGCAAAGCTCTCCAGAAATGTCCCGCCGGAGTACATTAGGGCAACGACGGATGCGGCGAGCGTTTCCCCGAACAACAACGCCGCAGACATTGAAAGTGCCGCCACGATGTCCAGTCCAATTTCTCGACGCCAGAGACCGCGCATGATTTCGATGATCAGTGCGGCGAGGACCGGGATGACACCCGCCTGCCACGCGAGTTTGGCTATATCGGGCATATCGACGGCATAGACAAGCAGCCCGAGCGCAAGGCCTGATGCGGCCAAGAGGAGTAGTGCAGACTTCAGGCGATCGGAGCTCGGATAAACCATGGTTTTCTTTCCTCACCGTTTGCTGGCGATAGTATTTCAGAGCTGTCAGCGGCGACCGAGGAGACACGACGATCGGGCAAGCCATCGAGACGATACCGTCATTGGCGCCGAGACTGCCGCCCTAAGCCAACCGAGAGGGGAGACGGTTCCCATCGTCTCAAGACTTCCGCTTGATAGTACCATCAAGGCGCGTCGCTGCGGCCACGGTGGTCGCCGCTCTCGCGCGGCTGCACCATTATCCCGCATTCGACGGGCACGGGCTCAGGAGGACGGGACCAAACTCAAGATCGGCGTTTGAAGGCCAAAAGGATTCCCGGTCCGTCCACCTGGATCCGTCAGGACTGATCAAGCCCTGAGGATTCGAATTCTTCTCGCTCGGAAACGTCTGTCGCCGGCTCGCCGAAAAGGCGGAAGCTCTGGGCGTCGAGATCTGTCCGGGCCTTGCGGCCGCCGAAGTGCTGTACGACGCGAACGGGGCAGTCAAGGGCGTCGCCATCGGCGACATGGGCATCGAGAAGAACGGCTAGCCCCCGAACTTCACCCGCGGCATGGAGCTTCATGGAAAATATGTGGTGATCGGCGAGGGCGTGCGGGATTCTCTCGCCAAGCAGCTGATCCAGAAGTTCGACCTGCAGAAGGATCGCGAGCCGCAGAAATACGGCATCGGCCTGAAGGAGCTCTGGCAGGTCACGCCGGAGAACCACAAGCCGGGGCTGGTGCTGCGCCACAAGCAGATGATTTCGGACGCCGCCCTGAGCTATCTGATTGCGTCTGCGCGCCGACGCCATCCGTTTTCCGACAGGTGAAGAGACCGGCACGGCCCAGAAAAATCGGAGCGCCGCTCGCTTCCGCTTGAATTAACCAAATAGTACGTTAATTTATTTTCTGGGGAGGAGAGGCACCAAGCTTCTCGACATTCAGTTCGTTTTCGCCGGAGCCAAAAGCTTCGAACGGCGGGCCGTATGTTCACCGACCGTCACAGAGCTTGGAGGAGCATCACACCATCTCCCGACTACTGACCACAGGATCTGCGTCCATGGTGGACAGGGGGCATGCGGGTAGTGACGAGGATCACGGCGGGTGAGCTTTCCACACTGCGTCAGCTCACCCGAGCCATCGGAATGAGGAGGAAGGCATGATTGCGACAGGACCACGGAGCTCCGGCCTGATATGGCTCCGACGTTACCTGCAGGGGCTGGGGCTGGCTGCGGTAATAGCGGTTGCGCCGTCAGCGACAGCGCAGGTCGTGTCTCCGCTGGCGCCGGTGACGACGGAATCCGGTCATGTGGCCGGCCAGACCCTCAAGTCGGGCGTCAAGGCGTGGCTCGGCATGCCCTATGCGGCACCACCGGTTCAGGATCTTCGCTGGAGGCCGCCTCAGCCTATTTTTTGGGAAGGCGTATGGAACGCGGACAGGCTCGGTCCGGAATGCATTCAAGTTCTGCGTCCGCACGACATCAACCACTATTTTGGTGAGGAGCCCACCTCCGAGAACTGCCTCTACATGAACATCTGGTCGCCGGGCGCGGCCGAGGCCGACAGTAAGCTTCCGGTCGTCGTTTTCCTTTACGGCGGCGGCGGCACGATCGGTTCGAGCGGCATGGATTCCTACAAGGGCGAGGAATTGGCCAAGCGCGGCGCGGTGTTCGTGAACTTCAACTACCGCGTCGGACTCATGGGCTTCATGGCGCATCCGGAACTGACGGCTGAACAGGGTGGCCATTCGGGCAACTACGCCTACCTCGACCAGAACGCCGCCCTAAAATGGATCAAGAGCAACATCGCCAAGTTCGGCGGCGATTCCGACCGGGTCGTCATCATGGGGCAATCGGCCGGGGCGCGTTCGGTTACCGAGCAGATCTTCAGCCCCCTGTCTAAGGGCCTGTTCAGCGGCGCGGTAATGTCCTCCGGCTGCACCTGGAATATCGCCACCGACAGCCTGGCCGACGGTGAGAAGACCGGGCTCAAGGCCCAGGAACTGCTTGGGGCGAAAAACCTCGCCGCGATGCGCAACATCCCGGCGGACAAAATCCTCGCTATCCAGAGCGAATCTCAGGTCGGCACCAAAAGAGAGGGCGTGAAGGCGAACGGTGTGATTGACGGTTACTTCACGCCGAAGAGCCACAAGGAAATTCTGGCCGCGGGGGAGATGTCGGACGTCCCGATCATCGCGCACTACAATCGCGACGAGACCAACTCGCCTTTCTCGGGCGTCAAAAACCTCGAAGACTATAATGAACTCGCCGAACGCATCTATGGTGACAAGGCAAAAGCGTTCCTCAAACTCTATCCCGCCGCATCCGACGATGACGTCGCGGCGCGGGCGACGCAAATCGCCCTCGACTCGCGGCTTGCCAAGAATGCGCGCGATTGTGCAGCCCTTCAGGTCAAGCACAACAAGTCGCCGGCCTATGTGAGCATGTTTTCCCGCAAGCATTCCTTCGCGCCCGGCGTAGACTATGCGGACATCGACGAGAAGACGATCGGTGCCTACCACACGGCTGACATTCCGTTTTGGTTCGGCACGCTCGAAACTTTCAACAAGCTCCGGCAGGGACGCGCCTGGACCGACACCGACCGCGCGCTTTCGGAAAAGATGATGGCGAGCCTGATCTCCTTCGCCAAGACAGGCGATCCCAAGACGAGCGACATCAACTGGAAGCCGTGGAGCACCTCCAACGACGCGGCGCTCACCCTCGATGCGGCGATCGGCACTACGCCGTCCAACCCCGCAGGTATCGACTTCATTGCCGCCAATCCCCTGCCGCAGGCCGCGCCCGGAGTTGCCCCCGGCCGCGTTCCCGGCACCGGACCACGTGACTGATATCGGAGGTGGCGATCTCGACGGATCGCCGCGTCATCTTCTCATTCGCCACGGCAGAAGCAGACATCTCATCGAACGACGGAGTGTATTTCCATGTGCCCACCAGGATGCCTTCATTCCATTTGCCAGACTGCGACGCGGCGGGGACTTTTGAAGTCCGGTTTCGCGCTCGGCATCGGAGCGGCCGCGTTCCCGTCCGTCACCTCGGCCCAAACCACGCCGCGATTTGCGTTCAGCGACACCATAGATCTCTCACATGTTCTCTACGAAGGGTTCCCCACCTTTAGCGGCGACAAGTGGTTCACGGTCGAGCACCTGGCGACATTCGAGAAGGATAAGGTGAACCTGCATCGCTGGACGATCGTGGAGCATAGCGGCACCCATATCGACGCTCCGATCCACTTTTCTGCCGACGGAATGACGGCGGACATGATCCCGATTTCCGATATGATCGTACCGCTCGTCGTGATCGACATACAGGCCCGTGCCGCCGACGATCCGGACACGTCCCTGACGCCCGACGACATAAAGAAATGGGAAGCCAAGAACGGTCGCCTCCCGAGCGGATGCTGCGTCGCCATGAACTCCGGCTGGCATAAGCTGGTCGGCGACAAGAAGTTCACCGGCAACGATGAGCAGAAGCGCAACCACACGCCCGGATTCCATGCGGAGACGGCGCATTTCCTGATTTCGGAACGGGAGGTCAAGGGCATCGGCGTCGATACGCTGTCGCTCGACACGGGTCTGAATTCCGGCGGCGCCTTCCCGGTGCATTACGAATGGCTCGGCAGCGGCCGGTGGGGTGTGGAATGCCTCGCCAACCTCGATGCCATTCCCGAAAAGGGCACGCACCTGCTTCTGGGGACGCCGAAGGTCAAGGGTGCGACCGGCGGCCCGACGCGTGCGATCGCGCTGGTCTAGGACACGGCGAGGCTGCTGCTGATTAATGAGTTCAGGCGAAGGCCCCAGTCGATATGCGAGGTTTTGATGGTTGAGAGGATGATCTCCGCCGAAAAACTGGATTGCGTGGTGCGTACGGCGGACCAATTGGGCGAAACGCCCCTTTGGTGCGACAGGACGCGCAAATTATGGTGGGTGGACATCGAAAGGCCGAAGCTGCAAAGCTTCGACCTTTCGTCCGGCCACCATGACGTTTTCCTCGATCCTAACGTCACCTATCTCGGCGGCCAGGCGTTTACCTCTTCGGGAGGCCACCTCCTCGCTCGTGACCTGTCGCTTTTTACTCGCTCCGACGACGGCGAGCTTCGGTTCTTCGCGGAGATCGAAAGCGGGATCGACAATCGCCTTAACGACGGACGGGTGGACGCCTGGGGCCGGCTGTGGATCGGGACCATGGACAACCAGCTCCACCGCCCGAATGGCGCGCTCTACCGCATCGATCCGGATGGCACTGTGGAGAGGATCTTCGACCAGGTGATCGTGAGCAACGGCATCGCCTTCTCGCCGGATCGGCGCCGCATGCATTTTACCGATACACGCCGCTATCAGAGCTGGGTCCTCGACGTGGATCCGCTTACCGGCTCGGTCGCGGAACGGCGGATGTTTGCGGACTATTCGGCGACGGGCGATCGGCCGGACGGAGCCTGTTTCGATGTGGACGGCGGTTTGTGGACCGCCTTCTTCGGCGGAGGACGGGTGGTACGTTACGCCCCGGATGGACGTATCGACACCGTTTTATCCATGCCGGTCAGCAATCCGACCTGCGTCTGTTTCGGGGGGCGAGACTACCGAACGCTGTTCATCACCACTGCATCGAAATTCCTGACGGAGGAACAGCGGGCGGCCGAGCCCATGGCGGGCGCTGTCTTCGCCCTCGAGGGCGTGGCGCAGGGATTCGCGGAACACCGATTTGCAATCTGAGGAGCGCCGGGAGCGCTGAAGGGGAGGAAGACATGCAAGCCTTATCGAGACGAAACGTTCTGGCGGGCGCGGCCGCGGTTGCGGCTTCGGCCGGACTGCCCGGTGCGGCACTTGCGGCCACCAAGCTGCGTTTTGCGGACGTGACCACCGCAGATGCGCCGCGTTCGCTCGCACTGACCAACATCTTCGCGAAGGAGATGGGAGCCGACTACGAATTTCAGGGTTATTTCGGATCGACGCTGTTCAAGCAGGGCACGGAACTGGTCGCCGTTCAGCGCGGCAACCTGGAGATGGCAATGTTGCCGCCTTCGGATTTTGCCAAGCAGGCGCCCGAATTCGATATCCTCGGCGCGGCCTATGTGGTTCGCGACGCCGATCATCTCAACAAGATCTTCGAGAGCGACGTCGGCGAGGAGTTCAGAAAAACGGCTCGCGAAAAACTGAAGGTGGAGATCCTGGCGCCCGCCTATTACGGAGCACGCCACGTCAACCTCAAGGGAAACAAGAAGGTGTCCAAGCCGGAGGACTTAGCCAGCGTCAAGCTTCGCATGCCGGGCGGCGAAAGCTGGCAGTTCCTCGGCAAGGCGATTGGCGCCAATCCCGTCGCCATGGATTACGCCGAGGTCTACACCGGTCTGCAGACCGGTGCGATAGACGCGCAGGACAATCCGCTGCCCAACGACAAGCTGATGAAGTTCTACGAGGTGACGAACCAGATTGTACTGACGGGCCACAATGTCGGATTCGGCATGCTGCTGATCGGCTCCTCCGTCTTCGACAAGCTTCCCGAAACCGAGCAGAAGCGCATGCGGGACGTCGCCAAGAAGGCCTTCGCCTGGAGTACGGCCGAATACCTCAAGCAGGAAAGCGAGCTGATCCAATTCTTCAAGGAAAAGGGTCTGGAGGTCTACGAGCCGGATGTCGCCGCCTTCCGCGACTACGCCCAGAAGCAGTATGCCCGCTCGCCGCTGTCCTCGTCCTGGCCGCAGGGCATGATCGACCGCATCAACAAGCTGTAGTGCGGATATGACCCCACAGGCGCGAGGCGGCGACACGGTCGCCTGGCGCCAAATCGACCACCAGGGGAAGACTTGACGAAATCGAAATGGCTTGCGGCAGGCGCGCGCGGCAAGCGATAGCAGGCTTAAGAATGGTTTGAACCTCCGGGATGTGGCAGGCATGCCTGAAATCTCCGTTTGAAGTTTAACCAGATGTCCCGAAGTCCGTCCGGTCCAAGACAACAACGGCATAGTCACGACATCAAAGAGCAGAATCCATTCACGCCGGGGGCGATGCACCAAGGCCGCGAGGAATATGAACCGCCGGACTGCGATTGTCCGTCCGCTTTCTCTTTGATTACATAGCCGTCGCTGTGCATAATCCTCAGTTTGCGCCAGTGCCTTGGCAATATCTGCGTCGGCAAAGACCGGCTGGAAACACTGCGAATGGTTGGAGAAGCTGGATGGAACTGAAGTGGCTTGAAGACTTCGTCAGCTTGGCGCGTTTCATGAACTTCACGCTTGCGGCCCATGACAGAAACATCACCCAGTCGGCACTCAGCCGCCGTATCCGGCAACTTGAGCAATGGGTCGGGCTGCCCCTGATCGATCGTTCAACCTATCCGGTCAAGCTGACGCCGGCAGGCTACAGCTTCCTGCCGAAGGCGCGCAAGAGCGTCGACATGCTCTGCGCCTTGCGCGAAGATACGATCGAAGCGCATGGCTCGGCGGAGGAGGTCCTCTCCTTTGCCACGATGAGTACCCTCGTGCTGACATTCTTCCCGGCCTGGATGGAAAAGGTCGAGGCGCTCGGAGAACCGTTCCGCACACGCTTCACGGAAGCCTACTCATCGTTTTCCAACAACGTCGCGACACTTTTCCGCAACGAGTGCGACTTCCTGCTGATCTACGCCCACGATTCTGTTCCGGCGATGCAGGACCTTTCCGAACACGATTATCTGACGCTTGGAGCCGAGCAGGTGATCGCCGTGTCCGCACCGGCCGAGAATGGCGATCCGCTGCATGGCGTGCAATCCGATGGTAGGCTGATCGACTACCTCAGCTACCGGGACAATTCATTTTTCGCGCAGGCCTTGCCGAATGCCGTCTTCGACAAGAAAGCGCTCCGGTTCAATACGGTCTACGAGAATGCGATGTCGGCGGCGTTGAAGGCGATGGCCGTGTCTGGCCACGGAGTGGCGTGGATCCCGGAAAGCCTGGCCATTCAGGAACTGCGGACCGGTCAACTCGTCCGGGCGGCCGATCCCTCCTTCGATATCGAAGTCGAAATCAGGCTCTACCGCTCCTATCGCCTGCGCGGCAAGCGCGCCGGTCAGTTCTGGAGACAGGCGGAAGAGGTCGCGCTGCAAGCCAATCGCTAGACTACGGACCCTTCCTGGCTAGGTCTCGGTCATTTCCTGGCACCGCCGTCGAAAACGGGGGCCAGAAATGCAAGGTCCGGCTGCTCGTCCAGGGCAGCGAGAGCGGCATAGACGGACATAGGGTTTGCAACACCTTCCAGGCAGTCTGCAAACTTCGTCCTGCGGTCATCCTCCGAAAACGGCTCGGCCAGGCCGCCGCGTGCAAAGCTGCGCTCCACCACATACACTTGTCCGTCGCGGAGCGTGATCCGCAAGCGGTGCGGCAGGTAGCTCGTTGCACAGGCTTCTTCCGCGGCGCTGTAGTGGGTCATCGATATCTTTGCGAGGAGCGGGTCCTTTGCCACGATGTCGACGCTTGCGGGCGTGAAGTCGAGCAGCGACAGGCTTTTGTTGCGGAATGCCAGTGCCAGGCAATACTGCATGGAGAAACGGGCTTCCATCTCGTCACGCGGTTGCGGGTAGGCAAGGTTGCGGTAGTTGGCAATCCCGACATGGCATTCGGCGGATACGATCGCATCCGGATCGATCGGCGCGTCCTTCATCAGGTCGAGGGCCGCATCGACGATCAGATGCGTCGAGCCACAACATGGATGCAATTTCGGCATGACGCCGACCGTCTCGATCGTATGCTCGCGTGTGCCTGAGATATCCGCAAGGTCGTAGCCCTTCGGCGCCTCGCCGCCGAACATTTCCAGGAAGCCTTGCGGGCCCTCGAGAATGTCGAGGCGTCCCAGAAGCCCCGTCCCGGCCAGAAGTGCTGCCTCCACGGCATTGCGGGCCGCCATCCCGGCATGGAAGGGTTTTGCCGGTGTGCCGAATTGGCCCTTCGTTCCCGAAGCCATGCTGGCGCCCATCGACAGCGCCCGGGCAATGCCGTCCGTGTCCATTCCCAAAAGCTTGGCGACGCCGGCTGCGGTGCCGATACTGCCGACCGTCGACGTCCCGTGCCATCCGGCAGTATAATGCGATCCGGCAACGCCGCTGCCGACGAAGGCCTGGGCCTGGAGAGCGGCGAGATACGCATCCGTCAGCGCCCGCCCGCTGACGCTCAACCCATCGGCGACGGCCAGAAGCGCCGGCACGAGGACGGCCGAGGCGTGGCTCATGCCGGGACGGAAATTGTCGTCGTAATCGAGCGCATGTGCGGCGGTGCCGTTGACCAGCGCGGCCACCGACGGCGACTGACGTCCGCCGGTGACGAGCGGCGCTTCACCGTCCGGTCGCCGACCGAAGGCCTGCGCGACGGCAAGCGTGCTCTTGTCGGCACGACCGGCATACAAACAGGCGATGGTGTCGGCGATGGCCTGATGGGCCAGCCGGCGCGCATCGTCGGAGATTGCCGGCGGGGCGGCACACCAGGCTGCGATAG
This sequence comes from Neorhizobium galegae, assembly GCF_021391675.1. NCBI lineage: Bacteria > Pseudomonadati > Pseudomonadota > Alphaproteobacteria > Hyphomicrobiales > Rhizobiaceae > Neorhizobium > Neorhizobium galegae. The sequence continues at coordinate 601,392 of NZ_CP090096.1, forward strand.
TCTCGATAACGGTTCTCATGGGAAGCTCGCTGGTTCTTGATGGGAAGACATGCGGTCACGTTCGCGCTCCTGACGGGCACGGTTGCCGACCGAGATTTTTGGCTTTGGTTTCAGGAAGACTCGTCCACCGCCGCGAGCAATTGGCGCAGCAACCGGCCCATGCCGAATGCACTAACTTGACGGCCTGTTATTTCCGTATCGACGCGATGGACGACGACCATGTCGAGGGCGGGCATCATAAGGCAATAGTGCCCGCCGGCCCCCATCGCGGCATAGCTTCCCTTTGGCGTCACCAAGCCCGGCAGGAAAACGCCGTCCCGTTCGAGCCACCACATATAGCCGTAGGCGCCATGCGTCCCTGCATGCGAATAGGGCATGACGCATTCCTGCACCCAGCCGGCCGGCAGCACTTGGGCCGAATTCCAGACTCCGTGGCGCAGGAAAAGCTGTCCGAAACGGGCCAGATCCCGGCTGGACATGCGGAATGGATAGGCGCGGTGCTCGCTGATATCGAAGCTCTCGTGCCATCCGTCGGGCCGGCCTCCGGATCGTTCGTCGGTCAGCGAAAAGTCCTGCATGCCGGTGGGACCGGCAATCTGCCGGGCAAAAGCTTGGTGAAGGCTTTCGCCTGTAAGCTTTTCGAAAATCGTCCCGAGCGCATTGAAATCCCAGTTGTTGTAGCACCAGAAGGTGCCCGGCCCGTGGGCATGACGTCGCTCCTTGATCCGGCGCATCCAGGGCGTCTCGTATCCGGCTGGATGGTATATGCCAGAGCGCGCCGTCAGCAGATCGTAGACGGTCGCCTGCCTTTCGACCTCGCTCAGCCCCTCCCGGTCATCGATACCCAGGGTTTCCATGGTGCTCGACAGGTCGATCCGGCCGCTCTCGACCTCCGTGCCGATCAACGCCGCCAGAAAGCTCTTGCGGATCGAATGACACAGGAATTTCTTCGTCGGATCGCCGAGAGTAAAAGCCACTCTGCCATGACGGATGACCAGCAACATATCGGTGGCCTGCAACGCAGCGATGGCGCGCAGCTTTTCAAGCCCGGCGGCATGGAAGCCTGTGTCGCGCGTCGTGTCGAAATGCTCCCACGCCCCGGAGGGCTCACCGGGCCTGTCGATAGCATATGCCTGAAGCGCGGTCATGCCACCGCCTCGTCACGCCTCGCGACGGCCTCGATCGTGGCCTGCAGGAACTCGCGGGTATAGTCTTCCTTGGCTTGCGACTGGCGGATCTGATGCGAGGTCAGTTCCTCGATGATCTTGCCCTTGTGCATCATGCCGGCGCGCTCGCAGATATGGGCGATGACGGCGAGATCGTGCGACACCATGAGGTAGGTAAGGTTACGCTCGATCCGCAGCCGCCTCAGAAGGTTGAGGATTTCCGCCTGCACCGAGACGTCGAGCGCCGAGGTCGGTTCGTCGAGCAGCAGGATTTCCGGCTCGGTGATCAGCGCCCGGGCGATCGCAACGCGCTGCCGCTGACCACCGGAAAGCTCGTGCGGGTAACGATAGCGGAAGGACGGCCCGAGGCCCACGGCATCGAGCGTTTCGGTAATGCGCTCGGAGGCTCGGTCGATGCCGTGGATGGCAAGCGGTTCGGCCAGAACCTTTTCGACGATCTTGCGGGGGTGGAGGCTGCCATAGGGGTCCTGGAACACCATCTGCACTCGGCGGAAGAAATCTTTGCTCCGCGTCTTCGGCAGTTCCTTGTCGGCCAGCGTCAAAGCACCGTCATAGTCGCCGTTGAGCCCGCTCAAGGCCCGCAGGATCGTCGACTTGCCGCAACCGGATTCGCCGATCAGGCCATAGGCCTCACCCTTGTTGATCCGGAACGATACGTCGTCCACGACGCGGGTGCGGGCATGTTTAGGGCCAAAACTGATCGAAAGACCAACGGCCTCGATCAGCGGTCTCGTCGGTTTCATGCGAGCGCTCCATTGCGATAGACGGGGCCGTCGAGCCAGCTTGGGTCCCGAACCGGCACCGTGAGGTTTTCAACGGCGACATCAAGCCGTGGCAGGCTTTCGAGCAGCGATTGCGTATAAGGGTGCCGGGCATTGTGCAGTTCGCTCGCCGGCAGATCTTCCATGATCCGGCCGGCATACATGACCAGAACCCGGTCGCAGAAGCTGGCAACGAGATTGAGGTCGTGGCTGATGAACATCAGGCCGGTGCCACGGCGGGTGACCAGTTCGTCGAGGATGGTCAGAACTTGCCGGCGCACCGTCACATCGAGGGCGGAGGTCGGTTCGTCGGCGATGATGAGATCCGGCTCGGGGATCAGCATCATGGCAATCATGATGCGTTGGCCCATGCCGCCCGACACTTCGTGCGGGAAGAGCTTGAACACCCGGTCCGGATCGCGGATCTGCACTGCTTCCAGCATGGCCAGCGCCTTTTCCTTCGCCTCGGCCGGCCGCGCCTTGTGATGCAGGCGATAGGCCTCGACGATCTGGTTGCCGATCCGCATCAGCGGATTGAGCGAGTATTTCGGATCTTGGAGAATCATCGAAATATGGTTGCCGCGGATCTTGCGCATCTCCCTTTCGCTGGCGGACAGAAGGTCGATATCCTTGAAGCGCATATGCGTTGCGCTGATCTCCGCGCCCTTCGGCGTCAGCTTCAGGAGCGACCGGCCGGTCAGCGATTTTCCCGAGCCGGATTCGCCGACGATGCCGACCTTTTCGCGGCCGATGGTGAACGAGACGCCGCGCACGGCATCATGGCTGCGCTGCGCGCCGTGGAAGCGGATCCTCAAGTCCTTGACGTCGATGAGCGGCTTATCCATGGCGGGGATCCAGAATGTCGCGCAGGCCATCGCCGAGAAGATTGAAGGCGAGGCTGGTCAGGAGGATGGCGGTGCCGGGAATGGCGGCGATCCACCAGCTGGTCATCACGAATTCGCGGCCGGAGGACAGCATCGTGCCCCATTCCGGGCTCGGCGGCTGGGCGCCAAGCCCGAGAAAGCCGAGGCCGGCAGCGGTAAGAATGATGGCTGCCATGTTGAGCGTGACGCGCACCACTACCGATGGAATGCACATGGGCATGATGTGTCCGAAGATGATGCGCGCACTGGATGCACCCTGAAGGCGCATGGCGGCGATGTAATCGGACTTGCGGATCGTCAGCGTTTCGGCGCGCGCCAGCCGGGCGATCGGCGGCCAGGAGGCGAGCGAAATGGCGATGATGGCATTCTGGATGCCCGGTCCGAGCGCTGCGACGAAGGCCAGCGCCAGGATGAGGTTCGGGAAGGCCAGAAACACATCGACGATGCGCATCAGCACCGTATCGACCCAGCCGCCGAGATAACCTGCCGTGGTACCGACGATGAGCCCGATCGGCGCGACGATGACGGTCGTCAGAAGCGCGATGTAGAGAGTGATGCGAGCACCGAAAAGCAGACGGCTATAGACGTCGCGACCGAGTTCGTCGGTGCCGAGCCAATGCTGGAAGGAGGGCGCCAGCAGCCGCGCCGCAAGGTCCTGCTCGTAGATATCATGCGTCGCCAGAATGGGCGCAAGCAACGCCGCGACGAGCATGACGACGACGACGCAAAGGCCGAACAGCGCCGACGCGTTGGACCGCAGCCGCCGCCATTGCAGCCAAAGCTGCTGCATGCGGGCATGAAAGGGCGAAGTCGGAACCGGCGCCCGCAGCCAGAGACCGAGGCTACCGGACGAAGCGGCGATCTTTGCGGTCCGGGAAAGGGATTTGTCTGTCATGGCTGCCTCACCGGGTTCTGGGGTCGAAGACGCGATAGAGGAGGTCGCAGATGAGGTTGAGGGTCACGAAGATGACACCGACCAGAAGCGAGCAACCGACGACGGCATTCATGTCACCGACGAGAAGCGCGTTGGTCAGATAACGGCCAAAGCCGGGCCAGGCGAACACCGTTTCGGTCAGCACGGCGCCTTCGAGCAGGAAAGCATAGGATAGCGCCACCACGGTGAGCACCTGAACCGCGACGTTGCGGAACGCGTGCACCCAGACGGTGCGTGCCCAGGACAGGCCCTTGACGCGGGCCGTGACGATATATTCCTGCGCGAGCTGCTCGATCATGAAGCTGCGCGTCATGCGGCTGATATAGGCAAGTGCGCCGAAGCCGAGGATCGAGGCAGGCAGGATGATATGGCCGAAGACGTTGCGGAATATCTCCCAGTTGCCGGCAAGTGCGCTGTCGATCAGATGGAAACCGGTGACCGGCTCGAGATCGAACTCATAGATGAAGTCGATGCGCCCCGGCCCGCCGATCCAGCCGAGCGTCGCGTAGAACAGCACCAGTCCCATCAGGCCGAGCCAGAAATTCGGCGCCGAATAGCCGATCAGGCCCGTGAAGCGGATGGCATTGTCGAGCCAGGAATTGCGGTACATGGCCGACAGCACGCCGGCGGGAATGCCAAGCCCCGTGCCGATGACGATTGCCAGCGTGGCAAGCTCGATGGTGGCCGGAAACACGCGGGCGATGTCTTGCATCACGGGCTTGCCGGTGGTCAGCGCGTCGCCGAAATCGAGCGACAGGATACCCTTCACGTAGACGCCGAACTGGTACCAGAGCGGCTTGTCCATGCCGAGCGCGCGAGACATCTTCTCATAGGCTTCCTGCGTGGCATTGTCGCCGAGGATGGAAGCGACGGGATCGATCGGCAGCATCCTGCCGATGAAGAATGTCAGGGCCGCAAGGCCGAACAGCGTCACGAACACCGGCAATAGCGTCCTGCCGAGAATGCTCAGCAGGGCGAATGCCGGGTTCGGCCTGGCCACGTTCCCCGCATCGCTGCGGGGAACCGGGAAGGTGGGGTCCGTCATGAACGCCTGTCCCTTATTTGGAGACGAGGTCGTAATAGACGCGGAAGCCGTTCCAGGTCCAATCCTTGACCTTACCGCTCATGCCGACGGTATTGTACATCTGGAACATGATGGCCATCGGGCCCTGTTGCATGACGTCCTTCTGCAGCGCGTAATAAAGTTCGTTGCGCTTGGCCGGATCGCCTTCCAGAAGTGCTGCCTTCACCTGCTTGTTGAAGTCCTCGTTCTGGTAGGCGGAGCGCCAGGCCGGGATCTGGGTCAGCTTGGCTTCCGGACGGTTGTCGGGATTATAGACCAGACGCGAGGCATTGCCGTGCGCATCCGGGACGCCGGTCTGCCAGGCCAGCATGCCGGTCTGGAACTCGCGGCCACGGATACGGGCAAAGAGCTGGGCATTGGCCATCCGCTCGAGGTTGAGCTTAACGCCGACCTTGGAGGCGTTCTGCTGGATGCTCTGGGCGATCGGTGCCGAATGCGGCAAGGTGCCAATCAGCACGTTCGCTTCGAAGCCATCCGGATACCCGGCCTCGGTCAGCAGCGCCTTGGCCTTCTCGATATCGAGCTTGAACGGCTGGCCTTCCTTGGTATCGAGAGCCCCGGTGGCGCCGAGCTGGGCAAAGCTTGCCCGCGGCACGCCGAGATAGGTCATGACCGACTTGGCAAGACCGTCGTAATCGATCAGGTAACGCATCGCCAGACGCACTTTTTCGTTCTTGAAGATCGGGTCGGCGGCGTTGAAGGTCCAGAAAAACAGCTGTGGCTTCAGCACGCGCTCAACCTTCAAGCCAGGCTTGCCGTCGAGATCGGCAAGATCGTCGGGCGACAGGTCGCGGGCAATATCAATGTCGCCCTGGGTCAACAGCAGGCGCTGCGTGCCCGGCTCGGCGACGTGACGGATCAGGATGCGCTTCAGCTTCGGCTTGGCGCCGTAATAGTCCTCGTTAGCCTGTAGCACGATGGACTCGCCGGAGTTCCACTGCACCAATTTGTAGGGACCGACGCAGGCCGTGTTGGTGGCGAGGTATTTGTTGCCCATGTCGCCATTGATCTCCTTCGAGATCAGCGTCTTCTGGTCGAGGAGCGCCGACACGCGATTGGCGCCGATGGCCTGCAGGATGAGGTTGGTCGGATAGGGATTATCCAGCGACAACACGAGCGTGTTGTCGTCGGTCGCGGAGATACGTTCCTTCACGTTGTCCTTGCTGAAGCCGTATTCGGTCAGCGTTGCGGCATTGCCGTAACCGAGCAGCACGACGCGCTGCATCGACCAGGCCAATTCCTTCGCCGTCGCCGGGGCGCCGCCTGGGAATTTCAGGCCGGTATTGAGATGGAAGGTGATCTGCTTGCGGTCTTCGGACACATCCCAGCTTTTCGCGAGAAGCGGTAAGGCCTTGGACTCGTCCTTCGGATCGAAATCCACCAGGGAATCGCAGGTGTTTTGCATCAGCTCGCTGGTCACGACTTCGCCGATCTGCGCCGGATCGAAGGTGCTGATGGCATCGATATTCCACGCCATGACAAGCGCCGTGTCCGGCGTTGCAGCCCGCGCCGGCAGGCTGATCGAGGCCGACAGGGCCGCGACGGCAGCAAGATAGCTGATCTTGGAAATGCTTCTGGTAATCATGCTTTTCGTTCCCTTTATTTTTGTGACTTTCAAGCTCTGATCTGGGCCGGGGGCTGGACCGCCCCCGGTCTTCAAGGGTCAGGCGGCCTCCTTCGGACGCGGCTGCAGCGGCGGGTTGACGTCCGGCGGGATCGGGCAAACGTAAGACGTCTTGCCCAAACGCGCCTGATGGTCCGCCTTGGCCGCAGCCAGTAACTGGCTGTCGCTGAGAAGATCGATGGCGGTGCCGGCCATCATTTTCGCGGCATGGGTCATGCCTTTATGGGCAGCAGCCGTCTTGCCCTGCGCCGTCACCTGCCAGGAATGGCCAGGCGTACCGATGGCGATAGTCGCGGCATGCGCCTGCACGGTCGGCATCAACCAACTGACATCGCCGACATCCGTCGACCCGATCATCGGTTCGCCATCGACATCCAGCGGCACGATGAAGTCGCAGAGCGGGGTTTCCTCCTTGCGCGGCAGGCCGACGCGAAGATAGGCGTTGTCGATATCCTCCTCGCTGAGCGTTGCCTGGATCTGTGCCGCAAACGCCTTGTCTTCCGCATCGAAAGGGACGGGCCCGAGCCGATCCAGATTGCGCTGCATCACCTCTTCCAACGGGCGGTTGGCCAACAGGTTGGAAACCGCACTCATGATGGAGATATCGACCGTCGTTCCGGTCATCATTGCCGCGCCCAGCGCCACCTGTTTGACTCGCTCGTTGAGATCCAGCATGCCTTTGAGGTCCCGCGAGCGGATCGCATACCGCACCGCCGACTTTGCCTGCACGACGTTCGGGGCAATCCCGCCAGAATCGAGCATGGCATAATGGATACGGCTGGAATCCGGCACGTGTTCGCGCAGGTAATTGACCCCGACATTCATCAGTTCGACGGCATCCAGCGCGGAGCGACCGAGATGCGGCGCCGCGGCAGCGTGCGAGGATCGGCCGGTGAAGCGAAAATCCATCCGGGTATTGGCGAGCGACAGGGCTTTGGCGACCTCGGTAAAGGCGCTCGGATGCCAGGTGATGGCCGCATCGACGCCGTCGAACGCGCCTTCGCGCGCCATGAACGACTTCGCCGCTCCGCCCTCTTCCGCCGGGCAGCCATAATAGCGCACCCGGCCAGGCTTGCCGGACTGGGCCAGCCAGTCCTTGATCGCCGTCGCGGCCAGCATCGCTGCTGAGCCGAGCAGGTTATGACCGCAGCCATGCCCGTGACCGTTGCCGGGCAAAGGCTTCGGTTCGGCGATGCCTGCCTCCTGGCTCAGGCCCGGCAGCGCATCGTATTCGCCGAGAATGGCGATGATCGGCCCGCCCTTGCCTGCCTCGCCCATCACCGCGGTGGGGATGCCCGCGACGTTTTCGGTGACGCGAAAGCCCTGTTCCCGGAGCATGGCGGCGTGTTCGGCAACCGAGGCGTATTCCGTATAGGCGATTTCTGGCATGCCCCAGACACGGTCGCTCAGGGCGACGAATTCCGCCCTGTGCTCGTCCACCAGATCCCAGATTCGCTCGCTATTCTGCATTTCGAAGTCTCCATACGGCTTGATGTCAAAGGTGTTTTTCAAGGAACCGGGCGAAGGCAGAAAACGCCTTTAAGCGGTTTTCCCGGCGCGCAAAGCCATGCCCCTCGTGGTCGATGCGCAGGTATTCGCAATCGTGGCCGAGACCGCTCAGGCACGAATAGACGTCTTCACTCTGCCCCATCGGCACGCGGGGGTCGCGGTTGGCGTGGACGATCAGAAGCGGCGCCTTCATCCGGGCGATCCGGTTGATCGGCGAAAACCGCTCCAAAGCGTCGCGCATGACGGATGGTTCGCCATATTCGGCGGCCCGCTGCTGCCGGCCCCAAGGGCCGGTCGCAAGAAGATGGGTCAGGAAATTCCCGACACCGTAGAAATCCACGCCGAGTTTCCAGAGTTTGGGATCTTCGGTCAGCGCCGACAGAACCATGAAGCCGCCATAGGAGCGGCCGAACACGCCGATACGGCTGTCATCCACATCCGCTCGCGCCCCGATGGCGAGCCGGATCGCCCGCAGGTCGGCCACCGAATCCAGACGCTTTTCGCGGTCGTCGAGCTCGTGGAAGGCACGGCCATAGCCGGTGCTGCCGCGCACGTTCGGTGCCACCACCATGACACCCTGCGAAACGAGAAACTGGACGTCGGCGCGGAAATCCGGCTTCCACTGCATTTCCGGCCCACCATGCACGATGAAAAGAACAGGGTAACCGGCGGCAGGCGCCGGCGAGGATGGTGTGTAGACGAAGGCCGGTATCAGCCGTCCGTCAAAACTTTCAAAGCGTTCGACCACCGGCTCCCGGAAGGATACGACGTCCAGCCCCAATGTGTCGGAAGCGACCGTCAGTTCGAAACGCCCGCTGGCCAGATCTAGCCTCCAGATGCCCGGCGGTGTCGCCGCCCCTTCAAGCGGGAAGACCAGCGACTGGCCGTCCGGCGTGAATGCGACGGAGGTGATGACCCCGACCGGCTGCCCTTCGAATGACCGCATATCGCTGCCGTCACGGTTGCACAGGCCGATGCGGCTCCAGCCGTCTTCGTTGGAGACGTAGGCAATGCGCTGCTGGTCGGGCGACAGGGCCACGGCTTCGATATCCCGGTCGGAAAGCTCGACCAAGGGTGCGACGCTGCCGTCTTCGGCAGCAAACCGGCAAATAGCCATGAAATCGCGGCCCTGGTCGCAGACGGCCACGCCGCCGCTGCCGTCCTTGAACAGCCGTGCCGCAAGATAACGGGCTTTCCCGGCATGCGGCATGATCGGCGTTAGTTCGCCGCTGGCAATCTCCAGCCGATACATGTCCTGATCGTTGCCGGAGCGTAGCGATTCCCGCACCAGCAAAGCGTTTCCGTCGGGGAAGAAGGCAAGTGCCTCGCGCATACCGATGCCGGCAAAGACTGTCGACGCCTCGCGCGTCGTCACATTCATGACGTGGATGTCCATGTCATAAGGGGAACGAGCGTTGGACGCATAGGCGATCCGCTCACCCTCCGGAGACCAGGCGCCCCAGATATGCACGACACCCGGCGCCTGCGTCAGCGCGACGGGTTGGGCTTCGATGTCCGGCAAAAGCCAGAGCTGATGCCGCTCGTCACCGCCGCAATCCATGGTGAAGAGGATTCCCGGTCCCTTCGGATTGAAGGCGAATGCGCCGATGGGTTCGGGCATGGCGGTAACCTGCCGTGCCGGCCCGCCGGCGAATGGCCTGACCCACAGCTGGCTGAAGCCGGTGGCATTCGAGAGATAGGCAAGCCATTGGCCGTCGGGCGACACGGCCGGCGATTTGACGGACTGGATCTCCAGGAACGGAGCGATGGTTTCAGCCTCAAACGACGACGTCATCCGATCACACCCTCCGGCATTCAAGCGCGTTGACCGCGACAAGCTTGCCGCGCAGCCGCTCGGAGGCGTTTTTCAGCTCTTCGAAAAGCGGACCTTTGGTCGATTGATGATTGGCTTCCGTGACGATCGAGAAGCCGGCTTCCGGCCAGGCCCGATAGAGCTGCCAGGCGGACGCCATCGGGGTCACCGTATCATACCGTCCCTGGACGATCTCGCAGGGCAGGTGGCAGATCCGGCCGATATCGCGAAGCAGCTGGCCCGGAGCGAGAAACGCGCCGTGCATGCAGTAATGCGTAAACAGCCGGGCAACGGCGAGCGCGGCAGTCGGCTCCATCAGGGCTGCGACATGGCCGGGGTCCGGCAGAAATGTCTGGGTCTTGGCGGAAAAGCCTCGCAGGCTGAGCGCCGCGGCCACCTCTTCATGGGCATTGCCGCTGGTCAGCCGCCGGTAGTAGGCCGACAGGAGATTGCCACGCTCGGCTTCGGGAATGAAGGCCGCAAATTCCTCCCACTGATCCGGAAAAATGGCCCGCACACCATTGAACCACCAGTCGATATCCTCCTTGCCGGCGAGGAAAATGCCGTGAAGGCGAAAGCCGAGGCAGTGGTCGGGATACGCCTCCCCATAGGCCAGCGCCAGGCAGCTGCCCCAGGATCCGCCGGAAACCAGCCATCTGTCGATGCCGAGATGGTCTCGCAGCAATTCCATGTCGGCGACCAGGGCCGTCGTCGTGTTGCCGTCGAGATTCGCATGCGGCGTCGACCGGCCGGCGCCGCGCTGATCGAAGATAACGATCCGAAACGTAGAGCGGTCAAAGGTTTCAACCTGCTTCAGGGACATGCCAGCACCTGGCCCGCCGTGAAGAACAACGACAGGGATACCCTCAGGATTGCCATGCTCCTCGACATAGAGGCTCCGAACCTCGTCCACCGGGAGATAGAAGCTCCGTTCACCCTGCTGCTGCGACTGCATTCGCCCACTCCAATGCGCAACACTGCATGCCTATTTTATAGGCATGCCAATTCTATGTGCATAGTGAGGCGATCTAGGCCTTTCTGTCTAATGAGAAAACAAGATGGCCCATTCCAAATCGGAATAATTATCCGATGCATTTATCGAACAACAGGTTAGGTGACACTCTAAGTGTCAGTCCATAACGAAGTTGAATGATATGATTCGCTTGTGATTCCATGCAGTTGATTTGATTCGACGAGGCATGGAAGCAATGTGGACGACATCGTAAAGTTAATCGAGCAACGATCAAAATGTGGGATCTGGTGGCATGACCAAACTTGCCCGTGATCCGCTATATCGCCGCCATCGCTTTCCCGCTGACATCTTCGCCTATCCCTGATGGCCCTGGCATCGAGATTGTGTTCGACTTTCATGACCATGCGGTCGTCGGTACCAGCGGCGACGGACGTCGGGCCTCTTTTGCGTTGGCGACATCCACGGTCGCGGAGTTCCATGCCAATTTCGCTCGGCTCATCTCCGATCTTGGAGGTACCCCGGACTTCCACGGCCAACCCAATGAGGTGCCGGATCCTGTCCCGTTCGATGAGGACTATCGTGACCGCCCCTATGACCGTGATGCCGTTCGACGTTTTCATCAGGCGTTGATGGCCGTGGACGCGGTTTTCAAGTCGTTTCGGACGTCTTTTCTCGGGAAGTCCAGCCCTGTGCGCCTCTTTTGGGGAAGTTTCGATCTGGCCGTTACACGGTTTTCGGGACGGCAGGCGCCGATACATCCCGGCGGCTTTCCAGCCTTACCAGACGATGTGGCGCAGGAAGCCTACGACCGGGAGGTTTCTTCGGCAGGCTTTTGGCCTGGAGGCGGCGGCATCGATTATCCACCCAGGGAGTAGTGGGTTGTCCCGTGCCAACCGGGACAGGCTGTTCAAGGGGCGCTAGTTCTGTATGAGCAAGGCGGGCGATGACGAGCGAGGGGATAAGGTGGGCACCGAACTGCCGACGGAATAGCGTTGATGCTTTGAGCTCAAGCCTCACAAATAGACTTTACCTCGAGGTCCGATTTATCAAGCACTCGACTCACCTGACTAAGGCGCCGCCGGTTCAGATCCCATCAAGGCGAGACAGTTGGTTTTAACTGGCGCTTCGTGAGCGGTTCACCCGGCTGCCGGTCGCGAGAGTTCACGAGCTAGTTCCAAGAACGCTCTGACTCCGGCCGAGAGGTTTCGGCGCCCAGGATAATACAGGCAAAGCCCCGGATATGGGGGCGTCCAATCTTCCAGAATACGGATGACGCGCCCCGCCTCGATCTCCGGAAGAATGTCTTGTTCAAAGATATAGCCGACGCCGGCACCTTCAAGCACCGCAGTCCGTGTCAGGCTGGCTTCATCGAGCGCAATCGGTCCCCGCACATCAATCTGCACCTGCTCGCCGTCCTTCTCAAAACGCCATCTAAACAAGGAGCCGTCCGGCAACCGAACACGAATGCATCTGTGATTGAGAAGATCAGGAGGAACCATGGGCTTGCCATGCTGCTCGAAATACTTAGGAGAACCCACCACGGCGTGTCGTTGAGGCCGGCCGAGCGAAACCGCGATCATGTCGCTGGGAACGAGGCCTGCAACCCTGACGCCCAGATCGAAACCGTCCTTGACGATATCGACCATTTTTCCTTCGGTGACGATATCGACATTCATGTCGGGATAGCGGCGCAGGAACTCAAGCACGAGCGGTGAGATGATGGCGCGCGCCGCAAACGGGGCGGCGTTGATCCTTATCGTTCCGGAAGGTGTCTCGCGCTGCGAGCGCACCAGATCCAGAGCGGCATGGAGATCCTGGAGCGATGGCGCGACCTGCTGCACAAAGAGCCTGCCGGCATCTGTCAGCGACACGCTGCGTGTGGTGCGGTTGAACAATCGCACACCCAGCCCCGCCTCAAGCCTGCCTATCGTGTGGCTCAGCGCAGTCGTTGACATCCCGAGATCAATGGCCGCTGCGCGGAAGGTCCCGCGCCGGGCAATCGCAACGGCCGCTTCGAGTTCCTTCAGGCTAGCGTGTTCCATTGTCCCGATCTGTTCAATAGCGCATGCCGGCTTATCCCACTTATCTATGCAATGGTCGAGCGCTAACTTAGGGGCAGCTCAGAAGGAGAAATACGATGGATATGCCCTCTATTGTGAACATGTATTTTGACGCCGACAGTCGCAATGATGCCGATACGCTGTTGAAAACCCTTGCGGTCGAAGCGGCGGTCGAGGACGAAAATGCGCGCCATCAGGGCATTGTTGCAGTCCGTGAATGGTGGTTGGCTGCGAAGAAGGCGACCCAATACCGTGCAGAACCCGTGGAATCCACGGTTGACGGCGACAAGGCACTCGTCCGGGCGAGGGTGAGCGGCCAGTTTCCCGGTAGCCCGGTGATGCTCACCCACGCCTTCACCATCAAGGACGACAGGATCGTCAGGCTGGAGATCCGTTCATGACCGACTTTCTCAACCTGAGGGGCAAACGTGCACTCATTACGGCTGGAACCAAGGGTGCCGGCGCTGCGACCGTCAGCCTGTTTCGGGAGCTCGGCGCAAAGGTGCTGACAACCGCTCGGGCCCGTCCGGAAAGCCTGTCGGAAGAGCTGTTCGTCGAGGCGGACCTGACCACCGAAGAGGGATGTGCAATCGTCGCAGAGGCCACGCGGCGGCGCCTTGGCGGCGTCGACGTCATCGTCCATATGCTGGGTGGCTCTTCAGCGGCCGGAGGTGGATTTTCTGCACTGTCGGAAGACGACTGGCATAAGGAGCTGTCGCTCAACCTCTTTCCAGCCGTTCGCCTGGATCGGCTGCTCGTTCCGGACATGGTCACCCGAGGAAACGGTGTGGTCGTGCACGTCACATCGATCCAGAGGGTCCTCCCGCTTCCGGAATCGACGACTGCCTATGCTGCAGCCAAGGCAGCACTTTCCACCTACAGCAAGGCGATGTCGAAGGAAGTGTCGCCAAAAGGTGTCCGGGTCGTTCGGGTGTCGCCGGGCTGGATCGAAACGGAAGCATCCGTCCGTCTTGCCGAACGCTTGGCGAAGCAGGCCGGAACTGACCTCGAGGGCGGCAAAAAGATCATCATGGACGGGCTGGGCGGCATTCCGCTCGGTCGTCCGGCAAAACCGGAAGAGGTCGCAAACCTGATTGCGTTCCTTGCCTCCGACCGGGCCGCATCGATCACTGGCACCGAGTATACGATCGATGGAGGGACAGTGCCAACAGCCTAGGTGTCTGTCAACGTTGCCATGCCAGCTGGGCTCGTGTTCAATGAACTCCTGACCAGTGCCTTGAAGCATGCCTTCGTTGCGCGCGACACCGGAGAAATTAAGCTACGCTGTGTCGTCAGCGATGACGGGTGCAGGATCATCGTCGCTGACAACGGGGTAGGCCTCCCCCAAGATATGAGCTGGCCGAAGCGCGGTAAGTTAAGCGAAATGATCGTCCAGTCGCTGAAACAAAATGCCCGCGCGGAGATCGCGGTCAGTTCGTCATCCGAAGCCGGCATGAGTGTCATGCTTGTCTTTTCGAAAGAAGCGGCAAGCACCGTGAGGGCCAGCGGTTGCCCGCTTGGGGAAGGCTGCAACTGTTCATCACCCGCTGCGGCCTGGCCCGCATCGGGTTCGCGATGCGTCCGCCGCTGGCCCTGGTGCGCTCGCTAAGGTGTAGGTCCGGGGAGCCGTGGTAGCACAATCGCGGCATGTTTTCCTTGAAACCGGGAACTCCTTGCCGAAGCGGGGCGGTACTTTGTGCGATCTCCACACGCGACGTCGCAAGTGCTCTAAGTTTCGCCATCAAAGGATGTATGTTCTAATTCTAAATCAAGTTCAGATAGTGTATTTCTATCGGAAAGTTCTCCAAGAGAATTTCCTCAGTCGTCGTGATCCACGAAATCCCAAGTAGTCATACAAAGGGAATTTTATGCCAAGCACAACATCTCCGCATGTGAGGGCCATTCCTATTGGGGGGCGGCCAGGCGACCAACCGCTGGCGATCGTGGAGCGGCTGCAGGCGGAACTTCAAGCTCGTCTGACGGCGGAAGCGGAGTGGGGCGACGAGCGCGCGCTACTGCGCGCCATGATTGACCAAGTTCCGGATTATCTGTTCGTCAAGGATCTTGAATGCCGCTTTCTCATCGTCAACACCGCGGTGGCCCACATCCATGGCTTCCGCGACCCTGATATGCTCATCGGCAAGACCGATTTTGACCTTCATCCGTTTGATCGCGCTTCAGGGTTCTTCGAAATTGAGCAGGCGATAATAGAGACCGGATGCCCGATGATCGACATGGAGGAGGTCGTCGTTGATGCCGAGACCGGCAAAAAAAGATGGCTCTCGACTTCCAAGGTCGCCATGCGCAATGATCAACACCAGATCATTGGGCTCGTGGGGATATCACGCGATGTAAGCGTGCGAAAACGGGCCGATCTTTTGCGCGACGAACAGGCTCTCGTCCTCGAGATGATTGCGATGAATTCGCCGCTGGAAGAAGTGCTCGACCGGATCGTAAGGCTGATCGAAGCGCAGCTCGAAGGCGTCCTCGGCTCCATTCTGCTGCTTGATGAAAGTGGGAACCATCTCAAGCATGGCGCGGCTCCAAACCTGCCACCGGCCTATTGTCGGGCGATCGACGGTGTTGCTGTCGGGCCGAAGGCTGGTTCATGTGGCACCGCCGTCCACAGGCGGACGAATGTCGTCGTCAGCGACATCATGGGCGATCCCCTATGGGCCGATTATCGTGAACTGGCCGCCCAGCACGGGCTGCGTTCCTGTTGGTCAACTCCTATCCTGTCGCATCAGGGTGCCGTGCTCGGCACATTTGCGATGTATTCTTACGCGGTGCGTGAACCCGGAAATTTTGAGACAGACCTCACCGATATGGCAACTCGTATTGCTGCCATCGCCATTGAACGCAAGCTGGCCGAAGATCAAATAAGCTTTCTGGCACATCATGATATCTTGACGGGACTTCCCAATCGCAGCCTTCTGAAAGATCGCCTTGTCCAGGCAATGCTGCAGACTGAACGTCACAATCCTTGCGTCTCCGTCGTCTTCATTGACCTCGATAACTTCAAATCGGTCAACGACAGCCAGGGCCACTCTGCCGGCGACGAACTCTTGAAGATCGTTGCACATCGGATGGTGGAGTGCGTCAGGCCGGTCGATGCGGTGGTGCGGCTCGGCGGCGATGAGTTCGTGATCCTGCTCGTCGATCAACCAGAAGGATCCGACGCGATTTCGGTTACACTCGACAGGGTCCGGACGGCGATTTCGGAGCCGATAACGATCGGCGGCCGGGTTTTCCACGTCACCTGCAGCATGGGCGTGGCGACCTTTCCGCATGACGGTGCCGATGCAGAGACTCTTCTGATGAACGCAGATGCCGCCATGTACAAGGTCAAGGAAGCCGGAGGCGACGGATTCCAGTTCTTCACGGTTCAGATGAATATCACGGTGCACGAGCGGCTGGAATTGCAGGATGCCATGCGCGACGGCCTTGCCCGGTCGGAATTTTATCTGCTTTACCAGCCGCAGATTGATTTGAAATCGGGCGAGATCTTTGCAGTGGAAGCACTCGTTCGTTGGAGGCATCCAACACTTGGGGTGGTTTCTCCTGACAGGTTCATCCCGCTGGCCGAGGAAACCGGGCTAATCGTTCCCCTGGGTGATTGGATTCTCAACGAAGCCTGTCGCCAGAACAAGGCATGGCAGGACGGCGGCCTTTTGCCTGTCAGCGTCTGCGTCAATGTCTCGGCCCGCCAGTTCCAGGACAAGAACTTGATCAAAAACGTCACGAGCGCCTTAACGGAAAGCGGACTTTCCGCCGAATATCTCGAACTGGAACTTACCGAAAGCCTGGTCATGCGGGACGTCGAGCAAGCCATCGCGACAATGAAGGAACTGCAGAGCCTCGGCGTTCATTTCGCGATTGACGATTTTGGAACCGGTTATTTAAGCCTTTCTGCTTTGAAGAGCTTGCCTGTATCGAGGCTCAAGATCGATCAGTCCTTCGTTCGTAACCTCGCGCAAGATGAGGACGACAGGACCATCACTGCGGCGGTGATCTCGCTTGGACAAAGGCTGAAGATGAAGGTGATCGCGGAAGGGGTGGAGACGGACGAGCAACTGACCTTCTTGCGCGAAAGCCATTGCGACGAGATACAGGGCTACCACTTCAGCCGACCGGTTGAGGCGGCGGCCATCGCTGCGCTGCTTTCGGCAGCCTGAAGGAATCGAACAGCCGCAACTTGTCCCAGGACTTTTGGCCAAAGCGCGCGAGCGGATCGGGGTTAAATATGCTCCGATCGCCCGAGTGCCTGTTCAGTCCTCGCATCTGACAGAAGCCGAGCGAGGCTGTTCCCCACGTCGGCAAAACTGTACGGTTTCGGCAACAGCGGGCGGTCCCGATAATTTTCAGGGAACGCGTCGATGCCGTAGCCTGTCGCGAAGATGTATGGCACGTGCCGCGCGGCGAGTGCCTCGGCGATCGGAAAGCTCTTTTCGCCGTTCAGGTTCACGTCCAAAATAGCGACATCGAATGGTTGGCTGTCGATCAAGGCCAGCGCCTGTTTCACGGTGGCTGCGATACTGACGCTTCGGCAGCCTAGGTCGGTCAGGATGTCCTCCAGCAGCATGAGAAGCATCATCTCGTCCTCGACGATCAGTAGGCGCTGGGCCGTCAGCAGCTTATTCATTTAGATCGTCCACCACCGGAAAGGTGATCGCGCAGGAAACGCCATCCTCATGATATCGCAACACGACCGAACCGTCCAACTCATGAGCCAGGCCGCGCTCGAGGAGCCTGGTACCGAAGCCGTTCCGGGATGGGAGCGCAACAGTCGGACCATCCTTCTCCTGCCATAAGATGTTCAGCTCTCGGCCGCCCGAGGTTTGCTTCACCACCCAGTTGACGAGAACGGAACCGCCAACACTAGAGAGCGCACCGTATTTGACGGCGTTTGTCGCGAGTTCATGGAACGCCATTCCGAGCGCCAGGGTTGCTTTCGAAGGCAAGCGGATCTTCGGTCCGGTGATGACGAAACGCTCCCGCTGTGAAGATGGGTTCCTGAACGGTGCCAGCGCTGCGGCAACCACATCGCGAAGTTCGGCACCGTTCCAGCTTTCTCGGCTAAGGAGATCGTGCGATCGGGAAAGGGCAAATATTCTGGACTCGATCGCTTCGCGGATAAGTTCAGGGTGGGATGTCTGTCGCAAGGTCTGTGAGACCATCGACTGCACGGTCGCCAGGGTATTCTTCACACGGTGATTCAACTCATCGATGAACATTCTCGACCGCGCCAGTTCCTGCTTGTGTCTTGAGAGGTCGACGAAAGAAATGAAATGCTGGACGACCTGACCGTGATCATCACGAACCGGGCTGATGAAGATGGCCGCCCAGAATACGCTGCCATCTTTGCGGGAGTAGCATACCTCCAGATCGCTATCGCCACCGTCCGAGAAGATCGCCGCAAGCTTTGCCAACACGGCGGGCGCGGAACCGCGGGCCATCAACGTATTGAAGCCTTGGCCAAGCACCTCGTCCCGCTCATATCCAGTCAGCGCAAGAAAGCTGTCATTGGCGAAGATGATCGGCTCGTCCGCCTCCCTGGCATTTGTGAATACCATGGCCATGCGGGTGGTTTCGGTCGCGACGACGAATGGTCCCAGATCCTCGCGAAACCCCTCGACTTCGCCTTCAGCGATGATCTGACCTTGGGACTTTTTCTCTATCTTCAACATCTGGCCGCCCT
Organism: Neorhizobium galegae; assembly: GCF_021391675.1. Classification (NCBI taxonomy): domain Bacteria; kingdom Pseudomonadati; phylum Pseudomonadota; class Alphaproteobacteria; order Hyphomicrobiales; family Rhizobiaceae; genus Neorhizobium; species Neorhizobium galegae. Next base: position 619,919 of record NZ_CP090096.1, read on the forward strand.
ATCCCTCTTGAGAGATCTTCCCGGCAGGATTGAAGAAGAGAAGAATGGATCCGAGCCTTCTTGTCGCGTCGGCCCCGAGATGAGTTGTAGTGCCGCGCGCATACCTCCCGAAAGGCATGCGGGATTGCTGTCGAAGAGGGTCTCGCTAACACGTTTGCTGTAAAATGAGGTCATGCGGCGTCCTCAAAAAGTTCCATTGTCGATCAGGCGGGCCGTCTCAACGGAGCGTCATCATCAGGAATTGGCTGCTTGGATTTCCCAAGGGGAATACCGGTAAGGCGTTCATATTCTGTCTCGGCTGGGCCATAGGTGCCCTGGCTGAGATCGATCAACCCATTGCGGTCTCTCACGAGAATTTCGCCTCGTTGCGATTCGATGAAGCGCTTTGATTCGAGAATTTGCAGCGCGACGGTCACACCCGGCCGCCGAACCCCCAGCATCATGGCAAGAAATTCATGCGTCACCGAAAAGCTGTCGCCGTCCATGCGATCGTGAACCATGAGGATCCATCGCGCCAACCGTTCCGCCAGCTTGATCTGGCCGTTGGCAAGCGCCGTATAGGTGGTCTGGATGCCGAGCGCTCGGGCGTAGTGCATCAAAAGCGCTGCCAAGGGGATACTCTTTGACAAGACGTCTCGCAGATTGTCGGCAGAAACGCGCAATGCCGAGCCGCCCATTTGGACGAAGCAGTCGAATGGGCTTTCGGTATCACCTTGAACAAGCGATGTGCCCGTCATGCCATCCCGGCCGAAAAGGCCGACTTCGACTGTGGAACCGCCCTCTTTGCTCGCCACTACAGAACCAAGGCCGGCCTCGAGAAAGTAGACGAACTCGATCGGCTGATGGGCGCTCTCAAGCGATTGGCGAAGGTTGAGCTGTATCCTTTCCAGAGATGGCGCAAGCAGGCGCCTATCGTCGGGTGTGATGGCTGACAATAAGCGGTTTTTGGATGCACTTAAATTCTCGGGGGTCATCGGGCTCTCCAGGGGGCGAAAGCACGATGATCTTCCAAACGTCAGCGCCCTTGCGTGGCCAACGCTGTATATAAGGATGCTCTTAAAAATTGAGTCACGCAACAACTTTGGTACGAAATCGTACCGACGCACGACCCACCGTTGTTTCCGTGGAGACGGCTACCTCGCCGAGGCGAGGGAACTGCCAGCCCGTCACGGCGGTTTCCGAGGTCGTCGCGGAGCAGTTTCTCTTGAAGAACGAGCCGACGAACCTCGTCCGCTCCAAGTGCAATGAGAACGAACATACGTTCCGCTCCTTCACGAGCTTGGACTTCGGCGACGACGTTTCGGGCGATGAGCTCTTCCATGGTTATGTCGGATACTCCAGGGATGACGGAGGTCGGCTGAGGTTCGGGATGATACCGTCCAAGGAACCTGATGGCCTTATTCTGTCTGCCGTTAAGACCAAGCCGCGGGCCTTCGTTCCTGCGTTCGCGTTGCGCTCGGATCGACAAAACGGCTCGGTGTGTCATCATTACTTCCTCCGCGCTTGATCCTTCGGCAGGTCGTTGAGCTATCCACCGGGTGAGGCCAGAAGCTTGCTGCCCCTTAGATGGCTCCAAGAAGAAGTGGAAGCCCTTACGTTCTTTGTGCCATCGCGCCGATTGGGATATCTTCGCGGCACAACGTTCAGTTGCAACGATAGTTCCGTGTTCGAAGATAAAGTGCTCGGCCAGCATTTGATGTTTTGCGTGAACAAAGTTTCCGCATCGATGCCAAACACCTGGTAGGCAGCGGAATGCACGACGATCTCTACTGTCTCGTCGTCGAATTCGGTGAAAACCGCCACAGATGCTCGTACGTCATCAAGGAAATTTAAGCCGTTACTGGCTATCTAGCAGGCTCCTTTCTGATCAGGAGAAGGGCACAGCGTTCGGGCAAGATTTCTATGGAGCCAGCCATAGGCAAGGGAGTGACGGAAACAACTTGTCGGGACGTCAACATGCCGGTGTCATCGGAGGCGATCATAGCCATGCCTCCGGTACCGGATCGCTTGTCATCCGGGGGGCACATGACTGCACAACAAGCCGTTCAAGCTTCGGCCAGTCCGCGTCACGGGTCGTGCGAAGGTATCCCTACGTCACCCGAACGGCCGCGTCCATCAACGACCATGTAGGCATGCAACAGATTGACGATCCCGGGAAAAGCGGCATGACGGAGGGCAATCTCCAGCTCCTTTGCACATCTGATATGACCCGCCAACTGCTCAAGTAGATCAACGTCCTTATGCTCGAATTCCGGCTGCGCCTTGCTCCGGGATATGTCGACAGACCAGCGTGTGGTTCGTCCGTTACGGAATACGCACAACAAGCCGTTGTCCATATCGCGGGGTTTGAAGAACCTCCTCGAATAGTCGCCCTGTCGAAACGCGTCCAGATCGACCATCTCTCGATAACGCTGCGCCCTGTTGAGGGGTGCTCGCAGCCATGCCTTGGTCAACATGTCGTTCCGGGAAAGTTCAAGCGCCTCGGTTCCAATAAATTCGGGGTCCTCGACTGAAGCAACGGAACGAAAACCAGAGATGGGATCCGTTAAAATGATGCAAGCACGGGAGCCCCCGAAAAGACGCGTTGTAGCGTCTAAGGCCTCTTTCCAGCCATCCCCCTCGTAGGCCGCACGGTAGTACAAGTCGACCACCGAGGAGAATTCTCTAAGGGTTGGCTGTGACATATGGCGCGTTCAAAGCTATTGGGGTGGTTGATGCTAAGATCTATTGCGGCATTTCTGATGCTTACGTTATGAAAGTAACTCGACCTGTGGCACCTGGCAAATGCCGGGTGTGGATGCAGGAATTAAGAGTGGCGGCGCGGGGGTCGGAGGAAAACCGTGCGTGGTGGCCAAATCGCAGGCTCGTTTGGAGCCGAGGTAAAGCCTTGTGAATACAGTGAGCCAGTTGGCCCCATGCTCGGCAGGCGGAGCCTCGATTAAAAGCCTTGGTTCCCGCAACCCGGGACAACCGTTGGACCGGAAACGTCCATAGAACGCGCCACGCGCTACCCCGCCCTCGGAGGCAGGCTATCGCTGATCAAACCGTGGCGTCAGGAAGCCAGTCTTGCGCCGATAGGCTTCATATTCGGATGCCAGCGGTGATAGAGAGAACTTCCTCTCCTCGTTGCGGGCTGCAGTGACATAGACAATCGTAAAAAATAATACCGGCAGGATCGACCATATCGACCAAGATGCCAGGGCCCAGCCGCACCAGAACAGCAGGTAGGACGTGTAAAACGGATGCCGCAAGTATCGGTAGGGGCCGTCGGTGACAAGACTATCTGGGTATTCTGGGTCGAACGCAAAGCGCAACCTGGCCTTTCTCGACGCCGACACCGCCCACCAGAATAAGCTCGCCGCCCCGAGCTCAAATCCCAGTCCAACTAGCTGTACCCATCGCGTCTGTGCCCCGGACCAGACCAGGTACAGGAAAAGCGCTGTCGTGACGATGACCACCACCGAGATCAGCTTTGCTCCGGCTTCCATCTTCGGTGAGTTGAAATGGCCGCGCAACGACCACGCGTAGAACCCGACGACAGTCAGGCTGGTAATCGAAACGATCAAGTCGAGAAGAATGTGCATCTTGATGCCCACCATTTTAAGGTTGGTTACAATTGCTGCTGCCGACAGACCTAACCCGTGTGCATCGCCAAGGCAAATGATCGATGTATGACACGTGACTGCATCGAAATGCTTCGTACCGACGCAACCTTGTTTATATCCGGTTTACGATGATCATGCACCTGCCGTAGACATTATTGTGCAAGACTTGAAGCTGTGATTTTCGGAATCCGCAGCTTATGGCCGTATTTGACCGTACAATCGACACCCGCCACGGGTCCGTGTGCATCAGCGACACAATGGCTGGGGCAGCGCCGCTGGTTATGATACACGGCTCCGGCAGCTCCAGGCACGTGTTTACACGGCAATTGCAAAGCCATCTATCCCGGAACTGGCGGCTGATAGCGATCGATCTTCCGGGGCACGGCGAATCGAGCGACGCCCGAGATCCGCAATCGACCTACACCGTCACCGGTCTTGCGGACTGCATAGGCGAGGTGACCGCCCGCTTGGGCCTTCACCGCTTCCCGGTATTAGGATGGTCACTTGGCGGCCATGTCGCGGTCGAAATGGCGGCCAGCGGTAAGGGCATTTCCGGCCTCATGTTATGCGGGACGCCACCCGTCCCCAATGGTCTCCTCGGAATGCTGCGCGGTTTTAGCCCGTCTTTCGATATTCTTCTTGCATCAAAACAGAACTTTACTTCCAGGGACGTGGAGCGGTTTCAGTCTCTCTGCTTCGGAGGCACGACCAATTCATCTTTTCGAGACGCGATCACGCGCTCCGATGGAAGGTTGCGGGCCATTTTCTCGCGCGCAATGCTGAGGGGGCAGGGGATCGATCAGCGCCGCACAGTCGAACAGGCGGACATGCCCATTGCCTTCGTGAACGGCTCACGGGATCCTTTTGTCAAACTCAGTTATCTGCCGGGCTTGAACATCCAGTTGCTCTTCGAGGGCAAAGCTCATGTGATGGAGGGTGTTGGTCACGCGCCTTTCTGGGAAAATCCGGAAAGCTTCAACTCGCTGCTCGAGCGGTTCTTGCAGGCCGTCGTCGCCCATGAAGCCAAGACCGCGCCAGCCGAGAAAAATACTCACGCTCTTCCAAACAAAGGCTCTGTGTGAGCCACACTGATCTGGATACGTCGGTCGAATGTTTTTGTCGCTTGGCTGTGAATCAGTGTCGAAGGTTGACCCCTATAATCGGTCCCGTAAAGCCTTGATCTCCTGAGATGAAATGCAGATCGGGTAGGGTCACGATCGCCACCGATGATGATCCCGCCCTCGTTGCGAGTTTGCAAGTAGAGTCAGGCGCTTACCGCCTTTTCAAACGGGGTCAACCTTCGGTGCTGTTTCACACTCTGGTCGAGACCGCGATCGGTCGCTACAAGTCGATTACCGGACACCGACTGAGGGCACGCTCATTCGCCGCGCAACGGACGGAAGTTGCCATCAGCTGCATCATCCTCAATCGAATGCTGGCATGCGCGCGCCCGAAATCCGTCCGGTGCGTGACAGCGACCGCATAGACACTGCATCAACGACTGGAACCCATTCATTCATCGACCGATGCAACAACGCCCTTCATCGGCTATTCGATGGCCGCGATGATCAACCGCGGCGGCTATTGCAAAGCCGGCATGAAACTATTCCATTTTTATCATGTCCGTACCGCTTTGTCTGAAGTAACCTGCAGGTAACTTCGATATCAGAGCTCATTCAATGACTTACGAAAATCGTGCCCCTTTGCGTTCGCTTGGTATATCCGTTGGCCATTATCCTGTAGGCAAGCTGAACGCGATCACCGACGTTGCCGGTGTTTCAGTGGGCCATGTCACCTGCGTCGAGGACGATCGGATCCGCACGGGCGCAACCGCCATCCTGCCGCATGCCGGCAATCTGTTTCAGGATAAGGTGCCGGCGGCACTTGCCGTCTTCAACGGCTTCGGCAAGTTCGCGGGTTCGACCCAGATCGCCGAGCTTGGCGAGATCGAGACACCGATCCTGCTCACCAATACTTTGGCCGTCGGTCGCGCAATCGAAGCTATCAACCGCCATACGCTGGCACAGGCCGGCAACGAACGCATCGTTTCGCTGAATGCCGTCGTCGGCGAGACCAACGATTCCCGGCTGAACGATATCCGCGCGGCGCGTCCGAGCGTCGATGAAATGCTGGAAGCACTCTCCGCTGCCAAGGCCGGCCCGGTCGAGGAAGGCGCAATCGGCGGGGGCACCGGCACGGTCGCCTTCGGACTGAAGGGTGGTATCGGAACCAGCTCGCGCATCGTGCCAGTCGCTGGCACGTCCTATGTGGTCGGCATTCTCGTCCAGTCGAATTACGGTGGAAAGCTGACCGTCGCCGGCCGATCTTACGAGGCGGAAGGCCATGACAAGGACGGTTCGATCGTCATGATCGTCGCGACCGATGCACCGCTCTGCTCACGAAACCTCAACCGTCTTGCCGAACGCTGCTTTGGCGGTCTGGCGCGCACTGGCGCGGCACTCAGCAACGGGTCCGGCGACTATGCGCTCGCCTTCTCGACGGCTGAAGAGGTGCGTCGTACGCCGGAGCGTCGCAAGTCGGTCGCCAATTATCCCGTTCTCTCCAACGACGTCGTCTCGCCGCTCTTCGAAGCCGTCATCGAGGCGAGCGAGGAGGCCATCCTCAATTCGATGACGATGGCGACGACCACGCACGGCTACAATGCCGGGACCGACAAGCCTTCGACCATTCACGCGATTTCCCTCGACGCCCTCAAGCGCCGCTGATTTTCTAGACTGGAGTTTCCCATGCCTGCCGCAATGCCCCGCACCGTCTATCTCAACGGTGCCTTCCTGCCCGAAAACGAGGCGCATATCTCGATCTTCGATCGTGGTTTTCTGTTCGGCGACGGGATTTACGAGGTGACTGCCGTTCTCGACGGCAAGCTGATCGACAGCCCGCTGCACATGGCGCGCCTGGAGCGCAGCGTGCGGGAGATCGGCGGCACATTGCCGATTTCGACCGATGAGATCGTTTCAATCGAAAAGCGTCTGGTCGAGGAAAACAAGCTGACCGAAGGCGTGATCTATCTGCAATATACGCGCGGTGCCGAAGATCGCAATTTCCTCTATTCGGACGATCTCGAGCCGACCCTGCTGCTCTTCACCCAGGCAAAGACGCTGGAACATGTGGCCGCCGTCGAAAAGGGCCTGAAGGTCAAGATCGTGCCGGACCAGCGTTGGGAACGCCGCGACATAAAGACTGTCTGCCTTCTGCCGCAGGTTCTCGCCAAGCGTATAGCCAAGGCCGAAGGCTGTGACGAGGCCTGGATGGTCGAGGACGGGTTCATCACTGAGGGCGCGTCATCGACGGCCTATATCATCACCCATGACGACAAGATAGTCACCCGCGGCAACGGCAATGCCACGCTGCCGGGCTGCACTCGCCTTGCATTGCTCGATCTCGCACGCGAACAGGGCCTGACGATTGAAGAGCGCCCGTTCTCTGTTGAGGAAGCCATGGCTGCGCGTGAAGTCTGCCTGACCAGCGCCTCGAACTTCATCGTGCCTGTCACCTCGATCGACGGCAAGCCGGTCAGCGATGGCAAGGCTGGTCCGATGTTCAAGCGCTTGCGCACGCTATACATGGACAACGCCCGCCGCACCGCGGTTTGATGAAATCAGCCGGCGGCCAGAACGTCCCAGATGCGTTTGACAATCGGCCGCCGGTTTTCTTTTGAACGATAAAGCCGGATCTCGACATCGATATCCCAGTCAGGCTCCGCCGCCCTGACGAGCCGGCCATCGGCAAGTTCCGCGGTAACCAGGCTTTCCGGTATCCAGGCAAGCCCCCAGCCCGCCATGACCATGCCCTTCAGGCCGACCGACATGCTTCCGACATGGACACGGTTTTCCACCGGCAGCCGATCCCCCATTGCGCCGGCGACGAGCTGGCCGAAGAACGAGATCTTTTGATAGCTGACATGTGCGAAACCCGGCTCGATATGGTGTTGGTGCTGTCCATAGGCGTCGGGGGCGCTAACTGCGATGATTGTTTCTGCGCCCAGCTGATGATGTTCGAACTGCGGATCGAGCAGCATCGGCACATGCTGGTTCTGGTAGGTCAGCAGGAAATCTGAATCGCCGTCGACGAGCGAGTTCAGGTTCTCCTCCATGCTGCCGGAATCGGGCCGCATATGCGTAACGATTGGTCCGAGCTTCGCGTTGAGCTCGTTCAGCCAGTTCGGGAAGAAGGTGAAGGACAAAGTATGCAGCGCCGTCACGGTGACCGTGCGCGCGTCACTACCCTCTTCGTGCTGCAGATTTCGGCGGGCCTGATAGAGGCTTTGCAGGGTCTGTTCGGCGATCGGCACGAAGCGTTCGCCGGCATCGGTCAGACGCGACGGATAGGTGGCGCGATCGATCAGGCTGGTTCCGACCCAGGCTTCCAGCTGCCGGATCCGCCGGCTGAAGGCGGATTGGGTGACGTGGCGCTCTTCCGCCGCCTTGGTAAAGTTTAGCGTCTGGGCCAACGCCAGGAAATCTTCAAGCCATTTGACTTCCACCACAAGCTCCAATTGAAAACCGACCGCGGTTCTCCATTGGTATGATTGATGGAAAAATGCAATCAGCCGACGCGGCTATACTCGATCATTCTCGCACGAGATAAGACGAGTTCGAGGCGATTTTCGGACAGGAGGTGAAGGCAGACACGCTTCGTCCACGGCCCATCCTTCAGCGTGAAGAGAAAACGGCCGCCGCCCAGCGCCATGAGCGGCATGCGATGACGCACCGGCCCAACGCCCATTACGACGGCACCGCCATCGATTTCGAAATACGCGCCTTCATCGGAAAACCAGCGCCCGGAGAGCGAGGCCGGGACACCTGTATCGACTGATGGCAGCAGGCGGCGCACAGTATGGCCGATCTCGCCAACGATGGCGGATCCATCCATCTTCAGGCGCATCGGCGACGAGGCCGAAAACGACGATACGAACTCGCCGTCATCCTGGTAAACTGTATCGTCGGAATCGAGCCAGGTGACGGTCGAGCCCTTGACCTCGGCCCAGAAGGGACCGGTTTCTGAGACATAGATGCCGTCGGTGAGCGTGGGGGAAGGGGCGGGCAGGGCAAGGCCCAAGAGGGCTGCCATGGCTTCCTGGGCAATCTTGTTGCCGTTCGTGTCTTCGCGGTTGGAGACGATGACGAAGCCGCTTTTGCTTTCGTGGTCGAGGAGGAAATAGGACTTGTAGCCCGGATGCGAGCCGCCATGGCCGGTGAACTGACGACCACCGAGAAGGGTACGGCGCAGGCCGAGGCCGTAACCGCTTTCGCGGCCGCCTTCGAGTGCGCGCGGTGCCGAGAGACGATCGAGTATGCTGGCAAAAGACCCTTCGCCGCCAAGCAGGAGGCGCAGCCAGTTGGCAAGGCTCGTTGCGCTGCCGGTCATGCTGCCGGAAGCGGAGATGTGCAGGCCGGCGGCGGACAGCTGCCACGTCTTCCCGTCGTGCCAGTAGCCGGGAACGAGGCCTGCGACGGCGTCGTTCCAGCCATCCGGGGCGTCGAGGACTGCGCCGGCTCCTATTCCGGCGGTACGGATGAAATCGCGGAAGAACAATCCCTTGCGCTCGAGCGCGGTCTCGACGAGGCGGTAGCCGGTATTGGAATAGGAAATCTCCGTACCAGCATCATAGTTCAGGCGCGTCTGGCGCGTGAGAAACTCCATCAGGGGGCCGGCCTTGGTTTCGGTATAGACTGACAGGCCGAGCAGCGACAGGCATTCACGCGTATCGGGCAGGCCGCCGCTCATGTCGAGGGCGCGGCCGATCGTAACGCTTGCCAACGGTTCCTGTAATTCGGGCAGATGCTGGCCGAGCGTGTCGTCGAGGGAGATTGCTTCCGGATGCGACAATATCATGGCGCAGAAGGCATGCTTGGTTACGGAGGCATAACGCACCACCGTCTCGGCCGAGAACGGGGCCATGGTGGAGAGACTTCCGACGCCGCCGACTTCCGCAAAGCGGATGCCATTGGCATCGAAGCCGATCACGGCGCCTCCAGGCTGGTCGGCGCCCCAACTGCCAGCGAATTTCCCGGCGGCTTCCTGTGCCGCCCCCCAATAGGCCGTGATCGACATGCTGTTCTCCGCTGACTGCTCTTGAACCGGACCGGGTGGCCAGACCCTTCTAAAGGTCAGGCCGGTTCTTCGAGCTCCACGCTCAGGCTGCGCAATTCGCGGGTGTGAGCGTGACTGACATTGCCAAGTCTCAGATCTTCGGCGGTCACCTGTTCAACCATGTTGCCGTCGATCATCACGCCGACTTCGGTGCAAAGATGCGCGATGACGCTGAGATTGTGGCTGACCATCACATAGGTGAGGTTTCGCTCGGCCCTCAGATCCGCAAGCAGATTGAGGATTTCCGCCTGCACCGACACGTCGAGCGCGCTGGTCGGCTCGTCGAGCAGCAGCACTTCCGGCTCGGCGATCAGGGCGCGGGCAATCGCCACGCGCTGGCGCTGGCCGCCGGACAGCTGATGCGGATAGCGGAAACGCGCGCTGATAGGCAGGGCAACCGCCGACAGAACCTTGGCGATGCGATCATCGATCTTGTTCATGCCATGCACGAGCGGCAGTTCCGACAGGATGCGGTCAATCGTCTGGCGCGGATGCAGCGAACCATAGGGGTCCTGGAAGACCATCTGCACCTTGCGGAAGAAGGCCGGCGGGCGATGCAGCGGAGCGTCTTCACCGGAAAAGGCGATGCGGCCCGACCATTCGTTGTTGAGGCCGGCCATGGCGCGCAGCACGGTGGACTTGCCCGAGCCGCTTTCGCCGACGATGCCGAAACTGGCGCCCTTCGCGACATTGAAGGACACGCCTTTGACGACTTCGCGGTCACCGAAACTGATGCGCAGATTGTCGATCTCGATCGTCATTTCAGCCACTCCGGATCACGGGTCAGCACAGGCAGGCGCTCCTTGGGGTGGATCAGCGAGGGCATACAGTTCAGAAGCCCGCGCGTATAAGGATGCTGGGCGGAGAGAAGTTCGGACGCCTTCAGCTCCTCCACCACATGGCCGGCATACATGACGGCGACGCGGTCGCAGAAATGCGAGACCAGCGGCAGATCGTGGCTGATCAGCAGAAGACCCATGCCGCGTTCCGACACCAGTTCCTCGATCAGGCGCAGGATTTCGGCCTGCACGGTCGCATCGAGCGCGCTGGTCGGTTCGTCGGCGATCAAGAGTTCCGGATCGGGTGCCAGCATCATTGCGATCATGACGCGCTGGCCCATGCCGCCCGAAACCTCGTGCGGATAGGAGGCCGCGACCTTTTTCGGATCGCGGATCTTCACCTGTTCCAGCAGCATGATTGCGGCTTCCAGCGCCTGTCGCCTGCTGCCACCCTTGTGGGTGTGCCAGGATTCGGCCACCTGGCTGCCGATCGTCTTCACCGGGTTGAGTGAATATTTCGGGTCCTGCAGAATGAAGCCGGCGCGCTTGCCGCGGATCGAGCGCATCTGCTTTTCAGAGGCAGCCAGGATGTCGATCCCGTCGAAGGCGAGCTTGTCGGCTTCGATGACCGTCTGCTTCGGCAGCAGCTTCATCAGGGCGCGGGCGGTGAGGCTCTTGCCCGAACCGCTTTCGCCGACGATGCCGAGCTTTTCCGTGCCGAGCGTCATCGAGACGCCCTTGACCGCCTGATGCAAGCCGGTACGCGACTGAAAACCTATCTTGAGATTGTTGATTTCGACCAGCATCCGTCAGTTCCCCTTCGGATCCAGAACATCGCGCAGCGCGTCGCCCAAGAAGTTGAAGGCGAGCGAAACGAGGAAGATGGCAATGCCGGGAATGGCCGCAACCCACCATTGTTCGAAGATGAAGCGTTTCGCGGTGGCGATCATAGCACCCCATTCCGGTGACGGAGGCTGGGCGCCCATGCCGAGGAAGCCGAGCGAGGCGGCGGTGATGATGATCGAGCTCATGTCGAGCGTGACACGAACGATCAGCGTCGGTACGCAGAGCGGCATGATATGCCGGAAGATGATGCGCCAGGAAGAGCCACCGGTGAGGCGATAGGCGGCGATGAAGTCGCTGCCGCGCACCGTCAGCGTTTCGGCGCGGGCCATGCGCGCGTAAGGCGGCCAGGCGGTGAGTGCGATGGCGAGGACGGCGCTTTCGACACCGGGCTTCAGCGCTGCCACGAAGGCGAGCGCCAGAACAAGGCGCGGGAAGGCCAGGAAGATGTCGGTGATGCGCATCAGGATCGTATCGACGATGCCGCCGAAATAGCCGGCGATGCAGCCGATGGCGAGCCCGATCGGCGCGACGAGCACGACGACGGCGATGACCATGCCAAGCGTGACGCGGCCGCCGTAAAACAGGCGCGAATAGATGTCGCGGCCGAGTTCGTCCGTGCCGAACCAGTGGGCGGCGCTCGGCGCGGCAAGGCGATTGCCGAGTTCCTGGGCGGCGGGATCATGCGTCGCCAGCAGCGGCGCGAACAGCGAGATTCCGATGAATACGAGAACGATGGTCAGGCCGATCATGCCGAGCGCGTTGCCGCGCAGGTTCAGCCAGATACGGTAGCGGTTGCCCCAGGCGGCCTGCTGGCGCGATGACGGACTTTCATCCAGCGCCCAGTTTCGGAAGGTGGCGATCATTATTTTACCCGTGGATCGAGGACGCGGTAGAGAATGTCCGCAATCAGATTGAGGCCGACATAGATCAGGCCGATCAGCAGCGTCGTGCCGATGACCGGGTTCATGTCTGCATTCATCAGCGATACGGTCAGATACTGGCCGATGCCCGGCCACGAGAATACCGTCTCGGTGACGACGGCGCCTTCGAGAAGGCCGGCATAGGTCAGGGCGATGACGGTGACGAGCTGGACGGCAACGGTCGGGAAGGCATGGCCCCAGATGACTTTGGTCAGCGTAAGGCCCTTGGCGCGGGCGGTGATGACGAATTCGCCCTTCAGCGCATCGATCATGAAGGCGCGCGTCATGCGGGCGATATAGGCCATCGAGAAATAGGCAAGGATGATGACCGGCTGCGCCATATGCGCCAGTGCATCCCAGAAGGCGCCGAGATCGCCGGCGATCAGCGTATCGATCGTCAGGATGCCGGTGACCGTGTCGATCATGCCGTCATAGACGATGTCCTGGCGGCCGGGGCCGGGCGCGATGTCGAGCGCCGAATAGAAGACCAGGAGCGAGATCAGCGACAGCATGAAGACCGGCACGGAATGGCCGGCGAGGCAGACGACGCGGATCGCCTGGTCGGTGAACGAGCCCCGGCGGACGGCAGCCCAGACACCAAGCGGAATGCCGATCAGGGCGGCCAGCAAAAGGGCGGCCGTCGCAAGCTCAAACGTCGCCGGGAAGAAACGGACGATGTCCTGCGCCACCGGGTTCTTGGTCAGAACCGACATGCCGAAATCGCCGTGGGCGAGCTGGTAGAGATAATGCAGGAACTGCACCGGAATGGGCTGGTCGAGGCCCATCTCGGTGCGTACGCGAAGAATGACGTCCTCGGGCGCATTGTCGCCGACGGCGGCAATCACCGGATCGACCGGCATGACCCGGCCGATGAGGAATGTCAGCACAGTCAAACCGAACAGCGTCAGGAGGACGCTGCTCAGTGTTGCTGCAAGGCTCTTGAAACGTCGGTTCACGCCTTGTTGGTCTCCAGGTAGGAATTGCCTTCCGAGAGAACGCCGAGCTGGAAACCATTGACGTTCTTGCGGCAGGCGGCGGTCCTGGTGGTCTGGAACATCACCGCGAACGGACTGTTTGCCATGAAGTCGCGCTGCAGCGTTTCATAGAGAGCCAGACGCTTGGCCGGATCCTTCTCGTCGCGGGCGGCTTCCGCCTTGGCGGTAAACTCGTCGCTCTTGAAGCTCGAGCGCCATGCGAAAGGCTTCTTCTTGGCGTCGTCCGAATTGTCCTTGTTGATGCAGAACACTTCGGCGTTCGAATTCGGATCAAAGTAGTCCGTGCCCCATGCCGACAGCGCCATTTCATGGCCGCGCGCACGCATCTTGGTCAGGACCTGGCGGTTTTCGGCCGACTGCAGCTTCACGCGGATGCCGATGGCGCCGAGATTGGCCTGGATCGCCTGGGCGAGATCCGGATAGGGCTGCGCCGAATAATGGTCGAGTGTGATGTCGAAACCGTCCTTCAGCCCGGCTTCGGCCATCAGCGCCTTGGCCTTTTCGAGATCCTGCTTGAACGGCGTGTCGGTGACCGTGCCCGGGAAACCGGCCGGTTCCATGCTCTGGTGAACGGCGTGCGTCAGCGGCACGATGTTCTTTTGCATGCCTTCGTAATCGAGCGCCCACTTCACGGCCTGCCAGACCTGCGGCTTGGCGAGATTGGCATTGTTCTGGTTGAGCGAGATCAGCACCAGCGAGGCAATCTGCTTGCGTACGAGAACGATGCCGTCGTCCGACTGCAGCGCCTTCAGCTGTTCGGAGGTCAGGTCGCGGGCGATATCGACGTCGCCCTTCTGCAGCATCAGCATCTGGGACGAAGGATCGACGACGTGGCGGATGATGACGCGCTTCAGATTGCCCTTGTAGGGGCCGTTTTCGTTGAGCACCAGGGTAATGCTTTCCGAAGCCTTCCAGGCCTGCAGCTTGAACGAGCCGGAGCCGGCGCTGTTCTTCTGCAGCCAGGCATTGCCAAGGTCGCCATTCGTCTCATTGGCGAGAACCACCTTCTTTTCGACGATGGCGCCGATGTTTGCCGAGAGGCAGAACAGCAGGAAGGAAATCGCGGTCGGCGCTTCCGTCGTCAGCGTGACGGTCTTTGCGTCCTTGGCGACGATGCGGCTTTCGACGTTTTCGGCGGTGAAGCCGAACTGGTTGATGATGAAGGCCGGGCTCTTGTTCATCTTGATGGCGCGCTGCAGCGAGAAGGCCACGTCTTCGCCGGTGACCGATGCGCCGGACGAGAATTTGGCGTCGGCGAGCTTGAAGGTGAACACCTTGTTGTCGGCATCGGCTTCCCAGGAAGCGGCGACGACGGGGAGAACATGGTCGGGATTGTCGCTGTTGGCACGCACCAGCTTCTGGTACATGTTGCTCATCACTTCGCCGCCGACCGCCTCAAAACCCTCATGCGGGTCAAGGCTGGTCATGTTGTCGAGCTGCTGGGCAACGACCAGAATATCCTTTGGCGTGGCGGCAAAGGCGGTGTCTGCCAGTTCGATATAGGACAGGAAGGGCAGGGCTGCGCCGCCGATCAGAAAATTGCGTCTGGATACCATTATTATATTCCCCTGGAACGACCGGACCTCCGGAGTGCCGGAAGCCGGCAAGATTTTGCCGCAAAAAGATGCAGGCCTCTTATCAGGCGCGATTTCAGGCGACCAATTCCGTTTTTCGAATGGGTTATGCGCGGTTTGCATTTGCGGCCGCCGCGCCCGGAACTTAACGGTAAACGCAATTTCCAGGCTCCGGTAGGACATTTCAGAAAATGCTGAACAATTCGCTCCCGATCTTCGACGGCCATAACGACGTGCTGCTGCGCCTCAGGCGGGCTGGCGGCGAGGACCCGGTCAGGCGTTTTCTCGAAGGCGAGGAGGTCGGACATATCGACCTGCCGCGCGCAAGGGCCGGCGGCTTGGCCGGTGGCCTTTGCGCCATCTACGTGCCGTCGCCGAGCATGACCAAGGATGCCAATGGCGATTTCCCGACACCGGCGCAGCCGGAAGCGCTCAACGAAACGCTCGCCATGGCGCGGCTGCTGTTCGATATCGAGGCACGCTCACAGGGTGCGGTGACGGTGTGCCGAACGGTCTCGGACATCCGCCAGTCGATCGACAAGGGCAGCTTCGCCGCCGTCTTCCATATCGAGGGCGCCGAAGCTATCGCCGCCGATCTCGATGCGCTTCACGTCCTTCATCAGGCCGGGCTTCGCACGCTGGGTCCGGTCTGGAGCCGGCCGAACATTTTTGCTTACGGTGTTCCCTTCCGCTACCCGTCATCGCCGGATATCGGTCCGGGTCTGAGCGACGCGGGCAGGGACCTAGTCCGCGCCTGCAACGAGCTGAAGATCATGGTCGACCTGTCGCACATGAACGAAGCCGGTTTCTGGGAGATCGCGAAAATCTCCAAGGCGCCGTTGGTGGCGTCCCATTCGAACGTGCTTGCGCTTTGCCCACACAGTCGTAACCTGACTGATCGCCAGCTCGACGCGATCCGCGACACGGGCGGCCTGGCAGGCATCAATTTCGGTGTGCTGTTCCTGCGCGAGGATGGCGTCCGGGATGCGAATACCAGCCTCGACCTGCTCGTCCGCCACGTCGCCTATATTGCCGAGCGGATCGGTATCGACCATGTGGCGCTCGGCTCGGATTTCGACGGAACGACCATTCCGACCGAGATGAAGGATGCTGCTGGTCTGCCGCGCCTCGCCGAAGCACTTCGCCGCAACGGTTTCAACGATGCGGAAATGAAGAAGATCGCCTATGAGAACTGGGTCTCCGTACTGGAACGCAGCTGGGCGGCCTGACCGCAGCACGCAAGGTCCAAGTCCCTCCGGCGTTGGTGCACGGACCAAATCTCAATAGTTCTTGCCTATGTCGCTGCGATTGAAAACAGCTTGATTGACCATCTCGGCTGCACCATCCTCAATCGAATGCTGGCATGCGCGCGACCGAAATCCGTCCGGTGCGTGACAGCGACCACATAGACACTGCATCAAAGACTGGAATCCATTCATTCATCGACCGATGCAACAACGCCGTTTGATGCCTGAAATTTCGATTGCCTGCGTCTAATCATTGCTTAAAACCAGATGTCCGGGTGCCTCTTCCCTGTAAAGCGATGGTTGCACGACATGATCCTGGGGATGGATCGGCGAATGTAGCGGATGATAGCTCGTTGGGCCGCTCATGATCCTCCGGGTGGGATCAGCGACCGGCACTGCAGCAAGCAAGGCTTGCGTATAGGAATGCTGCGGCCTTTCGAAAATTGCCGCCCGGGGACCGATCTCGACAATCCGCCCCAGATACATAACGGCAACCCGGTGACTAATGCGTTCAACCACGGACATGTCATGACTGATGAACAGGAGCGAGATCCCTAGATCCCTCTGAAGCTCCATCAGAAGGTTCAGAACCTGTGCCTGCACCGATACATCGAGGGCCGAAACTGCCTCATCGGCAACGATAAGCTTCGGATTGAGCGCCAGTGCTCGCGCTATCGCGATACGCTGCCGCTGCCCGCCGGAAAGTTCGTGCGCGTAACGGTGGAGGAAAGACGAGGGCAGTTGCACCCGGTCGAACAGTTCGGTGACCCGCTGATGCAGAGCGTTTCCTGACAGCAGTCCGTAGTTTCGCAGCGGCTCGGCCACCTGATCGAACAGCCGCATCCGCGGATTGAGGCTCGCATAGGGATCCTGGAACACCATCTGCATCTGGCGCCGCGTCGCATGAAAGTCTTGGCTCGACTGCGCGAGAACATCGAGACCGTCAAGCCATACCTGGCCGGAATTGGGCTGCACAAGCCTGAGAATAGACCGGCCACAAGTCGATTTTCCGCAGCCGGATTCTCCAACGATGCTAAGCGTCTGGCCCCGATGCAGCGAGAAACTCACGTCCTCGACTGCGTGGACATTGGCCGTAATCCTGCGCATCAGCCCTTTGCGGACGGCAAAACGAGTGGTCAGGTTCCTGACCTCCAAGAGAACCGCAGAATCTTCCGTTGCACGCGGCGACTGCGCGCGCTCCGGCAAAGAGTCGGCAGGCTTACCGGTGGCGGCAAGCACCCGCATCGGCTCCGGCTCTGTTGTTCCGCGCATTTCACCCAGCCGGGGAACGGCCGCAAGCAGCGCGCGTGTGTAGGGATGCGTGGCAGCGGTGAAGATCTCATCGACGGATCCCTCCTCCACTTTTTCGCCGCGATACATGACCACCACCCGGTCTGCCATCTGCGCAACGACAGACATGTCATGCGTGATAAACAGTACGGAAGCGCCGCTTTCGCGCTTCAGGGTATCGATGAGCGCCAGGATCTCCGCCTGGATTGTGACGTCGAGCGCCGTCGTTGGCTCGTCGCAAATTAGCAGACGCGGCCCGCATGCCATGGCCATCGCGATCACGATGCGCTGGCGCATGCCACCAGAAAGTTCGTGTGGATACTGTTGTATGCGGCGCTCGGGTTCGCTGATCTGCATCTGGCGGAGCAGATCGAGTGCCCTGTTTCGGGCGGCAGCAAAGGTGAGCGGCCGGTGGGCCATGATGACCTCGACCAGCTGCCGCTCGATCGTGAAGACCGGATTGAGAGCGGTCATCGGCTCCTGGAAAACCATGCCAATCTGGTTGCCGCGAATGGTTCGCATGGTGGCAGCATCGGCCTCGGCTAGGTCGATCCGCTGACCATTCGTTTGCTTGAACTGCATGCGACCGGCAGCGATGCGGCCACCGCCGAATTCCACGAGCCTCATCAGCGAGAGAGCCGAGACTGATTTCCCCGAGCCGGACTCGCCGACGACGCACACACATTCGCCTGGCATGATGTCAAAACTGACATCGCGCACACCGACAATCAGGCTACGATCGCTTTCGAACTCGACCCGCAAATTCTGAATCGAGACAAGCGGTTCGGACCGATCTTGCACAGGCGCTCTCAAGGCGCTGGAAATTTCGGACATCAAACCTCCTGCTCGTCGGTTAGGTCATCCAGTCGCTTACCCGCGCATTCGCATCAGACCGCAACTCAGCGCATCTGACACATTGCGAGACAGCAATCAGCGACATTCAAAAAGTACCATTTTTTACATATTGACTATCACAAGGCATTTTTGCAATCTATTTTACAAAAATTCGGGAACCAAAAGAAGAAGCCGAGACGTGGAAGCTGGTCACATCTCTATCCGCAATATCAATGTCTACACACTGGCCCGGACGGCGCTCGCCTGTTCGGCTCGGCAAGCTGAGGCGTGGTGAATGTTCCATTATACAATCAGGCGCCTCGTTGTCGCTGTTCCGACACTCCTACTGATCAGCTTTATCATTTTCCTCCTGCTCGGCCTCGCACCCGGCGACCCGATGGCGCAGCTACCATTGACCATCCCACCCGAGGTAAAGGAAAAAATGCGGCTCTCACTCGGGCTTGGCGACCCTCTGATGACGCGCTATGCCCTTTGGCTCAAACAGTTTTTCTTGATCGAGCCGCTGCACGTCGTCGATGCGCTGTTCGGGCTTGATCTGAGCGGCAACAGCCAGCGGATCGTTTCCTGGCAATCGCGCGCACCGGTGGCCGATATCATCGCACAGCGCCTGCCGCAGACGCTCTGGGTCGTCGGCGTCGCCTATATCGTCGGCATAGCGATCGCGCTGCCAATCGGCATCATCTCTGCTTACCGGCAATACAGCTGGTTCGATCAAATTGGCACGCTTGTGTCGATGATCGGATTTTCCGTACCTACGTTCTTCACCGGCGTCGTCCTGATCGTGCTGTTCTCCGTCGGTCTTCCCTGGTTTCCATCGTTCTATGACACGACGTTGCAGGTTACCGATTGGCAGAGCTTCCTAGCTCAGCTACGCCAGATGGTGCTGCCCGTCATGGTGCTTGCGCTGTACAATGCGAGCCAGATCAGCCGTTTCATGAGGGCTTCCGTCCTCGACAACCTTCGCGAAGACTATGTCCGTACGGCGCGCGCCAAGGGACTTACCGAGAAGGTTGTGGTGCTGATCCATGTGCTACGCAACTCGATGATCCCCGTCGTCACGGTCATCGGCATGGGGGTACCGCAGATTTTCGGGGGAGCGATCATCACCGAGCAGGTCTTCAAGGTGAATGGCATCGGCGAACTGCTGATCTCGTCGATCCAGGCAAACGACCTTCCGATGGTGCAGACGCTCACGTTCATTTTCGCGGTGCTGATCGTTCTCTTCAATCTCATCACCGACATCCTCTATGGCATATTGGACCCGAGAATTCGCTATGACTGACGTTACAACCCAAGTGATATTCACGAAGCGCCCCAGCCAGTTGCTCGATGTCTGCCGCCAGTTTAGCAGCCATCGCGGCGCAATGGCAGGAATGGTCATCCTGGGCCTTATGCTGCTTGCAGTTATTGCTGGGCCTTGGCTATGGCATGTGGACGCGACCGAGATCGCGATGCGGGCTCGAAACAAGGGGCCGTCGCTCGCACATCCGTTGGGCACGGATCAACTTGGCCGCGACATGCTGGCTCGATTGATGGCCGGTGGGCGGGTATCGCTGACGGTGGGACTGGTAGCCATGATCCTGTCGTTGTCGCTCGGAACGCTGGTCGGCGTCTGCGCTGGTTATATCCGTGCGGTAGACGGTGTATTGATGCGGATCACGGATCTGTTTCTGGCCCTGCCATTGCTGCCTCTTCTTCTCGTTACGTCAATGTTGTTTCGGGAGCCTGTATCCCGGCTGCTCGGAGCGGAAGCCGGCACGTTTCTGCTGATCGTCTTTGTGATCGGGCTGACAAGCTGGATGCATGCCGCCCGCCTCGTGCGGGGAGAGGTGATGACGCTTAAGGAACGGGAATTCATCCTTGCCGCGCAGTCGATCGGCACACGGCGCGGCAAGATGATCCTGCGCCATATCCTGCCCAATGTGCTCTCGCCGGTGCTTGTCTCCGCGACACTGGGCATCGCCAGCGCAATCATCACCGAAAGTTCGCTATCGTTTCTGGGCCTCGGCTTTCCGCCGGATTTCCCGACCTGGGGGCGTCTGCTCTACGACGCGATCGACCAGATACAGATCTATCCGATGCGGGTTGTCATGCCCGGTATTGCAATCTCGCTGACCGTTTTGTCGGTCAACTATGTGGGCGATGGTTTGCGGGATGCGATGGATCCAAGGATCCGCGGCAACTAGACCGGCGGCATGCAAATGGAGGTGGCGGGCAAAAGGGATCAGCTCCTGTTACCCGCCTTTGCGATCAGCTTTCCAGCTTGTCGCGCATCTGATTGTATGGACCTCGGCAACGCTGCACAATGCTGCCGAGAAGCCTACGTGCGATCACCTGTGGCGGGTTCCGCTGCGGCCAATAGGCAAGCCCCTTCGCCGGATCCTCCAGCGTTCGCGCGAAAGCTAGCGACAGCGCAGCCGAAGTCGGCACTCCGCGCCCCGACCACCCCGATAGAGCCCAGAGGCCATCATCGAGCTTTTGGATCGACGGTGTCTGATCAAGCGCCATACTGACCACACCCGTCCACATATGGTCCCATTGCAGATCGGCCAGGACCGGCCAAATAGCGCTGAGCCGGCGTGTCATGAAGGCTGCAGTATAGTCGAGGCGCGTTCCACGTCCGGGCTCACGCAGGCCGCCGGTGATTATCCGCCCCGATGCATCAATGCGAAAGAACATGGGGTCGTGATGAGTATCGCCGAAATTCATTCCCGAGGGCATGACAGAGCGGCGCTGCTCGGCCGTCAGCGGTCGGCTTGCGACCGCGTAGCTCGTTAAAGGGAAAAAGCCCTTCGTCAGCGAACTGGGTATCGATCTGGTGGAATAAGCGTCAGTCGTCAGTCCAACGACCTTTGCGTGGATTTCACCATCCGGCGTCCGGACGTGCCAGGCGCCGTTTCGGCGGCTCATGCCAACCATGGGGCTTCGCGTGAAGATCTCGACGCCGAGGGAAAGAGCGACACGGGCCAGTTCCCGGACATAGGCAAGCGGGTTTAGGTGACCACCCTCATTGTGCGCCCAGCCGCCCGAAAACTTCCGGGTGCCCGTCAGCGAAGCAATTTCATCGGCATCGAAGTAGCAGTCGGACTTGCCGAGGCCGCTATATTTTGCGTGCGCGCTCCTTGTTGCCGCAAGGGTCCGCTTGTTATAGGCCGCTGTCAGCGTTCCCTTCTGCACGGCCTCGCATTGCATATCGTACTGGCGAATCCGCTCGAAGACCAGTGCGCCTGCATTGGCCAGCAGTTCCGCTCCCTTTGCGGGCAGGACTTCCGGATCGAGGTAGCGAAAGACAGGAATGCACTGGCCGTGATTGCGCCCTGAACCGCCGGCACCAATCTCGGCAGCTTCCAGCACGACGACATGGGCACCACGCTCAGCGAGGTCGATCGCAGTCAACAATCCGCCATAGCCGCCACCAATCAACAGGAAATCCACCTCACGCGCGCCACTGAAAGCCGGAGTTACCGGAGCGTCCGGCGCCGTCAAACCATAGGGTGGTTCAGATTGGAATGGTTTCATGCGGCCAGCCCTTCATCAATTGCTGCCAACAACGCACCGGACAGAAGGTCGGCCCAGCGGGAAAAGTCTGCTTTAGTCTCCAACAGGTCGTTCGTTACCTCGAAACCGCAGGCAGGCAGCCCCGAACCGTAGGTATGTCGATCGACCGTGTAAGCTCCACCTAAGCCGGAATAGGGCTGGTTATCGCCGAGCAAGAGGCTATCTTCGCGCGAAAGATGGCCGACCAGGTGGCGCGATAGGGTTTCGTCATCATGCCAGATTGTCCCCCCGTCCCAAGGACGATGAAAGCCCTCGAAAACGCGCGTGCAACTGTGCAACGAGAAGAAGAAAGGTCTCTCATGCCTGGCTTTCTGCTCCATCCAGATTTCACCGAGGCAACACTGATAGGGCCAAAACACCGCCTCCTGACGAGCAATGCGGGCGGCATCGTCCATTTCGACATTTGCGGGAATGGATGTTGCCTCAACCTCTGCCACGATAGACCTCGGGTCTTCGAGCCAACGGTTTACATCGATCACCAGCCGGCTTACGTCGCAAAGCACAATCGGCACGTCGATGCGGTCGGCCAGTGCATAGGCAAGCTCAGCCGCACCAAGATCACAGAAGTGATGAGTGTCCCGCCAGTGGGCGCTCAATCCCAGATCACCAAGCGCCTCGGGAATGGATCGACCGGCATGGTCGACGGCAATCACACCCGGCTGACGCCCTTGAGGGTTCAGGACGATCGGTGGGTTGGCGTTCATTCGGCTTCGTCTTTCCCCGATGATGAGGCATCATCATCGAGCTTTCGCAAATCTTCGATGCGGGCCAGCCGATCGCGGCTTCGATCGTGTGTGCGCAGGCTTACCGCGGCAACGATTGCCTCGATCTGTGCCGTGGGGACCACGCGCGATCCGAAGGGAGACGTCGAGCTATCGGGCGACGTCAGGACTGCATCGGAATATTCGGCCACTGGCGAGCGCCAGGTATCGGTGAATAGGCAGATTCTTGCACCGCTGCGTTTTGCACCCCGCGCAAAATTAAGCAGCTCGGCCTGGTAGCGGCGGTAGTCGAAGATTACGAAACAGTCTTGCGGCCCGGCATCCACCAAGGCGTCGTAAGTAAAACCCAACGTCAGCGGCGTAAAGAAGACTGAGGGGCGTAACTGTCCGAGTTGCAAGGCCAGTCTTTGCGCAAGATTTTGGCTGTAGCGACCACCCAGAAGCTTGATCGTTATCTTCGGATTGATCAGCAAATCCACGATAACATCAAATTCTACCGGCATCGCGTGGGCCGCGGCGGTTTGCAGCGCCTCCGCCTGCAAGAGCAAGGTCTGCTGATAGATATGATCCGGTTTTTCTGCCTGGACCGCGGAACGGATATTATTGAGCGGCGAGCCGAGCTGACGCTCAACATCTGCAATAGCGGCAGCCTGAAAATCAGCAAAGCGCGGATAACCGATCTTGGCAACAAAACGCAGTACGGTTGGCGCACTGACCGAAGCCTGCTTCGCCAGTGTTTCCACCGTCGAGAGCGCGCGTGTCGGATACCCCTCAAGAAGCACCGAGGCGACCTTCCGTTCAGCGGTCGAACGGGCTCCCTTGCGAATTCTCTCGAAAAGTGGGGAAGTCGACATCATTTGTATTCTTTATTACATATTGACTCTGTGTGGTGATTTTGCACAATACGGTACAAAGGTCAATCGCCCGTCTGTGGCGTTCTGTCCCGTAACCAGCAGTGCAAAGCAACAGGAGACTCGTAAGATGAATAAGGCCATATTCCTCGCCGCGGTCGCAGCCGCCGTGCTACCGTTCGGCGCGCAAGCCGCACCTGGCACGGACGGAAACTTGAAGATCCTGTATTGGCAAGGGGCGTCGACACTGAACCCCTATTTGTCAGGCATAGGTAAGGACGTCGATGCCGCTGCGCTCGTTGTAGAGCCGCTCGCGCGTTTTGATCCCAAGGGCAATCTGATCACTCTCCTTTCCGCCGAAATTCCCACCAAGGACAATGGCGGCATCTCGCCGGACATGACGACGATCACCTGGAAACTGCGCTCAGGTGTCAAATGGTCCGACGGCAGCAACATGACCGCGAAAGATGCGGTCTTCACATGGAAATATTGCACGGCGCCAGGCGCGGGCTGCGCGGCATCGAATACTTTTGACGGCGTCAAGTCTGTCGTCGCCAAGGACGATCTGACGCTCGAGATCAACTTCGCACAATCGACGCCCTATCCCTACATCCCCTTCGTCAGCTCAACAACACCGATCCTGCAGGAAAAGCAGTTCAAGGATTGCATAGGCGAGAAGATTGCGTCTTGCACGGCGCAGAACTTCGCCCCCGTTGGCACCGGCCCCTATGTGGTCAAGGAGTTCAAGCCAAACGATGTCGCGGTCTTTTCGATGAACCCACAGTTCCGAGATACCGACAAGCCACATTTTTCGAGCATTTCCATCAAGGGTGGCGGTGACGCGATGTCGGCCGCCCGCGCCGTCTTCAATACGGGGGAAGCGGACTATGGATGGAATCTACAGTTAGCGCCGGACGTCTTCGAGAACCTCGTCTCAGCCGGAAAAGCGCGTCCGGTGACGGCATTCGGCTCGATGGTGGAATATCTCTTCTTGAACCTGACAGACCCGAGCGCCGAGCTTGGTGACAAACGTTCGACGGTCGAGGGCGGCCCCAACAAATTCCTAAGTGACATTCGCGTCCGCAAGGCGTTGTCGCTGGCAATCGACCGCGGTGAGATCTCAGAAGTTCTCTACGCCGATCAAGGTGAGCCGAGCTGCAACGTGGTCCCGGCGCCATCGCAATTTGTCTCGAAAGCAAATGACAGCTGCTTGACGCCCAATGTCGAACAGGCCAAAGCGCTGCTGGATGAGGCGGGCTGGAAGCCTGGCGCTAGCGGTATCCGCGAGAAGGACGGACTGAAGCTGAAGCTTTCCTTCCTGACATCGACTAGCGGTGTCCGTCAGGATACCCAGGCGATGTTGAAGCAGAGCTGGAAAGCGATCGGTGTGGATGTCGATCTGCGTAACGTCAGCGGTTCGGTCTTCTTCGGTGGTGACGCAGGCAATCCTGACACGCGTCAGAAATTCTACGCTGATGTCGAGATGTACACCGACAATTCCAAAGGGATCGATCAGGAATCCTATTTGAGCAAATGGACATGCGCGGCTGTTCCTTCGCCCAAGACGCAGTGGCAGGGCAGCAACATGCCGCGCTACTGCTCGCCTGATTATGACGGGTTGGCTAAGACCTTCCGTCAGACCGGTACGATCGAAGGGCGCGGCGAGCTTGCGCGCAAGATGAATGACATGCTGGTTCAATCCTACACCGTCATTCCTCTCGTCCACCGCGGCAACGTGTCGGGTGCGGTCATGTCGCTGCAAGGCAATACAATGAACCCATGGGATAGCGAGCTCTGGGATATCGCGGACTGGTCGCGCGCAAAATAAGGCATCGCCGGTGCAAGCTTCGAATATCTGCCCGTAACATGCGACTTGCTCTCCTGTTACGGGCAGACTTTTTGAATTTTCGGGCAAGAATGGCTGGCTGAGCCAAAGCCCTATCGCCAGTTTCCCTTGGGCCGACTGTCTCCGCCTTTAACTGGAAGCTGGCGCTCTCAGGCCCCGCGCGGTTCCTGCTTGAGCTGGTCACAACGGACCTTGCTCTGGAACTCGAATACCCAGCCGGGATATTCCGCGGGCAGCTTGCTGATCTCATCGAGTGTTTTCAGTTCGGCGTCGGTCAGCTCCACCTTGGTCGCGGCGATGTTATCATCGAGTTGCTCTGGCTTCTTGGCACCGATGATTACGCTAGTGACAGCCTTCTGGTGGAGCAGCCAGGCGAGTGCGATCTGGGCGATCGAGACGCCCTTGGCTTCCGCGATCGGCTTCATCGCGTCGATGACGTTGTAGCCGCGTTCCTCATTGACCGGCGGGAAATCGAAGGTGGCGCGGCGGTTGTCGCCTTCGTTGGCGCCGTCGCGGCTATATTTGCCTGACAGAAAACCGCCCGCTAGCGGACTCCACACCATCAGCCCGATGCCTTCGGATTGCATCATCGGCACCAGTTCACGCTCCAGATCGCGTCCGGCGATCGTATAATGTGCCTGAAGCGAAGCGAAGCGAAGCGGGCCAAGTTGAACTGGTTGGAAATACCGACCGCCTTTGCGATCTGCCAGGCGGCCCAATTGGAGACGCCGATATAACGGACCTTGCCCTGTTGGACGACCGTTTCGAGCGCACGCAGCGTCTCCTCCATCGGTGTGATCTGGTCGAAGCCGTGGATCTGGTAAAGATCGATATGGTCGACCTGAAGGCGCTTGAGGCTGCCCTCCAGGGCGTAGAGCATATGCGACCGGGACGTGCCACGCGCGTTCGGGCCGTCGCCCGTAGGCCCGAAGAATTTGGTGGCGACGATCACATCTTCCCGTGCGATCCCGAGGTTGCGGAACGCTTGGCCCGTGATCTGTTCGGAAAGACCTTTTGAATAGACGTCGGACGTATCGATGAAGTTGATGCCGGCATCGATCGCGGTCTTGACCAGACCGTCAGCTTCTTTCTGCTGTAGACCGCCCATGCTGCTGTAGATACCGCTCCCGCCGCCGAAGGTCATGGTGCCGAGGCAGAGTTCGGAAACGAACAGGCCGGTGCGGCCGAGGATGTTATAGCGCATGGGGCTCTCCTGAGTGAAACGTAACGGGCAGGCGTATGTCCCGTTTATGGCACCTGCCCCTGGCTTCTTCGCGCCCGATTGTCGCAAGTTTTTGCCTGATCCGATCACTGACCGTTCTAATCCGGCTGCATCTTGCCTGGACGCTCGGTGAAATCTATATAGATTTAATGCACGAAACTCTCGCCGATCTGGCATACCGCCACGCCACCCAATCGGAAGGCGCGTCGATCCCGCGAGTTAGCCTCCATGCCGCGCAGAAGGAGGGCTGGCCGGTTGGGGTTCTATATCAGCCGATGCTTGGCACCGTCTTGCGAGGCACCAAGCGAGTGGTCATCGGAGACCGCACGCTGCGCTACGATAGCAATTATTTTTTCATCGCTTCGATCGACGTGCCGGCATCGCGCGTCACGATCGAGGATTTGCCCGAGGCGCCCTACGTCGCAGTACGGCTTGCGATCGACCAGGATATCCTTTCGGATCTGGTTGTTGACATACCTCGCAAAGCCGAGGGAGATACCATAGCTTTTGCGGTGGGCGCTATGACGCCTGAATTGCTCGATGCCTGGTCACGGATGCTGCGGTTGTTCGATGCGCCAGACGAAATCGATACGCTCGCACCATTGATCGAGCGCGAGATTCTGTTTCGCCTTTTGCAAGGCCCGCAAGGAGCGCTGCTACGCCAGGCAGCCCGAGCCGGTAGCCGGATTTCACAGGTTCGGGACACTATCGCCCATTTGCGCACGAACTTGGATCGCGTTGTCAGAATTGAAGAACTGGCGGAAATTGCCGGGATGAGTGTGGCAACATTTCATCGCCATTTCCGAGCTGCCACTGCCATGAGCCCACTGCAATATCAGAAGACTCTCCGCCTGCAGGAAGCGAGGCGGCTACTGCTCGCCGACACCGACGCGACAAGCGCAGCATTTGCAGTCGGATATGAAAGCGCGTCGCAGTTCAGTCGGGAGTACACGCGGATGTTCGGCACACCGCCTGCGCGCGATGCTGGAAGGCTACGGGCTGGCAGGAATTGATGTGGCCGCACATTTGGTGTGAATCCGGCCGATCCTGTCACTGACGATCTAACCGAGTTTCCCAAAACAACATCGTTTGCGGGAAAGCTACGACACCGGCGACAAGCAGGTCTTTTCCGCCGCCTGAGCGGGCCTGCTAAATGTTTTAGCGCTTAGCGTATCTCTGGGTCTGTCCTATGTGCCGACCCCAAGATGGATTCCGCGCAGCTGTTTCGAAAAGGCATCGACATCAAGTGCTCCTTGTAGACCGTTGAACCAGTCGATCACTTCCCGCACGATCGCTTCGGCATATTCTCCGCTGTTCTCGTGTTCTCGCCTGCGGTAGAGTCATCGACGACGATGCCCATCACGCCGCTGGTATTTGTGCCAAGCCCTGCATGGTCACGATTGTCTGTGGTCTTGGTGCCTTTCCGGCAATACCAGTTTGCTTCAATGCGCATGGGCGCCACCGTCTGCGCAGTGGCTTATGGCAACATAGCGCTCGCGCACGATAGCTACGCGGCCGGGCTGCCCACGCAAATTTCCCTCGAGGAAATCGTCAAAGTCGCGATGCTTGAGTAGCGCCTGGAATTGCTCAGCGATGTATGTCTTTACGTCGAGATCAGCATTCGCCAATTCCTGACCAAGTTCCTCTCTCCCATCAACGACGAGAAGTATGTCGTCGGCATCTCTGCCGGAATAAAGATCATCACCGCCTCTGGTGAGACTTTCAGTGAGTTGGTGAACCTCAGCGGTTTCGATACCTTTTGCGTACCAGCGATTGCTAAAGCCAAGGATCGCTTCATCATCCGGCATGAAATCGACTTTGAGCGGGCCGAGCCGCATTCGGCAGATGACGTCGTCATCCGAGGACTCTTTGAATCCCCTTTCTCGCAGCTGTTCCAATAGTTGGTCCCATTCGGCAAGCCCCGCAAGATCGACAATAAGGTCAATATCGTCGGTAGCCCTGACATCTTCGAGGGTCACCGGGTCTGTGATGAAGAGCGCCGTTATGCAGCCCCCGACGAACACAAGGCGATCGCGCAAATCTTGTTCAAGCGCTGCTGCGACGACTTTCAACATTTCGAGCAGTTGGCCGCGGACAGTGGTCATTTGCCGAGTATCCGCTTTGAGAGGCGCTCACTTGCCAAACCCACTTCAATCCGGCCCTATCTGATGATGCCGGTGCAGTGGCATGCGCCGCACGAAACCCTCTGCCTACAGCAGCCGACGTTTCTGCAGGCGAACCCTTTCCAAGGCCCCAATCAAGCAATGCTCAATCCGAGGGACTTCTTGAAAAGGAAATCTATTGCGCCCCCGACACACAATCATGACGCTCTTGCAATCTCCCACGATTGGAGTAATTTTTCAAAAAATGCATCCTAGATGCTGTTCTATGTTGTTTTCGCATAATCGGTTTGGGGGCACCTGTATGCAGGATCGAAATCGACCCGCTGATCTTGAGGTGCTTGAAGCGCGTCTCGCCCTGGACTTGCTGTGGTTGAATCAGCCGCCGAAGGCTTGGATGCCGTCCCGGGGCGTCAACGGCTCGCCAGTTCTCGATGTTGCCGTGATTGGAGCGGGTTTGTGCGGATTGGTCGCTCTGGCGGCACTGAAAAAGGTCGGAATATCGAATGTGCGGGCCTATGACCGTAGCCAGCAAGGGTTCGAAGGACCCTGGATGACCTATGCGCGCATGGAGACCCTGCGGACGCGCAAGGATGCCGTCGGTCCCGCACTCGGTATTCCGTCGCTGACGTTTCGGGCCTGGTTCGAGGCGCAATATGGCGCTCAGGCCTATCTCGACATGAGGCTCATCCCGCGTCCGATGTGGATGGAATACCTTGTCTGGTACCGCCGGGTGCTCGATCTTGACGTGGCCAACGAGACCGTGTTTTCGGGCCTGGAATTTCGTGGGGACGGTTTTCTGGCGCTGCAGCTGGAAGCCGGCGGGCAGACGACGGAAGTGCTTGCCCGCCGCGTCGTGCTGGCGACCGGTCTCGATGGATTGGGCGCACCCACCCAGCCGGAAGTCGCTACCCGGGTCTCGCCGCGCTTCGTGAAGCACGGCGCCGACCTCATCGACATGACCTCGCTGAGGAGCAAGCGGGTTGCGATCGTGGGGGCCGGCGCCTCGGCCATGGACAATGCAGCAGCCGCTCTCGAAGCCGGCGCGGCGCGCGTCGATATCTTCGTCCGCCGGCCGGATATCCCGCGCATCGACAAGTTTACCGGTGTCGGCAGCCAGGGAATGACGCATGGCTATCTCGGCCTGCCCGATGCGGACAAATGGACTTATATGGTGGCCGGCGAGCGGGCGCAGATTCCGCCGCCTCGCCACAGCGTGCTGCGCGTGTCGCGGCACCCGAACGCCTTCTTTCACGTCGCAAGCCCAGTGGACGATCTCGTCGAGACAGGCGATGGTGTCGAGGTCGTGACGCCGAAGGGCCGTTATGCCGCCGACCTGGTGATTTTTGCCACCGGCTTTTCGGTCGATTTCGACAAGCGTCCGGAAT
Organism: Neorhizobium galegae; assembly: GCF_021391675.1. Classification (NCBI taxonomy): domain Bacteria; kingdom Pseudomonadati; phylum Pseudomonadota; class Alphaproteobacteria; order Hyphomicrobiales; family Rhizobiaceae; genus Neorhizobium; species Neorhizobium galegae. The sequence continues at coordinate 649,851 of NZ_CP090096.1, forward strand.
TTGCGGCGCTACGGGATAGGATCCTGCTCTGGCAGGACGTTTACACCCCTCCTGCCGGTTGGGAACATGCCGGCATCGGCGCCACACCCTATCTCGGCCCGGCTTTCGAGTTCCGGCCCAAACCCGATCTCGATACGGCGACGGCGGATGCGGTCTCCCGGATCTCATGTTTCGCCTATCCGGCAGTCCCGTCACACGGCAAGATCACGAGCGGCATTCCGTCCATCAGCGAGGGGGCAACGCGCCTTGCGACGGGACTTGCCCGCTCGCTGTTTGTCGAAGACCGCGCCTACCATCTCGATCGCTTTCTCGGGTTCGATACGCCGGAGCTGCTTGGCGACGAGTGGACAGATGCAGACCTCCATGAGGAAATGAACCGTGCCAATGGATGAACAAGTTCCGGAGTTGCAGATTTTCTACGGCATCTCGTCCCCCTGGGCATATTTCGGGGCACGGAAGGCGATCACCGTCGCCATCGACAACAGCGCCCATGTGCGTCTGCGCCCGATCCGCATTATCGAGGCCAATGGCGGTCTACCGTTACGCAAGCGGCCGGACGCGCGTCAGCTCTATCATGAAGTCGAATTGCGCCGCTGGCGGGAATATCTCGGCATCCCGCTGAACCTGAAACCGAAATTCTATCCCTGCCGCACGATCGAACCGGCGGCGCAGGCGGTGATCGCGCTCCAGAAAGCCGGCCTCGACGCCATCTCGTTTTCCTTCGCTGTCCAGCGCGCCCTATGGGCCGAAGAGCGCGACATCGCCGACACCGACACCTTGCGCGCTATCGCCCATGCGACGGCCGGCGAAGAAGCTGCCGCATTGGTGGTCGATCCGCAGCCGGAAGCGATCGTCGATGAGTGGCAGGAAAACCTTGCCGAAGCCGAGCGGCTCGGCATTTTCGGGACGCCGACCTATGTCGTCGGCACGGAATTGTTCTGGGGCCAGGACCGTCTCGATTTCGTCGACCGGGCCCTGAAAGCCGGCCGAAAAAGGACTGAAGCACTGAAGGAGCCTGCGTGATGCCCGACACCGAAAACCTGAGCGCGAAGAAATTGCACGAAGATGCCATCATCGTCGACGGCCTGCAGACCTGCCAGTGGAGTCGGTCGATCTTCGAGGAAATGCGGGCAGGGGGTCTGACGGCCGTCAACGTCTCATCGCTGCTGTGGGAGAATTTCCGCGAAGGCATCGGTTACGTTTCCGAATGGAAGCGCTTCTTGCGCGAGAACGACGACATTCTCCGTCCGGTTCGCACCGTCGCCGATATCCATGCCGCCAAGGCGGAGAACAAGACCGGCATCATCATCGGCTGGCAGAACACGTCGCCGCTCGAGGACAAACTCGACTACGTGGAGATCTTCAAGGATCTCGGCGTCGGGATCATGCAGCTCACCTACAATACCCAGAACTATTCCGGTGCCGGTTATCTGGAGGAGGTCGACAGCGGCCTCACCGGTTTCGGCAAGGAAGTTCTGGCGGAGATGAACCGTGTCGGCGTGCTCTGCGACCTCAGTCACGTGGGCGACAAGACGACCGCGGACGTTATTGCGCAGTCGAAGAGCCCGGTCTGCATTTCCCACATCCTGCCGAGGGCACTGAAGGACGTGAAGCGCAACAAGCCGGACGAGCTCTTCGTGGCCTGTGCGCAAAAGGGTGGCATTATCGGTGTCAGCCTGTTCGCACCCGGCCTTGCCGCCGGCAATGATGCCACCGTCGAGGACTACCTCGATGCCATGGCCTATGTCATCGACCTGGTCGGCGAAGACCATGTCGGCGTCGGCACCGACTTTTCGCTCGATCGCCCACGTCCCGGCCCCTGGCTGCTCTGGGCCAACAAGGACAAGGGCACGGCCCGCACGCTCACCGAGTTCGGCTCGGTCAAGATTTCCAAGCCGAAGGGCATAGAGCGCATGACCGAGTTGCCGAACCTGACGACCCGCATGTTGGCCCGCGGCTGGAGCGAGGACCTGGTGCTGAAGCTGCTCGGAAAGAACTGGCTGCGTGTTCTCGGCAAGGCCTGGACGCCAGCCGCCTAGATGAAGCCGGAAGAAAACTGCAACGCGCCGAATAGTGGTTCGCGTTGGCGTGCTCAATGAATTGCAAGCCGATAACGGCAAGCCTTGTCTAAAACTGGAGAGACGGACATGACGACATGCATGGTGAATAGGATATCAGGGAATGCGGTTTCGCGGATCTTGCTCCGCGCCGGCGTGGCTGTCACCGGGCTGCTGGCGCTGCTGGGCGTGGCTCAGGCGCAGGACGCCCCCACCAAAGGTACGGTCAACATCGTCGGCTTTTCCGGCGTGTTCGCCGACAACTACCAGAAGTTCATCATCGAACCGTTCAAGGCCAAACATCCGGGCATCGACGTAACCTATCAGCAGAGCAAGAACTCTGCGGAGACGCTGGCGCTGTTGACCCTGCAGCGCGCCGATCCGAAGATCGACATCGCGCTAATCGACGTTGCCGTCGCCATCAAGGCCAGCAAGGACGGCATTTTCGCCAAGCTCGACCCCGCCAAGGTCAAGGTGCTCGACGAGATGCCCGCCTGGGCTCGTCTCGACGGTGACAAGGCCGTCGCGTTTTCGCAGGACAACCTGGCGATCCTCTACAATACCGATACCGTCAAGCAGCCGCCGACCAGCTGGAACGATCTGGCGGACCCCAAATACAAGGGTAAGATCGCCGCAAAGCTTGGCGATACCCGCGGTGTCATCCTGCTGCCGATTCTCGACAAGCTGGCGGGTGCCGACTACAAGCAGAGCATCGACCCCGCCCTCGGTCTCCTGAAGAAGATCGCACCGAACGTCTCGACCTGGGAGCCGGCTCCGGACTGCTATGCGGTGATCCAGAGCGGCGAAGTCGATCTCTCGATTTGCTGGAACGGCCGTGCGCAGTACCTGCACGACACACAGGGCGGCAAGATCGGCGTCGCGGCCCCGAAGGAAGGTTCGATCGGCCAGACCAACACAATCGGCCTCGTCGAGAGCTCCAAGAACGCCGCGGCGGCCCAGCTCTTCATCAACTATGCGCTCGGCACCGAAGCGCAGGCGGCGTTCGCCGAGAAGAGCTTCTATGGTCCGGTCAATACCAAGGTGAACCTGCCGGACGCCGTTGCTGCCCGCATCTACGGCTCGAAGGAAGCGCAGGCCGCCCAGATGTCGCTCGACTGGAATTTCGTCGCCGAGAAATACTCGGCCTGGATCCAGCGCATCAACCGCGAAGTCATCGCGCTCAATTGATCCAACTTGAGGAATCTGGCCGCCATGGCTGATCATCACGTCGTCATCGACAATCTCGTGAAGACCTATCCAGGCGCCCAGAAGCCTTCCGTGGATCACGTCAGCTTCTCGCTGCCGCGCGGCGAGATGCTGGCCCTGCTTGGCCCCTCGGGGTGTGGCAAGACAACGATCCTGCGCATGATAGCAGGCCTGATCGCCCCGACCTCAGGAGCGATCAGGCTCGAGGGCAGGGATGTGTCGTCGCTTGCCGTCTACAAGCGCAACATGGGCATGGTCTTCCAGGCCTATGCCCTGTTTCCCCATATGACAGTCGCCCAGAATGTCTCGTTCGGCCTCGAAATGCGCAAGGTCGGCCGCGCCGAACGGGAGGAGCGTGTCCGCAAGGCGCTCGATCTCGTCAAGCTCACCGGGCTTGGCGACCGCAAGGTCAGCCAGCTATCCGGCGGTCAGCAGCAGCGCGCGGCGATTGCCCGCTCGCTGGTGATCGAGCCGGAACTTTTGCTGCTCGACGAACCGCTTTCCAATCTCGATGCCAAGCTTCGCGACGAGATGCGCGATGAGATCCGCGATATCCAGGCGCGCACCGGCGTCACGGCGATCTTCGTCACCCATGACCAGGACGAGGCCTTGTCCATGGCAGACCGCCTGGCGGTGATGTCCGCCGGGCGTCTGGAACAGGTCGGCACGCCGCGCGAGATTTTCGACCGGCCTCAGACCGAGTTCGTCGCGTCCTTCATCGGTGCAGGGACCTTCTTCGAAGGCCGGGTAGCCGAACCCGGCCTTGCCGTGGTCGAAGGGCTGAAGACGCTGCGTTTCGTCGGTGAAGCGCCGGTGGGATCGACGGTCAAACTGATGATCCGGCCGCACAGGCTGGTCCTCGCCGACAGTGCCGGCCACCCGAACAGCTTTACCGGAACCGTGGAGCACATCGTCTATCGCGGCCAGATCCTGACGCTGAACATTCGATGCGGGGGCAGGCTGCTGCAGGCGGATCTTCCCACTCACGCCGGCGTGTTGCCCGAAAAAGGCGACGAGGTGACGCTCGCCGTCGCCCCACAAGACGTGACCCTGGTCGGGCAGGTGGCGCCATGAGTGCCGCCACACTTCCGGCCGCCGGGACATCACCGGCAAACGCGTCGCGCGGGATATTGCTGATGTTGCTGTTGCCGGGGCTCATCGCTCTTGCGATCACCTTCCTGCTGCCGCTGATATGGCTTTTGCGGGCCTCCTTCGCATCCTCGACGATGGGCGCGTTCAGCGGCGGAAACTGGACGGTGCAATCCTATTCGGCGGTGCTGTTCGATCCGTTTTACTGGCGGATAGCCTGGAACACGCTGGTGCTCGGCTTCAACGTGGCGATCTTTGCGGTGATCCTGTCCTATCCGATCGCGCTGTTCCTGGCGCGCACGGAAAGCCGCTTTCGCGGTGTCCTGACGGCACTTGCCGTCGCACCGCTGCTGACGTCGTCGGTCGTCAGAACCTATGGCTGGATGGTCATCCTCGGAGACCGCGGCGTGATCAACAGCACGCTCCAGTCTCTTTCGCTGACGGGCGGGGTCATCCGGCTCACCAATAACAGCTTTGGTGCCACGGTTGCGCTGATCGAAATCCTGATGCCCTATGCCATCCTTGCGATGCTCAGCGGTTTCGGGCGGCTGAACACGCAACTCGAGGAGGCCGCCGCCATGCTCGGGGCGAACCGCTTGAGGGTCTTCACGCGCATCATCCTGCCGCTCAGCGCCCCCGGCGTGCTCACTGCAGCGCTTCTGGTCTTCGTACTGGCGATTTCCTCATTCGTCACGCCGCGGCTGATGGGCGGCGGACGCGTTTTCGTGCTCGGCACCGAAGTCTTCAACGAGGCGACGGTCACGCTCAACTGGCCTTTGGCGGCAGCCCTGTCGGTCATGCTGCTGATCCTGTTCAGCAGCATTATCCTGCTTTACCAGCGCGCTTTGCGCGCATTGGAGACGTGAGGGGCCATGCAGAGCAATCCACTCCTCGGCCGGATCGCCTGGAATACGCTGATCGCGCTGCTTTACCTGTTCCTGCTGGCGCCGATCATCGTTGTCTTCATCATCTCCTTCGATACACGCCAGTATCTCGCCTTCCCGCCGGAGAGCTTCTCCTTCGGCTCCTATGTAAAGGTCTTCCAGAACGTCAAGTTCATCTCGGCCTTCTGGCGGAGCCTTGTCATCGGCGCGGTTGTCGGCCTCGTCGCGGTTTCTGCCGGAATGCTGCTGTCGTTGTCGCTGGTGCGTTACCAATTCCGTGGCAAGGCGGCGGTGAACTTCCTTATCCTCGCGCCGTTCCTGGTGCCGCATATCGTTCTTGCCGTCGGCATCATGCTGGTGATCGCGCCGCTCGGCCTGCTGGATAGCTATCCGGGCATCGTGCTTGCCCATCTCGGCATCACGATCCCCTACACCGTCAGAACGATCACCATGAGCCTGATGGCGGTGGATACCCGCGTCGAGGAAGCAGCCCTCGTCCATGGCGCATCGCCGCGTATGGTGTTCTGGCGCATCACCCTGCCGCTGGTGCGGCCCGGGCTGATCGCGGGCGGCGTGATTGCCTTCCTCATCTCCTTCGACGAAGCGACGATCTCGCTCTTTATCGTGTCGGTCAAGGCTTCGACGCTGCCGACGGAAATCTACCACTATCTCGAATATTCCACCGATCCGCAGATCGCCGCCCTCTCCGTCGTCCTGATCCTGATCTCGGTCGGGGTGGTGATGGCGGTCGAAAAGCTGATCGGCCTACGCAAGGCGCTCTGACATGCTCGTCGAGACAACTGCCGGCACCGTCGAGGGGTTCAAAGAAAACGGCTACGCCGTTTTTCTCGGGGTTCCCTATGCGGCACCGATTACTCCCGAGCGGCGTTTCGCCGCGCCGCAGCCGGCGCCGCGCTGGTCCGGGATCCGGTCCGCCAAGGCGCTCAGCGAAGTGTGTCCGCAGATCCCGACCTATGGTCCCGTGGGGAAAGCCGCTGCATCGACGCTGGAATTCGGCACCGACTTCCTGACGATCAATATCCGCACGCCGTCCGTCACCGGATCGGCACCGGTCCTGGTCTGGATTCACGGAGGCGGTTACGCGGTCGGTTCCGCCAACGAGGCGGTGCTGCAAAGTGGTGCATTCGCCGCGAGCGGCCTCGTCGAGGTGACAGTCAACTATCGGCTCGGGGCACTCGGCTTTCTGCATCTCAACGACGGCTCGCCGGACAATCGCGGTCTTCTCGATCAGATCGCGGCACTGGAATGGGTCCGCGACAACATCTCCTCCTTCGGAGGGGATCCCAAGCAGGTAACGTTTGCAGGTCGTTCGGCGGGGGGCTTCTCGATTGCGGCTGTCATGGCGATGCCGGCTGCCGACGGGCTGTTTTGCAAAGCAATGCTGCAGAGCGGCGCAAGCACTGGCGTCTCGACGATGGACGATGCCCAGAAGCTCAACAGGCGCATGCTGGACTATCTAGAGGTGACCGAAACGGAACTCGCAAACGTGCCCTTCGAGAAACTGCTCATTGCACAGCGCGACCTCTGTAATGAATCTTACGAAAAGCACGATTTCGAGCGGGACGGCTCGGCCTCGATGCTGGGCGTGCCTTTCGTTCCGGTTGTCGACGGCTTCTCGCTTCCGTTGCACCCGGAAGACGCAGCCGCGCGCGGAAAAACGGCCGCCGTCCCGATGATGATCGGCTGCACGACCGGCGAATACGTCACGCACGCGACAGCGCAGCCGGAAATGGACTTCGACCTCGCAGCCCGGCTGCTGCATCAGCGCGTGCTGCCCTTGGGCCTGTCCGGCGTCGAGATCGTCGGGCGATATCGTGAAGCTCTTCCGCAGCACACGGCACGCGGCATCTGGAGGGCCGTCGGCGGTGACCTGGTATTCCAGAACCCTGCCACCCGGTTCGCGCGCCTCCATGCGGCGCATCAGCCGGTCTATAAATATCTCTACGGTCCCGTCGAGCCGGACGAGCTTGGCGCCCCACACGGTGCGGAGGTCGGCGAGGTCTGGTATCGCCAGGGAATGGATGTCAGCCATCTGCCGGCACGTCAGGCCGTCAAGGACAGGACCTTCGCGGCAGCGGTTCACAAGGTCTGGGTTTCGTTTATTCGCGACGTGAGGCCCGAGACGCCTGCAGGCAGGTGGCCGCGTTATTCCCGCACCAAGCCACAGGTCTTGCACATGGAGAAGGGTATATTCCGCCTCCCGATCGATCCCTTCGACGGCCGAACGGCGCTTTGGGCAAGGCCGCTCGCCTAACCCGGTTTCCTTGGGCCGAGCCTGCCCCTTATGGACTTTCGCTTCGATGATGGAGATTGCCGACCTTGTTCAATCCACCTCTAGCTTCCGCTGAGCAAATCGACCTATGGGTATTATCGGGCAATCCGAGCGGGTCTAAGAAGACATCCCGTCGGCTTGCAACTATTGCTAGGCTTTGCGGTCTTGCCGAATTCAGGATTTTGGATGCCCCCTGACTATCTGGATACGAAACAGCTCGAAGCGTTCGTTGCCGTGATCTCGATCGGCAGCATGACCGGAGCTGCCAAGGCGCTGGGCAAGTCGCAGCCGGTGATTACCCGGCTCATACAGGATCTGGAGCAGGAACTCGGATTTCCAATCCTGCATCGGAACGGTCCGCGGATAGCGCCGACGGAGCATGGCGTGGCCTTCTTCGCTCAGGCGGAGCTGTTCTTGAGCGGATTGCGCACGATCAGCGAACGTGCCCGGTCGATCGCGACAGCGCGGGCGACGCCGATCGAAGTGGCGTCGATCCCGGCCATCGCCGCGAGCATTGTTCCGCTCGCCCTCAGTGACTTACCCGCGGATCAGTTTCCGGATCATGTCCACCTTCAAAGCACGTCGGCTGAAAATGTCGTGCAGGCGGTCGTAGCACGAACCGCTGATATCGGCATTGCAAGCCTTCCGCTGGATAATCCGGGGGTGGATGTGCATTGGGTGGGCGAAGTCCCCTGTGTCGCCGTTGTCGCCGCAAACGATCCCCTGGCCGGTCTCGATCTGCTTTCCGCGGAAAACCTGAAGGGCCGCCGGCTGATCGCTTCCGCCAACCCCTATCGGCTGAGGATGAGGATCGACAAGGCACTTGCGGAGCAGTCGATTGAAACGGGTGGAATTATCGACAGCAATGCGACTTATGTCTCGCTCGCGCTGGCTCGATCGGGACTTGGGGTGGCGATCGTCGAATCCGTTACCCTCACGGGCCTTCCGATCAAGGATGTCGTCATCCTGCCGCTCGCCTTCCACATTCCGTTCTACTGGGGCGTCATCACGGCAACCGGCGTACCGCTGCCTGCGACTGTTGAGCGGCTGATCTTGTCCATCGAGCGCCGAGCAATGGACGTGCCGCATTTTCGCAGGCTCAAAGGGATACCAGCGGTTTAGGCAGTTGATGCTCGATTTCTTGACCGCGCCGGCAAGACCGACGCCGAGCCCTGCGATGAGCATTTCGGCATAGGTTGTCGCATAAGAAAGCAGGAAGGTGGCCATCGCCGATGCCAGCATGGTGAGCGTGTAAACCAAACGCCCACCATAGCGCCCAGTCCAAATTCCAAGCACAAGATGGGCGACGGATCCGGTCAATATGGGCGTGCCGACCAACAGGCCGAACTGAGCCTCACTAAGTCCGAGATCCTGCTTGATGCGAACACCGATGATCGCAAAGATCGCCCACACGGCGAAACAGACGGTGAAGGCAGTCGTGGAAATCCACAGTGCTTTCGCTGGTGCGCCGGCGTTTAGGGAACAGTTTTTCTCAGAAACAGACTGACTTCTCCGCGGCCCGACAAGTTTGTGCTCAATCAATCGATGAGGGTCAGAAACGCCAAACGCCGCACGTCAGGGCAGGCATACGAAAGTACGCGGGATACCTGCTCAGCGGCTTTGCTTGAGGCGCACGTCATTGGGCTGCAAGATGCGGCCTTTCGGCTCACAATTTTATAAGAAAGGGCCGTGCCAGTTTCTGATGTCGAATATCCGGTCTTTTTGCCGGAATTCCGCCTGAACTGATCTCGGTAGAGCTTAAATCATCAGCAGTTGTTGTCAAAAATTGTGCACTGCGCACAAGGTAGGCGCTGGGCTGGGAACTGTCTTAGTCCTGCGCATATTCGGCCGCGATCCGAAAAGGTTCCCTGTTGATTTCCACAGAACCGAGCCGGTTCGGGCCATAATTTCCATTCAGAATTGAGCCTTGCGAACGTCCCACATCGGGGCACGCGGCGGGGCAACGGAGTGATCACGTGGGACCTCTAAACATCATCCGTCGGATGGCACTGCGCGAGAAGTCGTCGATTCGTGAGATTGCTATCCTGTCAGACCTGGAGTGGAACGGCCTGCCAATCCATGGGAGTGCCGGTCTTGAGCTAGGATTGATCAAGCGGTTCACGCTTCCCTGGAGCATCCTGAACGCAGTGAAGTGAAGCATGACGTTTGCGGTATCTACGCCTTTCGCCCATCAAGATGCTCTTGGATGATCCTGGCCCGGGTCCTGCGGCCCGAGAAATCCCAGCCGATCTTGCCGACAGTCTCAATATATTCGTCAAACATCGCGGCCCGCGCTTTCGTGCCTCTCCCTGGAGGCGCGGTCATCTTCTTCCAGGCACCTTCAAGACCATCCTTGAACTGGGTGCTCGGCCAGAAGTATCCTTTTCCTTCTGCGATATCTTTCGTCCACACTAGCGCGATATAGGCGGTAATGGCGCCACCAAACGCGGAAGTGACAGCTTTTATCCGCTCATCGCCCGCAACTGAGCCGAGCCAGGCCGGCAGTGGTTGGAGACTGACGAACAAGATAGCGTATGTCGCGAGCGCCATGATTCCTAATGCGGTGGCAATCCAGAATTCAATGAACCATCGGCCAGCTTTCGGCGCGGTCGGGAGGAGAAGGTTGCCGATCCACAGTAGCCCGAAGCCGCCGATGACGAGGGCAACATCCGCGATCAGCCACCAACCGCTGCCGGTGAAGGATCGAATACCGAGTAGCACGCCCGCCGTCGCCGGCAGGCCGGTTGTCGCCGTTCCGATGAACTGTTTCACTTTGGCGTTCCGTTCAACCGCCAACGATGCGGTATTGCGTGTTGACAGCGGTAGACCAGGCTGCCGTCATTATCGACGACCATTTCGATTTCAGGTGGGGGCGGGGGATCGAAATCGCATTTGGCGAATGCCATCGCCAGCAAATGATTGACCTGTTTGAGCGACGGAGGCGGCGCGAAATTCTGCCCCTGCCGTGTCATCTCGGTCGCAGCTTGGCGGACTGCTTCAAGGATATCAGGCACGAGATCGGGCCGACCGATCCTTACGTCAGGCAGCTGATTAAGCGGTACTTCCACCATGCGCAAACTCCAACTTGGGGCAAAAGACTGGGGATGCAAATGCTGATGTGAAACAAGCTATGGGGGTTCGATGGAGCAGCTCGAAGAGTAATCGCGGCTCGCGGAGAAGTCGAGTCGATTGGCTTGCGACGCCATCCGAAGAGGAAACCGTCGGATCAACCGGCGTCGCCGAAGCTCTCAGGAAGAGTACGTCTTCACCGTTGGTTCAGATCCTGTCAAGAGCAGCCATCTGGCTATCCATTGCTGGTCCAAGACTTCGTCCCATTGGCAATGGCTGCTCCTTGGCTGTCACATCAAAAGACCGGGCGATTTTGGCCTTGCCGGTATGACAATCCGGACAACCCGCTGTCATACGCGAAGGTAGCCGCGAAGCTGATCGAACGGATCGGCCGCATCGATTGCCTCGTCGGAACCATGGGGTCAGGCGGTTCGCTCTGCGGCACTGCCCGCTATCTGCGGCTGTTGTTTCCGGACCTCTTCGTTATTGGCGTCGACACGATGAACAGTGTCCTCTTCGGGCAGCCGGACGCACCGCGCTTGATCCGCGGACTGGGCGGCAGCATTCTTCCGAAGAATGTCGACCATACACAGGTGGGATGAGGTCCACTGGCTTTCCGCCGCATCGCCGGTCACCCGCATGTCGGGATGGCAGCCCCGAAACCGTCCGGCGCGGGCATGGCGACATGCCATCTCGGTCCGGACGTTACCCAAAGGCGAAATGCGCGGTCGTAGATTCGCGCGGTCCCTTGCCGACGACAGCAATGAATTTATGGCAGAAGATGCCGGGCGGCGCAACGCAGCAATGGCGTTGAGCCAGGCGATCACCTCGTGCTGAATCGAGATCGACGAGGTCCTGGCGATCCTTTTCGCGCTCAACCGGTCAGGCGTCGCGGTGATCATGATCGAACACATCATGCATGCGGTCATGCGCTTCTCGGAACGGGTCGTCTGCTTCGAGACCGGCCGCCTGATCGCGGCGGGAACCTCGTCCGAGATCGCCGAAAATCCGCTCGTTCAGAAGGTGTATTTCGGTGAATAGGCTGATTATTGAAAACCTGTCGGCCGGTTACGGCGCCGTCTCGGTCCTGCGAAAGGTTTCGCTGGAACTGAACGAGAGCGAGATGGTCGCGCTGCTCGGCATGAACGGCAACGGCAAGAGCACGCTGCTCAACTGCATCCTCGGTTTCGTGCGGGCAAGCGCGGGCCGGATCGTGCTCGAATGGAACGGCAAGAACACCGACCTCACGAAACTTCAACCGCACGAGATCGTCCGCCTCGGCCTGTCGATCGTCCCGGAAGGGCGCCGCCTCGTGCCGAACATCTCGGTCGAAGACAATCTCAAGCTCGCGGGCAGCAACCCCCTGGTCCGCGACCGGATGAAGCAGAACCTCGCCTACTGTTTCGAAACTTTCCCGCTGCTTCTGGAGCGTCGCAGGCAGATCGCTTCGACCATGAGCGGCGGGCAGCAGCAACTGCTGGCGATCGCCCGTTCGCTGATGACGGCGCCGAAGATCATCATCATCGACGAACCCTCGGTGGGCCTGGCGCCGATCGTCGTGCGCGACGTGCTGAATGCCATCACAAAGCTGCGCGAGAAGAGCAACATGACGATCCTGATGGCGGAGCAGAGCTTCTTCCAGGCGATCGACGTGTCGTCGCGCGCCTATGTGCTCGCCCATGGCAGCATTCAACGGGAGTTCAAGCGTTCGGACGGCGAGATCGCCCATGACGAGATCCGCCGCGCCATGCTGGGCGCGCATTAGGGGAGACACGGCGGAACCGCCGAGATCATGGTGGACGGCGGCATTCAGGCGGATGCGCGCTAGGGTTTCCGTCGAACGATCGCCTTTGCGATTGCGGGGCCACCGAGCATGAAGCTTCGGACGCCGTCGCGGACGATGTCGTCCAGAGATTCCGGGGTGGGCGTCGCGTATACGAACCGACGGATCGCCAGATAGAAGATGCGGCCATGGAGACCCCAGAACAATTCGGTCTCCCGCTCGGAAAGCGGCGCCTCGTCCGGGCCTGGCAGGCCCAGTTCGTGGCGGAGTTCCAGGCAGGCAGGTTCGACGATCTGCCGGCGCACGATGTCGAGATAGCGCGTCGTGATGTCGAAGGTTTTGAGGCCGGAGAAGACGAAGATCCGGACCCAGTCGTAGTGGAAGACACGCTCCACATATCGCAGGTAGAATTCCGTCAGCCGGCTTTCCAGTGATCGGCCGCGGTCGATGATGAGGCCGGCCCAGCTATCGTCCCAGCGGCTGAGATAAACATGTTCGTAGACCCGCTCGATCAAGGCTTCCTTGCTGGGAAAATGCCGGTAGATCGCAGAATGGGTGATGCCGATGCGCTTGGCGAGTTCGCGGGTCTGGCCCTCGAAGCCATGCTCGGCGAAGAAGCGGACGGCCTCCTCCAGGATGAACTGTTCGCGCTCGTTCGCCCGCATGTATTGCTTGGGACGCCGCGGTTTTTCTCCGCCACCTTCGCGTTCAAGGCTCTTCTGCTGATCCGTCATGCCTGCCCTGATCTGCCATGCCGCCACCGAGTCACCGGCAACTCATTTCGCATAGCGATACCGCGACCCGCGTTTGAGACCAAGTGGTAATTTTATTTGAGACCAGTTGGTTATTTTTCTTGACCGGCGGATCGACCTGCGAAATATTGTAACCAAGTGGTCACAAATCCGGAGGGCCACGTGGGAGGAGCCGGTGAAGGCGAGAGCTTTCGATTACATGCGCCCGAAATGCGTGCAGGAAGCATTGGAAGCTTTCGTCAGCGCGGATGGTGATGCGAGCTATATTGCGGGGGGCAGAGTCTCGTCCCGGCGCTCGCGCTTCGGCTGCAAGCCCCCGGCCTTCTCATCGATATCGCTCGCCTGGACGAACTGCGCGGCCTTTCCATCGCTGGCGGTCATCTGCGCATCGGCGCAACCACTCGTCACTGCGAAATTCTCGGCTCGGACCTCGTGCGGGAACATGCGCCGTTGCTTGCAAAGGCGGCTCCTTTCGTGGCGCACCCGGCGATCCGCAACAAAGGCACATTCGGCGGCAGCCTGGCACTTGCCGATCCCGCATCGGAATTCCCCGCCATGGCGCTGGCGCTTGATGCGATCATTGAAATTGCCTCCGTTGAAGGCGGCCGCCGCGTCGGTGCCGGCGATTTCTTCATCGATCTCTATGAAACGGCGCTTCAGCCCGGCGAGCTCATCACCGCGGTATACGTACCCCTGGCTACCGCGAAAACCCGGACAGCCTTCGACGAATTGGCCCGCCGGCGCGGCGATTATGCGATCGTCGGCGCAGGCATCGATGCGGAGATGCAGGGCGGTTTTGTCGAACGCATGCGGATCGCCTTCCTTTCGGTGGGCTCGACGCCGGTCAGGGCGGGTGCGGTCGAAGCCACGCTGACCGGGCGGCAATTGACGCCGGAGACGATCCGGCAGGCACAGGACGTACTCGGCACGGAGCTTGACCCGGTCGGTGACGAGCACACGCCTCCAGAGATGCGCCGGCATCTTGCAAGGGTGCTGCTCGGAAGGCTGCTTGGTCGGCTGGAGGCGAATGTATGAGCGGCAAGGTGGAGATTTCGCTGGCCGTGAACGGCGAGACAATCGAGGCTCTGGTTGCACCGCGCACCACGCTTGCCGATTTCCTGCGGCAGGACATCCAGCTCACCGGCACCCATACGGGTTGCGAAATGGGTGTCTGCGGCGCCTGCCTGGTATTGCTGGACGACCGACCGGTGCATGCCTGCCTGATGTTTGCGGTGCAGGCCGATGGCTGCGCCGTCGAGACGGTCGAAGGCCTGACCCTTCGCAGAGCTATAGACGACCTCCAGAAGGCGTTTCATGAGCGCAATGCTTTGCAATGCGGCTTCTGCACGCCGGGCATGCTGGTGAGCGCCTACGGGATTCTGGCTTCCGGGGGAGAACCCGATCGCGACGGTATCCGTGACGCGCTCTCGGGAAACTACTGTCGCTGTACCGGTTACGAATCGATCGTCGATGCGATCGAAACGACGGTGAGACAGCGCCGGCAGCATGTGGAGGAGGAGAAGGCATGAACGCGTTCGCCGGCTCCATCGACAGGCCGAACTCCTATATCGGCCGCTCGGTATCGCGACCGAATGCCAAGCGTCTGCTCGAGGGCCGGGGGCGGTACGTGACCGATCTCGTGCTGCCGCGCATGCTGCATGCGGCTTTCGTCCGCAGCCCTTATGCGCATGGAAAAATTGTTTCGATCGATATCGAGGAGGCAAAGGCCCTCTCCGGCGTTCGCGCGGTCTTCACCGGTGAGGACCTGGCATCGATCTGCGCGCCCTGGACCGGAACGCTCGATCATTTCACCAATATGAAGTCTCCGCCGCAAGTGCCGCTACCTCTTGAAAAGGTGATGTGGTCAGGGCAGCCGGTCGTTCTCATCGTCGCCGACAGCAGGGCGATCGCCGAAGATGCCGCCGAGCTGGTGATCGTCGATATCGAGGAGCTTCCAGCGCTGGCGGACCCGGTCGAGGCCATGTCCGCCGCGGCGATGTCGCAAGAGCTCGCCGACAATATCTGCTTTGCCACGAAACTCGACAGCGGCGGCGTCGAGGAGGCATTCGATGCAGCGGACACGACGGTCGAACAGAGCTTCATTTTCGGCCGGCACACGGCGGTGACACTCGAACCGCGCGCGATCGTTGCCGACTACGATCCGAGCGAGAACCGGCTGACTGCCCACCACGCGACCCAGACACCCTATCAGTTCCAGGATGTCTATTCCCGCCACTACGGCATTCCGGAAGCCAATGTCCGCGTCATCGCGCCGGATATCGGCGGTTCGTTCGGAATGAAACTGCATGTCTATCACGAGGAGATGGCGGTCGTTGGCGCGTCGATCCTGCTCGGTCGCCCCATCAAATACGTCGCCGACCGGATGGAATCCTTCGTCTCGGATATTCATGCCCGCGACCACCGGGTAACCGGGCGTCTTGCCCTCGACAGGGACGGCCGCATCACAGCCATGGACGTGGACGACGTCACCGCGATCGGTGCCTTTTCGAGCTACCCGCGCACCAGCGCGGTCGAGGGAAACCAGGTCATCCGCCTGATGGGCGCCCCTTATGACTTCTCGTCCTATCGCGCCAATCTTTCGGTCGTGTTCCAGAACAAGGTGCAGACCAGCCAGTATCGCGCCGTCGGGCACCCGATAGCCTGCGCGGTGACGGAATCCCTGGTCGACGCCGCGGCGCGCGAACTCAGCCTCGATCCGTTTGAAATCCGCGAACGCAATCTCATTCCGGACAGCAGCTATCCCCGCACATCGCCGACCGGGTACCAGTTCGAAAAGCTCTCCCACCAGGTCTGTCTCGCGCGGCTGAAGTCGATCATGAATTATGACGCTCTTCGTGCGGAGCAGGCGGGTCTGCGGCAGAAAGGTATCCTGCGCGGCATCGGTATCGCCCTTTTCGTAGAGATCACCAACCCGAGCCCGGCTTTTTACGGTGTCGGCGGCGCGCGGATTTCCGCGCAGGACGGAGCCATCCTCAAGCTCACGCCGTCCGGTGAGGTGCATTGTTCGATTTCCGTGACCGAACAGGGGCAGGGGACCGAGACCATCATCGGTCAGATCGTCGCGGACCAGCTCGGCATCGATCGTGAAAAAGTGCGGGTGATGACCGGCGACACGGATACGACACCCCATGGTGGCGCCACCTGGGCCTGCCGTGGGGCGGGCATCGGCGGCGAAACGGCGCTGCAGGCGGCGCGCAAGCTGAAGGCAAATCTGCTCGCCGTTGCAGGCCTCATCCTGCAGGCGCGGCCGGGCGAGCTTGATATCCGCGCGGACTGGATCGTCGAGGCGGTCACGGGCCAGCAACGCATCAGCCTGGCGGAAGTCGCGCGCATCGCTTTCTTCCGGTCGGACACGCTGCCGCCCGAAACTCAGGCGCAGCTTTCCGTTGCGCATCACTATGCGCCGCAGGGTTATCCGTTCGCATTCACGAACGGGGCCCAGGGCTGCCTGGTCGAAGTGGATGCGGAGACCGGTTTCGTGAAGATCCTCAAGCATTGGGTGGTCGAGGATTGCGGCCGCATCATCAATCCGCTGCTGGTGGACGAACAGGTGCGGGGCGGGGTGGTGCAGGGACTGGGCGCGGCTTTTTTCGAGGAATGCCTCTACAACGAGGAAGGTCAGCTCACCAACGGTTCGCTTGCCGATTACCTCGTGCCGATGGCCTGCGAGATGCCGGATATAGAGATTTCCCACGTCGAAACGCCGACCCGGGACACCGAGCTCGGTGCAAAGGGCTGTGGCGAAGCAGGGACGGCGGCGGCTTCCGCTGCCGCGATGAATGCCGTCAACGATGCGCTTGTGGGTCACGGCGCGGTGCTGACGCAGATACCGATGACGCCGACGCGCATATTGAAGGCGCTCGGCACGATCTGAACGCAATAACGATCCGATGTCAGGAGGAGGACAGGATGACAAACGGAATTGAGAAGCTGGCTTTAAGGCCGATCGGCCGCCGTGCAGCCCTTTTCGGGTTGGCCGGTGTCGCCGGAACACTTTCGATGCCATGGATAGCGCGGGCGCAGGCGGAAACCATCCGCATCGGTTTTCCGACGCCTTTGACCGGCCCGTTCGCAGCCGAGGCCAACGACCAGGTCCGCAGCGCCCAGCTCGCCGTAAAGCTCGCCAACGACAAGGGCGGAATTGCCGGACGGAAGGTCGAGCTCCTGGTGCGCGACGACAAGCTGAATGCCGGCGAAGCCGCCACCCGCACGCTCGAACTGATCGAAAAGGACAAGGTCCATGCCGTGGTCGGCGCACTTTCGAGCGCCGTACAGCTTGCGGTCAACGAGGTGACCCGTGCCCGCAGCATGCTGTACATCTCGATCAGCCAGTCGGACACCATCAACGAGATCAAGGATTTCAGCCCCTATACGTTCCACGAGGCGCTAAATCCGACGATGACGACCGCGGTTGTCGCCAAGCACAGTTTCAAGAAGGGTTCGAAGGTCGCCTATCTTGTTGCCGACTATGCCTACGGTCACGAGATGCTGCGCGGTTTCAAGCGGGCGGCCAAGGAAATCGGTGCACAAACAGTCAGCGAAATCCTGCACCCGTTCGGCGCGGCGGATTATTCGACCTTCATCCCGACCATCCTGTCGTCGGGCGCCGACATCCTCTGCATCTGCAATTTCGGTCGCGACCAGGCCAATTCCATCAAGCAGGCGGTGGATTTCGGCGTGAAGGACCAGATGAAGATCGTCGTGCCGGTGCTGCTGCACAACCAGCGGCTTGCGGTCGATCCCGAAGTCTTCGAAGGTGTCACCGGCGGCGCGAACTATTACTGGGGCCTGGAAGAAACGGTGCCTTCCGCAAAGGCGTTCAACGACGCCTTCAGAGCCATGTATAAGGGCACGATCCCGACCGACTATGGAGCCTACGGCTATACCGGCGTCGCTTCCCTGTTGATGGCCATCGAAAAAGCAGGCGGGACGGAGCCACAGAAGGTCATCGCGGCTCTGGAAGCGCTGAAATATGATATCGCCAAGGGAGAGCAGTCCTACCGCAAGTGCGACCACCAGTCGATGCAATCGGTACTCGTCCTGGAATCCAAGGCGAAAAGCGCGATGAAATCGGATGCCGATCTCTTCAAGATCGTCGCCGCGGAACCTGCGTCGGAGAGCGTGTTGCGAACCTGCTCCGAACTCGGCTTCAAGAGCTGATACCCTGGGACGGATGAGGTCATGACTGTCCAATTGATTGCAATGCAGCTGTTTTCGGGTCTCGCGCTGGGCGCCGTCCTGATCATGGTTGCGCTCGGCCTGTCGATCATCTTCGGCATGCTCGGCATCGTGAACTTCGCGCATGGTGCGCTGTTCATGGTGGGAGCCTATGCGGGGCTCTACGTGGCCGGCCTGACGGGGAGCTTCTGGTGGGCTCTCCTGATCGCGCCGGTCATGATCGGCCTGTTCGGCATGCTGATCGAGCGTTTCCTCATCCGTCCTCTCTATGGCCGCTCGCCGGACGATCCGCTGCTTCTAACCTTCGGCCTTGGTTACGTGCTGGTCGAGGCGGTACGGATATTTTTCGGCACCGACGGCATTCCGTTCTCGACGCCGGCAGCCCTTCGAGGCGTGGTGAACCTCGGCATCGGCTTTTTTCCGCTCTACCGCCTTTTCGTCATCGGGGTGGTTGTCGCCGTCCTGCTGCTGCTGTGGGTCGGTCTCGAAAAGACGAAATTCGGCCTGATCGTCAGGGCAGGTTCCGCCGATCCGCTGATCATGCGCGTGCTGGGTGTCGATATCAGTAGATTATGGTTGGTCGTGTTCGGTATCGGGGTCGGCATCACCGCACTCGGCGGTGTGCTTGCTGCACCGATGCGCAATGTCAGTCCGGAAATGGGCACGCTTGTGTTGGCCGAGGCCTTCGTGGTGACGGTCATCGGCGGCATGGGCTCGCTTCCCGGCGCCGTCATTGCCGGGCTCATCGTCGGCGTCTCGGTCAGCATGACATCGCTCTTCGCGCCGGAAATGGCGACGATCGTCATGTTCGCGCTGATGGCGCTCATTCTGCTGGTGCGTCCGAACGGCCTTTATGGCCGCGCCGCGCCTGGACTCTAGGGAGACCGCCATGTCCGTCATCAGAAATGCGGAACTTGTCCCGGCGCCCGCCCGCCGCAGCTTCGCGACACTGTTTTCCAATGTCAGCCGCTGGCGGGTGCCGCTTTCAATCCTGGCGCTCTGCATCCTGCCCTGGGTGCTGCCCTCGCAGGCGCTGGCCGTCAACGTGTTGATCTACGGCCTCGTCGCCGTCGGCTACAACCTGCTCTTCGGTTACACCGGCCTGCTTTCCTTCGGTCATGCGGCTTTCTTCGGGGCCGGAGCCTATGCGACGGGTATCGCGATCGGTGCTTTCGGGGTCCACTGGTTCATCGCGATGCTGATCGGTGTGCTGATTTCGGGCCTGCTTGCGACGGTCATGGGGGTGCTCGCCATCCGCACGCGTGGCATCTACTTCTCGATGGTGACGCTCGCGCTGGCACAGCTCGTCTACTATGCGGCGCTGCAAGCCTCATCCTGGACCGGCGGCGAAAATGGTCTGCGCGGCTTTACGGTCAGCACGCTGCACCTTCCCGGCTTCTCGGTAAATTTCCTCGATCCTCTCGTGAAATATTACGCGATCATGATCGTGGTCGCGGCGGCGCTCTGGTTCGTGTCGAGGGTATTGAATTCGCCTTTCGGCGCGGTGATCGAGGCGATCCGCGAAAACGAGACGCGGGCGCGCGCCTGCGGCTATGATGTCGAGCGAACCAAGCTGCTGTCCTTCATCCTTTCAGGCATTCTCTGCGGGCTCGCGGGCACGCTGTCGGCGATGCATCTTTCGATCGTGCCCCTGGATTCGCTCCACTACCATACGTCCGGTCTGATCGTGATGATGACGCTGCTCGGCGGCGCCGGCAGCTTCTTCGGTCCGTTTATCGGCGCGTTGGCGTTTCTTTCGATGGAGGACATTTTCTCGCTCTGGACATCCAACTGGCAGCTCATTGTCGGCGTGATCTTCATCCTCTTCGTCCTCTATCTGCCGAAGGGCATCTGGGGCACCTTAATAACCTGGGGCAAAAGCCGATGAGCGCACCCATCATGAGCGTCACCAATATCGGCAAGCAGTTCGGCGGACTGGTCGCACTGAAGGACGTGACGGCCGATTTCCGGGAAGGCCAGATCACCGCCATCATCGGGCCGAACGGTGCCGGCAAGAGCACGTTCTTCAACATCCTGTCCGGCGCCCTGAAACCCTCCAGCGGAACGCTTAGGTTTCGTGGCGCGGACATGGCGGGCGTGCCACAGCACGACTATGTGCACCGCGGCATCGCCCGCTCGTACCAGATCACCAACATCTTCCCCAACCTTTCCGTCTTTGAGAACGTCCGTGTCGCTGCACAGGCTTTCCGATCCCGCATGAACATCTGGGCAGACCGCAGTGCCGACAGGGATAGCGAGGACAGGGCCTCGGCAATGCTCGCATCTGTCGGGTTGTCGGCGCGGGCGGCGACACCGGCCAAATTCCTGGCGCACGGCCAGCAGCGTGCGCTGGAAATCGCCATCGCCCTGGTGGCCGATCCGGCGCTTCTGTTGCTCGATGAGCCGACTGCCGGGATGGGGCCGGAAGAGACGCGCGAGATGGTCGCGCTGATAGAGAAGCTGGCGACCCAACGCACGATCCTGCTGGTCGAGCACAAGATGAAGATGATCCTCGGCCTCAGCGACCGCGTGCTCGTACTTCACCATGGCCAGTTGCTGGCCGACGGGACACCGAAGGAAATCCAGGCGAACTCCGAGGTTCGCCGCGTCTACCTGGGACAAAATGATGGCTATGCTTGAAATCGAAGGCCTGAACGGCTGGTATGGCGCGAGCCATGTGCTTCATGGGGTATCGTTTGCGGTGGAACCGGGCGAGATCGTCGCGCTTGTCGGCCGCAACGGCGCCGGCAAGACGAGCATCATCCGTTCGATCATGGGGCTCATGCCGCGTACCGCCGGCGCCATCCGGTTCAACGGCGAAGACATATCCCGGCTAAAGGCTCACGACCGCTATGTCCGCGGCCTCGCCTATGTTCCGGAAGAACGTCGTATCGTGCGTGGGCTGACGGTGCTGGAAAACCTGCAGCTGGGGCTCGTCGCCGACCGTAAGCGGATCGACGAGGCGGCTGCGATCGACGAGATCGCCCGCAGCTTCCCGCGCTTGAAGGAGCGGTTGCATCAGGAAGGTGTAACGATGTCGGGCGGCGAGCAGCAGATGTTGGCGATAGCCCGCGCCATGATCGCCCGGCCGAAGATGATCCTGCTCGACGAGCCGTCGGAAGGCATCATGCCCGTGCTGGTCGAGGAGATGGGCGCACTGTTCAGGCGGCTGCGGGAGGAGGGGACGACGCTGCTCCTCGTCGAGCAGAATGTCGAATGGGCGCTGAACCTTTCGGACCGGGCGGTTATCGTCGACCAGGGCGAGATCGTCTATCGCAGCGATGCGGCAACACTTCTGGCGGACAAGGACATTCAGGAGCGATACTGCGCGGTCTGAGCCCGCAATCCACCGACCCGATCATCATCGAACACAGGGCTTCGTCGCTTGCGCGGCGAAGAGCGATATTTTAATGGAAATCACTGGAGAGTACCGGCTGGAAGAGCCGCGTGACAACGTGTGGGTGAGGCTCTTCGATCCCGATGTCCTGCGCCGTTGCATTCCGGGCTGCAAGGAACTGACGCAGAAGGCCGAGAACAGTTTCGACGCCAAGGTCGTGCTCAAGATAGGCCCGGTTTCCGCAACCTTTGCGGCCACCGTCGAGATCATCGATATCGAGGCGCCGGAGAGCTGCCGCATCATCGGCAAGGGAAACGGCGGCATCGCCGGTTTCGCCAAGGGAGACTGCGTTGTCAGGCTTGCGCAGGATGGCGACGCCACCATCCTGACCTATAGCGCCGACGCGGAAATCGGCGGAAAGATTGCAGCGCTGGGCGGCAGATTGGTGCAGGCGACATCGAAAAAGCTCGCCGACCAGTTCTTTGTTTCATTCTCCTCGCGCGAGGACTAACGCGTCCCGAACACGACGGATCCCGCCGTGGCGCATCGAACCATCGTCGTCGGCCGTCTCGTCATGCCATCAGGGCCGTCATGATCCGATCGCGGGTCATCGGCATATGATGAATGCGCGTGCCGAGGGCATGGGCGACCGCATTGCCGATGGCGGCTGCCGTTGGACCACCTGCGCATTCACCGACGCCGAGCGGCGGGCATTCACTGGCTTCGACAAGCTCGACGCGAATCTCGGGTATCTGCGAAAAGCGGATGACCGGATAACTTTCCCAGTCGAGCGTCGCGATACCCTGCGGACCGAAGCGGACCTCCTCGATCAGCGTCCAGCTGATGGCCTGGACGATATTGCCTTCGATCTGGTTGAGAATTCCGTTGGGATTGATGGCGAGCCCGGCGTCGATGGCGCACCAGATATCCGTGACCCGCACTGCCTCGTCCACATCGACGGCGGCGACGACCGCCGCATAGGCCGAAGAATTCTTGTAGCGGGCGAGGCCGATACCCAGCCCGCTGCCCGCCCCCCGGCATCGCGGGATGACCAGTTCGCCATCGCGGCCGCTTTCTCGAGGACG
Source organism: Neorhizobium galegae (assembly GCF_021391675.1). NCBI lineage: Bacteria > Pseudomonadati > Pseudomonadota > Alphaproteobacteria > Hyphomicrobiales > Rhizobiaceae > Neorhizobium > Neorhizobium galegae. Next base: position 672,605 of record NZ_CP090096.1, read on the forward strand.
CGACGGGCGCGAGGGTCGGAAAGGATGGCCAGCCGGTATGCAACCGGATCTTCGCCTGCTTGCCCGGCCAGATCATCGAGAAGGCCTTCGATGGCGAAGACGTTCAGCGTCGCTCCGAGGCCGCGCAATGACGAGGTCCGTACCGGCACGTCGTGGATCAGATGCAATTCGATCCGCTTCGGGCCGATGTCGTAAAGGGGAATGCCGTTGCGGGCAGCTCCGCCGCCGCGTTCAAGCGGAATGTCGAAGGGCTTGCGGTCAGGTGGCGGCGTCTTCATGGCGTGGGCGGCAAGCAGGCTGGCGCCGCCGACACCGGGCCGCTGGCCGTGGGTGGCACTCCAGATTTCCGTAGTCCAGTCGACGGGCCGGCCGGCCGCGTTCAATCCTGCATGGACGGCGACGGTCATGGCCGAGGAGAGAGGCTCGTAGCCAAATTCCTCTTCGCGCCGCCACATGAGGCGGATCGGCTGATCGGGCAGCGCGAGTGCCACGAGAGCAGTATCCAAGGCGGCGTCGTCGGCACCGTTATGGCCATAACAGCCGGCACCCTGGACATGATGACAGGCAACCGCGTCGAGCGAAAATCCGACCGTTCTTGCGATATTCTCCCGCAGCGGGTGCATGCCTTGTGCATGGGACCAGACGGCAAGGATGCCGTCACGGTAGAGCGCGATCGCGCAGGAGGGCGCGATGGAGCCGTGCGAAAGGAACGGGCGGGTGAAGCGCGCGGAGACACGATTCGTCGCCAGCTCCGGCGGAGGATCGCCCATGAGACGATCGTCCGCGGGCTGGGAGGCGACCCAGTCTGGCGTTGCCTGTTCGGGCGAGAGACTGAGGGCATTGTCCCAGACGGCGCCTTCCGTTGCAGCCACGGCGGCAGCGCGGACCGCGGTCTCGTCGGTGCCGACGAACGCCACGAAATTGTTGAGGCGAACGATGCGAACCCCGCCTCCCGCTCTGCGCCGGATGATTTTCTCATCCAGTTGCAGAAGCACCGCGCCCGGCCCGGGCTGGCGCAGTGTCCGCGCGTGCAGCATTCCCGGAAGCATCATATCCTGGATGAAGCCGGATCCGGTGAGTTTTGCCGGCAGGTCCAGCCGTGGGACAGATCTGCCGACGAGGCGGTGAGCGCTTTGGGGTTTTGGCGGAACCGTGCCGGTGGCTTCGGCGGAAAGGTCGAGTTCTCCAGCAATGTTCCAATAGTCGATGCCGCTCGGTGCACCGTTCTTCAAGAAGGCGCCGTCCGCGACCGTCAGCTCGTCGGGTGCCGCATTCAGGCGCAGCGCCGCCCGCGCCAATGCAAGCGCACGGACTTCCGCCGCGACAAGGCGGATCGCAGCACCGGAATGCTCGATGGACCAGCTCGAGGCGGTATAACCTTCGCCTGGACCTTCGACGCTGTTGCCGGACATCATCCGCACTTGATCAATGCGAAGATCCAGTTCCTCCGCCGCGATCTGCGCAAGCGCCGTCAGCACGCCCTGGCCGAGTTCCACCTTGCCGGTGCCGATCCGCACCGTGTGGTCGTCCTGAAAGCGAAGCCAGCGGTCGAGCCGGGGATTGTCCTTCAGGCTGAAGGTAAGAGCGGTCATCAGGCTACCTTCTCACGCATGTCGGCTGCCGCCTTCAGCACGGCGCGCAAAATGCGGGGGTGGGAGCCACAGCGGCAGAGATTTGCGTCGAGCGCTGCGGCGATTTCGGCCCGCGTCGGGTCGGGATTGTGATCGAGGAAAGCCTTTGCCGCGATGAGAATGCCCGATAGGCAATAACCGCATTGTCCTGCCTGCTCGTCGAGGAATGCCTGCTGCAGCGGATGCAATGCATCCGCCGAGCCCAAGCCTTCGACCGTGGTGATCGTGCGGCCGGAAAGCGTGCCGATCTCCCGGCTGCAGGAATAGGCGGCAACGCCGTCGATCAGAACCATGCAGGCGCCGCATTGCTCCAATCCGCAGCCATACCGGCTGCCTTTCAGCCCCAGGTGATTGCGCAGCACGTCCAGAAGCGGCGCTGACGAAGGCACGTCCAGCTCATGCACCTGCCCATTGACATTGAGAGTGAGGCATTCGTTCATCCAGTTCAATTCCATCCTTGCGCCAGTATCTCCAAGTCCCGCCGAGAGGCGTCGCGGCCAGGTGATTGCGGCCGCGACACCGATAAGGCGCTACTGCGCCTGCGACGAGCAGCTTAGGTCGGCTCGACAAGCCCGGCCTTGACCAGCGGCTCGATCGACCGGATCTCGCGTTCGATCGAGCCGGCCATTTCGTCAGGCGAATTGACGACGGGGGTCAGTCCAAGCGACGCAAATTTCTTCTGTGCTGCCGGCGTATCGCTCCACTCCTTGATGGCTATATAGATCTTGCTCACGATCTCCTTGGGCATCCCTTTTGGGCCGACAGCGCCGAACCAGAGGGTCTGCTCGTAGCCGTTGAGACCCTGTTCTGCGACGGTCTGCACCTCGGGCAGTTCCGGAATCCGCTTGGCCGAGGTAACCGCAAGCCCACGGATTTTCGCCTCGCGGATATGAGGGAGATAGTTGGACGGGGCGTCGAGCGCGAAGTGGATGTGCCCGCCCAGCAGGTCGGCCAGCAGCGGCGGCGAACCCTTGTAGGGAATATGGTTGATCTGCACGCCGGCCATCTGGCCGATGATCGCAGCGGCTATATGCCCCTTGGTCCCCGCACCCGGATTTCCAATATTCAACTTTCCAGGGTTTGCCTTTGCATAGGCGATGAGTTCCTGGACCGATTTCGCCGGAGCCGAAGCGCTTGCGCTGAGCAGCGCCGGGCTTTCTGCGACAATCGAGATCGGTGTGAAGTCCACCTGCGGATCGTATGCAAGGTTCTTTTGCACCACCTTGTTAGCCGCAATCGGCGCGCTGCCGCTGATCATGATCGTGTAGCCGTCGGGCGCGGCGCGTGTGAGCCGGCCGCCGGCCAGGGCCCGGCTGCGCCGGCATGGTTCTCGATGACGAATTGCTGGCCGTATTTGGCCGTCAATGCGTCCGCGACCAGCCGGGCAATTATGTCACTGGTGCCACCCGGAGGATAAGCCGAGATCACCACCACCGATTTGCTCGGCCAACTGTCGGCCAGCGCAATTCCTCTGGACGCCAGCATGGCAGCTGTCCCGCCCAATACGATAAATTCCCGCCTGTTCATTACACGTCTCCTCCCACCCGTTGAATCGAGTTCTATAGGCGCAACACTATCGTGCCGGATTGCGACCGCGAACCTCTGACTGAGACCATTCCGCTGCTTGGAATGGTCCGCTCGATCGCAAGCCTTGATGGCCGTCATTCCATGCCGGCAAGCCAGCGTTCCTCGCCCTCATGAAAAGCGCCGAGTTGGTCCGGCCGATCGTCGCCCAGCAGATCGGATTTTACCGTCACCCCGCGCGTATGCTGGATATAAGCCAGGAACTTGTAGGAGGGACGCATCGTCGACAGGACGGACCAGTCGATGGGAAGTGTCTCTGCCGGGTTGACGGGCTTGGCGATATCCCTCTCGAACAGGACCTCGAAGGTGAGGAGCTTCCAGGTGCCGGCCTCCCGCACGGCGCGGGAGAAGAACCGGCAGAAGACATGAAGGTCGATCTCGACGCCGTCAGGCCTTGCGCGATTGAAGATCATCGCCGGGCTTTCCACCGTTGCCCGGTCCCCAGTCACTTGCGCAAAGGCGGGAAAGACCCAGTGTTTGCTGTTTCCGGTCGCCTTCATCCACTCGCGCGTAGCGTCCACATAGGCCTGGCCGCCACGTCCCTCGTACCAGCTTGTCCGGATATAGGCGTCGCGATGGAAGCATGCGCTCATCACGTCGAAACGGCGCTGGTCACGGGCAAAGCGTTCGCGGCGCACGAGATCGAAGAGTTCTTCGCGGTCTAGAAGAGCCCGAAGGCGCCTGTCGTCGTCCGGTTGCATAAGGGTCTCCTCAAAGTTGGTGCGTATATGGATGCGTGCTGTAGCGATCAGTCGACTTCCTGCAGCCCTTCCTCGCGCACTTTGCGAAAGCGCGGCGACACGATCGACAGGAGTAGCAGGGCGGCGACGACCAATGTTCCGAGACTGAGGGGGCTCGTGAAGAAGACGCTTGCATCTCCATGGGAGATCAGCAGCGTCCGGCGCAGATATTCTTCCGCCATGGGACCAAGGATCATGGCCAGGATGAGCGGCGCGGGCTCTGCTCCCATCCTCTTGAAGAAATATCCGAGCACGCCGAACAGCGCCATCATGTACACGTCGAAAACGCTGTTGTTGATGCTGTAGACGCCGATTGCCATGAAGACGCAGATCGTCGGGAACAGAAAGTGGTATGGCACCGAAATCAGCTTTGCCCACATGCCCACGAGCGGAAGGTTCAGGAACAGCAACATCAGATTGCCAAGCCACATCGAGACGACCAGGCCCCAGAACAGGGCAGGCTGCTGAGACAGGATTTCCGGCCCGGGCTGGACGCCCTGAACGACCAGCGCTCCGATCATCAGAGCCATGGTCGCGGTTCCCGGAAGGCCGAGCGTCAGCATCGGTATGAAGCAGGTTTGCGCCGCGGCGTTGTTCGCGGCCTCTGGTGCGGCTACCCCCTCGATCGCACCCTTGCCGAATTGCTCGGGATGTTTCGAGATCTTCTTCTCCAGCGCATATGCCGAGAAGGACGCGAGCAGGACGCCGGCGCCGGGCAAGACTCCGAGCAGCACCCCGATACCGGTGCCGCGCAGGATCGGCGCGGACATCCGGCGCCAGTCCTCGGCCGTCGGGAACAGGCTGCTGACGGGCGCGACCCCGACCACCCGCAAACGCTCGTTTTCCAGGTTCATGAGGACGTCGCCCAGACCGAATATGCCCGTGGCGACGACGACGAAATCCAACCCGTCGAGCAGGTAGGGCGAGCCGAACGTATACCGCGCGGCCCCTGTATTGATGTCGGTTCCGATCATTCCGAGGGTGATGCCGAACAGAGCCATGCCGAAGGCTGTCAGGAGCGATCCGCTGGTCAGCACCATCGAGGTGATAAGGCCGAGCATGATAAGCGAGAAATACTCCGCCGGCCCGAAGGTGAGGGCCAGACTTGCCAGCAGTGGCGCTGCTATCACGATGAAAAGCGTTCCCACCGTGCCGGCGAAGAAGCTGCCGATGGCGGCCGCCGCCAGCGCGCGCCCGGCTTTGCCCTGCTTCGCCATCTGGTGTCCGTCGAGCGTGGTGACGACGGATGAAGCTTCTCCTGGAAGATTCATCAGGATCGCAGTCGTTGAGCCTCCATATTGCGATCCGTAGAAGATGCCCGCCAGCATGATCAGCGCTGTATCGACCGGCAGCCCGAACGTGAACGGCAGGAGCATGGAAATGGTCGCGATCGGCCCGAGACCGGGCAGGACGCCCACTGCGGTGCCAAGAAGTACACCCGCAAAACAATAGGCGAAATTGGACAGCGTCGTTGCCGTCGAAAACCCCAGGAGAAGTCCATTGAAAATGTCCATGTCAATCCTGCAAAGCGGTTAGAAACCGAGAACCCGTAGCCAGCTTCCCACGATGGGGATGGGTAGGCCGAGGAGTTCGATGAAGACGACGGAGCAGAGCGCGGCAAAGGCGAGAGACCCTGCGACGGCCTTCCATCCGATGTGAAACTTGATGCTCGTCGCCGCGGTCAAGACCGTCAGCAGGAGAATGGCCAGCGGCAACCCGAGGGTCTCGACCGCCAGCCCGAAAATCACGACCGCACCGGGGATCAGCAAGAGCGGCTTCCACCGAATGGCTGGCAGTATTTCCGGCTGGACGAATTTCGAACGAAAGAGGACGAGGAGGCCCGTCAACACCAGCAAGCTCGAAATGATGACAGGAAAATAACCCGGCCCCATCCGACCTGATGTGCCGAATGGGTAACTCATCGCAACTGAAACGGACACGACACCAAAAACAACGAAAAAGAGTCCCAGTAGAACGTCTTGGCTCAGCTTCATCCGAGGCTCCCATCCAAAAGTTGTTCATGCGATTTGCCATTTTGCGCGCGCTGATTTGTCTGTTCAACAAGCGAACCAATCTCCTCGCGAGGTCGCAGACATTCACAATACAAAGCCGGCTCAAGCTGGCAATGTCGCAGGCAACCTGTTTCGCCAGACGATTGACCAATGATGCGGAAGCAGCGGGAAGGCAGCGCCTGAAGGCGCCGCCGCCTCTGAAATATCTGCGGCTTCAGCGGCTAGAGATGGCGGCCTTCGTCGACCGGTATGACGATTCCCGTCGAACTGGTGAGGTTGACGATGCAGGCGGTCACTGCCCGCGCGACATCGTCGGGAGTGGTGATCCTGGCGAGTGGAAGTCGTTCCGCGACTTTTTGCAGCTGGTCCCGGGTACGGTGTGGAACAAAATCCGTATCCACGCCAGCGGGCGAAACGGAGAAAACTCGAACTTTGGGTGCCAGCACCTTGGCGAGGGCAATTGTGAGCGCATCCAATCCGCCCTTCGCCGCAATATAGGCCAGGCTGCTTCCCACACCGGTCCGGGCCGCAATGGAGGAGATATTGACGACGGCGGCGTTGTTGCCTTGCTCCAGCATCGGGCGGAATGCACGAACCATCGCGAAGGGGCCTCTGAGGTTTATCGCTACCGCGCGATCGAATATGTCGTCGGTGAGCGCGTCGAGGTCGTTTGCCGCGACCGGGGTTGTCGCACCCCCGCAGTTGATCAGGGCATCGAGGCTACCGAATTTTTCCCCGACGGCGACGGACGCCTCGGTGACGGATGCCGGATCATCGATCGCGATGCGCAGGGCGCTGTGGCCGCTGCCTTGAAGGCTTTGGACGACGTCAGCGGCCATCTCCGGGCGGCTGTTGTAGCCGACCACGATGGTGGTGCCCATGCGGGCGAGCCGCGCGGCGATCGCGCGCCCGATCCCGCTGTTTCCACCGGTCACGAGCGCAACTCTTGGAACTGCCAGTTCCGGAACTTCGATCAGTGGCATTTTTCCTCCCGAAAAGACCTGCCGACAATGAATTTAAGCCGAGTATTCCTTGAGAGCGGCGGCGGCGGCCGATCGGATGAAGCCATGGTCGCTCGACACCAACATCGCACTCGCGCCGAGTTCGGCCGCAAAATTGAAGTCGGCCTTGCTGGTCGGCAGCATCATGAGCGGAATATCGGCCTCTCGTGCCGCTGCCGCGATCTGCCTGCTTGTTTCCGCCACCTTGATGCCGGCCTGCGGATCGCCTCGGTATGCTGCAGTCAGATCTCCCCGGCCGATGAACAAAGCGTCTATGCCGTCTACCCTGGCGATATCCGCCGTCCGGTCAACGGCTTCGAAATCTTCGATCATGGCGATACAGGCGACCTGGCTGTCCTGCAGCGACATATGATGCACCGCCTCAACACTTCCCCAATTGCTGGCGCGCGTCAGCCCGGCAAAACCTCGGCTGCCTCCCGTATATCGGCAGCTGCGTGCGATTGCCCGAGCCTTTTCGACCGTGTTTACATGTGGGACCATGATCCCCATCGCGCCCGAATCGAGCGCCGACAGGATGTTTGCTTCGCTGAATTCGGCGATGCGCACCACGGGCGCGATATTCGATGCGCGAGCGGCAAAGATCATCAGGTCGGTCATGTCGCGCCCGAGCGCGGCATGCTCCTGGTCGATAACCACGAAATCATAGCCGATCGCCCCCAATATCTCGACCACCTGCGTCGTGGGAAGCTTGAGGAATGTGCCGAGCATCCGTTGGCGCGTCAGCAGTCGTTCACGGAATGCGGTAAAATCGGGACGCTGTTCTGTCATCTGGCCACCTTTCGATACCGATCCCTAGCTATTCCCATGCCAGGAGCGAAGGCAATTGCGGTCCCGTTTCTCCCTGCGAAACATCTCCCACGCGGCTGGCGTTTCTTCTCGCGAAACGGGCGGCGATAACGATTGTGATCGGCAGCTTCGGGTGCGAGCCAATGTCTCAGGACAGTGCGACTTCATTCGCGCGTGACGCTCAACGAGGAACACATAAGCCTTGGCCAATCCGACCATCATAAGCTGCGCCGTCACAGGCAATATCACGACGATCGATCAGACCCCCTATCTGCCGGTCACTCCGGAGCAGATCGCCGCTGCCTGCATCGATGCTGCGCGGGCGGGCGCTGCGATCGTTCATATCCATGTGAGGCATCCGGACGGCAGGCCAAGCATGGAGTTGCAGCATTATCGCGAGGTTGTCGAGCGCCTGCGGGCAGCGGACGAGGACGTGATCATCAACCTGACGACCGGCCCTGGCGGGCGGTTCGTCCCCAGCGAAGACGAACCGCGGATCGCTGCGCCGGGAACCACGCTGATGCGACCGGAGCACCGGGTCGAACATATCGCTTTCCTGCGGCCGGAGATCTGCAGCCTCGATTTCAATACGATGTATTCCGGTTCTTCCGTGGTCATCAATACGCCCCGCAATCTCGCGGTCATGGCGGACATCGTTCGCAATGCGGGCGTACTGCCGGAGATCGAGGTATTCGATACGGGAGACATCCAGCTCGCCAATCAGTTCCTTCAGGAGGGGAGGCTGGCGGAGCCCGCGCTGTTCCAGATCGTGCTCGGAGTGCGTTACGGGGCAATCGCCACGCCGGAAACGCTGATGTACATGAAATCGCTTCTGCCGGCAGGCGCTCATTGGGCGGCCTTTGGCGTGGGGCGCTGGGAGTTTTCGATGCTGGCGCAGGCCTGGCTTCTGGGCGGTCACGTTCGGGTCGGACTGGAGGATAACATCTATCTGGAGAAAGGCGTCCTCGCCTCAAGCAACACCGTGCTCGTGGAGAAGGCCGTGCGCATTTTAAGAGAGCTGGGAGGCACCATCGCGACCGCCGGCGAGGCGCGAGAAATTCTGGGGCTGAAGAAGCAGCTTCCGAAGCCACGCTAGATCCTTCGGGCGGAGCATGCCACTCGGCCGGCTTCCCGGGAAGGCGGCCCGCAGCCCTGCCTTAATGCAATCCGGTTTCCTGTCGCGGAGCCAGACGATTTCGACTACGGCGCCAGCAATTCTGGCAGAAAAGCGGAGATGCCAATGTACGTTCAGAGTGACCCACGATCCAATCTGTCCAACGCTGCGAAACCGGGCGGCACGAAGGTGCACAACAGCTATTTCGGCTCGCAGCTTGCCCTGTTCTACGAAACCGCGCCCCAGATCGCCGATGCCAACGGCGACACATGGATCAGCCGTGGGCAGAACTTTGTCGTCGCATACAGCAATGCGACAGAGGGCGGCATCTTCTCACGCCGGTCGCAGCCCGATGAATATGCCTTGATCATTCCCGACAAGGAGACCTCGGTCGAAATCACGACCGCGGAGGGAGCCACCGTCGTTCCGGGCTATTCCGTCGCCTTCGTGCCGCCGGGCGACAGCTCAATCCGGGTATCCACGGGCGGCAGCGTCGTTCGCCTTTTTACACCAAAGTCGGAGGATCTGGCTGGCGCCGCTTCGAACGCGGATGCCTTCCTCGGAGAGCATCCCAATGTCCCCCCTTCGAAGCGTGGCCGGAGCCGCCCGGCGGGCTGAAGTTGAAGTGGTATACGCTGGAGGTTCCGGACGATCCGTCCCGGTTCGGGCGCATCTACCGCTCTACGACGTTCATGATCAACTATCTGTCGCCGCGCATCGGTCCTCGCGAGCGGGACAAGGTGTCCCCGCACCATCACGACGATTTCGAGCAGTGCTCGCTGGCGTTAAGCGGTTCCTTCACGCACCATCTGCGCTGGCCCTGGACTACGAACATGAACATCTGGCGGGAGGACGAACATCTCTACTGCGAATCGCCGTCGATCTGCGTTATCCCGCCGCCAGCGATCCACACGACAACCGCTGAATCCGCCGGCGTAAATCAACTGGTGGACATCTTCGCGCCGCCGCGGATGGATTTTTCGCAAAAGCCCGGCTGGGTCCTCAACGCAGACGATTACCCGATGCCCCAGGTCTAGCCGCTATCGGCTCGCCGTCGGCTCCGGAACGGCGTGGGCAAGCGCCGGATCGACGGCAAGGACAACTTTGCCGATCTGGCGGTTTTCGTCCAGGATGCGATGAGCCTCCCGCACTTGCCCGAACGGGACGACCTGATGGATGCGGGTGACAATGCGGCCGTCCCCAAGCAGCGGCCAAACGTGGTCGACCAGGTCTTTCGCAAGCCGTCCCTTGTAGGAGGGTGGCCTTGGTCTAAGGGTCGATCCGGTGATCGTCAGCCGTCGGCGAACCAGCGTACGGATGTTCACCTGCGCCATGCTGCCTTGATGGCTGGCGATGAAGACGAGCCGGCCGTCGTCCTTCAAGAGGTCCAGCTGGCGCTGCGTTTCGGTTCCGGCTTGCCCGTCCAGGATGATATCGACCCCTTCGCCGCCGGTCAGGTTGCGGATGTGTTCATCCCAGGCATCGCGATAGTCGACCGCGGCTTGCGCGCCGACGATCTTGCAGACCGCTCGCTTCTCGGCGGTGCCGGCGGTCGCAAAAACGGTTGCGCCTCGAAGCTGCGTGGCGATCTGGATGCCGGCCATTCCAACCCCGCTGGTGCCGCCCTGGATCAGCAGGGTCTCCCCATATTCCAGTCGCGCCAACCAGATCAGGTTGTTCCAGGCCGTGAAGAAGACTTCCGGAAGCGAAGCAGCCTCTATGAAGCTCAGGCCTTTCGGGATCGGCATGCATTGCACGGCCGGCGCCACGCAGAACTCCGCGTAGCCGCCGCCGTTGACGAGTGCGCAGACCAGGTCTCCTGCCTGAAGCCCCTCAACGCCTTCCCCGAGGTCGTCGATGATCCCGGCAACGTCGAGACCGGGAATTTCGGAGGCGTCTGGCGGCGGTGGATAGAGACCGCGCCGCTGCTGGACGTCCGGCCGATTGATCCCGGCTGCGACGACGCGGATCAGCACTTCCCCGGGCGCCGGCCGCGGCTGCGGGCGTTCAACGATGCGAAGAACTTCAGGCCCGCCTGGACGTTCGATCTCGATGACTTGCATATGACTGGGTCAGCGGAATGGAGTGGTCACGTCGGCAATCCGACCAGCTTGGCCGGATTGTCTGCAACCATGGTCCGCACCTCCGTTTCGCTGAAACCCAATGCCAGGCAGAGCTTGATCGCCTGGCGCATGCCTTCCACCGGCGTGGGATTGTCGACCTGTCCGAGGTCCGAGCCGATCGAGGAATGTTCGACGCCTGCAGCCAGGATGTGTTCCTTGAATTCCTCCGGCGTATAGGTGTTGAAGCGGGAATCGACATACAGTCCGGCGGACTGTTCGATGAGGGCGCCCAGTTGAGCCAGTTCGCGAACGTCGTCGGGGGTGAAGTGGAGCCCGTACATCGGATGATTGACGAGCAGACGCTTGACGCCGCGGGCCCGCGCTTCATCGAAGAGCTTCCAGATTTCCCAGACATGCAGATGCCCGGAGGACAGAATGGCATCGAATTCCGCAATCATGTCGAGGATCTGCTTCACCTCGTCCAAAATGTTTCCATAGGCATCGACAGGCGTCAGCGCCGGCGAATGTCTCAGCTGGACATTTGAAGCAAGCCGCGTCTTGCGATGCGCGCTTCGGATGTGATTGGCTGCCTGTGCGGTTGGCATCCAGATCAGCTTTGCGCCCATTTTCAGCTGGGCGTCGACCACGAACGGGTTCAATCCCCCCGTCGAATTGTTGAGCACCAGACCGCTGAACATCGACAGGCCGCGGTCTCCGAACAGCCGCTCCATCATCGGGATCACCGGTGCGACCGAGTAGTGATGGTCCTTGAACAGAAGCCCGCGCATGCCCGCCGCCGCCGCCTCTTCGGCGGCCTCCATGTGGTCGAGCTTCCGGGGCATCGTCGAGGGGCCGGAGTGAACGTGAAGATCAACCGCGCCGCGCAGCAAAGTGCTGGCCAATTCATCGTCGACACCGGCGATAAGCCTTCTGACTTCCTGTCTATTGCGGTTCACATCGTCTGCCGAAGCCATGGCAATCTCCTGCTTACGTCCTGAACCTCCCTAAAGCTTGACTCCAGATCGCGACAACTTATCATCCCCGGCATTTCGCTAGTCGAAACAGCCATCTAGATTCTACGGGAGGAGGATCCATGGGCATTCGAGCAATCGAACGCGCGATGAATGTTCTGCAAGAGCTGAACCTTCACCCAATCAATACAATTGCCCAACTGCATGCCCGGACAAAGCTCCCGAAACCTACTCTCGTTCGCATCCTGCGGACGCTCGAGGAAGCCGGATATGTGGAAAATGATACACGGCAGGGCGGCTATCAGGTCAGCGGGCTGGTAACGTCCCTGAGTTCCGGCTTTCACAAGGGACCGCTGGTCGTGGAAGCAGGCCGCGCCTGGGCCATCGCAATGACCCGCAAACACAAATGGCCGATAGCGATAGCCCTGCCGGACTATGACGGGATGGTGGTGCGGTTCAGCACGGTGCCGGACAGCTTCATTTCGCCGTTTCACAGTACGGTCAACAAGCGTCTCTGTCTGCTTACGCGCGGGCTGGGCCTCGCTTACCTTGCCTTCCTCGACAAGGATGAATTCGACCTGATCATCGACGTGCTGAAGAGGTCGGATGATCCGGAGAACGCGCTCAGTCATCATCCGGCCGAACTGAAGCGGGTTGTCGGCAAGGTCCATCGAGACGGCTACGCCACCCGGTCGTCTCTCGTGGAGCCAAAGAACTCCAATACCATCGGCGTTCCCATCATCGGCCAGGGCGGGCGGGTCCTGGCGAGCATAGGGCTGACCTACTTCAAGTCGGCCTTCGGCTCGGAACGGGAAGCTTGCGAACGCTACGCTCCGATCCTGCAGTCGGCCGCGGCTGCGATCTCGGAAGATCTGGACCGCCTCTCCAACACTTTTGCAACCTGATCCGCCAGGGCCGTCTGCCGGATCGAGACCGAAAGGGCAATGCTGGACCGTCTCGGCAAGACCTGCTTGCCCTATCAGCGGATACGGCCGCTTGTCAGAACATGTTCGGTGCCGTTGCGGACATGCCGCGTCAGTATATCCCGAGCGCCGCCGACATCCCGTTTCATGGCAAGCTCGAAAAGCCACCGGTGGTCATCCACCACCGGTTTGCCACGAAAACTTTCGGCCAGCAGATGGTAACGCAGGAAGCGGTCGAAGACGGACGAGAGCGTCGCCATCAGCGTCTCGGAATTGCAGGCCGAGACGAGAGCCTGATGAAATTCCCAATCGTAACGTACCCAGTCGACGGTGCGTGAGGCGTCGCCTTCGAGAAGCTGCCGCTCGATCGCCGAAAGCTTGTGATGCGCCGCGACGAGCCGCGCTTCCCAGTCGAGATCTCCCGTTGCGAAGGAGAGGCCGATCGCATGGCTTTCAAGCAGGATGCGAAGATCCGCCAGTTCCAGGAGTTCCTGCCGGGACGCGGGGCTGACCTCGAACCCACGCTGCCCTTCGGCGATAACGAGGTTCTCTGTGGTAAGCCGGCTCAATATTTCCCTGAGCGTCGAGACGCTGACGGAATAACGCTCCTTGGTCTGCTCGAGCCTGATCTTGGAACCAGGGGACAGTGCGCCGGAAATGATATCCTGCCGTATCCGCCGAAATACGGTCTCGCCGATCGTCTCGGCTGCCTCTTTTTCTGATTTCAGCATGTTTCTCCCTTTAGCCTGATCGTATATAGCTGATGAAAAGGAAAATATAGGGCATAATCCTGTAAGTATGATGTTTTTCGGTCTCAACCACAAAGACAGAGAAGTCAGGCAAAGACTGAATTGACTTATACGAACTATTTCGTACAATACAAAGGTGCGACGTTCTCGGGAGGAATGGCCTGCACAAGGGAGGCTTCGTCGCAGGTAAGCGGCGCGCCGTGAGGAGGAGGAACCAGCCCATGACATTCGATCTGACCCGCCGACACTTTCTCGGCGCTACATTGGCAACCGCCGCACTGTCCGTGCCGGCGCTGGCACAGGACAAGCCGGTCCTGAAGTTTTCCGCGGTATTTTCCGAACAGGATATTCGCGCCCAGATGACCAAGATGTTCGCCGAGGCGATCGCCGGCTCGTACAAGCTGGAGCCTTACTACGGCGGCAACCTCTTCAAGCAGGGCACCGAGCTCGTCGCCATCCAGCGCGGCAATCTGCAGATGGGCAATATCGCTCCGCAGGATATTTCCAACCAGATCCCGGAATGGTCGGTGCTCACCTCGGCCTATCTGTTCCGCGACGCGCAGCATGTGACCAAGTTCTTCCAGAGCGCGGCCGGCGCGGAATTCAAGAAGATGGCCGACGAAAAACTCGGCGTTCATATTCTCGGCCCAACCTATTTCGGCGCCCGGCAGATCGGTTTGAAGCCGAACAAGAAGATCACCACGCCCGCGGACATGGCGGGCATCAAGCTGCGCATGCCGGGTGGCGACGCTTGGCAGTTCCTCGGCGCCTCGTTGGGAGCCAACCCCACGCCGATGGCCTATGCCGAAGTCTATACCGGTCTGCAGACCGGCGCGATCGACGGCCAGGACAATCCGCTGCCGAACGTCAAGAACATGAAGTTCTACGAAGTCATGTCGCAGATCGTCATGACCTCGCACCTCATCGGCTATGATCTGCTCACCATTTCCAGCAAGATCTGGAAGGGCATGAGCGCCGACCAGCAGAAGTCCTTCCAGGCAGCCGCTGACAAGGCGATGAAGTGGAGCGAGGACCAGCACCTTGCGCAGGAGAAGACGCTGGTCGACGAATTCAAGAAAGCCGGCCTCAATATCTACGAGCCGGACATCGCGGCCTTCCGCAAATTTGCCCAGGAGAAATACCTGGCCTCGGATCTTGCCAAGTCATGGCCGAAAGGTGTCCTCGAGAAGGTTGCGGCAATCTGAAATAGCCCGCCCACGGGCGGGCTCCTCACAAATGCGGCGGCAGGCCGGAGCGATCAAACGCCCGGCCTGGTGGCCGAACCTCCGGGGGAGGGGGTAAATGAATTCGAAACTTATCGCTGCCGGCGGCTGGCTGCGGCGCCGCGCCGAAAATCTCCTGGCGCTGATGCTGCTCGGGATGTTTGTCGCTTTCGTCCTGCAGATCGTCTTCCGCTACATCCTGAACCTGTCGGTCGGCTGGACCAACGAGATCAGTGTCGTGCTGTGGATCTGGATCGTGCTGTTCGGCGCCGCTTTCGTGGTGCGGGAAGTGGAAGAAATACGCTTCGACTTCTTCTGGGCCGGCGCCGGCGACAAGGCGCGGCGGGTGATGCAGACCATCTGCGCCATCGCGCTCGTCGTCTTGTTCGGCATGTCCCTGCCGGCGGTGATCGACTATGTGACCTTCATGAAGGTGGAAAGTACCGCCTATTTGAAGATCCGCTTCGACTACCTCTATTCCATCTACATCGTCTTCGCCGTCGCGATGATCGTGCGTTACATCTGGCTCGGGGTGCTCGCGGTTCGCGGCAGGGCGCCTGAAGCCTTCGATCCCACCAAGGCGGGCTCGGGCGTATGAACCTTACAAGCCCCTTTTCGATCGCGCTCGTCGTCATCACGGCGCTCGCCTTCCTTGGCCTGCCGATCGGCCTTTCCATGATGTGCGGCTCGATCCTCTACCTGCTCCTCGCCGGGGCGGACATGGGCACGGTGGCCGAGCAGTTCCTGAACGGCATGTATTCGAACTACCTCATCCTTTCGGTGCCGCTCTTCGTGCTGGCCGCGGAATTCATGAATATCGGTTCGATGACCGAACGGCTGCTGGCGTTCTGCAACGTGCTGGTCGGCCGCTTCCGTGGCGGACTGGCGCAGGTCAACGTGGTGCAGAGCATCATCTTCGCCGGCATGTCCGGCTCGGCGATCGCCGATGCCGCCGGCAGCGGCCGGATGATGCAGAACATGATGACGCGGGACGGGCGCTATACGCCAAGCTATGCCGCGGCGTTGACGGCTGTCACTTCCGTCATCGGCCCGATCATCCCGCCCTCGATCCCGATGGTCATCTATGCGCTCGTGTCGGATGCCTCGATCGGCTACCTCTTCCTCGCAGGGATGGTGCCTGGCCTGCTGATGGCCGGCCTGCAGATGATGCAGGTGGCGATCACCGCGCGGCGCAAAAATTTCCCCGTTGAAGATCCGGTGCCGCTGCGGGATATTCCCCGCATTACCTGGCGGGCCTTCCCGGCTTTGATGATGCCGGTCGTGCTGCTCGGCTGCATCTATTCAGGTATTACGACTCCGACCGAAGCCGCCGCGCTCGCCGCCGCCTATGCGCTGGTCATCTCGCTGGTCATCTACCGGAGCATCAGCTTCGGAGCCTTCTACGATTCGCTGTTGCTCAGCGCCAAGTCGACGGCGTCGATCGGCATGTTGATCGCCGGTTCTCTGGTCTTCAACTATGTCGTGACGATCGAAAACATCCCGGACACCCTCCGGGTGCTTTTGACCAGCTGGGACCTGACGCCCACCGGCTTTCTCATCCTCGTCAATATCCTGCTGCTTCTGCTCGGCTGCGTGCTGGAAGGCACGGCGATCCTCCTGATCATCGTGCCGGTCTTCATCCCGACCGCCCAGGCGCTCGGCATCGACATGGTGCATTTCGGGGTCGTGGTGGTGGTCAACATCATGCTCGGCCTTGTCACGCCGCCTTACGGGCTGCTGCTCTTCATCAT
The DNA here is from genome assembly GCF_021391675.1 of Neorhizobium galegae. Lineage (NCBI taxonomy): Bacteria > Pseudomonadati > Pseudomonadota > Alphaproteobacteria > Hyphomicrobiales > Rhizobiaceae > Neorhizobium > Neorhizobium galegae. The sequence continues at coordinate 689,174 of NZ_CP090096.1, forward strand.
GACGAACATTTCCGGTGTGCCGGTGAAGGACATCATCAAGGACGCGGCACCCTTCATTTTCTGGATGGTGGTCAGCCTGGTCATCATCACTTTCATGCCGGACGTCGTCCTCTGGCTTCCGCGCCTCATGGGTTATCAGGGGTGAACCGATGAAACCGATCTATATTCTCAACGGCCCGAACCTCAATCGGCTCGGGAAGCGCGAGCCGGAAATCTACGGCACCACGACGCTTGGTGAAGTGGAGGCGTGGTGCCGGGAGGCGGCGGGCGAACGCCCGGTCGAGTTCCGCCAGACCAACAGCGAGGAAAAGCTGATCGACTGGGTGCATGAGGCGATCGACGAGGGTGCGGGGATCATCATCAACCCTGCCGCCTTCACCTTCACGTCCCTGGCGCTCCTCGATGCGTTGAAGATGTTCAGGGGGCCGATCATCGAGTTTCACATCAGCAACGTCCATCGCCGTGAACAGATCTATCACAACTCCTATGTCTCCATGACGGCGACGACGGTGATGGCCGGCCTCGGGGCTACAGGTTATCCGCTGGCGGTGAAGGCCCTGGAACGCCTGATCGAAGAGCAGAGACGATAACCAGGTCGAGCGGCTCGCGTTCGGGCAAATAGCTCTCTCGGCCCAAAGGCTAATATTGACAGGCAATGTATACAGATTTATTGCTGGTATAACGGCGTTGAGGGGGAGCAGCAGGCCGGCGGTTTTTTTGGCCGCGCAGGACATGCCTTTTTTATCCCGTTTTTTCTTGCGGTTTTGATGCCTGGGTCGAAGTTAGTCGTTTCCAGGAGCGGCTTTTGACAAAACGCGACGTAAGAGGCGGGACTGTATACACGGACTTGCGAAATCCAGGTACAGCTCTCGGGAAACGGCTAACCACGTTCAGCCGGCTAACGAAGGTGGGAAAATAGTCGGACGCCAAACTATCGCGCCCGTTGACTGTTGATCGCGATGTCCCCGATATATCCGACAGGCTGTGATGGGCCGGACGCCGCTAGGAGGACGCGGTCTGTCACCAGGAGCTTTGAGAACAGTTCGTCTTAGAGGAGGAAAGAAAATGATTACCAGAAGAACATTGATGGCTGCGGCCGGTCTCGCCATGGGCGGCCTCGTTGCCATTCCGGCATCCGCGCAGGAAACGGTCAAGATCGGCCTCATCCTGCCGATGACCGGTCCGTTCGCGTCCACCGGCCGTCAGGTCGAGGCGGGTGTCAAGGCCTATATGGCGCTGAACGGCGATACCGTCGCCGGCAAGAAGATCGAAGTCGTGCTGCGCGACGACGGCGGTGTCGCCGACCAGACCCGCCGCATCGCCCAGGAACTCGTCGTCAATGACGGTGCCAAGATGCTGATGGGCTTCGGCTTGACGCCCCTCGCCATGTCGGTTGCACCGGTTCTCAACCAGGCGAAGATCCCGGCGATCATTACCTCGGCCACGACCTCGGCGATCATGCCGCAGTCGCAGTATTACGTCCGTACCTCGATGGGCGGCCCGCAGTCCGCCGTTCCGGTGGCCACCTGGGCGGTGCAGAACAACCTGAAAAAGGTCGTGACGCTGGTCTCCGATTACGGTCCGGGGATCGATATCGAGCAGGGTTTCACCAACCAGTTCAAGAAAGACGGCGGCACGATCGTCGAAGCGATCCGCGTTCCGCTGGCGAACCCGGATTTCGCCCCCTTCCTGCAGCGCGTCCGTGACGCCAAGCCTGACGCGGTCTTCGCCTTCGTGCCGGCCGGCATCGGTGCGCAGTTCATGAAGCAGTATGTCGACCGCGGCCTGGCCGACGCCGGTATCAAGCTGATTGCCACCGGCGACGTCACCGACGATGACCTGCTGAACGGCATGGGCCCGGTCGCCAAGGGCGTCATAACCGGCCATTTCTATTCGGCCCTGCACGACAGCCCGGAAAACAAGGCTTTCGTCGCCCAGGTGAAGAAGGCTGCCAACAACATGCGTCCGAACTTCATGTCGGTCGGCGGCTATGACGCCATGACGCTCGCTTATATGGCGCTGAAGAAGACCAATGGCGATACCGACGGCACCAAGCTCATCGAAGCCATGAAGGGCGCCACTTGGACGAGCCCGCGTGGCCCGATCACCATCGATCCGGCCACCCGTGACATCGTCCAGGACATCTACATGCGCGAAGTCAAGGAAGTGAACGGCGAACTCTACAACGTCGAATTCGCGACCTTCCCGAAGATCAAGGACCCGAACGCCAAGTAAGGCGGGATGGAGCTTTCGACATGGGAATGGCGGACTTCGGTCCGCCATTTTTGGTTTCGCGTCTGCTTACGGCCCGAGACCGAACTCTCGTGGCGTTACCCGGCTTGTTCATGTATCCATGCTTCGTTTTCAGCGTGGCGAACCGGAAGGGATAGCCGTAATGAAGTGTTTGCGGATCTATGCCACCTCGGATGGCGAGTCCCATTTCGATGAAATTGAACTGCCGACAACGAAGAGGTCGGTGCACCCCGATGCCGTGCCTTTCGACGTGACGGCCAGTTATCCGGCGTCCCGTGTCCGCCTCACCCACATCCCGGCAGGTATGCGAGAGGTTGCCTGGCATACGGTTCCAGAGCCTGTACTTACGGTCAGGCTGGATGGTTCGGTTGAATACGAGACGAGCGATGGCGAGGTGCGCCACGTTCAGGCGGGTAGTTTCGTGTTAGTGGAAGACACGTACGGGAAGGGCCATCTGTCACGTCATTCTCCAGAGGCGCAAACTGTCATCTGGATTTCACTACCGAGCGGCTTCGATTTACCGCACGCATAATCTGTGCGGCTTACAAGGTCATCCAGCCACCTAGACACCAGAAAACATCGTAGAACATGGTTCGGCGCCGATGGATCGAGATTGGCGGTTCTTCCGTTGTTGTCGTATGCATGGGTCCGACAAACGGCGGGCCAGGCGCTCCATGCGCTGAGGGCGCGCCATACCAGACGGAGTTTGAGATTGAGTGTTGCCTTCACCAAGGAAGAGAGTTCCGAAACCGCTTCGGAAACCCTGCTGCCGGATCGTCCGATTTCGCCGCATCCAAACCTGGTGACGGAAGCGGGGCTGAAGGCCTTGGAATTGCAGCTCCGGCAGGCGCGCGAGGCCTATGGCGCGGCGAGCGCGATCGAGGACGTCAATGAACGGCGGCGCCAGCAGGCAAATCCGTTGCGCGATGCGCGCTATTTTGCGGCGAGAGTTCACACGGCCCAGCTTGTTCCAGATCCGACGTCGTTCGAGAATGTCGCCTTTGGCAGCACGGTGACCTTCAGTCGCGACGATGGGCGCGTGCAGACCTATCGGATCGTCGGAGAGGATGAAGCGGACCCCAAGACCGGATCGATTTCCTTCGTTTCGCCGGTCGCAAGGCTGCTGATGGGCAAGGCTGTCGGAGATGTCGTCGAAGCCGGCGGTCGGGAACTGGAGATTCTCGCAATCTCCTGAAGTGCTCATATAGCCACTGTATACGTGTTCAAACGGGCGGATGGTGGGTTGAGCAGGCGTCCGGCAATGGTTATCAGGTGCTCGCAAACGAACCTTCAGCGAACCACGAGGCGCATCCCGGCATGACCCCAGATTTTCTCGTCACCCATTCGGGTGGCTTCCATGCCGACGAACTGCTGTCGAGCGTCATCCTGACCCGGCTTTTCCCAAAGGCTCGTATCGTTCGCAGCCGGGCGCCGGAATGGATCACGCCCGGTGCCGACCGCATCATCTACGACGTCGGCGGCGCCTATGACGCTGCGGCGCAGATCTTCGATCACCACCAACGCGGCGCACCGCTGCGCGACGATGGCCAGCCCTACAGCTCGTTCGGGCTGGTCTGGAAGCACTATGGCCGTGATTACCTTGCCGCCCTGGGCCTTCCTGGGGCTCATATCGAGACTTTGCACGCTTCTTTCGATGGGAGCTTCGTGCTTCCGATCGATCTGATGGACAATGGTGCGCTCAGCCCCTCGATTGCGGGGCCGCTGGCTGGGCTCACTCTGCCAGCTCTCCTGGAAACCCTGAAACCGGTGTTCGACGAAAAGGACCCGGAAGCAGAAAACCGCAGCTTTCACACGGCACTCGCCATTGCCCGCAGTTTCGTCGAAGCACGGATTGCCCAGAGCGCTGCCAAACTGCGGGCCGAGGCGCTCGTGCATCAGGCGATCGTGGATACGGGCGAGGGGCGCATTCTCGAATTGCCGACGGGAATGCCGTTCCGCCCGGCGATCATCAAGGCGGGCGCCGATCATCTGTTGTTCGTCGTTCACCCGCGCGACAAGGACTGGTGCCTCACGACCATCCGCCGTGCGGATGAAGGTTTCGAGGTGCGCGCCGATCTGCCGGCGGCCTGGGCCGGCCTGACCGATCGCGATCTCGAGGCAGCCTGCGGCGTGGAGGGCGCGAGCTTCTGTCATAATGGCCGGTTCATCGCCGCCGCCAGGACCCGCGAAGCGGCGCTCGCGATGGCGGAGCTCGCGGTTAGGGAAGCCGTCGCCAACGGGGTCAAGTAAAGGCGAGAAGGAACGGCGACAGCCGAGGAGGCCTGTTGGGGCGGAGACCCGTTGGGGCCTGGGCTTCCGCTTCCGGTGCCAAACAGATGTGCTAGAAGAACCCATCATGAGTTCCTCGCGGCCCGCTTCCTCATCCACGATCCTGCATCACAGCCTCAGACATCTGAGGGCGTTCCTCGCGGTCGTCGATACCGGCTCTGTGACCAAGGCGGCGGAGCTCTGCTTCGTCTCCCAGCCGGCAGTTACCCAGGCGCTGTCGAAGATCGAAAAGACCGCCGGCCTGCCGCTGTTTTCCCGCACGCCGCAGCGGATTTTTGCCAATGGCGCCGGCGAGATCCTGGCGCTGCGCATCAAGCGCGCCTTCGGATACCTTGATCCCGCCTTGTCGGAACTGTCGCCGCGACTGCGGGTGACGGCGACGACCGCGCAACTGAAGTCGCTGATCGCGGTTCGGGAAACCGAGAATTTTACGCTGGCGGCGAGCCGCCTGGGCCTCAGCCAGCCGGCGGTCTATCGCGCCGTCAGCCAGCTCGAGGAGGAGGCTGCGCGTCCGCTGTTCGAACGGACGTCCTACGGCATCGTCGCCACGCGTGCGGCCCATGCGCTCGCTCAGGCGGCAAGGCTCGCCTTCGTCGAGCTCGAACAGGCGGATGCGGATCTTGCGGAACTGACGGCGGCCGAGATCGGCCAGATCGTCATCGGTGCGACGCCGCTTGCCAAATCCTATGTGCTGCCGAAGGCGATCGCCGGTTTCCGGAAGATCCGGCCGAACCTGCCGATCCAGATCCAGGAGGGTCCCTACCCGGATCTGCTGGGTGCTCTCCGCCGCGGCGAGGTGGATTTCATGCTCGGCGCGCTTCGGGTGCCGGCCCCGATCGGCGATGTGGAGCAGAAGGTGCTGTTTCACGACACGGTGGTCATGGTTTCGGGGCAGGCGCATCCGCTGGCCGGTCGTGAGGAGCTGACGGTCGAGGAGCTTGCCGCCTTCCCCTGGGTCGTCAACCAGAGCGGCACGCCGATGCGCCGGTATTTCGACAGCGTCTTTGCCAGTTCGGCAAACGGGCCGCCGAAGAGCATTGTCGAGACCGGCTCGCTGATCCTGATGCGCGAGCTCCTGGATTCCAGCGACCATCTCGGCTGCACCTCCCGTCTCCAGGCGGAAGCGGAGATCGCCCGCGGGCTGATGCGGGCGCTGCCTTTCGACCTCAGCCACACATCGCGGCCGATTGGAGTGACGACGAGAAGGGACTGGCTGCCGACGGCGGCACAGCAGGCTTTTTTTGGAACTTCTGCCGACTTGGTCCGATCGATCGCTATAACCATAACTTATGAGTCCGGCAGATGAACTGATTGAGCGTGGAGACGCGGCCGGGCTAAGGTGCAAATGCGCCAGGCAGGTGGAGAGACTGATGCTGGCGCGGGAATCGCCTATCGAGGCCCATGGAGGTTAACGAAAAGTTGAAAATCGTGGGACGTCGAAGTATCTCGACCGGTTGACTGACGTATCGGCAGTCAACGATATAGGCTACCGGTTTTGGCGGGCCTGGGCTGAAGTCCGGCAAGGCCTCCACAAGAAAATTCTGCACTCGGAGGAGGAAATACATGCTGAACAGAAGAATGCTCATTGCAGCGGCGGGCGTAGCGCTCAGCTGCCTTGCTGCCATTCCGGCAGCCGCCCAGGAAACCATCAAGATCGGCCTCATCCTGCCGATGACCGGTCCGTTTGCATCGACCGGCCGTCAGGTTTCGGCCGGCGCCAAGACATTCATGGTGATGAAGGGCGACACGGTCGCCGGCAAGAAGATCGAGCTCGTCATCCGCGACGACGCCGGCACGGCCGACCAGACCCGTCGCATCGCCCAGGAACTGGTCGTCAACGACGGCGCCAAGGTTCTGGCCGGCTTCGGCCTGACGCCGCTCGCCATGGCGGTTGCCCCAGTCGCGACCCAGGCGAAGATCCCGTCGGTGGTCATGGCTGCCGGCACGGCTTCGATCACCAAGGCGTCGGAATACATCACCCGCACCTCGGGCACCCTGCCGCAATATTCGCTGCCGGTCGGCACCTGGGCTGCCGCCAACAAGATCAAGAAGGTGGTGACGCTGGTTTCCGACTACGGTCCGGGCATCGACGCCGAAAAATGGTTCACCAAGGAGTTCAAGGCCAAGGGTGGCGAGATCGTCGAGGCCGTGCGCGTGCCGCTCGCCAACCCCGACTTCGCACCCTTCCTGCAGCGCGTCCGTGACGCCAAGCCCGATGCGGTCTTCGTGTTCCTGCCCTCGGGCGCCGGTTCGCTGTTCATGAAGCAGTTCGCAGACCGCGGTCTTGCCGATGCCGGCATCAAGCTGATTGCAACAGGCGACGTCACCGACGACGATATCCTGAACTCGATGGGCAAGCCGGCAATCGGCACCATTACCGGCCATTTCTATGCGACCGCGCATGACAGCCCGGAAAACAAGGCCTATGTCGCCGCCTTCAAGAAGGCCAATGCCGACATGCGCCCGAACTTCATGTCGGTCGGCGGTTTCGACGGCATGGCGCTGATCTACGCAGCGCTCGAAAAGACCAAGGGCGACGTCACCGGCCCGGCCTTCATGGCAGCCGTCAAGGGCCTCTCCTGGACGAGCCCGCGCGGTCCCGTCTCGATCGATCCGGAAACGCGCGACATCATCCAGAACATCTACATGCGCGAGGTCAAGGACGTGAACGGCGAGCTGCAGAACGTCGAGTTCCAGACGTTCAAGGATCTCAAGGATCCGGAAAAGGCCGACGCCAAGTAAGGGCAGGGATAGCTCCTCACCCCGCCTCCGCTTCGCTCGGCGCACCCTCTCCCCGTAAACGGGGCGAGGGGGAAACCACAACCGGCGCGGCATATGCCTTCTCCCCGGCTTGACGGGGAGGGGCAGGCGGATGAGGAGCAGGTTCATAACAAGAAGGTCAGGGCACTTGAGCCCCTTCGTTTTCCCGGCGACAATGTCGGGCAACATCATCGCTCGCAGCAGGGCCTCGCAGAGAAGATTTATATGCTGACAATCCTGTTCGACGGCATCGCCTATGGGATGCTGCTTTTCATTCTGGCCTGCGGGCTGACGGTGACGCTCGGGCTGATGAACTTCATCAACCTGGCGCATGGCGCCTTTGCCATGGCCGGCGGCTACGTGACCGTGGTGATGATGAACCGCTACGGCATCTCCTTCTATTGGTGCCTGCCGGCGGCCTTCATCGTGTCGGCGCTGATCGGCCTCGTGCTGGAGCGGACGCTCTACCAGTGGCTCTACCAGGCGCCGCATCTGGACCAGGTGCTCTTCTCGATCGGCATCGTCTTCATGGCGATTGCCGCGACCGACTATTTCATGGGCGGCCAGCAGCAGCTGATCAACCTGCCGCCGGAACTCTCCGGCCGCATGGATGTATTCGGCGTCGGCGTCGGCCGCTACCGGCTCTTCACCATCATCGTCTGCGCGGCGCTGGCGCTGGCGCTGCAGCTGATCCTGTCGAAGACCCGCTTCGGCAGCCGGCTGCGCGCTGCGGTCGACGACCGGCGCGTCGCCATGGGCCTCGGCATCAACGTGCCGCTCGTTTTTGCGCTGACCTTCGCCTTCGGTTCGGGCCTTGCCGGTCTCGGCGGGGCGATGGGGGCGGAAATCCTCGGGCTCGATCCGAACTTCCCGCTGAAATTCATGATCTACTTCCTCATCGTCGTCTCCGTCGGCGGCACGTCCACCGTCTCCGGCCCGTTTCTTGCCGCCCTGCTGCTCGGCATTGCCGACGTGGCCGGCAAATATTACGTGCCGGCGATCGGTCCCTTCGTCATCTATGCGCTGATGATCGTCATGCTGATCGTGCGGCCGAACGGCCTGTTCTCAAGGGGCGGCCGATGAGCGTTCTTCCGCAGGAAACCACCGTGCCAGCAAATCCCTCCACCGCTGCCGCCGAAACCCGTGCTGCGAAGCTGATGAAGCGCCGGAGCCGCATCCGCTTCTACGAGATCATCGTCTGGATCGCCGCGATCGCCGCTTACTTCCTGCTGCCGTCGAAGATGCTGATCCTCACCGAGATCGCCATCCTGGCGCTGTTTGCCGTGTCGCTCGACCTGGTGCTCGGGTTCGCCGGCATAGTATCGCTCGGCCATACCGCCTTCTTCGGCCTCGGCGCCTATGTGGCGGGCCTGATGGCGCAGCATTATTTTGCCGAGCCGGTGACCGGCTTGATCGTCGCGGGCGCCGCCTCCGGCGTGCTCGGCCTGCTCACTAGCTTCCTCATCCTGCGTGGTTCCGACCTCACCCGCCTGATGACCACGCTCGGCATCGGCCTGATGATGGCGGAAGTCGCCAACCAGATGGCCTGGCTGACCGGCGGCGCCGACGGCCTCAGCGGTTTTTCGCCCGGCCCGATCCTCGGCATGTTCGAGTTCGACCTGTTCGGCAAGGTCGGTTATCTCTATTGCGTCGGCGTGCTCTTCATCGGCACGATGATCATGCGCCGCATCGCCTTCTCGCCCTTCGGCCTGTCGCTGAAGGCGATCAAGGGCAACTCGATGCGCTCTGCCATGGTCGCCGTGCCGGGCCGCAAGCGCATCGTCACCGCCTATACGATCGCGGCGGTGTTTGCCGGCATGGCGGGGGCGCTGCTCACCCAGACGACCGCCTTCGTTTCCCCCGATGTGCTCGCCTTCCATCGCTCGGCCGACGTCCTGCTGGTGCTCGTCATCGGCGGTACCGGCTATCTCTATGGCGGCATCTTCGGGGCGATCCTGTTCACGCTCGTCAAGGACTGGCTGTCGGTGATCACCCCGCAATACTGGATGTTCTATATCGGCCTGCTGCTCGTCATCCTGGTGCTGATCGGCCGTGATCGGCTGTCGCGCTGGGTCGAATACCTGCCGGAACGCCTCTCGAAGAAGGAGGACCGCTGATGAGCGAGATCGTTCTCGAAACCAGGCACCTGGTGCGCCGCTTTGGTGCCTTCCTCGCCACTAATGACGTGAGCCTGAAGGTGGAACGCGGCGCCCGCCATGCGCTGATCGGCCCGAACGGCGCCGGCAAGACGACGCTGATCAACCTCCTGACCGGCGTCCTGCCGCCGTCGGAAGGTCAGGTCTTCCTCGAAGGCGAGGACATCACCTCGATGGCCTCTTTCCGGCGCGTCAAACGCGGGCTCACCCGCACGTTCCAGATCAACCAGCTGTTCAACGATTTCACGCCGCTTGAAACCGTGGCGCTGGCAATCGCCGAGCGCGAAGGTGTCGGCCACAATCTGTGGCGGTCGATCGCCGGTTACGGCAAGGTGGTCGACGAGGCGGCAGCCCTGCTGGCGCGCTTCGGCCTTGCCTCTGTGATGGGCGAGCGCACGGTGATCCTGCCCTACGGCAAGCAGCGCCTGCTCGAGATCGCGCTGGCCTTTGCGTCGAAGCCACGCGTTCTGCTGCTCGACGAACCGGCGGCCGGCGTGCCGGAAGACGAGCGGCACGAAGTGCTGCAGATCGTCTCCGACCTTCCGGCCGACGTCACCGTGCTCCTGATCGAGCACGACATGGATCTGGTCTTCTCGTTCGCCAACCGGATCTCGGTTCTGGTGGCGGGCGCCGTCTTCGTCGAGGGAACGGTTGCGGAAATCTCCACCGATCCGCGCGTCAAGGCGGTCTATCTCGGAGAAAATGCATGAGCGCCCCGGTTCTGGTCACCGAAAAGCTGGTCGCGGGTTATGGCGAAGCGAGCGTGCTTGCCGGCATCAGCCTGACGATCGAAGAGGGCAAGACGCTGGCGCTGCTCGGCCGCAACGGCACCGGCAAGACGACCTTCGTCAACACGCTGGCCGGCGTCACCACCCATCATTCCGGCTCGATCCACCTGATGGGACGCGACGTGACGAAACTGCGAGCCGACCGACGTGCCGCGGCAGGCATCGGCTGGGTGCCGCAGGAGCGCAACATCTTCAAGTCGCTGACCGTCGAGGAGAACATGACGGCGATCGCGCGCCCCGGCGTCTGGACGCTGGAACGGGTCTACACGATGTTCCCGCGCCTGAAGGAGCGCCGCAAGAACCTCGGCAACCAGCTCTCCGGCGGCGAACAGCAGATGCTGGCGGTCGGGCGGGCGCTGATGGTCAATCCGAAACTGCTTCTCCTCGACGAGCCGACCGAAGGCCTGGCGCCGATCATCGTCGACGAGTTGTTGGCGGCGATCCAGCGGATCACGCAAGGGGAGGGCATGTCGGCTATCATCATCGAGCAGAAGGCCCGGAAGGTCTTGCCGCTCTCCGACGACGCCGTCATCCTCGATCGCGGCGCGATCGTCTACCAGGGCACCAGTGCGGATCTGCTCGCCAACGATGAGGTTCTCGGCAAGCACCTGACAGTGGAAAAGGGCGCAAGGCACTGATCGCGGAAGGGCGCAGCTACCGCCGGATTGCACCCGATCTCGGCATTAGCAAGAATGCAGTTGGTGAAATAACAAGGCGTAACAACCGATCTGAGAAAACCGCATCAATTTCGTAATTAGCGAAACGAATTTTGGAGTGTTCTGAATGTCAGTTTGGCCGGATTTGTTTACGGCAGAAGGCAATTTCGCATCCGTCGTTCCGCTTACGATGGAGCATCATGATGACCTGGTTGAAGCCGCCGGCGACGGAGAGTTGCATCGGCTCTGGTACACAAAAGTACCGGAGCCAGAAAATATCGGGGCCGAAATTGAAAGACGGCTTGGGCTGCGCTCTATCGGCTCGATGCTCCCATTTGCCATCATTGAAAGGGCAGATGGTAAAGCCGTTGGAATGACCACCTATATGAACATCGATGCAGCAAACAGAAGGCTTGAAATCGGGGCCACGTGGTGCCGTCAGTCTGTGCAGAGGTCACCACTCAACACCGAATGCAAATTGCTTTTGTTGCAACACGCCTTTGAGAAGCTGGATTGCATATGCGTGGAATTCAGGACGCATTTTATGAATATTCAAAGTCGCCGAGCGATCGAGCGGCTTGGGGCCAAGCTTGATGGGGTGCTTCGTTCCAATATGGTGATGGCCAATGGGACCATTCGCGATACGGCGGTTTATTCGATAATCGCGTCTGAATGGCCCGCTGTCAAAGCCAACTTGAGGTGGCAATTGGAAAAGCCAAGACCATAATTTCCAAACCTTTCGGTTAGGCCTCACCCACTGCTTGGGGTGTCTTTTCGCTCCCAGCCGGCCCCGGCTTCGGCGATCCTAGTGTGCCGTCCCGTCGACGATCACGTGGTCGTGGTCCATCGAGCATTTCTCGATGCGGGCATGGACCCTGTAGACGTCGCGCAGCATATCGACCGTGACGACGTCGCGCGGGTAACCGCAGGCGCGCATGCGGCCGTTGGCGATCACCAGGACCTTGTCGGCAAAGCGGAGCGCCTGGTTGAGGTCGTGGATGGCGATCATCACGACCATGCCCTTCGCGCGCGCCCGCCGCTGCATGAAATCGAGCACTTCGACCTGGCGGTGAAGATCGAGCGCGCTGGTTGGCTCGTCCATCAGCATGATTTCCGGCTCGCGCACCAGCGCCTGGGCGATCGATACCAGCTGGCGCTGGCCGCCGGAAAGCGCGCCGAGATCGCGAAACGCGATGGAGGTTATGTTGAGCGCCCTCATTATTTCGTCGATGAACGAGAGGTCGCTGTCGCTGACGGTCCAGGACTGGCCCTGCTTGCGGGCGAGAAGAATGGATTCATAGACGGTCAGCACCGCATTGGCCGAGGTGTCCTGCGGCATGTAGGTGATGGCGTTCTTGGTCCTGGCGCCGTCGATGACGATATTGCCAGGCCCCTTCAGAAGGCCCGTGATGCGCTTGAACAGCGTCGACTTGCCGGCGGCGTTGGGGCCGATGACGGCGATCAGCTCGCCGGCCTGCATGACCGGCGTCGTCACGTCTTCCACGAACAGCTTGCGGCCGTGATAGGCGCCGACCGATTGCAGTTGCATCGCTACCATGACCGGCTCCGATTCGAGAGGATGAGCGAGAAGAAGAATGGAACGCCGACCAGCGCGGTGATGATGCCGATCGGGAAGACGACGCCCGGGATGATCGACTTCGAGACGATCGAGGTGACCGACAGCAAAAGCGCTCCCGACAGGATCGAGCCTGGCAGGAAGAAACGCTGGTCTTCGCCGAGGATCATGCGGGCGATATGTGGACCGACCAGACCGACGAAACCGATCGTGCCGACGAAGCTGACCGGCACGGCGGCGAGCAGCGAGATGATCAGCATGGTTTCGAGCCGGATGCGCCGGACATTGACGCCGAAGCTGGCGGCCTTGTCCTCGCCGAGCCGGATCGCGGTCAGCGCCCAGGCGTGGCGCGCAAACAGCGGCAGCGCGATCAAGAGGACGGCAAGCGTGATGCCGATCTTCGGCCAGGTCGCCTTGGTGAGGCTGCCCATGGTCCAGAAGACGACGGCCGACAGCGCCTGCTCGGAGGCGAGATATTGCAGGAAGGCGAGCAGCGCGTTGAAGGTGAAGACCAACGCGATACCGAGCAGGACGACCGTCTGCACCGAAACGCCGCGCATCTGCGAGATGAAATGGATGAACAGCGTGGCGATCAGCGCCATGATGAAGGCATTGACCGGTACGAGCAGGGTGGCCGCAACCGGCAGGATCGAGACGCTGGTGACGATTGCCAGTGCCGCCCCGAAACTGGCGGCGGCCGAGATGCCGAGCGTGAACGGGCTGGCGAGCGGATTGGCAAGGATCGTCTGCATCTGCGCACCGGCAACCGACAGCGCCGCGCCGACGACGATCGCCATGACGGCGACCGGCATGCGAATGTCCCAGACCACGGCACGGATCTGGGCCGAGACGGAGGAGGGGTCGATCAGCGCGGCGACGACTTCGCCGAGGCTGTAGCGGGCCGGCCCCCAGGCGAGATCGACGGCGAATGACAGACAAAGGGCGCCTGTCATGGCTGCGAGGATCATGAGCTTGCGCCGGGCGAGGGCGCGATAGCGTTCCCGCCCGGCTTCAGCTTCGATCGGCAATGCGGCGATCTCTGCCATGTCGGTTTACTTTGCCGCCTTGGCGTCGACCCAGTAACCCGGCTGATACGGAACCGGCAGGAATTTCTCGTGGAATTCCTTGAAGGTCGCATCCGGATCGAGATCGGCGAACAGTTCCGGGTGGAACCATTTCGCCATCTGCTGGACGGCCACGAACTGGTAGGGGCTCGTGTAGAACTGATGCCAGATGGCGTGGACATTGCCGCCTGCGACAGCCTTGGAGCCGGTGAAGGCCGCATTCTGCATCAGGACGTTCAGCGCGTTGCGGCTATTCTCGGCGGTGGCGGCGGCTGTCGGGCCGACATTCACGAAGTCCTTGGCGTTCTTGGTCTGGCTCCAGTTGGAACCGGTGACGACGATGACGTCCGGATTGGAGGCGACGACCTGCTCAGCATTGATCGAGCCCGTATACCCCGGCAGGAAATCCGAGCCGAGGTTGCGACCGCCTGCCCAATCCACCATCAGGCCAAAGTTGTCAGGGCCGAATGTGCCGCAGCACTCGACGAGGCCGGCCGCACGATACATGAAGACATTGGGCTTCTTCGGGTTGGTGGCCTTCAGCTTATCGGTAACGCGGGCCATCTGCTGCTTCCAATAGGCGGCGACGGCTGCGGCGCGATCCTCGTGGCCGAAGATCTGGCCGAGAACCTTGAGGCTCGGTTCGGTATTGTCGAGGATGTGTTCGCGGAAATCGATATAGACGATCTTCACGCCGATCTTGTTCAGCATGTCCTCGAGCTTCACCTCGTCTGCGGCCTTCTTGTTGCCGATCGGCAGCAGCATGACGTCCGGGTTCAGCTTGACGACGGTCTCGGTCTGCAGCGTGCCGTCGGTCAGGTTGCCGAGGAACGGCAGTTCCTTGCCCTTCGGGAATTTCGCGAGATAGGTGTCGTAGCCGTCCTTGTCGGTGGTCAACAGGTCGTTGCGCCAGCCGACGATCCTGGCGAAAGGATCTTCCTTTTCGATCGGGGCAACTGAATAGAGCATCCGGCCTTCGCCGAGAATAACGCGCTCGACCGGCTTGTCGAACTTCACCTCACGGCCGGCGACGTCCTTGACGGTGAAGGACTGGGCCAGCACGGAAAAGGGCAGAAGGCTCGCCAACACAACCGTTGATGTTGCAAGCATTTTCGCGAAATTCATCTGGAAACTCCCCCGATGTCTGATAATGTCCGCATGCATATGAAATATGACTTTTGGAATCAAGTTCTATGTTTTAGAGCTTTTCCAAAGTAGTCTGACTATCGGGGCGCCTATAATGAATTCGATGAACTCCAACTATTCCATCCGTGACGAAATCCGCGACTTCTGGTCGGAGAGGGCGGCGACGTTCGACGAGAGCGTCGGCCACGAAATCTTCTCTGAGGAAGAACGCAAGGGCTGGCAGCGGCTGATCCGCAAGCATCTGGGCGATGGCACCGGCCGCGCCGCTCTGGATCTCGCCTGCGGCACCGCCGTCATCTCGCATCTGATGAACGACGTCGGTTTCAAGGTCACCGGTCTGGACTGGTCGGATGCGATGCTGTCTCAGGCACGCGCGAAGGCCGAGAAGCGCGGCACCGATATCCGTTTCGTGTCGGGCGATGCGGAAAACACGATGGAGCCGAAGAACAGCTACGACGTCATCACCAACCGGCATCTGGTGTGGACGCTGGTCGATCCGCCAGCCGCCTTCGCGGAATGGTTCTCCGTCCTGAAGCCGGGCGGCAAGGTGCTGATCCTCGACGGCAACATGGGCAAGGAGACCTGG
Source organism: Neorhizobium galegae (assembly GCF_021391675.1). Taxonomy (NCBI): domain Bacteria; kingdom Pseudomonadati; phylum Pseudomonadota; class Alphaproteobacteria; order Hyphomicrobiales; family Rhizobiaceae; genus Neorhizobium; species Neorhizobium galegae. The sequence continues at coordinate 704,448 of NZ_CP090096.1, forward strand.
GTCAAGGGCCTGCAGAAGTTCTGGTCGAGGATCACCGGCAAGCCGGCGCGAAGCCACATGAGCCCTGCCATGGCGGCGCGCCACCAGAACATCCGCTCGCGCGTCTATTTCTCCGACGCGATGCCGGCGGAAGCAGTGGTCGATCTGCTGACCAAGGCGGGGTTCGTCAACATCGTCGTCGACCGCAAGCTGTCCGACATCCATTGGGCCCAGGCCCGCAAGATGCCCTTCCTGCGCGGCCTCGAACGCATGGTGCAGGAACGCTTCGCGATCTGCGCGACGAAGCCGGAATAATCTCACGAGATGAGGCGGCACTTGGCGGCCGCCTTTCGACCCACCGCAAATATGCACAGCATTTATGGCCGCCTGACATGATTGTGACCGGGCTGTGACCGCGGGGCATTAACCTTTGACGGCTTCCCCTGAAACCCGGGGGAAGCGCAAAGTAACGCGGATCACGATCCGGCCTCATCCGGGCCTCGTGAGTGCCTCGTTTCGGGACGTGTGCCCGATGCAATTAACCTTGTGATAACCGATCGATTTTTGAATGGGCTATCTTCTGCGCGTGGCCATCGCCGCCGCGGCTCCCTCGCCATTTCCGACTATGGAGACAAGATTGTCCATCAAGCTTTTCGCCCTTTCCGCGCTCGCTCTTTCCACAATCGCAGCACCCGTCCTTGCCCAGCCAACCCCGAGCATGGTGAGAAAATTCGATGCCTGGGGCCTCTATTCCTACAAGGGCGACGGCGGCACGACCTGCTACGTGCTGACCACGCCGACGCAGATGCAGCCCGCCAATGTCGATCACGGCGACAACTTTTTCCTGGTCGCGCCAAAGCCCTCAGGATCCGGCTTCTATCCGCAGGCGATCATGGGCTACGACCTCAAGGGCGGATCGCAGATAACGGTCACCGTAGACGGCCGAACCTTTACTCTGGAGCCGAAGGGCAATTCCGGCTGGACGAAACAGGAGAGCACCGATGCCGCTCTTATCGCGGCGATGAAATCGGGAAGCAGCATGACGCTCGAAGCGGTCTCCCAGCGCGGCACGCAGACCAGCTACACCTTCTCGCTTTCCGGCGTGAGCGCGGCATTGACCCAGGCGGGGCGCTGCGGCTGACAGGGTTTCGCTCGCGTTGTCATGGCAGATGTGCTATCTGTCATGACGACGATTGGAGCGACTGCCATGAACCTGCAGATACGTGATCCTCGCGCCCGAGAACTCGCGGAGCGGCTTGCCAAAAAACGTAATGTTAGCATGACCGAGGCGGTGATCGAGGCGCTTGAGGAGAAGCTTTCAAAAGAGGAGCAGGCGGAAGCGCCCCTTCAGGAACGTGTGATGAAAATCGTCGATCGTCTTTACGCCATCAAGGGCGGAGAGGGGCGGGACATGACCAAGGAAGAAATCGACGAAATGTGGGGCCATTAGTGTTCGTCGATACTTCCGTCATCGTCGCAATCTTTTCCAAGGAGGAGGATGCGCCGCAGTGGATAAGCAAGATCGAAGCGGCGGAAAACCTCTGCACAAGCGCTTTGGTCGTACTTGAGACCACCATGAGGCTGTCGACGAAGCTCGATGAGGATCCCATCGTCATTGAGCAAGGTCTATCCTCTTTTTTCAAAGAGGCGAAAATCCAGATCGTCCCAATCGAGGAGGCGGATGGTGAGCTGGCGATCCGGGCTTTCCGGGATTACGGCAAGGGCAGGGGGCACCCGGCGCAGCTTAACCTGGCCGATTGCCTCTCTTATGCCTGCGCCAAAAATCGCGGCCTGTCGCTGCTCTACAAGGGTGACGACTTTGCCCGTACGGACCTCGCCTGAGGCCCTTCGGGCTGCGTCGAAAATAGCCGTCGGCGCCCATGGCTTTTTTGTGGCGCCACCCTAATTGACGATTGTCAAAAAGGCTGTCCGAGGTGATCGTTGTCATGTAGGACGGCAGCATAGCGCCGATCGCGGCCGAAAGCCTGATGATGAATCATTCGACTGCCGAGACAGCCTTTCTTTCCCACAGCGGCGAAATGGCCCGTCTTATTGCGGCTTTCGATTGGGCAGGCACCTCGCTTGGGCCGATCGCCACCTGGCCGCAGAGTCTCAAGACCACGATTTCCCTCATGCTTCGTTCGCCGGTCCCGATCGTCACGCTGTGGAACGAGGACGGCGTGATGATCTATAACGACGCCTATTCCGATTTTGCCGGACGGCGCCATCCCGGCATCCTCGGATGCAAGGTACGCGAGGGCTGGCCTGAAGTGGCCGACTTCAACGACAACGTCATGAAGGTCTGTTTCGCCGGCGGCACGCTTGCCTATTCGGACCAGGAAATGGTGCTCGACCGCTCCGGCACGCCGGCCTCCGCCTTCATGAACCTCTATTATTCCCCCGTCTATGGCGAGGCCGGCAACCCTTTCGGCGTGGTGGCGATCGTCGTCGAGAACACGGCCAAGGTGCGCGCCGAGCGGCGGCTTCAGGGCGAGGGCGAGCGTCTGAGGCTGATGTTCGATCAGGCTCCTGGCTTCATGGCCATGGTGACCGGATCGGACCATGTTTTCGAAATGGCGAACGGCGCCTATATGCGCCTCGTCGGCGGGCGGGACCTGCTTGGGCGCCCCATCCGCGAAGCCCTGCCGGAAGTGGCCGAACAGGGTTTTTCCGACCTGCTCGATGAGGTCCGCAGAAGCGGCCGTCCCCATCTCGGCCAAGGCGTGAGTGTGATGCTGACGCGCCGGCCCGGCCAGCCGACGGAAGAGCGTTTCGTGGATTTCGTCTATCAGCCGATCGTCGACGATGCCGGCCAGCCAACCGGCATCTTTATCCAGGGCAGCGACGTCACCGACCAGAAGAAGGCGGAGATCGCGCTCCTCAAGGAGACCCGGCATCTCGAGGTGCTGAACCGGCTCGGGGCAGAACTTTCCGCTGAACTCGACCTCGAAAAGGTGGTGCAGATGACCACCGATGCCGGCGTGGAACTGACCGGCGCGCAGTTCGGAGCTTTCTTCTACAACGTGGTCAACGAGCGCGGCGAGAGCTACATGCTCTATGCGCTGTCCGGCGTTCCCCGCTCGGCGTTCGAGAATTTTCCGATGCCGCGCAACACGGCAGTTTTTGCCCCGACCTTCGGCGGCGAGGGCATCATCCGCTCCGACGATATCCTGAAGGACGCCCGCTATGGCCGGAATGATCCGTATTTCGGCATGCCGAAGGGTCATCTGCCGGTGCGCAGCTATCTTACGGTTTCGGTGATCTCGCGCTCCGGCGAGGTGATCGGCGGTCTGTTCTTCGGCCATGCCGAGCCGGCTCAGTTTCGCGAGGAGCATGAACGGCTGGTCGTGGGGGCTGCCGGCCAGGTGGCGATCGCCATCGACAATGCGCGGCTTTTCCGCGCCGCGGAACGCGACCTTGCCGAACGCCAGCGCGCCGAGGAGGCGCTGCAGGTGCTCAACGCCGGCCTCGAACAGAAGATCGCCTCCGAGATCTCCGAACGCATGAAGATGGAAGAGGCGCTGCGCCAGAGCCAGAAGATGGAAGCGCTCGGCCAGCTGACAGGCGGTGTCGCGCACGATTTCAACAACCTGCTGCAGGTGATCTCCGGCAATCTCCAGCTTCTCGCCAAGGACGTCGCCAGCAACCAGCGGGCAAGCCGCCGGGTGGAAAATGCGCTTGCCGGCGTAGAGCGCGGTTCCAAGCTCGCCAGCCAGCTGCTCGCCTTCGGCCGCCGCCAGCCGCTGGAACCGAAGGTCGTCAATATCGGCCGGTTCCTGACCGGCATGGAAGAACTGCTGCGCCGCACGCTCGGCGAGGATATCGAGGTCGAGACGATCCGCTCCGGCGGCCTATGGAACGTGCTGGTCGATCCAACCCAGATCGAGAATGCGCTGCTGAACCTCGCGATCAACGCGCGCGACGCGATGGAAAGCGGCGGCAAGCTGACGATCGAGGCGGGCAACGCTTTCCTCGACGACAATTACGTGCGCCAGCATGCGGACGTGCCGGCCGGTCAATATGTGATGCTGGCGGTGACCGATACGGGCACCGGCATGACGCCGGACGTGATGGAACAGGTATTCGAGCCGTTCTTCTCGACGAAGCCCGTCGGCAAGGGCACGGGCCTCGGTCTTTCCATGGTCTACGGTTTCGTCAAGCAGTCCGGCGGGCATGTCAAGATCTACAGCGAACTCGGGCAGGGCACGACCGTCAAGATCTATTTCCCGCGCATCCAGCGCAGCGAGGATCTCGTCACCGACGCCGATTTCGGTCCGGTGACGGGCGGCACTGAAACCATTCTGGTGGCGGAGGACGACGAGCAGGTGCGTGCCACCGTCGTCGAGCTGCTCGGCGATCTCGGTTATGCGGTGCTGAAGGCGAAGGACGCGGCGGGTGCGCTGAGCGTCATCGAAAGCGGCGTACCGGTCGATCTTCTGTTCACTGACGTGGTAATGCCGGGACCTCTGAAAAGCACCGAGCTTGCCAGGCACGCGCGCGAGCGGATGCCTGATATCGCCGTGCTGTTCACCTCGGGTTATACGGAAAACTCGATCGTGCACGGTGGCAGGCTCGATCCCGGGGTCGAACTGCTCTCGAAACCCTATACCCGCGAGGCATTGGCGCGAAAGATCCGCCACGTGCTGAACGGCCAGCAGCACCGCAACCGGGTGAGGGCGTCGTTCGCAGCCAAGCCGCCCGCCCCGCCGATCGGGCAGCGGCCGGTTCTGCCGCGTTATTCCGTGCTGCTGGTCGAGGACGATTTCCTGATCCGCATGAGCACGGCCGATCTGCTGGCCGAACTGGGGCACCAGGTTTCCGAAGCCTCGACCGCGGAGGAGGCGATCATCATGATAGAGGAGCGCAGCTTCGACGTAGTGGTCACCGACCTCGGCCTGCCGGGTCTCTCCGGCGGCGAGTTCGCGCAGCAGGCGCGCAAGCTATCTCCCGATGTCGGCATCGTGTTCGCGACCGGCAACGACCGCATTCCCGACGAGGCGGCAGTAGAAGGTGCAGTGCTTCTGAAGAAACCCTATGGCAGCCAGGAGATCGCCGTCGCCTTCGAGAAGATTGCGGTGCAGAAGGGCTGAGAAGCAGTCTTCACGCCTATCAAGCCGGATGACCGTGCTGTCTCCTCAATTGCGGGAAAGTCGCGGACAGCGCCTTGCGACCGCGAAGACTGCCGTGCCCGATATGATCGTAAACGCGCCTCACCACCACGCGTAAAAATGCGACACCGGCCCGTGGCCGGTGCCGACGGTGAGGGTGTCGGCGGCGGCGATGGCCCCGGCGAGATAGGTCTTGGCGACCGCGACCGCTTGCGCCGGCGAGGCGCCCCTGGCGAGTTCGGCGGCGATCGCGCTCGAGAGCGTGCAGCCGGTGCCGTGGGTGTTGCTGGTCGCGGTGCGTCTGCCCTCGAACCAGTGGATGCCGGTTACGTCAGCAAGCACGTCGGGGCTGTCCGTGCTGTCGAGATGACCGCCCTTCACCAGGACTGCCTTGGGGCCGATCTTCAGCAGCCGCTCGGCCTGGGCTGCCATCTCTTCGCGGGTCGTGGCGATCGTCTCGCCGAGCAGAGCGGCTGCTTCCGGCAGGTTGGGGGTGACGACGGTGGCGAGCGGCATCAGCTTGTAGGTGACGGCATCCACCGCATCGAGCGCCAGCAGCGGCGAACCGCCCTTGGCGATCATCACCGGGTCGAGCACGATCGGCACGGTATCGCGATAGGGGCGCAGCACGTCCGCAACCGCTTCGGCGATCTCGGCATTGGCGATCATGCCGATCTTCACCGCATCGACTCGCACGTCGAGAAAAATAGTGCGGATCTGGTTTGCGACGAAGGCTGCTGGCACCGCATGCACGCCGGTAACCCCTTGGGTATTCTGGGCGGTCAGCGCGGTCAGCGCCGCCATGCCATAGGTGCTGCGGGCCGCAAAGGTTTTCAGATCCGCCTGGATGCCGGCCCCACCGGAAGGGTCCGAACCGGCGATTGACAGGACATTCTTGATGCTCATGCGCGTGCCCTTTCGATTCCCGCGGCGATTCTGCGGGCGGCGGCTTCAGGGTCGGGCTTGCCGCAGATGGCGGACACCACTGCGATGCCTTTTGCGCCGGCGGCGAGCGCGGGGGCGGCATGTTCCGCCTTGACGCCGCCGATCGCGACCGCCGGAACCGGCGCCATGGCGGCGATGCGCGCAAGCCCGTCGAAACCGATCGGCTGTTTGTGGTCGGGCTTGGTGCTGGTCGCGAACACGGGGCCGATGCCGACATAATCGACGATCGATGGGTCCACCCGCCGCGCCAGGTCCTCGGTCTCGACCGAGAGGCCGAGGATCATGCCATGGCCGGCACGCTGCCGCGCCATCACTGCCGCCATGTCGCTCTGCCCGACATGCAGGCCTTCGGCGCCGATCGCGATGGCTGCCTCCACGTCGTCGTTGATGATTAACGGCACGCCGGTGCCGGCCAGCACCGCCTTCAGCGCCCGGCCGGTCTCGATCATTTTTGCCGTATCCGCCTGCTTGTCGCGCAACTGGACGATGGTGACGCCGCCGGCGACGGCCAACCTTGTCGTCTCGATCATGCCGATCTCGCGGCAGAGATCGGGATCGAGGACGAGATAGACGGAAAGGTCGAAGGTCTTTTTCATGCTGCGACGATCCTTGCTTGGGCATCGAGCGTCTCGCCGGTCAGCGCCGCGAGACGGTCGAGGAAGATCGGCGAGAAGAAGCCGGGACCGGAGGCGGTGAAGGCCGCTTCCTCGCCCGCGACCGCGAACATCGCGAGTGCGGCGACCGTCGCCTCGAAGGGGTCGTCCGTGGTCGCTGCAAAGGCGCCGACCAGGCAGGTGAGCGAGCAGCCGAGAGCGGTAACCCGCGGCATCAGGGCCGAGCCGCCGAGGATGCGGACCGAACGCCGGCCGTCGGTGACGAAATCCACCTCGCCGGTAACAGCCACCACGCAAGCCTTTTGTTGGGCGATGGTGATTGCCGAGCCTTCCGCCGCCGCGACGCTGTCGCCGCTGTCGACGCCATGGCCGCTCGACTGGCTGCCGGCCAGCGCGATGATTTCCGAGGCGTTGCCGCGGATGACCGTGGGCCTCAGTTCCATCAATTCGGCGAGTGCGGCGCGGCGATAGGCGGTGGCGTAATGGGCGACGGGGTCGAGCACCCATGGCTTGCCAGCTTCTGCGGCGGCTGAGGCCGCCGCCTTCATGCCGGCCAGGAAATCCGGCGACAGGGTGCCAATATTGACCGTCAGAGCCGCAGCGATGCGGGCGAATTCGCCGGCTTCTTCCTTCGTGTGCACCATAGCGGGCGAGGCGCCGGCCGCGAGCATCACGTTGGCGGCGATGTTCATCGCCACGAAATTGGTGATGTTCTGCACAAGCGGATTTTTTTCGCGCATCGCGGTCAGCAGCTGGCCGGGGGTCTGTCCAAGGGGTCCAAGGGGCATCGTCGTCTGCATGTCTGCCTCGTTCGGCGGGGCAGGCGCAGGGCGCAATGTTGAACGCCCGGACGACTCCCTCCGCCAGCATGATCTGGTTCAGGTTCTAAGGGTGCTTCTCAGCCCGGCTTTGCCGGACGCCCCTGTCTTCATCATGGCTTACAGCAAAGATAATGCGCTTCGCCAGTGATTTTTTCTGATTTTGGGCCTTGCAGCTCTAGTCGCTAGAGGTTGTAGAGACGAGGCTCGATCCAACGGGAATGAGACGATGAACGCAACGACACAGGCACGATACAAGGTTGGCGGCATGGATTGCGCCAGCTGCGCGACGAAGATCGACACCGCCGTGCGCCGCATGCCGGGCGTCGAGGACGTGTCCGTTTCGGTTGCATCCGGCACTATGACTGTGAAGCACGACGGCACCGGCGACCTCGGCGCCATCGAGAAGAAGGTCGTGGGGCTGGGGTATTCGTTGAGGGCGCTGGGAAGAGGCAAGCTCCCAATCTCCCCCCTTGCGGGGGAGATGTCATCGGAGATGACAGAGGGGGGTGGTGCCGCGGGCTCAACGGCCAATGAATATGCGGATACACCCCCCTCCGCCCTGCCGGGCATCTCCCCCTCAAGGGGGAGATCGGCAAGACGCACGACCACGGCCACCATCACGCCCACGACGGCGGGCACGATCACTCCCACCACGACCACGGCACACCAGAAATCGAAGGCCTGCACGGCCACGATCACGGACCGATGGACGGGCCGTGGTGGAAATCGGCAAAGGGCCGCCTGACCATCCTGGTCGGCTTTGCGTTGGTGGCGGCCTACGGGATCGGTCATCTGGTGCCGGCCTATGACACCTATATCTTTACCGCCGCGATGCTGATCGGCCTCGTGCCGATCGCCCGGCGCGCCATCATGGCCGCGCTTGCCGGCACGCCGTTTTCGATCGAGATGCTGATGACGATTGCCGCCGTCGGCGCGGTTATCATCGATGCTTCGGAAGAGGCGGCCGCCGTGGTCTTCCTCTTCCTCATCGGCGAACTATTGGAAGGGGTCGCAGCGGGCAAGGCGCGGCAGAGCATCCAGAGCCTGACGGCGCTGGTGCCGCAGAACGCGCTTCTCGAAGAAAACGGCCAGACCCGCGAAGTACCGGCCGAGAGCCTTGCCGTCGGGTCAATCATTCTGGTGCGTCCCGGTGACCGTATTTCGGCCGACGGCATCATCATCGCCGGCGAAAGCGCGATCGACGAAGCGCCGGTGACGGGCGAAAGCACGCCCGTCTCCAAGGGCATGGACGACACGGTTTTTGCCGGCACGATCAACGGCGATGCCGCCTTGCGGGTTCGCGTGACGGCGGCTGCCGAGGACAATACGATTGCCCGCGTGGTGCGGCTGGTCGAGGAGGCGCAGGAGAGCAAGGCCCCGACCGAACGCTTCATCGACCGGTTCTCGCGGTACTACACGCCGGGCGTCGTCGCGGTGGCGACCCTGGTCGCCATCCTGCCGCCGCTCGTTGCCGGTGCGTCCTGGAGCGAGTGGGTCTACAAGGGCCTGGCGATCCTGCTGATCGGCTGCCCCTGCGCGCTGGTCATCTCGACGCCGGCGGCGATTGCCGCATCGCTGTCTTCGGGTGCCCGCCGCGGCCTGCTGATGAAGGGCGGCGCGGTGCTGGAAACCCTCGGCAATATTACCGCCGTCGCGCTCGACAAGACTGGAACGCTGACGGCCGGCAAGCCCCAGGTGACCGATGTCATCGCCTTCGGCCGCAATGCGGAAGACGTGTTGCGCGTTGCCGCCGCGCTCGAAACCGGCTCGAGCCATCCGCTTGCCGTTGCAATCCTCGCCAAGGCTGCCGATGACGAGGTCGAGATCCCGGCTGCGACGGATGCCAGGGCGCTCGGCGGCAAGGGCGTCACGGCGGTGGTCGAAGGCCAGGAGGTGTTTTTCGGTTCGCCCAAGGCAGCGGCCGAGCAGGTTTCGCTGCCGATGGCCCATTCCCGGCGGATCACCGGCCTCAACGACGAGGGCAAGACTGTCTCGGTGCTGATCGTCGGCGGGGTCCTCGCCGGTGCCATCGCCATGCGCGACGAGCCGCGTCCCGACGCCAGGGCCGGCCTGAAGGCGCTGACCGATGCTGGCATCAGGACCGTGATGCTGACCGGCGACAATGCGCGGACTGCGACAGCGATCGGCAAGGACCTCGGCATCGAGGTGCGTGCCGAGCTGATGCCGGAAGACAAGAGCCGCATCGTCGGCGAGCTGAAGCGCGAGGGTTACGTGGTCGGCAAGGTCGGCGACGGCATCAACGACGCCCCGGCACTCGCCGCCGCCGATGTCGGCATCGCGATGGGAGGCGGCACCGACGTGGCACTCGAAACTGCCGATGCCGCAGCACTGCACGGCCGGGTCGGCGACATCGCGGCAATGATTGCGCTGTCGAAGCGGACGATGCGCAATATCTACCAGAACATTACCATCGCACTCGGCCTGAAGGCCGTCTTCCTGGTGACCACCATCCTGGGCATCACCGGATTGTGGCCGGCGATCCTCGCGGATACGGGAGCGACTGTACTGGTGACGATCAATGCGCTGCGGCTGCTGCGGGTGAGGGCGGTTTAACTGGCAGCCGGATGAGGGGCAGATCTGAAGGTGACGCACCTTTTCAAAGCGTCCGCGCAAAAACCGCGAAAGCCTCGTATGGCTTCAGCATCAGGCTCTCGCCCAGCCGGTCGACCGGTTCATAGTTCGAGATCAGGCCTTCCCCCGACATCCTCAATTCGCCCGGCAGCTCGACAGGCACCTCGCGGGCGGAGAAATTGGCCACCACCACCAAACGCTCCCCGTCGAGCGTTCGCGAGTAGACGAAGACGTCCGGATGGCTGTCGAGCCAGCTCTGATAAATCCCATAGACGATCACCGGGTGGCGTTTCCTGAGCGCGATCAGCTTGCGATAATGGTTCCAGATCGACTTTTCGTCGGTCATTTCGCGTTCGGCATTGATCGTCGGATAATTAGGATTGACCTCGATCCACGGCACGCCTGTCGAGAAGCCGCCATAGGGCGCGGCGCTCCATTGCATTGGAGTGCGGGCATTGTCGCGGGCGTTTTCGTTGGCGCCCTTGATGAATTCCTCCGGCGACAGGCCGGCCTCGATATGCAGCCGGTGCATGTTGAGCGTTTCGATGTCGCGATACTGCTCGATCGCCGTGAACGGCACATTGGTCATGCCGATCTCCTCGCCCTGATAGATGAAGGGCGTGCCCTTCATCAGGTGCAGTACGGTCGCCAGCATCTTGGCCGATTCTGCCGGATAACCGGTTGCATCCCCATATTTGGAGATGGCGCGCGGCAGGTCGTGATTGCCCCAGAACAGCGAGTTCCAGCCGTCGTCCGACAGCGCGTATTGCCATTTGCCGAGCACCGATTTCAGTTTCACCAGGTCGAACGGTTTCGAGCGCCATTTGCCGAATATCTCATCCCATTGCTGGGTCACATGCTCGAACTGGAAGACCATCGACAGTTCGTGGCGGTTGCGGCCGGAATAGAGGAGAGCCGAACCGGGCGTCGCGCTCCAGGTCTCGCCGACAGTCAGGATATCGCGATTGCCGAATGTTTTGCGGTTCATTTCCTGCAGGTAGTCGTGCAGGTGCGGACCGTCGTGGACGATTCCCTGATCCACCTGTTTGCCGATATAATCGATGACATCCATGCGGAAACCGGCAATGCCGCGCTCCAGCCACCAGTTCATCATTTTGTAGATCTCGGCCCGGACAACCGGGCTTGCCCAATTGAGATCCGGCTGGCGGGTCGAGAACAGATGCAGGTAATATTCGCCGCTCAAGGGATCGAGCGTCCAGGCCGGCCCGCCGAAGGAGGATTTGAGGCTGTTCGGCGGCCCGCCGTCTGAGGCCGGCTTGCGCCAGATGTAGAAATCGCGGAACGGGTTGCCCGGGCCCTTGCGGCTCTCGTGAAACCACGGATGTTCGTCCGACGTGTGGTTGACGACGAGATCGAGGACGATGCCGATACCCCGTTTTTTGGCCTCCGATACCAGCCTGTCGAAATCGGCGAGCGTTCCGAATTCAGGGGCGATGTCCTGGTAATCGGAAATGTCGTAGCCGTTGTCGTCCATCGGCGACTTGTAGATCGGCGACAGCCAGATCACCTCGATGCCGAGGGATTTCAGATAGTCGAGCTTGGAGGTGATGCCGGGAATATCGCCGACGCCATCGCCGTTGAGATCGCAGAAACTGCGCGGATAGACCTGATAGACGGTGGCGGTATGCCACCATTTGCGTTCTATCGGCAATGCAGCCTGCTTGATCGCGGCGGCAAGCTGATCCTGAAAGTCGTTCATCGAAGCTCTCCCTGCCTCTTTAACCCGTTCGAACGCGAGAGCGCGGGTGGCGGTTCCTCGCCCCGGCGGCAACAACTCGTCTGATGGAACATCGTGACTCGCTGCGGGTTAGACCAGTGGGAAACCCGAAGAAAAGGAGACCCTTCATGAGCAGCAAACTTCCCCCGACGCCCCCGGAAAACCTGAGCCACAAGGGCTCCGGCGAGCAGGCCCATACGTCCGATATTAAACCCGGCAAGCTTCAGGCGGCGAATGATCCCGGCAAGCAGGGTCAGCAAGGCAATACCAAGGTCAACACGACCCACCAGGGTTATCAGCAGGACCGATAGGGAGTTCATCATGTCGACATCGCAGAAGACACCCGCAAGCATCCGGCAGGGCGGGCCGGGCGCGTCCCATGAAAATGCCCCCAACGCGAAAAAAGGTGTGCCGCTCGAGGTGAAAAAGCCGCCGGCCGACGACGATCTGCGTTCCGCCAGCCGCGTTTCGGGCGGCGGCGGCGAACGCGACAGCCACCATAGTCACGATGCGAAGAAGAAGGGTGGTCAGGCGAACACGGCGCATTGATCGGCCGAACCGGATCGGATGACGAGCGCTCTCCCGAATAGCCGGGAGGGCGCTGTGCTTTCGGCGTCAGGCGATCAGGCGGAGGGAACCACACCCCGGCAGGCCCAGGCGACGGAGACGAACGAACGCGGACCATCCTGCCTGCCCGCCTCATAGGCGGCCCTGACCGCGGCGTCGGTTTTCGCCCGAAGCCCCGGTTCGAGCAAGGCTACGTATTTGCCGAGCGGTCCTTCGCCGGCGGCGATCGGCGCCCAGTAGTCGTCGAAGGACTGAAAATCCATCCGGATCATCAGCGAGACTTCCGCCACGTCGACGAGACCTTGGCGGATGAAGCTGTCCTTCATCTCGCCCGGCTGCATCATCGGCTGGAAGAAATGGTGGCTTCGCATCTGCCGGGCATTGTCGTCCAGCATCGAAACCGTGTCCCACATCATCCGCATGGCGGGCATGCCGCCGAGATGATCCCAGACGGTTGCAGCCACCACCCCGCCCGGCCGCACCACGCGCCGCATTTCGGCAACGGCCTTGTCCGCTTCCGGCACGAAATGCAGGACGAGAAGCGCCATCGCCCGGTCGAAATATCTGTCCGCGAACGGCAGCGCGCAGGCATCCGCCTGGCTGATCCTGATCCTCGGATCGGTGTTGCGGCGGATCGCCTCTTCGACAAAGACGGGCGAATAGTCGATCGCCGCGATCTCGGAAAGATTGGCTGCCTTCGGCAGTGCGAATGTCAGGCTTCCCGTGCCGCAGCCGACGTCGAGAACCTTTTCCCCATCTTGAAGACCGGCGAAATCGATCAGCTGGGGTGCCAGCCGCCGGCTCCAGCGCCCCATGAGTTGCTCATAACCGGCCGCGTTGCGGACATTGAAACTCGATGTCATGACGCCCTCCCAAGCTTCCGGAACCAAGGGTACCCCTGGTTTCTCCAGCTGCCAAGACGGCAGAACGGGCTACGCGAGTAGAGGATGGCGTCGGCGCGCCGGCCATTGAGGCTTTGTTGACACCTGTCAACTCGCCACCGAGCGACCCATCATATCGACCCCGCCGCGGATCATCGGGGGCCATCAAAAGTCCGCAACTACCGGGCTGGTTCAGTCCGCCGGCTTGAAACCTTCGTCGGTCAGGGTCATCGAGGTAAGGTCGAGCCCCATGCCGCGCGCACCTTCGGCGGCGGCACGGCCGATGGCCTTGGTCTGAGCGGCATTGCCCTTGGCCTGTTCCAGTCCGACACCGAGCAGCAGCGCCTGCATGAACAGGGCTTCCGACATGGACTGCTTGAGGCTGTCGTTGGCGTTGGCGAATTCGCGAACCGAAGCCATGGTACGCATCACCTGCTGCTTGACGGCAGCCGTTGCCGCCTGGCTCGGATCGTCGGTCGAACCGCGCGTCGCCTGCCAGGCGCCGATCCACCAGACCGTATAGGCGTCGGCCAGGTTGTCGATCCGCAACCCGTATTTGGCGAGCGGCGCCCGCATCTCCTCGATGATGTCGCGGGAGGCGACCAACTGGGCGAGGTCGTCCGCCCCCTTCGGATCGACAGCCCGGCTCTTGGCGACGAAGCTGGCGAGATTGGCCGTGCGGCGGGCTTTCGAGGGGACGTAACGGAAACTGTCCGGCCGCAGCGGCCGGGCGGTCTCGGGGGTGGCGGATGCCGGGGCCTGGTTGCCCTTGCGCTGCATCTGCCGGCGCAGCGTCTCGGCGATAGGCCCCATGTTCAGCGTCGCTTCGAACGCGCCGGGGCTGAGCGGGCCTGAAAAATCGGCCCGTGCCGGGACGTTTCCGGCGCCAAGGAGGGTAAGGCCCGCCAGTAGAATTGTTAGATACCTTGCGTTTGCCCGCATCGCCGACTCCCCCGAAATACGATTGGCAATATATGCGCCGCGCTCGTGTCGGCAAGTTGAATGGCAGATATCAGCCTGCGTACTTGCGCGTCCTGACGGCTTCGCCAAAGGCCTCGAACAGGGCGCGGTTGATGGGATTGATCTGCGGGTCGTATTCGGCATGCCATTGGACGCCAAGGGCGAACCCTTCCGCCTCCTTGAACCGGATCGCCTCGATCGTGCCGTCTTCCGCCACGCCTTCGGCGATGATGCGGGTTCCCAGTTCGTCTATCCCCTGGCCGTGGAGGGAGTTGACCCGGATCGTCTCGCGGCCGAGCAGGCGCGCGAACGTGCCGTCCGGGGTCAGCCGGACGTCGTGCCGGTCGGCAAAGACGACGGTCAGGTCCGGGTGGATCTCGCCATTTTCCAGGCGCGGCATGCGGTGGTTCATGCGACCGGGCAGCTCGCGGATCTCCGGGTGCAGCGAGCCGCCGGCCGCGACATTCATCTCCTGAAAACCTCGACAGATGCCGAATACCGGTATGCCGGCAGCAACGCAGGCACTGATCAGCGGCAGGGCGACTGCATCCCGGTTCTGGTCATAGGGTTCGTGGCGGGCATGCGGCTCGATGTTGAAATGGCTCGGATGGACATTGGCCCTGGCGCCGGTCAGGAGGATGCCGTCGACGGTGTCGAGCAACGTCGGAATGTCGGTGATGTTTGGATTGCCGGCAAACATCAGCGGCAGGGCGCCTGTGACGTCCGCGATTGCCCGGAGGTTCTGCTCGCCGACGAGTTGGGCGGAAAAACGGTTCTCGACACTATGGGTATTCCCGATGACGCCGATCACGGGTCTGGACATTGCTCAATTCCATCTTCCAGCCGCAGTGCTTCGACAAGAGATCTGCGGGCAATTTCAAATTTCACTTCGAGTTTCATGTGTGGAACGAATTTCACTTGCGGACTGCCCCCACCCTCGCAAGCACCTCGCTCGGGATCGCATACCTCTTGATGATGTCGCGATTGTTCCGAAGACCGCAGATTTCGCGCTGAATGAACAGCCCCCAGACGGCGTCCGCCGCATCGTCGCGAAGGCTCTCCCGCAGCACCTCGTTGTCGCGCTCCGGGTCCCAGGCATTCAACTCGGCGAGCGCCTCCTCCACCTTCAGCCCCTGCCGCCCCAGCGCTGCCGCGCGCTCGGACATCAGCTCGTATTCGAGGACGTTAAGGCCGGTATTGGCGAAACCTGGCTGATGGAACGACTGGGGAGGGCGGACGCTCATGGGAAATACCTGGAGTTTCCACCAATGTTAGTCGATTGCTGCGGCGCGTCAAATAAGGAATGGTGCGTGTGGCGTGGATGGTGCACCGGAGGACGCCTCGCCAGGGGCACCGACGAACACGCGGGTCTTTTCAGCGTGGTCCACTGCGACGCCGGTTTCTCGCGCCGCAGAGCTTCGATGGGCTTGGAATTCGTGACTATTGCGATGCCCGGCGGAGATGCGTGCGGTGCCAACAATGGCGACATGTTGGAGCTCCCGTAACATGAGGCCCCTAGCATTACAGGCCGAAAACGAGTGGCGACCACCCGTTTCATGCGCGCCGGCGCACAGATCCAGCCGACCGATAACAAAGCGCTCCGCAAGAATACCGAACAGGCGCGGGGCGTTGTCCGTCGGATCGTCAGAGGCGAGTTCCTGATCACCAGTTGGCGATCAGTCGAGCTTGGCCTCGGCCAGAGCCGCACCGTCTTGCGCGAGGTCCACGCTTGCGACCACCGACATGCCAGGGACGAGCCTGTCGGTGAGTCTCTGTCGCGGCTCGATGGCGATCCGGACCGGAATGCGCTGGGCAACCTTGGTGAAGTTGCCGGTGGCGTTGTCGGCCTTGATGACCGAGAATTCCGAACCCGTGGCCGGCGCGAAACGCTCGATCCGGCCGGTAAATTTTTCATGCCCCAGGGCATCGACGGTGAAGGTCACCTTCTGGCCGGCAGTCATGCCGCCGAGCTGGGTTTCCTTGAAATTGGCGACCACCCAGACTTTGGTAGGCACGACTGAGCCGATCTGGGTGCCGATCGAGACATACTGGCCGATGCGACCGGCGACCTCGCCGAGCGTACCGTCCTGCGGGGCGGTGATGCGGGTATTGGCAAGGTCGATTTCGGCAAGCTTCACCGCCGCCTTGGCGCTTTCGACATTGGCTTCCAGCGACTTGCGGCTGACCACGATTGTGTTGAGGTCCTGCTCGGTGACGAGTTCGGCGGCTTCGGCCTGGTGGACGGCGGCCTGCGCCTGGTTGAAGGCGGCGCGGTTCTTTTCGGCCTCGCTCTGGGTGGCGATGTTCTTTTCGAGCAGGCTCTGAGTGCGGTCGTAGGTGGTCCTGGCGGCATCGAAGGCGGCGTTGGCGCTTTCGACGGCGGCCTTGGCGGACTGGATCTTGGCTTCGGCCGACTTGCGGCTTTGTTCGGAATTGGAGAGCGAAGCTTCTGCTGTTGCGAGCGCCGCTTTGGCCTGTTCCAGCTTCTGGGCGTAGATGCGGTCGTCGATCCTGGCGATCAGGTCGCCTCGGCTGACGCTCTGGTAGTCCTGGACCGGCACCTCAGTGAGGTAACCGGCAAGCTGCGGGCTGAGGATCGTCACCTGGCCGCGCACATAGGCGTCGTTGGTCGTCTCGAGCGTGCCGTGGAAGGGCGGCAGGTTCCAGGCATAAAGCACCACGACAATGCCGGCGGCGCCGATGGCAAGTGCCACATAGGTGGCGATGAAGCGGAAGATCTTGGACATGGCAGTTTCGTTTCTTGTTTTCGGGCTCTGCTCGGGGCTTCAGGCAGCGGCGGGCGTCGGGGTCTTGATTGGCAAAAGCCGGTGGCGGTTGCGCCAGGCGACGTGGAGGAGAAGGAAGGCAAGCGCGGCGAGCGAGGCCCAGGCGGTCAGCAGAAAGGAGTCGTTGTAGGCGAGCGCATAGGCCTGCTGCTGCACCTGCCTGGCGAAAAGGGCGGCGCCTTGCACCACCTGCTGGTTGGGGTCTGTCAGCACCTTGCCATAGGCGCCGCCGAGCTGATTCAGCCGGGTTGCCACCAGCGGATCGGTCGAGGCGAGCTCGGAGACCAGCCGGAAGGAATGGAACTGCTCGCGCCACTGCACGAAGGTGCCGTAAAGGGCGCTGCCCAGATAACCGCCGATCTTCTGGGTGGCGAGAAAAACGACGATGAAGGAGAGGATGTAGCTCGGGCCGCGTTTCATCGCAGCGCCCATGCCGATCATCAGCGCCGGGGGCAGGAAGAGGCCGCTCGCGAAGCTCACCAGGAATTGGCTGAGATACATTTGTTCCGGCCGGGTGAGGATGGTCGACTGGCTGTCCATGTAGCTGCCCACCGCCACCAGCAGCAGCGAGACGGCGTGGATCGCCGAGGCGCGGCCGGGCTTCATGATGATGGCGCAGACGACGCCTGAAGCGACGGCACCAGCGAGGATGACCCAGTAGAGCCCGGCCATCTGCTCGTTCAGCATGCCCGCATTGCGCAGAAAATTGATCGCGCCGCTGGTCTGTTCGGAAAACACGAGGCGAGACACCATCAGAGCGCCGGTGAAATGCAGGATTTCGCGGGAGGTGAGCCAGCGGATATCGACCAGATGGTTCTTCCGGTTGAGCTCGATCGCGGCAAAGATCGCCGAAGCAGCGATGCCGGCGATGATCATCCAGGCGAGCCAGTCGACCGCCGTCCACCAGTAGAGCCGGCCGACGGTGAACACCACGGCAAAACAGCCGAGCCCGATGGCGAGGAAGACGTAGCTGATGACATCGAGGCTGCTGATCACTTTCGCACGCGGCGGCGAGGCGAGCGGCAGCACGTAGACGAGGCCGAGCGAGACCATGGCAAGCCCCATCTCGACGAGATAGAGCGCATGATAACCGCCGATATCCAGCAGATAGGGCGAGATGATGCCGGTCACCGGCGAGGGGAGGGCCAGCGCCGTCAGCGAGACGCAGAGGCCGATGCTCAACTTCTTTGCCGGGGCAACCGGCTCGAGAATATAGAGGAAACCGAGCGACGTCATCGGCGCTGCGGCGACGCCTGCGAAGAAGCGCAGTGCCAGCGCGCTTTCGTAACTGTCCGTCCAGAAATGCGCCAGGCAGACGAGCACATAGACGACGATCGCCACCTCGGCGAAGTTCCGGAGGCCGTATTGGGCCCGCACTTTGAAGAGCAGCAGCGTCAGGCTGGCATTCGGGAAGAGATAGGCCGCCATCAGCCAGGTGGCTTCGGTCTGGGTCAGATCCATCGGGCCGGCGATCTGCTGCAGGTTGGTGGAGATGAAGCTCATGCCGAGCCCTTGCGTGAGCGCAATCAGCGTGCCGGCCAGCATGTAGGCGGCGACCATTCTATGCGACTTGGGCACGAAGGCAGGCGGCGCGGCCGGGGCAGGTGGGGAAGCGGGCTCAGGCCGGGCCTCGATTGCCTCAACGGTTTCGGCCGGCTCCGCGTTTCTGCGGAAATCCGGCCGTATGATGGTTGCGTCTTCCTGCCTTGCTGCTGTCTCACGCGGGGACATCGATGTCCTCCAGCTCGCCGATATTGGCCGTGATCCGCTCGAACAGGGCCATGGCGACATGCATCTGGCCGGCATCGATGTCCTGAAAGATCTGCTCGCGCATGCGGTCGCCGATCGAGCGGACGAGGTTTGCCTGTTCCTCGCCATGGACCGTCAGAAACAGAAGCTTGACGCGGCGGTCGTTCGGGTCCGGCCGGCGTTCGATCAGGCCGTTCTCCTCCATCCGGTCGAGCAGGCGCACCATGGTCGCCTGTTCGAGTTCCAGCTCGCACGCAAGCTCGCTCTGCGTCATGTTCTGCTTCTTGGCGAGGCGGAACAGGGCGCGGGCGCGCGGATAAGTCAGCCCATGTGCCGTCACCTGCTGGTTGAATGCCGTGCGGATCTTGCGGCTGACCTTGGTCAGCGCCTCAAGGAATTCAGATGCGATTGGATCAGGTTTCATCGTGAGCTTAAGGTTAGTGTGCTAAGTTTTATATGTGCATTAGTTAGCATGCCAACTAATTTGTTTCAAGGGGCGGAGCGTAAGGCGTGAATTTCGGAGGCGGATGGTCAGGGAAGCGCCACTTTTGGCACGGGGTCTCCCAGGATTAACGTCGCGTTAACCATGGCTGGCTTAGGAATGTTGGTGCGCGAATGACCTGCGCGCCTAACCTCTATGGGATCAACATGTACGTTGTATCGGTGCTCGACAATGGCGACCAAAGGACATTCGTGTCCGAAAGCCTGAAAATACTAGACCGGATCGTCTACGCAACCATCTGCGGTTCTCCGAAGCAGTTCCTGCTGTCCGAGGTAGTCGATATCGTCCCGGTCGACGCAACGCCGACCAAAGCTCCAACGACACGAAACCTCGCTTCCCTCGTCCAATAGTCCGCTCGCGGACTGAAGGATCGAAGAGATGAAACGATCGCGTTTCCGCGAACCGCCCGCGCATCCGTAGCTGGACTGCCTGGCCGTGGGCTCGTTCGCGCCTCTGCTCATGTCGGCTGCAACCGATCACAAAACGGGGTCGCAGCCGCGGAGGGCTCGCCGGCAAAGGTCGGCGAGCTTTAATACTCCCGTGCGTGGCTCTAGCCGCCGCCGCCTTACTCCGCCGCATCGGCCTGTTCGGCCACGATCGGCTCTTCCTTCACCTTCTTGCGGCCCGCGAGCACGTCGCCGGCCGTCTCGGACAGGCGGAAGAAGGAGAAGCACGAAGATGCGGAAATGATCGCGATAATGACGAAGGACATCGCGAAGGCGAAGTTGGTGAGCGTCTCGGAGCCGCCGGAAAAATAATGTAAAAGCATGGCCGACATCGCGACGCCTGTACTCTGGGCGATGCGCTGCGCCATCTGCGACAGTGACGTGGCGTGGCTCATCTCCGGGTCTTCGGTTTCCGCGAATGTCAGCGTGTTGAGCGAGGTGAACTGCAAAGCCCGGAAGAAGCCGCCGAGCAGGATGATGAGGACCATGACGACCGGCGCCGTAGCGGGCGTGAAGGTGGCGAGCAGGCCCATCGACGCGCTGGCGATCAGCGCGTTCCAGAGGAGCACGTTGCGGAAGCCGAAACGACGCAGGATGCGTCTCGTCATGGTTCGCATGCCGAAGGCGCCGATCGTCGAGACGAAGGTGATCGCGCCGGATTGCAGCGGCGTGTAATGGAAAACTTCCTGCATCAGCAGCGGCAGCATGAAGGGCAGGGCGCCCATACTGATCCGGAACAGCGAACCGCCGGTGACGCTCGAGCGGAATGTCGGGTAGCGAAAGAGTTTCAGGTCGAGAATGGCATTCGGCGTCTTGTGCGCATGCCGGATGTAGAGGCCGAGCAGGGAGATGCCGACCACAGCCAGGATCAAAGCGCTCGAATTCATGCCGCGGGCGAGAGAATCGAAGCCGAAGATGACCGCGCCGATGCCGAAGCCGGTGAGGATGAAGCCCTGAAAATCAAAGGACGTGCGTTCGGTCGGCGGGATCTTGTCGATAAGCATAAGCGTCAGGATGATCGCGACGATGCCGACCGGCAAGTTGATCCAGAAGATCCAGTGCCACGAACTGATGCCGGTGATGAAACCGCCAAGCAGCGGCCCGATCGCGGGGCCGACCACGGCCGGCATGCTCATCAGCACCATGGCGGAAACCAGTTCTTCGCGCGGGACGGAGCGCACCAGGATCAGCCGTGCCGTCGGCAGCATCAGCGCGCCGCCGAAACCCTGCAGGGCGCGGGCCGCGATCAGCATGGTGAGGGTGGTCGAGGCGGCGCAGAGCAGCGAGGCGAAGGTAAACAGCGCAATCGCCGAGCAGAACACCAACCGGGCGCCGAAACGGTCGGCGAGCCAGCCGCTCAAGGGCAGGAACACGCCGAGCGACAGCACGTAGACGGTGATCGCCGAATGCAATGCGAGCGGCGGTTCGCCGAGTGCGTCCGCAATCGTCGGCAGGGCCGTGGCGATCGCCGTCGAATCGATCTGCTGCATGATGAGGGCCGATGCGACGATCAGCGGCACGGTTTTTGGGGTATCCAATTTAGTATTCTCTTTGTTTCAAGTCCTTGTTTCGCAAGCCCGGTTCCTGGCGGGCCACCAAACCGCGCGGTCACCGATGGTGTTTCCGCTTGCTTGAGTCGCCGTCATGTGTTCTTCTATACGGAACGCCGGTCCATATACAGGATATTCCTTTGGATATTAGGCTGTCAACGGCGCTTTTGTGTTGCCGGGTCGACGGCACGTGTTATCCGGATGGGTGCCGGCAGATTGTCATGGGAGCGACAACTGAAATGAAGATCACGGGCGCGCAGGATGAGGACCAGAAGAGCCGGCTCTCCTCGGTTTCGATGGCGATCCGCATCCTCAAAGCCTTCGAGGGTGACGATGCGGAGATCGGCGTCACCGAGCTTGCCCGTCGTCTCGGTATCGCCAAGAGCACCGTCCACCGGCTGGTCGTGACGCTGATGGCGGAGGATTTTCTCGAGCAGAACCGCGAGACCGGCCGTTACCGGCTGGGGCTCGGGCTGTTCGGTCTCGGCTCGCTGGTGCGCAACCGCATGGACCTCTCCACGGAAGCGCGCACGGTGCTGATGGATCTCAGGCAGGAGACGGACGAGACGGTGCTGCTCGCCGTGCCGGCCGGACCGGAGATCATGTATGTCCGCGTCCAGCCGTCCCGGCAGGCGGTGCGCATCAGCGCTGAGATCGGCATGCGCGCGCCCTATCATTCGACGGCGGCCGGCCGGGCGCTGCTTGCCTTCCAGCCGGAAAGCCGCATTGCTGCGCTCACCGCGGCGCCCTTGCCGCTGCGGACCTCGAAAACCGTCACCGATCCGGACAAGCTGCAGAAACTACTCGGCAATATCCGCCGCCTCGGCTACGCGGTGGAAGACGAGGAGAACGAACTCGGCATGCGCGCCATCGCCGCACCCATCCACGACGCCCAGTCGGAAGTGGTCGGCGCGGTCGCGGTCGCGGGTCCCGTCCAGCGCCTGTCGCTGAAGAACCTCAACGGTTTTGCCGAGCCGCTGCTTGTCGCGGCGCGAGCGATCTCGGCCCGTCTGGGGCATCGCGGCCCGCTCGGTGCCGGCGATTCCTGACGCGCGGCAGCAGTGACGATTTAATGTTCCAGAAGGGTTGCCGCGGGTCGGACCTGCTCTAGGTGAATCGTTGAACCGTTCGGTTCGATCTCATCGGCGCACGTCGTTTTGGCGCGTCACCGACCTTTTCTCTCCGGGGAGGTCTTCCTATGGAAACCCACTGTCTTAAGCGCCCCACGCGGCGCCAATTCCTTTCTTCCGTCGCTTTTACCATTCTGGCCGGCAGCGCTGCGCCCGTGATGGCGCGCAGCATTTCCGGCAGCCTGCCCTGGGAGGCACGTTCCGCCGATCCGCCGGTGCAGGTGAAGCCTGGAGGCTGGCTGTTCTTCACCCCGGAAGAGGCGCAAACCATGGAAGCGGTCGCCGACCGGCTGGTGCCGGCGGACGATCTGTCGCTCGGTGGCAAGGATGCCGGCTGCGTTCTCTATCTCGACCGGCAGCTCGTGGGCTCCTACGGCACGTCGAGCCGGCTCTATACCAAGGGTCCGTTCATGCCCGGCCTGGCGACGCAAGGCTATCAGGCGCCTGACACGCCGGCCCAGCGCTACCGATCCGGGATAGCCGCGCTGAACGCGTTCACCCGCGAAACCAAGGGCGGCAAGCGCTTCGCCGAACTAGCGCCAACCGACCAGGACGCCGTGCTCAAGGATCTCGAAGCCGGCAAGATCACCCTGCCGAACAAGGTGGATGCCAAGTCCTTCTTCAACCTGATGCTCGCCAACGTGATGGAAGGCTTTTTCGCCGACCCGATCTATGGCGGCAACAAGGACATGGCCTCGTGGAAGATGCTGGGATTCCCCGGCGCGCGATACGATTACCGCGACCACGTTTCCAAACACAACCAACCCTATCCCCTGCCTCCGGTTTCGATCGCAGGCTCGATGGAATGGATGACCAGGTAGGGACCTGAAAACATGACAACTATTCTACCCCGCAAGGACGTCGTGATCGTCGGCCTTGGCTGGACAGGCGCGATCCTTGCTCATGAACTGACCGAGGGCGGGCTCGACGTCGTGGCGATCGAACGCGGCCCGTGGCGTGATACCGCCACCGATTTCAACATCGGTTATGCCCAGGACGAGCTTCGTTACGGCATCCGCCGCGATCTCTTCCTGCAGCCGGCCGTCGAAGCGATGACGATGCGCAACAGCACCTCGCAGACGGCGCTGCCGATGCGGGACTACGGATCCTTCCTGCCCGGAAACGGAGTGGGCGGCGCCGGCGTTCATTGGAACGGCCATACCTGGCGGTTCTGGGACAGCGATTTCCAGATCGCCGACCACCTGAGGGATCGTTATGGCGCAGGGCGCATCCAGGACCTGCAATTGCAGAACTGGGGCGTGACCGGCGCCGAGATGGAAAAATCCTTCGACCGCTTCGAATATCTCGCCGGCATTTCCGGAAAGGCGGGCAATATCAGCGGCCAGATCCAGGAGGGCGGCAATCCGTTCGAGGATCCGCGCGCCCGCGACTATCCGCTGCCGCCGATGCAGATGACCTATGCGCCGACGCTGTTTGCCGAGGTGACCAGGTCGCTGAACCTGCACCCGTTCCCGACGCCGTCCGCGAACCTTTCCAAGGACTATATCAACCCGCTCGGCATCGCCATGGGCCAGTGCACCATGTGCGGTTTCTGCGAACGCTTCGGCTGCGCCAACTATTCGAAGTCCTCTGCCCAGACCACCATCCTGCCGGTGCTGATGAAGAAGAAGAATTTCGAGGTCCGCACAGACTCCGAAGTCCTGCATGTGGATCTCGACGCCTCGAAGAAACACGCCCGCGGCGTCACCTACGTCAACACGTCGGGCGAGGAATTCTTCCAGCCGGCCGACATGGTGCTTCTCTGCGCCTACGGTTTGCACAATGTCCGGTTGATGATGCTGTCGGGCATCGGCCAGATCTACGATCCGAATACCGGCGAAGGCACGATTGGGCGCAACTACTGCTACCAGACCAATGCCGGCGCTCAGGTGTTCTTCGACGACAAGAACTTCAATCCGTTCATCGCCGCCGGCGCGCTCGGCCAGACGGTGGACGACTATAACGGCGATGCCTTCGACCACGGACCGCTCGATTTCGTCGGCGGTGCCGGCATCAACTGCATCCCCTCGAACGGCCGGCCGATCCAGACCCGCCCGACCCCGCCCGGCACGCCGCGCTGGGGCAGCGATTGGAAGAAGGCGACCGTCAAGTCCTACAAGTCGACGCTCGGCTTTTCCTCCCAAGGATCGAGCTACCCGACCCGCGGCAATTATCTCGATCTCGACCCGACCTATACGGACCGGTTCGGGCGGCCGCTCCTGCGCTTCACCTTCGATTTTCCGGACAACGACATCCGCATGTCGAACTGGGTTTCTGACCGGATGGAGGACATCGCCAAGGCCTTCGGCGGCCGGCAATATACCAATACCCGCCGCAAGAAGGGCTGGGACTCGGTGCCCTACCAGAGCACTCACAATACCGGCGGGGCGATCATGGGCACGGACCCCAAGACCAGCGCCGTCAACAAATACCTGCAGAGCTGGGATGTCGCCAACGTCTTCGTCATCGGCGCTTCCGCCTTCGCGCACAATGCCGGCAAGAACCCGACCGGCACGGTTGGCGCCTTGGCGTTCCATGCGGCGGATGTCATCCGCCAGCAATATCTCCGCAATCCGGGCCAACCTCTGGTGTCGGCATGAGCAGAATCGTCTTTTCCCTCACCCTTGCCGCAACGACGCTCTCGGCAGGCCTCGCATTCGCCCAGGCGCCCGACCAGGCGGACGAGATCATCCGCGGCCGCTATCAGGCGATCCTCGGCGATTGCGCCGCCTGTCACACCGCGCCGGGGGCAAAACCGCTCTCCGGCGGGCTGCCGCTCGAAACACCCTTTGGCCAGATCATTCCCCCGAACATCACGCCCGACAAGGCGTCGGGTATCGGCAACTGGACGGAGGCGGACTTCCGCAGCGCTTTGAAGAACGGTATCGGCCATGACGGCAAGCGGCTCTACCCCGCCATGCCCTATCCGGCCTATACCAAGATGACCGACAAGGACGTCGGCAATCTCTGGTCCTATCTTAGGACGGTCGATCCGGTCTTCAACCCGGTCGAATCCAACCAGCTGCCGTTCCCGTTCAATATCCGCCTATCGATGATGGGCTGGAACATGCTGAACTTCACGCCCGGCGAATTCCGCCCCGACCCGTCGAAATCGGCCGAATGGAACCGCGGCGCCTATATCGTCCAGGGTCCCGGCCATTGTGGCACCTGCCATTCGCCAAAAACCGCGCTCGGCGCCGACGAGACCAGCGAAGCATTGCAGGGTGGTTCGCTGCAGGGATGGTATGCGCCCAACATCACCGGCAACTCCTATATCGGGATCGGCAGCTGGAGTGAGGACGAGATCGTCCAGTACCTGAAGACCGGCACCAACGGGCATACGATCGCCTCGGGGCCAATGGCGGAGGCGATCCAGGCCTCGACCTCTCTCATGGCCGACGAGGACGTCAAGGCGATCGCCACCTATCTCAAGAGCACCGAAGGCGGACCGGCACAAAAACCGCAGCCGATCCCCGCGAGCGATGCGCGCATGAAGGTAGGGGCGGCGATCTACCACGACACCTGTTCCGCCTGCCACGGCGGCGACGGCAAAGGGGCCAGCCAGCTCTTCCCAGCGCTGGCCGGGAGCTCGATCGTGCAGCAGCCGAGCTCGGAGACGCTGATGCGTCTGGTGCTGCAGGGCAGCCAGGCGGTGCATACGCCGCAGGCGAAAACGACACCCGCCATGCCTTCGCTCGGCTGGCGCCTGTCCGACGAGCAGGTGGCCGCCGTGCTCACCTATGTCCGCAACAGCTGGGGCAACGCCGCCCCCTCGGTTGGGGCGTCGGATATCGGGGTGCAGCGGTAGACGTTGCGAGAATTTCGCCAGGCTCTGCCTTCCTTGAGACAGGCGGGCGGCAAGCTCCCACTGATCTCCCCCCATGCGGGGGAGATGTCACCAGAGGTGACAGAGGGGGGTGGTGCCGCAAACTCAATTGTCGAAGAGTATGCCGCAGCACCCCCCTCTGCCCTGCCAGGCATCTCCCCCTCAAGGGGGGAGATCGGCCTGTTGCGCTGTTTCCTTCCATTGCGATTGGCCCACCAAGAGGAGGTGCATACCACCGCCCAGGAACAAGACGATTTCCCTACACACCCCATTCACGCCCCGGCCTTCACCCGCTACAACTCCATTATTCCGTTCTACAATTTGGATTTGAGAACCATGGCCGACAGCGTTACCGATCGTTTCCTCCGTTATGTCGTCATCGACACCCAATCGGACGCCAAGTCGCCCTCCCAGCCTTCGACGATGAAGCAGAAGGATCTCGGCCGGCTGCTGGTCGAGGAAATGCTGGCGATCGGCATTACCGATGCGCATCTCGACGAGCACGGCTATATCTACGGGACGATCCCGGCGACGACTTCGAAGAACAACGTGCCGGTCATCTGCTTCTGCGCCCATATGGACACGGCGCCGGACTTCTCCGGCACCAACGTCAAGCCGCAGATCGTGAAAAACTATCAGGGTGGCGATATCCAGCTCGTCGGCGACAAGAACCAGGTGATCCGGGTATCCGAACATCCGGTTCTGAAGGACCAGATCGGCAACGACATCGTCACCTCCGACGGCACCACGCTGCTCGGCGCCGACGACAAGGCGGGCATTGCCGAGATCATGTCGGCGGCCGAATTCTTCATCAACAACCCGGACGTCAAGCACGGCGCGATCCGCATCCTCTTCACGACCGACGAGGAGATCGGCCGGGGCGTCGACAAGGTGGATCTCGCAAAGCTCGGCGCTGATTTCGGCTATACGCTGGACGGCGAGACCGCCGGCACCATCGAGGACGAGACGTTTTCGGCCGATGCTGTGGAGATCGCCATCAAGGGCGTCGCCATGCATCCGGGCTTCGCCTTCGGCAAGATGGAAAACGCCATCAAGATCGCTGGCGGCATCATCGCCAGATTGCCGAAGGACATGGCGCCGGAGACCACCAGGGGCCGCGACGGCTTCATCCACCCGACCGGCATGTCCGGCGTGATGGAGAAGGCGAACCTCTCCTTCATCATCCGCGATTTCACCGAGGAGGGCCTGAAGACCAAGGAGACCCTGCTCGAGGAGATCACCAGACAGGTGATCGCCGACTATCCGGGCTCGACCTACACCTTCACCGTCAAGGAACAGTACCGCAACATGAAGGTGGTGCTCGACCAGCATCCGGGCATCGTCGACTACGCGGTCGAGGCGATCAGCCGGGCCGGCATGACCCCGGTGCGCGGCAGCATCCGCGGCGGCACGGACGGTTCCCGCCTCTCCTTCATGGGCCTGCCCTGCGCCAACCTCTTCGCCGGCGGCCACGCCTTCCACTCGCCACTGGAATTCGTGAGCAGTCAGGACATGGAACTGGCCGTGAAGACGGTGGTGGAGCTTGCAAAACTGTGGGAGGAGCGAGCGTAACCGCACTTGAGCGTCCATCAAGACAATAGGAAGCCGGTGTATTCCTGAAGAGGGGGCGATGCGGCTTCCTTGTTCCGCTATCGCAAGTTACGTGCAAGCCATTCCCGCTAACCTCGGAAATTGCATCTCCGCCGCTGGTGATGTGTTGCGATCATTTTGATCACAACGTCGTTTGGTCCGGAAAATCTGGACACGGGGGTAAGATGACGACGATTGGCAGTTCGATGCTTGGCGTAACCAATACATACGCGCTCAAGCTTCTGCAGGGTGCGGAAACGCCTGCTACTGTGGGCACGAAACCCACGGCTTCGGAGAACCCATCTTCGCCAGCAACCTTGCTTGACGACTCAGGAAGCAGCGATGTCAGTGAGTTTATCTATGATGCTTTCGGGAAGTTCTCGACAGCTCCCGATCTCGACGATGTCATCGGGTTGCCGCCGCCGTCAGCGGAGCAAATTGCCGATTCAACGGCGAGCAATCACCCCAGCAAATTAAAGTTCGAAATCAAGATCGGCGATGTTGTCCTGGCACGAATCTATGAAGGCGGCGTGGCGGAACTTGCCGACGGCTTCGACTATTCCTCCATCGGCTTCGACACCGAGGAGGCAGGTCTTGAAGGAATGGCCCTGGCCCAGGACAGGACCGCCCGCATCCTTAAATTCTTCGCCGAGTTGACATTCGACGTCACAGTTTTTGGCCCCGATGGTGCACCGGTCGTTCCCGCGCCCGAAGTGGAGAGTCCGATCAATGAAGGCGAGGCCGATGGCCCAGACATGTCCGCAAATAAGCTGCTGCTTTCGCTCATGCTGGAAGCTGATCGCTTTCAGAGCGCGGTAGAGGTCTGGAAAGATTCGACATCCAAGGATCAGGTTGATCGAACCCATGTTCCCGACAACATGACCGAAGAGGACGTTGCGGCGCTCAGCGACAGTGAGTATCTGTCGCTCCTAAAGGGAACTATCGCCGGGATGATCGATGACTGGTATGCCCACCTTCGCAGCATCTCCATGCAGGAACCCCACATCTATTCTCCGGTGGTGACGGCCGTATCTGAGCCAGCCCGTTGATGCCTTCTCCGTTCATGATCCATCGGATCGTGCCCGTTTTCGCCACCGCAAAGATATACCCAAAATGGTCAATGCCGAGCAAGGACAATACCCGGCGGGATGTGCTTTAAAGTTGGTGAGGCATCTCCTGTTGCCTCCGGTCAACAGACAAGGAACCCTGACACTACCCCGCGAGCCATCTCCTTCCCAGTCTTGAACGCGCCGCATTTTCCGCCTAAAAAATCGCCATCTGCAGCACCAACAGGATGGTGGATCATGGATTCCAGCCGAAACGCAACGCCGCTTTGCCTTGCCATTCGGGAATCCGTCCATGCCTTCCATTACGCTTGCCAATCTTTCGTGGTCCACGCCTGACGGCCGGCCGCTTTTTTCCAATCTGAACCTCAGCTTCGGGCCCGAACGCGCCGCCCTGGTCGGGCGCAACGGCGTCGGCAAGACGACGCTGCTCAGGCTGATCACCGGCGAACTGACGCCCGCATCCGGGACGGTCTCCGTCTCCGGCAGCCTCGACATGCTGCGCCAGAGCGTGCAGGTCGCGACCGGTGAGACGATCGCCGACCTTTTTGGCACGCGCGGCGCGTTGGCTATTCTTGCCCGCGCGGAAGCGGGCGAGGCCTCCGCCGAGGAACTCGCCGATGCCGACTGGATGCTGGAGTCGCGCATGGCAGAAGCTCTGGCACGGGCAGGGCTCGACGCGGATGCGAACACGCCGCTCGAAACGCTGTCGGGCGGCCAGCGCACCCGCGCGGGGCTGGCGGCACTGATCTTCACCGGGCCGGATTTCCTGATCCTCGACGAGCCCACCAACAATCTCGACCGAGCCGGCCGCCAAGCGGTGATAGACCTGCTCGCCGGCTGGCGCGGTGGGGCGATCATCGTCAGCCACGACCGCGAGCTTCTGGAGACCGTCGACGCGATCGTCGAGCTAACCTCGCTCGATGCCACCCGCTATGGCGGCAACTGGGGCCGCTACCGGGAGCGCAAGGCGCTGGAACTGGCCGCCGCCGAGCACGATCTTGCTGACGCCGAAAAGCGGATGGCGGAGGTCAGCCGCACGGCGCAGGAAACCACTGAGCGCAAGGCGCGCAAGGACAGCGCCGGCAAGAAGAAGGCCGCGCGGGGCGACATGCCGCGTATCGTCGCCGGCGGCATGAAGCGGCGGGCGGAAAACACCAGCGGCGACAATGCCCGGCTTGCCGAGCGGCTGCGAACCCAATCGGCCGACGACATCTCCGCCGCGCGTGAAAAGATCGAGATCCTGCAGCCGCTCTCAGTGACGCTGCCGCCGACCGGCCTGCCGGCGAGCCGGGACGTGCTCAGGATCGACAACGTCACCGCCGGTTACGAGGTCGAAAAGCCGGTCCTGCACGACTTCTCCTTCGAGATCACCGGGCCGGAACGCATCGCCGTCACCGGTCCTAACGGTTCGGGAAAAACGACGCTGCTATCGCTGATTTCCGGTAGCCTGTCGCCCTTCTCGGGCACGGTGCGGGTGCCGGTCAGATCCGCCATGCTCGACCAGCGGGTGAGCCTGCTCGATCCGACGCTCTCGATCCGCGACAATTTCCGGCGTCTCAATCCGCAGGCGGACGAAAATGCCGGGCGTGCGGCGCTCGCCCGCTTCATGTTCCGTGCCGATGCCGCGCTGCAGGTGGTAGGCACGCTGTCGGGCGGGCAGATGCTGCGGGCGGGGCTTGCCTGCGTGCTCGGCGGGCCAGAGCCGCCGCCGCTGCTCATCCTCGACGAGCCGACCAACCATCTGGATATCGATTCCATCGCCGCGGTCGAGGCCGGGTTGCGCGCCTATGACGGCGCGCTGCTGGTCGTCAGCCATGACGAGGTGTTTCTCGAGGCGATCGGCATCACCCGCCGGCTGGCGTTGGGTTAGAGCCGATCAGGCGGCCGGCGCACCGGTCAGCGCCTCGGTCGTCACCAGATTGACGCCGGCCTCGGCGAACTGGGCATTGTAGCGGCGGATGATGGCGGCGGCGCTCTCCGGCGGCTGGTCGAGCGTGCTGTGGGCGTCGGAAACCACCGTCACCTTCAGCCCGGCCGCGATCGCCCCCTGCACCGTGCCGGCGATGCAGAAATCCGTCTGCGCGCCGAGGATAACCACTTCGGGCGCGCCCTGGCTCTCGATCCATGCGCCGAGTTCCGGGTTGCTGAAGGAGTCCCGGACGGTTTTCGAGAAGGTCGGCTCGTCGTCCCGCTGGCCGAGTGCCGGCCAGACGGGCCAGCCCGGCTCTCCCGGCGCCAGCGGATCGCCCTCCGGCCCGTCATGGCGCACGAAGGCGATCGCCCGGCCGTCGCGCCGCGCCCAGTCGATCACCTTGCGGGCGCGGTCGGTCAGGAGATCCGCATCATGGAGAGGTGGCTCGACAAGGCCGTCGAACATGTTGGTCTGCAGGTCGATGACGATGACCGGTGCTTTTTCCGCTGATATGCTGGACATGGGCTTGCCTCCATTCAGGACAGGGAAATTGCCGGATTCCCTGCGGATTTCAACCCATATCTTCGCGCTGAGGGCCCGATCGCTCGCGGCATCTGTCAACTGGCCGGTCAGCCAGGAAAGGGCGGCCCGATCGCCGCCGCCCTCTCTCGTTTGCGATCTGGCGTTCAGCGGCAGACGCGGGTGGTCTTGACGACGACCCGGCCGTGGTAGCGGGTCTTCACCTTCTTGACCATGCAGTCACGATGGCGGGGACGATATGGACGGTAGACTTCGCGGACGGTGTGACGCGGGGCGATCCGCTCATTGGTGGTAATGGTGACGCTCGCGGCGTCGGACGGGCCGGCGACCGAGAGAATCGAAGAAATGGCCAGGGCCGATGCGAGAAGCAGGTTTTTCATTCGGTGTTTCCTCAATCTTTTGCGCGACATGAACGCGGATTGAGGGGCCGGGTTCCACGAGAAGGATTGGGACTGAAGTCCTATGCCCGCCGTTCAACCGGCTGTCTCCCCGTTCGACGGCACAACGTCGGCAGCGCCGCTCAAAGCGGAAAAACAATCCTACCTCAGCAGCCCCTGGCCGCCGTCCACGTAGATCGGCGTGCCCGTCACATGCCGGGAGCGGTCGGAGGCGAGGAAGGCGATGACTTCGGCGACGTCCTCGCTTTTTCCCGGCTTGCCGTCGCTGATCGGAACCTGGCCCTCCGGCCATTCCACCGGAATTGCGGTTTCCTGCGCGTGGCGAAGCTTGGTGTTGTCGCCGATATTGGTCTCGATCTCGCCGGGGCAGACGGCGTTGACGCGGATGTGGTGCTTGCCGAGTTCCAGCGCCAGCTGCTGCACCATCGCCACCTGCGCGGCCTTGGTGGCGGTATAGGCGGTGGCGCCGGGTGTCGTGAAGGTGCGGTTCCCGTTGATCGAAGAGACGACGATGATCGAGCCGGCGCCCTGCGCCTTCAGACGCGGCACGGTGAGGTGCAGCGTCAGATAGGTGCCGCGCAGGTTGACGGCGATCGTCCTGTCGAATTCTTCCGGCTTCAGGTCGTCGATCGGCGCCCAGACACCGTTGATGCCGGCATTGGCGACGACGATGTCGAGCCGCCCGAATTTTTCCGCAAGCTGATCGATCGCTTCGCGCATCCGGTTCTCGTCGGAAACGTCCGCTTCGAGCACGAGCGCTTCTCCGCCAGCCTTCTCTATCTCCTGGGCAGTCTTTTCGATCTCGGTTCTCGTATGGCCGAGCAGGGCGATTTTTGCGCCTTCCGCCGCGAGTTTCATCGCTGCCGCCTTGCCGATGCCCGAGCCTGCTCCTGTGACCAGAGCCACCTGATTCTCAAGTTCCATGTGCCCATCCTGTCGCTGGATCGCGGCTTCTGCCGCGCGAAAACGAACGGCAAGGGATGGCGCAAGGTTCCCGGGGTCAGGATGGATATCGCTCGTTGAGGATGCGCAGGCCTTCGGCAAATTTCGAACCGTCGCCGCCCATCTGGCGCATCTGGGCAAGATTGTCGGTGAGGTCAGCGCGCTTCACCGGTCGGGCGAGCGGGTTTTCGATCGAGCGGCGAACGAAGGCGAAATATTCCTCGCCATCGCGTTTGCTCATCGCGTCGACGGCATCGACGACTGCTTTGGAAAAGCCTTCTTGGCCCAGCCGCTCGAATGTCCAGCCGGGACCTTTCTCGACCACGTCATGCAGCCAGGCAACCTGTTTTTCGTCCTCGCCGGCGACGTTTTCGGCGACGCGCCGGACGTGGTCGATGAACGGGCCGCCGGTTTTCGACGACTGTCCTTGATGGGCCTTCGTCGCGATGACAATCGCCTTGTCGATCAGTTCCGACATTTGTCTGTCTCCCGTCCGCTCGGCGGCGCTCTATAGGGTCCTGGCGTGACGACAACGCGTCAGTTGCGGTCTTCCTCGAATTGAGGGACGGGAAGCGGGCTCAGCCAGTTCTCCCGCCGCTTCACCCATATTTCGTAGACCGGTTCGAGATCGGTCGGCGCCATGTCGAGCGATCCGACGCGGATTTCGATCTCGTCGTCGTCGCTCTCGTTGAAGACGCGCGAGCCGCATTCGGGGCAGAAACCGCGCCCATGAAAATATCTGACCTCGCCTGTGCTTTCAAAGCCATGCCGCGGCCAGATGCCGAACGTGACGAAGCTCGAGCCGCTTTCCTTGCGGCAATCGGCGCAATGGCAGAGCCCGATCCTGATCGGCGCATCCTTCACCGAATACCGCACCTTGCCGCAAAGGCAACTTCCAGACCGGATGATCATACTCGCTCCTTCTTCCTCGCCCGGAAAATGCAGTTAGGGCAGGGGAGGATGAAGGGAAGAGATCCGCCGGGTTCCGAGGCGGCCGCCTGGGGGCCTTGTGGAACGGAACGGCTTGGCCGGCGTTCGAAGCAGACACAGATGGGATTATCGCCATGCGCTCGTTTCTAGTCTCCGCCGCGTTTATCGCCTCGGCTTTCTCGCCGACCTTAGCTTCGGCGGCTGAGGGCGATTTTCTAAAGACGCTTGCCGGCAGTTGGAGCGGCAACGGGACTGTCCTGACCCGCATCGGAGGCAAACCCATCAATGTCGTCTGCGACTTCACCTCGACGGCCGGGGCGACTACCCTTTCGATGCAGGGAAACTGCCGAGGCCTGCTGGTCGTCCGGCGCAGCATATCGGCCGATCTCCAGGCTTCGGATCGCGGTTATAGCGGCACCTATGTCGGGCCCTCCGGCCAGCCTTCAGTGCTTTCCGGCAACCGCCGCGGCAATGCGATCAATCTCGGCGTCCGCTGGGCGAGGGTGATCAACGGGGATCGCGTCGCCAACATGACGATCGAGAAGATCGGCAACGACCGCCTCAGGCTCCAGACGGTCGACAAGGACCTTTCGAGCGGCAAACCGGTGGTGACCAGTCGCATTGATCTCAGCCGATGATCATCTGAGGGCTCTGCCCGCCTTCACTCCACCTGACCCAGCTTACCGGGGTTCATGATGCCCTTCGGGTCGATCGCGGCCTTGATGGCATTCATCATGTCGACCGCGCCGCCATGTTCGCGGCGGAGATATTTCAGCTTCGAAATGCCGATCCCGTGTTCGCCGCTGAACGTGCCGCCCATGTCCATGGCGCGCTGGTAGAGCCGTTCGGCGAGGCGCTCGGCTTCGGCCAGCTCTTCGGGGATTTCCGGCTTGATCAGATAACCGACATGGAAATTGCCGTCGCCCACATGGCCGATGATCTTGCCCATCACGAAGGAATTATCGATGTCCTCGCGGGCGGCGAGCACCGCCTCCGCCAACCGCGAGATCGGCACGCAGACATCTGTCGTAAACGCCTTGCAGCCGGGGCGCAGCGTCTGGTTGGAATAGATCGTCTCGTGGCGGGCCTTCCACAGCCGCTCGCGGTCCTCGGTGCGGGTCGACCATTCGAAATCCGAACCGCCAAACTCGTTGGCGATCTCGCGAACCGTGTTCGACTGCTCCTCCACCCAGCGCGGGCTGCCGTGGAATTCCAGGAACAGGGTCGGCGCCAGTTTCAGCGTCAGGCCGGCATGCCGGTTGGCAGCCTCGACCGCCACTTCATCGAGGAATTCGATCCGGGCGACCGGGATGCCGCTCTGGATAGTCGCGACGACGGCTTCCACCGCGCCGCGCATGGTATCAAAGGCACAGACGGCAGAGGCGATCGTTTCCGGGATCGGGTGCAGCCTGACGGTGACCTCGGTGATGACACCGAGCGTGCCTTCGGCGCCGACATAGAGCTTGGTCAGGTCGTAACCCGTAGAAGACTTTTTCGTGCGGCGGCCGGTGGTGATGATCTTGCCTTGCGGTGTGACCACACGCAGCGCCAGCACGTTTTCGCGCATCGTGCCGTAGCGCACGGCGGTGGTGCCGGAGGCCCGGGTCGAGGCCATGCCGCCGATCGAGGCGTCGGCGCCGGGATCTACGGGGAAGAACAGGCCGGTATCGCGGATATGGGCGTTGAGCTGCTTGCGGGTGACGCCCGCCTGCACCTGAACGTCGAAATCCTCATGATTGACCTGGACGATCTGGTTCATGCGGGTGAGGTCGAGCGAGATGCCGCCCTTCAGCGGGATCGTGTGGCCCTCCATCGAGGAGCCGGCCGCAAACGGCGTCACCGGTATGCCCGCCTCGAAACAGGCGGAGACGACGCGCGCCACCTCGTCCTCGTTTTCGGCATAGACAACCGCATCCGGCAACCTTGTCGGCTGCCGGGACATGTCGTGGCCGTGATGTTCACGCACCGCTTCGGTGGTCGAAAGCCGGTCGCCGAAATGGAGCTTCAGGGCGTCGAGGGTGGATTGCAGGGAGGTCACTTTTTCTCACCGGTCAGCATGCGATGGTAGCGCGAACGGGCGATTTCCTGCGTTGTGATGAATTCGAGGAGGACCGGCACACCCTTTTGCGTCTGCTCGATGCCGCGCTTGATCGCCGGGATGATCTCGCTTGGTTCGGTGACGCGTTCGCCGTAACCACCGAGCGCGCGGGCGAAGGCGGCGTAGTCGCCGGAAATGTCGGTCGAGCGGTATTTCTCCGTCGAAACCTTCATGATCGGCAGTTCCATCGCCATCGAGAAATTGTTGAGCAGGATCGACAGGATCGGCAGGCGCTCGCGCACTGCGGTTTCGAAATCCATGCCGGTAAAGCCGATCGCCGCATCGCCCCAGACATTGATGCAGAGCTTGTCCGGATGCATCAGCTTGGCGCCCATGGCAAGGCCCAGGCCGTAACCGAGCTGGGTCGTTTTGCCCCAGCCGATATAGGTGAGCGGCTTTACCGACTTCCAGAACGGCGAAAGTTGGTCGCGGGGGCTGCCGGCATCATGGGTGATGATGGTGTTTTCGATATCGACCGTGTGCTGCAAATCCCAGAGCACGCGGTAGGGCGACAGCGGTTTGCTGTCGGAGGTGAGCTTTGGCATCCATTCGGAAAGCCATTCTTCCTGCACCTTGGCGATTTCGGCGGCGACTTCCGTATGGTCGCGCGGAGAAACCTTGCGGGCTTCGAGCTCGGCAAGCACCGCGTCGAGCGTCAGCGCCGCGTCGCCGACCAGCGCCACCTTGGCTTCGATGTCCTTGTTGACGTGATCGGGATCGAGCGTCGCGTGGATGACCGTCTTGTCGAGCGGCATCTGCACACCGAAGGCAGTCTCGGTGAAGGAGCAGCCGATGCCGAAGATCAGGTCGGAACTATCGAGGAAATGGCGTAGGGTCTTGGAAATCGCCGCACCGCCGGCGCCGACGGAGAGCGGATGGGGTTCCGGAAACGCGCTTTTGCCTTCGAGGCTGGTGGAAACCGGGATCGCCAGCAGTTCGGCGAGCTGTTTCAGCTGCGGCCAGGCCTGCGCGTAGTGAATGCCCTGGCCGGCATAGAGGATCGGCCGCTTGGCGGCGAGCAGCAGGTCGACCGCGTCGCGCACGGCAATCGGGTCCGGCCCGTAGCGGGTGGAAAGAACCGGGCGATAGTTCAGCGGTTCCGGCACCTCGTCCTGCCACATGTCGTTCGGGATTTCGACCAGAACCGGACCGCCGCGGCCATTCCGCAATTTGGAGAAAGCGCGTCGAAAAATGTTCGGGATTTCGGCGGCCGAGGTGATCGGCTCGGCGGACTTGGTGATGTCGCGCATCGAGCGGGTGGCATTGTAGTTGGGATCGACATGCGCGACGCGGCGCTCGTAGCCCATCGGCAGGACCAGCAGCGGCACGGATTCCGAATAGGCCTGGGCGATGCCGCCATAGGCATTTTCCGTGCCCGGTCCGAGCTGCATGGCGAAGACGCCGATCGTCTTGCCGGAAGAGAGGCGCGACATGGCGTCGGCCATGTGCAGGCCGTGGCGCTCCTGGCGCACGATGATCGGGCGGATACCGCCCATGGCCGCATGTTCGAGAACGTGGTTCACGGGGTAGCCGCAGATGACCTCGATCCCCTCGCGCTTCAGAATTTCCACGATGGCGTCGGCAACTTTCATGGGTTTCTCCTCCCCGGAGACATGGTCGATTAGAGGTGAGGTTCGAAGTCTTGTCGTGTCCAGGCGCCGGGATGGCGCACCGGCGCGCGACGGGCCTCTCCGGTATTCAAAAGCCCGCTCTGGCCGAGCGTGATGCGATATTCCTCGATGAAGGCCTGCGCCATATGCGTGGCGCCATGGTCTCCGAGTGCGGCAAGGCCGAGCATGAAGGCACGGCCGGCAAACGACGAATGGGCACCGCAGGCAACCGCGCGCACCATGT
This sequence comes from Neorhizobium galegae, assembly GCF_021391675.1. Classification (NCBI taxonomy): domain Bacteria; kingdom Pseudomonadati; phylum Pseudomonadota; class Alphaproteobacteria; order Hyphomicrobiales; family Rhizobiaceae; genus Neorhizobium; species Neorhizobium galegae. The sequence continues at coordinate 741,973 of NZ_CP090096.1, forward strand.
CGACGCCGGACACGACGCCGCTGTCGAACAGCACCGTACCACGTGTGCCGACCGTGCGGGCGATTTCCGGCAGCACGTCGATCGTCGCAGGTGCCGCATCGAACTGGCGGCCGCCGTGGTTCGAGACGACGACGCCGTCGAGGCCGAGTTCCAGCGCCTTCTCGGCGTCAGCCGGGTGCATGACGCCCTTGACCATCATCGGCCCCAGCCATTTGTCGCGCAGCCGGGCGATCTGCTCCCAGGGGAAGCCGCCGCCAATATGTCGCTGCACGAAGGCAGAGGTCGTCACGCGGTCCGGGGCGCCGGCGAAACCAGCCATGTTGGCGAAGGTCGGCATGCCCTTGCGGCGGATCGCATCCAGCCAGAAAGGGGCCAAGGCCGCAGCCAACATCGTCTTCGGCGTCAGCTTGAAGGGCATGGTGAGGCCGTTGCGAAGATCGCGCGGGCGCTTGGCGCGCACCGGCACGTCGAGCGTCGCGACCAGAACCTTGGCGCCGGCGATGCGGGCGCGCTCGGCCATTTCGAGACTGTATTGGTGATTGTTCGGCGCCATCGGGTAGAGCTGGAACCAGGTGACGTCTGGGGCCCATTCCACGACTTTTTCGATCGTCGCGCAGGCGAGCGTGCCGACCATGTAAGGGATGTTGTGGGCCTGGGCGGCCTTGGCGAACTGTTCGGTGGCGCCCGGCCACATCATGCCGTCGAAGCCGATCGGCGAAATGCCGATCGGGGCGGCATAACGATGGCCGAAGAGCTCAACCGAGGTGTCGACCTTGGACACGTCCAGCCCGTAACGCGGCACGACCTCGACCGCCTGCAGCGCTGTCCGGTTTCGGTTGAGGCCGGTTTCATCGCCGGCGCCGCCCTGCAGGAACTCGTAGGCAAAACGCGGAATACGCCATTTCGCCCGTTTCTCCAGGTCGCCGACCATCGGATAACGTCGGCGGAGTTCCGCCAGCGTTTCTGTCGTCCTTGCGTCGTTCCTGGCTCCCCCCATGTCCGACGCCTCTCAGTAGGAAACCATGACTTCGATCATGGCCTGCTGGCCGCTCCTGGTCGAGGCCAATGCCCGCTGCAGCGCCGCCGGCAAGTCGGCGCCGGTCTCGACGCGTTCGGCATGGGCGCCATGGGCGCGGGCGACGGCGGCATAGTCCGGAGCCGGATCGAGCGCGGTGATCGGCATGGTGTTGGCGGTCGCGGCGCTGCCGTCCGGATACATGTAGAGCGTCGAGCGACGCACGGCGTTCCAGATGCCGTTGTTGAAGACGACCGTCAGCAGCGGCAGTTTCAGCGCGGTCGCGGTCTGGTGGCAAGCGACAGGGTTGGCGAACATGTAGGAACCGTCACCGATCGTGGCGATCACCTGGCGGCTGCGGTCTCCAAGCTGGGCGCCGAGCGCTGCGGTCAGGCCGAAGCCGAGACCGCCGGAAAGCGGGGTCGAGAAGTAGGATTTCGGATGCTTGAACTCCATCACCGATGGATCGATGCCGAGTTCGTTCACGACAGTCGTCTTCTCGTCCATGATGGCGGAGACGCAAGCGCTGACATAGGCGGGCGTCATCGGTGACCCATTGCCGATCGCGGCGCGCTTGGCGGCGGCTTCCACCTGGGTTGCCTTCACCTTGGCCCACTTCTCGCGGCGTTCGGAGAAGGTTTCGCTGGCCGGCACGCGTTCTGACATCGCAGCGGCAAGGGCCGCGATCGTCTTGTTGACGCCGCCCGCAAGCGCGATGTCGATCGGGAAGCTGCGGATCGGCACGCGGCTATGCTGCGGATCCGGGCCGATGGCGATGATCTTGGCGCCTTCGGCGGGGGCGGTATGGTCGGAAATCCACGGAACCGCGGCATTGATCACCACCACGACGTCGGCTTCCTTCAGCACCTGGGTCGAGTCGCGGCCAATCATCATCGGATGGTCGCTCGGCAGGGCCAGGCGCGTCGCCCACATCTCGATTGTCGGCAGCGCGAACTTCTCGACGAAGCCGGCGAGCGGCTCGAAATCCGCAGCGAGTTCCGGGCTCTGGGTGATGATCAGCGGGTTTTTTGCCTTGGCGAGCAGGTCGGCAGCCTGAGCGACCAATTCCGGGTCGGCCGGGCCGAAGATCGTCGGGGTAACCGTCGAGCGGTGGCTGATCTCGACCTCCGCACCTTCGGCCAGCGCCTCGCGCGGCAGGCTCAGATAGACCGGGCCGCGCGGCTCGCTCATGGCGATGCTCATGGCGCGGTCGATGACGATGCCTGCCTGTTCCGGGTAACGCAGTTCATAGTCCCATTTGACCACTTCGCGGACCATGCCGCCCTGGTCGAACATTTCCTGGCCCCAATGGATCGGCGAGGAGCGTGAGCCGAAACGGCCGTGTTCGGTGATCGGCGTGCGGCCGGAGAACATCATGACAGGCACGTTTTCGGATCGGGCGTTGATCAGGCCCATGACCGAGTTGGCAAGCCCGACATTGACGTGGACGATCACGCCGGCCGGTTTTGACGTCATCAGGTAATAGCCGTGCGCCATGCCGACCGCGACACCCTCATGCGGGATGACAAGGGCTTCCGGCATTTTCAGGCCGGTTTCGGACTGGCGGGCAAACGCCTCGATGATCGACGGAAAGTCGGTGCCGCCATTGGCGAACAGGACATCGATGCCGGCGGCCTTCATATGCGACAGAACTGCCTCGGCGGCGAATGTTCCGGTCGGTTTTTCGTGTTTCATGCTGCAATCCTCTTGGAAACATTTAATAACCCGCCAGAAACTCGTCCGTCAGGTGATGCTGACCGTCTTGGTGACCATGTAGGCATCGACGCCCTCGATCCCGACTTCGGAACCGTGGCCGCTCGCTTTTACCCCGCCGAACGGCGTTTCCGGCATGGAGATGTTGAAGGAATTGATGCCGACCATGCCCGCTTCCAGCGCGTCGGATAGTTTTGCGATGGTCTTGTGCGAATTGGAGAAGGCATAGGCCGCAAGCCCGTAGGGCAGTTCGTTCGCCTTGGTGATAGCGTCGTCGAAATCCGAGAAGCGGTTGAGCACGGCGACCGGGCCGAACGGCTCCTCGGTCATGATCCGCGCATCGCCCGGTACGTCGGCAAGCACGGTCGGGGCATAGAAAAAGCCTTCGTTGTTGATGCGATGCCCGCCGGCGAGCAGCTTGGCGCCCTTGGCGGTGGCGTCCTGCACCAGCGCCTCGATTGCATCGCGGCGGCGGCCGTGGACGAGCGGACCCATGCCGGTCGCCGGATCGAGGCCGTCGCCGACCGTGATCTTCGCGGCACGCTCCGCAAAGCCGGCGCAGAAGGCGTCATAGGACTTGTCCTGCACATAGAAGCGGGTCGGTGAAACGCAGACCTGGCCGCCATTGCGGTATTTTCGCTGTACCGACATGTCGAGCGCCGCGGTCTGGTCGGCATCGTCGAAAACGAGTACCGGCGCATGACCGCCAAGTTCCATCGTGGTGCGCTTCAGGCTTTCCGAGGCGAGCCGGATGAGGTGCTGGCCCACCGGGACCGAGCCGGTAAACGAGATCTTGCGGATGATCGGCGAGGCCAGCAGGTGGCGCGAGATGAAGTCCGGCACGCCATAGACGACGGCAATGACGCCGGCCGGCACGCCCGCATCGACAAGGCATTGGGCGACGGCGGCGGCCGATGCCGGAGCCTCTTCGCCGGGCTTGTAGATCATCGTGCAGCCGGCGGCGAGCGCCGAGCCCATCTTGCGGGCAGCATTACCGATCGGGAAATTCCACGCCGAAAAGCCGGCGGTTGGGCCGACCGGTTCCTTGACCACCTGGAAGCGGGTTTCGCCGATGCGGCCGGGAATGACGCGGCCATAAGTGCGGCGGCCTTCCTCGGCGAACCACTCCATTTCTTCCGTGGCGAAATGGGTTTCCAGCCGCGCTTCGGCGATCGGCTTGCCCATTTCGAGCGTCGCAAGTGTCGCGATCTCTTCCTGCCGGTCGTGCATCAGCCCTGCTGCGCGCTTGAGGATGCGGCCGCGTTCGCGCGGGCTGGTGGCCCGCCAGAGCGGAAAGGCGCGCTTGGCGGCTTCGAGCGCCCGGTCGAGATCTTGCGCCGTCGCATGCGGCACCACGCCGATCGCCTTTTCAGTGGCCGGATTGATGAGAGGCTGCGTCTTGCGGCCGCCGTTTTCCAGCCAGACACCGTCGATCAGGAGACGCGCGGATTGGTAACCGTCGGACGAACGGGCTGGATTGGTCGCGATGTTCATGGTCGTCTCCTCCGTTTTCATGAGACGAGTGCGTCTGGCATCCGTCAATTTCGGGCTTTTCTCAAACCCGGCTTCCTCGTCCGCTTCAAGGGGATAAAGCAGGGAGCCTGATATTGTCAATTCCGACGTTCACGTCGGCTCAAATAGCGACCGTACCGCCGTCGATCGGGATTACCGCTCCGGTCATGAAACTCGAGGCCTTCGATGCCAGAAGCAGTGCAAGGCCCATGATCTCGTCGGTCTCGGCAATGCGGCCGAGCGGCACGGTGTCGGCAAAGGCCTTTTCCACCTCCGGTTCGCGGATGCGGCCGCCGGCGATATTGGTGCGGAAGGGGCCGGGCGCGATGCCGTTGACGAGCACGTTATAGGGCGCAAGCTCCCAGGAGGCCTGCTTGACGAGATTGACGACGGCGCCCTTGCTGGATGCATAGGCATAACCGGTCATCGGGTCGGCGCGTAAGCCGGCAATCGAGGCGATCACGACAATGCGGCCGCTTTTCTGCTTCTTCATGTGCTTTGCGGCGGACTGGATAGCAATGAACGTGGCGGTGAGGTTTACGTCAACCACCTTGTTCCACAGCTCGTCGCTGACATTTTCGATCGCTCCCGCTTCCGTGCGGGAATTTGGGCCGCCGCTGATGCCGGCATTGGCAACGAGGATGTCGAGGTGTCCGTGCTTTTGCACAATGCCGTCGATGGTGTTGCGCAGGCTTGCACTGTCGGAGACGTCGACCTGATGGCTCTCGGCGGAAAAACCCTGGCCGCTCAGCCATTGATAGGCGGCGGCGAGTGCCTCGGCGTCGAGATCGAGCAACGCCACATACGCACCGTTGGCCGCCAGCGTCTTGGTGATGGCGAGCCCGAGGCCGCTCGCCGCACCGGTGACGATCGCGATTTGGCCTTTGAGATCAAACAGTTTTTCGGCCTGCATTTTTCTCCTCCCTGAGAGCCGGGCGAGCATGACCTCTCCACCCAAGCGGCTCCAACCTTGTATGCAATTCCCCAAGATGCAAGTTAGAAATTTGCTATTATCAATCAAAATTTGACAGAATCATATTGACCCTCCCGAAAAGGTTATACAGATTGCCGCCATTCGCGGGTGCCGAGGAGCGCCTGCCTTAACGGTCGTCAGGTCCCGGGGAGGGTGAAACACCGATGAGCTTTACCGAAAGCCTTGAAACCGTCACCGGCACGAAGATCCGGCTCATGCGGGGAGGCAAGGGCGCTCCGCTGCTCTTCCTGCACGGTGCGAGCGGCGCCTCGCGCTGGCTGCCCTTCATGGAGAAGCTTTCCGAAACCCACGAGGTGATCGTGCCGGAACATCCGGGTTTCGGCGCCTCCGACAATCCGGAATGGCTCGACAATATTTCCGACCTCGCCTTCTTTTATCTGGATGTCCTCGACCATCTCGGCCTCGACAAGGTCCATCTCGTCGGCACGTCGATCGGCGGCTGGCTCGCCGCGGAAATCGCAATCCGCAATGAGACCAAGCTCGGCTCCCTGACTGTCGTGGCGCCGGCCGGCATCCGCGTGAAGGGCATTCGCAAGGGCGACGTCTTCATGTGGAGCCCGGAGGAGACCGCCCGCAACCTCTTCCACGACCAGGCGTTTGCGGAAGCGATGCTGGCGGCCCCGCCGCCGTCGAAGGAAGGGATGGAAATCCTTCTCAGGAACAAGCTCACGTCGGCCAAGCTCGCCTGGGAGCCGCGTTTTCTCAATCCTGACCTGCACAAGTGGCTGCATCGCATTTCGGTACCGACACTGATCGTCTGGGGCGACGACGACAAGGCGATGCCGGTCGGTTACGCTCCGGCCTGGCGCGACCTCATTCCCAATTCGCGGCTTGAGATCATCGAGAACTGTGGACATCTGCCGCAGATCGAAAAGGCCGACCGTTTCGTCGAACTGGTCAACGGCTTCATCGGGGAGGTTACGCGATGAAATTCTACTTCATGCACCTGATGCCCTATGCGGATCTCGATCTGTCCTATGACGAGAAGCACAATTCCGCCTGGGTCACCCTGCCAAACACCTACTACGACCCGAAGAAGGGCCACCAGCTCTACAACCGTTATCTGGACGAGCTCGAATATGCCGACCAGCTCGGTTTCGACGGCATCTGCGTCAACGAGCACCATTCCAACGCCTACGGCCTGATGCCGATCCCGGGCGTCATGGCCGGCGCGCTCGCCCGCCGCACCAAGAACGTCAAGATCGCCATTCTCGGCCGGGCGCTGCCGCTTCTCAACAACCCGCTGACCGTCGCGGAAGAATTCGCGATGGTCGATAACATCACCGGCGGCCGCCTGATTGCCGGCATGGTGCGCGGCATCGGCGCCGAGTACCATTCCTGGGGCGTCAATCCAGCCTTCAGCCACGAGCGCTTCCAGGAAGCCCATGACCTGATCCTGCAGGCCTGGACGCAACCCGGGCCGAGCGTCTTCGAAGGCAAGCACTACAATTTCGATTATGTGAACGTCTGGCCGCGCGTCTACCAGGACAATCCGCACCCGCCGATCTGGATCCCGAGCCAGGGTTCCAGTGAAACCATCGAATGGGCCGCCCATCCGGATCGCAAATATACCTATCTCCAGACCTTCGCCTCGGTCTCGATCGTCGCCCGCTACATGAAGATGTATAAGGACGTCGCTGCCGGTTATGGCTATGAGGCGACCGAGGACCAGCTTGGCTGGTCGCTGCCACTCTATGTGGCCGAGACCGACGAGATCGCCCGCCGCGAAGCCAAGGACCATATCGAGGCCTTCCTGCAGAAGTTCCTGCGCATGCCGATGGAGATGCTGCTGCCGCCGGGCTACACCTCGGTGAAATCCATGGTCGGGGCGATGTCGGCCAAGGCCGGCCATGCGATGAAGCAGACGATCGACAGCGTCATCGAAGAGGGCAAGTTCATCTGCGGCAGCCCGGCAACGGTGCGCGAGAAGCTGGAAGAATACCAGGCCCAGATCGGCTTCGGTCATCTCTTGACGCTTCTGCAGTTCGGCACCCTGCCGGCCGAGCTAACCCGCAAGAACATGGAGATCTACTCCAAGGAGGTCATGCCATATCTGCGCAACGTGACCGCCAGGCGGACGGCCTGACGGGGGGATGTCGATTTGATGATTTTGGTAAGGCTATGAAGCCTTTGGGCGTAGTCATATCACCCAAGGTTCATCTTGATGTGCGATCACGATTGTCGTCATTTGAGGCGCAGGACCGCACAATTGTCACCCCCCAGTCGCTGCGGTCTTAGCGGCCGGCGCCCCAAAAGCCGGCCGCTCCCCTGGGGGCTATACCCCTTGTGCTAGGTCTTTTGGACGAGTTGAGGACTTCGCAGTCCGGAGTACAATGGTGTTCTCCTAAGTCGAGCGTAGAAGAGGTTACGTCTTAGGAGGGGCCCGCGCAGGGGGAAAAGGCGCGGGCCTTTTTATTTTGCAGCACAGCATCAAAAAAGGTGATGCTATTTACAAAATTTCATGCATGTTCGCCGCGGGCTGGGGCGAGACATGATTCCAAAAAACAACGATGGTTGCGCGGATGATCTTCCGAACGGAGACGATTATTCAGAGCTTACCGATGGCGAACTCGAAGAGCTCGCTTTTGTGCTGATCGAGGCACTGACAATTCCGCCGCTGTCGGCCTGTTCCAGGTCGGGTATTGCGGACCTTGCCCCACAACTACCATCGGAATGAAGGGGAAGGTAGTTCCCGCCCTCCATGACCCGAGCTCAGCCTCCGGCGGCCGCTTCCAGGCCGGCGATATCGAACACCATCCTTCAGCATGGCCTCGGTGAGCCGATTCTTCCGCCGACCGCCGATAGTCCGTGTTTTCGCCGCAACGTCTGTGTTAGGAGGCGTCCCACACGAGACGATGAGATAGACCGATGCTTCCCTGGATACAGCTTGACCGCGCAACCATTCCCGGCGAGGGCGGCGAATTGCGCCTGAAGCAGCGCGGAGCCGAATTTTCGATCATGCTCGGTTCGACGGAGTTGATGAACAGCCGGCTGAGCGGTTCGGAAGAGGCGCTGGCGACGCTCTCCTGTGAGCGGATTGCCGGGCGGAAAAATACCCACATGCTGATCGGAGGCCTCGGCATGGGGTTTACGCTGCGGGCGGCCCTGGGAGCCCTGTCGGACGATACCAGGGTCACCATCGCGGAACTGGTTCCGGCCGTGGTCGACTGGGCGCGCGGGCCGATGGCGGAGTTTCACAAGGGGACGCTCGACGATCCGCGTGTCGATATTCATGTCGGCGATGTCGGTGCGCTGATCCGGTCGCGCGACGCCGCTTACGATGCCATCCTGCTCGATGTCGACAACGGCCCCGACGGGCTTACGCGTGCTTCCAACGACAGCCTTTATAACCACACCGGGCTTCGAGCCGCCAAGGCTGCGCTGCGCGACAACGGCGTCCTGGCCGTCTGGTCGTCAGCGCCGGATGCCGCCTTCACCCGGCGGCTGCGGGACGTGGGATTTGCCGCCGAGGAGGTTTATGTGCGTGCCAATGGCAAGCGCGGTGGCCGCCACGTCCTGTGGATGGCCACCAACCGGCAGTAGGTCTGCAACGGCCAGTCCGCGGGAGCTTCGAAGAGCGGCACTACCGCACTCATTTCGCCCCGTCTTCATGCTCCAGTGAGCCTGAGGCGGACGGCAAGAGCGAAAAGAGATGGGCGTTCATCGCCGCCTGCGCCCATTCGGGATTGCGGGCCTTGAGCGCCGCGAGGATTTCCCGATGCTGGGCATGGGTGCGGCGGGTGCGCACTTCGACCGGCTCCGAATAGCGGTTGAAGATCGAGGCCGGCAGTTCCAGCGAAGAGGCCAGGATCTTTTCGAGCCGCGGGCTTTCGGCGGCAGCGGCGATCACCGCGTGGAATTCGCCGTTGAGCTTGTCGAACCCTTCGAGATGTTCGTTCCAGCCGAGTTCCTCGAACTGGGTCTCCATCAACCGTTCCAGCTCCTGCAGCCGCTGCAGCTCGGCTTCCGAGATGCGGGTGGCAGCGCGGCTGGTCGCATGACCTTCGAGAATGGCACGCAGCCGAAAGATCTCGACCGCGTCGTCGAGCGAAAAATCCGCGACGATCCCCCGCCGGTAACGTTCCAGCACCACGAGGCCCTCGGCATTCAGCCGGTTCAAAGCCTCGCGGATCGGCGTGCGGGAAACGCCGATCGCGGCGGCGAGCTGGTTTTCGAGCAGCTTGTCACCGGAGCGCATCTCGCCGGTGAGGATCAGGTGCCGGATGCGATGATAGGCGGTTTCGACGGCGCTCTGCGTCGCCCCGTCCTTCGCTCCGTCTCTGGTTGTCTCGTTGGTCAAGCGGCCACCTTTTCCTTGTCGTGATGATGATGCGGGAAAATATGACAATCGTCTATCGTCAAAAAGTGTATACCAGACGAGCGTACCTGGTGGGGTGATGGCGGATATTTCTTGACTTCCGCCTGAAAGGTATACAAAGATCCTTTCAGGAGGCCTGATAAGGCAATCGGCTTCGGCCGAGGGAGGAGACCACCATGACGCAAGCCCGCAAACCTTTTATCGTCGGTATCGGCGGGACCCAGCGCCCCGGCTCGAGTTCCGAGCTCGCCCTGCGCCATTGCCTCGCCGCTGCCGAAAGGGCCGGCGCGGAAACCGACCTCATCTGCGGTGCGGCGCTCGAACTGCCACTCTTCGATCCGGGCGTGACGCACCGCACTCCGGCCGCCCTTCGTCTTCTTCAGTCCCTTCGTCGCGCCGACGGCATCATCATTGCAACGCCGAGCTATCACGGCGGCATGTCCGGCATGATCAAGAACGCCATCGACTATACGGAAGATATGCGCGAGGACGCCCGTTCCTATTTCGAGGGCCGCGCCGTCGGCTGCATCGTCTGCGCCGCCGGCGACCAGGCGCTCGGTGCGACGCTGATCGGCCTGCGCTCGGTCGTGCATGCGCTGCGCGGCTGGCCGACCCCCTACGCGGCGACCATCAAATCCAACGAGAAACCTTTCGTCGACGGCAAACCAGCTCGCCGCGAGGTTGCCCAGCCGCTCGAGATCGTCGCTTCGCAGGTCGTCAGCTTTGCCGAAATGGCGATGGCCAGCCGCGTCGACGACGTCGCACCGCGCCTCGTCGCCAGCAACTGATCCAATTTCAATCGTCGTCGGATCCGTTTTGCCTTCATCCGGGCGACGGTCCCAGCGGAGCTTTCCATGAAGTTCAATTTCTTCCACCTGATGCCTTATCCCGATTACGACAAGCTGCCGCATGAATGGCCGGTCAGCACGCACGGGATCGACAGCACCCGCATCCAGGCGCTCTACAACGAATATCTCGATGAGATGGTCGACGCGGAGAACTACGGTTTCGACTGGGTGGGCTGCAACGAGCACCATTTCAGCCCCTACGGCCTGATGTCGAACCCGAACCTGATCGCCGGCGCGCTCGCCCGCCAGACGTCCAAGGCGAAGATCGCCATCGTCGGCAACCTTCTGCCGCTCCTGAACCCGGTCCGCGTCGCCGAAGAATATGCGATGATCGACGTGATGTCGGGCGGGCGCCTTGTCGCCGGTTTCCTGCGCGGCATTCCGCACGAATACATCGCCTACAACATCCCCCCGAGCGAATCCCGCAGCCGTCTGCGCGAAGCGACCGAACTGATCATCAAGTGTTGGACCGAAGACGAGCCCTTCGGATGGGAAGGCGAGCATTATCAGTTCCCGGCCGTCTCGATCTGGCCGAAGCCCATCCAGAAGCCGCATCCGCGTATCCTGATGTCAGCCAGCAACGCGGAATCGGCCGAGTTCGTCGCCAAGATGCGTGCGATCATGGGCATCACGCTGATCCAGGACCTGTCGATCGCCAAGGCCGCCATCGAGAATTTCAAGAAGACCGCACGCTCCTACGGCTGGGAGCCGACACCGGACGACATCCTGGTCGGCCAGCAGATCTGCATCGCCGATACGGACGAGGAGGCGAGGCACCACATGGCCGCCGCCCAGACCTACTTCCACCAGACGCTGATGCGCCCGCAGCGCTCCGCCCAGCAACTCGTTCTCGGGCAGAGCCGCTACTACACCGAGGCCGACGCCGGCGAAAACTTCCAGAAGCGCCTCGCAACGTTGCGCGGCCGTACAGTGGAAGAGCAGATAGAAGCCGGTTCGATCATCTGCGGTAGCCCTCAGTCGGTCATCAGGCAGATCAAGCGCCTGCGCCAGGAACTGGATTGCGGCCTGCTGAACCTGACGGTCAAGGTCGGCAACATGCCGGGCAGCGTCGTTCGCCGTGGCATGGAACTGTTCCGCGACCGCGTCGCGCCTGAAGTCGCTGGCCTGTAAGAGGAGTTTGACCCATGAGCTTTGAATTGAAGACGATCGAGCTTTCCGGCGGCAGGCTCTCCTATCATGTCGGCGGCACGGGGCAGCCGGTTGTCTACCTGCATGCTGCTGGCGGCGTGATGCTGACCGAGCCGTTGAGGGCGCTGACCGGTAACCACACGGTCTATGCACCGATCTGCCCGGGCTTCGACGGCACCGAGCCGAACGAAAGCCTGAAGACGGTGCGGGACTGGGTGGCCATGGTCGCCGAGTTCGCCGAAAAGCTGGTCGGCCCGCGGTTCGACGTGATCGGCTCCTCCTTCGGCAGCTGGTCGGCCTTGTGGCTTGCTGCCGAGCGCCCAAAAATGGTCGACCACCTGATCCTCGGCGTGCCGGCCGGCTTCCGGTTCGAGGGCAAGGGCGGTTTGCCCGCCGATCCGGACGCGCGGTTCAAGGCGCTCTACGCCCATCCGCAAAAGATCAAGTCGGCGCCGAAATCGCCTGAAGTCATGGCCAACAACGGCAAAACTTACGAGCGCCTCGCCAATAATGTTCAGGTTGACGAGGCACTGAGTGCCCGCCTGCCCTCGATCGAGGCGGTGACGCTGATCCTGCTCGGCACCGAAGACAAGGTCGTGCCGGCGGAGGCCGGCGCGCACCTGAAGCGCAACATCCCGACCTCGCAGCGTGCCTTCATCTTCGACGCCGCCCATTCGATCGAGGTCGACCAGCCGGAGCGCACGTTGCGGCTCTGGGCCGACTTCCTGAAGCGCGGCCCCGGCTACGTGCTCAACCAGGGACCGGAAGCCGCCTGACGCTATTCCCTTCCCAGGGAAGCCTGGCCCAGACCCCGGTCTGGGCCTTTTTCTTGCGAGACTTTGCACTTTCCCTTATTCCGGTCGGCGCTCGGTTCTCGTCGAGAGAGGAAGGCTTTCCAAGCCGATTTCCACAGACCATAATTTTCAACATTGACGGATATAATATGTCTATTATGAATTGATTTGCGTTTCGCTTCAGGATGGCCCAAGAGCCGCATGCGGAATGCCATCGTCCGGGATATGTGGGACGATGTGAATGGGAGGAATGGCATGATCGGCGAAGACGTCAGGCGCAAGGAAGACAACCGGTTGATCACCGGCAAGGGCCAGTATGCCGACGACCTCAAATTCGAAAACACCGCCTATGCCGCCTTCGTGCGTTCGCCGCATGCCCATGCGATCATCCGCAGCATCGACACGTCCGCCGCCCGCGACATGCCGGGCGTGCTCGCCGTCCTGACCGGCGAGGATATCGTCGCCGCCGGCATCGCGCCGATCCCGCATGCGATCGGCAGTTCGCAGTTCGGATCCGACATCCGTATCAAGAACTATGACGGCACAGAGCGCGCCCGCACCCATCACCAGGCGCTGCCGACCGACCGGGCCCGCTTCGTCGGCGAGGCGGTCGCCATGGTGATCGCCGAGAGCACCGATCTCGCCAAGGATGCCGCGGAAGCGATCGAGATCGACTGGGAGGAGCTGCCTTCCGTCGTGCGCGGCGTCGACGCGCTGGAAGAGGGTGCCCCGCAGCTCTGGGACCATGTTCCGGGCAACAAGGCGATGGACGGCGAAGTCGGCGAGAGGGCCGGCACTGAGCAAGCTTTCGCCAAGGCCGCTCATGTCCTCGAATTCACCAGCTGGGCGCAACGCGTCACCGGCGTCCATATGGAGCCGCGTTCCTCCGCCGCCGAATACGACCCGGAGACCGGCAAGTTCACCATCCACGCCTCCGGCGGCCATGGCGTGGTGATGATGCGTGAGCAGATCGCTGCGTCTCTCGGCGTCGACATGGCCTTCGTGCGGGTCGTCGCGCCCCGCGATGTCGGCGGCAATTTCGGCACCCGCAATGCCACCTATCCGGAATTCGTGCTTTTGCCCTACGCCGCCAAGCTCACTGGCCGGCCGGTCAAACACCAGGCGGAGCGCATCGAAGCGTTCCTGTCGGATTTCCAGGGCCGCGACCTGCATGTGAAGGCAAAGCTTGCGCTCGACGAAAACGGCAAGTTCCTGGCTTTCCACTCGGTCAATACCAGCAATATCGGCGCCCATACGGTGTCCTACACGCCCCTCAACAAGGGCATCCAGCTGATGACCAGCCTTTACCGGGTGCCGGTCGCGCATGTGGAATTCCGCGCGGCCATGTCGAATACCGTGCCGACCATCCCCTACCGCAGCGCCGGCCGTCCGGAAGCCATGTACATCATCGAGCGGATGATCGACCTTGCCGCCCGCAAGTTCGGTTTCGACCGGGTGGAGCTGCGCCGCATCAACATGATCCCGGAAGAGGCTTCGCCCTATTCGAACCCGATGGGCGTCACCTATGACAATGGCGACTATATCGGCTGCATGGACAAGGTGCTCGACATGGCCGACTGGAAGGGGTTCGAGGCGCGCCGCGCAGAAGCCCGCAAGCGCGGCATGTATCGTGGTATCGGCCTTTCCAACTATATCGAGGGCACCAGCGGCGTGCCGCGCGAGCGGGCCGAGATCACCGTCGATCCGACCGCCGGCATCGTCGATGTCGTTATCGGCACCCAGAACACGGGGCAGGGGCACGAGACGGCATTCGCCCAGCTGGTCGGGTCCTTCCTCGGCATTTCCCACGAGGTGGTGCAGATTCGCGCCAGCGATACGGATTTCGTCTCGGCCGGCGGCGGTTCGCATTCCGGCCGCTCGTTGCGCTTCGCGAGCATCGTCATGCACAAGGCGACTGCCGAGATCATCGAACGCGGCCGCAGGATCGCCGCCTTCATGCTGAACGTCGCGCCGGAAGAGATCGACTTCGCCGAGGGTCATTTTCGCGCCCGTGGATCGAACGGCGTCGTCAGCCTGTTCGAGGCGGCGCAGGCTGCGGAAAACGATCTCGGCCTGCCGGACGAGCTGCGGGGTTCGCTCGCGGCGATTTCCGACGAGACCACCCACGGGCTGGCCTACCCCTATGGTGCGGCGGTCTGCGAAATCGAGATCGATCCGGAAACCGGTTTCTTCCATATCCCGCGTTACTCGACCGTCGATGACGTTGGCAAGGCGCTGAACCCGATGATCGTCGACGGCCAGACCCATGGCGGCATCGTCCAGGGCGCCGGTCAGGCACTGTTCGAATGGTCGCATTACGACCGCGAGACCGGCCAGAACCTGTCGGCGACCTTCATGGACTACCAGGTGGCCCGTGCGTCCGATTTCCCGAGCTTCGACACCCATATCAGCGAAGTGCCGGCAAAAAGCCATCCGCTCGGTTTCCGTCCGGGCGGCGAGGGTGGTACGACACCGTCGCTCGGCGTGACGATCAACTCCATCACCGATGCACTCGCCGATCTCGGCGTGACCCATATCGAAATGCCGGCAACGCCCTCCCGTATCTGGGAAGCGATCCGGGCGGCAAAAGCCAAACAAGAAGCGTGAGGAGAAAGCATTGCCCGACGTCCTGATCAATACCCGGGGGAACGTCCTCGAGATCACTCTCAACCGTCCCGACAAGGGCAATGCGCTGACGCCCGAGATGGCGCAGGCCATCACCGCCGCGCTGAAGTCTCTGTCGCCGGAAACCCGCGTCGTGCTGATGAACGCCAAGGGCGGCGATTTCTGCACCGGCCGCAGCGCCGCCATGCCGGCAGCCGGCAGCCGCGCCACCGCGCTCGACCTGCGCACCGCGATTTCCGATCCGGTCCTCGATTTCTATGAAGTGCTGCGCGAAATCCCGGTTCCGTTCATCACCGCCATCCGCGGCAGGGCCGCCGGCGTAGGCTGCGCCATCGCCGCGCTTGCGGACGTCGCGATCGCCGCCGAAAGCGCCACGTTCCAAGTGCCGGAAATGAATCACGACATCGCCCCGACGCTGGTGCTCAACGCGCTCGCCGATCGGGTTTCCCGCGCCACGCTGGCCCGCATGGTGTTCACCCGCGACGTGATCCCCGCGACCGAAGCCAAGGTGCTCGGCATCGTCGGCGTCACGGTCGCCGATGCCGGCATCGATGCGGAAGTGGAACGCGTCGTCGGCCAGCTCGAGAAGAACTCGGTCCCAACCGTTCGCGGCATCAAGGCCTTCCTCTCGATGAGCCCGGAAACCTCCTTCGCCTCGCGCAAGGAACTGGCCGCGCTGATCAACTGTGTGGCGACGGCGGAGAAGTTCCGGTAGGTGTCATCGGCTGCTGCCCCCTGACCCGGCCTCCGCTTTGCCCGGTCACCCTCTCCCGGAGGGGAGGGGATGATCGGCCGCGGCAAGGCACAAATATCGTCTCCCCAGCGGGGAGAAGGTGGCCCGAAGGGTCGGATGAAAGGGAGCTGCCGTGAGAAAACTCAGGCCCTAAGGGTCACGCCCCTTAAAGCGCCAGCCCCTCGGTGACCAGCGGAGCCAGCGCCTCCTTAGCCGCCGGCGAGATCTGCACGATCGACCGTGCATCGAGATCGAACACGACAGCGACCGACTGCATCGTGCCGAATACCCGGCCGCTGAACGGATCGACCATCCAGAAGATCAGCGACATGACGCGCTGGTCGGTCTTCTGCAACCCGCCCCAGATCTCGAAGCAGTCGCCAAGACGCGGGGTTTCGCCATAAAGGATGCGGAATTCCAGCACCGCGCCGCCGATCTTGCCGGGCGGCGTCTCGGCATGTTTGCTGACGATTTCGCGGATCGGGCCGGTGAGCTGCTTCACCCCGCCGCCGACCGCGCCGATGAATTTCTGCGGACCGAGGCGGTTGAATGCGTCGCAGGCTTCCGGCTCGATCAGGCTCATCGCGGTGCATTTCAGGCCGAGCGTGATCGCCCGATCGCGGGAGGCGCTGATCGTCACCGGTTCGTTGCTGGTGCCGCGGGCGAGCGCCTCCTTGGGAACGTCGACCAGCGAGGCGGAGGCCTTTTCGCGGAAGGCCGTTGGCCAGGGGCGAGGCGTCTTGAGGTCGGCCGTATCCACATGGGTTAGCCGCACCCTGAAGCTCGCGGCCAGCTGGCCGGAATGGCTGTTATAAAGCATCAGCACCGCAAACGCCGTCGTCTCGCCGATATCGAGGAAACCGGCGGTCATATGCAGCGACGTGCCCGCATGCGCTTCGCGGTGGAAGCGGATATGATGCTCGTTATAGGCGATCGTGGTGGCCGACGTTGGCGAGAAAAGGCCGGGCAGGCCGTTGAAGCCGAAAAGCACTGCAAGGCCTTCGTTGGCACGGGCGACATAATACTGGGTGTTCCAGTGGGCGTTCTCGTCCACTTCCCACTGGCGCACGCTGCCGCGCCAGACCTCGATCATTTCGCCTTGCTGTGCACTCACACCGGCTCCTCCTCCAGAACGATACGTCCCTTGACCGCACCTTTGGACAATCGGCTCATCGCGTCGTTGATTGATGATTTCGGCAGAGCCTCATAGGGGATGGCATCGAGTTTTCCGCTTTTGGCGAGCTCCACCAGATCCCGCAATTCCTGTAGCGAGCCGGTGATGCTGCCGATCAGGCTCAGGCCCCCTTGCGCCATGCGCATGGTCGGGATGGTGAGCTGGCCGCCGAACATGCCGACCATGATGATGCGGCCGCCGCGCGCCAGCGCCGGGAAGCAAAAGGCTGCCGTCTGGCTGTTGTTGACGAAATCGATGATGGTGCGCACCGGCCGGCCGACCGTATCGGCGATCCTCTTCGTCACGTCGTCGCCGGTCGAAGGCACCGCCTTGTGGGCGCCGGCATCGGTTGCGATCTTCAGTTTTTCTTCGGAGATATCGACCACAACGATATTCCGGTGCCCGAGCGCCTTCAGGATGACGATGCCGCTGAGGCCCAGCCCGCCGGCCCCAACCACGACGATCGCCTCGTCGGGGCGAACTGGCATCGCCTTGCGGATGGCAGAATAGGCGGTAAGGCCGGAGCAGGCATAGGTGGCGGCAAGTGCGGGGTCGAGATCACCGGTATCGATGAGATAGCGGCTATGCGGCACCACCACATGGCTGCCGAAACCGCCGGGCCTGCGCATGCCGAGCGGCCGGCCCTGCATGCAGAGGTTCTCCTGGCCGGCACGGCAGGTTTCGCACTCGCCGCAACCGAGCCACGGATAAACAAGCCTGACATCGCCAACCTTCACATCCGTCGCATCGGGGCCAATGGCGGTGACGGTGCCGAGGATTTCATGGCCGAGGGTGAGCGGGTGCTTCATCCCGATACTGTCGATCGACACTTGTTTGTCGCCCATGTCGAAAATGCCCTTCCACAGGGTCAGATCCGAATGGCAAAGCCCGCAATGAGACACCGAAACGACGACCTCGCTGCCGGTGGGCTGGGGCGTCGCCTCCTCGATTTCCCGCAACACTTCCGATGCCTCGAATACCTGCCATGACCGCATGATGCCGCTCCTCCCAGATGCATGAGAAATGAGTATCAGGCCGCCTGTTATGTGGCAATCGAGAAATGGGTGGTGGAGTTATTGGATGGGACAGCTGCCCGGAAAATTGGCAGGGGGCGGCGGCTCAAAATACGGCCGTCATCCTCGGGTCTAGACCGAGGATGACGGAGGGGAGGCACGGAGACCGCTACTCCTTCTCCTGCCCCTCGATCGCCGCCTCCGCTCCGGCAATCGCCTTATCCAGCAACTCCAGAAACGTCTGCCGCTCCTCCACAGACAAAAACCGCAGCAGGTCGGCCTCATGCTGCGGCAGCGAGGTTTCCACAAGGGCGGCGGCTTCAAGCCCTGCCTTGGTGAGCCGCAGTTCATAGACGCGGCCGTCATCGGCGGCGCGGTCGCGTTCGACGAGTTTGTGTTTGATGAGCGGACCGAGCGTCTGGACGAGCGTCGGCGGTTCGATGCGCAACCGCCTCGCGAGCGCGATCTGGCTGATGCCGGGATAACGGCGGATCAAGAGCAGCACGCCGCCCTGGACCGGGGTGACCGCAAGCGAGCGGGCGCGGAACCAGTTCTGCCAATGGTTGCCGAACAGCGCCTGCAGGCGGCGGATGCGGATGCCGACGACACCGTCGAGAAGGACGGCATGCCCGTCCCCCTCTGCCGATGGGTTGGGCTCCGAACTCATGTCTTGTCCCAGTTGCCGTAGACCTTCACGTCCATCGTGCCGATGCCTTCGAACGTGCCGTGCAGCACGTCGCCGGGAGCGATCGGGGCGACGCCTTCCGGCGTGCCGGTCATGATGATGTCGCCGGGATAAAGCGTATAGGCCTTGCTGGTGAATTCGATCAGCTTCTGGACGTTGAAGATCAGCATGTTGGTGTTCGACTTCTGGCGGCTTGCGCCGCCGATCGTCAGTTCGAACTCGAGATTGTTCGGGTTCGGGATCTCGTCTGCGGTGACCACATAGGGGCCGAGCACGCTGAACGTGTCGAGCGACTTGCGGTAGCTGCGTTCTTCCGGGCCGCGGATGGTGATGTCGTAACAGATCGCGTAGCCGGCGACGTAGTCGAGAGCATCGGCTTCCGACACGCGAAACGCCTTTTTGCCGATGATGACGGCGAGTTCGATCTCGTGGTCCGTGCGGCGATCCGCCCAGTCGACGACGACGCCTTCCGACGGGCCGACCAGCGAGCTCACCGCCTTCAGGAACACGCCAGCCTCGGCGATCGGCTTGATCTTCATGCCGTGATGCAGCTGGTCGCTGTCCAGCACCTCGTCGAGATGGAGCCGGTAGTTGACCGGGGCGCCGACGATCTTGCCCGGATTGGCGATCGGGCTCAGAAGTGCGACGTCGGACAGCAGCTTCGACGGCGCGGTCTTCGCCATTTCCTCCATGACGGGCCGCAGCTCGGCGAAATGGGCCATGAACTGGTCGCCATGGGGGAAGGGGTAACGGTAGTTCGGCAGGCGATCGAGGACGCTCGTGACGTCCTTCACCTGATCGCCGCCGACCACGCCGAGACGATTATCGTCGTAGCGACAAAAACGCATGATTTCTCTCCCTGATCTCGTTCGCTCAGACGCGGGTGCGGTCTTCGCGGAAATAGCCGAGCTTCTCCTGCGCCACGCGGTCGGAGAAGCAGAATACGACGACGTCTTCGTTGGCCTTGAACGAGCGCCATGACCAGCCCGGCACGACGATCACATCCTTGGGGCCGAAATCGAAGGTTTTAGCGCCGACCGTGATTGAGCCGGTGCCTTCGGCGATGCACATGACGATATGATCCGTCGAACGGATTCTTGCGGTTTCCATGCCTTTCGGGACATGGCTGAGCCATGCCGACATGGTCGGCATCGTCCAGCCGCCGTCGATCGGGTTGGCATAGCGCAGCGTCGTGCCGATATGGGCGTCGATTTCCTCGCCACGCGAGGCGCGGTAAAGGGCCTCGCGGCTGCGCTCATAGGGATAGTTGAAGATCGGGGTCGTCTGGCCATAGGGGCTTGTGCCGCCGATCGGCATCATGCCGGAACCGAAACGGGCGAGCGAGTCACCTTCCGGCCGAAGCAGTTCCTGCTCGGTGTCGTTGGAATCCTCGCGGAACACCGCTTCGAAAAAGGCGATCATCGGCACGTCGAGACCGTCCAGCCATGCGGCCGGGTCAGAGCCGTCATTGCCGTGGTCGTGCCAGGCCCAGACGGGTGTGATGACAAAATCGCCGAATGCCATGCGGGTGCGCTCGCCGCCGACGGTCGTATAGGCGCCTGAACCTTCCAGCATGAAACGCAGCGCCGACGGGGTGTGGCGGTGGGCCGGCGCCACTTCACCCGGCATGATGATCTGGATGCCGGCATAAAGCGTCGAGGTGGCGCGCGACTGGGCCGGGAAGGCGGGGTTTTCGAGGATCAGCACGCGACGCTCCGCCTCTTCGGCGGTCAGCAGGCTGCCGGATTCGAGGATCAGCGGGCGGATGTCGTCGTAACGCCAGCGATGCGCCTGCGCCTTGGAAGCCGGCTCCGGCGGCAGCATGCCCTTCATCACTTCCCAGAGGGGCGCCATGTTGTGCGGCTTGATCCGCGCATAAAATTCCTCCCGTTTCGCAACGGTGGCTGCATCGATCTCGTGCATGAAATCCTCCTCCTTGGCTCCTCCAGCCGGAGATCGTAAGGTATACTAATTAATTTGAGGAGGTCAATCGTGGTGGTGGAGGATGCCGCGGGCTGTACCCGATCTCCCCCCTTGTGGGGGAGATGTCACCAGAGGTGACAGAGGGGGGGGGGGCGCCACGAATTCAACCGTCGAAGAGTATGCTGCGACACCCCCCTCTGCCCTGCCGGGCATCTCCCCCACAAGGGGGGAGATTCAGCCTATCGTCCCGCCGTGCCCTTCGCCCTTGTTGGCTTCGGCTGCGCGGGCGGCTTGACGTTGTCCTCGCCCTTCGCCCCGCGACCCGGCGCACCCAGCCGTTCGGAAAGCCGGTGGGCGGCGGCCATCAGGGCGTCGATCGTCGGTTTCTTGCGGGGGCCGGCGAGCTGTTTGTCGGAGCCGAGCACGGTCATGGTCGCGACGATCCGGCCGCTATAGTCGAAGACCGGCGCGGCGATCGCGGCGAAGCTCGAATTGATGCTGTTGACCGTCATCGCATAACCTTGGTGGCGCACGGTCTCGATGATCTTCTGGATTTCCTTGGTCGTGGTGACGCGCGGCGAGAGCGAGGCCGCGTCATCCGACGCACCCCGCTTGGCAGCAGCGATCTCGTCCTGCCGCACCGCCATGGTCTCGCTTTCGTTGAGATAGGTGAGGAAGACCTGGCCGGTTGCCGAGGTCAGGAGCGGCAGCACGTAGCCCAGGCGCACGGCAAGCGATCCCTGCCGCTCGCCGTCCACCTTGGAAACGATGCCCGGGCCGCGATCACCCCAGAGCGAAAGATAGGTTGCGAAACCGGCGGTGCGCTGCAGCGCCGCCAGTTCCTCACGGGCGAATTCAACCACGTCGAGCTGGCGGATGGCCGACAGGCCGAGCTGGATCGCGAAGCGGCCGAGCCCGTAATGCCCGGTGACCGGATCCTGGAAGGCAACACTCTCCTTGACGAAGCTGACGAGGTAGAGATGCGCCTTGCTGGGCGGCATGCCGGCGGCGGCGGCGATATCGCGCAGCGGCAGCGGGCCGTTCGCCGCCTCCATGGCGCGAATGACCTGGAAGCCGACCTCGATCGATTGAATGCGGCGTTGAGTCCATTCCTCCGGCGCCTTGGTCTTATCTGACGGCATCCTAAATCCCCTGTGTTCCCAGTTGATTATATTTATATCTGTAGCAGGTCGAGCCCGCTTTAAACGTAGTTTTCCACAGCACGGAAGGCGGCGACCAGATCATTCGCATCGAGCATCCGCTCCTGGTTGACCAGGAACGGGCTTTCTGCGCAGGCCGTCGCAAGTTTTTCGATCGCCGCATCGCCGACATTCGGCATGCCGAGCGCCGAAAGCCGGCGCGGCATGCCGATCTCGTCGTAGAAGCCGAACAGCGTCGTCAGTTCGTCCTCGGGACGGCCTTCCGCCATTGTCTGCACCAGCGTGCCGTAGGCGGCGTGTTCGCCATGCAGCGAGTGTTTTCGCACCGGCTCGATCGCGCCGAGTTCGGTCGCCACCGCATGGGCAATGGAGAGGCCGGTATTTTCGAAGGCGACGGCGCTGAGCCAGAGGATCGCCTCGACGACGGCTTCGAAATCCGGCGTCACCTCGCCGGTGCCGGCCACCCGCACGGCGCCGGCCCCATGTTCGAGCAGCATCCGGTAGCAGACATCGCCGAGCATCACGCCCGTCTTCAAGGGCCGCGTACCCTGCTTGGAGAGGCCGGTGCCCTTCCAGGCGCCTTCCGTCTCGAATTTTGCGGTCAGCGCATCGCCTATGCCGCCGCGCAGCAGCCGGGCAGGGGCCTTGGCGATGATCGCGGTGTCGACGATCACGAAGGCCGGGTTCTGGTCCATCTGCTCGACGGCGATCATCGTGTGATGGTCGTCATAGATGACGATGCCGCGGGTCGAGGGTGCATCGGTGGAAGCGGCCGTCGGCACGCTGACGAAGGGAAGGCCGGCGCGGCGAGAGGCACCCTTGGCGACATCGAGCGTGCGGCCGCCGCCGATGCCGACCACCACCTCGCCGCCCTTTGACCGCACCAGCTCGGCCAGGCGGTCCATTTCCCGATGGGTGACGTCCGCATCGAACGGTATGATTGTGGGCGTGATGTCCTGCCGGTTCAGGGTCTCGGTGAGATCCGCCTCGATATGCGGTAGCACAACCGAATCGCAGATCGCCACGACCGAACGGCCGAGCGTCGCCGCCTTTTCGCCAAGCAGATTTAAGGACCCCGGACCCTGGATATAAAAAGCCGGCGCCCGGAATATACGTGTCATGCCTCCCCCCGGAATGCTGTAACGCCGAATGCTATACAACATTATCAAAGGAAATGGGAGCTTCGCGTTACTCCGGAGGCCTGGGACTCAAACGAGATCGGCGAGATAGGTGTTTTCCGCCCGCGACTGGGCGTAGGCCGCCGGATCGACCCCGGCGATGATCAGGGCCTCACCCTCGGGGGGCGCTTCGGCAATCAGCTTGCCGTCCGGTGCGGCGATCCGCGACAGACCGGCATAGGCGAACAGATCGTCGGAGCCGCAGTGGTTGATATAGGCAACGAAGACCTGGTTCTCGAAGGCGCGGACCTGAATCATGTGCTCCGCGATGAACTGACCGGACCCGCCGGTCGGCAACGCCGTCGGCACCACGACGAGATCGGCGCCGCCCTTTGCCAGTTGCCGGACGTTTTCGGGAAACTCGACATCGTAGCAGATCAGGAAACCGAGCCTGATGTCGCCGAGCGTCACCAGAACTTGGCGGCGGTCCTCCTGGGCGAACCATTTGCGCTCATAGGGGCCGTAGAGATTGCATTTGCGGTAGACCGCCGTCTGGCCCTTGCCGTCGGTGAAGAAGGCGCTGTTGAAGATGTTTTCGAAGGTCTTTTCGGCAAAACCGGCGACGATCGCGAGGCCATGTTTTGAGGCGATCTCCGACAGCCGGTCGGTCACCGGGCCATGGGCGGGCGTGGCAAGATCGGGAAATTTCTCCGCCGCGCCGTAACCGGTCAGCGCCAGTTCCGGGGCGATCAGCAGCGCGGCGCCCTTGGCGGCCGCCTCTTCGGCCGCCGCCTCGATCTTGGCGAGGTTCGCCTCGACATCGCCGACGACGGGCTGCATCTGGAAACCGGCGATCTTCATGGGCTTATCCCTTCAGCGTTCGTCCGACATGGCGCCGAGCAGCTTCGGCAGGTCTCCGAACCGGGCCACCAGACCGAAGACGACCGCAGCGATGACCAGGAACAGCACCGTCACGGCGGCCATGGTTGGCGTATAGCCGTAGCGCAGCGCGTTGAAGATCTTGATCGGCAGGGTTTCCATGGTGAAGCCGACGGTCATATAGGCAACGATATATTCGTTCAGCGACAGAACGAAGGCAAAGGCATAACCGGAGACGAGATAGGGCAGGATCAGCGGCAGCACGACGGTTCTGAAGATGACCCGGTCGTCGGCGCCCATGGTGGCGGCGGCTTCCACCAACGAACGGTCGATCGCCGAAAAGCCGAGCGAAAGGGTCACCAGCGGCAGGGTGACGAAGAAGATGCCGTGGCTGATCACCGCGGTCCACGGTTGGCCGTAGAAGCCGGTGGTCGCCCAGAAGGTGAGCAGGCCGAGCGCGGTGATGACCGGCGGCAGGGTGAAGGGCGCAACGCCGAGAAGCTGGAAGATGTTGGCCCAGGGGGCGATCCGCCGCCACAGGAACCAGGCAAGCGGCAGGGCGATCAGCAGGGCTAGAAGCGCGGACGAGGCAGCCAGGGTCAGTGAGGCGACCAGCGCATTACGCCATTCGGGATTGGTAAAAATCTGGCCGTACCAGGAGAGCGAAAAACCCTGGGGCGGAAATGCGAGCGTCTGGCGGGCATTGATCGAGACGCCGGCGACGACGATCAGCGGCAAAGCCAGGAACAGGCCGACGACGAAGAAGAACAGGCGGCGGAGAGCTGTCATTTCGCTTGCCTCTGCTGTCCGGCGTAAAGGGCCAGGCCGACCAGCGCCAGCGACACAAGCACGAGGAAAACGGCCATGGCGGCGGCAAACGGCATGTTCGACTGGTAGATCGCCTGGTCGGTGATCAGCACCGACAGC
Source organism: Neorhizobium galegae (assembly GCF_021391675.1). Classification (NCBI taxonomy): domain Bacteria; kingdom Pseudomonadati; phylum Pseudomonadota; class Alphaproteobacteria; order Hyphomicrobiales; family Rhizobiaceae; genus Neorhizobium; species Neorhizobium galegae. Next base: position 766,553 of record NZ_CP090096.1, read on the forward strand.
GTCCAGTGCTGCGGCCTTCCGAGAAGCTGCGGCAGCAGATAGGAGCCGAGCGCGAAGATGAAGACCATGATCAGCGTCGCGAGAATGGTGTTGCGCAGCGCCGGCACCACGACGGTGAAGAAGGCTTTTACGGGCGAGGCGCCGAGCGTGCGGGCGGCTTCGGTCAGCGTCGGGTCGAGGCGGACAAGCGCCGGATAGAGGACCAGGACCGTATAGGGGAAGGCCTGGTAGGTCATGGCGGTCATGACCGCGCCGAAACTCGGGGTCAGCGCCTGCGGTTGCGCCATCAGTCCCAGCCAGACGAACAGGTTGGTGATGCCGGCGGTGCGCGAGAAGAGGGTCGACCAGGCAAACCCGATCATCACTTCCGACAGCGACAGGATCGAGAGCAGCGCCACCAGCCAGACGATCTGGATTTTTCGCGCTGACCGGGAGAGCAGATAGGTGAAGGGAATGCCGATCACCACGCAGGCGACCGCCACCGCGACGGCGAGGAACAGCGAGAAGCCCAGGACCTTGCCGAAGAACAGGCTGATGAACCGGGCGTAATTGTCGAACACGAAGGCGGGCGTATAGAAGCCGCCCTGTTCGCGCTGGAAGAAGGACACGGCGATCATGGTGGCGAAGGGCACCACGAAGAACAGGGTCAGCATGCCCGCCGGGAAAAAGAGCGGTCCGTAGTCGGCAAGGCGCTGCGGCGGTTCGCGTCTCATCTGGCGAGCACCACGCTGGTGGCCGGATCGAGCCGGATGCCGACGCTCTGGCCGACCGAAACGTCCGGCCGGTTGCGCGGCGAGGATACCGCGATCACCTGGGTGCCACCTGCCGCCACGAAGGTTTCGATCGCGCCGCCGAGATCGCGGATGAAGGTGACCGTGCCGGCAATCGCCCCGTGACCGGGAGCAGTGAGCTGCACGTCCTCCGGCCGGACCGACAGCAGGCCTTTTGCCGCACCGGCGGGGAGCGCGATGCCTTCGACCACTTCGCCGAGCACGCTGGCGCGGCCGGCACTGTCGGCCGCAACAGGCAGGAGGTTGGTCTGGCCGATGAAATCGGCGACGAAACTATCGGCCGGACGGCGGTAGATATCGACCGGCGCAGCCGCCTGGCGGATCTCGCCGCCATTCATCACGACGACCGTATCTGCCATGGTCATCGCCTCGCGCTGGTCGTGGGTGACGACGATGGTGGTGATGCCGAGCCGCTGCTGAAGCTGGCGCAGCTCCACCTGCATCGCCTCGCGCAGTTTTGCGTCGAGCGCGGACAGTGGTTCGTCGAGCAGGAAGAGCTTTGGCGAGATGGCGAGCGCCCGCGCGATTGCCACGCGCTGCCTTTGGCCGCCGGAGAGTTTTGCCACCGAACGATCGGCAAAGCCCGGCAGATGGATCATCGCCAGCAGCTCGTCGACGCGTTTCTTCTGCACGTCCTTCGCCACGCCGCGGATGCGCAGCGAATAGGCGATGTTTTCACCGACCGTCAGGTGTGGGAAAAGCGCCAGCGACTGGAACACCATGCCGAGATCGCGCTTGTGGGTCGGCACCTGGGTGATGTCGGCGCCGCCGAGTTCGATCGAGCCGCCGGTCGGAAGATCCAGCCCGGCGACCATCCGCATCAGCGTGGTCTTGCCACAGCCGGACGGCCCGAGCAGGCAGACGAACGTGCCGTCCGGAACCGAAAGGTTCACGTCGTTGACGGCCGTGAAATTGCCGAACTGCTTCGTCACTTGGCTCAGGATCAATCCGGACATACGGTCTCCGCGCGTCTTGGAGCGGTTGTAGATAGCATGAATTGCCCCTCACCTATAACCCTCACCCGTTTAAGGGGAGAGGGCACGTGCCCGCCTCGCCTTGATATGGCGGAAACGGTCGCAGCATATACCTTCTCCCCGTGAAAACGGGGAGAAGGTGGCGGCAGCCGGATGAGGGGCAGCCAGATGGCAATCTTAGCCCGCGATCATCTCCGTCCACTTCTGGTTCAGGAAGTCGGACTTGGTCTGGTAGAGATCGTAGCGCGGGATGATCGGCTCGATATCGGAGGAGACCGAGGCGAATTCGGCGGCGGTGAGGTCGAGCAGGTCGCGCTTGACGGTCGGCGAGGTGCCGACTTTCCGCGAGAGAGTCGCCTGGATGGCCGGCTGGCACATGTAGTTGATGAACGTGTGCGCTTCCTCGGTCTTCTTCGAGGCACGCGACAGCGCCCAGCAGCCCGAATCCTGGATGCCGCCTTCCTTCGGGAAGGTGGAGCGGACCGGGCTCCCTTGCGAGGCGGCAAGACCGGTGACGTCGTGATAATACTGGCCCATCGGGATCTCGCCCGACTTCAGCGCCTGTTCGAACTGCGCCTCGTCGCGATACCAGAGGCGGACGTTCGGCTTCACTTCGGACAGCTTTTCGAGCGCCTTGAGGATGCCCTCGTCGGTGTCGAGCGCCTTGGTGCCTCCCATGAAGGTCTTCGCGGTCACTTCGAGCAGGAAGGAGTTGGAGACAAGCGCCAAAAGGCCGAGCTTGTCGGCATTCGCCTTGTCCCACAGGGCTGCCCAGGAGGTCGGGGCTTCCTTGTAGGCCTGCGTATTGGTCACCAGCGTGATGTACCAGGAGACGGCGCCGATGCCGGCGATCTTGCCGTCCGGGTACTTATTGACGAAGTTGTCGATAAGGTTCTTGGCGTTCGGCAGCTTGGCGGCGTCGAGCGGCGCCCAGAGCTTGGTCGTCTGGCCCTTCAGCATGGCAACCTGCGACATCATCGAGACGTCGGCCGGAGCGGCACCCGCCTTGGCGGCCTGCTCGAGCTGAACCAGCCAGGCTTCGCCGGTCGGCTCGGCGACGGATTCGATGGCGATACCGGTCGCCTTGGTGAAGTCCGGGAAAATGTTCTTGTCGAACGAATCCTTGAAGAAGCCGCCATAGACGCCGACCTTCAGCGATTTGTCCTGGGCGCGCAGCACCGAGGGCATGGCCAGCATGGAGGCGCCGGCGAGACCGGCACCGAGCACGCCGCGCCGGCCGAGTTTGGCGTTCAGAATGTCACGCATGATTTTCTCCTTTGTTTTTTAGGCCTGCCGGTGCTTGGCCGGCTGGCGAGTTCCCCAATTGATTGCAGTTTACGTCAGGTGCGGCCCTTCACGGAAGGGCTGAAGACCATCAGGCTCAAAATTTCGAACAATATCTGGGCGCCCGCATGCGCCGTGTTGTTGGTCGCGTCATATTGCGGCGCCACCTCGACCACGTCGCCGCCGACGATGTTGATGCCCTTGAGGCCACGGACCAGTTCCAGCACTTCGCGGGTGGTGAGCCCGCCGATCTCCGGCGTTCCGGTGCCGGGCGCAAAGCTCGGGTCGAGGCTGTCGATGTCGAAGGAGACATAGGTCGGGCCGTCTCCGACGATCTTTTTCGCCTTCTCGATGATCGCGGGCAGCCCCATGCCGGTCACTTCCTCCGCATGGATGACGGTCATGCCGGACTCGTAGGAAAACTCCCAGAGGTATTCGGCAGCACCGCGGATGCCGATCTGGACCGTCCGGGTCGGATCGAGCACGCCGTCGAGCACCGCGTTGCGGAACGGGCCGCCGTGGTGGAACTTGGTCTCGTCGAAAAAGCCGCTCGTATCGCAATGGGCGTCGATATGGATCATGCCGACAGGCGCCTTTTTGCCGACCGCCTTCAGGATCGGATGGGTGATCGAATGGTCGCCACCGACCGAGAGCGGTAATACGCCGGCATCGACGATCTGGCCCACGCGCTTTTCGATGTCGTCATGGCTCATTTCCAGCCGATAGCGGCTGCGGAAGGCAACGTCGCCGATATCCGCGACATTCAGTTCGTAGATCGGCGCGCATTCCATCACGTGGTTGTAGGGGCCGACACGCTCGATCGTGCGCAGCGCCCGCGGCCCGAAACGTGAGCCCGGGCGGTTGGTGACGCCGAGATCCATCGGCATGCCGACCATCGCCACCTGCAGGTCGCCGAAATCCGGGTTCTCCGCATCGAGTGGCCTGTAGGGCGCATCGAGAAGCGTGGGAATGCCCGCATAGGGCGCGACGCGGGTGCCGGCCTTGTCGAAGATTTTTTCGCCGACCTTTTTGAATTTCGGATCGAAAATCTCGCCGCCGGGGCTGTCGAGATATTTTGCGCGCAATTCGTCGAGCTTCTTCGCGTCGAATGTCATGATCGCCTCACCTGCCTGCAGGGCCGCTTGTGCGCAGCCTATTTTTTGTTCCACCGGGCTTGTCGCCCTTGTTTTCATCATTATCCGTCAGGTGCGGGTGGAAAAGCAATTGAGATTGTTCTAGCGGTAGCTGTGAGAAAAACTAACACTTAGGTTCAATCCAAGGAATGAAATGACCAACCGGCTGCCGCCCCTCAATCCGCTGCGTGCCTTCGAGGCAACGGCCCGCCGCGGTTCGGTTTCCGCGGCGGCCCGGGAGCTCAACGTCACCCACGGCGCGGTCAGCCACCAGATCAAGGCGTTGGAAAACTCGCTGCAGGTCTCGCTGTTCGAACGCGGCGCCAAGCGACTGAAGCTCACCTCGGAGGGCGCGCTGCTGCTGCCCGCCGTCAGCCAGGCGTTCGGCGAGATCGCCGCCGCGACGGCGCTGATGAAGCGGCCGGCGACATCGGGCGAGCTGTCGATCACCTGCGTGCCGGCGCTGCTGTCCTTCTGGATCGTGCCGCGCCTCAATTCCTTCACCGAGCAGTTTCCGGGTGTCAGGCTGAAGCTCGCCGCTTCCAACGATCCGGCGGTATTGCATTCCTCGGATGTCGACGTCGCCGTTCTTTATGGTGACGGCAATTGGCCGGATGCCTGGACGCGGCTCTGGAGCAACCTGCAGCTCTTCCCGGTCGCCAGCCCGACTCTGCTGAACAGCCGGCCGCTACGCTCGATGCACGACCTGGAAGATCATGTCCTGCTGCATGGCGATGCGGACGGGCGTGAGTGGAACACCTGGCTTTCCGCCGCTGACGCCGTCGACCTGCCGCGCCGGCAGCAATATTTCATGGGCGACGCCCGGTTTTCGACGGAAGCGGCGCTGCATGGCCAGGGGATTGCGCTCGGCGACACGATCACCGCCAGCAAGCTGATCGCCCGCGGCGAGCTGGTCGTGCCTTTCGACCTCAGCGTTCCGGCCAATGACGCCTTCTACGTCGCCTGCCGGCCGGCCATGCGTTCGGCACCGATCGTGCGGGTCTTTATCGACTGGCTGTTCGCCTCGCTGGAGGCCGATCAGCTCGCCGAACCGCATACCTCGGCTCGCACGCTGTTGCGCAGCCGCCGCGCCTGATATCTATCCCATATCCATTGTCCGGGCGATCAGGAGAGCGGAGGTTTACCTTGAAGGCGAACCCGGCTAAGCGGGGTTCGAAAACCTGCCACCGTTGCTCATCTATTGATTTCATAGAGTGTCCGATGCTTCGTCGCTTCTTTGCCTATTACCGGCCATACCGCGGGCTTTTCATCCTGGATTTCGGCTGCGCGATCATTTCGGGTGTGCTGGAACTTGGTTTTCCGATGGCGGTGAAGCTGTTCGTCGACCGGCTTCTCCTCAGCCAGGAATGGCTGCTGATCCTGCTCGCCTCGGCGGCACTGCTGGTGATTTATGTGATCAATACGGGCCTGATGGCGATCGTCACCTATTGGGGCCACATGCTCGGCATCAATATCGAGACGGACGTGCGCCGGGCCGCCTTCAACCATCTCCAGAAGCTCTCGTTCAGCTATTTCGACAACCAGAAGACCGGCCATATCGTCGGGCGCCTCACAAAGGACCTGGAAGAGATCGGCGAGGTCGCCCATCACGGACCGGAAGATCTGTTCATCGCCATCATGACCTTTGCCGGGGCTCTCGCGCTGATGTTCTCGGTCAACCCGCAGCTGGCGCTGATCACCGCTTTCGTCGTGCCGCTGACCGCCTGGGTCACCAGCCATTTCGGCGGCCGCATGACCGATAATTTCCGCCGGCTGTTCCAGCGTGTGGGTGATTTCAACGCCCGTATCGAGGAGAATGTCGGCGGCATCCGCGTGGTGCAGGCCTTTGCCAACGAGCAACATGAGCGGACACTGTTCGAACAGGACAACCAGAACTACCGGCGCGTCAAGCTCGATGCCTACAAGCTGATGGCCGCCAGCAGCTCGCTCAGCTACATGAGCATGCGGCTTACCCAGATGGTGGTGATGATCGCCGGCGCCTATTTCGTGCTGTCGGGCGAACTGACCGCCGGCGGCTTCATCGGCTTCCTGCTGCTGGTCGGCGTGTTCTTCCGCCCGGTCGAGAAGATCAACTCGGTGATCGAGACCTATCCCAAGGGCATTGCCGGTTTCCGCCGCTTCACTGAACTCATCGACACCGAGCCGGATATCGCTGATGCGCCCGATGCGATGGATGTCGATCACCTCAAGGGTGAGATCGCCTATAAGAATGTCTCCTTCGGCTACAGCCCGGACAAGCCGGTGCTCGAAAACGTCAATCTTTCGATCCGCGCCGGCGAGACGATCGCCTTCGTCGGCCCTTCGGGCGCCGGCAAGACAACCATATGCTCGCTGCTGCCGCGCTTCTACGAGATCGGGGGCGGAAGCATCACCATCGACGGCATGGACATCCGCAAGATGACCAAGGTGTCGCTGCGCCAGCAGATCGGCATCGTCCAGCAGGACGTCTTCCTGTTCGGCGGGACGATCCGCGAAAACATCGCCTACGGACGCCTCGGCGCCACCGAAACGGATATTATCGAGGCGGCACGACAGGCGCGGCTGGAAGAAATGCTCGCCGGCCTGCCGCAGGGGCTCGACACGGTGATCGGCGAGCGCGGGGTGAAACTCTCGGGCGGCCAGAAACAGCGGGTGGCGATCGCCCGCATGTTCCTGAAAAACCCGCCGATCCTGATCCTTGACGAGGCCACCTCGGCGCTCGATACCGAGACGGAACGCGCCATCCAGCGCTCGCTCGCCGAGCTCTCGCAAGGCCGCACGACCCTGATCATCGCCCACCGCCTCGCCACCATCCAGGGCGCCGACCGCATCGTCGTAATCGACGGCAACGGCATCCTCGAACAGGGCACCCACCAGGACCTTATCGCCAAACGTGGTGCCTATACCAGGCTGCACGCGGCGCAGGTGGGGACGATGTGATAATGTCCGCCGACCTGATTCACCGCCGCCGGACCGCATGGAAACTTCGCTTTATCTCCCCGTCAAAACCTTTCTCGAAAGCTTCGGATACGAGGTGAAGGGGGAGGTAGGCGGCTGCGATCTGGTGGGGTTGAGCGGGACGGATCCGGCCGTCGTTGTCATCTGCGAGCTGAAGCTCACTTTCAATCTCGAACTGATCCTGCAGGCGGTCGACCGGGCCGGTGTTTCGGATGAGGTCTGGATAGCGGCACGTGTTTCCGCCAAGGGCAGAGGCCGGGAGGCGGACAAGCGGTATCGCGATCTCTGCCGCCGGCTCGGGATAGGCATGCTCGGCGTCTCGGATCAGGGCGAGGTGAGCGTGCTGGTCAGTTCGGTCTCGCCGATGCCGCGCACCAACCCGAAACGGCGCACGCGGCTGGTCAAGGAACATCGCAAGCGCAAAGGCGATCCGGCCGTCGGCGGCAGCACCAAGGTACCGGTCATGACCGCCTATCGTCAGCAAGCGCTCGCCTGCGCTTCGGCGCTTAGCGGCGGCCCGCTCCGGCCGCGCGACATGAAGCAGGCGGCGCCTACCGCCGGCACGATCCTGCGGGCCAATTATTACGGCTGGTTCGAGCGCATCGACAAGGGCGTCTATGGGCTCACCGAGGTCGGGCGGCAGGCGCTGCAGCGCTGGCCGCAGCCGGTGCCGGGCGAGATCGAGCTTTAATTGCATCAACAGAAAAGCCGCCCGCTTCGAAAGGCGGGCGGCTTTGTTTATCTCTCAAGCACCAACCTTACGGCTGCGTACCGGTGCCGCCAGTTGCACCACCTGCCGGCGGAGTTGCCGGAGCGGGGCTAGCTGCCGGCGGAGCTGCCGGGGTCATCGGAGCCGGTGCGGGGGACGACGTGGAGTTGTCGGTTACCGGCGGGTTGGTCGAAGACGTAGTCTGCGGGTCGGTCGAGGAACCGCCCATCTGCGACCATACGAAAGCGCCGACCAGAATGACCGCGATCACGGCTACCCACGGTACCCACGAAGAGGTGCTGCTCCGGACTTCGGTGGCCCGGAGGTCCGGATCACGGGTCTCGAACTTTCTGTCATTGGGATCAAAAGTCATGATTGCTTCCTCCTTCTGCAGCCGGATAATGCCTCGGTACGCGTTTGGTTCCCGAATTCGTGAACGACGCAAGCAGGTCGTGCCGAATTAACGTGCAAATCTCTTGGCGCCTGCAACGCAGGCAACCACCGCAAGCGTCGCGGCGAACATGCCGAGACTGACCTTTTCGCCGAGAAGTGCTGCGGCCAGAACCAGGCCGAAAAAGGGCTGAAGAAGCTGCAGCTGGCTTACTCCGGCAATGCCGCCGAGCGCCAGGCCGCGATACCAGAAGATGAATCCGATCAGCATGCTGAACAGCGAGACATAAGCGAGACCGAGCCAGGACGTGCTGTCGAGATCGGGCAAGGAGACCGGCATCGCGGCGATCGACAGGGTCAGCATCACAGGCAGGGAAAGTGCCAGCGCCCAGGAGATGACCTGCCATCCGCCGAGTTTGCGCGACAGGCTGGCGCCTTCCGCATAACCGAGCCCGCAGGCGATGATCGCCCCCAGCATCAGGAGATCGCCGACCGAGGAGGCGGCCTCTTCCTGAAACAGCGCGAAGCCGGCGACGATGGCGCTGCCGAGGCAGGAGAACAGCCAGAAGACGGCCTTCGGGCGTTCGCCGCCCCTCAGCACCCCGAAGATCGCTGTCGACAACGGCAGCAGGCCGACGAACACGATGGAGTGAGCCGAGGTAATGTGTTTCAGCGCCAGCGCCGTCAGCAGCGGAAAGCCGATGACGACGCCAAGCGAAACGATGGCGAGCGGCAGAAGATCGGACCGCGCCGGGCGTCTTTCGCGAAAGGCCAGCAGCAGGCATATGGCGAGCAGCCCGGCGATCGTGGCCCGCGCCACGGTCAGGAACAGCGGATCGAAATCCGCAACGGCAATGCGGGTAGCGGGAAGCGACCCGCTGAAGATCAAAACGCCAACGAAACCGCTGATCCAGCCGCTTGTCGTGTTGTTCATCGAAAGTCTCCTGATTTCCAAGCTTTGCCCTTGAACACCTCCCTTGGACGTTCATCGCAGGCATTCCTTGGGTATTTCCCCGCTATCGGCCGGAAGCCATGGCGGCGCCAGAGACAATGCGATACAATTTCCAGAAACTGTTATGGTTTATGGAGCACTACGGTGGATGCAAGGGCGGATCAGAAGGGCGGTGGCCAGCGTATCGGGGCCGTCATGGCGGAGATCCGCAGTCGCATCGCCGGCCGCGGACTGGTGCCTGGCGCACGGCTTCCTTCGGTGCGTGCGTTCGCCAAGGCGATGCATGTCTCCGCCTCGACGGTGGTGGAGGCCTATGAGCGGCTGGCCGCAGAGGGGTTGATCCGCTCCCGGCCGGGATCGGGTTTCTATGTGTCGAGCCCGCTGGCGCCGCTGTCGCTCTCCGAGATCGGCCCGAAGCTCGACCGGGCCATCGATCCGTTCTGGGTGTCACGCCAGGCGCTGGAGGATGGCGACCTGTTGAAGCCCGGCTGCGGTTGGCTGCCGTCCTCCTGGATGCCCGAGGCCGCGATCCGAAGGGCTTTGCGCAGCCTGTCGCGTACCGAGGATCGGGTCCTGTGCGACTACGGTACGCCGCTTGGCTCACCGCAACTGCGGCAACTCCTCTCCCGCCGGATGAGCGAGCACGGCATACCGGCGGCTCCGGACCAGATCATCCTCACTGAATCCGGCACCCAGGCGATCGACCTTCTCTGCCGTCTCCTGATCGAGCCGGGCGATGCGGTCCTGGTTGACGATCCCTGCTATTTCAATTTCCACGCCCTGCTGCGTGCGCATCGTGCAAAAGTCGTCGGCGTGCCGATGACGCCGGCCGGGCCGGATATCGAGGCGTTCGGCCAGGCGATCGAGGAGCACAAGCCGCGGCTCTACATCACCAATTCGGCGATCCACAATCCGACCGGCGCGACGCTTTCGCCGGTTGTGGCACATCGGCTGTTGAAACTGGCCGACCGGGCCGGGCTGACGGTCATCGAGGACGACATCTTCGCGGATCTGGAACACGAGCCGGCGCCGCGTCTGGCCGCCTTCGACGGGCTCGACCGGGTGGTGCATATAGGCAGCTTTTCGAAGACGCTGTCGGCTTCGGTGCGCTGCGGCTTCATCGCCGCCAGGCGGGAATGGATCGAGGGTCTGGTCGACCTGAAGATTGCCACGAGCTTCGCGGCGGGCCGGCTATCCTCGGAGCTCGTATTGCTGCTGTTGACCGATGGCAGCTACCGGAAACATCTGGAAGAACTGCGCGTCCGGCTGTCGCGGGCAATGGAGGCGACGACGGGGCACCTTGCGACGCTCGGCATCTCGCCCTGGCTGCAGCCGCGCGCCGGCCTGTTTCTCTGGTGCAGGCTTCCGAACGGGATAGAGGCGGCGGATGTGGCGCGCGCCTGCCTCGCCGACAATATCGTGCTGGCTCCCGGCAACGCATTCAGCCTCTCCCAGAACGCCGGCAGCTTCCTGCGCTTCAACGTGGCGCAGTCGGAGGATGCGCGGATATTCCGGAGCCTCGGACGGGCGCTCGACGCCTTGGGTCGATGACGGCCTGGGTCGATAACGGGTTGAGAGCTTCCGATCGGGGTTCGGTCGTCAGGTATTCTTGTCCGAGCGCGCAAAATCCGGGATCTGGAAACGCCGCCGGTAGGCGCCGGGTGCCAGGCCCGTGACGCGCTTGAACAGACGGCGGAAGAAGGCGGGCTCTTCATAACCGACCTGCCAGCTGATCTCGTCGACCGAAGCTTCCGTCCCCTCCAGCCGGCGCTTGGCCTCCTCGATCCTGAGGCGCTGCACGTAGGCGATCGGGCTGACACCTGCTGCGGCCGTGAAACGACGCTTGAACGTGCGTTCGGTAAGACCGGCTCGCAGGATCATCTCCTCGAGCGGGTTTGCCACGGAAAAGCGGGTTGCGACCCAATCCTGTGCCGCCTGGATCGCCGTGTCGCCATGGTCCTTGCGGCCTTCGAAGACGATATAGGGGGCGAGCCCGTCCTGATGCCATTGCAGCGCGAAGAAGCGCGCAATCGATCGGGCGGCCGCGGCGCCCATATGGCGCGCGATAAGGTAGAGAACGAGATCGTGCCAGGTCATCGAGGCGCCCGAGCTGATCAGCTCTTCGCGCCGTCCGGAAACCACCAGCACTCGTTCGGGATGGATCGGCACCTGCGGAAAGGCGGCCGCGAAGGCACCGGCATAACCGAAATGCACGGTCGCATCGGCGCCGTCGAAGAGGCCGGTCTCGGCCAGCAGGAAAATGCCTGAACAGGCCGAACATATCAGCGCGCCGCCCGCATGCATCCGGTTTACCCAGTCGACCAGCTCCGGGTAGCGGCCTTTCCGCCAGCCGTCCGGCCTCAGCAGGATCGACGGAACGATGACGATATCGGTCGCCTCAACCGTGGCGATGCTGCGCTGGACGGTGACCGGCACAAGGCTCGCGAGCGTCAGCGGCCCGGTCTCTATTCCAACAATCTGGACTTCGAACGGGCGGGTTATCGCAACGTCCGGCGGCGGCAGGACGGAAAAGGCGTTCATCACGTCGAAGACGCCGCTCAGCGTCGAGACCACGGCGTCGGGAATGGCCACCAGGCTTACATGCAGCGGCTTCAAACTTGTCCCGGTCGCCTCACGCGGCATAACGATCCCTCCAATGATCAAATCCGTACACCGAGCCTGAGAATGGCGCAAACGGCCCGATTGTGGATTTTCCCGCTCTGCCCCAACCGGTTCGGACCTGCGATCCTTTGTCATCATCAAATTCCGATGAAGGAACAGGAGATAGCAATATGGACTACGTCAAGACACACGAGATCGATCCGGCCAAGCTGGACGCGATCGTTTCCCGCGCCATCGGCGATCTATCGGCGGGGTACGGAGGCGTCATGGTCAGTATCGGCCACCGTCTCGGCCTCTATAAGGCGATGGCCGGGGCCGGACCGCTCAGTGCCCACGAACTGGCGACCCGTACCGGCTGCGCCGAACGTTATATCCGCGAGTGGCTGAATTCGCAGGTTGCCGGCGGTTATGTTCTGTTTCATGCCGTCAGCGACAGCTTCGAACTTACCCCGGAACAGGCACTGGTGCTTGCCAACGAGGATAGCCCGGTCTTCCTCGCCGCCGCCTGGGGCGTGCCGGCTTCCATGTGGTCGGACGAGGAAAAGGCACTGGAGGCCTTTCGCAAGGGTTCCGGCATTCCTTGGGGCGACCATGACGGCCGGCTTTATTGCGGCGTCGCCTCGCTCTATCGCAACGCCTACAAGGCAAGTCTGGTCCCGGAATGGCTGCCGGCGCTCGATGGTGTGGTCGACAAGCTGAAGACCGGCGCCTCGGTGGCGGATGTCGGCTGCGGCCATGGTCACTCCACGGTGCTGATGGCGCAGGCTTTCCCGGCTTCGCGTTTCCGTGGCTTCGATACGCATCGGGTATCCCTCGACGAAGGCCGCAAGATCGCGGCAGAAGCGGGTGTCACCGGACGGGTCGCGTTCGAGACGGCGCGCGCCGAAAACTATCCCGGCAAGGGCTATGACCTGATCTGCTTCTTCGATTGCCTGCACGACATGGGCGACCCGTTGGCGGCAGCCCGGCATGCGGCGAGAACGCTTGCGCCGGATGGTACGGTGATGCTGGTCGAGCCCTTCGCCAACGACCGCGTCGACGACAACATCTCGCCCGTCGCCCGCATGTATTACGCCGCGTCGACGACGATCTGCTGCGCCCACGCGATTTCCGACGGCGGCCACATGGTGCTCGGCGCGCAAGCCGGCGAAGCAAGGCTGCGGGAGATTTTCTACAAGGCCGGCTTCACCCGCTTCCGACGGGCGATGGCGACGCCGTTCAACCTCGTCCTCGAGGCGCGGCTGTAATCCGGCCGCATTGACGTAACCTCCAGGGAGCGCGCGGGGCAGGTTTCACAGGCCCTGCGCGCTTTGTTCTTTCGCCTGCCTCGTTGCCGGCGTTTAATTCTGTGCAATCGTCGTGCGCGGCGAGGCCCAGTTTTGCCACTGCTCTTCCGAGCCGTGGAAGACGTTGAGATCGATCTTGCCGTCGACGCCGTGCGACAGGCCGGAGCCGGAATATTGCCAGAACAGCCACCTGCGGCCCGGATAGACCTTGGAAGGATGCTGGGCGACGGCGCGCAGCCAGAAGGGATAGTTGAGCAGCTCGCCCGACAGGTTGTCCTCGTAGAAGTCCGGTGCCGTGTAGATGATCGGCCGCTGGCCGTAATAGCGCTCCAGCTTGTCCATGAAGACCTGCATCTTTTCGAGCACCCGGGCGCGGGAGAGTTTTGCCTTGCAACTCGACTCGCCGTTCCATTCGACGTCGATCACGGGCGGCAGCGCGTCCGGGTCGCGGGGCACGTTGCGGATGAACCAGTCGGCCTGTTCGCCGGCGGTGCGGCACCAGTAGAAGAAATGGTAGGCGCCGCGCCTGATGCCCGCCTCCTTGGCTCTTCGCCAATTGGTCCTGAACATCGGATCGAGATGGTCGCCGCCATCGGTGGCCTTGATATAGGCGAAGTTGGCGCCCTGGGTCCGGAGCTTCGCCCAGTCGATGTCACCCTGCCAGCGCGACACGTCGACGCCGTGCACCGGGTAGCTTCTCGGCGAAACCCTGCCGAAATTGATCGGCTTGGCATCGCGGAACTGGCGGCTGTAAATCTGCATGCGCCCTCTGCGGGGGGCGGGTTCCGCCTCCGGGCTGTCGGGCATCAGCATGGCGACCGGTCGTTCGGCGGGAAGCGGCATGCCGACCGTCGTTTCCCGCGCGAAGGCTTGCGGCGCCGGCATCGGACCGTTCCAGGCGATATCCTGCTGCTGCGGCAAGGTCTGCTGCTGGGGGACTTGCGGCGCGCCGAGGCGCGAGGTCTTGCCGACACCGACCGACGGGACGGGGGCGGCGGGCAGATCGACCGAGCCTGTCTTCTCCTGGGTCGCGACGCCGGCGGCCAGCTCGTCCGGACCGGATGCCGAAGCGCAGCCCGCCAGGGCGAGGCAGGTGACGAGGAGTGCTGGCACAGCCGATAAACGCATTTTGAAACCCGTACGCAAGACAACAAAGACGGCCGCCCCCGCCGTCGATAAACCCCGACAGGAATTGCTAACGGAAAATTACCAAAAAATGCTGAATCCAATCTTTACGCGCGGAGATGTTCTGAAATCAGCCGCGCGGCGTGATCAACCGCGCCGGATTTCCCGCGACCGTGGCGCCCGGCGGCACGTCCCGTGTGACGACGGAGCCCGCCCCGACGATCGCTCCGTCGCTGATCGTGATGCCGCCGAGAATGATCGCGCCGCCACCAATCCAGACGTCGGCGCCAATGCTGATCGGCGCAATAGAGCTGGACGCCCGGCCCCAGCATCGAACGGGCACCGATTCTGACCGGTGCGGTATCGAGGATCGTGCAGCCGGCATTCAGATAGACGCCTTGCCCAAGAAAGACATTGAAGCCGTAGGCGCAGTGGAAGGGCGCTTCCAGAAATGCGTCGGGCGCTGCGCCGAACAGCATGCGCAGGGCAGGCGCCATTGCACCCCGCTCGGCGGGCGGCATGGTGTTATGCGCATGGACGGCAATGCGTGCCTTGTTCCTCAAAACATCGAGTTCAGGATCGAGGCAGCAATACCACTCGCCAGCCGCCATCTTTTCGCGTTCGCTCGCCATCCCGTCTCGTGATCTTTCCCGCTTCAGCGTTCCGCCCCGGCCTTGACCCGGGCAGCCTCGCGCCGCGCGAGGCTTTCGGGCGGCCACATCGTCTTCGTACTATAATATTCATCGAAGACGTTAGCGCCTTCCGGCAGGCCCACCCAGCCGACCTTCGAGCGGGTGAATATATGTACGTCGGGGGAAAACTCGGAGCGCCTTTCGAGCGTCTGAACCCGGATGAACAGCATCCATTGCCGCCGGCCGTAGTCGCTCCAGACCGCTGTCTGGCATTGCGGACAGCGGTAGATATCGTGGGGCAGGCCGCTATCGGTCTTCATGGCCACAGCGACCGGGTGGCTCTCGGTGATTTCCAGCCGGTCGGCTTCGATCAGCGCATTGATGGCAAAGGCGCCGCCTGTCTGCTGCTGGCAATCGGTGCAATGGCAGCAATGGATGAACATCGGCCGCCCATGCATGCGATAACGCACTTTGCCGCAGAAGCAGCCGCCCTCGAATATTTCGCTCATCTTCCGTCCGGGCTCCCTCAGATTACGCACGTCGAATATGAAATATTCCTCAGTCCTCTCGCAACGCAAAATGAACAAGACGAGATCGGCAGGTTCTGCTTTAAAGTTCGCGAACACGACATGAGCAGGATCAAACGTATGACAAGAGAGCGCATTGGTATCGTCGGCCTGGGCCGGATGGGTAGCGCCATGGCGGAACGCCTCGCAACGCAGGGCTTTGCGGTGACGGGATGGACACGCAGCGGCCTTTCCGCGGACAAGGCTGCGGCCATCGGGATCGCCACGTCAGTTGACCTAGCTGCGCTTCTCGATGCTTCGGATATCGTCATCCTGGCACTGCTCGACGATGCCGCGGTGCACGCGATGCTCGGTAAGCTCACCGCCGCCGATCTCACCGGCAGGCTGATCGTCGATACCAGCACCGTCAGTCCCGAGACGCTACGTGTCCATCAGGATGCGATGGGCAAGGCGGGGGCGGCGCTTCTCGACGCGCCGATTTCCGGCGGGCCGGAAATGCTGCTGGCGGGCGCGGTCGGCCTTTATATCGGTGGCGCGGAGAAGGACTTTCAGCGTTTCCTGCCGGTCGCGGAAAGTCTCTCGAACAGGATTCACCATGTCGGGACGCTGGGCGATGGCGCCTCCGCCAAGCTCGTCAACAACATGATGCTGATGGGGCTGTGGCAGATCATGAAGGAAGCCGTAGAACTCGGCGGCAAGGCGGGGCTTGGGCGCGGCAAGATGATCGAGATCCTGTCCGGCAGCCCCGCGGCGAGCCCGGCCATGCGGTCCCGGCTTCCGGTCATACTCGGCGAGACCGAGGCGGTCGGCTTTCCGGTCTCCGGCGTGCTGAAGGACATGGGGGTGGTTCTCGATCTTGCCCGCGGTCTTGGCGTCGCAACGCCGGCCATCGAGGCGGCACGCGCCAGCTTCGAGAATGCAGCGGCGCTTGGGTTCGCCGAGGCGGATCTCGGCACCGTCGTGCGGCTGGCGCTCGAAGGAAAAGGCTGAGCCCGGGAGAGGCTCAGCCCTGATCGCTAGGTCAGAACGTCCGGCCGAGGCGGGCGTCGACCGATTGGCTGTTGCCGCCGCGCAGGGCGAAGAACAGGAAGATCGCCGCCCAGAGAATGGATTTTTCCGCGCCGGCGAGGCCTTGGTTCTGGGCAATGCCATGGAAATAGACGGTGACCAGAAGCACGATCATCGCCGCGAAGGAGGCCGGGCGGGTGAAGAGGCCGATGGCGACGAGGATGCCGCCGAAGAATTCCGTGGCCGCGAGCAGCGGCGACCAGAAGACGCCCGGATAGAAGCCGAGGCTTTCCACCATGCCGGCTGCGCCGAAGGGATTGGTGATCTTGCCGAAACCGTGGGTAACCAGCAGCGCGCCGGCCGTCACGCGCAGGATCGTCTCGACGATCTCATGGGCGGAGGTGTAAACGGGGGCGAGTGCCGGAATGATCAGGCGGGAGCGGGTGGTGGATTGAAGAGCCATGGGACCTCTTTTTGTGAAAACGATGGGACTATCGTCGCTGCAGCCCCAAATTGACGTTCGCGTCCTCCCTGTCGAGATGCGTGCGGTCAAAACCTGACCCTTCTGGTTGACATTATCGTGAGACCAAATTGACTAAGGTAGAAGGCAAAACATGATGGAAAAACCGCGCATTACGATTCTCTATTGCACCCAGTGCAATTGGCTGCTCAGGGCCGGCTGGATGGCGCAGGAGCTTTTGCAGACCTTTGGCGATGCGCTCGGCGAAGTGGCGCTGATCCCGGGCACCGGCGGTAATTTCGAGATCCAGGTGAATGGCGAGCTCATCTGGGAACGCAAGCGGGACGGCGGGTTTCCCGGGCCTAAGGAGTTGAAGCAGCGGGTCCGCGACATGATCGCCCCGGACCGCGACCTCGGCCACGTGGACCGCAAGGCGAAGGAAGACCGCGAGAGCTGAGGCCGTCCGTGACAGATCCGTGAAGGTTTTTCGGCGACGGGCGCGGAAACTTCAAAAAGCCAGTTGACAGGGGAAGGTCACACCCGTACATGGCTCTCCGTCGCCCAGATGGCGGAATTGGTAGACGCGCCAGCTTCAGGTGCTGGTACCCGAAAGGGTGTGGAGGTTCGAGTCCTCTTCTGGGCACCATTCCTATTTTCGAGCATTGATTTTGCTCGCATTTTCATCGTTTTTTGTCTTACTTTCACCAACCCCTTGGGGCGTGGGACAATTTTCGATTCTCGTTTGTTCCGACCTCAGTTTGAGGATCGCGCCGGCCGCCAGCTTCTTGCGGTTTGCCTGCTTCGTGTGGAGCGTCGTCTGCTTCTTTGTGGTCCATCCGAAGATTGCCATCAGCTCGTCGTCGGTCGCGCCGTTCTCGGCGGCGATAACCGCCGTTCTGACGTTGGCGCAACACCAATTCCTTCCAGGGGTCTACGAGGCGGACAGTATCAACCTCTCCAGCCTTGGTTCCGGCGGGTCGATGAAGTGGGAAATCGATACGGTCAACAAGAATGTCGCCGTTTCCGGTGTCGTCATGCAGTGGAGTTGATGGGATGGCGCCAAGGTTATTCGGGAATGCGATGATCGCCGGCCAGGTGCCGACGCTCGATCATTACAAGTCGGCTTTCGATGATCACCTCGACGCCGTCGCTGCCTAACGGCAATACGACAATCGCCTGACTGTCGTCAGCTACGCCGGCAGCACCAATCCGCAATGGGCGGCGGAGGCGGAAGCCTTCATCGCCTGGCAGGATGCCGCCTTGATCTACATGTTCCAGCAGGCGCCGGTGTCGAGGCAGGCGAGATCGCGCGCCGACCATTGAAGAGTTCATCGGCGGCATCGCGCCGATCGTCTGGCCGAACCTCTGAGAAACAGTAGTGGCGTAAGGGCCTGCGCCGGTCCGCCGTAGTGCAGGCCCTCAACCCGACGCGGTACAAACAGGTTCAGAAAGAAGAGTTCTCACCCGTTTTTCCCGTCCGAGCTCTCAAAAGTCACTTGGTCGCCGCCGATGGGCTCGCCGTCATACCTTGAGCTTCGTAAGATTCTAAAGTAAGCGTTCGCTTGTACAGAAATCACTGAAGCAAGCGGTTCGCAGTCCCCTTGGCGCCTTTCAATAAGCCCCAGTTGAGACTTCGCGAAGAAACTGAAGGCGACGGATGGGTATGGTTGATGCGACGGAAACGTCAGCGGGGATGAAATCCCTTTTAAACGTGCACCGCAGCAAAGGGACGGTCGTAACCAGCCTGATATTTATCATTGCTCTTTCCTTGGTCGTGTCTACCGGAACTTGGGACGGGTTCGGGAAGCGTTTTTTGGGGTTCTTCTCGATACTGATCGGATTGTTCGTCCTCGGCATACACCCAGTTATCAGGGTGAAGGCTGCGGCCGTGCTTAGTGGCCTCGCGCACTGGCTCACTAAACGTGGGGCCTTTGCATCAAGCCCAGAGCAAGAAGCACCCAAATTTGCGCTCATACGCATCGCTTTTGGGCTCTTCATGATCGAGCGAGCCTTCTGGATTTTAGCCTATCTTGGGCCCTCAGATTGGGGGCAGCCAACTGTTTGGTTGACTGCCATGACGGGATTGCTATGCGGTGTCTTGGTGACATTCGGTCTCTTCACCCAATACGCCCTCGTGTACCTGATAGTTTTCCAATGGCAGATGGGAGACAGACTCCTCAGCACGTACACATTGGCGAATTATATCGCAGCGATGCTTTCAGTGCTCCTGATTTTTGCAAACGCCGGTGCGAACTTTTCGCTAGACCGGTTGCTGATGAAAAGTGGCACGTTCGCGGGAAGGGCCATCTCAGCGTTCTACTATGACAACGGATTGCCAAGCGAATCCGGACTGCAGCTCGCGAAGCTGATGACGCTTGCCTGCTACTGGTGCGTGTGCTTGTACTCGCTTTCGATCCACCTGGCGGAGCCTGCTTGGATGTCAGGCTCGGCGGGTCCGATGCTGCTCACCAACAACTTCATGTCCAGATATTCGACTGAGTTTAGTTGGTTGCTTTCGCAAGGCCCGATCCCGGTTTTCCTGGCGCGGGTATCACTCTGGGCGATGTTGCCATGGTATCTTCTGCTGCTGCCGTTTGTGCTTCTCGGCGGAGTGTTTCGCAAGTATGTAATCGTATGGGGCTTGCTGTTCTTCGGGCTGAGCCTGTTCGTCCTCCAGCTCGGGTGGCTGGCCCAATTCGAGTTCCTGTTCCTGGCAGCCTTGTTTTGGACCAAGACGTTCATCAGTGGCGCAAATAGGCTGCAGGTGGCGTACGATGACCGCTGCAATCTGTGTGATAGAACGGTGACGTTCGTAAAGGCCGTCGATCTCTTTAGGCGGGTCCACCTTAAGCCGCTGTCCAAGAACATTCCGTGGCTTCTCGAAGTCGGCATCGACCCTGATGATGCTCAAAAGGATCTCTACGCGGTGGATGCCAGCAATGGGAAGGCAGTCAAAGGTTACGAGTTCTACGTGCTTTTATCGAAGCACGTGTTCCTTTTGCTGCCGCTTCATCCGGCGCTCGTAATTGGTCGGTACTTGGGCGGACCGGCGGTCTACAGGTTCGTTGCCGAGCGCCGGACGAGGATGTTCGGCGTCTGCCAAATCCCCACGCCAAAGCCAGAGTATACGCTGTTGCAAACAGGTCAGATGGTCCACAAGGATGTCGTCCCTGGTGATCCTATCTCCACCGTCTTCTGTCATGTAATGATCCTACTTACATGCTATGTAATCTCGCTTCCTCTGCCGTACGTGGTGAAAAACCCTCCGAAGGTCCTGTCGAAAATCCAGAGATCCGTTGCGACGCCGACGAACGCAGCCGGTATCTACGGAGTCGGTCCAATCAACGTGTTTAATTCTACCGATCTTCGGATGGCTGAGAACTGGTTTACCCTCAGCAAGAAGACCAAGGACGGCCTCGAACAGCTTCTTCCTATATTCTCCGAGGATGGGAAGCGCCTAGCGGCTCACAGGTCTGACCGGGTCTATTTTGGGCATACGGTGGCGTTCAGGCGCGGGGTAATCGGCAAGGAAGGCTGCCAATTCGAAGCGTTTCGCAAGAAGGTCAGCTATCTGGTCGAGAACGAACACCTGAACGGTGACACCCTTATTTATCGCCAGTACCTGGAGCCGCTTCCCAGCGTAGATTTGCTATTGCGGGGCCAATATATGGCGAGCGAGAGACGACTTGTCTGTGAAGTAATATTTTAGCGGATTCCGCCCTACTGAGCTTAATAGCCTACCATGAAGGCCCCCTCGTAAGGGGCTCTTTTGCTTTTGCGCGGACCTAACCTCAAAGGACATCACCCATGAAACTCGTAGCCGACTGGCGCCGGGTGCTTAAGCGCGCCTGGTCGGTCCGGCTGATGATCCTCGCTGACATCCTCTCCGGGTTGGAAGTGATCTTCTCGCTCCCCGACATCGCCGACCGTCTCGATTGGCCGCAGGGCATCTTCGCCGCGCTGTCCGGCCTCACCACAGCGGCGGCATTTGTCGCGCGCCTTGTCGCTCAAACAGGAGTTCCCAATGAAGCCGACCACGAAGACCAGACTTAAGAAGGGCAGCACGATAGCCGCGGCGGCGGTTGCACTGGTGGCGGCGTGGGAAGGCGCGAAGACAGTCGCTTACAAGGATATCGTCGGCGTTCCGACTGTCTGCTTTGGCGAGACGCGCGGCGAGGAAGCGCTTTGAATGCATGGAGCGCATCTCTAGCGATTGCAGCAACACAATTGTAATCAAGGCTGGTTGCTCACGATGGCGTAGTGGGTTTCAGACTGGCTCACAAGTCGAGCCGTGGTCCGAACTCGAAATTAAAGAAATCAATAAGTTACCGGGATGGCGGGGCTCGATCTTCCAGTCATCTTCTGGGCACCATTCCTATTTGATCCCTACCAAGATCAAATACTTAACGCCTTTCCAAACAGTTGCGCATACCCCCTGCCGGGGCTCGTCCGAGGAGCGTTTTACCGCGGTCTCAGGGGCGCACGGTGTAGTGTTCGCGCATCGTGTCGGCTGACCCGCGAACCACCTCGGAGATCTGCAGGAGCTGGGTGACCAGAGGCGTCGAATTGCGCCAGATCATTCCGATGGTGCGCGAGGGCCAGGGCGCCTGGAACCGGGAGATCGAAACCTGCGCCGAACGCGTTTCCAAAGGCACCGCCATTTCCGGGATCAGAGTTATGCCGATACCCGCGCTGACCATCTGGACTAGGGTGGACAGAGAGCTGCCTTCCATGACTTCCCGGGCGCGTGTCGATCCTATCTTGCAGAACGATAGAGCCTGATCGCGGAAACAATGTCCTTCCTCCAGAAGCAGCAGGCGCATTTCGCGGAGCGCTTCGCGTTCGGGTACCGGTTTGCCCTCGTCCTCGCGGCGCCGGACGAGCACGAACTCCTCCTCGAACAGCTTGAGTTCGGTCAGAAACGGTGCCGATACGGGCAGGGCGACGATTGCCAGATCCAGCTCGCCCTGGGCCAGCTCCTGGACCAGCTTTGCCGTTTGCGTTTCGCGCACCTGTAATTCGATCCCCTCGAACGCCTTGTTCAGATCGTTGATGATGGCCGGCAACAGATAAGGCGCAATCGTCGGGATGATGCCGATGCGCAGGCGTGCCAGAAACGGGTCGCGCGAAGCGCGGGCGAGGTCGGCCAGTTCATCAACGGCCCGGAGGATGTCGCGGACCCGCAGCGCGAATGTCTGACCGAAGGCGGTAAGTTTCACTTCACGCGCATTCCGCTCGAAGAGGTCGCCCCCCACTTCCTGTTCGAGTTCCTTGATCTGCATCGACAGGGCCGGTTGAGAGATCGCACACGCATCGGCCGCGCGGCGGAAGCGGCCATCCCGCGCCAGGGCTTCGAAATAGCGGAGCTGTTTGAGTGTGAGATTTTTCATAATCTCAACTTATCGCGACGATCAGTAAATCCAACTTAAATTTATGAGGCGCTTCCGGTAAGAAGGGATACGAGGGAGGGCGCGCGCTTGGCTGCCCCGACGAAACGAGTGGGGACTACAGTCGGACACAGCGCGGCTGAACCAGATGGTTCGGGAGAAAATACCCTCTTTTGCACGGCAGATAATTAAAGAAATCAAGGAGATAGTCATGGATGCGAAATCTAGCGAAAACGCCGGCAAATGTCCGGTCGCCCATACACCTCGCGGCAGATCGAACCGCGAGTGGTGGCCCAATCAGCTGAACGTCCAGATCCTTCATGGGCACTCCGTTCGCTCCGACCCGATGGGCGAGGCGTTCAATTACGCCGAAGAGTTCAAGACGCTCGATCTCGAGGGCCTGAAGAACGACCTTCATGCGCTGATGACCGATTCGCAGGAATGGTGGCCGGCCGACTTCGGGCATTACGGCGGCCTGTTCATCCGCATGGCCTGGCACAGCGCCGGCACGTACCGCATCACCGACGGTCGCGGCGGCGCAGGCCAGGGCCAGCAGCGTTTCGCGCCGCTCAACAGCTGGCCGGATAACGTCAACCTCGACAAGGCTCGTCGCCTGCTCTGGCCGATCAAGCAGAAATACGGCAACAAGATCTCCTGGGCGGATCTGATGATCCTCACCGGCAATGTCGCGCTCGAATCGATGGGCTTCAAGACGTTCGGTTTTGCCGGCGGCCGCGCCGACGTCTGGGAGCCGGAAGAACTCTACTGGGGTCCGGAAGGAACCTGGCTCGGGGATGAGCGCTACAGCGGCGAACGCCAGCTCGCGGAACCGCTCGGCGCTGTGCAGATGGGCCTCATCTATGTCAATCCGGAAGGCCCGAACGGCACTCCCGATCCGCTTGCTTCGGCACGCGACATTCGCGAAACCTTCGCCCGCATGGCGATGAACGACGAAGAGACCGTGGCGCTGATCGCCGGCGGCCACACTTTCGGCAAGACCCACGGCGCTGGTGATCCATCGTTTGTCGGTATCGATCCGGAAGGCGGCGAGCTCGAAGCCCAGGGCCTCGGCTGGTCGAGCAAGTTCAACACCGGCGTCGGTCGCGATGCGATCGGCAGCGGCCTGGAAGTGACCTGGACACAGACCCCGACCCAGTGGAGCAACTACTTCTTCGAGAACCTGTTCGGCTTCGAATGGGAGCTGACCACGAGCCCGGCTGGCGCCAAGCAGTGGGTGGCGAAGAATACTGAAGCTTCCATCCCGGACGCTTTCGACCCGTCGAAGAAGCAGCTGCCGACCATGCTGACCAGCGATCTGGCGCTGCGTTTCGACCCGATCTACGAGAAGATCTCGCGCCGGTTCCTGGAAAACCCGGCCGAATTCGCCGATGCCTTCGCCCGCGCCTGGTTCAAGCTGACCCATCGCGACATGGGGCCGAAGGTTCGTTATCTCGGCCCGGAAGTTCCGGCCGAAGACCTGATCTGGCAGGATGTGATCCCGGCCGTCGACCACGATCTGGTCGATGAACATGATATTGCCGACCTGAAATCCAGGATACTTGCATCCGGCCTCACGGTACAGGAACTGGTGTCGACCGCCTGGGCTTCCGCCTCGACCTTCCGCGGTTCCGACAAGCGTGGCGGTGCCAACGGCGCGCGGATCCGGCTTGCGCCGCAGAAGGACTGGGAGGCCAACCAGCCGGCACAACTCGCCAAGGTCTTGAGTGTTCTCGAAGGAATCCAGAAGGATTTCTCCGCTACCCGTACCGGAAGCAAGAAGATCTCGCTCGCTGACCTGATCGTGCTTGCCGGCGTTGCCGGTGTCGAGAAGGCGGCAAAGGCAGGTGGCAATGACATCACCGTGCCCTTCACGCCGGGTCGCATGGATGCGTCCGAAACACAGACCGACGCCGCTTCCTTCGCCGCGCTGGAACCCCGTGCCGACGCGTTCCGCAACTATGTCAACAGCGGCAAGACGCAGTTCATGAAGGCTGAAGAGGCCCTGGTGGACCGCGCTCAGCTGCTGACGCTGACAGCACCGGAAATGACGGTTCTCCTCGGCGGCCTGCGCGTGCTGAAGGCTGGCCAGCCCGAACACGGCGTCTTCACGTCCCAACCGGAAACGCTGACGAACGATTTCTTCGTCAACCTGCTCGATATGGGCACCGAATGGTCGCCTGTTGCCGGTAAGGATGGTGTTTACGAAGGCCGTGACCGCAAGACCAAGGCACCCAAGTGGACCGGCACCCGCATCGACCTGATCTTCGGCTCGCATTCGCAGCTTCGTGCGATCGCGGAAGTCTATGCCCAGTCCGACGCCAGGGCGAAGTTCGTCAAGGACTTCGTTGCGGCCTGGACCAAGGTCATGAACGCCGACCGTTTCGATCTCGTCTGATCGACCAAAATCGCCCGGACGTGGCTCAGCTACGTCCGGGCACCTTTTTCAATGCTGACGAAACGCCGGGCTTTTCAGGTCGGCACGAAAGCCGAGGCGATCGCCAGCACGAATCCGAGGATCGTGGCGCAGACCGACAGCGCTTCGCGGGTTTTTTCAGAGCTGACGCCCCATCCCTCGCTGGTGAGATACCGCGCGATCAGGCCCAGCGAAAGCAGTCCGACGCAACCGAGGAAGGCGAAGAAGTAAATTCCGTACTCCATGTTGGAGATCTTCTTGGTCAGCACCTCGGTTATCCCGACCAATGTCGAGAGGGACAGAAGCAGGCTGCCGATGATCAGGTATTCGGCATGTTGCGATCGGGCTGTCGAATAGAGCGACAGGATCGTGAACAGGAACGCGACCAGGACGATGGCGATGTAGTTGCCGCTGACATGCCCGGTCGCGGAAATCGACATGAAGATCGACGTCAGGATGAACAGCGCTGCCGCCAGGATGATCTTGTATTTCGAGTTGAAAAACTGGCGCATAATATGATCCGCTCTAAACCGGCCGCCTGCGGCGCTGGCAAATGCCGTTTCTCGGACTATGGGAAATTCGGCGCGCGATGAACAGGTTGCCAGCCTGCTATTCAGTGGAAATCCACGCCCGAGTTCAGGCAAGCCGTTTTCGCTGGATGGCGTAGGCGCCGCCGGCGCTCATCACCGCCAGCAGATACCAGGTCACGGCATAGACGAGGTGGCTGTTGCGGAAGCGGATCACCGTCAATCCCCCGACGGGAAGGCCGCCCGGGATCGGCGTCGCGTCGGCGTCGATGAAATAGGGCGCCACCTTTTCGAGGCCTTTTGTTGCCGCGATCGCGGCCACGTCGCGCGAGTACCAGCGGCCGCCGGCAGGATCGTTGGAGCGCAGGAAGGCGCCGCCCGGCTCACTGATGCGGATGAGGCCGGTGATCTTAACGGGGCCTTCGATCTCGCCGTCCGCGCGTGCCGCCGGATCGCGGCGGTCGGCGGGGACGAAGCCGCGGTTGATGAGGACGGTGGTTCCGTCCTTCTGTTCCAGCGGCGTCAGGATCCAGAAGCCGGGGCCGAGATCGGTGACGGCCTGAACCAGTGTTTCGTCGTCATGGTGAAAAACCCCGGCGGCGGTGACGCGGCGGTATTCGTCGTTTTCCGCGTTGATGGCAGGCCAGGCTGGCGATGAGGGAGCGGGGGCCGGCGTCGCGGTGACGCGGGCATCGACGCGGGCGATCAGATCGAGTTTCCAGAAGAGCCGCTGCACTTGCCAGGTGCCGAGCCCGATAAAGATCAGTGTCAGGAAGAGCATCGCTCCCGCGAAGATGAGCCGGGAGCGGGCCGGCTCCGCATCCACTGTTTCTCCAGTCAAAGGATGATCGAGAGCCATGCGTCTATCCTTTCCAGGCTCATCCCCTCCGGGGGATCACGGCATGTTCTTCATCATCTCCGGCGACATCGGCATCATGTTGGTGTTCAGATGGTGCATGACCCAGAGCGACCCGGCAAGCGTGATGCCGACCAGAACCAGGGTAAATAGCAGTGCCATCATCGTCCAGCCGCCTTCGGAGCGCGGGTTCATGTGCAGGAAATAGACCATGTGCACGACGATCTGAATGACGCCCAGCCCCATGACGAGGAAGGCGGTGAACAGCTTGCTGTCGATGGCGCCGCTCATCACCAGCCAGAACGGAATGGCCGTCAGGATCACCGACAGGCTGAAGCCGATCAGGTAGCTTCTCAGCGTGCCGTGGCCGGCCTGGTGGCCGTTGCTATGGCCATGATGGGCCTGGGAGGCGCTTTCGTGAGCGGGAGCGTGCGGGGTTTGGCCGTGCGAACTCATCCAAGGACTCCCATGAGATAAACGAAGGAGAAGACGCCGATCCAGACGACGTCGAGGAAGTGCCAGAACATCGAAAGGCACATCAGGCGGCGCTTGTTTTCCGGGATCAGGCCGTGTTTGCCGACCTGCACCATCAGCGTGATCAGCCAGATGATGCCGAAGGTGACGTGCAGACCGTGGGTGCCGACCAGCGTGAAGAAGGAGGAAAGGAAAGCCGAACGGGTCGGTCCTGCGCCCTCGTGGATCAGGTGGTTGAACTCGTAAAGCTCAAGGCTGAGGAAGGCCGCGCCGAACACGCCCGTCACACCGAGCCAGAACAGGGTCTCGGTCTTTGCACCCCTTTCCATCTGCAGCATGGCAAAGCCGTAGGTGATCGACGAGAAGAGCAGCATTGCCGTGTTGACGGCGACGAGCGGCAGGTCGAACAGGTCGGCGGGCGAGGGACCGGCTGCATAATTGCGGCCGAGTACGCCATGGGTGGCGAAAAGCACCGCGAAGATCAGGCAATCGCTCATCAGGTAGAGCCAGAAGCCCAGCATCGTGCTGCCTTCCGGATGATGATCTTCCGTGAGGTAGAATTGCGGCTTTTCGGTTTCCATGCCGTTGGATTGAACTTGCGTCTGGCTCATGGTCTCAGGTCCGTTCCGCGAGCAGCCTCGAGCGCGCGTCCTCTGTTGCGGTCACGGTTTCGGCGGGAATGTGGAAATCCCGGTTATAGTTGAAGGTATGGCCGATCGCCGTGGCGACCATGGCGATGAAGGAGACGGCCGCCAGCCACCAGATGTACCAGATCATCGCGAAGGCGAAGACGATGCTGATGCCAGCCAGGATAATCCCGGTGCCGGTGTTCTTCGGCATGTGGATCGGCTTGAAGCCGCCGAGCGGGCGTTCGTAGCCACGAAGTTTCATGTCGTACCAGCTGTCATGATCATGCACGACG
Source organism: Neorhizobium galegae (assembly GCF_021391675.1). Lineage (NCBI taxonomy): Bacteria > Pseudomonadati > Pseudomonadota > Alphaproteobacteria > Hyphomicrobiales > Rhizobiaceae > Neorhizobium > Neorhizobium galegae. The sequence continues at coordinate 793,983 of NZ_CP090096.1, forward strand.
GGCGTGAAGGCGAAGTTGTAGTCCGGCGGCGGCGAGGAGGTCGACCATTCCAGCGTGCGCCCGTCCCACGGATCGCCCGAGGTCTCGCGCAGCTGGTCGCGGCGCATGAATGAGACGACGAGCTGGATGATGAAGGCTCCGATGCCGCAGGCAATGATCCCGGCGCCGATGGCGGCGATGATGAACCATATCTGCAGGGAAGGATCCTCGAACTGATTGACGCGGCGGGTGACGCCCATCAGGCCGAGCACGTAGAGCGGCATGAAGGCGACGAAGAAGCCGATCTGCCAGCACCAGAAGCTGATGAGACCCCAGAACCTGTCGAGCTTGTAACCGAAGGCCTTCGGCCACCAGTAGACGACGCCCGCCATGAGCCCGAACAGCACGCCGCCGATGATGACGTTGTGGAAGTGGGCGATCAGGAAGAGCGAATTGTGCAGCACGAAGTCGGCCGGCGGGATGGCCAGCATGACGCCGGTCATGCCGCCGATGACGAAGGTCACCATGAAGCCGATCGTCCAGTACATCGGCAGCTCGTAGCGGATGCGGCCGCGATACATGGTGAAGAGCCAGTTGAACATCTTCGCGCCGGTGGGGATCGAGATGATCATCGTCGTGATGCCGAAGAAGGCGTTCACGCTCGCGCCCGCGCCCATCGTGAAGAAGTGGTGGAGCCACACGATGTAGGAGAGGATCATGATCACGCAAGTGGCATAGACCATCGAGGCGTAACCGAACAGCCGCTTGCCGCTGAAGGTGGCGACGACTTCGGAAAAGATGCCGAAGGCCGGCAGCACGAGGATGTAGACTTCCGGATGGCCCCAGATCCAGATGAGGTTGATGTACATCATCGGATTGCCGCCGAGGTCATTGGTGAAGAAGTTCGTTCCGACATAGCGGTCGAGCGACAGCAGCGCGAGCGTGGCGGTCAGGATCGGGAAAGTTGCAACGATCAGCACGTTGGTGCAGAGCGAGGTCCAGGTGAAGATCGGCATCTTCATGAAGGTCATGCCAGGCGCGCGCATCTTCACGATCGTGGCGATCAGGTTGATGCCCGATAGCGTCGTACCGACGCCCGCCACTTGCAGGCCCCAGATGTAATAATCGACGCCGACGCCCGGACTGTAGTCGGCACCCGAGAGCGGCGGATAGGCGAGCCAGCCGGTGCGGGCGAATTCGCCGACGAAGAGCGACATCATGATGATGATGGCGCCGGCCGTGGTCATCCAGAAGGAGAAGTTGTTGAGGAAGGGGAAGGAGACGTCGCGTGCGCCGATCTGCAGCGGCACCACGTAGTTCATGAAACCGGTAACGAAGGGCATCGCCACGAAGAAGATCATGATCACGCCATGGGCAGTGAAGATCTGGTCGTAGTGATGCGGGTTGAGGTATCCCTCGTTTCCGTTGAAGGCGATCGCCTGCTGGATGCGCATCATGATCGCATCGGCAAAACCGCGCAGCAGCATGATGATGGCGAGCACGATATACATGATGCCGATCTTCTTGTGATCGACGCTGGTGAACCACTCGCTCCACAGATAACCCCAGAGCCGATATCGTGTGACGAGCCCGAGAACGGCGATGCCGAGCAGCGCTACGACGATGAAGGTCACGACGAGAATCGGCTCGTGATAGGGGATGGCTTCAAGGGTAAGCCGTCCGAAAAGGAATTGCGTCAGGGTGGTGTTACCGAACATGGGTCTCTACCAGATCTGTTGAAACGCGGCCTTACGGCTGCGCCGGGGCATTGTTGTTGAGCTGCGCCGGCGCTGCGCCGCCCGGATTGCCTCCGGGCATCGTGTGGCCTTGCATGTCGTGGTTTGTCGATGGCGCCTGCGATTGCGGCTGCCCGGAATTCTGGTCGACGCCCTCGGCCGGCTGATCGCTGCGGGCCGGGTTGCCCGTCGCCGGAAAGGTCGCGGCAGGTGCCGCATGGCCCGCTTCGCCCGCATGGCGGTTGTCATGCTCCAGCCTGGCACGGTTTTCGTGGCTCTCGATTCCGCCGCCGCCCGTCATGTCGATATGCATCATTTCGTCCATGCACATCTTGCCGGGCGTGGCGCACATGTTGAGCACGGTCCTGTAGAGCCCGTCCTCGACATTGGCGTAATAGCGCACTGGTTCCTTGGTGCTCGGCTTTTCGAGCTTCAGATAGGCATCGCGGTTGAGCGCCGTGCCGTTCTGCTTGACGCGGGCGATCCACTGGTCGAAGCCTGCCTGGTCGACGCCGTGGAACTTGAAGCGCATGTGGGAAAAACCGTCGCCGCTGTAGTTCGAGGAGAGGCCTTCGTATTCGCCGGGCTTGTTGATGACGGCATGCAGCTTCGTCTCCATGCCAGGCATGGCATAGATCATTCCGGCCAGTGCCGGCACATAGAAGGAGTTCATCACCGACGAGGCGGTGATCCTGAAGTTGATCGGCACGTCCACCGGGGCCGCCATCTCGTTGACGGTGGCGATGCCGTAGTCCGGGTAGAAGAACAGCCATTTCCAGTCGAGCGCCACGACCTCGACCGTGAGCGGCTTTGTCTCCGCCGGGACGGCACGCTGGGCGTCCAGTCGTTCGAGCGGCCGGTAAGGGTCGAGCTTATGGGTGCTGATCCAGGTGACGGCACCGAGCGCGATGATGATGGCGAGCGGTGCGGACCAGATGATGACTTCGAGTCGCGTCGAATGGTGCCATTCGGGATCATAGGGCGCACTGGTGTTGGAGGCGCGATAGCGCCAGGCGAAAAACAGCGTGAGAAAGATCACCGGCACGATGATGATCAGCATCAGCACCGTGGAGACGATGATCAGGTTGGCCTGCTGTTTGGCAATATCGCCGGAAGGCGACATGACGACCAGATTGCATCCGGAAAGGCCTACAAGGACCAGAAGAGCGAACAACCGTGCTACGATTTTCAACTGAGGGGTCATCTCGGGCTCAAGTTTGCGTTTTGTCTAGCTCGGAATAGGCTTGTTCCTGTACGGGCTGAAATGAGGTGGTTCGTCGCAGTGCAGCAATGTGTCGCAGTGCAGCAAAAAACCGCATGGCCTTCGGCACCGTTTTGCGGCACCACCGGCACACTCGGCATTTGCCTCCGCCAACCGGAAATCTAGGACAACCTACCCGGCTGACCAGAGGGTGTGAATGGGAAGACGGTGCGGCTCGCCGCAATTGTCAGTTTTTTTAGCCTTGTTCCTTGATCTCGGCAGCATGTTGATCAACATTTCGGGGCGAGGCGAACTATCGCCAGGAGGAGTTCATGACCACGGTCGTCAATCCCGCGTCAACAGGCCCGACATCGTCCGGCCTCGAAAGGGACGCCCGCCGCATTCATGACGACAAGCCGATCTCGCCAGGCAGCATCGCGCTTGGTGTGATCATCGGCCGCATGTCGGAATTCTTCGACTTCTTCGTTTACGGGCTGGGCTCCGTCCTCGTTTTCCCGAAGCTGATCTTCCCGTTTGCGCCGACCCCGGTAGCCGCAACGCTGATGTCGTTCGCAATCTTCCCGCTCGCCTTCATGGCGCGACCCGTCGGGACCTTCGTCTTCATGTGGATCGACCGCAATTATGGGCGCGGCACCAAGCTGACGATCGCGCTGTTCCTGCTCGGCGGATCGACGGCCTCGATCGCCTTCCTGCCGGGTTACGACACGATCGGCTATTGGGCGGTGGCATTGCTGGCGCTGTTCCGCATGGGGCAGGGTTTTGCGCTCGGCGGCGCCTGGGACGGGCTCGCCTCGCTCCTGAACCTCAATGCGCCACCTAACCGGCGCGGCTGGTATGCGATGATCCCGCAGCTCGGCGCACCGATCGGTTTTGCGCTGGCGAGCATCCTGTTCGGTTATTTCGTCGCCAATCTCTCGGAAGCGGATTTCATTTCCTGGGGCTGGCGCTATCCGTTCTTCGTGGCGTTTGCGATCAACGTCGTGGCGCTGTTCGCGCGCCTTCGCATCGTCGCCAGCAAGGAGTTCGGTTCGGCGCTCGAAGCCAACGAGCTGCAGGCCCGGCCGATCTTCGAAATGCTGAGCAAGCATGCCCATGACGTCGTGCTCGGTGCGTTCGTGCCGCTTGCCAGCTTCGCCATGTTCCATCTGGTGACGATCTTCCCGTTGAGCTGGGTGACGCTCTATGGCGGGCAGTCCGCGGCGGAATTCCTGTTCGTGCAGGTGATCGGGGCCGCCGTCGGCATCGTCGGCATCATTCTCTCGGGCCTGATCGCCGACCGTATCGGCCGCCGCAGCCAGCTGATGATCGGCGCGGTGATCATCGCGATCTTCTCGTTCTCGGCGCCCTTCCTACTCGATGCCGGCGGCAAGGGGCAGGACGCCTTCATCATCATCGGCTTCGGCATTCTCGGCCTCTCGTTCGGCCAGGCCTCCGGTGCCGTCTCCTCGCGCTTCGGGCAATATTATCGTTATACCGGCGCGGCGCTCACCTCCGACCTTGCCTGGCTGGTCGGCGCCGGTTTCGCACCGCTGGTGGCGCTCGGACTTGCCAGCAGTTTCGGCATCATCTTCATCGGCGGATATCTGATCTCCGGCGCGATCTGCACCATCGCGGCCCTCAGCCTCAGCCGGGTTCTGGACCAGAGCGGCGAGCCCGGGCAGGAGCGGTAACGGCTTTCGTTACTTTCCTTCTCCCCGGCGGGGAGAAGGTGATCCGAAGCATCGGACGAGGGGTGTCGCCTCCTCAGGCTGCCTTTTTGGCAAGCGTCGGCCGCGTCGCAGCGGCCTTTTCCACCATCGCGGTCACTTCAGCACGGCGCGCACCCGTCAGCGGCATGCGCGGCATGCGGACGCGCTCGGAGCCGCGGCCCATGATCTGCTCGGCGAGCTTGATCGACTGGACGAGGTCGTGCTCGGCATCGAGATGCAATAGCGGCATGAACCAGCGATAGATGGCGCGGGCTTCGACCCAGTCGCCGCGGGCAGCGGCAGCCACGAGGGCGACGGATTCCTGCGGGAAGGCGCTCGTGAGGCCGGAGACCCAGCCCTTGGCCCCAAGCATCAGGCCCTCGAGCGCGACGTCGTCGAGGCCGGCGAAGATGTCGAAGCGGTCACCGAAGGCATTGATCAGGTCGGTGAAGCGGCGGGGGTCCGGCGCGCTTTCCTTGACGGCCTTGATGTTCGGCACGTCTTCGAGCTGCCGCAGCACGTCGGCGCCGATGTTGACGCGATAGGCCGGCGGGTTGTTGTAGAGCATGATCGGCAGCGAGGTGGCGGCGGCGACCGTCTTGAAATGGGCGACCAGTTCTTCCGGCTTCGGCACGTAGACCATGGCCGGCAGCAGCATCAGGCCGTCGGCGCCGAGCTTCTCGGCATCCTGGGCATAGGCGACGGCGCGGCGGGTGTCGAACTCGGACACGCCGGTCACGACCGGCACGCGGCCGTTCACCACTTCGACGGCGGCCTTGAGGATGGTGCGCTTTTCTTCCGGATCGAGCGAGTTGTTCTCGCCGCAGGTGCCCATGACAATCAGGCCGTTGACGCCGTCGTTGACGAGCGCGTCCTGTACGCCTTGCGTGGCCTTGAGGTCGATCGAGAAGTCTTCGTTGAACTGTGTCGTCACTGCGGGGAAAACGCCGCTCCAGCCTGTGGTCATGAAATGCACTCCTCTGGTTGATGGATCATATTATGCGCGGTTGCGCCGATATCTGTTACGCGAAGGGTTCGGCCGGGCCTTTGCTTGGCTCAGTGAACCATTGCGGGCCGCTGTCGGTCATGTGGATGTGGTCTTCGAGGCGGATGCCGAAACGGTCCGGGAAAACGATCATCGGTTCGTTGGAGAAACACATGCCCGGTTCCAGTACGGTCGCATTGCCGCGCACGATATAGGGCTCCTCGTGGATCTCGAGGCCTAGGCCGTGGCCGGCGCGATGCGGCAGACCGGGGAGGATGTAGTCTGGGCCGAGGCCGTGTTTCGCCAGCACCTTGCGGGCCGCATCGTCGAGACTGCCGCAGGTGGCGCCGAGGCGGGCGGCCTCGAAGACGGCCTGTTCCGCCTCGCGCTCGATCGCCCAGGCGGCTGCGAATTCCGTAGTAGGCTCTTCCATCACATAGGTACGGGTGAGATCGGAATAATAACCGTCGAGCCGGCAGCCGGTATCGACCAGGACCACGTCGCCAGGCGCATAGGCCTGCTCGCCGTCGGCGCCGTGGGGAAGGGAGGTCGCAACCCCGAAGGAGACGATGCAGAAACTCGAACCGCCTGTGGCACCGAGGGCGCGATGCTGTTCGTCGATATGGCGGACCACGTCCGAGGCAAGCACGCCCGGCTTGATGAAGGCATGCGCTCGGCGATGCACTTCCAGCGTCAGGTTCATCGCATGCTGGATGAGATCGATCTCGGCCTTCGATTTCAGGAGCCTGAGATCGCGGATCAGCCGTCCGCCATCGGTGAGCCGCTCAGTGCCGAAAACGGCGGCGAGCTGGTGGTAGACGAATAGCGGCAGCGCGTCGTCGAGGGCGACTTTCACATTGGAAGGCAGAAGTGCGGCGACCAACGCGGCGCTCGCTTCATCCTCCTGCCAGACGACGATCTCGCCCGGCAGATGGGATAAGCTTTCAACCCGGCTCCGCTCGAACCCCGGCACGATATAGGTCACCGATTTCGGCGTCACCAGCGCGCCGAGCAGGCGTTCGCTCTGGTGCCAGACGAGGCCGGTGAAATAACGCAGGCTTTCGCTGGCGCCGAGCAGGATGCCGCCCAGCCCCTTTTCGTCCAGCGACGCCTGAAGCCGGGCAAGACGCTGCCGCCGCTCGTCGTCGGTGATCTTCGGGACGGGGTGAGACCAGGCCATGTCCGCTTCCTTTCGATTTCGCTCCGGTTATATTCTGTTGTAGTCAGTTTGTCGACAGGGATATTTGGCACGCGCAGCCGACCTGCATTCCGCCCTCGCCAATGTTAGCGAAACCGGCTGATGCTGTAAGGTTCGATATCGAGGGCAGGCTTTCGGCGCGCCGCGATATCGGCGACCAACCGGCCGGTCACAGCTGATTGCGTCAGCCCGAGATGCCCGTGGCCGAAGGCATAGATGATCGCCGGCGTCGCGGTCGAAGCACTGATCACCGGCAGGCAGTCCGGCATGGAGGGACGAAAACCCATCCACTGGCGGCCACCATCGGTCTTCAGGTCGGGCAGGAAGCTTTTCGCCTTTTTCAGCATCGCCTCCGAGCGCTTATAGTTCGGCGCCAGTGTCAGCCCGCCGAGCTCGACCGCGCCGCCGACGCGGATGCCGGAGGAAAGCGGCGTTACCACGAAGCCGTGGTCGTTGAAATAAAGCTGGCGATGCAGCGGGAAGGCCCCTTGCGGCAGCGTCGTATTATAGCCGCGCTCGGTTTCGAGCGGGGCATGATCGCCGAGGCCGGTTACAATCTTCTTCGACCAGGCGCCGCCGGCCAGCACGACGGTTTTCGCATCGAAGATGGCGCCATCCGCCAGAATGACCCTGGCGCCATCGTTTATGGGCTCGATGCGGATGACGTCACCGATCCTGAGCGATGCGCCACGGTACATGGCGTTGCTGAAAAGGGCCTGGGTGAATTCCAGCGGGTCGGAAACCTGCAGGCCGGAAGGGGTGAAGATGCCGTGCCGAAACTGCGGCGCAAGGCCCGGCTGCAGGGAGTCGATCTCGTCGCGGCCGACCTTCTGGAACTCGAAACCGGCCTTGCGTTTCGCTTGCCAGTCGTCACCAGCGGCATTGAGGCTTGCCTCGCTGTCGTAGAGGTCGAGCGTGCCGGTCTGCTTCACCATTGCCCGAAGGCCGGCGCGTTCGACGGTCCGCAGCATTTCGTTGCGCGCCATCGGCATCATCCTGGCATGTACGCCGACGGTACGCTCATAGGCAGGCCGGGCGCTGGCCCGCCAGAGGCGCCACAGCCACGGCACCATGTTGAGTGCGTAGGACGGCGGCAGGCTGAGGGGACCGAGCGGATCGAGCAGCCATTTCGGCGCCTTCCACATCATGCCGGGTGCGGCGATCGGAATGATTTCCGGAAAGGCGAGAATGCCGGCATTGCCGCTGCTCGCACCGCGGGCCACTTCGCCGCGCTCGATCATCAGCACCGAGCGGCCGTCTTCCAGCAGGTAATGCGCCGACATCGCGCCTATTATGCCCGAGCCGATGACGACGGCGTCGACCGAAGAGGAGTTCATGATTTCTGGTCCTGTGAAGCGGATGCGGAAGGGGGATCAGGATGCGGCAAGATCGATCGGTTGGCCGAGATCGCGGGCGATATAATCCTGGATCTGCCGGACGATCTGTTCCGCATGCTTGATGGCGAGCCTATCGGAACGCTCGACGTCGCGCGCTTCGATGGCGGCGATCATCTCCTCGTGTTCGTCGACATACTGGCGCGGCAGCCGATCATCGAAGGTACGATAATAGAGGCGCAGGATGCGGCGCCCTTCGTCGAGCAGTCGGGCGAAGAAGGTGGTGTAATAGGAATTGCCGGCAAGTTCGGCGATCGCCACGTGAAATTCCCGGTTCGCCTCGATCATCGCGAAGGCGTCGTGGGCGGCAACCGCTGCAGCGAACTCCGCCTGCCGCTTGCGGATTTCGCCCATCGCCGGCGGCGTCGCGCGCATGGCGGCACCGCGGGTAGTGACGCGGTACATCAGCATCAGCGCATCGAAATAAGGAGGCAGAGAGGCGAAATCGATCGTCGCGACGATGGTGTTGCGGTTCGGCAGCGTGGTGACGAGACCATCGGCAGAAAGCCGCAACAATGCTTCGCGGATCGGCGTGCGCGACATGCCGAAACGCTCGGACAGCCGGACTTCGTCCAACGGGCTGCCGGGGGCCAAGGCCATGGCGAGGATTTCCCGGCGCAGGATCGTATAGACGCTCTGCGTCCCGGAGCCGCGGGTGCGGGGGATATCGGTTTCTGCAGGTTCGTTCGTCGCCATCGTTCACCGTTCTGCGTCGCAAGCCAATGCGTCAGGACAATTGCACACGTGTTGTCGACAGGAAAGCCCTCAGGGTGACAGAACGGATGTGGTGCAGTTTGGTCGGATCGAAGCCTCAGTCGCCGCCGGCCTTGGACTGGCCGTGCAGCATGGCAGCGACGATCCGCGCTGCCGCCAGTCTGCCCGCGACGATCGCGCCATCGACATAGCCGGGATAGGACGGGGACAGTTCCGACGATGCGAAATGGACAGGGGGCACGCCTTCGTTGATGATGTCTTCCGCATAACGGGCGTCGAGATCGATGATGACATCGCTATAGGCGCCGCCGCTCCAGGGATCGTCGACCCAGTCGCGCACGTGGATGTCGCGCGGATTGCCGCCTTCGGGGCCGAAGGCCGCGGTCAGCTGTTCGCGGATGAAAGCGATGAGTTCCTCGCGCGGTCGCCCATGCCATTGCTGCGCTTCCGGCCCGCCGACGAAAACGATGAGGCCGGCATAATCGTCGTGGCTGGCATCGCAGGCATAGAGGCCCTGGGGTTCGTGCCACATGACGGCGCCGGAAAGCCCCCGTTCGCGCCAGAACGGCTTGTCGTAACTGACCTGCAGCTTGATCGACAGGCCGGGCGCCCAAGCGGAAAGCGCCTTCTGTAGCGGCTGCGCAAGGGCTGGCGAAAACGGAAGCCGGCGGATCATCACCGGCGGCAGCGCCAGGATAAGGCGTTTCGCCGAGAAACGCTCGTCGCCGGCGATGACGGTGACGCTGGCGTCAGAATATTCGATCCCCGTCACCGGCGTGCCAAGGCGCAGCCGGTCGCCGAGCCGGGCCGCCAGCTGGTCGGCCAGCGCATGCAGCGTGCCGGGCAGGAACATTTCCATTTCCGAATAGGTATTGGTGATGCGCCGATCGTTAGAGGCGAGCCAGGTGAAGGCGACTTCCTCCGGCGCGCGGCACCAGAGGCCCTTGATCAGCCGCAGGAAACTTTTCCTCACGTCGGGGGCCACGTCGTCCTGCCGGGCCACCCAGTCGGCGACCGTCAGTTTCGCGAGCTCCGGGTCGTCCGGATCGGTGGCGATCATCCGGTCGCGGAGCGCATCGACCCCCCGCCAGCGCGCAAAACCCTGCTGCGGCGGGACCGGCGGCCGGTAGATGGCCTCGCCATCATAGTGGGTCATGACCGGCGTCTTGCCGTTTTCCTCGATGACGGCCATCAGCTCGCTCATGTCGCGGCAGAAGAACTGCCCGCCGGTATCGACCCGGGTACCGTCCGGCAGCGTCTCGGATTCGACCTTACCGCCGACCCGATCGCGCGCCTCGAGCAGCAGCACGTCGAGCCCCGCATCGACAAGCTCCAGCGCGGCGCTCAGGCCCGTAAACCCTGCGCCGACGACGATGGCATCCCGCTCAGGCATTCTTTTCTCCGACTATCTTCCTGCCTTTGCCATTACCGCAAGCGCTTGGGCGCGTCCATGAGGCTGGGAAGGGAGCGGTCCGAATCATGCCGCCCTCGGACATCGATACCTGAGGGCGGACCGGCGTCATTCGAGCGGCAGGATCAGGACGTCACGGGCGGGCACCTCGATCTTGCCGCCGTCATGAGCGTTTCCGACCGGCCAGACCGCCTTGCCGGCGGCGAGCCGTCCATGGCCTTCGGCCAGTTTCACCTCGGTCACCTGCGCCGAGCGTGTCGGATTGACGAGCCAGAGGAAGCTGCCTTTTTCGCTCCGGTGGATACGCGCGAACAGCGCCCTGTTTGACAGGGCCGCATGGGGCGTGCAGCCGCTCCAGCGCAGCAATTCGGCGAAGAAGGCACCGTTCGCCTTGCCCCGCGACTTGTAATAGGCGACCGACGGATTGGTGCCGATCAGCAGCGTGCGGCCCTTGCCGTAGGTGTTTTCGACCACGGCAAGACGCCCGTCGTCGAAATTGCCGCGAGCGGTGCCGCCGGCCAGCACATAGGATTGCAGGAAACCGCCGCCATCGACTGCCGCTCCGTCCAGCTTGAAATGGATGCGGTCGCCGATATCCGGCATGAACTCCACCTGATCCTCGCGGGCGCCAAAAACCTTGTCGAGGCCCATGTTCGGCTGCACCTGGCCGACATGGCCGCGGTCGCCGAAATAACCGGGGCAGGCCTCGGCGATCAGCGTGCCGCCGTTTTCCACCCAGGCGGTGAGGCGTTTTGCCTGCTCGGCGGTGAACATGATCGGATAGGGGAAATAGAGGCGGTCATAGGCGTCGATATCGTCGATATGGACCCAGTCCGGTTGGACGCCGTTTTCGAGGAAGGCGCGATAGGCGCCCCACATGGCTTCCGGATAGGGCTTTTCCTTGCGGTCGTAGTTCAGCAGGTAATCCCATTCCTGAGTCTCCGGAACGACGAGGATGCCGATTTCGCCGCGCACCGGTTTTGCCTCCCAGAGGGCGGCCTGCGCCGGGTCGTTCGCCCATTTCGCCATGTCGCTCTGCAGCTTCGAGAGTGGCGTGCGGGCGCCGTCCATGCCATAGGCGCCGAAGGCACCGAAGAGCGGGCCGTCGAGCAGCGGCCGCCAGCGCAGGTTCAGCACGCCGCGGGCACCCCCCGCAAACGAGGTCATGCTCCACAAGCGGATATCTTCCGGCTCGGCGACGCGGCCGTCTTCCTTGTCACGGCCGATCACCTGCGGCTGCAGCCAGAGCGGCCCGCCCTGGCGCTCGGCGTGCCAGAAGGGTTTTCCACGAGCGGCGGCGCGGTTGATGTCGACGCCGTACCAGTTCTTCCAGGCTTCCGACCCCTTGCGGGCCTGGATCCAGGTGAAACCGTAAATCTCGACCTTGGAGGCCGCCAGCCAGTCGTCGCAGCCGTTCGCCGCCATGTTGGGGATCGCGCCGGATATGCCGTGGGCGGCGATGGTGTTGTTCGGATCGACGGCGCGGATCGTGTCGATGCGCCATTGCATCTGGTCGTAGAAATTGTCGCGCTTGAACTGCAGCCAGTCGATGCATTCCGGATAGGGCGCCATGTGAACCGGCGGCTCCACATCCTCCCATTCGGCATAGCTGTAGCGATGCCAGGCCTTGGCGAGCACTTTCAACGTGCCGTATTTCTTCTCCAGCCACTTTCTAAAAGCCGCTTTGGCGTAGCTGCTGTAATCGACATCTGCGGAATAATTGCACTCGTTCCAGACGTCGTAGCCGTAGATCGCCGGATGATCCTTGTAGCGGGTGGCGAGCGCGGTGAGGAACTTGCCGGCCGCTTCCTTCACCTCGGGGCAGTTCAGCGTCAGTGCGCCAGCGCCGCCGCCATTGTTTGAGAAGCCGCCAGTCGCCGCCGACACGCCCATATAGGAGCCGAGCCTGGTGCCGTCGGCATTGACCTGCAGCGCATCGGCATATTTGCGGACCGCCCAGTCGGGCACGGCATGAATGAGCTCGGCGATGACCGTCTTGATGCCGTTCTTGGCTGCAAGGTCCATCTGCCGGTCGTATTCCTCCCAGTCGTAGACGCCGGGCGAGGTTTCGATCGCACTCCACATGAACCAGTGGCGGAAGATGTTGAGGCCGTCTTCGCCCGCCGTCGTATAATCGCGCTCCCAGTCTTCGCGGGGCGGATTGGACTTGCGGAAATAGACGGCGCCGTAGGGGAATTGGATATCGTTTTTGAGCATGGTCCTGTCCTTCTTCATCGATGTTCGGACATGGCTCCGCCCTCCGGGGAAGGGCTCCGGTCTGGAAGCGGCGAAGATGGCGTCCGGTTAGTCCTGAAAAGCGTTGATCTTAGCGTGGCCCTCCGGCGAGATAGGGCTTCATCCAGCCAAGGCCTTCGCTGGTGCCGGCCTTCGGCCGGTATTCGCAGCCAACCCAGCCGTCGTAGCCGAGGCGGTCGAGTTCGCAGAGTATGAAATCGTAGTTGATCTCGCCGGTACCCGGCTCGTTGCGGCCGGGATTGTCGGCGATCTGCACATGGGCGATCCTGTCCTTCAGGCGGGCGAAGGTCGGGATCAGATCGCCCTGCATGATCTGCATATGGTAGAAGTCGTACTGGATGTAGAGATTGTCGGAGCCCACCTTGTCGAGGATGCGTTCCGCGTGATCGGTCGTCGACAGGAAGAAGCCCGGAATGTCGCGCAGATTTATCGGCTCGATCAGCAGCCTGACGCCAGCATCGGCACAACGCGGTGCGGCGTATTTCAGGTTGTCGACCAGTACCTTTTCCAGAGCGTCGGCGTCGGCGTCGGCGCCCTTCGCCACGAGGCCGGAGATGACATTGACCTGTTTGCAGCCGAGCGCCTTCGCATAGTCGAGCGCCAGAGCGACACCGTCTCGGAATTCCTCGATGCGGTCCGGCAGACAGGCAATGCCCCGCTCGCCGCCGGCCCAGTCGCCCGAGGGCACGTTGAAGAGCGCCTGGACGAGGCCGCTTGCTTTCAGTGCATCAGCGACCTTCTCCTTCGGTTCGGCGTAGGGGCCAAGATATTCGAGCCCGCCGAAACCATCTTTCGCAGCGGCGGCGAAGCGATCGAGGAAGGGCAGATTCTGGTAGAGGAAGGAGAGATTGGCGGAGAATTTCGGCACTGACACTGTCCTCAGAGTACGGGTGCGATAAAGCGGTGCCGGTGCAGCATGCGCTTGTCGCGGGGGTCGGGATTGGGAACGGCGGAAATCAGGCTCTTGGTATAGGCCTCCTGCGGGGCGGTGCAGATCTGCTCGGCCTCGCCGAGTTCGACGATCTTGCCGCGATGCATGACGGCGACGCGATCGCAGAAATAGCGCACCACCGAAATGTCGTGCGAGATGAAGATGAAACTGAGGTTCAGCCGCTGGCGGATATCGAGCAGCAGATCGAGGATCTGGCTGCGGATCGATACGTCGAGCGCCGAGGTCGCCTCGTCGGCGATGATGATGCGCGGATCGAGCGCCAGCGCCCGGGCAATGCCGATGCGCTGCCGCTGGCCGCCGGAGAAGGCATGCGGATAACGTTCCATGCCCATCGGATCGAGCCCGACGAGACGCATCAGTTCGGCGACGCGTTCCTCGAGCGCCTTGCCCTTGGCGAGACCGTTGATGATCAGCGGGTCGCCGATCACTTCCTTGACCGTCATGCGCGGGTTGAGCGAGGCAAACGGATCCTGGAAGACGAGGCGGACTTCCCGGTGGAAGCCACGAAGCTCCTTCTTGGTCAGGCTGGTGACCTCGACCTCGCGGCCATCCTTGTTGCGGTAGACCACGCTGCCCGTCGTCGGCTCGACGGTGCGCAGGATCAGCCGGCCGAGCGTCGTCTTGCCCGAGCCGCTTTCTCCGACGATGCCGAGGTTTTCTCCGGGATAGAGATCGAAGTTGGCGTCGTCGACGGCGCGCAGCGAACTGGTCTTGCCGTGCCAGCCGAAGGTCTTGCCGAGATTGCGGACCGAAAGGATCGGCTGCGGCGGGTGCGATGAGGCGGCCATCGCAGGTAGCCGGCCTTCGACATGGCGGGTGAGCTTCACCGTCGAGGCGAGAAGCTGCCGGGTATAAGGATGCTGGGCGTCGTGATAGATCGCATCGACCGGACCACGCTCGACGATGTGGCCGAAGCGCATGACGGCGACGTCGTCCGCCACTTCGGCGACGATGCCCATGTCGTGGGTGATCAGCAGCATCGCCATGCCGCGCTCCACCTGCAGCCGTTTGATCAGGTCGAGGATCTCGGCCTGGGTGGTGACGTCGAGCGCCGTCGTCGGTTCGTCGGCGATGAGGATGTCGGGATTGCCGGCAAGCGCCATGGCAATCATCGCCCGCTGCCGCATGCCGCCGGAAAATTCGAACGTGTAGCGGTCGGCCATCTGATCGGGATTGGGGATTTCCACCTGGCGCAGCAGTTCGACCGTTTTCGCCCGCGCCGCGCGCTTGTCGAGATCGCTGTGCAAGCGCACAGCTTCGATGATCTGCGAGCCGATGGTGTGGACCGGCGACAGCGAGCTCATCGGTTCCTGGAAGATCAGGCCGATACGGCGGCCGCGAATGGCGCGCATGGCCTGGCCATCCGGATCGAGCCTGGCGATGTCGGTGACCTCGCTGGCGTTTCGCAAAAGGATGCGCCCGCCGACGATGCTGCCCGGCCTATCGACGATCTGCAGCAGCGAGCGGGCGGTGACGCTTTTGCCCGAGCCGCTCTCGCCGACGAGGCAAAGCGTCTGGCCGCGCTTCAGGTCGAAGCTGACATTCTCGACGGCATGCAGGATATGGGTCCTCAACCGGAAATCGATCGAAAGGTCGTCGACGGAGAGGACGGTGTCTTGGGCGGGATCGGTCATGATTTCCTCCTCAATTGTCATAGGGGTCGGCGGCATCGCGAAGGCCGTCGCCGAAGAAATTGAAGGACAGCACGGCGACGATCACCGCGAGCGAAGGCCAGATCAGCAGCCATGGCGCGGTTGCCACCGTGCGGATGTTCTGGGCGTCCTGCAGCAGAACGCCCCAGCTGACGACCGGTGGTTTCAGGCCGATGCCGAGGAAGGAAAGCGAGGTTTCGGCAACGATCATGGTTGGCACGGCGAGCGTCACGACAGCGAGAATATGGCTCGTCAGCGACGGCAGGATATGGCGGAAGATCAGCCGCTTCTCGCTCGATCCGTCGAGCACCGCGGCGGTGACGAAATCCTCACTTCGTAGCGCCAGGAAGCGGCCGCGCACCTCGCGCGCAAGGCTGGTCCAGCCGAGCAGCGAGACGATGATGGTGATCACGAAATAGACGTTGACCGGAGACCATGTGAGCGGGATCGCCGCCGCAAGGCCGAGCCACAGCGGGATGGTCGGCATGGCGCTGACCACCTCGATCATGCGCTGGATCACCGTATCGACCCAGCCGCCGTAAAAACCCGAAATCGAGCCGAGCACGACGCCGAGGACGAGCGACATGACGACGCCGACGAGGCCGATCGACATGGAAATCCGCGTGCCGTAGACCAGCCGCGAGAAGACGTCGCGGCCGAGGCGGTCGGCGCCGAGCAGATACATCGGGTCGTTCGGATTGAGCGGGCCGATCAGGTGGCGGTCCATCGGGATCAGGCCCCAGAGTTCGTAGCGGGCGCCTTTGACGAACAGGCCGACCGGCACGACCTTGGCTTCATCGACAACGAAGGTGCGCCGCAGCGCCACCTTTTCGATCTCAACCTTGTAGCCCTTCACATGGAAATTGAACTCGGAACTGCCGTCCGGCTTGGTGATGAAGAAGCTCAAGCCCTGCGGTGGCGCATAGGTATATTGCGGCCGCGACGTCGAAGGCAGGCTGGGCGCCAGGAATTCGGCAAACAGGCCGATCAGATAGAGGATGAGGATGACCGCGCCGGCGAACATCGCCACCTTCTGGCGGACCAGCTTGCCGGCGATCAGCCTCCACGGGCCGACGGTTGCGGTCGAAACGGTCTTGCCCGCCTTCAACGGACTGATCGAGGGGCCGTCGGCGACGGTGTAGGCGGGGCCGGAATAGGTTCCGAATGTTTCGTGCGTGCTCATGCCGCCTCCCTCAATTGAACCGGATGCGCGGATCGAGCAGTGCGAGCAGCAGATCCGAGAGCAGCATGCCGACAAGGGTGAGGGCACTCAAAAGCAGGATGAAACTGCCGGCGAGATACATGTCCTGCGACACCAGCGCCCTGAACAGCAGCGGGCCGGCGGTTGGCAGGTTGAGCACGATGGCGGTGATCGTCACGCCGGACACCAGATGCGGCAGCACCCAGCCGATCGCCGAGACGAATGGGTTGAGGGCGATGCGCACCGGGTATTTGAGAATGACCTTGTATTCCGGCAGGCCCTTGGCGCGGGCGGTGATCACATAGGGCTTGTGCAGTTCGTCGGTCAGGTTGGCGCGCAGGACGCGGATCAGCGCCGCCGTTCCCGAGGCCCCGATGATGATGATCGGGATCCACAGATGGGCGAGGAAATCGCCGACCTTGGTAAGGCTCCAGGGGGCTTCGGCATATTCGGGAGAATTGAGGCCGC
Organism: Neorhizobium galegae; assembly: GCF_021391675.1. Classification (NCBI taxonomy): domain Bacteria; kingdom Pseudomonadati; phylum Pseudomonadota; class Alphaproteobacteria; order Hyphomicrobiales; family Rhizobiaceae; genus Neorhizobium; species Neorhizobium galegae. Next base: position 810,839 of record NZ_CP090096.1, read on the forward strand.
CGACGCTCTGGCCGAGATAGCGGTAGGCGAAATACATCAGCACCAGCGCCAGGATGAAGTTCGGCACGGCAAGACCGATGAAGCCGAAAAAGGTGAAGACGTGGTCGCTGATCGAATGGCGACGGACGGCGGAATAGATGCCGATCGGCAGCGCGACGATCCATACGAACAGGAGGCTTAAGAGCGAGATGACCAGCGTCGAACCCATCCGGCCCCAGATCAGGCCGGAGACGGGCTGGTTCCATTCGAACGAATGACCGAAGTCGCCGCGGCTGACGATGCCCCAGATCCATTTGAGGTACTGGATGTAGAAGGGATCGTCGAAGCCGTAGATTTCCTTCAGCCGCTCGATCTGGGCCGGATCGACGGCCTGGCCGCTGTCGCTCATCGTGGCGATCATCGACGTCAGGTAGTCACCCGGCGGCAGCTGGATGATCAGGAACGATATCAGCGACATGCCGAACAGGGTCGGGATCATGTAGAGCACGCGCTTGAAGATATAGCCAAGCATCGGAATAGTTCTCCTCCCGTTGAAAGCGCCGCGCAGGCGCCACCTTCGGATCTCCTTCCGCTCCCGGCCCCTCCAGGCCGGAAACGCTCATGCATTTCAGTCTCCCACCCTATTTCCAGGTGAGATGCAGCACTTCCAGCCGCTCTATTCCCGGCACCTCCACTTCCGCGCGTCCGTCCTTCACGCTGAAGCTTGCTGCCCGGTCTGCAACCACCAGCCAGGCTTTCGCCACTGACTTGCCGTTTGGAACTTCCACTGAAACGGTCTGGGCCGCCAGCGGATAATTTTCGCGTATCGGGCCTTTCATCATCATCGGGTTCGTGAGGTTGAAGAGGCTGAGGGCGATACCCTCGGCGTTTTCCCTGAGCGCGAGGTCGATGACGCCCGGGCCTTTCACGGTGACCCGCGGGGTTTTGCCGAGCGCCCAATGGACGGCATTGGACAGCAGCCGGCCGTGGTCGACTGCAAAGACCTCCCAGAAGATTTCGCCGATATTCCAGGGGATGTAGACCGTGCGGCCACCCGTGCCTGTTTCGCGGGCGATAACCGCCGCCCCTTCCGGGTCTTTACGCGGATAGACTTCTTCCATCGGCAGGTCCGGGAAGTCGGGCACGTAGAGGAACGGCGTCTCGGCACCTGCCGCCGGTTCGACATGGATCAGCCTTGTGCCGCCCATAATCCGCTCGGCGCCATCAAAACCCTTGTTGACCGGGTGGTCGCCGGACAGCGCCACATAGGTGTTCTTGACGATACCGCGCGGGCCAGAGACGAATTTCGCCCCGAGCACGTCCGAGAGGCCGAATTCGGGCCGCGTCTTGCCGAATTCGTCGCGAAGCGAGGTCTCGTAGGAGGCGACGATGCTGCCGCCGCGCGCCACATAGGCGCGGATCGCCTCGTTCTGCGCATCCGAAAGGCAGGAGGCATTGGCAAGGATGATGACTTTGAAACGGTCGAGATTGTCCTCGGTCAACACCTGATCGGAGAGAAGCTCGAAGGGCAGGCGGGCCTCGACCAGGGCGTGGTAGACGCCGAGGTCGTGTTTTTCCGCGGCATGGCGTTCCTCCGGCGCCCAGTGGCGCAAGGTCGTCGATGGGTCGATCACGGCGATATCAGCCGTTGGCTTCATGCTTTCGATGACCGGCTCGACGGCCGATTGCAGCACGAAGGCCTCAGCAACGGGATCCACCCAGCGCTTGTCGGGCACCACGCCGTTGAATTTCGTGAACCAGGCGAAAAGCCCGTGGGCCGTGCCGTTGTTGATCCAGAGCTGCATCTCCTCGCCCGAGGTCACCGCATCCTTCCAGCGGTATTCCTCCTCCGGGCCGATCGAGGTGATCAGTACCACCGGACGATCGGCAAAGGTGGCGCGGATGCGCTTGCCGTTGCGCCCCGCCGACCATCCGAGCTCCAGCCCCTTGCGGCCCTGGTGGTCGACGACGAGGAAGGGGCAGTGTTTGGTGATGACCGAGAGGTCGAATTCCATCAGCGACGCGCCGCTCATATTCGGGATGAAGCTTGCATGCGGCCGGATCGCTTTGACGGCGTCGTCCCACTGGGCGATCACGTCGGTCAGCACGCGGCGGCGCCATTGCAGCCAGGCCTGCCAGGCGGGGTCTTCGGCGTCCGCACTCTTGGGCAGGGCATGGCCGGACATGTCCTTGAAACGGCGGGCGCTGTCCTCACTGTAGTCGACGCCGTGGCCCTGCCAGCGATTGGCGAAGATCGCGTCGATATCGTATTCGCGGACGATCTCCTTCACCACCTCCGGCATGAACACCGAGTTGTAGTCGCCATAGGCATTGGCGACCCAGACATCCGGATAGGCCCAGTGACGGCGTGGGCTGCCGTCGGCATTGATCATCACCCATTCCGGATGGGCCTTGGCCGCATCGTCATGGATGGCATGGGGATCGACGCGGGCCATGACATGCATGTCGAGCTTACGGGCTGCATCGACCAGCGCGCCAAAAATATCCTTGTCGCCTAGATATTGGCTGACGTAGTGGTAGGGAACCTTGCTTGGATAGTAGGCGATGTAACCACCTGCACTGAGGCAGACGGCGTTGGATTTCGTGCGTTTGAAGACGTCGATCCAGAAGGCCGGATCGTATTTGTCCGGATCATCCTCGACGAAGGTCAGCTGCGTCCAGCGCGTCGCGGTCCTGAACCAGTCGGGGGTCCGCAAGGTGTCGGTGTTCTGTCGTCTCGCCTCGAGCATGATAGCATCCAATCATCGGAAAAGGGGTGCCCTCGGCGCCGGCCGGGTGAGACCGGCGCCCGGAAAACATCGGAATTTGCGAGGCCTTCAGACCTTGTAGAACTGCTCCGGCATGGTCGGGGCAGGCGTCGGCCAGCCGAACGAGTTCGGCATGGTCTTGGTGATGTTCCTCATGTTGTTCTTGACGATGCCGTAGCCGTCCGGCGGCTGCGAAATGCCGAAGACATAGAAGGTTTCCGCGGCCCCCTGCAGGATCTGCTTCATGATCTCGCGCTGGCCTGCCTGATCCGAGGTCGCCTTCAGCTTGTCGTAGAGCGCAAGCAGCTTCTTGGTATCCTCAGGCGGCTCCTCGGCATTGGCGTTCTTGGGATCGAGATACCAGAGCTGCCAGGCCGGGGCATACATCGCATTGCTGTCGGTCGGCACGTAGTAGCGCGGATCGAGCATCGCCGCGACGCCGCCATTGGCGCCGAACTGGTGCGCGGTGGCATCGAAGTCGCGGCCTTGGCGAACGCGTGTTTCCCAGAGGGAGCGGTCCATGGTGCGCATCTGCGCATCGATGCCGACCGCCTGGAACATCGGGATTGCCAGCTGGAAGAGATCCAGGAAGATCGGGCGGGCCTGGTCGATCTCGAAGATGATCGTCAGCCGGCGGCCCTTCTCGTCGAGACGGAAATTCTGGCTGTCGCGCTTCGGGACCAGCTCGTCGAGCATAGCATTCGCCTTGTCGACGCTGTATTCGGTGAACTGCTTGGCAAGCACCTCGTTATAGAGGGGATCGCCTTCCTTGATCGACGGTTGGGCGGGCGCGCCCTGGCCGACGAGCACCGCGTCGATCAGCGTCTGACGATCGAGCGCCGTCGAAAGAGCTGCGCGGAACGTCTTGTTGCGGAACAGCTTTCGCTTCGTTTCGTCGGCGTGGTTCAGGTTGAAGATGAAGTTCATGACGTTGGCCTCGGTCGAGGTCAGCGTGTAGAAATCGTAGTCGCCCTGCTTGCGCGCGTCGTAGAGAACCGACTTGTTGTTGGGCGTTGCGATGTACTGGTCCATCAGGTCGATTTCGCCCTGCATGCATTTCAAGAGCAGCACCTGCGGATCGGCGACCATCTGGTAGACGATGCGGTCCATATAGGGCAGCTGGTTGCCCGCGGTATCGACCTTCCAATAATAGGGGTTGCGTTCGGCCACCACCCGCTCGGTGTTTTCGCCCGGCGCGATCGTGAAATACCAGGCATTGAGGCAAGGCTTCTTCGACGAATTGAGGAAGAAGGCATTGTCGTCCTGGAAACCGGAGGCCGACTGGAACGCGGCGATCCAGCTCTGGAAACCGCGCTGCTTGGCAAGCTCGTCCGCCTTCGGATTGTAATCGATATGGAACTGCTCGAGATAATGCTTGGGGCAGCGGGTGGTATGATCCCAGTTGGACCATGCGACCTGCAACGGGAACATACCGTTAGGTTTTTCAAAGATCACCTTGAAGGTCTGCTCGTCGACCACTTCAAGCTTGGCCGGCTTGCCGGCGGTTTTCCAGTGGCCCTGGCTGGTGACGGCGACGCGCTTGTCGGTGAGGATGGTATCATACCAGAACTTGACGTCGGCGGTGGTATAGGGGTGCCCGTCCGACCATTTCATGCCTTTGCGCAGGCGGATGGTGTAGACGGTGGAATCCGCATTGCCTTCGAAGGATTCCGCGACATTGAGCGTCACGCCCGACCAATCCGGCGTATAGCGCAGCAGCGGCTCATAGGCCTGGTAGCGGAAGAGCATGGAGAGCGAACCGCCGCCGACCAGCGCCAGCTTCCAGTCTCCCCCATATTTTCCAACGCTTTCAAGCGGCTTGATGACAAGCGGGTTGGCGGGCAGCCGATCCTTGACGGGGGGAAGGGCGCCAGTTGCGACCTTATCCTTCAAGAGACCTGCTTCCTTGTAGTCGAGGGCTAAAGCCGGCAGGGCCGGCAAAATCAAAACAGCCGAACTCCCGGCCAGAAACGCGCGACGTTTCAGCTTGATCATGAGTGTCTCCTCCACACAGTCCCCCGCCGTTACCTATTGTTTCCCTTGGGCGTGGATAACGAAAAGTTTACATTCGAATACTGTTAGGTAAAGTGTTATGTAGTGTTGTTTGGTAAAATTGCGTTTTGCAGTGCAGCAGTGTCGCCACGCGGCGATTGCAGAAGGGGCTGGAATGAAAAACAGGGGGCGGGTTACCTTACAGACCATCGCGTGCGAGGTTGGCCTTTCGAAATATGCGGTGTCCAGATCGTTGTCGGGCAAGAGCGGCGTCAGCGAGGAAACCCGCGAGCGGATCCGCGAAACAGCCCTGCGTCTCGGCTATAGCAGGCCTGCCAGCCAGACCGCGCCGGGCGATATCGCGGTCGTGTTTCACGACCTCGACCCGGTCAATAGCGAGCTGCACATGCAGATCCAGAACGGGGTTCAGGCAGAGGCGCACAGGCTCGGCATGGCTCTCAGGATGTTATGGACCCACAGCCAAGGGCAGCTTGAAGAACTGGCGCGCACCTGCGCCGGGCTGCTGCTGGTCGGACCGCATGACCGCGAGGCGATCCGCGCCGCGATGGCGACCGGCACACCGATCATCCGGTTCGGCTGGGTCGATCCGCTCGAGGATGCCGATCAGGTCTCCGGGACAGATCACGAGGCAGGGCAGGCCGTGATCCAATACCTGATAGACCTCGGCCATCGTTCCATCGCCTATATCTATGGCACTCCCGGTTATCGTGGCCGCCGCGAGCGCTTTTATGGCGCCCGCGAAATTGCCGAACGTCACCCGGATGTCACGTTGCATGTCGTGCAGTTCGAGGAGGAGAATGGTTTTGCCGAAGCCTATCGCGCATTGAAGGAAAAAGGCGATCGGCCGACCGCCTTCTTCTGCGCCCATGACGGCTTGGCGCTCACCGTCGTTTCCGAACTCCTGGGCCAGGGCTATCGCATCCCCGATGATGTCTCGGTGGTCGGTTTTGGCGACTTTTCGCCGGCAAAGCAGATCTCGCCGGCTCTGACGACGGTGCGCATGGAAGGCCAGGAATGCGGAGCCGTCGGCCTGCGGCTCCTGCTCGAGCGGATCGAGACCCCGCGCCAGCCCGGAACCCCCGCCCGCAGGGTCCAGGTCGCGTCGAGGATCATCGAGCGCCGCTCCACCAGCCCGTGCAAGGACCCGACACATCCAAGCGATCACACGGTGTTTCGGCAGGAACCGCGTATAGTGCCCGTCTGACGATCCCCGCCGCCGCCAGTCCGAGCATAGCTGCTCCGGTGGCGAATGGACTTCGAGGGGCCTATTTGAGGCTCTTCATATCCACCATGTCCATGTCGGTGAAGGACTGGTTGTCTCCGGCCATGCTCCAGATGAAGGCGTAGGCGCCGGTGCCGGCGCCGCAATGGATCGACCAGGGCGGCGAGAGCACGGCCTGTTCATTGCGGATGATCAGATGGTTGGTCGCCGCCGGCCGGCCCATCAGGTGAACGACGAAGGCGTTTTCCGGGATCTCGAAATAGAGATAGGCCTCCATCCGCCGGTCATGCAGATGCGCCGGCATGGTATTCCAGACGCTGCCGGTCTCCAGCCGGGTCAGCCCCATCAGCAGCTGGCAGGTCGGCAGCACTTTCGGATGCAGATACTGGTAAAGCTTGCGCTTGTTCGACGTGGCACTGTCGCCGAGATTGTTCTCGATCGCTTCTGTGCTGCTGACGATCCGCGAGGGTAAGGCGGCGTGCGCCGGCGCACTGTTGATATAAAATTTCGCGGGCACCGACGGGTCGTCGCTCTCGAAGAAGATCTCCTTCGTTCCCATGCCGAGATAGAGTCCGTCCATTGGCAGGAGCTCGTAAGCTTTGCCGTCGGCGATGACGCGGCCGGGTCCGCCGATATTGATGAGGCCTAGCTCGCGACGCTCCAGCAGATAGTCTGCGCCGACGAGTCTGGCCAATTCACTGCCGACGCCGAGGCCTTCCTGTGTCGGCGTGACACCGGCCACCAGCATGCGGTCATAGTGGGTGTAGACGGCCTGCAGCGTCCCCGCGACAAACAGATTTTCGATCACGAAATTTTCGCGCAAGTCCACGCTCGTCATACGCTCCGACTGGTTGTAGTGAACGGCATGGCGCGTCCGGACATCGATCGTCATGGTCTGTTTTCTCCTGTTTCTCGGCGCGAGCGCGCTGGGTAGTGTCTCAGTTTGAATTTCGGCTTTCGACCCGAACCGGAAGTTCGGTCTGCCCGGCCTGGTGTCCATCCGGACCTAAAACTCTGTGCGTCACGCCCGAACCGCCCGAACGCTCAGCCACCAATCATCGGGGCTTCCGACGCACCGACGTACGTCGCTGACAATCCAGCCTGCCTCTGTGAGTGCGGATCGCAGGGCGGGCTCGCGCCAATAGATTTCGACGTAGCGCCGAGGTGCTGCAGCGCTGCCGTGTGTGGACACATCCTCGCCATCACCCTCTCTGACCGAGGCGTGCAGCCGGCCACCGGTCCGGGTCGCCTCGGCAAGTCGTCCAAGCACTATGGGCAGATCTTCGCGCGCGACGTGAATCAGGCAGGCACAGGCCCAGATCCCGTCATACGGCGTGCCGGGACGCTGCGGATCGGCCAGGTCTTCGGTCAGCGGGTCCAGCAGGTCGGCCTCGAAGCCACTGTCGCGAAGCAGTTCGACGAAACCCTTCGAAATGTCGGTGCGCCGGACGCTAATCCCCCGCTTCTCAAGCTCAAGTGCATCTCGCCCTCCACCGCTTCCGATCTCCAGCACCCTCCCCGAGCCACCCAGCTCGGTCACGAATGCATCGATCTCCGTCGCGACCCATTCGGGCATCGCTGCGGCTTCAGCAGCGTACTCCGCCGCGACCGTGTCATAAGACCGCACAGTGTCCCCGTCGGTGCTCATCTAGCGCTCCCCCCTCAAGTCAAGGCCCCCAACGAGCGAGAAGCCCACCTCCCGACCATAGCAGAAGTTCGGTCTGAGACACTACCGAGCGCTGCTATCGTTTGACGGCGGCGCTGAGCTCGACCCGGTCTCCCAGCCGCCCAGGCTGGGACATCGTCGATTGCGTGTCCAGCAGCGTTTCCGCATAGGCCATCATCAGCGGTCCGACACCCTTGATGTCGTCGGGGCGGATTTCCTCGGAGAGGTAATAGCCGACGGTGCCGTCGCGATAGCGGCCGTTGAAGCCTCCGAGACCTGCGACGCAACAGATGTTGTGAAGCCTCCGCCGTCCATCCGCATCCCGCCGCAGCTCCTGTCCGGTCAGCGATTGAAGGCTGGCCCGACCGGCCTCGGAAACGGCCGCCGGGCCGCCGAGCCGCGCGAGCTTCTGAAGGAAGTAGGAGAACATCGCCGTGGCCGAGCTTTCGGGATAGTTCTGCGCCTCGTCCGGCCGGTCGATCACCTGCAGCCAGCGGTGATCCGCGGTGCGAAGAGCAATGATCCGGGACGCCAGCGCTGCGGCGCGTTCGGTCAGCTCCCGTCTGGATGTGCCGGCGGGCAGGTTTTCGATGATGTCCACGAAGGCCATCGCCAGCCAACCGATCGATCTTGCCCAATGGGCCGGCGAAAGGCCGCTTTCCGAATCCGCCCAAGCCTGTTGCCGGGCCTCGTCGTAACCGTGGCGATAAAGATCCGCCTGCCGGTCATAGGTGAGGTCGAGCGCCGTCGTGAACTGCCGGAGCGCTTCCTCGACGGCCTGGGGCTTTGAGACCGCTTGTGCGTATTCCACCTTGAAGGGCAGCGCCATGTAAAGCCCGTCCAGCCAGATCTGATGCGGGTAACGCAGCTTGTGCCAATAGACGTTGCTGCCGGTGCGCGGATGCGTTTCGAGCTGTCGCGCCAGCGGTGCGGCGGCATCAAGCCAGCGGCTCTCGCCCGTCAGCCGATGGAGAAAGACGAGCGCCCGGCCGGGCAGGATGTTGTCGATGTTGAATTCGTCGATCGCGTAGCCGACAAGCCGGCCTTGCGCGTCGATCTGGCCGCTCACCAGCCGGATGAGATGATCCAGCCATAGGCGGTCGCCGGTCGCTTCGTAAAGCGTGATCAGGCCGCGATAGAGGCAACCGTCCTCGTAACACCAGGCGCCGGCTTTGTAATATTCATAATCGCGCGCGTAATTCTCGAAATAGTCCTGAAGCATTGGATTTCAGTCTTGAGCTGGATGAATGGAAACCGGAGAAAGCCGCGCCAGGCGGCTGAAAACGGCGTTTTCCGCAACGATCCCGGCATGCCGGAGCGGCAGGAGTAGAGAGGCCATTTCCGGCACTTCGGCCTCGGCATCCGGCGCGAAGGAGACGGTGTAGTTTTCGAAGGCAATGTCGCGGATCGCCGCTTCCGGCAGACCGTAGAAGACGGCAGCTGCCGTTCGAGCGCCGGAAACGGTGACGTTCTCGACGGTGATCGAGCTTATGCTCGGCGTCTCCAGGGAGACCGGCAGCGGCGACCGGGACTGGACGTAATCGGACCGGCCGTCGGCATCGCAGAAATAGAAGGAATTGACGGCGACCGGGGTTGCAACGTCCTCCATCAGGCTGTCGGCAAGGCGGATGCCGGCGACCGTGCCGCCGCGTCCCCGGCGCGTCTTGATGCGCAGCCCCCGATCCGTTCCCTTGAAATGGCAGTTTCGGATGGCGATGTCGCTTACGCCAGCGCTCATCTCGCTGCCGATGACCACCGCGCCATGGCCGCGCTCCATCAGGCAGTTCTCGATCCGCACATGTTCGGTCGGGTGGTCCGGTGCACCGAGAAGGCTGCGTTTGCCGGCCTTGAGGGCAATACAATCGTCGCCGACCGAGATGTGCAGGCCGATAAGATGGATATCGGAGCTGCTTTCGGGGTTGAAGCCGTCGGTATTCGGAGAGTCCGGATCGTTCTCTATCGTGAGATCCGCAGCGATGAGCCGTTTGCAGAAAACCGGGTGGACAGTCCAGGACGGGGAATTGCGGATCGTGAGGCCGGAAAGGGTGATGTCCTCGCATGCCGACAGGAAGATGGTGCGGGGGCGCCTGGCGCCCTGGCGTGTTTCCTTCGGCCACGACCACCAGTCGCCGCGGTCACCTCCACCGTCGATGATACCGGTGCCGGCAAGATGTATGTCGCGGCAGTCGATCGCGTTGATGAGGCTGGCGTAGCAGGCCTCCGCCACGCCTTCCCATGTGCCGAGAATGCGACCGTCCGCATGGCGCGCCGGCAGGATGGGAAAATCGTGTCTGTTGGCGATTGCCGCGAGCTCCGCGCCGTCTTCGAGAAACAGGGTCATGTCGCTCTTGAGGAAGATCGGACCGCTCAGCCAGCGCCCGGCCGGTATTCTCAGCGTACCTCCGGGAGCGAGCACCGCGATGGCCCGCTGGATCGCCGGCGCGTTGTCCTGTGCGTCCGTCGACGCGCCGAAATCGCGGATGTCGATCAGGGCGGTTCCCCGCCGCGTGATAAATTCGAGCCGGGCATCACCTGCTTGGAAAAGGTAGGTTGTGCCCGGCTCGAGGGAAGCGACCGAGAAGACGACCGTCCGTGTCGTCCCCTCGGCGACCAACGTGCCGCCGAACTCCCGAACCTGCCAGGCAAGCGCGTCATCGCGTGTGTGAAGATGCCTTTCGGCATCGACGCGGAAGGTCGCGCTGCGGGGGCCGGTGATCAGGAGTTCGATGGCGGCGTCCGTCACGTCCTCAGATCCCCGTCAGCGCTTGGTTGATGCCGGCGATGATCTCGGTTGCGGCCTCCTTGGAGGATTGCTGGCCATAGGCGAAGGCTTCGAAATTGGTGTCGAAGACTTCGGTGACGCGCGGATGCTCGTTGAGCGGCGAGACGCCGGGGCTCGAGGGCTCCATCACCCGCTTGTAGGCTTCCAGCTGCACCGGCTTGATCTTGCCTTCCTTGGTCAGCGTATCGAGCGCCGCCTTGCTGGACGGAATGCCGCGCGTCGCCCCCATGATCTTGACCGCTTCCGGGTCGTTGAGCAGGCAGTTGAGCACCTGGGCCGCGGCCTTTGGATCCTTGCTGTTCCTGGAGATCGAAAACAGCATGGAGGGCTTGCGGTAGACGCCGTCAGTCTTGGCGCCCTCGATCGTCAACAGCTTGACGGGCACGAGCTCCTGGCCCTTTTCCATCGGCGTTGCGATCTTGCCGTAGGTGCTGTCCCACTGGTAGGTGCCGGCGACCTGGCCCTTGGCCCATTTCTGGTTTTCGTGCAGCGGCGTATTGCCGCCGGCGGCAACCTGTTTCCAGCTCTCGATGACGCCCTTGTCGACCAGTGTCTTGTAGAATTCCAGGCCTTCTGCGAGTTCGGCTTCGCTCCAGGCGACCTTGTTGGTGGCCGGGTCGATCAGGTCCTTGCCGGTCTTCTGAGTGGTGCGCAGGATCACCATCAGGCGGGCGTCGAGAGCCGCACCTTCGAACGGATAATACTCCTTGCCGAGCTTTTCCTTCATCTTCGGGGCTGCGGCGATCAGCTCTTCCCAGGTTTTCGGGATCTGGATGCCGGCCTTGTCGTAGGTCGTCTTGTTGAACATGAAGACGCGGCCAGTCGTGGAGACGGAAATGCCGTTTAGCTTCCCCTTGACGGTGCCGCTGTCGAGATCCGGCTTCGACCACTGGCTGAGGTCGATGATGTCCTTGTACTGGTTCAGGTCCGCAAAGCCGTCGCCGTTCTTGGTGAACAGCGGCAGCCAGGGCCAGTTCACCTGCATGATGTCGGCCTCGGTGCGTCCGGCGAGCTGCGTGGCGATCTTTTCCTGATGGCCCTGGAAGCCGGTGAATTCAGGCGCGATCGTGTGGCCGAATTTCGCGCCGCAGATCTTCAGGGCCTGCTGGGTTGCGACATGGCGGTCGTCGCTGCCCCACCAGGACATGCGCAGATCCGCGGCGAATGCGGCCGAAAGGCTGGTGGCGGCAAACAAAGCCGCCGTCATGAACATGGTTCTCATTTTGGCTCCTCCCAAGTTGGAACAATGAAATTTCAAATCGCCAGGCTGATGTTCTCCCCGGACTGGCGGTCGAACAGATGCACTCCCTTCGGGTCCGGGCTCAGCCAGACCCAGTCGTCGCGAAGCGCGCCGCGGTCGTAGGACGCGGACGGCACCACGGCGATGAGGCGTTTCGGGCCGATGTCGACATAGAGGTAGACTTCGTGGCCCATGAACTCGATATGGGTAAGCTTGCCCTTGATGGTGCCGGGTGTTTCGGCCGCGACGATGTGCAGGTGCTGCGGCCGGATGCCGAGCGTGACGTGCTCGCTGCGTCCGGAAATCCGCTTGCTGAACTCGTCGCCGAGCACGATCACCTGCTCCGCTGCCCGCACGCTGTTCTCTCCCTCGAACGTGCCGTCGAGGAAATTCATTTCCGGGCTGCCGATGAAGCCCGCGACGAATGTATTGGCAGGACGGCTGTAGAGCGTCACCGGATCGGCGACCTGCATGATGTGGCCGTCCCTCATGACGCAGATGCGGTCGCCCATGGTCATGGCTTCGGTCTGGTCATGGGTAACGTAGATGACGGTCGCCTGCTGGCCGTCCGCCTTCAGCCGCTTGTGCAGGTCGGTGATGCGCACGCGCATCGAGGCCCGCAACTTGGCGTCGAGGTTGGAGAGCGGCTCGTCGAACAGGAAGACCTGCGGTTTCTTGATCAGCGCCCGGCCGACCGCGACGCGCTGCGCCTGGCCGCCGGAGAGCTGTTTGGGAAGCCGGTCGAGCAAGGGGTCGATCTCGAGAAGATTGGAGACGTGCTGGGTGGCCTGTTCGATCTCGGCGGCCGGGCGGCGCTTCAGCCGCATGCTGAAGGAGAGGTTTTTGCGCACCTTCATATGCGGATAGAGCGCGTAGTTCTGGAACACCATGGAAATCCCGCGGTCGCCCGGCGTCTTGTCGTTGACCAACTCGCCGCCGATGCGGATCTCGCCGCCGGTCACCCGTTCCAGCCCGGCGATCATCCGGAGCGTCGTCGATTTGGCGCAGCCGGACGGGCCGACCAGCACCATGAACTCGCCGTCATCGACATCCAGATTGATGCCATGCACGGCGCGAAACTCACCGTAATCCTTTTCGAGGTTTCTCAGTTGAAGACGCGCCATGTGACTATCCTTTGATCCCGCCGGACGAGATGCCGTCGATGAAATATTTCTGGGCGAGGAAGAAGACCGCGAGTGCCGGTGCCAGCGACAGGACCGACATGGCCAGGACCCGGTTCCATTCGAAGGCTTCGGTCGTGTCGATCGACAGTTTCAGCGCCAGCGAGATCGGGTATTTGTCGACCGAGGAGATGTAGATCAGCGGGCCGAGGAAGTCGTTCATCGTCCACATGAACTGGAACAGGCAGACCGAGATCAGCGCCGGCATCAGAAGCGGTACGACGATGAAGATCAGCGTCTGCCAGGTGGTGGCTCCGTCGACCCGGGCGGCCTCCTCCATGTCGCGTGGTATGGCGCGCAGGAACTGCACCAGCATGAAGACGAAGAAGGCGTCGCCCGCAAGCGCCGAAGGTACCCAGAGCGGCAGGTAGCTGTCGAGCCAGCCGAGATCGCGGAAGATCAGGTATTGCGGAATGCGGGTGACGACGTTCGGCAGGAGCAGCGTCGCGATCAGCGCGGAAAACAGCACCTTCTTGAACGGGAAATCGAAGCGGGCGAAGCCATAAGCGACCGCCGTGCAGGAAATCGCCGTGCCGATCACCTTCGGGATGACGATCCACATCGTGTTGAAGAAGAACGTGCCGAAGGAATAGGGCGTCGAGGTTTTCCAGCCCTTGATATAGCCGTCGAGTGTCGGGTTCTCCGGCCAGAAGCCGGGATTGGAGAAGATCTCCGAATTTGTCTTGAAGGATGCACCGACCAGCCAGATCAGCGGATAAAGCATCAGCAGCCCGACCGCGGTCAGTAGAGCGTAACGCAGGGCGGCATTGAAGCGGTGGCGGCGCGTTTCGCGGCTGCGGACGATGTCGATGTCGCGGGCGGCGGGCGTGTTCTGGGAGAGGATGTGATCGGTCATGGTCAGCTCCTCTTGTCGCCGGCGTAATAGACCCAATGGCGCGAAGACCAGAAGGCGATGAGGGTGAGGGCCATGATGATCAGGAACAGGACCCAGGCGATGGCCGAGGCATAACCCATGTCGAAGCGCTTGAAGGCCTCGTCATAGATGTAGATCGGCAGGAGATAGGTGGATTTCAAAGGCCCCCCTTGGGTGATGATGTAGGGTCCGTTGAACTCCTGGAAGGCCTGGACCATCTGCATGATCAGGTTGAAGAAGATGACAGGCGTGATCAGCGGCAGGGTGATGTAGACGAAGCTCGTCCATTTGCCGGCGCCGTCGATCGAGGCTGCCTCGTAGAGCGTCTTGTCGATGCTCTGCAGGGCTGCCAAGAAGATCACCATGGCCGAGCCGAACTGCCACAGGCGCAGGAGCGTGATGGTGAACAGCGCATTGGTCGGATCGCCGAACCAGTTGACCGGCTCAAAACCGATGAGGGCGAGGCCCATGTTGACGAGGCCGACATCGGCGAAGATGTAGCGCCACAGAACCGCAATGGCGATCGAGCCGCCGAGGATCGACGGCACGTAATAGGCCGTCCTGAAGACGTTGATGAACTTCAGCTTGTAATTGAGGATCACCGCCATGAAGAGCGCGAAGACGAGCTTCAGCGGCACGGTCGTGAACACGTAGATCAGCGTCACCCACAGCGATTTGCGGAACGTCCGGTCGTTGGTGAACAGCCGGATATAGTTCTGCAGGCCGGTGAAGACCGGCTCGTTCATCAGGTTGTAGTTGGTGAAGCTCAGGTAGAGCGACGCGAGGAAGGGCAGGGCGGTGAAAACCAGGAGCCCGATGATGAAGGGCGACAGATAGATGAGCCCAAGGAACTTGTTGTCGCCGCTCATGCCGCCTGCCCCAGTCTGGCCAGCGCTTCCGGCAGGCGGTGCATCCGACCGGCATACGCGGTGACGGTTCCGTCACAGGCAAGGTCGCCCACGAGTTTCGTCGCCCAGTTGAGCGAGCCGCCGCAGATAGAGGCGATGTTGAACGAAGAGACACTTGCTTTATTGTGCATCGCGACTTCCGGCCCTTCGATTTGCGCACAGACCTGATCCATCAGGCTCCCGCAATTGAAGCGCCATTTCCTCCCATTAATGTCTCAGTCGTGTTGAGTTCTCAGCTCCCGGGCTGATATTCTCACTTTGCCAGTCAGATCAAATCGACGAATTCGGGGAAAAGGATGGAGAAAATCGAAGGTAGCGTTCTGTCTGCGATTCCGATGAATGCTATGGCGTTGACGCTGACGCGTTCAACCATAAGGATGCAGCATTCGCATAGCTGGGGGGTGGACAAATCGAACAGCGTGCATGACCTGATCATCTGCCTGACGGGCTCGGCACGTTATGAAGTCGGGGGCGAGACGATCGACATGGCGCCGGGCAGGGCGATGCTCCTGCCTGCGAATACGTGGTTTTCCGGCCATTCGACCTCTCTGGAGGCCTATACCGGCATCGCCCAGCATTTCACGCTCGACCTCTTCGGACGGCTCGACCTGATCGCCCAGATGAACCTGAAGCACGCCGTCACGCTCGCCCGCTGGGAGATGATGGAGCCGCTGACGCGTTATTACCACGACAATTCGCCGCCCTACTCGACGACGCTGCTTCAACATCACCTCTTCATGTTCCTGTTGATCGAATTCATCGAACAGGCTCATATCGGCTGGAGGGAGCAGTCGGTCGGCAACGTCAACAATCCGGATGCGCTGTCCTTTTCGGTCATGGTGGCGGCGAGCCAGATCGCCGCCGATCCGCTGGGCGAGGAGATCGTTGGAAGAACGATCAGTTCGGTGCCCTACAATCCGGATTACTTCAAGCGGGAGTTCCGCAAGCGCGTCGGCTGGACGCCAGACAAGTTCCAGGAATTCAAGCGGATGGAGCGGGCCATGGGCCTGATGGCCGGCGGCTGCACGGTGAAGCGCGCCGCCGAGCTTTCCGGCTATGCGGACGCCTATTACTTCTCCCGCATGTTCAAGCGCTATATCGGCATTAGCCCGCAGGGTTATCAGCAATCAGAAAAGCGCAGCCGCGAGGGCGCCTTCCCGAGAGGCGAGGAGGATGGCCAGCTCATCTATCCGCTGACCCGCTGAATAGGTCGAAGCCTTTGGGCCGGGTTTAAAGGCTGGCTGAAATCCCATTCGGAAAAGCGGCGATCGGAGGCACGAGCCCGGTCGCCGTCGCCCCACGCTTCTCGATCCCGACCTGTACTCGACCGCACGACCGTAGTGGTCTACTCCTCGGAGTGCGCGTGTCCGCCATGCCGGTGATCGAATATCGTCATGCTGCAGTCCTGTCGTTTTAAGCAAACTGCAACGAGCGCGCGTTAGGCAATGTGGGATGTCGCGCTCGCGGGAATGCGGGCGCTTTTAGAGGGACCTTGGGCATGAGCCAGCCAATTCTGATCTGGGGCGCCGGCGCGATCGGCGGCACGCTGGGTGCGGCTTTCATCCGCGCCGGCGCGGATGTGATCTTCGTCGACAACGTCAAGGACCATGTCGATGCGATCAACGAGAAGGGACTGAAGATCGTCGGCCCGATCTTCGAAGATACCGTCCAGGCCAGTGCGTATCTGCCGGAAGAGCTGGAAGGCGCGTATCAGCGGACTTTCCTGTGCGTCAAAGCCCATCATACGGAGGCGGCGGCAAGGTCTCTCGTCCAGCATCTCCCCGCCGACGGATATGTGGTCTCGGCCCAGAACGGGCTCAACGAACGAGTGATTGCCCGCATCGTCGGAGAACATCGCGTCATCGGCTGCTTCGTCAATTTCGGGGCGGATTATCTGGAGCCGGGCGTCGTGCAGTATAGCGGCCATGGCGCCGCGGTGATCGGTGAACTCGACGGGCGTTTCACCGATCGAGCCGAGGATATCTATCAACTGATGCGGCATGTCGAGCCGAAGGCCCTGATCACCAACAATATCTGGGGCTTCTTGTGGGGCAAGCTCATTTACGGTGCGCTGCTGTTCGGCACGGCTCTCACCAACGACAGCATTGCCGATGTACTCGAAAATCCGATCGCCCGCCCGGTTCTGCGCCGGCTTGCGCTGGAAGTGGCGACGGTGGCGGCTATCAACAACATCCGGCCGGAAGCCTTCGACGGGTTCGATCCGGCCGCCTTCGGGCCGCTGGCCTCACCGGAGCAGACCAGCACGTCGTTCGACGACATGGTGGCGCATAATCGCAGGTCGGCAAAATCGCATTCCGGCATCTGGCGCGATCTCGCCGTGCGCAAGCGCAAGACCGAGGTGGATGCGCAGGTGATGCCGGTCGTCGAGATCGGCAGGGAATCGCGCGTTCCGACGCCGCTTGCCGCCCGCCTGATCGCCATGATCCACGAGATCGAGGACGGCAAGCGCTCGCTCGACATGGCCAATCTCGAAGAACTGGCGACGGTGACGGCATGAACATTTCGTTCGACGGGAAGGTGGTGATTGTCACGGGTGCTGCCCACGGGTTCGGGCGGGCGATCGCACAAGGGTTCGCGAGCCGTGGCGCGGCGGTGCGTGCCTGCGACGTCGATGCGGCGGGGCTCGATGAAACGGTCGGGCTCTGCGGGCCGAAGGCCGAAGCGCATGTACTGGATGTCGGCAATCGCAGTGCCGTGCAGGAGACCGTCCGGGCGATCGAGGCAGCCTCCGGCGCGCCGGACGTCCTGGTCAACAATGCGGGCGGCGTGCGCGGGCAGGTGGGCCGGCCGATCGAGGAAATATCCGAAAGCGACTGGCAGACGATCTTCGACGTCAACCTGTCAGGCGCCTTCTTCATGGCCCAGGCGGTCGCGCCGGGCATGAAGAGGAAAAACGCCGGGCGCATCATCAATATCTCCAGCGGCGCCGGGCTTGGAATCTCGCTGACAGGAATCCAGGCCTATGCCAGTGCCAAGGCCGGCCAGATCGGACTGACGCGCCAACTCGCCCACGAACTGGGGCCGTGGGGCATCACCGTCAACAATGTCGCGCCCGGCTTCGTGCGCTCCAACCCGGCGACCGAGCGACAATGGGAGGCGATGGGCGAGGAAGGGCAGGCGCGGCTCCTGCAGAATATTGCCCTCAAACGCCTTGGTACGCCTGACGACATCGCGGCCATGGTGATGTTCTTCGCGTCCGACTTCGCCGGATGGATTTCCGGGCAAATCATCAGCGTGGATGGCGGCAAATGAGCGTCGAGGGCCTATCTCGACGCGCATGATCAGGCCTGAAAAAGGGGCTCATCTGCGTTTCGCAATCTGCCAGAGAAAAAACGGACCGCCGACGAGGGCGACCAGCAGGCCGACAGGCACCTGCCAGGGAAAGATGATGGTCCGGCTCAGCCAGTCGGCAACCGCCATTGTGACACCGCCAAGGAACGCGCTGACGAAAAGCTGAGGCAGCGGTCGATGATAGCCGAGATAGTCGGCGGCACGTGGCGCGATCAGGCCGACGAAGCTCAGCGGGCCGACAAACACGGTTGCGGCAGCCGCGCAGAGCCCGGCCGCCAGGAGGATGGAGAGTCGCACGGTTTTCAGCGGGATGCCGAGCGACATCGAGGTCGCTTGGCCGAGCGGCAGAATTTCAAGCCAGCGCGCCATGAGCGGTGAGCCGGCCAGGATGACGAGCAAAATACAGCCCGCCGTTGCCGCATCGGCCAGGGTCGCCCGGTAGGTCGAGCCGGAGAGCCAGGCGAGCAGAAAATCGATACGCGGATCGCCGCTTGCAAGGACGAGAGCAGCAAGCCCCGTGCCGATGGCTGACAAGGAAATTCCCGCAAGCAGGATATGGTCGGGCGAAAAGGATGCCCTTGCCGCCATCAGCACGATTGCCCCGAGCGTCAGCAACGCGCCGGCTGTGGCCGCCAGGATCATGTTCGTCCGGTCGAGTTGGATGCCGATCAGAAACAGCAGGATGATGCCGATCGCGGCCCCGGAAGATATGCCGAGCACCTCCGGCGAAGCCATGGGGTTGCCTGTCATGCGCTGTATCAGCGTACCGGAGACGGCAAGGATCGCGCCCGCCGACAGCGCCACCAATGCGCGCGGCAGGCGTAGTGGCAGGAAGGTCGCAAGTTCGGCTCCGGAAGCCCAGTGCCACCCCTCGACGCCGCGTGCGAAAAACAGGCCGAGGGCGATCGTCACGGCAATTGTGGCTATCGCCGCAAACGGCATCCACCAACGGATCACGTGGCGAGGCGACGCCATGTCGGCACCGCCCTGCGTCGGCATGATTGCCCGCATGCGCGGCAGAAGCAGGAGAAGCAGAGGAGCGCCGATGAGCGCCGTGGCCGTGCCTGTCGGCACTTTTTCCGACAGCGGCAGAACCTGCACGAGCTGGTCGGTGAACCAGAGGAGCAATGCGCCGCCTGCCGACGCCGCAACCATCCGCCGCGCAAAGGTGCGCGCGCCGAGCGCTCCTGCGATATGCGGCGCTGCAAGTCCGACGAAACCGATGACACCGACCGCGGCAACGACGGCCGCGCTTAGCCAGACGGCGACGGCCAGACCGGCCAACCGGAGTACCGCGGGGGAAAACCCGAGGCTGCGGGTACTCTCGTCATCAAGCTCGAGAATGCGCATCGGTCGGATCAGGCTTGTCGCCAGGGCAAATCCGATCAGCAGCTTGACCGAAAGGTCCGTCACCACGGCCGTGCCGTTCTGGATGAGGGACCCTGTCTGCCAGATGAAAAGCTCCGTCATGTAGTCGCGGTCGAGGACGACGAGGAGCGCACTTGCCGAACCGCAGACCAGGCTGACGACGAGGCCTGCGAGCACCAGCAAAACCGGCGAGAGATGTCGGCGCCAGGCGATCAGGATGACCGCCGCCGTCGCCAACGCGCCACCGCCGATCGCCACCAGTTCGCGACCCGTATCCAGCAGGAATGGCGCAAGGATGGCGGCTGTGCCGAGCGCCAGATTGGCCCCGGCTGCCGTGCCGACGGTTGCGGGTTCTGCGAGCGGATTGCGCAGGGTCTGCTGGAAGATCGTTCCCGCAAGGCCGAGCGCTGCGCCGGCGACGATGCTGACAGCCACACGGGGAAGGGCGGAGTGATGGAAGAGCAATTGCCCGACATTGGTCATGTCAGGTGCGATCAGTGCGCTCCACCAGAGGTTCAACGGCAGCAGTTCGGCAAGCCGAAGCGAGGTCAGGAGAACGCACAGACCAGCAAACGCCAGGAGCGCAAGGATGGCGAACGGTGTTGATCTCCGATCCAGCGAAATCCGCGAGCCGGTTATCATGCCGAGACCAGGTTGTCGGCGAGGAGCGATGCAAAACGGGCCGCTACATCCAGTCCGCCGAACGGCCAGAGGGTGGGAATGGTCGTGATCGGGTGGGTACGCACGGCGGGCAGGTTTTGCCACAATGAACTTCCGCGCATCATCCGCACCGCATGCGGCATGATCGGTTCCAGGCAAACGAGCCGGACGTCGCCGATGGTTGCGAGCTGCTCCACGCCGACCGTCGAAATTCCCCATTCGCTTGTCTCGCGGTCCCATGCGTTCCGAAGGTCCAGCCGGTCCAGCACATCCTGAAGCAGGCTGCCGGCACCGTAGATGCGCAGGTGCCGGTTGTCGAAAAAGGTGAAGAGGCAGAGAGGGGTAGCCTTGCGGTCCGCGAGCAGCAGGCGGGATTCGTCGATCGTGCGTTCCGTCCCAAGAAGAAGAGCTTCGGCCTCGCGCTCCCGCCCCAGGCGCTCGCCAAGCCTTTTCGTCTCCCGTTTGGCCTGCGCATATGGCGAGGTTTTATCGGCATAGAGGGGGAGGTCGTAGGTCGGCGCGAAGCGGTGTTGATCTCCGATCCAGCGAAATCCGCGAGCCGGTTATCATGCCGAGACCAGGTTGTCGGCGAGGAGCGATGCAAAACGGGCCGCTACATCCAGTCCGCCGAACGGCCAGAGGGTGGGAATGGTCGTGATCGGGTGGGTACGCACGGCGGGCAGGTTTTGCCACAATGAACTTCCGCGCATCATCCGCACCGCATGCGGCATGATCGGTTCCAGGCAAACGAGCCGGACGTCGCCGATGGTTGCGAGCTGCTCCACGCCGACCGTCGAAATTCCCCATTCGCTTGTCTCGCGGTCCCATGCGTTCCGAAGGTCCAGCCGGTCCAGCACATCCTGAAGCAGGCTGCCGGCACCGTAGATGCGCAGGTGCCGGTTGTCGAAAAAGGTGAAGAGGCAGAGAGGGGTAGCCTTGCGGTCCGCGAGCAGCAGGCGGGATTCGTCGATCGTGCGTTCCGTCCCAAGAAGAAGAGCTTCGGCCTCGCGCTCCCGCCCCAGGCGCTCGCCAAGCCTTTTCGTCTCCCGTTTGGCCTGCGCATATGGCGAGGTTTTATCGGCATAGAGGGGGAGGTCGTAGGTCGGCGCGAAGCGTTCAAAATCGCCGACCTCCAATCCGTATCCGTAGGTTGCGATGATCAGGTCCAGATTGAGCTCTTCCAGCAGCTCAAGGCTCGGCTCACCCCGCGACCCGAGGTCGAGCGTCGTCTCCGGCAATGTCGGCTGATCGACCCACTGCCTATACCCTTTGAGATCGCCGACGGCGATCGGCGCAAGTCCAAGGGACATCACCATCCCGGCTGCCGTCCACTCCAGACAGGCGACGCGCCGGAGAGGGGACGAGGCGAAACCGCGAAAAGGGAACGCGGCAAAGACGCCCGTCCCGCCCAGGAACGCGCGCCTTGTCGGAGAGTGGAAGCCGGCGCTCAAGTTGCCTTCCTTACCAGGTAACTCGCACGGAGGCAGTGATCCGGCGCCCCTCGCCATAGAAGCAACCGAAGCCGTCGGCAAAGCAGGAAGCAACGTAATCCTTGTCGAAAATGTTGCTGACGTTGAGCGAAAGTGTCGTGTTGTCCTTCTTGTAGCTGAGCGCCGCGTCGGCGAGCACATAACCGGGAACCTTGAAGGTATTGGCGTCATCGCCCCAGGTCTTGCCCACATATCGAACGCCACCGCCAATGGTGAGGCCTTCCAGCGGTCCATTCTGCAGCTCGTAGTCCGCCCAGAGCGAGACACGGTGCCGGGCCACGCCGAAGGGTGCGTTGCCGACGTCACTTGTTCCGGTGGCAGAATCCCCGGTGGTTTCCTTTGTCACTTCCGTATCGAGATAGGTGTAGGCAAGCCGCACATCCACACCGGAATCAAGGCTTGCCACACCCTCGACTTCAATGCCGCGCGAGGTGATTTCACCGGTCTGTGAAACCGTGCCTCCACCCGGGCCGCTGTAGCTCACGACATTCTGGCGGGCGAGATCGAAGGCAGACACAGTCATGAAGGAATTTGAGCCCGGCGGTTGATACTTGATGCCGACCTCATATTGGCGGCCTGTCTCCGGTTCGAATCCGGCCATGGTGACCGGGTTGAAGGATTCCGTGTAGCTGACGTAGGGCGCCAGGCCGTTGTCGGTGAGATAGACGAGGCCGGCGCGTCCGGTGAACGCATCGTCTTTCATGTTCACGTTATTGCCGGAGTCGACGGCATCACGGGCCGTTCCCCATGCCCAGTCGTAACGTCCGCCCAATGTCAGCGTCCACCGATCGAGCTTGATCTGGTCCTGTCCATAGATGCCAAGCTGACTCTGCACGGTCTCGGTGTTCCTGTAAGGGATCATCGGACCGATCGGTTTGCCGTAGACGGGATCGAAGATGTCGAGCGGATCCACGTCACCGCTCGATGCGTAGTCGCGATAATAGTGGCGCTTGAAGTCGATACCGGCGAGCAGGGTATGCGCCAACTCCCCCGTATCGAACTCGCCGATGATCTGCGTGTCGATCGTGCCGCCCTGGAGATTGGTGCTGCCGCCGTCGGCATAACGATCATAAGTCCGGCCGTCCGCCTGCAGCCCGGCGCCGAAAACGCCCTGTTCCTCATGGGTCAGCCAGACATAGCGCGCGTTCTGGCGGATCTGCCAGGCGTCGTTGAAATGGTGTTCGAATTCGTAACCGACGGAACCGAGCGTATTGTTGTATTCGTCGAAGGCAGGCTCGCCGACGAACCGGCTATTCGGGATCTTGCCAAAAGGACTGCCAAAAACAGTGCCCGATGCCGGAAGATACTGCATGGCCCAGCCGGAGCGATCACGCTGATACTGACCGAGAACGGTGAGTTTTGTGTCTTCGTCCGGCTTGAACGTGATCGCCGGCGCCAGGAAGAGGCGGTCATCGTCGACGAAATCGATCTGCGTCGAGCTGTCGCGCACAACGCCCGTCATGCGATAGAACAGCGTGTCGTCACTACCGACCGGTCCGCCGAAATCGAACCGGCCCTCATAATGTTCGAAACTTCCGCCGACGATCTCGACCTCGCGCAGCACGTCTTCGGTCGGCCGTTTGCTGACGTAGTTGATCAAGCCGCCGGGTGTGGCCTGTCCGTAGAGAACGGAAGCCGGACCGCGCAGGACCTCATAACGCTCGGCGCCATAGGGTTCGATGGCGTTGAACATGGTAAAATTGGAGTCCTTGAGCTGCAGGCCGTCGCGATAAAAGATGCCGCTGCTGCCCGTGCCCATGCCGCGAAGCTGGACGCCGAGACCGCGATTGTCCGTGCCGTACAGGTCGCCGCTGGCGCCTGGGGTATAGCGCAGCGCGCTGTTGAGGCTGTTGACCCCTTGCACGTCCATCTGATCGCGCGTGACCACGGATATCGACTGCGGGGTCTCGATCAGCGGCGTATCGGTCTTGGTGCCTGTCGCGCTACGGGTCGCCACGAAGCCGTCCACCGGCCCCCAGGCGGTCTCCGAGGTCAATATGATCGGAGCAAGCTCTGTCGCACTGCCCGCCGATGCGGCGGCACCGGTGGCGGTCGGATCCGTCAGCACGACGGTATTGGCATCCTGGAACCGCCAGGAAAGACCGCTTCCGGCGAGCAGCCTCGTGAGCGCCTCCTCCGGTGACGCGGAACCGCTGAGACCCTGAGTGCGAGCGCCGGCCGGCAGGGTGCCGTTGAAAAGCACGTCGATACCCGTCACCGAGGAAAAGCGCACCAAGGCTGAGGAAAGAGGCTGGGCAGGGATCGAGAATGTGTAGGACGATGCCGGAGCCTGCGCCGCCGCCGACATGGCCTGAAACAGCGGAATGACGCAGGTGGTCGCCAGAAGCAGCTTACGGAACGATCCTGCCGACATGCTCGGCAGATGGCGATTGATGATAGGACGCGACACGAAAATCCCCCTTAGGCAACGCGACAGACCAGCGCGATACACACGCTCTGATCATGGGGACGAACGCTTTCCCCAAAAACCTGAGTGATTTTTGAAATATTTATCTCGGGTAAATAAAGGTCAGCCATGGCGATAGCGTCTGGACCTTGATCGGCAGGCCGAGCGCCAGCGTGTCGAGGATGCTATCGGACCGCTTCACGTCGACGATGATCGTCACCCGGCTCTGCGCAAGCCTGTCGTCCATGACGATGATCTTGCCGGTGCGCCAGCGGGAGAGAGACGATATGACGTCACGAAAGGGGGTCGAAAGGAAGACCAGCTTGCCGCTCCTCCAGGAAAGCTGCGTCTCGACGTCCGCCTTGACAGGCATCGACATCCGTCCGTTCCTGTAGATCAGGCTCTGTCCCTGTTCAACACGCTGGAATTTTTCGCGAGTAGAAACGCTGACCGCATGTTCGGTGACCGTCACGGCGATCCCGTCTTCCTGGAACCCGACTGAGAAGGCAGTGCCGAGCGCTGTGGAAAAGAGGTCCGAGGCCTCGACGACGAAGGGGCGGGATGCGTCCGCTGCGACCTTGAAAAATGCCTCGCCTTTTTCAAGGATAACCCGGCGCCGTTCTGCATCGAAATTGAGTGCCAATGCGGTCCGGGTCGACAGAGTGGCGACCGAACCATCGGGCAGCGTCACCGAGGCGGTCTCGCCCGTCCCCGTGCTATAGGCCGCGGCGGGACCCAACAGGCGCATGCTGCCCCAGACGACGCCGGCCAGCACCATGGCAGCCCCGCCCGTTTTCAGGACGGCTCGTCGCGATGGGGACTGCGCCTTTCCGAGATCATGGACAATGCCGGCCCCGGACCATAACCTTTCCAGATCGGAATAAGCCTTCGCGTGTCTCTCGTCGGCCAGCAGCCATTCCCGAAGGCGCTGGCGATCGGACATGGTCTCGCTGCCATCCAGCAGAAGCGCGAACCACTCCGCTGCCCTGCGGGAGATCTCATCCTCTGCCTGTCTGTGGCCGTCCGGCGCTTCTTCCATGAGATGCGATTCCTCAAAACCCATGAACAGAACGAATAGGAGGGGGAGAAATCTGGTCCGGCATCATGAAGAAACTGCTTACATTCCGGCTTTCAGCCGTTCCAGCGCAGTCACCATATGGCTGAAGACCGTTTTGGGAGAAATTCCGAGCTTTGTGCCGATCTCGACATAGCTTAGCCCATCTATCCGCGAGAGTAGAAAGACCTGCCGGCATTTCGGTGGCAGCGAATTGACGATTTCCTGCAGTCTTTTCAATTCATCGCGGCTGAGAACCGCGTCCTCGGCAGAAGGACGATTGTCTGCGACGTATTCGAGGTGATCGACGCCGGCGACGAAAGGTGCGATGCGTCGGCGACGCTCATGGTCGGCAGCCAGATTACGTCCGGTGGTCACGAAGTAACCTGCCAGATCGGAGACGTCGCGCAGAAGGCCAGGTCGCTCCCAGAGTCTCAGAAACGTGTCTTGCGTGAGATCGGCTGTGGTCGCCGCACATTCCACCCGCCGTTGAATGGCGGCGGCCAGACGTTCTCTCACGGAGAGAAAAACCTCAAGAAAATCGCGTCTACGGATATCGTCCATGTCTCCGACTATACCGGCGCCCGGGGTGGCGGCAAGAGGCCCATCTAAAAATCATGACTGATTATATCAGGTTTTTATCAAGATCCCGCATGGCTCGAAATCGGCGCGTTGCTGCTCAACGAATGGGCGACGCCGCCGTCGATCGCGCTTGATGAACCTGGCTGAGAGTGTCAGCGCAAGTCGTCCCCACCTTCGGGATTCAGTTCTATCAGGAAAACCTCCGAGTCCCCGGAGATAACAAGATCGCCTGTCACTTCGGCGCCGAAGGTCAGGCAATCAAGTGGCCCGAGGTCAAATTTCTCCGAACCGAACGCAATCGTGTGTTTTCCTGTGGCAAGAACGAACCTCAAAAATGCCGACGGCGGTAGCGACATGGGCGTCGGAAGCCTGATGACGCGGTGAGAAAACCGGCCGCGTCGCGTCATCACGTTGAGGTCCGTTGTCACGCCATCGACCAACGCGGCGAAAACCGGCCTGTCGGCAGGAAACGGACAGGGCTCGGAATTGAGATCGAGAGTGACGGGCGAGCCACCATCGATCGTCAGCTCCATCCCGTTGCCGGAGAGAATCGACAGGGTTCTGTCCACGCCCGGAAAGATCGAGAACGGTCCGTCGGAGGCGACGGTCGCCATGCTGATGCGCCAGTCGAAATCCGCGATCGAAGCACCGGCTGGATAGACGGCGATCTCCACCGTCTCGCCGCCTCCGTTCTTCCACGGCATTCGCTTGTGGCCGGATGCGCGCAGGGTTTTCATGGGTTCAGTTCCCGAGGATGCCGGGCAGGCGCAGTCCGTTTTCCTTGGCGCAATCCACGGCGATCTCGTAGCCCGCATCCGCATGGCGCATGACGCCGGTGGCGGGGTCGTTCCAGAGCACGCGTTCGATGCGGCGGTCGGCGTCCTCGCTGCCGTCGCAGCAGATGACCATGCCGGAATGCTGCGAATAACCCATGCCGACGCCGCCGCCGTGATGCAGAGACACCCAGGTGGCACCGGATGCCGTATTGAGGAGCGCATTCAGCAGCGGCCAGTCAGACACCGCATCCGAGCCGTCCTTCATCGCTTCCGTCTCCCGGTTGGGAGAGGCGACCGATCCGGAGTCGAGATGGTCGCGGCCGATCACGATCGGCGCTTTCAGTTCGCCATTGCGGACCATCTCGTTGAAGGCAAGGCCGAGCTTGTGGCGGACGCCGAGGCCCACCCAGCAGATGCGCGCCGGCAGGCCCTGGAAGGAAATCCGTTCGCGCGCCATGTCGAGCCAGTTATGCAGATGCGTGTTGTCCGGCAGCAGTTCCTTCACCTTGGCGTCGGTGCGGTAGATGTCTTCCGGATCGCCGGAAAGGGCGGCCCAGCGGAACGGGCCGATGCCACGGCAGAACAGCGGACGGATATAGGCCGGCACGAAGCCCGGGAAGGCGAAGGCGTTTTCCAGCCCCTCGTCCTTGGCGACCTGGCGGATATTGTTGCCGTAGTCGAGCGTTGGAATGCCGGCGTTCCAGAAGGCGATCATCGCCTCCACATGTTCGCGCATCGAGGCGCGGGCTGCTTTTTCCACCGCCTTCGGATCGCTTTCGCGTTTGGCCTTCCATTCGGCCATCGTCCAGCCCTTGGGCAGGTAGCCGTTGATCGGGTCATGGGCGGAGGTCTGGTCCGTGACCATGTCCGGACGGATGCCGCGACGGACCATCTCGGGGAGGATTTCCGCCGCATTGCCGAGCAGGCCGACGGATTTTGCCTCGCCGGCGGCCGTCCAGCGGGTGATCATCTCCATGGCTTCGTCGAGCGTTTCCGCCTTGGCATCGACGTAGCGGGTGCGCAGACGAAAATCGATGCTGTCGGGGTTGCATTCGACCGCAAGGCAGCAGGCGCCGGCCATGACGGCAGCAAGCGGCTGGGCGCCGCCCATGCCGCCGAGACCGCCGGTCAGGATCCATTTTCCCTTGAGGTTGCCGCCATAATGCTGGCGGCCGGCTTCCACGAACGTCTCATAGGTGCCCTGCACGATGCCCTGGGTGCCGATATAGATCCACGAACCGGCCGTCATCTGGCCGTACATGGCCAGCCCCTTCTTATCGAGCTCGTTGAAATGGTCCCAGGTGGCCCAGTGGGGCACGAGGTTCGAGTTGGCGATCAGCACGCGCGGCGCGTCCTTGTGGGTGCGGAACACGCCGACCGGCTTGCCCGATTGCACCAGCAGGGTTTCTTCCTCCGTCAGCGTCTTCAGTGTCGCGACGATCCGGTCGAAATCGTCCCAGGTGCGGGCGGCGCGCCCGATGCCGCCATAAACGACCAGTTCGTTGGGGTTTTCCGCCACGTCCGGATCGAGATTGTTCATCAGCATGCGCAGGGGCGCTTCCGTCATCCAGCTTTTGGCGTTGAGCTGATTGCCGCGGGGCGCACGAATTTCGCGGATGTTGTGGCGGGGATTGGTCATCGGAACGTTCCCTTTATTGGTTGTTGTTTTTCTGTGATGCGAGGCCGAGCGCGATCCGCTCGATCCGCGTCAGGATATCTTTCAGATGGACACGCAGTCGCTCTGCCTTGGCCGGATCATAGGCAAAGGGCGGAGTCTCCGTCTCGAGATGGGTGGATTGCGAAAGTTCCATCTGGATGGCGTGGACGTCGGTTTCCGGCTTGCCGTAGTGCCGCGTCGTCCAGCCGCCCTTGAAGCGGCCGTTGAGGATGCTGGTGTAGCCCGATGCCGCGGCCGTCACAGCGAACGCTGCCTGTTCGATGGCCGGCGCGCAAGTCCTGCCCATGTCCGTGCCGATATTGAAATCGGGCAGGGCGCCTTCGAACAGGAACGGGATGTGCGAGCGGATCGAGTGGCAATCGTAGAGAACGGCAATGCCGTGGATGGATTTGACCCGTTCGATTTCGGCTGCGAGCGCCGCGTGGTAGGGCGCATGGAAATCCCGCAGCCGGTCGGCGGTGTCGGCCTCGGTCGGCGCGGCACCGTCATTCCAGATGCTCTTGCCGTCGAAATCCGTCTCCGGGATCAGGCCGGTGGTGTTCTGGCCGGGATAGAGGCTGGCACCCTGCGGATCGCGGTTGGCGTCGATCACGTAGCGGTGGAACGTGGCGCGCACCGTCGTCGCATCCGCCAGGAGTCCGTAATAGAGTTCATGGATGTGCCAGTCCGTATCGGCAAGCAGGCGACCGTTGTCGTTCAGCCGGTCCCAGATCGCCTGGGGCACATCGGTTCCCGTATGCGGAAAGCCGAGAATGACTGGGGAGGCGCCTTGGGTCACTTCAAAGACAGCCATTTCACGCCTCCAGGACCGGCAGGATATCCGTGGAAACGGACGCGCCAAGCGCGCCTGAAGCAACGAGATCTGTCGCCGCCTTGAGGTCGTTTGCCATGTAACGATCCTCTTCCAGACTCGGAACGACGGAGCGGATGGTGGCGATCACCTTCTGGAGTTCGGGGCTGGTGGTCAGTGGCTTGCGCAGTTCCACGCCCTGCGCCGCCGTCAGCGCCTCGATGCCGATGATGGTCGCAAGATTGTCGGTCATCTGGAGAAGTCGGCGTGCCCCATGGCAGGCCATGGAAACGTGGTCTTCCTGGTTGGCGGAGGTCGGCGTCGAATCGACCGAGGCGGGATGCGACATCTGCTTGTTTTCCGACATCAGGGCGGCGGATGTGACTTCCGCGATCATCAGCCCGGAATTGAGCCCCGGCTTTTTTGCGAGAAAGGCCGGCAGACCGTAGGAAAGGGCCGGGTCCACGAGCAGCGCAATGCGGCGCTGGGAGATCGCGCCGATTTCGCAGACGGCAAGCGCGATCTGATCGGCAGCAAAGGCCACCGGCTCGGCGTGGAAATTGCCGCCGGAAACGACGGTGTCATCGGAAAGCACCAGTGGATTGTCGGTCACCGCATTGGCTTCGATCTCAAGCGTGCGGGCAACCGAGCGCAGCAGATCGAGGCAGGCGCCGTCGACCTGGGGCTGGCAGCGGATGCAATAGGGGTCCTGAACCCGTTCGTCGCCCTGAAGATGACTTTCGCGGATGACCGAACCCGACAGTAGGGCGCGCAGCGCCGCGGCCGCATCGATCTGGCCCTTGTGGCCGCGAAGTGTGTGGATATCCGGATGGAAAGGTGCGGAGGAGCCCATGGCGGCATCTGTCGACATCGCGCCGGTCACCAGTGCTGTCTGGGCGGCGCGATGGGCACGGAACAGGCCGGCCAGTGCCAGGGCCGTAGAAGTCTGGGTGCCGTTGATCAGGGCAAGGCCCTCCTTGGCGGCAAGCACGACCGGTTTCAATCCGGCCTTCGCAAGCGCCTCGGCAGCCGGCAGCAATATGCCTTGATAAAAGGCCTCGCCTTCGCCCATCATCACGGCCGCCATATGCGCAAGCGGCGCCAGATCGCCCGACGCGCCGACCGAGCCTTTTTCGGGAATGAGCGGGATCACGCCGGTTTCCAGCATCGCCTCGATCAGGCGCACCAGTTCGAGCCGGACGCCGGATGCACCGCGACCGAGCGAAATGAGTTTCAGTGCCATGATCAGGCGGACGATATTCTCGGCGAGCGGCGCGCCGACACCGCAGCAATGCGACAGGATCAGGTTGCGCTGGAGCGTCGCGACATCGGCACTGTCGATCTTGATCGACGCCAGTTTTCCGAAGCCGGTATTGATGCCGTAGACCGGTTCGTTGCCGGCGGCAATCTGGGCGATCCGCGCCGCAGCCTTCTCAATGCCTGCGTCGAACGAAGAATCGATCCGTGCCGGCGTGCCGTTCCAGTAGATGTCCTGAAGCTCGCGAAGGCTCACCGAGCCGGGTGTCAGAACGATGCTCATGCGGAAACCCTCTCGCCCTTGAAGATCCGTGCCGTCAGCGGATTGAAGCCGATGCGATAGACGAGCTCCGCCGGCCGCTCGATATCCCAGATCGCGAAGTCGGCGGATTTGCCGACTTCGAGCGTGCCGGTTTCAGCCTGAAGGCCGAGTGCGCGCGCGGCCTCCCGCGTGACGCCGGCAAGGCATTCCTCGACCGTCAGGCCGAACAATGTCGCGCCCATGTTCATGGTCATGAGCAGCGAGGTCAGCGGCGATGTGCCAGGATTGCTGTCGGTCGCAAGCGCGATATGGGTGCCGGCGTCGCGCAGCGCCTGGACAGGCGGCGCCTGCTTTTCGCGAAGTGTATAGAAGGCACCCGGCAGCAGCACGGCGACCGTACCGGCGTCAGCCATGGCCCTCGCGTCGGCCGCCGAAAGATATTCCAGATGGTCGGCCGACAGCGCGCCATAGGAAGAGGCAAGGCGTGCGCCGCCAAGATCGGAGAGCTGTTCCGCATGCAGCTTGACGGGAAGGCCAAGCGCTTTCGCCTTGTCGAAAACCCGGGTGATTTCGGCGGGCGAGAAGGCAATGCCCTCGCAGAAACCGTCGACCGCATCGACGAGCCCTTGCGAATGCGCCGCATCGAGACCCGGCAGGACCACGTCGGTGATATAATCGCCGTTGCGGCCCTTGTACTCCGCCGGTGTCGCATGCGCGGCAAGCCAGCTGGTGACGATCCGCACCGGTCGGACTTCGCCCAGCCTGCGGGCAACCCGCAGCATTTTCAGCTCGCCCTCGATGTTCAGCGCATAGCCGGATTTAATCTCGACCGTGCTGATACCCTCGGCCAGAAGCGTGTCCAGCCTGCGAAGCACCTGGGCGAGGAGCTCGTCTTCCGAGAGTGCATTGGTTGCCTTTACCGACGAGATGATGCCGCCGCCGGCTCGTGCGATCTCCTCGTAGGTCGATCCGGCCAGGCGCATTTCGAATTCCATCGCGCGGTCGCCGCCGAATACCAGATGGGTATGGCAGTCGATCAGCGCCGGGGTGATCCAGCGCCCGCCGCAATCGGTTTTGTTTTCGGACTTCTCAAATTCGGCAGGCAGGTCGGCCAGTGCGCCGACGAAAGCTATCCGCCCGTCGCGCACGGCGATCGCGCCGGCTTCGATAATGCCGAGGCCGGATGCAGAGGGAGCAAAAGTGGCGATCCGCGCATTGTGCCAAAGCGTAGCGGAGCCTGCTGCAGATTTTGAAGAATCTTCCCCATCCATAAGCTTTTCGCCTTTCCTTATGGGCGAACATGTATATACATAATAATCCAGGTGACAAGAAGAATTTTGGTCTCCGCGAGGAAAAGGGAAGGGCGTCCATGGCCACGCTTCATGCGCAATTGGCTCTTCTGCCGGAAGGCTGGCAGCAGAATGTAAGGTTGACGATCGAGGCAGGCCGGCTCGCCGGGGTGGAGGTCGGCATCGAGGCCGCGACCGAAGACGAGCGTCACAAGGTGCTGGTGCCTGCGATGCCGAACCTGCACAGCCATGCCTTCCAGCGCGCCATGGCAGGTCTCACGGAGGTTCGCGGTCCCGGCGACGACAGCTTCTGGAGCTGGCGGACGCTGATGTACAAGTTTGCGCTGTCGATCACGCCGGAACAGGTCGAGGCCGTCGCTTCGCAGCTCTATATGGAAATGCTGGAGGCCGGCTTTTCCCGGGTCGGCGAATTCCACTATCTCCACCACGACAGGAATGGCGGCCACTACGCCAATATCGCCGAAATGGCCGAACGCATCGGGGCGGCGAGTGCGGAGGCGGGAATTGGCCTGACCCTCCTGCCGGTCTTTTATGCGCATTCCGGCTTCGGCGGTGCGGCGCCGATCGAAGGCCAGCGCCGCTTCATCCACTCGGTCGACGATTTCGCCAGAACCATGGACGGTTGCCGTCGCCTGACTGCGGCGATGCCCGGCGCGGAACTCGGCGTCGCGCCCCACAGCCTGCGAGCCGTAACCCCGCAGGAGCTCAGGCAGGTCGTGCCGATGGCAGGCGACGGGCCTGTGCATCTCCATATCGCCGAACAGGTGAAGGAGGTCGAGGAGTGCCTTGCCTGGTCTGGCGCGCGGCCCGTCGACTGGCTGTTCGCAAACATGCCGGTCACCGAACGCTGGTGCCTCATCCACGCGACGCATATGACCGAGGATGAAACCCGCCGCATGGCGGAAAGTGGGGCTGTCGCCGGGCTCTGCCCGATCACCGAGGCCAATCTCGGCGATGGGATCTTCCCCGGAGATCTCTTCCTCGGCCACAACGGCAGCTTCGGCATCGGTTCGGATTCGAACATACTGATTTCCGTGGCGCAGGAGCTGCGCCAGCTCGAATATTCCCAGCGCCTCGGCCTGAAGAGGCGCAACGTCCTGGCAAAACCGGAAGGCTCGACGGGGGGGCGGCTGTTCGAGACGGCGCTTTCGGGCGGCGGAATGGCGCTCAACGCTGCCGTTGGCTTGGCCCAGGGCAACTACGCCGATATCGTTTCGCTCGACGTCGAGCACGTTCCCTATCTTGCCGCCGATCAGATTCTCGACCATTGGATATTTGCGGACGGCATTGCCGTGGATTGCGTCTGGGCGCTTGGCCGCAAGCGGGTCGAAGGCGGACGGCATGTCCAGCGGGATGCGATCGGCCGGCGGTTCAGGACGGTAATGCGGGAACTGCTGACAGTATGACCAATGGCAAGGAAGCCACCCTCCATCATCGTATCTTAAGCGACATAGAGGGACGGATCGTCTCCGGCGAATGGCCTCCGGGATACCGACTGCCTTTCGAGGTCGATCTTGCCGTACAATACGGCTGCTCGCGGATGACCGCCAACAAGGTGCTGACGCATCTTGCCAGAGCCGGGCTGATCGAGCGGCGCAAGAAGTCCGGCAGCTTCGTATCGCAGCCGGTGACCCAGTCCGCAGTGCTTGAAATCCATAGTATCGAAGCAGAGGTCCGCTCCCTTAAACTTCCCTATTCCTACCGGCTGGAAAAGCGGGCTCGGCGCGAGGCAAGCCCAGTTGACCGGCAGCATCTGGAGCTTTCGGAAGCGGCGCCGGTCCTCGATCTCGTCTGCCTTCATCATGCCGGCGAACGACCGTTCTGCCTTGAGGAGCGGCTGATCAACCTGACGACGGTGCCCGAAGCGGAAACCGAGGATTTTTCGAAGTCGGCGCCGGGGACCTGGCTCATCAGCCAGATCCCGTGGAGCACTGCGGAACATCGGATCTATGCCCAGTCGGCCAGCGCGGAGGTCGCAAGGACGCTCGACATTTCCAGGAACGCAGCCTGTCTGGTCATCGAACGACGGACCTGGGGCAACACCGGTCCGGTAACATTCGTGCGCTTCACCTATCCGGGCGACCGGCACGCATTGGTCGCCCGGTTTACACCCGGCGGAGAGAGCTAGGCGACGCCACTGCGCTATCAATACCCGCATCCGCAAACGATCGCGGCAGGTTGTGCCACGGCCTAGTTTCCCTCGCCCGTCAGGGCGTCAGAGGCACAATGATCTCGAATTCAGTCCCCGCGCTGTTCGCCTGCCGCAGGCGAATCGTGCCGCCGTATGATCCCAGCATGGTGCGGACGATGTCGAGACCCATGCCGGTGCCGCCCTGTTCGCGACGGGTCGAAAAGAAGGGTTGAAAGACGCGCTCCCGGTTTCCCTCGGAAATGCCGCCGCCGTTGTCGCGCACGAGAATGGTAGCGGTTCGCGTGTCGGCTCCTACCGCCAGTTCCAGTCTGGTGGCGCCATGCTGAGCCGCGTTTTCCGCAAGATTGGCAAAGACGATGCCGGCTGCTTCGAATGGCAGGGCGACGGTACTTTGCGTGTCTCCCGCCCCGGAAATTTCAAGGCCGGGAAACCGGTTGCGCAGCAGGGGCAGGACATCTTTGACGCTCGTTTCGCCCTGAGCCATGGGAAGCTCCGCCTGAGCCAGTTCCCTCAACCTCGACAGCAAGGCGTCGAGCCTTTCCGCGTCGGCGATGATATTGTCGAGAAAACGCAGGCGTTGCGCTGTTGTCATCGGCAGATCGTCGTCGTCGCGCAGCAGTTCGGCAGCGCCCCGGATCGCGGTCAACGGCGATTTGAGTTCGTGGGAGACATGCGCGGCAAAGGAGCGGACATATTCGGTGCGGTCGACCAGCCTGCCCGCGAGGTCGAGGAAGCTTTGCGACAGTGTCGCGATCTCGCGCGTCCCATAACGTTCCAGCGGCCGGATTGCCACCTTGCCACCGCGGGCAATCTCCTCGGTGCGGGCGATCAGCGCATTGATGGGGCGGGTTATGGTGCGGGCGAGCACGTAAGCAACCGCGAGCGTCAGTGTGAGGACGACGACCAGTGCCGCTGTTTCGGCAGGCGTCATCCGGATCGAGGTCGTTTCCGGGGCGCGAAACCAGATGATGATCAGGACCGGCAGTACCATCACGGCCAGAAGCACCGCGTACACGATCAGCGCCAGCGGCGGCCGCCATTTCGTCCGCACTCGTGGCGCCGTCATTACGCCTTCCTCCCGAGATCGCTGCCAAACCTGAAGCCTACGCCGTGAACGGTAGCGATAATGCCGATCGCGCCCGCCGCCGAAAATTTGGCCCGGATGTTGCGGATATGGCTGTCGATCGTGCGATCCGCCACATGGATGCCGGGGCCATAAGCCGCCGCCATGAGCTGCTCGCGGCTGAACACCATCTCGGGGCGGGAAAGCAACGCGACCAGAATGGAAAATTCGAGCGCGGTGGTCGTGACCATGGTGCCGCCGAAGCTCACGGTCCTTGCGGCCCGGGCGAGGCTGACCTCTCCGGCGACGAGCATATTCTCACGGTTGTCGAAACCGCCACCATTGCCGCTGCGTTTCAGGATCGCCTTGACGCGGGCGACCAGTTCGCGCGGGCTGAAGGGTTTGGTGACATAGTCGTCACCGCCGATCTCAAGCCCCAGCACCCTGTCGATCTCCTCGTCTCTGGCCGATAGGAACAGGATGGGAAGCCCGGAGGTCTTGCGGATCTGGCGGCAGACCTCTAGGCCATCCATTTCCGGCATGCCGATATCGAGAACGATGAGGTCGATGTTTCCCCGATGGAACGCCATCATCGCTTCGGTGCCGTTGCGCGCGGTCGTCGACACCATGCCGGCGCGTTCCAGGGCAAAGCAGATCACGTCGCGAATATGGGGTTCGTCATCGACGACGAGGATGCGATGCGCCATGATGGATCCTGCAGAAATTCACTGTCGCTGTTGTTATCGTTCTTCCTCTATCTTGCAATGGTTGCAGGTGAACGGAGATAGGCTTCGATCCGCTCCGCTCGGAAACTCCAACTCCGCCAGTCACGCGGCCGGCACGCAAAATCATAGGCAAGCGACTGCCTGACCGACAGCGCCCTGTGCTTCTTGTCGATCGCCTCCTCGGGCAGGGCGGAGAGATAGAGATCAAGCGCCGGGATGGCGGAGGGGCCGAGCGACGACAGGTAGCCGATATCAAGCGGAACGCCCTCATGGCTGAGTTCCAGGCTGTGCGTGACGTTGAAGCGGGCGATGAAGGCCGGAAAATCGATGAAGGCACTGAGGTAGAGCACGCTTGCCAGCACGGCGATATTCGTGGCGATCAGCCATTGGTTGGATTGGCGCAACACGATCCGCAGCAGGATCAAGACAAGGCCGAGGGCAACGAGGCCCATCCATATTCCGGCGGCAACGCGCAGTTCCGTCAGCGAATACACCTCGACATAGAGGTCGAGCCGCAGGATCGACGACAGGCAGAGAAGCACGTTCTGGCCGATCCAGACATGGACGAGGCCGCGGATCAGAGGGCTTTTGTCGCCCGGGCCGCCCCGACGCATGGCGATCAGGACGAAGGCTGCGGCAAGCAGAGCCGTGGCGATCAGCGGATAGGCGCCGCGATGGGCATATTCCGCATGGGTCATGCCGTCCGGGAGATCGACACCGCCCCAGAGATAGACGAGATCCAAGAGCGTCTGCATGGCAAAGAGCGCATTGAAGAGGAGCAGCGACCGCAGCAGCGAGGCATGGGTGAGAAACGGAATTTCGATGTCACCTGCGGCCGGGTCGTGCGCTCGGTGCCGAGCGGTTCTACGCTTCAGGCGCGGTCGCAGCATGGCCCAGACGAAAGCGGCCGTCGTCATCCAGAAGCCGATCCGCCAGAGATCCATGAATTGCAGCAGAAATGCGAGATCGATGCTGCGCAGCGCGTCTTCGATCAGCGGATTGGCGATGGCGAAGAGAAGCAGGAAAACCCGAAGCGAGAATAAGCGGCACCATCCAGATGCCGAGATTCCGCCAGATCGCAGCAAATGATGAGCGTTCGGCCCGCGAGGCAAGATGTTTTCTGCAATCCTGCAGAAGTCGTAGCGGGACAACGAGGACAAAACGAAAAAGAACCGGGGGAAGACCGCTCAGCCGCTGCGGCACGAGCCTGGCGCTCGCCAGCGCAACGCACATGATCGCGCCAAGTGAAACGGCCACACCCATTGGAGATGGAGTTTCTATGAGCGGCGCCGCGGCGAAAGCCGAAAGGCCGAACAAGAGGACCGCCGTCAAGGGCCGCGTGCGCCGCCTTGCCGACAAGAGAAGTGTGGCGGCTACCAGAATCGCAAACAGGAAAAGGTTGAGCCCCGGCGCCTGACCGAAGATCAGGAAATCCGAAATCGCCACGACCGCTAGAAGAGCGGCGATTCGATTGGCGCCGCGTGTCCTGGGCATCGGTGCCGGCAGCTTGTCAGTCATTTGCACTGCTGGCCCTCTCTCTGACGCGGCCCTCGATCACGATGAGCATGGTCGCCGGACGCCGGTCAGGAGGAATTCCTTCGGGCTGGCGATCGTCCACCAGCCACCATCCGTCATTGCGGAGGCGATCTGGCAGTGTGGAGGGAGTGATGCGGGGCGGGGTGCTGCTCTTGTTCATGACAAGAGAATGCGGGACCGGATTGCAGAATCTGTGCAGGCGGCAAGGAGTAATTCAGGAGACTGGCGAGGCCGCGGTCCGCGCTTTCGAAGCGCGGCCATCCAGCGAAGAAGCATGGTTCATCGCTGGATGGATTTCATCCGAAATCAGGTAACACCGAGGGGTCAGACTGCTGGTCCCGGGGCCTGCGACGGTTCCTCGATCGCCTGGATCGCATCATAGGCGGAAAGCACGGTCTCCATCTGCGCCGTGTGGCCCTGAATGAAGGCCGGGCCGTAGATGGTTTCGTCCGGATATTCGGTGATCAGCGTCAGCGGAACCGTATGGCGGTCGTCGATCGAGATCAGGCATGGGAAACCGTTGATGATGCGGAAGCCGGTTTCCCCGGCATGGGTTTCAAAAAGCTTGATCTGGGTGGCGTTATAGGCGACGAGGCCCGGAATGGCGGCGAGGTGGCGGCTGACGCGGTCGACCAGGATTTCCGCCTGCACCGTCCATTCGGCGTGATGCCGCATGATGAGGAAAAACCCCTTCGGTACCGTCCACATCGCAAACGTACGCGGCACGTAGCCGGAAAGCGGTCGCGTCCATTCATGGGAAGGATAGCCGTGCAGGTTGACGTGCAGCTTCGCACCGCTCAGCCTTTCCGCTTCAAGGCGGATCGCCTTTTCGAACAGTTCCTTGCCCGAGCGGTATTCGAGATCGTCGCCGAGCGCGGTGTAGCGCGCCGCATGGTGCATGTGCAGCGGGTTGTCAGTGCGAAGCCGCCAGTGTACCTGATAACCGTCCGGATTTTCGAGCGGCGATATGACGAAATGCGCGTTCGGTCTTGAACTCAGCGTCTGAGCGGCACGCAACGCGCCGACGATGCCGGTCGTCTCGTTGGCATGCTGGCCGCCGCTGATGATGACGGGTTTGTCGCCGCCGGCGTGATAGCGGGCTTCCACGGCGCGGCCGGTCCGCGAACGGGCTTCGAAGGCGACGCCCTTTATCGCTGCGAGTTCCTGCCGGATCTGCGCCACCGGGACCGGCGACATGGCCGAGCCGAGCTGCTGCAGTTCTGCACTAGCTTCGAAGGTCCAGAGCGGTCGCGTTTCGATGCGGACGGAGATGGTGTCTCCCTCGCGGATTTCCGGGATGATCTGGCCGGGCTGCAGGCCACGGTCGCCGATCGGCCGGCCGGATTTCTTCTGGAAGACTTCCAGAAGCGAGAAATAGAAATCCTCGTGCAGCGCCTCGCGCAGGCTGACGACCTCCTCACCGACGGCCAAGCGCCGGTCTTGGGCCGGTAGGGTGACGGCGATATTGAGTTCGTCGAAATAAGGCTCCTTCGTCCCCCAGTCATGGGCCGCGATGGCTTCCATGGCCGAGGAGAACAGCAGTTCGTAGTCGGTCTCCAGCCGTTCGCCGGTCCCGCCGTCGAGGCATAGCCAACCGGTCGGCGACAGCAGCGTTTCGCCGATGAAATCCGTGTGGAGCCGGTTCGGCGCGAAGACCTTATGGGTTCCGATGTTGCCATCCCTTGCGGTCAGCGTCACCACGTAAAATGCATCTTCGGCCCCAGCTTCGAAGGTCAGCCGTGCCGCCCCGACAAGACCGGCGAGCGGATAGGCTTCGAGCAGGAAACGGTTTTTCGGGCAAGCACGATGAACGGGGTAGACGATATGCAGAGCCGAAAGGTTCTCGAGATCGACCTCTTCGAGAAAGAAATGCAGCAACGGCTTGTAGGCGCTACGGAACTTCGCCTCGACGCCTGCGGCGGCAAGTGTCGCCTCGGCTTTGCTGCGGCTCTTTTCGTCGTCGAACACCCAGGCTTCGACCTTCGCGCTCTTGGCGTCGGCAAAGCGCGCGACGAGGGTGTCGAGCGTGCGCTCGACCTGCTGTTCGTGGATCAGTGTCATGCGGAGGTTCTGCCTGTGGGATCGAGACTGTCGCGCAGCCAGTCGCCGAGGAGGTTGAGGCCAAGGACGGTGAGAAGGATGGCAAGACCCGGGAAGACGCTGACCCACCAGGCGGTCTGCAGATAAGTGCGGCCTTCGGCCAGCATGCCGCCCCAGCTCGGAATGGTCGGGTCGATGCCGAGGCCGAGGAAGGTGAGGCTCGATTCGAGCAGGATATTGGTGGCGACATTCAGCGTCATCAGCACGATGACCGGGCCGATGAGGTTGGGTAGCAGGTGCTGGACGATGATGCGCCAGTCCTTGACCCCGATGGCGCGCGCCGAAAGGATGAATTCGCGCTCGCGCAGCGTCAGCACCGAGCCGCGGACAAGGCGGGCATATTGCACCCATTGCGAGACGATCAGCAGGATGATGGTGTTCGCCAGCCCGCCGCCGACGATGGCGATGAAGGTGATTGCGAGCAGGATGAAGGGCATTGCCAGCTGGATATCGGCAAAGCGCATCACCAGCATGTCCCAGATGCCGCGGTAATAACCGGCGATCAGGCCCATCACGACGCCGATGGTGACGCCGCCGGCGACGGAGACGAAGCCGACCAGAAGCGAGATCTTGCCGCCGGCCATGACGCGGGCGAGCACGTCGCGCCCAAGCGGATCGGTGCCGAAGACATGCGCTGGCCTGACGAATGGCGGCACGAGGCGCGACATCAGGTCGATCTTTTCGGCGCCGCCGGGAAAGATTACACCGGAAAAGATGACCGCAGCCCCGATAATGCCTACCAGGAAGGCGCCAAGGACAAATTCGAGTTTCAGGAAATTCGAGGAAGCAGCGCGCGAAGCCATGGCTCTCACTCCGTCCGGATGCGGGGATCGACGAGGCCGTAGGCGATGTCAACCAGAAGGTTGATGCCGATGATCATCAGCGACAAAACGGTGATGACTGCCTGCAGTACCGGATAGTCACGGGCTCCGACGGCGTCGAAAGCGAGCGTTCCGAGGCCCGGCCAGTTGAATACCCGCTCGACGACGACGATGCCGCCGAGCAGGCCGCCGAACTGCAGCCCGAAAAACGTGATCAGCGGAATGGCGCAGTTGCGTAGCGCATGCTTGTAGAGCACCGTGTTTTCGCTGAGGCCCTTGGCGCGCGCGACCATGATATACTGCGAGCGCAGCGTCTCCAGCATGGTGGTGCGCACCAGGCGGACATTGGTCGCCGTCAGGATGATGCCCATGGTGACTGCCGGCAGGATGAAGCTTTCAAATCCGTCCATGCCGCTTGGCGGAAGCAGTGGCACGGCAATCGCGAAAAGCAGCACCAGCATGGTGGCCAGCCAGAAATTCGGAAACGACAGACCGACGAGCGACAGGATGCGGATCATCTGGTCGGCCCATTTGCCGCGTGCGGTGGCGGCCTTGATGCCGAGCGGAATGGAGATGACGATCGAGACGATCAGCGAGGTGAAGGCGAGCGCCAGTGTTGCGGGCAGCGCCTTGCCGATCAGCAGCGAAACCGATGTGCCACCGAGGAAGCTCTTGCCGAAATCAAGCGTGAAGATGCCCTTGAGGAAATTGAAGTACTGGACGAAGAACGGTTCGTTAAGCCCGAGCCCCTCGCGGATTTTCACGAGATCGGCCTCGGTGACGCTGCCGGCGCCCTGCGTCAGCATCAGCGCCGGGTCACCGGTGAGGCGGATCGCGAAAGCGACCGTCAGCGTCACGGCAATCACGACGAAAATCGCCTGAGCCAGGCGTTTAATCAGGAATGCGGCCAAATCTCTCGTTCCCTTATTTTTGTCGGAGCCGCCGCCTCCGTTTGAAAGGCGGCGGCTCGCGAAGTCTTAATCGACAGTGACGTCGGTGAACTTCAGACGGCTATCCGGCACGGGCGTAAAATTCTTCACGCGCTTGTTGATGCCGAAGATGGCGTTGAGGTTGTAGAGCGGCATCTCGAGCGCCCGGTCGGCGGCGTAATGGGCGATTTCCTGCAGAACCTTCTCGCGCTCGGCGACATTGGTGATGGTGCGCTGCTTGGCGAGCAGGTCGTCCATCTTCGGGTCGCTGTCGTAGGGGTTCCACTTTTCCTTGGTCTTGTACATGGCGACCGCGGTGTTGTCGTAGTCGAGCGTCCAGCCGCCCCAGGACTGCTGGAACATCGCGCCCGTCTTGCCGTTCGGGATGATGTCGTTCAGCAGGACGTTGGTTTCATAGGGCTTGATCGTCGCGGTGATGCCGATCACCTGCAGATAGGCGGAGATCGCCTGGGCGACTTCGATGAAGGTCGCCTCGTTGCCGCGAAGGTCGATCTGCAGGGCCGTGCCCGGAGCGACGCCGGCTTCCTTGAGGAGAGCCTGTGCCTTGGCCGGATCGTAGGGAAGCGGCTTCATGGCCTTGTCGAAGCCGAAGGACAGCGGTCCCTGGAAGCTGGCGATCGGCTGTGCCTGGCCGCCGAGGATCGACTTGATGATCGCATCGCGGTCGACGCCCATGATCAGCGCCTGACGGACCTTCGGGTCCTTGGTGATGCCGTCGCGCGTGTTGAAGCGCAGCGCATAGACCGTCGGGCCGGGGGAGGTGACCACGGCAAGCTTGGCATTGCCCTGGATCGTCGGGATCATGCCGATCGGAATGGTCGGCGGGATGACCAGATCGACACGGCCGGCCTGGAGTTCGGCAACCGCTGTCGCCGGCTCGGAAATGAACTTGTATTCCAGTTCCGAAATTTTTGGCGCGCCGCCGAAGTAGTCAGGGTTAGCGGCGAGAACGATGTTCACTTTTGGCTCGTAGGAGACGAACTTGAAGGCGCCGGTGCCGACAGGATGGGCGTTGAAATAGGCGTCGCCCTTTTCAGCGATGTATTTCGGCGGAACGATCATCCCGCCGTAACCGGCGAACTTGGTGAGGATGACCGGATCGGCGACTTTCATCTTGAACTCGACGGTGTTGGCGTCGATGATCTCGACGCTGCCGATCGAGTTGTAGTTGGACTGTTGCGGACCCTTGGCGCCTTCGGCTCCGAGCAAGCGGTCGAAGGTGAACTTCACGGCTTCGGCGTCGAACGCCTCGCCGTTGTGGAATTTCACGCCTTCACGCAGCTTGAAGCGGATGCGCATGCCGTTGTCGAGCACGTCCCAGGAGGTCGCAAGACCCGGGACGAGCTTCAGGTCGGGGCCGCGATAGGTGAGGCCGTCAAAGATGTTGGTCGAGACCGAGGCCCAGTTGACCAGGAAAGTGTCGATCGGATCCCAGCTGCCCGGATCCTGTGGCGAAGACACCGTCAGCTTGCCGGCGGCGAGAGCCGAGACCGGCGCGAACGCCGTGCCTGCGAGCGCCATCGCCACGAATGCCGTCCGCAAACCCCTCTGCATTTTTATCATCGTTTTTGCTCCTGTTGAAAAACCGAATGTCAAATCGTCATGCACCGCGTGCCACGTAATGTCCTGGCGCGATCTCCTCCCGGGCAAGAAGCACCGGTTCGTTGCCGACCGCCCGGACGGGGCTCGGAATGTCGCCCTCGATCATCGCCAGCGGCTTGCGCCGGCGCGGATCGGCGACCGGCACGGCCGAAAGAAGCCGGCGCGTATAGTCGTGCGAAGGCGTTTCGAAGATCTGGCGGCGATTGCCGAATTCCATGATCTGGCCGAGATAGAGCACCGCCACCCGGTGACTCATCTTTTCGACCACGGCCATGTCATGACTGATGAAGAGATAGGCGAGGCCGCGCTCTTCCTGCAGGTCCATGAACAGGTTGATGATCTGTGCCTGGATCGACACGTCGAGTGCCGAAAGTGCCTCGTCGGCGATGATCAGCTTCGGCTTCGAGGCAAGTGCGCGGGCGATGCAGACGCGCTGGCGCTGGCCGCCGGAAAATTCGTGCGGGTAACGGCGGGCATGCACGGAGGTGAGGCCGACCCGTTCGAGCAGGGCATCGACGGTTTTTGCGATCTCCTTCTCGCTGTCGAGAAGGCCGTGGGTACGAATCGGTTCGGCGATCGAGAAGCCGACCGTCTTGCGCGGATCGAGCGAGGCGAACGGGTCCTGGAAGATATATTGCACGTCCCGGCGCAGATTGTGCCGCTCGGCCATGCTCATCGCCGACAGCGGCTTGCCCGAGAAGGTGATATTGCCGGCCGTTGCCTTTTGAAGCTGCTGGATGGTGCGGCCGATCGTCGAC
The DNA here is from genome assembly GCF_021391675.1 of Neorhizobium galegae. Taxonomy (NCBI): domain Bacteria; kingdom Pseudomonadati; phylum Pseudomonadota; class Alphaproteobacteria; order Hyphomicrobiales; family Rhizobiaceae; genus Neorhizobium; species Neorhizobium galegae. The sequence goes on from NZ_CP090096.1 coordinate 854,125, forward strand.
TTGCCCGATCCGGATTCGCCAACCAGCGCCAGCGTCTCGCCCGGATGGATGTCGAAAGAGACCTTTTCCACGGCATGGACGCGGTGAGTGACCTTGCCGAGCAGGCCCTTCTTGATGTCGAAGCGCACCACGAGATCGCGCACCGACAATAGCGGAGCGGCATCGTAGCGGGCGGTATTCTGGATGCGCTCGACGCCCGAAAGCTTCGGCTCGCCGTTTTCAAGGACGGTCAGCGGCAGGCGCTTGGGAAACTCTTCGCCGGTCATGCTGCCGAGCTTCGGCACCGCTGCGAGCAGCGTGCGTGTATAGGCATTGACGGGTTTTTCGAAGATATCGAGCGCCTTGCCCTTTTCGACTGCCTTGCCCTTCCACATCACCACCACGTCGTCCGCCATCTCGGCGACGACGCCCATGTCGTGGGTGATGAAGATGACGGCGGCGCCGAGTTCCTTCTGCAGGTCGCGCAGGATATTGAGGATCTGCGCCTGGATGGTGACATCGAGCGCCGTCGTCGGCTCGTCTGCGATCAACAGCCGCGGTCGGCAGGCGAGTGCCATGGCGATCATCACCCGCTGGCGCATGCCGCCGGAAAGCTGGTGCGGATAGCGGGTCAAGAGTTCCGCGGCATCGGGCAGGCGGACCATGTCGAGCAGTCGCTTCGCCTCGGCGAGTGCCGCGCTGTTCGACTTGCCCTCATGCAATTTCAGGATCTCGGCTACCTGATCGCCGATCGTGAAGACAGGGTTCAGCGAGGTCATCGGCTCCTGGAAGATCATCGAGATCTCCTTGCCGCGAATGCTGCGCATCCTCTTCTGGTCGAGTTTCAGGAGATCGATCTCGCCGCCTGCGGTCTGGAACAGGATGCGTCCGGTCGGATAGTTGGCACCGAGCATGTCTGCAAGCCGCATGATCGACAGCGACGTCACCGACTTGCCCGAACCGGACTCGCCGACGATGGCGACCGTCTGGCCGGCGGAGACGGAGAAACTCAGGTTCTCGATGACGCGGGAGGCGCCGAACTCGACCGACAGGTCATCCACGGCCAGAAGAGGGGTAGAGGCGGTTGGCGTCACGCGGGGAACTCCCTACCGATTGCGGCAGCGCAGGGCGCCTGATTGAAGGCATCGGCAGTGGGATCTACGAGATGCTCGCGACGTTTGGCGTGGCTGCTGCTGGCAGCCACCCCCATCGGTACCCGCTTGCTTTCCCGGCTCCGAATTTCTTTCGGTCTTTCCGTCAACTGCCCCATCCCTGCCTTGATAAGAATATGTCATCACTTTGTCGACAATTTGTCAACGGCGCAACGAGCTGATATTCTTCATGGTTGGATGGCGAAGGCTCAGATGGTCGTCTGCCCGGGCAGCTTTACTATTTCCGCCCCGTTGAAGGTCCTCAAGCTATCGGAAATGCAGGACAACCGGCGTGTCGTCGAACGTTTCCACCCGCATCTCGAAACCGAAGATGGCTTGCAGGGTTTTGGGCGTCAGCAAGTCGGAAGGCTTGCCGTCGGCGACAATTCGGCCGGATTTCATTGCGACGATCCGGTCGGCGTGAGCACCCGCCTGGTTGATGTCGTGCAGCACGATGACGATGGTCTTTCCGTTTTCGTCGGCGATCTTGCGGAGCGAACGCATCAGTTCCCGGGCGAAATACATGTCGAGATTGTTGAGCGGTTCGTCGAGCAGCAGATAGTCCGTCCCCTGGGCAAAGGCCATTGCCACCAGAGCCCGCTGCCGCTGGCCGCCGGAAAGGGTTTCGATGAAGCGGTCGGAAAGATCCGTCAGGTCGAACTGCTGCAGCGACTGGTCGATGATCGCGTAATCAGCGGGCGTCAGGCGTCCACGTCCATGCGGAAAACGGCCGAAGCCCACGAGTTCGCGCACGCGCAGCCGGCTGGTGACGATCGAATCCTGCCGCAGGATGGCGAGGATCCGGGCGAGATCGCGGCTCGGTGTCGTGTCGACGGGGAAACCGTCGATGCTAATCCTTCCGGCCTGCAACGGCTGCAGCCTGGCGATGAGCGACAGGAGCGAGGACTTGCCTGCGCCGTTCGGACCGACCAGAGCGGTGATGCCGCCCTTCGGGATCGTCAGCGAAATGTCGTGGAGGATCTGCGTCTGGCCGTGCCGCAGCGAGACGTCTTCTATCCGGATCATTTGCGGCTCCCGAAAACGAGCAGAACAAGAAAGGCGAAGCCGCCGACGAATTCGATGACGACGCCGAGTGTCGAACTGCTGCCCAGCGCATGCTGAAACAGCGCCTGCCCGCCGACGAGGATGATGACGGCCGTCAGCATGGCGGCTGGCATCAGAGCCGCGTGGCTGCGCGTATCGACGACGCGTTCGGCAAGCGCCACGACCAGGAGGCCGAAAAATGCGACAGGCCCCACCAGCGCCGTCGAAACGGCGACAAGCGCCGAGACGAGCAGCAGCAGCCCGGTAACGGTACGCGACCAGCTGATCCCTAGCCCGGTCGCCGTATCGGCGCCGAGTGCCATGACATCGAGCACATGCCGGGCCCTCCAGGCAATCACGATGCCGACGATTGTGAGGATGGCGGCAAAGGCGAGAAGGTCGGTGCGGACGTCGTTGAAGTTGGCGAAACTCGCGCCCTGGACGACGGCGAAATCATTGGGATCGATCAGGCGTGCCAGCAGGGAATGCAGGCTGCGGAACAGGATGCCGAAGATGATGCCGGCGAGCAGCATCAGACCCATGTCGGTGCGGCGGCGGAGCATCGGCAAGAGGAGGCCCGTTGCCAGTGCCATCAGTACGATAATCTCGCCGCCGAACTTGAGCTGCGCGTCGAGCGCCGCATAACCGAGGCCGCCGAGCAGGAAGACGAGCAGCATCTGGCCGAACAGGTAAAGCGCGTCGAGACCCATGATCGACGGTGTCAGGATACGGTTGTTGGTGACTGTCTGGAAGATCACCGTCGAGACGGCGATCGACACGCTCACCTGCAGAAGGGCGGCAAGCTTCATGGCGCGCAGGGCGAGCACGAAGCCGATATTGCCGCGCAGGCCGATCGTCATGAAGGCGACGATGCAGAGGAGGGCTGCTCCGGCAAGACAGAGAAGCCGGCGATCGGGCATGTGCCGGCGCTCAGACATGGGAAGGCCGCCGGAACAGAAGCCAAAGGAAGATCAGCCCGCCGACGCAACCCATCACCGTTCCAACCGGAATTTCGTAAGGATGGCGGATCAACCGCCCGAGGATGTCGCAGCCGAGCACCAGGATCGCGCCGCTGGCGGCCACGAAAGGTAGCGTGCCGCGAATATTGTCGCCCATCAGTCGGGAGACGATGTTCGGCACCACGAGGCCGACAAAGGGGATCATGCCGACAACCACGACGCTCAAGGCCGAAATGACGGAGACGATGACCAGCCCGAGCTGCAGCATGCGCGCATAATCAAGGCCGAGCCCGATGCTGGCATCGCGGCCGAGTGCCATGATCGTCAGCCGGTCGGCGACGATCCAGGCGATCACCACCATCAGTGCCCCGAGCCATAGCAGTTCGTAACGGCCGCGCAGGACGCCGGAAAAGTCGCCATTGGTCCAGACCGAGAGATATTGCAGAAGGTCGGCCTGCCAGGCGACGAAGGTGACTGCCGCGCCGATGACGCCGCCATAGACGAGCCCGAAGAGCGGCACGAGGAAGGGCTGCGTCGGCGGAAGCCGGTGCGCGGTCATCAGGAAGAGCGTGGTTCCGAGAAGAGCGGCGGCACTCGCCGCCAGGCTTTTGAACAGAAGGCTGGCGGAGGGAAGGAGCAGGGTGACGAGCAGGATCCCAAGTTCGGCACTTTGCGCCGTTCCGGCGGTTGCGGGCTCCACATAGCGGTTGCGGGCAAGCGTCTGCATGATGAGCCCGGCGATCGCCAGGCCGGCGCCGGTAAGGATCGCCGCGAGTGTCCGGGGCAGGCGGCTGACGAGCAGGAGTTCCAGCACCCGCCCGTCCGAGAACAGCCGGATGATCGGCATGTCGCCGACCCCGACACAAAGGCTGAAAACAAAAAGGACCGCAAGCATCAGGCCGGCGATCCACCCCGTTTTCGACGATTGCTTGGCGGCGGCAATGCTCATCTGGCGGCGGTGAACGCCTCAGCGATGGTCGCGACGACCCGCTGTATCGACTGCACCCCGCCGGCGGCGATGTAGAATTCTGCGGCCGGCAAATAGATCACCTGGTTCTTCTTCCAGGCTGTCGTCTCGGCGACCAGTTCATTGTCGAGCGTCGTCTTGGCGCCCTGTTCGCCGGAACCGATCGCGGCGGCGCGGTCGAGCACCAGAAGCCAGTCGGGATTTGCCTTGGCGATGAACTCGAAGGAGATCGCTTCGCCGTGATTGGCGGCTTCGATGTCGGGCACTGCCGCCGGCAGGTTTAGCGCGGCATGCACCCAGCCGAAGCGCGAGCCGGGACCATAGGCGGTGACTTTCGGCCCGTTGGTCATGATGATCAGGCCGTTACCCTTGCCGGCAATCGCTGCCTTGGCGGCTTTTATCCGGGCATCCAGTTCCTCCACGGCGGAAGCGGCCTCGGCCGTCTTGCCGAAGAGCACGCCATAGGCAGCCAACCGTTCCTTGGCCTGGGCAACGAGGTCGTCGCCATCCATGGTCATGTCGATAGTCTGCACAACCTGCGCGGTCGCCGAAGCCTTTGTCGAGGAGCGGCCGCCGACGATGATCAGGTCCGGACCGAGCGCGCTGAGAGCCTCGAGATCGGGCTCGAAAAGATCGCCGACGATTTCCGCGCCCTGTTTCAGAGGCTCCAGTTGCGGGAGGTATAGCTTCTGCGGAACGCCGGCTGGCTTGATGCCGAGGCGATCGAGCGTATCGAGCGCCGCGATATCCAGGACCGCGATTTTGGTGGGTGAGACGGCAATCTGCACCAGGCCCTTGGCAGTCAGGATATCCACCGCGTGCGCGGGGAGGGCTGAAAAAGCAAAAGCGGCAAAAGCCGCGATCGTCCTCAAGTTCATTCTCTCACCATGTCTTGACCTGGGCCGAATGCTGGATCTGGCCTCAGGCGGCCCGATCCGGTCTCTGCCATTGCAGGGCTTCCAGATTTTCACGGAAGGCGAAGCGCACGAGATGCCTCTCGATCACCGATTCCGTTTCCGTCAGCTGTTCCTCGTCGGCTGCCGTCGCGAGGATCCTGAGGCCGCCGTCATCCGCATCGAGAATGGCGGTGCCGCAGGCAAAGCGGCACTCCCCATGGGTCTCGGAATAGGAGACGTCGATCCTGTGCGCGAAATGTTTGCACAACTGGACGAGGTATTTTCCGCCGTGCTCCGTGCTCCATTCCGTAGTCGCCTGTAACAAAGCTCTCTCCTTAAGATGAATGTTGTTCTCCACTTATCTCACCCATACTTCCGCGGCAACCGGGAACGCGGTTGCCGCACGGTCATGTGAACGCATGATCATGTTCTTCAGAACGTCGCCTTGGCGGTCAGAAGGAAGCTGCGGCCCGGTTCGTAGAGGGGGGTCACGTTGCCAAATTCTTGACCATAGGTGGCACGGTCGGAATAGGTCTTGTCGAGCAGGTTCTGCACCTCGGCACGGAATGTGAAGTTGGGCAGAGCTTCCGGTTTCCATTCGGCAAAGATATTGACCACCTCATAGGCCCTGAAGGGCGGAGAGCCCGATGCAATATGATCGTATTCCGGAGCGATCTCGATGTCGCCGCCGATTATCAGCCCCCAGTCCGAGAATGTGTGTGCGGCGGTGACCGTGATGATGTCACCCACAGGCGTTGCGAGGTAGTTCCCCGTTTCGGAATCCGCCGGTCGGCCGTTGATATCGACGTCGATATGGGCGTATTTCACCTTAACATAACCGCTCGACCACTCATAACCGGCACCGATCTCGAAACCTTTGGATTTCAGATCGTGATTGAGGAGCGCTCCGGCGGCAGCCGGACTGTAGCGCGCAACACGGGCATCGTTGATATCTGTGCGGAACAGGTTGGCTTCGGCGGTGAAACCTTCATATTCGGCTTCGAGCCCGATCATGTAATTGTCCGCCGTGACTACTTCCGGGCCATCGGGGCCGTAGCTCCAGACCGGATTGATGTTGAAGGTCTCCGCCATCGGAACGCCGGCCCAAACATGCGAGAAGCCGGCTTTGGCGGTCAGGAAATCAGTGAGATCGTATTCGCCTGAAATGTTGGCGCTCAAGCCGCTATTGTCGAATTGCGAGCCGTTGACGCCTGTGAACCATTGATGATCACCACGGGCGCCGAAGGAAAGCCGGGTTCTTTCCCAAGGCTCAAGCCGTGCCTGCGCATAAATTCCGATATTGCTCGCCTTTTCCCTTCCGGAATCCGTAGACGCTTCAAGCTCCGTCCGGTCGTTATAGAAGTCCACGCCGGCGGTAATGCTGCCGATCTCGAAAGAGAACTTGTTCTCGAACTTGCCGTTGAAACTCGTGGTCTCGCCGATCGCGGTATAGAGGAGGCCCGGAGAACCATAAACCGGTACGCTGACCTCCGTTCCGCTATATGCCAGCATGATAGTCGGGTCCCACCAGCCTTCCGGGCTGGTATCCGTGTAGGTGAGGACTGTATTTTGCCGTTCGAGACGATAGTCGCGAATGCGCGGCTCCCAGAGCCGGCCCGTATCGACGAAGCCGGCATTCGCACGGAATGGACGGGGCGCATCGTCGACCACACGGTCGTGGCTGATCTCGATGCGGTCGCCGCTCTCGAACTCATAGGCAAGCTTGCCAAGGCCACTAATGATATCTGTGCTTGTCCCGGAAACCTCGCTTCCGGCGCCGCCGACAAAATCATCACCCTTGCCGAAGGTCAGGTAGCCGAGGAACTCGAAGCCCTCATGCTTGCCGTAAGCGGAAAGCCCAGTCGTCACCGTATCGCTGTTGAAGTTGTAGGTCGATGTGACGAAGCCGCCGAAGGATTTGCCCGGCGCCAGAAGATCGATCGCATCCTTGGTCTCGTAGTTGATCGAGCCGGCGAGCGCGCCGGGACCGGCGTCAGCCGGCGCGATGCCTGCGTCCACGTCCACTGCCTTCAGGAGGCTCGGGTCGATCAGGTTGGTCGCGTTGTGATGGAAGACCTTGTTGTTCTGGCGCGCGCCGTCGATGCTGATGGCGAGATTGGTTTCCTCGACTCCATGGACATAGACCTTCTGCGACATGGGAAGCGAGCTGCCCACCTGTATGCCGGCCTGTTCCCGGAACACGTCCGCGAGGTCGGTCGGGTTGATGCGCTCGAGCTGCTCGGGTCCGATGACCGTTTCGCCGACATCGCCTTCGGCACCCGGCTGGCCCTGCAGGACGATCGGCCTCAGCGTCGTGGCTCCTTCGGCGGGCACATCGCCGGAAGCATTTGCGGGGGTGCCGATGACGGCCGTGCCGTTGGCGATCCTGTAGTTCACGCCCGTCCCTGCGAGCATGCGGGCGAGCGCCTGGTCCGGCGTGAGATTGCCGCTGACGGCCTGCGCGGCGACGCCGCGGGAGGTCGAGGCAGCCAGCGTCACCTGAAGGCCGGACTGGCGGCCGAAGGCATTGAGAGCCGAAGCAAGCGGCTGAGCCGGGATATCGAAGCTGCGCGTCGCCGTCTGGGCGAGGGCGGGGGACGCGAAGATCGCGCTTCCGCCAATCGCGGCGGCTGCGACCGTTGTCATCAAACTGACTGCAAAAGCGTTCCGCTTGCCCTTCGCCCCCACGCCGCGCACTACTCCACTCACCGGCAAAATCATCTGCCCCGTCTCCTGCTACACTGTGTTCGCCAAGGCCCCCCGGCCTGCGCTTCAGGGTAAAGACGACTGCGCCCGGCGCTTTTTTCACCGCATCGCAAAAATTTTCAGGAAATTTTAACGGCCTAGAAAAGCGCAAGCACCCTGAGATAGGGCGAGATGTGATGCACCCTGCCGCCATAGGGCTGGACCAGCGCTTCGAGCGCCCGATCGGGATCGGAGAGATCGTAGAGGCCGGTGACGCGCCGATTGGCGAGATCGCCGCTCGGGATGCTGATCCACGCGGAATGATAGCGCTGTAGTTCCTCGACGACCGAGGCGACGGTCACGTCGTTGACGAACAGCCGCCCGTTCCGCCAGGCCGCCATGTCTTCCGGCGCCAGTCTTGCCCGCGACACCTGGCCATCTGTGCGGCTGACGGTCACGGAATCGCCGGGAGAAAGCTCGAAAGTGCGCGCCGCGCCGTCGACCGTGAGGCCGACCACCCCGCGAACCAGTTCCACCGTGGTATTTTCGGGCCTGATATGGACGTCGAACGCGGTGCCGAGCACGGTGACCTTCACGCCGGCTGCGGTGACGGTAAAGGGCCGCGCCGGATCATGTTTGACGTCGAAGAAGGCTTCGCCGGAAAGCAGCGTCACATGCCGTGCGCCGTTGGCGAAATCCGCATCGATCGCGCTTTCGGCGCCGAGTTCGACCGCGCTGCCGTCCTCGAGCGTGATCTTGCGCAGCTCGGCCGTTGCCGTCGTGAAATCTGCCCGGTAGCGAATGAAGAGGGAGGGGCCGGCCAACGCCAGCACAAGACAGGCCGCCAGCGCCAGCGCCGCGCCCGCACCCCAGACGCGCCGTCGGTGGCGAGCGGCAAGCATTTTCGCTTGGCCGGCCGGTCGCCAGAGGTCCTCGTGGATGGGCGTCGTCTCGCCCATCAGCTCCCAGGTCTTGCAGGCTTTCGTCCAGGCATCACGATTTGCAGGCGACCGGTTGAACCAGAGGCTGAAATCACGCTCGTCGGCGGCTGTACGATGTGGTTCGCGCAGGCGCAGGAACCAGTCCATCGCCTCCTCCAGAATGCTTTCGTCCGTTTTGTCGTGCCCTGCCAAGTCTCAACCTGCTTCGGATGTCTTGCGATCTCTATCCGAAATTCCCCTTCTTGCGTAGGAACGATTGGCTGGTCCGGATTTTTCGCATGTGTAGAAATATTCAGGCGTTTTTTCTATCGAGCGCGGTGGCGATCTTGACCATGGCGGTCCGCACGTGGCGGTGGGCGGTGGCGACGGAGATGCCCAGGTGGTCGGCTACGCCTTCGAGCGTATGGCCACCGAACCGGTACATTTCCACGGCAATCCGGATCTCGCTTGGAAGCGCATCGAGTGCTGCTGCCGCAACGCGCACCTCGTCGCCGAACATCACCGTCTGTTCCGGATTGTCGGCGGCTTGTGGAATGGTCCAGAAGGGCGGGTCTTCGGCATGGCCACGATACTCGATCTTGCGGCGCTTCAGGACGTCGAAGGAGAGATTGCGGACGATGCGATAGAGATAGGCAAGCCCCTGGCGCGCCGATTCGCCGGTCGTCTTCCCCGGCGCGAAACGCAGATAGGCTTCCTGCACGATATCCTCGGCCGCCTCACGGGAGCCCAGGATCCGGGCGGCATAGTCGACCAGCGCCGAGCGGTGGGCGAGATAGAGGCTGTGACGACTTTCAGCTTCCAAGGTCATGGGGTCAGAGTATCTGAGCTCGTCTAATATGCTGACCCGCGCTCGCCACGATATGCAACGGATGGGTCGATGATATGAATGACACGGTTGGACTACCTATCATGCGACGCATATCTACCATCAAAAACTTGAATGCAATAGTCATATTATGATGACGGCAGCAAAGGCCGGGTTGCCTTTGCTGCCGTCATCAGTCCCTCCGACCCGCCGCGACACTTCAGGAGAAGCGAAGCGGCGAGATATATGCAGGTTTCAGCCCTATCCGGCCGCTCTTCTAAGTCTCGGGGCGGTGAGCGGTACATTTTGGTCGCACCAATCGGAAAAGACCTCGCCAAGCCTGTCCTTCAGTTTGCGTTCCAGCCGGTCGGCCTCGTCAAGGCGCTCGAAGACTGCACCGGCCTGGTTCCTGTCGCCGGTCTGGCCGAGCTTCATGCAGGCGTAGTGCAGGTTCTTCAGCGATTGGACCAGCGCTTCGATCTCTTCGCACCAGCTCTCGAATTCGGCGGAAGGCAGTTTCAGGGCGCGCCAGAAGAAAGCGAAACCGTGCTCATAGGCATATTTGCGGATGGTGATCACCGGTAGTTCGCGAACGGCTGATGCCAGGTTCGCCAGCTGCAGCCCATCGCGGCCCTCGATATGGGCTGTGACGATGCCGCGTACGGCGTCGGACAACGGATTGCGGTTTGCGACGAAGCAGGCCTCGAAATAATCCCTGAGATCTTCCGGCGCCGGATTGCGTGCCTGTGCGTTGTCGAAGACGTAACCGCCGCCGACCGTCGGCTGCATGATCGCGTGGATCACCTTTTCCCGCTCGATCTCGCCTTCCCATCGGTAATCGGGATCATGCACGAACCATTTGTCCGGGTCGGCGGTCTTCTGCAGCATCAGGTAATGCGGGAAGGGGTTCTGGTTGAACTTGTTCTCTCGCTCGGGAAGATGGAACATGTCGAGCATGACTATGACCGAGCCGGTGTCCGGGCGGCTGTCGACGAGATGGAAAAGCGTGGCGAGGTTGTCGCTCTTCGATTTTGCCGGGTCGTACCATTCCCGGACCTGGACCTGGTAAAGCCGCTGGAACCAGTCGCGGAAGAAGTCCTGAGTTATCTCCGGCGAATGATAGAGGAGCTGGAAGCTTTCGCTGACGGTGAATCTCGCATCCCAGACCCCGAAATAGAAGGGCCGCTGGTCGAGTCCCTGCCGTTTCAGACCATCGCAGACGCAACTGACGAAGCAATGCACCTTGATGTCGTAATAGGCTTCACCATGGACGCCCTCATCTGCCGTCCCGCCTGTCATCGGGAATGACGGAATGATGGCCTTCGGCACATAGAGCGCCACGAGATCCGCAACCGTGTCGAGTTCCTGCCGCGCGATCGCCTCTTCCGGCATGGCGAGGCCGTATTCCAGCTCGAGATTGAGGAAGATCTGCAGGATCAGAACGGAATCGAGATAAAGATCCTCGTTGAGGCGCGCTTCCGGTGCGAAGCCACTCATATGCGGATGGGCCATGTGCTCGGAAAGCACGGCCTGGACGGCTTCGAGAATATCTTCGCGCGTCATGAGGCAACTCCTGCTTCGGGGCCGGTGAACTCGCCGGCCGCATGGCGGGCCGCGACCTCGCGGCGGCTGATCTTGCCGTTCGCCTGGCGGGGAACGTCTGCGACCTGGATCATTTCCATCGGCAATTGGTGGCTGGCGAGATGGCGGCTGCACCATTCGCGGATATCCTGCGGTGCCACCGGCTGATTGGCGCTGTAGAGCAAGGCCACGCGTTCGCCGGCAAAACGGTCGCTCTTGCGGAAGGCGACGGCGTCGGTAACGCCAGGCATGGCCATCACCGCATCCTCCACGTCGCCGGGATAGACGTTGAGACCCGATACGTTGATCATGTCGTCCATGCGCGACACGAAGACCAGCATGCCGTCCTTGCGGCGGTAGCCGAGGTCGCGGGTGTGGATTGCCGCGCCGCCATCGCTCCGGACGACGATCTCCCCGGTATCGTCAACGCCCGATCCGGTCTCGGCCGTCAGATGCGGCAGGACGAAACCCATGTCGCCTGCGGCCCGCATGTCCGGGTTGATGGCAATGCAGCCGGATTCCGAGCAGCCATATTGCTGGAAGAGATGCTCGCTTCGTGAGCGGATCTGCACGAACCACGGATCGGGCAGCAGTGTGCCGGAGGTCATCGCCGCATGAAGCTTTTCTCCCTCGGGCAAAAGCCGCGAGAGCGTGTGGAGGATCGCGGGGGAGGAATAGAGGAGCGGCCGCTCGGTCTCGCGCAGCACTTTCAGGAGAAATTTCGGATTGGCGGTCTCGACGATGACGGGGATCTGGTCCCGCTTAAGGGCCACGAGAATCCCGCAGATCAGCCCGTAGGAATGGGTGGTCGGGCAAGCGATGACCGGCGTCATGCCTTCGGGTTCGCGGAAGGTTGCGACATAGCTTTCGACTTCCCGGTCGATTTCGGCCCAGGGCCGGGCGATGCATTTTGCTGCCCCGGTCGTTCCCGAACTCATATGCAGCAGCCGGCCCGGCTTAGGGGCCTCTTGCCTCGCATCGAGCACTTCGGCCGTCAGGCTGTTGTAGAAAAGCCGGTCGCAATTCGCCGTGATCGCCAGTTTTCGGGCGGCGGCATAGGGCGTGCCGGGATGAATCGGCAGGACGCTGGCGCCGGCCTTGCGGATGGCGAAGAACAGGGACAGCCATTGCGCCGCCTCGCTGAAGCAGACCGCGTAGCGTCCGCTGTCGTTTTCAGCAAGGCCGATCTGCGCGGCGATGCGTCGTGATGTTTCATCGAAATAGGCGTGATCGTAGAGCCGTCCATCGATCTGGATCATGGCTTTCTCCTTCGTTCAGACGTCCTGGCAGCCAAGGCATTCGGCACCTCGTGGTGATATTCCGGCCTCAGCGCGAGGAGCTTTCGGGTGATCAGGGATTCAGTGAGGATGAGCGCGCGGTCATGCCCCAGCAGCGATTGCCGGTGCTGCATGCCCCGCTCTTGCGCATAGCCGGCGAGCAGACTTTCGACCCGCTGCCAGAAGCGGAATTCCGGAAGTCCGTAACAGACGTCGAGAAGATGCGAGATTTCGGCCAGGTTGAACACGAAAAGCGTGTCCATCACGAGTTCCCGCAGGGAATCGAGATTGTCCGTCCAGTAATACTGATCCGGTTCCGCGTGGCGGTAGAGTGGGTTCAGCGAAGCGAAATCCGGAGCTCTCTTCGGCTCGTGCAGGAAATCGGGCGCAAATTCCACGCTCTCGTGGAAATCGCGCAGGATAAGCCGCAGCGGCCAGCCGTCCCGGTGGACGAGCAGCATGTTCTGGCCGTGGGCTTCAACCGCGATCCCGTGGGCGACAAGGAGGTGCCAGACAGGCAGGACGGCGACCTCCAGAAGCCGGTTGATCCATGGCATGAGGCCGAAACGCTCGATCCACTCATCCGCGAAGGGCTTTCCGTCCGCTTCGACCATCATCAGGGCGTTGAACGGGATGATTGCCTCGCCGGGCGACAGCGTCACCTCGGCGTTCTCCCGCCAGATCGCACCCAGCTGGCCGGCCAATGGACCTCCGGCATCGGCGATGACCCCTGCATATTCCTGCAGGATGGTGAGGGGAAACTCCCGGCCGAACAACGGATCGTCGCGGACGATGCCGGCAATCCAGGCGGACAGTACCGGCGCCGTGCAGACCGAATGCGGCTCCAGCGTCCTGCGGGACGAAGTGTTGATGATGTTGAGCGGCAGCTTGATGCTTGCCGCGAGCGGCCGGTCGACATTGAACAGGGACCGGACCGATTGGCTCGCCAGGTAACGATCTCCCGCGGGGCCGAGGTAATGCGCCTCTCCCGTGGCGATCCACCCCGCGCGCATGGTTTCGCCAAGATCTTTCCATTGCCACGGGTGGAGTGGCACCAGCCCGAAATCCCCGGCCGGCAAGCCGAGCTGTTTCCGCCTCGCCTCCAGCACTGTCCAGGTCTCGTCGCCGAGCTCGGCACGCCAGAAGGCGTCTCTGATGCCCGGTAGCGCCTGAGCGAGATGTTTTTGCGCGACGAGCAGCCAGACGAGCTGGAATGCCTGCCCGGCTTCCGGTCCGTAGGCGGCATGATCGGCAAACGAAAATCCGGTTCGGGCTCTGTAACAGGGATGGTACGGATGCCCTTCGTCGACCGCACCTTCCAGTTCGACAAAGGAGAGGGCGCGGCGGTTCTTCTGAGGCAAATTCTGGTGGTTCCATTCGGAAAAGGCGATCGTCTGCTCCAGCTCGCCGAGCAGCTTGCCGCGTGTGATCCCGGTGCCGGGCAATGACGGGATGATCGCGCCGAGCGAGGCGCTTTCCCAATGGCCATCCACGGCTCGCATCTCCACCGAACCCTTCGCGATGCGGGCGCGCCCGAACGGGCCGATCGTGCCGAGACACCGGAATTCCCGGCCGCCGAGCGTCCACTGAAATTGCGTCGCACCGTCACGGGCGCTTTCGCGCATCTCAATGACGCCCTCGAACAGCAGTGCCGCCACGAGCTGGCGGATGACGCGATCGCGAGGTTCTCCCGCGGCTTCAAGAGGCAATGGCATGGCCGGTCCTCGGTGCTGCAAGCGCGATCGGAACCCTCAGCGGGTTCGGGATCGGCCGATACAGGGAATGCACGCTGCTCGACTGCAGTTCGTCGACATCGAAAAGGCGGGTCGTGAGATTGGCCTTCGACGTGATCGTCGGCAGATCGAGAACATGCCTTGCAAAATCCCGGCCGGCGCCGGACATCGTTTCGGCGCAGTGTTCGAGATGCGCCCGCAGGGCAAATAGAAGGACAGCCTCGTCGCAAACTCCGTCATGGCCCATGCGGCTGATGACGGAAAAGACCTGGTTGACGATCAGGTAATAGGCGAACCGGTCACGGATTTCGGCATCCGCGAAATAGAGCGAGGCGATCGTTTCCGTTTCCGGCGCATGCCCGGCAAGCAGGCTGCGGTAGCGCTCGGAGAGATAGAAACCCTGGTTGTCGCGATAGTAGCTGGCGGTCGGATAACCCATGCCGATATCGAGGAGAGTATTCTGCTGGTGGGCTTCGAGCGCCACCCCGTAGTCATCGTAGAGTCGGATCAATGGCTCCACGGCACAGCCGAGATAACGGCGGAACCATGCAAGCGAAGTATTTGAAATACCGTCGCCGCCTCTTGCTGCGAGCTTGCGGATGGTCCGCTCCAGTCTCGACAGGTCGCCAGGAAGCGGGTCGGCGGTCAGGGCGGCGACCGTCACGACGCCCTGTGCCCTTGCGCCCTTGAATGGATTCTCGCGCAAGATGACTTCGAAACCGCTTTCCTCGCGACCCGGTATATCGAGGGTGATGTAGGCGGGATCCTGGATGATGTGGAAATTTTTGGAGCGCTCGGCAAAGCCGATGCCCTTTATCAGTTTTGCCATCGCTACCCCGGCTTCAAGCTCCGGCCGGCGATTGATGCGGACGGAATTGGTGATGCGCACGGGAAGCGAGAACTTCAGCATCCAATCGGAATGAGGGCTGTAGACGGTACGTACCGATGACGTCGCGGTGAAGAGAGACCCGGCGGGGCCGAGATGACGCAGGCGGCCGTCGCGCTGCATCGCCTGGATGCTCGGATCGAGAAGCAGCGCTTCAGCCTGCAGCGGATGCATGGGTATGAGGCACTCGTCCGGGTCGATGCCGAGATCGGCTCCGGATGCGCCAAGTTCGGAGCGGATGATTTCGTGCGCCTGCATCGTTCGCGCTGAAGCCTCGCGGACATGTTCGGTCTTGGCGGCGAAATACTGCAGCTGGAATTGTCCGCGCAGTTCCGGGGCATATCGCTCCTGCTGCCAGAATGTCATGCCCTGCCGGCTCTTCGGCGTCGGATGCTGCCAGTGGCCGAAGACGAGCGATTGTTCCGCCTCGATGAAATGTCCCTCGTCCGGCGGCGCGGGAGAGGCCTTTTCAAGGTAGAGCGTCATCTGCTGGTAGCTGTCGAGAACACGCACCAGCAGCTCCAGTTCAAAGCTGCGCAGGGCATCGGACCGGTCGCCCTCCATTTGCCGGTAGGCTTCCTGGAGGAGGAGATGCAGCGCCGACATCGGCTCGACCGCCCGCCAGGACATATCGGATGCGGTGCGCGTCCACAACCTGCCGAAATGCTGCGGTCCGCAGACGGACGCGGAGACGATCTCCGCGCGCAAGAGAATCTGCTGCTGCGGCAGTGGCCATTCGATGGCATCGACCGCTCCGCTGATGCTGCGGTGGACAATCCGGGTGCCGGAACTGACCTCCCGCAGATAGCAGTTCGCAAAACTCTGGAATGTCGCCGCTTCCGCGGTCTGCCTTGACGATTGCATATGTCTCCATCCCCGTTGCGCAAGCCGATGGCCACGCAATGGCTTTCCAGTCAGCGTCAAGCGGCCGACAGCCTGTGCCGGTTTTCAGCCAGGCCACCGCCGACAGTGATCTGGCTGCTTTCTCTGGTTTGCCGGCTGCAGCGCCGGGGCAGGGGACTGTTTGACGTTTGGCCCTGCAGGAAGAGCAGGAGCCGAACGCCCCGCATTGCCGCGATGCGACGGGCTCGTTGCGGTCTGCGATGCCTGAAGCTGTGATCTCATGGCGGCGAACCCGTCCCTGTCATCCGTTTTTGCACGCCTTGCTCTTGCTCTGCAGGCGCTCGGCAACAAGGACGATCTGTCCGCTCCTTTTTTTCATCGCTTTCAGAATTTTTGATCTGCGCCGGCAGGCTCCGCTTTGATGATTATCCTGTGGGCGACAAAATAGCGGGTCTTGCCTTACCAAAGGCCAAGGCCTGTGGTTGAATTCGCAAGGGAGGCAGCAATGAAGATCACCAAGCTTGAAACTGTGCGCGTCGCAGAGCGTGCGAACCTGTTGTGGGTACTGGTCCACACCGACGAGGGTATTACCGGCCTCGGCGAAACCTTTTTCGGGGCAGAGACCGTGGAGAGCTATATCCACGAATACGTGGCTCCGCGGGTCATCGGCCGCGACCCGCTCCAGATCGACCTCCTGGCGCAGGAACTGGTCGGGTATATCGGGTTTCGTTCATCAGGCGCGGAGGTTCGGGGCAATTCCGCGTTCGATATCGCCCTTTGGGACCTTTTCGGAAAGGTCACGAACCAGCCCATCGCCCAGCTGCTGGGGGGCTTCAGCCGCAGGGAAATCCGCACCTACAATACCTGCGCCGGCACGGAATATATCAAGAAGGCAACCGGCCAGGCGACAGCCAACTACGGTCTGACCGGGGGCACCACTTATGACGACCTGAACGGCTTTCTGCATCGTGCCGACGAACTGGCCGAATCGCTGCTCGAAGAGGGCATCACGGCGATGAAGATTTGGCCGTTCGACGCGGCTGCGGAGAGGACGAAGGGCCAGTATATCTCGATGCCGGACCTGAAACTTGCGCTTCAGCCTTTCGAGAAGATCCGCAAGGCCGTGGGCGACAGGATGGATATCATGGTCGAGTTCCACTCCATGTGGCAACTCCTGCCGGCCATGCAGATCGCCAAGGCCCTGACACCGTACCAGACCTTCTGGCATGAAGACCCGATCAAGATGGACAGCCTGTCGAGTCTCAAGCGGTATGCGGAAGTTTCGCCGGCGCCGATCTCAGCCTCCGAGACGCTCGCGACCCGCTGGGGTTTTCGCGATTACCTGGAAACCGGCGTTGCCGGCATCGTCATGCTCGACATATCCTGGTGCGGGGGCCTTTCGGAGGCCCGCAAGATCGCGTCCATGGCGGAAGCCTGGCATCTGCCGGTCGCGCCGCACGACTGCACCGGTCCCGTGGTCCTCTGCGCCTCGACGCATCTGTCTCTCAACGCGCCGAACGCGCTGGTGCAGGAAAGCGTGCGCGCATTCTACAGGACATGGTACCGGGACCTGGTGACGGCGCTGCCGGAGGTAAGAAACGGCATGATCACCGTGCCGCCAGGTCCGGGTCTTGGGCTGGAGCTCAACCCCGAGCTCGATCGAGCCTTCACCGTCAGCCGGCGGACGTCCGACGCCTCCATTCTCTAAGGTGCAATGAAATGACGATATCCTCGGCGACCGTGCTCAAGACCGCGAGCATGACCGGCCCGATGCTGATGCTTCTCGGCATGCTGATGTTTGCCTTGAACGATGCCATGGGCAAATGGCTCGTTGCAAACTACGGGCTCGGTCAGGTTGTCCTGATCCGCAGCCTTGCAGCACTGATCCTCCTCGTGCCGATGGTCTGGAAGGCGGGTTTTGGCAATCTGCTGGCCGTCGAACGGCCCGGCATGCAGTTCTTCCGCGTGGCGTTTTCGACGGCTGAAGTGTTCTGCTTCTATTATGCGGTCATGTACCTGCCGCTCGCCGACGTCATGACCTATTGGCTGGCGGCGCCGATCTACGTTGCGGCGTGCTCGCCCTTCCTGCTCGGTGAAAAGGTCGGCTGGCGGCGCTGGACGGCGATCGCCGTCGGTTTCGTCGGCGTCATCATCACGCTCGAACCCTCGAGCGCCATGTTCAGCATGCCGGCCGTCATTTCGATCGTCGGCAGCGCCGCCTTTGCCTTCATGCTGATCTCCGGGCGTTTCCTGCGCGGCACGCCGGATAGTGCGCTGGTCTTTTTCCAGGTCGTGGGCGCCGGTATCGCCGGCCTTGCCTTCGCGCCCATGGACTGGTCACCGATCGCATCGAGCCGCGATCTTCTTCTGCTCGGGCTGCTCGGTATCGTCGCAATGGCGGCGCATATGCTGGTCAACCGCGCCCTGAAGATTTCCGATGCCGCGACCGTGGCACCGCTTCAATATACGCTGCTGCTCTGGGCGGTGATCTTCGGCTGGATGTTTTTCGGCGACATCCCACGGTTCGGCATGATGGTCGGGGCGGCCCTGATCGTCGCGTCCGGCCTCTTCATCTTCATCCGAGAGCAGATGCTCAAGAAGCGCCAGAGCGTGCTTCCGGCTGTTCCGGAATGAAGTAACCCGCGGCGCCTTGGGGCACCGCGGGTTTTCATTCCTCAGACGGGCTACATCCGGGATACGGGCGCGTTCCGTTACTTGCGGACTTCCTTGAGCTCGGCGACGATGGCGTCGACCACCTCGGCGCCAATTGCAGCCTTGTGCTTCTCATAGACGACCGCGGACTTTTCGCGGATGCGCTGCTGCTCTTCCGGCGAAAGCGTGTTGACCTGCAGGCCGGCCGCCTTGATCTTCTCAAGCGACTTCTTGTTGAGATCGCCGATCACCTGGCGTTCCACATCCCGGCCGACGACCGCGCAAGCGCGAAGGGCAGCCTGCTCGTCCGGGGCATAGGTGTTGAAGATTGCCTTGGAGAACAAGAAGAGGAACGGCGTGTAGGCGTGGTTGGTCTCGGTGACGTATTTCTGGACCTCGAAGAACTTCGAGGTATCGATCGTCACATAGGGATTTTCCTGTGCGTCGATCGCCTTGGTTTCGAGCGCCGAGAAGACCTCGCCGAAGGCCATCGGGGTGGCGTTGGCACCGAGGTTCTGGAAGGTGTCGAGGAAGATGTTGTTCTGCATGACGCGAACCTTCATCCCCGAGAAATCTTCCCATTTGGTGACCGGGCGAACCGAGTTCGACAGGTTACGGAAGCCGTTTTCCCAGTAGGCGAGGTTGACAAGGCCGGCGGCATCCAGCTTCTGGTTCATCATGTCGCCGAACTTGCCGTCGAGCACCTTGTAGGCTTCCTGCGAATTGCCGAACAGGAAGGGCAGGTCGAAGACGCCGAGTGCCGGAACGATGCCGACCAGAGGCGACGACGACGTCACCACGGCTTCCTGGACGCCGGAGCGCAGGGCCTGGGTGGCCTGCAGGTCGCCGCCGAGCGCCCCGCCCCAGAAGGCTGTCAGCTTCATCTTGCCGCCGGACTTCTCGTCGAGGCACTTCTGCATGGCGGCGATGCCGTTGCCGACCGGATGGTCGGCGTTGATGCCGTTCGAAACGCGGATGTTGCGCGTCTTGAATTCGGCAAAGGCCGGTGCGGCCGATGCGCAAGCGATGGCAAGTGCGGTGGTTGTGAGCAGCAGTTTTCTCATATTATCCTCCCATGGATGAGCTTGAGACAGGTTTAATGGAGCCAGCGTGCAGGCACGAGCACGAGGTCTGGAAACAGGACCAGCAGAAACAGCACAATCGTCTCAGCAATCAGGAACGGCCAGACCCCGGCCGTCACCTTGCCAAGCGGAATACGCGCTACGCCGCTGACCACGTTCAATACTACGCCGACCGGCGGCGTGATAAGGCCGATGGAATTGTTCATGATGAAGAGCACGCCGAAATAGACCGGGTCGATGCCAGCCTGCTTGACGATCGGCATGAGGACCGGCGTCAGGATCAGGATGGTCGGCGTCAGGTCGAGCGCAGTGCCGACGACGAGCACCAGGATCATGATGGCGAACATCAGCAGCATCGGGCGGTCGATCAGTGGCTCGATGTAACCGACGATCTCGGCCGGGATGTTGGCCGCGGTGATCAGCCACGAGGAGACCAGCGCCGCCGCGACCAGGAACATGATGACCGAGGTGGTCTTGGCGGCCTGCAGGATGACGTGCGGCAGGTGGCTTGGCTTCAGCTCCCGATAGATCACCATGCCGACGAAGAGCGCGTAGGCAGCGGCGACGACGGCGGCCTCGGTCGGCGTCATGATGCCGGCCTTGATGCCGCCGAGGATGATCACCGGCATGCCGAGCGCCCAGGCGGCACGGCCGGTGACGCGCAGGCGTTCGCTCGTCGACGCCTTCGGCAGCGGCTGGACATTGTCCTTCCGCACGACGATGAGCCAGGCGATGATCAGTGACAGGCCCATCAGGATGCCGGGGAAAATGCCGGCAAGGAAAAGCTGGGTGATCGAGACGTTGCCGGCAACGCCGAAGACGATGAAGGCCATCGATGGCGGGATGACCGGTGCAATGATGCCGCCTGCGGCGATCAGGCCGCCGGAACGCGGAACGTTATAGCCAGCCTTGGCCATCATCGGGATGAGGATGGCGGCAAGCGCGGCGGTATCGGCCGCGGCCGAGCCCGAGATACTCGCCATGATGATTGCCGCCATGATCGCGACAATGCCGAGGCCGCCGCGGATATGGCCGACGCAGGCAATCGCGAAATCAATGATCCGGCGCGACAGGCCGCCCGAGTTCATCAGTTCTCCTGCGAGGATGAAGAACGGAATGGCGAGCAGGGTGAAGGTATCGACACCTGCGATCATGTTCTGAGCGATGATCTGGGTGTTGAACATGTCCATGTACCACATGAGCACGACACCGCAGAACATCAGCGAAAATGCGACCGGCACGCCGATCGCCATGGCGCCGAGAAGCGATACGATGAAGACGATCAGGGTCATCAGGTACGCTCCGCCATCTGCTCGATCGTCAGGTTTTCACCGGCAAAGATGCTGATCTCCTCCGCCGTCGCCCGCCCGGTGACATAGCGGAACAGCCGCTCCAGCGCGATCAGCGACAAGCCGGCGCCGGTAAACAGGCCGATGCCGTAGACCCAGATCATCGAAATGCCGGTCACCGGCGCGCTCATGCTGGCGTTGATCTCGAACTGCTGCCAAGTCCCCCAGAAAAAGATCATCGAGCAAGCGAGGATGACGAGGTTAGCCAGGATCATGCAGACGAGCCGGCCCTTGCGGCCGAAAAGCGCCACGACGCTTTCGACGCCGAGGTGACCATGTTCGCGAAATGCGACGACTGCGCCGACGAAGCTCAGCCAGACGAAGAAGTAGCGGGAAAGTTCCTCAGAGACGGACATGCCCGAATTGAAGGCGTAGCGAAGAACCACATTGGCAAACACCATGATCGCCATTGCTGAAAGCAGCAGGATCAATAGGACTTCCAACGCCTTAAAAAAAAGATCGATTGCCTTTTGCATGTTCCCCTCCCGAATTCTTACAAGAGCCCGCGCCAAGCGAAGGTCTTCGTCACCGCCGACAACCTCAAATTCCGCTCCGGGCGTTTGCCCCGATGATCCGCTTCATCGACCAGCGGCTCAAGCGGCAGGCTGGACGTCACGATGCGGTTTCCTATTTGGTATGCGATCAGACTCTCCTCCGTCGCAAAGATCTCTCCCGCGCTCCCTCAATTGTCAGGATGTCTGACAACCCTCCACCGGCGGTATTTCTAAAGAGAGTTTTACTCGCTGTCCAGCGGCCCCTTGGCCGCTTTCGGGAAATCCGCTGGATCGATCTAACGAGGCGGCTGACTGGAAGCTTAATAAACTTTCAATTGAAGGTCGAGACGGCTTGCCGCACCGTGAAGATGATGGCGCATCGCCTCCCGGGCGCGGATGGGATCGCGGCTCGCAAGGGCATCGCGGATTGCGACATGTTCCGCGATCGTCACTTCGACGATCTCGGTCAACACGGCTGCCTCCCTGGCCGTATTGATGGCCAGATGAATTCGCTCCGCGATAAAACCGAGGAATAGCAGGAAGTACTCGTTATGCGTGGAGGCCGCGATCTGGCGATGGAAGGCAAGGTCGGCGAGGACGCCCTTCTCGGTCCACTTTTCTCCGCCCGTCATCTGCTCGAGCGCTTCGTCGAGTTTCACAAGGTCTTCGGCGGTGTGATTGACGGCTGCGAGACCGGCCGCCTCGATCTCGAGGGGCAGCCGAAGCTGAAACAGGCTTTGAAAACTCGCGTGGTCGGCAAGATTGCCCTGTTCGATGCGAATCGACTGCCTGTGCTCAAAATCGGTGGCGAACGCTCCCACACCTTGCCGCGTCTCGACCAGACCCTCATTGCGAAGCTGTGCGATCGCTTCGCGCACGACCGATCGGCTGACGCCAAAGGTCTTTGCCAGAATGTGTTCCGTCGGCAGCTTTTCGCCGGGCGCAATCCGGCCATCACTGATCTCGCGTCCGATCTGCGACGCGATCCGTGCGGGCAGATGCTCGTTTCGTCTGATCTGGCTGAAGTCCATTACCAAGGCGCCGGCCCTCCCTTGTGACGCTCTTCTATGACTTCCGAATAAAATTCAACTGGCAGCCCGGGTTCATCACCATGTCGGGATCGACGGCATTCTTGATAGCCGTCAGCAACCGACGCTTGGTGTCCGGAAGGCGCGCATCGAAATCCGCCCGCTTGAGGCGGCCGATGCCGTGCTCGGCGCTGAGGCTTCCCTGGAAGCGGTCAAGCACCTGGTTCAGGATGGTTTTCGATTGGTAGATCCTGTCGAGCCGCTGCTCATAGGGCAGTTCCACGGATGGCAGAACGTTGAGATGGACATTCCCATCGCCGACATGACCGTAGGAGACGCAAGCGCAGTCGGGCAACGCCCCGTGGATCGCCTTTTCGGCCTCGGCGACAAAGGCGGGTACCTTGGAGAGCGGAACCGAAACGTCGCTGCGCATGTGGACACCACGTTTCGCCTGGCCTTCGTTCATTCCTTCGCGGATCAGCCACAGGTTTCGCGCCTGCGCCTGTGATGAGGCGATCGCGCCGTCGAGGACGATTCCGTCTTCCATGACGCCTTCGAGGAACCGCTGCATCAGGTCGCCGATATCGACGAGGCCGGAGCCGGAAACCTCCATGAGAACATAGCAGGGATAGTCGGTGGCCATCGGGATCGGCAGGTCCGGGATGGCTTCCCGGGCGAGCGTGAAGGCAAGGGGCGGCATGAATTCGAAGGCGGACATCAAATCGCTGCAGTCGCGCCGGGCACGGCGATAGAGGGTGATTGCGTCCTCCAAGGAGGCAAGGCCGACAAGGGCGGTCGCCACCTGATCGGGGTTGGGCGTTAGCTTGATCGACACGGCGGTGACGATGCCGAGCGTGCCTTCGGCGCCGATGAAGAGCTGTTTCAAGTCTATGCCGCGATTGTCTTTCCGGAGCGTCGAGAGGCCGTCGAAAATCGTACCGTCCGGCAGCACGACCTCCAGGCCCAGCACCAGTTCGCGTGTCATGCCGTATCGAAGCACGTTGATGCCGCCGGCATTGGTCGAGACGTTGCCGCCTATACGGCAGCTTCCCTGCGCACCGAGCGCCAGCGGGAAGAACATTCCCTCTGCGGCGATCGCTTCCTTCAGCTCCCACAGGATGCAGCCCGCCTCGACGACGGCTGAGAAGTCGTCGACATCGATCTTGCGGATACGGTTCATGCGTTCCAGACTGAGAACAACCTGACGCTCCGGCGCATCGGGAATGCCGCCCAACACGAGGCCCGTATTGCCGCCCTGCGGGACAATCGTGAGGCCGAGGTCACGGCAGCCTTTCACGCAAGCCACCACGTCATCCGTCGACCGAGGCCTCAGGACGGCGACCGCAGCACTGGTCACGTCGCCGTGCCAATCGCGACAGTACCGCGCCATCGCATCTATGTCGGTCAGGACAAGGTCCTCGCCAAGCATCGATCGCAGGAGATGGCGACGCTCTCCGGCCGGGTCATTTTGCAGGCTCGTCATTCTCGGTGGTTCCTTCGGATGATCCGTTCCCCGGCTGGATAGTTTCGTTTGCCCCACGCCTTGTCCCGGCGCACAACTATCCTGTTTTCAAAGGAAGCATATAAGGTTATCAGACAACCGTACAATATAAATCTGGCGTATCCGGGCAGTCATGTGCTTCGGTCGAAATGGGAGGAAGCATGCATATCCTGATCATAGGCGCGGCCGGGATGGTGGGCCGCAAATTGACGGCGCGGCTCATCGCGGAGGGCGGCGTACTCGGCAAGCCGATCAACAGGCTGACCCTCGTCGACGTTGTGAAGCCGGATCATCCGGAGGGGTTTTCCGGATCCGTGGCGACGAGCGACGCCGACCTCTCGATGCCGGGCGAGGCCGAGAGGCTCATCGGGTCCCGCCCCGACGTGATCTTCCACCTTGCCGCGATCGTCTCGGCGGAGGCGGAGCTCGATTTCGAAAAGGGCTACCGGGTCAATCTGGATGGCACCCGCTACCTTTTCGATGCGATCCGCCTCGCGAACGGCGAGGACGGTTACAGGCCACGGGTCATCTTCACGTCGTCCATCGCCGTCGCGGGTGCCCCGCTACCGTTCCCCATTCCCGATGATTTTCATCTGACGCCGCTCACCAGCTATGGCACCCAGAAGGCCATTTCGGAGCTGCTTCTTTCGGACTACACCCGCCGGGGTTTCTTCGACGGCATCGGCATCCGGCTGCCGACGGTGTGCATCAGGCCAGGCAAACCCAACAAGGCTGCATCCGGCTTCTTCTCGAACATTCTGCGGGAGCCGCTGATCGGGCAGGAGGCGATCCTGCCCGTGTCGGATGACGTTCGTCACTGGCATACATCGCCTCGTTCGGCTGTCGGATACCTCGTCCATGCGGCGAATATGGATTTCGAGCGGGTCGGCCCGCATCGCAATCTTTCCATGCCGGGCGTCAGCGCGACCGTCGGCGATCAGATCGATGCGCTTCGCCGCGTGGCGGGCGAAAGGGCGGTAAACCTCATTCGTCGCATACCGGACGAGATGATCATGAGAATGGTTGCGGGCTGGGCACCTGGTTTCGAGGCAAAACGCGCCACCGCCCTCGGCTTTACCGCGGAGAAAAATTTCGACGAGATCATTCGGGTCCATATCGACGATGAGCTTGGAGGTCGCCTGTGATGAGAAATCCACGAGTGGACTGAGGGGGCTTGCCTCAAAAACGAACGGCGATCCTCGCCCAGGTGTCGGAATGCCTTGGAGCGAGGCCGCGTCATTCATATGCGGCGTTTGAACTTTAGCGATTTATTTTATTCTTGTCGCGTATCCTCCATCCGTAGATTTTTCCCAGGCAGATTGGCGGTGCTTGAGGGGCTATGCTTGGTGCGGAAGTGATGACCCTGCTGGAATCCTGTCCGCTCGCCGCGCTCATTGTGAACGCAGCGGGCTTCGTCACCTTTGCGAATGCCGAGGCAAGAGTACTGTTTCGAGCAGCCGACACTTTGCAGGGCACAGACATAACCGATCTTCTGCCCGGGTGGCCGCTTGACAATCCCGAGGGTTCGTCGGTTCTGTTGAGCGGCAGGGCAGGGGAAACCCGGACCTGCAATATCAGAGTTTCGCCATGTCCCGGCTCGGACGAGCCGCTCACCGTGGTCTGGATCGATGCCGACGGCCAGGAGAAGTCCGCGGGGCTCGCCGCTCGGGAAGCCAATCTTCGTCTGCGATATGTCATCGAGATGTTGCCGCAGGCGGTCTGTGTCTTCGACGCCAAGGACCGTTACGTCCTTTGGAACCAGAAATACGCCGATCTCTATGCCGATATCGCCGAATACCTGACGCCCGGAATTCCGTTCGAGGAGATTTTGAAAATCAGCCTTGCGGGCGGCAGCATCCAGGAGGTGGTGCCGGACCAGGACGTCTGGCTCAGCGAGCGCATGGTGAAGTTTCGACAGCCCGTTTCTCAGGAGGAGCGGCAAATGAAAGACGGGCGATGGTTGCGCTATGACGATCGCCGCACGCCGGATGGCGGCGCCATCGGGATGCGCATAGACATTAGTAGCCTCAAGCAACGGGAGGAATGGCTTCGGCAACTGTTCGACGCCAACCCGATGCCGATGCTGCTTTGTGACGGGGACAGCCTTGCGATCCTTGAAGCCAATCACGCGGCGCTTCAGTTCTATGGCTACGAGAGATCGGTCCTTCTTGCCAAAGCCGTTTTCGACATGCACGCCGAAGGCCAGGGTGAAGAGTTCGCCGCGAGGCTCCGCAATCTCGATGGCGACTGCGAAGCCCGCACCGTCTGGCGCCAGCGAACAGCGGAGGGCCGGGAACACCACGTCCTCATTTATGTCCGGTTGCTCTACGACGGTGGCGATCGACGGCTCCTGCTGACGATCGCGGATGTCAGCGACCGGGTGCTGGCGGAGGCGGAGGCCAACAGGTTGGCGCATCATGATATTCTGACGGGCCTGCCGAACCGTATGCAGTTCTACAAAGCGCTCGATGAGGCATTCAAGACTGAAGCGACCGAGGGCGCGGTCATCGTCTACTGCCTGGATCTCGACGGATTCAAGCCGGTCAATGACACATTCGGCCATGCCGCCGGCGACGAGGTCCTGAAGCTTGCCGGTGAGCGATTGCGTTCGGCCGCAAGCGGACATCTGGTGGCCCGCCTCGGCGGCGACGAATTCGCAATCCTCGTGAAAACCGAAGACCAGGCGGATAGCGGCCTTGCCGATCGGTGCATATCGGCCTTGAACCCACCTTTCCGGATCAAGGGATTGTCGATCAGCATCGGGGTCAGCATAGGCATAGCCGCTGCAAGCGTTGCCGCCGGCGATCGAGAAACGCTTGTCCAGGCCGCGGATCGTGCGCTGTATCGGGCAAAGTCGGCCGGCCGCAACACCTGGCGGATGGCCGAAGACGAGATTATGCCGTTGGCTGTCACGGTTCGCTGAGGCCAAGGGCTCCATGGTCGCTTGGCACCCGATCTTGAGAACGCGGCGGTTCCGGCGGGTTTAATGTCATTCTCACGATTGGCTGCCATACGATATCTCATGTTCGTAAAGCTGTTCCATGCTCAACGATGCAACCTCGGCAAAGGGCGTCTGATTGCGGACGCGGCCGGCACCGAGAATGACAACCTCGTCGCAGAAGGAGATGGTGCTGTGATGATGGCTGACAACGATTGTGGTGCGGCGCCCGGCTCTTAATTTCAAAGTCTCCACGATCGATGCCTCGGACAAACCGTCCATGGCATTCGTGGCCTCGTCCAGGATCAGGATTTCCGGATCGCGGACCAGAGCTCTTGCCAGTGCGATCCGCTGTCGTTGACCTGCCGACAGGCTCGCTCCCCGGTAACCGACGACAGTTTCATATCCGTCAGGGAGCTTCTCGATAAATTCATGCGCTTCGGCAAGTCTGGCCGCGCTTTCCGCCTCAGGGAGTGAGGTATCGTGGCCGTAGACGATGTTCTCGAAAATGGTGCCGTCCACCAGTTCAAGATCCTGGCTGGCAAGCGCAATCTGTCGGCGCCACTCAGCGGGATCGATTTGGTCGAGTGGAATGCCGTCGACAAGGATATTCCCCTGATCCGGCTCCACAAACCGGCATAGGAGATTGACGATCGTGCTCTTGCCGGCGCCCGACCGTCCGATAATTGCGGTCGAGCGGCCCTGGCGAATGTCGAAGCTTACCGAACGCAGAACCACGGGCCGTGTGCTGGAACCCGGATACCTGAAGGTCACCTGGTCGAACTTGATCTGCTGGCGGAGCCCCTGGATCGGACGACTACCCTGGGGCGCCGCTGGTTTGTCGGAGGAATCCAGTAGCCATCCGACCTCTTCCAGCGCTCCACTCCACCCCTGGATCTGGCTCCAGGCCATCTGCAGCGCGCGGACATGCGGTTGCAGCCTATAAAGCAGGACGACGAAAGCCACGATGACCGGGAAGCCGACCCCGACCCGCCATGCGCTGACAACCACGCCCAGAAAGAGGGCGGAATGCAGCACTTCGGTTAGTGGCGGGAGAGCTGCCTGGCGGCTGTTAAGGACGAAGCCCGCCTTTCGCACGGCATTCGAAGCCGTGTCGAAGATCGTTCTTTCACGCAGTTCCTGTCCGAATGCGCGGATCAGGCGCCCGGCGTGAACGAGGTGAAGCATCCTCGCCGCAAGTTCACTGTTGAACGATGTGACGTTGCGGCTCGGGCCCTTCAGGCCTGCCGACAGCAAGGCATGGATGGCTTGGATGAGGACAAGCCCAAGTGTGACGCACAGCGACATTTGCCACGAAAGTAGCAGCAAAAATGCGAGCAGGATAACAGCCGCCGATGCATTCACGATCGCTGCAAGGATGGTCTGGACAGCATCCGAGGCACGCCAGGACTCGTTGGAGATGATGTTCAGCAGCCGCCCCGGGCTTTGCTGCAGGAAGAACGGGTAGCCGATCGTCAAGAGCTGGTCGGCGAGACGGTGCCGGATCGAATGACCGGCCTTGCCATATATGAAATTGGCAAGCACCGCGTTGGCAAAAGCCAGCACGTTCTTCACGGTGATCAATCCGAGAATGGCGGCCGCGATGACGATCAGCCGCGTCTGATCGTCCAATCCGGTTCCCACCCGCTGAAAGACGGCGGAAAGGCCGGCCATTCCCGAAGCGTCGTTTTCACCGGCAATGATGCTGAGCATCGGGATGACAAGACCGATGCCGGTGCCCTCGAGCACGGCGCTGCTCAGTCCCAGGATGACTACGATCACCAACAGGCCGGTGTTTTTCCCCAGAGCCTCGCGCAGGAGGTGAGAACTCGATGTGAGGAAATCTAGCATGGCGGCGATTCCCGTTGCGGGCGGCGGGGCAGATGGCTGGTCGTGTGGGCATCCGCCTGTTTTGGCCATCGAATGGCGAGCAAGGCAAACTTGGCTGCTCCGACCAGGTTCATGGCGACGATCGTCAGGTGGGACAGGGAAATCTCCGGATCAAAACGGTAGCCGCCGAACAGTTCCCGCCAGGCCGATCGGGTCGTCCAGCAGAAGTGACGAAGCAGCCAGGGGGCCTTGAACGCATGCTTGACGCAAAGGCCGCCGTTTCCAAAGCTGTAATCCCGGTGAAGCTGTTCGATTGCATCGCGTGTGGTTCGGCCGTGAAAATGCTGGACCGTCATGTCGGGAACATATTCGATGGGAATGCCGAGCTGATAGGCACGAACGAGGTAATCCGTATCTTCTGCGGACCGCAACGGGCCCCCGGCCCCGAACCGTTCGTCAAAGCGCCCGATGCGGGCTGCCGCTTCACGATGCATGGTCATGTTGCAGCCGAGCACGAACCCGCCCGGATGAACATCCGGCGTGAAACGGGCCCGGAATCGCGACCGTTTGATTGTGAAAGGAAGATCGTGCGGGCTGCCGAGATCGACGCGGCCACCCCGGACAATACACCGCTCACCTGCCGAATAATGCCGGTTGAGATCCTGGAGGTAGGAGCTCTCGATGATGCAGTCATCATCGATAAAGATCAGAAGCCTGCCTCGCGCCCGCTCCATTCCCGTATTGCGCGCGGCAGCGAGGCCAGGCCGCAGTTCCACCATCCACCTGACGGCAACAGCGGATTTCGCCGCGATACGGGATAAACGCGCGGCTGTATCGTCGGTGGATCCATTGTCGACCACCACCAATTCGCAGCTTAGGGAACCGGCTTCGCAGGCGGCTTCGATCGAGCTGATGCATGCCTCGAGCGCGGCTGCCCTGTTGCGGGTGCAGACGATAAAGCTTGCATCGATGGAGTGACGCCCGTCGGGGGACAAGGGGGGACCGGCGTGTAGGGCCTGCTTGTGCTCCCGGGACATCAGGCGAGCCCTCGAAGCGGTAACACCGTCTTGGCCGGCACCGATTGATAGTACCGTGCCAATCCATCGAGCCTCCGGATCGCCTCTTCCGACATGCGGCTCAACCAGGGCGCAGCGACGGCGGCTCGAAGGCCGTAGCGTTCCCGCCGCCGGATGACATCCCATTTTCCCGTTCGCATAAGAAATGCGTGGGTCAACTCCGGACGTTGCTCGTCAGCAATGAATTGGTAGAGGAAATAGAAGAAGCACAGGGCTCCTTCTGCGTAGCTGCGGGCGCTCGTACCCACTTGCTCGGCGACCTTTCCTTCGATCGCGAGCATGCAATCGGCGGCTCGGCGCACCGTATCCGGCGTAACGGCCGCGCCGATAGCGAGAAGAGCGTCGGGATCGTGGTTAAGAGCCTGCCGTTCGAGGTTCTCGGCGACGATCTTCAGGTGGGTTCGGCGCATTTGCCGCCTGTGCTTGTTGGTAACGCTGTCGCTGTGGATACGATAGGCGATCAGGCTCTCCTCGATCATCGCCGCCGGAAACTCGCGGGTAATGCGCCTGAAGAGATCGAAGTCTTCCGCGTGGACATAGCTTGCGTCATAGACCAGCATATCCTCGGGAATGATCTTGCGATTGTACATCACCGTCGAATGCAGGAAGATCGTGAAGAACAGCGACAGTATGTGCCAATCCCCCGACTGATAAATGGGATTTGGCGTGCTGCGCACCACGCGGCTGCCGAGAAGCCGATCGACCTCCGTTCCGCAGATCGCAAGCTGAGGCTGATGCTCAAAGAGCGCGATTTGACGGGAAAAGCGGGTTGGATAGGAGATATCGTCCGCGTCCATTCGGGCGATCAGGTCACCTCTGGCCAGGGCAATGCCTTCGTTCAAGGTTGCGATCAGCCCGCGGTTCTCGCGTGAGACGATGCGGACGCGATCGTCAAGCTTCTGATATCGGTGCAGAATATCCAGCGAGAGATCGTTCGAGCCATCGTCGATGGCGACGATCTCAAAGCGCTTGTAGTCCTGGCGCAGGATGCTCTCGACCGCGGCAGCGAGATAAGGTTCGCCGTTGTAGACGGGCAATACGACGGAGATCAGCGGGGAGGACATCGTTCGACTCGCAATGGCGTGGCAAATTGAAGTTCCTGCATTTGCGCAGCCTCCGAAATGGCTGTGGCAGACGGCGCGTCATGCGTCGCGTCAGGCCTTCTTGGCCGGACGTATGGGAAATAGCGCTTGAGCTGGTTGAGTGGTTTTTCGAACGCCAGCCATGAGATCGCGGCCAATGCCAACGTTCCCGTGGTCGCTACGATGAGGCGTCCGAGCCCCTGTTCCGAGACGTTGAACGGAATCCACGGCTGTGCGCTTACCACGAAGGAGAGGACGATCGGATGGAACAGGTAAACCCCGTAGCTGACACGTCCGACAGCTGTGATCGGGGGCAATGCCAATAGACGGCCGGGAGCTCCCCGCAGACCCGACGAACAGTATCCGACCAGGGCCGTGAGCGGTACAAGAGGAAGAACCTCCAACCCGATCCAATTCATCCAGGCAAGTGTCGGTGACAGGGGCAGGGGTTTCAGCCACATCAAAATGGCTGTTGCTACAAGCAAGGGTGCCGAAGTCAGCCGCATCCAGTGCGGCAATGTCCGTGACCGCGCGCGATGGAGCGCAAGGAGCGCGCCCGCCACCAGCGCGTCCATCGACGCCGGGGGAAGAAGATCCCGCGCGAGCGAAGGTGTCCCCGTGAACGGCCAGTAGAACCGATAGGCGAGCGAGCACCCGATGAGAGCAATGCAGATCGGCTCAAGCCAACGACGCGGGGCGAGCAGGATGACGAGCGGCCACGCGATATAGAACTGCTCTTCGATACTCAGGCTCCAGGTGTGGCAGAGTACCCAGGGCGTCCATTCCTCGCGAAGGGCATACCAGAAATTCGAGAGGTAAAGGGCATGCCATTTGATGCTGCCGCGGGCCTGCTCAAGGTTGACCAACCAGACGAAGCTCAGCACCGCAAAGTACGGGGGGAATATGCGCAGGGCCCGGCGAATATAGAACGATCTTATCGCGGTGCCTGGTTCGAACTGAGTGGTCGAGCGCGCCTCCAGCAAAAGCCGAGTTATCAGGAAGCCGCTGAGAACGAAGAACAGGCGTACGCCGATATGGCCCCAGTGCGACCCGTCGGCCGCGAAAAAATGCGCGTATAGAACCATCGAGACGGCAAGGGTTCTAAGGCCATCCAGTTGTCGGTCGCGTGAATGAAGCATGGAGCCCCCCAGTTGCGCAGAACTTGTGATAACTCCCGCCTCGCTCGAATTTTGCCGCCGTGCTTTTGTTTGGAACCCCAAAAAATTACTTTTGCACTCCGAAAAGTTCAGGTGGAATCCGACCAAACTGTGGCCGCCCAAGCCGCTTCAGACTTTAGCCCCGCAGCAGGGCGGCCTTTAGTCCTATTCGCAGGCGCAGGGTTTTCGACTGCACGTTGTGCAGGCCTGTTTGGGACCATTGCCCGGTGAGCCGCCAGAGTGCCGGTGCGGCTTGATCGACAAGATCGCACGCTCAGCAACCGTGCCTGGTGGTCGCATCAGCCGTTTCAATGACGCGTGCAGCGATACACTTTTATACAAATTCGGACGCCCGCGGCACATCTGTGCGACAAACCTCCGGTAGGTCTTCCATGTGATCGGTGGTGCCGAAGCAATAACGTGCTGGCGCCGGTGACAACTCAACATGGGAGAGGTTTCATGGCTCGGCTTTCTATAAACGATATCATCCGTGACGTTGACGTCGAGCCTGACACACCGCTGCTGTGGGTCATCCGCGAACAGGTCGGGTTGACCGGTACCAAATACGGGTGCGGCATTGCGCAATGCGGTGCCTGTACGGTGCATATCGACGGAGTTGCGACGCGCTCCTGCGCCATTCCGGTCTCCAGCGTCACCGATCAGCAGAAGATCGTCACCATTGAAGGCCTTTCTCCGGACCTGACGCATCCTGTTCAAAAGGCATGGCTGGAGCTTGACGTGCCGCAATGTGGCTACTGTCAGTCCGGCCAGATCATGGCAGCGACAGCCCTGCTGAGCGCCAATCCCAGGCCAACCGAGCAGCAGATCCGTGATGAGATGACCAACATCTGCCGCTGCGGCACCTACAATCGGATCAAGGCCGCGATCGAGCTTGCATCCAACACGATGGCCGGCTGAGGGAGGACACCATGACCATGATCACTGTTTCCCGCCGCGGCTTCCTTGCCAGCGGCGCTGCCGCCGCCGCGGGCCTCACAATCGGCTTTCACGTACCTTTTGCCGGTGACGCTTCTGCACAGTCCGTTACACCCGAGATCAATGCCTGGGTGGTTATCAAGTCCGACGACACCGTGGTGGTCCGCGTCGCACGCGTCGAAATGGGGCAGGGCACGCTGACGGGTCTCGCGCAGCTCGTTGCCGAGGAGCTTGAGTGCGACTGGGACAAGGTCACCTGGGAGTATCCGACGCCTGGCGAGAATGTCAGACGCGGCCGGGTCTGGCAGAATTTCGGCACTGCCGGCAGCCAGGGCATACGCCAGTCCAACGACTATGTGCGCAAGGGCGGCGCGGCGGCGCGCATGATGCTGGTTCAGGCCGCGGCGAATGAATGGAAGGTGCCGGTCGGCGAATGCACCGTCGCCAAGGGCGTCATCACGCATGTGGGTACGAGCCGCTCGACCAGTTATGGCAAGGTTGCAGCGGCGGCTTCCTTATTGACGCCGCCCGCGGCCGACGGCATCACGCTGAAAGATCCGAAAACCTGGACGATCGCCGGCCGGCCGTTGAAGCGTCTGGACACGGCGGAGAAATTGAACGGCCGCCAGGTCTACAGCATCGATATGAAGCTGCCGGGCATGCTAAATGCCGCGCTGAAGGTCTGTCCGGTATTCGGCGGCAAGATCAAGGGCTTCGATGTCACCCAGATCGAGAAGATGCCCGGCTTCAAGAAAGCCGTAAGGCTGGGGGATACCGGCGTCGCCGTGATCGCCGACACCTGGTGGCGCGCCAAGACGGCACTCGACGCCTTGCCGATCGAATGGGATGACGGTCCGAACGGCAAAGTGCAGCAGGCCGATATTCTTGCGGCACAGGAAGAAGGCCTGACGGCCCGCGAAGCCATTCTGGGCAGCAAGAACGGCGATGTAGCGGGGGCTCTCGCGAGCGCCACGCGTACCGTCGAGGCCGTCTATGCCGTACCGCACCAGCACCATGTCACGATGGAGCCGATGAACGCGACAGCGCTCTGGACGGCTGAGAAATGCGAGGTCTGGACGGCCACCCAGAACGCCGAGGCAGCTCTCGCAACCGCCGCGGAGGTTTCCGGCCTGCCGATCGACAAGAACGAGGTCTATCGGCTGCATCTCGGCGGCGGATTTGGCCGACGTTCGTCGAGCCACGATTTCGTGCGCTACGCAGTGTTGATCGCGAAGGAGATGCCGGCC
This sequence comes from Neorhizobium galegae, assembly GCF_021391675.1. Lineage (NCBI taxonomy): Bacteria > Pseudomonadati > Pseudomonadota > Alphaproteobacteria > Hyphomicrobiales > Rhizobiaceae > Neorhizobium > Neorhizobium galegae. The sequence goes on from NZ_CP090096.1 coordinate 888,244, forward strand.
ACGCCGATCAAGACGATATGGTCGCGCGAAGAAGACATGACCCATGGCTGGTATCATCCCTCCACGCAGTGCCGCTTGGTCGCAGGATTTGACGAGCAGGACAACCTGAGCGCGTTGCACATGAGAATTTCCGGCCAATCCATCCTTGCAACCCTCAGTCCTGACCGTCTGCAAAATGGCCGCGATGCGGCAACATTCCAGGGTCTCAACCCCCAGGGGCCAGAAAGCCAGTTGGGTTATACCGTTCCGAACCTGCTGATCGAGCATGCGATGCGGAACCCGCACGTACCCGCGGGCTTCTGGCGCGGCGTCAATAATAACCAGAATGCCATCTATCTGGAATGCTTCCTGGATGAACTCGCGCATTCGGCAAAACAGGATCCGCTGGAGTTTCGCCGCAAGTTGATGGCGAACCATCCCAAACATCTGGCGGTGCTCGACGCTGTCACAGAAAAGGTAGGATGGGGTACGCCTGCGCCTGCCGGTGTCTATCGCGGCATTGCACAGCAGATGGGTTTTGGCAGCTACGTCGCGGCCTGCGCCGAAGTCTCGGTAAGCGACGCCGGCATCTTGAAGATCCATCGCATCGTCGCAGCGACCGATTGCGGCCATGCCGTCAATCCGCAGCAGATCGCAGCGCAGGTCGAAGGCTCCTTCGTCTACGGCCTTACCGCAGCACTCTATGGCGAGATCACCGTCGCCAATGGCCGGGTCGAGCAGGAAAATTTCGATACCTACCAGATGCTGCGCATGGACGAGATGTTCGACGTCGAAACGATAATCATGCCGTCAGGCGGCTTTTGGGGCGGTGTGGGCGAGCCGACGATTTTCGTCGCGGCGCCGGCGGTACTGAACGCCATCTTTGCTGCAACCGGCATAAGGGTGCGGCAGGTTCCGCTGTCGAAAACCAGTCTGAAGAAGGCGTAGGCACACCAACCGTCGCAAAGTGAGTGGCATCGATGAAGTGGGTGCGGCGCATGAGGGAAGTTTGCATCTCGATCGGTCTTGTAATGGCGTCGTCTCCCGCGATGGGGCAACCGGCGGTTAGTCCGCCTGCGGCGCCGCCGGGCGCGTCATCCTGCTCGGGTTGCCATGCACCGTCAGCCGTCGGTCATTCGATCGGTGCGCTGCAGGGTCTTTCTGCGCCAGACATCCTTGATGCGCTGCAAGCCTTCCGCAATGGCGAACGCGAAGCAACCGTGATGGGCCGTATTGCAAGGGGCTTTAGCGATGGCGAGATGCGAGCCATCGCGGAATGGCTGGCAAGGGGAGACGAATGACCCGAGCTTCCTTCAATCGTCGCGCAGTGCTTCAGGCTGGCGCGGCTCTCAGCGCGGCCGCGGCACTAGCGCGGCCCGCGATTGCGCAGTCGGCTGGCCGCGTCGTGGTAATCGGCGGCGGCTTTGCCGGGGCAACCTGCGCGCGCGAACTCAAGCGCGGCGGTTTCGACGTGACACTCGTGGAGCCATCGGCAATCTACACGGCATGCCCGTTCAGCAATGGAGTCCTTGCCGGTTTGCGACCGCTGTCGCGGCAGCAATTCACCTATGACGCACTCAAGACGGACGGGTTGGCGGTTGTCGCGCAGCGTGCGACAAAGATTGACGGGCAGCAGAAGCGCGTCTCGTTGTCGGATGGCACAATACTCGGGTACGACCGCCTCGTGCTGGCGCCGGGCATCGACCTGCGCTTCGACGCACTGCCGGGCTACTCGGAAGACGTCGCGCAGATCATGCCGCACGCCTGGAAGGCCGGCGAGCAGACCTCGCTGCTGCGCAGCCAGATCGAGGCGATGCCGGATGGCGGTACCGTGATAATCTCGGTGCCGGCAAATCCCTATCGGTGCCCGCCGGGACCGTATGAGCGGGCGAGCCTGATCGCATATTATCTCAGAACCCAAAAGCCGCGCGCAAAGCTCATCGTTCTCGACGCCAAGGACACGTTCTCGAAGCAGGGGCTGTTTCAGGCGGCGTGGAAGGCGCTTTATCCAAACCTTGAATGGGTCTCGATGTCGTCGGGCGGCAAGGTCATCGAGGTCGATGTCGGGCAAAGGGTGCTCGTCACCGAGTTCGGCCGCCACAAGGCCGACGTCGCCAATGTCATTCCGCCGCAGCGCGCGGGCGAAATTGCCGCGCTTGCCGGCGCCACCGACCGCAGCGGTTGGTGTCCGATCGATCCGGTAACCTTCGAGTCGCGACAGCAAGCCGGCATTCATATCATCGGCGACGCCTGCATCGCCGGCGGCATGCCGAAATCGGCGTTCGCGGCGAATGCGCAAGCGAAAGTCTGCGCCGCGGCGATCGCAAGTCTGCTCGGCGGCCAGGCACCGCAGACGCCGAAATTGATCAACACCTGCTACAGCCTCGTTGCACCCGATTACGGCATTACGGTTGCGGGTGTCTATCGACCCGTCAACGGCGTGCTGACAGACGTGGAGGGGGCAGGCGGTGTCAGCCCGGCCGATAGTTCGCCCTCCTTCCGCTCGCTGGAAGCCTCGCACGCCGATGCCTGGTTCCGCACCATCACGGACGAAGTCTTTGGTTAGATGGCCGTTCCTCATTGCTGCGTTGTTCGTCGCCCCGCCGGCGATAGCACAATTGCGCGCCTTCACTGTGGTCGGCGACGCCATTCCGCAATCGCTGACCGGACACGCCGGCGACGCGGCGCGGGGCCGCACCGTCGTCACCGACCGCCAGAAGGGGCTTTGCCTTCTGTGCCATACCGGACCGTTCCCCGAACAGCGGTTTCAGGGCAATCTCGCGCCGGATCTTCGCGGCGCCGGCAGTCGGTGGGACGAGGGGCAGTTGCGATTGCGTCTGGTGGACAGCAGCAAAGTGAACCCGCCGACGATCATGCCCGCTTATTATCGTCTCGATGGCCTGACACGGGTCGGAGGTGCTTGGCAGGGTAAGCCCGTGTTGTCGGCTGACGAAGTCGAGGACGTCGTGGCCTTCCTGCTGACGTTGAAGGATATGCCATGACGGAGAGATCGTTCCAACCAAAGCTTTCTCGCCGCGCCGCACTTGTCGGCTGGCTTGCACTGATTGCGGCGCGGCCGGCGCGTGCCACGCCGGAGACTATGCAGGATGCCATCCGCGATTTCATCGGAGGTGCCGCGGTCAGGGCCGGTCGTGTGAGGATGGACATTCCGCCACTCGTTGAGAACGGCAATTCCGTGCCGCTTGCGATCACCGTCGAAAGCGCGATGACAGAAGGTGACTTCGTCAAGGCGATTGCGATCTTCAACGAGAAGAACCCGCAGCCGAACATCGGCGTATTCCATCTGAGCCCTCGATCCGGTCGTGCGTTCGTATCGACACGCATCCGGCTCGGCGATTCCCAGAACATCACGGCGATCGCCCATATGAGCGACGGCAGTTTTTGGTCCGGCTCGGTTGAATTGATCGTCACCCTTCCGGCATGTGCGGAGAATTGATATGGCTCGCGTCTTGATCAATCTGCCAAAGGCGAAACGGGGCGAGATCGTCGAGATCAGGACGTTGATCCAGCATCCGATGGAAACCGGCTATCGCCCGAAAGGGGATGGCACGTCGGTCCCGCGCGACATCATTCGGGATTTCGTCTGCAAGCTGAACGACATCGAGATTTTTCGAGCCGATCTATTCCCGGCGATTGCAGCAAACCCGTTCATCGCGTTCACGATCAAGGCAGAAGAGGGCGGCACCATGACCTTCTCGTGGATCGATGACCGCGGCACGTCGCAGACGGAAATCGCAGATTTCATCGTCGAATGATGCCCTCGGTCGCCTTCACCTGGATGCTGCTCTGCGCGGTGGCGGTTTCAACCGTGATTGCCGCCGCCCAGACACGAGACCCCCGGCGGTCGGGGTTTGAAGACATGAGCCGCGAGTCGCAGGGTAATGCAGCGCGATGATACTGCCAACCCAGGCATGTTTGCCGTATTGGAGGGCGAGGAATTATGGAGGGAGAAAGTCGGCAGCCGGAAAACATCTTGCGCCGACTGCCACCAGAATGCCGAGGTCAGCATGAGAGGCGTCGCCGCGCGCTATCCGTCCTTCAGCACGGCACGGAATGCGCCGGTCGATCTGCAGGGACAGATCAATCTCTGCCGCGAGACCCGCCAGAACGCGCCGCCGCTTCCGCTTGAGGGGCCTGAATTGCTCGCGCTATCGGCCTATGTCGGCAAGCAGTCGCGGGGTATGCCCATCACGCCGCCGGACGATGCGCGGCTCGAGCCGTCGCGCAGGCAAGGCGAAGCGCTCTACAACATGCGGCAGGGACAGCTCAACTTCTCCTGCGGCAACTGTCATGAGGATCATTCAGGGCAGCGCCTGGCCGGCTCGCTCATCCCCCAGGGGCATCCGACCGGTTATCCGCTCTATAGACTGGAGTGGCAGAGTGTCGGATCTTTGCAACGGCGGCTGCGAGGCTGCCTGATCGGGGTTCGCGCGGAGCCCTACGCCTATGGTGCAGAGGAATATATCGCGCTCGAGTTGTTTCTGATGTCTCGGGCGAGAGGCATGCCTATCGAGACGCCCGCCATCAGGCCATAGTCGTCCCAGACGAAACATGCTCGACCCGCGTTCGAGGCAACGACACGCCACCCGACAACGGCTACTGTCTTTTGCCAGATGCGTCGAATTGCTTCAGATAGGCGATCAGGTTGGTGATCTGGTCGGGATTCTTGATCCCCGCATAGATCATTTTGGTGCCTGGGATCTTTGCCCTTGGGTTGGTTACAAATTCACGAAAGCTTGCATCGGTCCAGGTGATGCCGGCATTCTTGTTTGCCTCCGTATAGGCGTAGCCCTCCACGCTGCCGCTCGTGCGTCCGAAAAGCCCGTTGAGGTGGGGACCGGTAACATTGCGGGCGGTCTCGCCGACCTGGTGGCACGCCCGACATTGCACGAAAACACGCTCACCGGCTTCGGGGCTCTGCGCCAATGCGCTGCCCGGCTGTAGGAGAAGTCCGAGAATCGAAACAACAGCCAGCCGCTGCGTGCCTTCATGTGCGGTGTTTCGGTGTGCAGCGCCCGGGCGTTCCGTATATTTTGGGTGTGCCATGTTTGCTCTCTGTTTAGCTTGGGAAACAATGCGTCGGGGCGCGTCAGAACAAACACTCGCCCTTCCGGCTGGTCTGCCGACTGATACTTTACCCCTGTCGCACAACTGTGCCGTCTGGCAGGAAATTTGTCGCAAGATGTCGCAAAACAAGGTCTCTGGTCTTGCGCCTCTGCAACGTTCTCCGATCCGCAAAGCCGCGCATGACTGCCTAAAAGAACGATAAAGCCCTCCAAAGGGGCGGACGAAAGCATTCCGGAACGTTCCGTAAGGTCATCGGAAGCATCGGAAGGTCAACGGAACGTCGCCGCCGGACAGCAGGCTTGCGAAACTTTGATACACTTTTCTTGGTGCGGGGTAGGGGGATGTTCTTATATAGAATGCTGAACAGAGGTTACGCAAAATGCATGACTTGGCGCATGTCGTGGTCGTCGACGATCACAGCGATATCCGGGATCTCGTTCGACAATATCTCGAGCAGCAAGGCTACAAGGTCAGCGTCGCCGAGAGCGGCTCGGTGCTACGGCGGGTGCTCGAACACCACACCGTAGATCTCATCATTCTCGACATCATGATGCCGGGTGAGGATGGGCTGTCGGTCTGTCGGCAGGTTCGTGCCACTCTGGACGTTCCCATTATCTTCCTGACGGCGATGGCCGAAGATACCGACCGGATCCTTGGCCTCGAACTGGGGGCGGACGACTACCTCGTGAAGCCATTTAATTTCCGCGAACTGCTGGCGCGTGTTCGGGCCGTCCTGCGCCGGGCTGCCAATCCCGCGACCCCGGCGGCGGCACGGCAGTCCAAAAAGCTGCGCATCGCGGGATGGCGGGTCGATATGGGGCGTCAGGAAATTTCCGGAGAAAACGGGGTCGGCATACCTTTGAGCACGGCGGAGTTTCGCTTGCTGAAGGTCTTCATCGAACGGCCGGGCATGATCTTGAGCCGCGAACAACTTCTGGACCTCACCACCGGAAGAAGTGCCGATATCTTCGATCGCAGCATCGACAACCAAGTGAGCCGCCTGCGGAAGAAGATCGAGGAAAATCCAAAAAATCCTTCAATCATCAAAACCCATTGGGGCGGCGGGTACAGCCTGTCGGTCGAGGTGGCATTCGAATGATCAAGCTATGGAAAAAGAGCCTCGCGGCGCAGTTCATCGGGCTCATGCTTGCCGCCCTGATCATCTCGCAAGCGTTGGCATTTCTGATCTCGTGGGACGAGCGCACGATGGCGTTGAGAGCCGCGGCGAAAAGCGAATTCTTCAGCCGGGGCGCGTCCATAACCCGATTGGTCGAGTTGATACCGCCGCAGATCCGCGCCCAGGCTTTTTACGCCAGCGAAACCAACTACTCGAAAATCTGGCTGACAGACCAGGAACCGGAGAAAGCAAGCGCCTGGCGTCTGCAGGCGGTAGGTCAGCTTTCCCGTCAACTCGAAAACTTCGTCGATCTTTCAAAGCAGGTCGACTGGACCGCTCCCTCCAAGCCGCAATTGCCCGATCCGAAGGAAGTCGCGCGTGAAAATACGGACGAGGAATGGACGAACCCGCCGCCGATCTTGTGGAACCTGCCGCAGCCCGCGAAATTCGCCTATTTCGACCGACGCAGAGGATTCGGTCTTGCGGTCCAGCTCAGCGACGGACGCTGGCTGAACTTTGCTTCGTACCAGGAGAACACCGGCCGATGGTGGAATTCCAAGTCGCTGACCTCGGTTGGATTGACAGCGCTGATCCTGGCATTGATTGGGGTCTTCATTGCAAGCCGCATTTCCCGCCCCTTGCGCAATCTCGCGCGATCGGCCGAGGCGCTCGGGCGGGGAGAAAACCTTCCGCCTATTCCCGAGGGAGGGCCGGGAGAGATCCGGCGCACGGCGGAAGCCTTCAACAGGATGCAAAGTCGCCTCCACCGGTTTGTCGAAGACCGGACCAAAATGCTTGCGGCGATCGGCCACGATTTGCGGACCCCGCTGACCTCGCTTCGTTTGAGAGCAGAATTCGTCAAGGATCAGGAAACTCAACAGAAGATGCTGTCTACCATTGACGAAATTCAGGCGATGACGGAAGCCGCCATTGCGTTTGCGCGAGGGGAATCGACGGTAGAAGAAACCCGTAACATCGAACTCGATGCGCTTATCGGCAGTATCTGTGACGACCAGTCGGACCTTGGACATCCGGTAAATTACATGGAGGCCGAACAGACGCCTTATCGCTGTCGGCCGGAAGGGCTCCGCCGTGCGGTCCGAAACGTCGTGGAGAATGCCGTACGATATGGCGGCGAGGCCAAGGTCTTCATCCGGCACACGGCAACGACAGTCGATATCGTCGTCGAGGACCGCGGTCCGGGAATACCCGAGGCCATGAAGGAAAAGGTTTTTGCTCCGTTCTTCCGTCTTGAAGCATCGCGGAACAAGGATACGGGCGGTATCGGCCTGGGGTTGTCGATCGCCCGTGCCATTATACGGCAACATGGCGGCGACATCTCGTTCCTCTGCAGTGCAGGGGGAATGCAAACAGTCATCTCCCTTCCACGAGAAGGAATAGTCGATCCGGTACCTCTTCACCAAGGCCGCGGTTGGAAACTGACGCGAGCGCCGGCTTCCTCGCAAACCGCGGGAATACCCGGTAAAATTGCTTCCCCGTCACGGCGGTCCGCCTAGTCCCGCACGAGGACCGTTGCAGATGCAGGAGCCGGTGTTCTCAAGCTCTTGGGTGGCACCGGCGGGATCGATCTGTAAAGCGGATTGCTCCGCTGGGGTTGTTGCATCAAAACGGCGATGGTGGGAGCGTACGAGACGTACTTTCCCGGGCAATAAGCTCCCATTCCACGAGTGTCGTATAAGGCGTGACGTCATTGATGCGCGAGACGATCGCCTCGGCCGTCATTTTGCCGATGCGTTCGCGGTCTGGGCGAACTGTCGTCAGCGAGGGGGTGACACAGCTCGCCGCCTCGTTGTCGCCGAATGCGATGACACCGATATCTTCGGGTACGCGCCTGCCGAGTTTCCTAAGCGCGCGCAACACGCCGAATGCAACCGCATCGCTGTTGCAGGCGATCGCGTCGATCTCCGGATGGCTTTGCAGAAGCTCGGTTGCGAGCCGCTCTCCGAGTTCCGGATTGCCGCCCCGCTGCGCCGTGTGCTTGACGACGTCAGGAAGAGAGGCCTCGGCTGCTGCGGCTTCCAGCCCGCTCAGGCGCTTCTGGGCCCGTTTATCGTTTTCGCGGACACTGCCGACGAAGGCGAAGCGCCGATATCCTTGAGCTATCAGATGGTTGGCCTGGGCCGCCCCGACGCTTGCGTGGTCGAAACCGACAGCGGTATCGATCACGTCTCCGCCCGTGTCCCACATCTCGACGATTGGGATGCCGGCTGCCTTGAGAAGCTCGACGACTTTCGGAGGATGATCGACGCCGATGATGGCAACCGCCGCGGGGCGCCAACTCAGGATGGACCGGACGAGCCGCAGCTCCTGGTCGGCATTGTACCTGGTGTTGGCGAGCATGACCTGCAGGTCGTGCTCCAGCAAAGCCATTTGCAGCGAATCGATGATGTTGGCGAATTCCGAATAGTAGAGCGAAGTTACGACGACCCCGACAATATCCGACCGCGTCCCGGAAAGTCCGCCGGCAAGCCGGTTCGGCACGTAGTTCAGCTCTTCCATGGCGGCATTGATCCGGCGGCGTAGTTCGATGCGGACCGTGTTCGGAGCGCGCAGCGCGCGCGAGACCGTATTGACCGAAACGCCCACACGCTCGGCGATCGAAGCAAGGGTCGGGACGGTGCGCCCCGCACCCTCGGAAAGGTCAACTGTCATTCGGCTTTAAAAAATCCTGTGAGTGATCGTTGCGTTAGCGATAACTTTATGCCATCGTTTTGAGGGAGAGGCAAGCGAAAGACCGAACGCTGGCGGTTTCTTTGAATGGAAAGCGACGGCACGGAGGGCAATCGGCGGCGCGGAGGCGGGACATATGGCTGAAAAGCCAAACATCATTCTCATTATGACGGACCAGCAGCGCTACGACTCGATCGCCGCGCTCGGATACCCTTATGCCGTGACGCCGAATATCGACGCGCTCGTCGAGAAGGGCGTGGCGCTCACCAATTGCCACATCACCGCACCGAGCTGCGTTCCGTCTCGTGCGAGTCTGTTCACCGGTTATTATCCGCACACGACGGGTGTTCTGGCGAACGGTCAGAAATGGCAGCATACTTGGGTCGAGCAGCTCCGCGATGTAGGCTATCACTGCGTCAACGTCGGCAAGATGCACACGATTCCATACAATTCGGATTCCGGTTTCCATGAGCGCTATGTCGTGGAAAACAAGGACCGCTACATGGAAGGCCGCTGGTATTTCGACGAGTGGGACAAGGCGCTTGCGGCCAACGGCCTCGTCAAGCAGCAACGCGAGCTTTACCGCGAGCTCGAGGATTACCGTGACCGGTTGGGCTGCTTTGAATGGGAACTGCCTGAGGCGCTGCATTCCGACGCCTTCGTCGGCAATATGGCGAAGTGGTGGGTCAACACCTATCCGCCGACCGAGCCGCTGTTCCTTCAGGTCGGTTTTCCAGGCCCCCATCCGCCGTTCGATCCGCCTGCGCGCTATGTAGAGCCCTATCTCAAGCGTAACGACCTGCCGCTGCCGAAACCGACCAGGGAGGAACTGGATTCGCTTCACCAGGAGCTGAAGGAAAAACGCCAGCACGACGTCGAGGTTGATCATGACTCCGTCGTCTGGAGCCTTGATCCGAGAGAAGACCAGATGCAGCGGCTGTGGGCGCATTATCTCGGCAATGTCACGCTGATCGATGAAAAGGTCGGCGAATTGCTCGAAGCGCTCGAAGCGCGCGGCTATCTGGAGGATGCAATCGTTATCTTCACCTCCGATCATGGCGAATGCCTCGGCGAACACGGACTGATTCAAAAATGGTCGATGTACGACATAGTCACCCGCGTGCCGACCGTCATCTGGTCGACGGCGAACCGGTTCGAGGGCGGTCGCACCGTAGATGGACTCTGCCAGCTCTTCGATCTCGGCCCGACGATCCTGGAATATGCCGGCATCACGCCGCCGATATCCTTCGAAGCGCAAAGCCTGAAGCCGGCGCTGGAGGGGGAGAACTGGAAACCGCGATCCCATGTGTTCTGCGAGCAGATCGGCGATGTAGCGATGGCAGGCAGTGTCGAGTTCATGACCGGCGTCAGAAGCGACCGGTGGAAGCTCGTTCACTTCAAGGGCTCAAGCGACGGGCAGCTCTTTGACCTCGAAAACGATCCGAAGGAAGTGAAGAACCTCTGGAACGATCCAGGCTGTGTTGAGCAGAAGCGCGAGCTTTTGGATGTGATGCGCGACTGGTTGATCGAATCGAATTTCAAGACACGCGACGTCACGGTCGGGATGCGGTGAACCACCGATATCAGCAGAACCGGCAAGTTTTCGCGAGGGAGGCATGACCTTGTCAATTTCAACGATTGAGGAAAAGCCCGAACGAGGTCCGCGGCGCTCTTTGCTGTCGCACCCGATGGGCATGCTGACGGTGAATTTCGCGGCAGTCATGTTCGGTGTTCTGGTCTGGGCCACCGTAACGGCCCAAGGCATCGTCGGCCTGCCCACACCACTTGCCGTAGCGACGCAAGCGGTGATCCAGGCAAAGAGCGGTCTCCTGTGGTCCGACGCCCTGGCGAGCCTCGGACGCGTTTTTACCGGTTTTGCGTTCGGCATTGCGCTGGCAATCCCGGTCGGTTTCCTGATGGGCTGGTACCGCATCGCCCGCGGCATCATCGAACCCTATGTCCAGTTCTTTCGGACCATCCCGCCGCTTGCCATCATTCCCCTGGCGATCGTTACCATGGGTATTGACGAAACTCCCAAGATCTTCGTCATTTTCCTGGCGTCTTTCCTGTCGAGCGTTGTCGCGACATATCAAGGCGTCGTCAACGTGGACAAGACGCTGATCAATGCCGCCCGTGTGCTCGGTGCCAACGATTTGACCATCTTCCGGCGGGTCATCGTCCCGGCATCGCTGCCCTATATCATGGTCGGCGTCCGCGTCGGCCTCGGTTCGTCATGGGCGACCGTCGTTGCGGCGGAGCTGATTGCTGCGCAGTCTGGCCTCGGTTTCCGAATGCAGCAGGCGCAGCTCTATTACGATCTTCCGACAATCTTCGTCAGTCTCATCGCGATCGGCGTGCTCGGTCTCATCATGGACCGCATCGTCATCGCATTCGATGGCGTTCTGACCGCATGGCAGGAAAAGCTATGAGCATCAAGATTTCGTTCCAGAACGTCGCCAAGACGTTCACCATCGCCGGGCAGACATCCTTCAACGCGCTGCAGGGTCTCAACCTGGACATCGAAGACGGAGAGTTCATCACGGTGGTCGGTCCGTCCGGTTGCGGCAAGTCTACGGCCATGAACATTGCCGCAGGCCTCACAGGTCCGTCTTCAGGGCAGGTCCTGGTCGACGGCGTGCCGGTCAAGGGGCCTGGTCCCGAGCGCGGCGTGATCTTCCAGCAATATGCGCTTTTCCCCTGGCTGACGGTCCGCGAGAACGTCGAGTTCGGGTTGAAGATCGCCAGATACCCGAAGGCGGACCGCCGCAGGATCGCGGACCGCTTTGTGGACCTCGTCGGGCTCTCCGATTTTGCTGATTCGCTTCCGAAGACATTGTCCGGCGGCATGAAGCAACGATGCGCCATTGCCCGCGCCTATGCCGTCAATCCGAAGATTTTGCTGATGGACGAGCCATTCGGCGCCCTGGATGCTTTGACCCGCGTGCAGCTTCAGGGCCAGTTGCTGGCCACCTGGAGCAAGGAGCGGCGTACGGTGATGTTCATCACCCACGATGTAGACGAGGCGGTCTATCTCGCGAGCCGCGTCGTCATCATGGCCGCTAGGCCCGGCCGGCTTCACAGGATCATTCCGGTCGATTTGCCCTATCCGCGCACTGAGGAGATGCGCCTTTCGCCGGAGTTCACGGCTTTGCGCAATGAGGTGTGGCGGTCGGTCTACCACCCGGCCGTGGCCTGAAACCTGCAATCAGACCGGCTGTTACAAGGAGGAGATGAACATGCTGACGAGACGAAATCTGGTGAGGACGACAGCGGCCTTCGCTGCCGCGAGCGCTTTTTCTATCGGAGGAAAGGCAAGCGCCCAATCTGCCGAAATGACCATCGGATATATTGCCGACTTTCCAAATGCCAGCGTGCTGGCGATCGCTCAGGACCAGAAACTCTGGGAGGCGGAAGGCATCACGCCGTCCGTCAAGGTCTTCACCAACGGCCCGATCCAGATCCAGGCGATGGGCGCTGGCAGCCTGAATTTTGGCACGATCGGGCCCGGCGCGCTCTGGCTGCCCGCCAGCGGTCGGGCCAAGGTGATCGGCGTCAACGATATCGGCTTCTCCGACCGCGTCATCGTCCAGGGCGGGATCGCCTCGATCGCGGATCTGAAGGCCAGGAAGGTCGGCGTCCCGCAGGGCACGTCCGGCGACATGATACTCCGGATGGCACTGACCAAGGCCGGCATGACCATCGGCGACATCCAGGTCGTGCCCATGGATCCGTCCACGGTGGTTGCCGCCTTCACTTCCAAGCAAATCGATGGCGCCGGCATCTGGTATCCGCTGATCGATACGATCAAGCCGCGCGTGCCGGATATGAAGGAGCTGGCTTCGAACCAGGATTTCTACCCGCAGACCTCGTTCATCAACACCTTCGTCGCCCGCAACGAGATCGTCCAGCAGAACCCGGATCTTGTGAGGAAATTCTTGCGTGTCATGAAGAAGGCAATGGACTATCGCGTTGCAAACCTCGATCGATCCATCCAGATCACCACCGCATTCCTCAACGCTCCGGTGGAGGCGACCGAGAAGGTGGCGCGCAGCCGCAAGATGCTGACGAGCAAGGAACTGGACGCCTTCACGAAAGACGGCACCGTGAACAAGTGGCTGACGGAATTCAACAGGATGTTCCAGGAGTTCGGCACCATCAAGGAGCCGTTGCCGCCGGCACAGTTTTACACCGGCGATCTCTTCACCAGCGCCTGATCGTTAGACCTTCACTTTCCGCCGTTAACGGCGGGAAGTTCTCCTCGCTGAGGCTTACGGGAAACCACTGTGCTCGAGCAACTGGTTGCGATCGTCGATACTGATATTCGCCCGCGGGCAAGAGCTAGAGCGTCCATTGGGCCGCGATGTTTTCTCGTGGACGTCGAGCCGCTTGCGATAGTTCAGGTCGCTCTATGACGGGAAGAGAGATCGAGGCTCTCAAGCCCGGATTGTTCGAGGCAAGAACGATATCCCCGCCATGGTGCCGAACGATCGCTCTTGCAATTGACAAGCCCAGACCGACACCGCCCGTTTCACGGTTGCGAGACTTCTCCAGGCGGAAGAAGGGAGAGAAGACCTTCTCGCGCATCGCCTCAGGTATGCCGGGGCCGGGATCCTCCACGACGATTTCAGTCGCCGATGGCGATTGGCGCACGAAGACTCTGGCCTGCCCGCCATAGCGGATCGCGTTTTCGATGAGATTGCGGACAGCGCGGCGTAGCCCGTCCGGGCGGCACCTGTAGGTTATCTTCCTGCTTTCGACATACTCAACCCGTTGGCCCATCTCTTCCAGATCGGCACACAGGCTCTCCACCAATGCATTGAGATTGACGGTTTTTGTTTCCTCGACCGTCGCCTCGCCCTTTGCGAAAGCGATCGTCGCCTCAGTCATGACCTGGATCTCGTCGATCGTGACCAACATCTTCTGCTGGAGTTCCGGATCTCCGACAAACTCGGCGCGCAAACGCAAGGATGTCAGCGGAGTGCGCAGGTCATGGCCGATTGCTGCCAGCATCCGGGTCCGGTCTTCCACGAAGCGGTGAAGGCTCTGCTGCATGCGGTTGAATGCCTCTGCGGTCCGTCGGATATCGTCGGGTCCTTCTTCCGGCAGGGGCGGGAGCGATTCTCCGCGGCCTAGAGCCTCCGCCGACACGGCAAGCCGTCGAAGCGGTCTTGCGATACGGTTTGCTGTCAACACCCCGATGACCGAGAGGATGAGGGCCGTTATCGACAAGGTGAAGAGGGATTGTGAGGTCCACCAGTTGTTGGGAATGACTTTGTAATAGGCGGAGTTCAGCCACAGTCCGTCTTGAAGCTGGACCGCAAGGCCAAACCCGTCCGACTGGCCTATATAGGCGAACTTCGCCGGCTGTGAGAGGCTCCACAAACCAGAGGCGGGCGTGACCCAGGCTTCGCCGGCGTTTTTCGCGGCAATCCTCCTGCGTTCCTCGGGCCTGTCGATGGCTGCCGGCTGGACGCGCCATTCTGGCGGAAAGTTCGGGAGGTTTGGCAGGGGACGTGCAAGCTCTTCGACGGCCCGTCCCCGCCAGGTATCGGCGTCATCTGGAGCCTGCTCGCTTAGCCAGAACCGGGCATAGCTGGTTTCGCTGGCGACGAGGGCGTCCTGCCTCAGATTGAGCGGAATCGACTCCATGAGCCTGGTAATGGTCGCCGTGCGGCTGAAGAACTCGCTTTTTGATACCGCCTTGAGCGCCTTGTCGCGTTCGTCCCAGGAGATCAGGAACGACAGTGCCTGGGAGCTCGCGAGCGCGAGGAGCATGAAACCGATAAACTGCGCAGCGAGACTTCTGGTCCAAAACCTTATCATTGCAGCACCACATCGGTGGAAAGACTGTAGCCGCCGCCCCAATGGGTTTTGATGATTGTCGGGTTCTTGGGATCGGCTTCGATCTTCTTGCGCAAGCGGCTGACCTGGTGGTCGATGCTGCGGTCGAAGATCTCCGCGGCTTTGCCGGCAGTCAGATCAAGGAGTTGATCGCGCGTGAGAACGAACCCGGGATGTTCGAGAAAAGCTTTGAGCAGACGGAATTCCACGGTGCTCAGTGACACGACAACGCCGTCTTCGTCGGTCAGTTCTTGCCGGCCGACATCCAGCCGCCATTGGTCGAACCTGATGACTTTTGCCTTGATGTTGTCGCGCTGCTGCGTTGGCAGGGTGGTTGCTCGCCGCAAGACGGCGCGGACGCGGGCGAGCAATTCCCTGGGATTAAACGGCTTTACGACATAGTCGTCCGCTCCCAATTCCAAGCCTATGATGCGGTCGGTATCATCCGCCATGGCGGTCAGGAATATGATGGGCACATCCGTCGTGCTGCGTATGTGTCTGCAGACCGAGAGGCCGTCTTCACCGGGCATCATGATGTCGAGAATGATGAGGTCAAGGACGTTCCGCTCGAGGATCTTGCGCAAGGCGGCGCCGCTGTCGGCGGAGCTGATGCGATAGCCTTGCTGTCCGAGATATTTCCCGACCAGATCCCGGATGTCCTGATGGTCGTCGACAACTGCGATATGGGATGATGCCTGCATGAACTGCCCTCTAGACCTGGAAATTATAGCATTGCATCGGCAAGCCCTTCCATCGAATTCTGTAGCAAGTTCCCAGGCCCGGCTCCCATGACGTGCCGCGGGATTGGGCGTGGGATGGCATAGGGCGGGGTGGGACTGCAGCGAAATTGATAACTTTGGTTCCCGCTCATCCGCCTGAATACCCCTCAGACGGGAGAGGGGCCGCCGCGGCAATATTTGCGACCTTGCCGCGGACGGTGCCTTGAATGAACTGCGAGCTGTTAGTTCGGACGGTTGGCACCCTCATAATAGTCGCCGCTCTCGAACGGGCGACGATCATCGCGGGTGGTCTTGCCAAACAGCGACTGGCCGGACTGGTTCGGATAACCGAAGGTCCTGGTGCTTTCGGCCCGCAGAGGATCGGCAGAACGCGGCGAAGCGCCGCTCTTGGAGGCGCCTTCATAATAGTCACCCTCGGCAAGTGCCGGGACAGCGAACGTGGCCGAAGCCAGCAGAGCAGCGATAGCGGTGGATAGGAAGATCTTGGTCATGAGTTTCTCCTTCAGTTTCAAAAGCGTCTCCTTGACGCATCCCGAACATAGAAGGTGTTTGTCGCACGCGTATGCCGCAAAACAGGGAAATTGTCGCAAAGTATCGCATCGCAACATTCCATACCTGAATGTGGAGACAGACGATTTTATGCACGCCGACTTGCATGTTGGTCCAGGCTGAGAGACGCAGCCAGGCTGCCCGTGAGGCCTCAAGAGCGGTCTGTCCGCTCCATTTAGTGGGGGCCGCGCATCTTGAGGACCTGAGGCACGAGCGTGCCGTAACATTTCTTAATGTGACTACACAGTGCGGCTCCTCCCCATCGCTATCGTGTGACCCAACAAGCCAGGGCGCTCGGCGGCCCACTTAAGAGGTCCACTCAATGATCGCATTATCAACCGCATCATCCACGTTTCAACGCTGCTGCGCGCTTGTCGGTAAAGCGGCGGTGCTCGCATGCGTGTTTTCGACAGTGGCGTCCGCAGACGCCCAAATGCCGGTAACGACGGTCGTCGCCAAGCGAGGTGCGCTGACGGAAAGGATCGAGGTGGTTGGTTCGCTCGCGGCGCGGGAAGAGATCGAGGTCTATCCCGCGGTCCTCGGCAAGGAGGTGCGGCAGATCTTGGTAGAGGCTGGGCAACATGTTGAACGCGGCCAGGCGCTCGCGGTCCTGGACACGACCGAAGCCCTGATGTCGCTGGACAAGAATGCGGTGAGCCTCCTTCGCGCGCATGCTGCCGTGGCCGTTGAGAGCAGCAAGATAGACGTGGCAACGGTCACCGAAGCCGAAGCGCGCAAGAAGCTGGAACGCAGCCGCTCGCTACAGCCAAAAGGTGCGATCGCCGACAACGTCCTCGAGGAAGACCTGAACGCTCACGCCCGAGCCGTCGCGGAGTTGCGACTGGCGCGCCAGTCGTTGGAGCTCGCCAACGCAGATCAACAGTTGATCGCCAGCGAGCGGCGGGAAATCGAACTGACTGTTCAGAGAAGCATCCTGCGGGCGCCAAGCTCGGGTCGGATCTTGAGCCGGAAAGCGCGTGTCGGCGCGATGACATCGAGTTCCGCCGGGCCTCTTTTTGTCATCGCTGAGGATGATGATATCGAGTTCGTAGCGCAGGTGACGGAGACAAGCTTCGTTCGGCTGCGCGAAGGTATGAGCGCCGAAATTACCTTGCCAGGACGCGACCAAGCCGTCGCGGGAACCGTCCGGCTGAATGCCGCGCAACTGGATCCGAAGACAAGAAGCGGGACGGTGCGGATCGAACTTGCAGACAAGGCCAGACTTGTCCCAGGCGTCTTTGCGCGCGGTAGCATCAGTGTCGAAGACCGGCAGAATGTTCTCCTCCCGGGGACGGCCGTCAAAAGCACAGCGGCTGGCCACAACGTTTACGTCGTTTCAGACGGGCTCGTGGATATACGCCCGGTCCGCATCGGATCCCAGCAAAGCGGCTTTGTGGAAATCGTCGACGGCATCCGGGAGGGTGAGGAGGTCGTCCTGAAATCGGGTGCCTTCCTGAAGGCACAGGAGCGGGTGAGGCCGGTAGTGGCCGCGACGCCGGCAACGCGCGCCGACGCATCCACATCTAACCAAAATCGGCTCGGAGCTCGACTTCAATGAACATATCGGCCTGGGCGATTCGTAATCCGCTTCCCTCGATCCTCCTATTCCTAGTCCTTGTCGCCGCAGGTCTCTACAGCTTTTCACGGCTGCCCGTTACTTACTTCCCGACTATCGACGAGCCGGCTGTGAATGTGATTGTCGACCAACCCGGCGGGGCGCCGAGCGAGTTGGAGACTGAAGTTACTCGTCTTGTCGAAGACGCGGTAGCCTCTCTTGCAGGCGTAGAAGAGATCAAGTCGACCGTCACTCAAGGCCGTTCCGTTACCGCTGTCGAATTCGAGTTGGGCGTCATTTCGCCAGACCGCGCCATGGGTGACGTCCGCGACGCAGTTGCGAAAATCCGCAGCGATCTTCCCGACGGAATAGATGAGCCTGTGATCGAACGGGCTGAGGAGGAAGCGCAAGCGGTCGTGACCTATGCCGTGACAAGCCCGGACATGACCGTTGCAGAGCTTTCGTGGTTCGTCGACGATGTTGTTTCCCGGAATTTGCAGGGTCTGAAGGGCGTTGGCCGCATTGATCGTGTCGGAGGTGCTGACAGGGAGATCCATGTCGAACTCGATCCTTCGCGATTGCAGGCTCTCTCCCTGACGGCGAATGCCGTTAACGAAAGCCTCATCGCAAGCCAGATGGATCGTTCTGGTGGCCGCAGCAACCTGAATGGCAGAGAACGGACGCTGACGGCCGTCGCGGCGGCGCAGACGATCGCCGAACTTGGTGATTCTCGCATCCTCCTGTCGGATGACGCCAGTGTGAAACTGGAAGATGTCGGCAGCGTCCAGGATACGATCGCCGAAGCCCGCGCCTTTGCTACTTTGGATCAGGAGGACGTCGTAGGTTTCGCGGTGTATCGCGCAAGGGGTTCAAGCGAGCTCGCTGTTGCGGAGGAAGTGGCCACCGCACTGGAGAAGTTAAATCTCGAACAGTCGTCGATCCGCTTCAAGCTGGTCGACGACAATATGTCCTACACGGCAGGCAACTACAACTCGGCCATGCATACCCTCTATGAGGGGGCGGCATTGTCAATCGTCGTCGTATTTCTATTCCTGCGCGACTGGCGGGCCACGGTCGTAGCCGCAATCGCGCTTCCGCTTTCGATCATCCCGACCTTTTTTGCCGTCGATCTCCTGGGCTTTTCCCTCAACATCCTCAGTTTGCTTGCGATCACCCTGGTGACAGGAATTCTCGTGGACGATGCGATCGTTGAAATTGAAAACGTGGTGCGTCACCGCGACATGGGCAAATCCGCCTTCCGGGCTGCATTGGACGCCTCTGATGAAATAGGGCTTGCTGTCATAGCCATATCTGCAACGATCATGGCTGTCTTCACACCTGTGGGCTTCATGAGCGGGGTGGTCGGGCTGTATTTTCGAGAATTCGGGCTGACCGTTGCGATAGCGGTGTTCTTTTCACTTCTGGTGGCCCGGTTGATCACCCCTATCATGGCTGCATACATCATGACGAACGCTCCTCTGTCGCACATTCGCAGAGGGCGTCTGGTATCGGCCTATGAGGGGCTGCTGAAGGTCAGTCTGCGGTGGCGATGGATGACAGTCGGATGCGCATTTGCGGCCTTTGCACTGGCTTTATACGCCCTGATCTCGCTGCCAACCGCCTTTTTGCCGGAAGAGGACACGGGGCGGTTGACCCTCTCGGTGGAGTTGCCCCCTGGAGCGGCTTTGCACGAAACAAGGGCGGCGACGGACGAAATAGCCGCCCTGATCCGGCGGGATCCCGCGGTGGAAGGCGTATTCGTCAGGGCAGGGTCGAGTACGGCCGGACAGGAAGACGTACGATATGCGGTCGTCCTGATCGATCTGCTCCACAAATCCGAGCGCGGCCGTTCATCGTTCTTGATACAGGCCGATCTTGAAAAGGCGCTTTCCTCCATTTCGGACGTCAGGCTGCGCTTTCTCAACACCCGCGGTGGGCGGGACATATCTTTCGCTGTCCTGTCCGCGGATGGCGTTCTGGCTCAGCGGGCCGCAGATAACATACTGCAGGAGCTTACCGTCGACGAAAACTTCGTCAACCCGACCGCCGACAACGCGGCAACGCGACCAGAACTGCGGGTGAAAATCGACGCGGACAAGGCTTCAACGATCGGCGTATCGCCGGCAGAACTCGCGCGCACGATCCGGGTATCGACGGTGGGCGACGTCGACAGCCGACTGCCCAACTTCATCGACGGGGGTCGACAGGTTCCAATCCGTGTGCTGCTCCAGAGGCATGCTCGCGACGATTTGCCAACCCTTGAAATCTTGTCAGTACCGACGACGAGAGGGACATCGGTTCCGTTGTCTTCCGTCGCCGACGTCAGCTTCGATGAGAGGGTCGCCGCCATCGAGCGATTTGATCGCCAGCGTCGTATCGAAATCTCTGCGGACATGGCTGACGGCATGACGTCGGGCCAGGGTCTCGACAGGCTGGCACAGCTCGATAGCGTCAAGAACCTGCCGGCGGGCGTGCGCATTCAAGCGACCGGGGATTCCGATACCGAAGGCGAGGTGTTCTCAAGCTTTGCGGTGGCGATGGGATCGGGTGTCATGCTTGTGCTTGTCGTCCTCATCCTCCTCTTCGGAAGCGTGCTGGCGCCCTGGACCATTCTGGCCTCCCTTCCCCTGTCGATCGGCGGCGTAGCAGCCGGCCTCATGTTAAGCGGAAACGCCGTTTCGCTTCCTGTCGTCATCGGTATCCTGATGCTGATGGGGATCGTGACGAAAAACGCCATCATGCTCCTGGACTTCGCCATTGAACGCGAAGCCGATGGGCTGTCTCGGGTCGATGCAATCGTCGAAGCCTGCTCGGAGCGGGTTCGCCCCATCATCATGACCACGTTTGCTATGATCGGGGGAATGGCCCCCTCCGCGCTCGCGGTAGGGGACGGAGGCGAGTTCAGGGCACCCATGGCGATCGCGGTGATCGGCGGTCTGCTGGTGTCTACGGTTCTATCATTGGTCGTCATCCCGTCGCTCCACCTGATCGTTTCCGACTTTGGCGATCGTACCGCTCGGATCTTCAAGCCCTTCCTCCAGTCGGCCGAGATCTGAAGGTTGCAGGCGCCGCAAGGACGCTTGCACTACCAGCGGAGGGCCGGCCAACCACCTGGCCGGCCCTGCCGTACAGCGCAGCGTTTTTCCCAGCGCCGCCACTCTGTCGGTCACGTCAATTCTGCGTAGCGGTGCGAGCGGTTGCAGCGCTTATCGCCATGGCTGGGCGCGTTTGGTATCACTGCGTGTAGTGACCGTAACAAAACTTAATAAAGCGAAATATTCGAGGACCAGCAGCCGGCCCATTGTAGGGTCCTCAAACAGGAAAAGACCCATGCAGCCCAATTCAGCATCCGCGAAGATATTGATCGTGGAAGACGATTTCGAAATCGGCAATCTTCTGGCGTCGACAATTCAGGAAAGCGGGATGCTGCCGACCGTGGCTGAGGACGGAAACGTGATGCAGTCCCTGCTTCGCAGCAATTCCTATGACCTGATCATCCTCGATGTCATGCTGCCGGGCGAAGATGGCCTAAGCATTTGCAAACGCATCCGCTCGGAAAGAACGATCCCGATAATCCTGCTGACGGCACTCGGAGAGGAAGTCGACCGGATCGTGGGGCTGGAAGTCGGCGCCGATGACTATATTACAAAGCCCTTCAGCCCAAGAGAAGTGGTCGCACGGATTCGCAGTCTCCTGCGTCGCGCCTCTTACGGCCTGACAAGTAGCTCTGCTCAAAGGAAGCTGCGTTTTGACGGATGGGTAATCGACCCAATGCGGCGCCGGCTTCACGACCCCAGCAACGCTCGCATCGCTTTGACAACAACGGAATTCGATCTTCTGCTGGCGTTCTGCAGAAATCCGGGCCGGGTCATCACCCGCGAGGAACTGCTCTTGTTTACCCATTCCGGGCTGGCTGGGCCGATCGAGCGCAGTATTGATGTGCATATCAGCCGCCTCCGTCAAAAGATCGAGGCTGATCCTCGCGAGCCAACGCTCCTGCAGACGGTCAGGCTGGGAGGATATACTTTCACCGCGTCGGTGGAGGAAGTCTGAAACAGAGCCTCAATCCTTCTCCGGCGCCGCAACTGCCATGCGGCCGCGGTTGCAGGGCCAGCACAAATAACCGAGCACGATCGTTTGGTGCAAGCCCGATGACTGGGAACCGGCGCTTGGACGCCGCTCCCAGCTGCCACGGCATAACATCTGGCAGTCAAAAATATTGCGCACGGGCAACGCGTGCCGCCTTATGGATCGGAAGCGATCCGTGCAGGCGACACGCCCTTTATTTTCTCTGCCCGGCTTCAGAACTTGTAGCCGACAAAAGCAGAAACGGAAGGCTGGATCTTCTTCTCGACGATCGGGCTATCCGCGGCATCTCCGGTGAGCACTCCGATGCCTGCTTCACCACGCACCAACCAATGATCGCTCAGAGCGTATGTGGCAGAGGCAGAAAAATCGACACGCTTCAAGCCTGCTTCTGCTTTATATTCAGGCAGGCCTGAACGTGCCGACTGAGCGGCATCGACGCCAAAATAAGCCTGCATGTGCTTGTCATCGGCCACGGTGGCTTCGGCGCGTGCGCCCAGAATGAGACGCTCCGTGACCGGGGCCGAGTACTCCACCCCAAACTTTCCAATCAGGCTTTCGCTGCCACCGATGGTCTGGTCGACGCTCGCATAGATTTCGACCGGACCCCAATCATAGCCGACTTTCGCGCCGACTGTTGCGGCGAAGTCGATGTCGCCGAGGCCGCGGAGGCGATCGCCGTCACCCTCATCCCGCCCTGATTCGTAGCCCACCGCAGCGGAGATGGAAAATCCGTCTTGATCCAAGACAGTGACGCTGATGCCACCTGGATCGATTTCCAACCATTCGCCATAGGTGAACAC
The DNA here is from genome assembly GCF_021391675.1 of Neorhizobium galegae. Taxonomy (NCBI): domain Bacteria; kingdom Pseudomonadati; phylum Pseudomonadota; class Alphaproteobacteria; order Hyphomicrobiales; family Rhizobiaceae; genus Neorhizobium; species Neorhizobium galegae. The sequence goes on from NZ_CP090096.1 coordinate 910,693, forward strand.
CACGAAGGGAATGGGGCTGACTTCAAATTCATCGCTCCCTTCGTATTTGGGGTCATAAGAAGCGCCGGCACCAATGATCAGGCTCCAATTGCGCTCCGGTTGGCGTTTATCGAAACGCTGCTTGTCGAAAGGTGGCTCCGGCGTCTGCTCCGTGGCGGTCTGGTCGGCGCCATAGGCGTTTGGAGAAAATCCCGCAACGCTGAATGCGGCGCATAAGGCGAGGGGCGAAAGACGCCGCTTGGCTTTTTTAAGATGTAGCATAAGGGCTCCAGAACAGGTTATCAGTCCCCCCAACAGAGGAGCCTGTGACGGCTTGTGTTTCATGCCGTAGCCCACCGGTGCATGTTTTTTTGTTACGCTTTGTTGCAGCCCGAGCGATCGGCAAAGAGGCAGCCCTGCCGTAACAAAACGTAATAATCGCGCAGCAGGAAACGCGGGATCTTGTGAGGGAATTCGCCTATATTTCTGCTTCGCCGATCGACCTCGGCTCAAGCGCGCTTCACAAGCCAAACGGGTGCTCATGTTTTTCCGCCGGCTTCCAGGCCTATCGACGATCCATAGCCAGATCACGGGCGTTATTGTTCTCGGCCTCACCATCACCGTTTTAGGCGGCTCTTTTCTCGAGCAGCGTGTTGGAAATGGATATCCGATGGTTGACGTTGAGGAACTCGCCGATAGTGTGTTTACGATAGGTTCCATCCTCAAAACTGCCACACCCGAAGAGCGCGACATCGTTCTTCGTGCAGCCAATCGTGCCGGTTGGGATCTCAATCTGCGACCGCGCGCCTTGGCGGAAACGTTCAAGAACTCATCACCGCAGGAAAGCGTCCTGGACGCGACGATAGATTGGCTTTTTTCCCCCGACGGGAGGCAGACGCCACTCGGTGGCTGGCAAACCTTTGTCGATGACAAGCGCGTCCTCTCAACCGAGGTTGACGATAAAACAATCCTCGTTTTGGGCGGTCTTCCAAGCGCGGCGTTCTGGAGCGAGGTCCTCGTCCGGGGGCCACACTATCTACTGGCGCTCATCACCTTGATCGTACTGTTCTCGTCGTTCGGGGTCCGGGCAATCACGCGACCGCTGCGGAAGATTGCTTCAGCGGCTGCGAATGCCGACATCACGTCCGGCCGGGTAATCTTCGACGAGGAAGGCAGCGTGGAAATTGTCGCTGTTGCACGCTCCTTGAACGGGATGAGCGATCGTATCACCGATATGATCCAAGGCAGGACGCGGATGCTGCGCGGGGTGAGCCACGATCTGCGCACGCCATTGACGAGACTGAGACTTCGAGTGGAGCGGGTCGGCGACGCGCAATTGCGCGATATGTTGCTGGCGGATATCTCTCGCATCGATAGCCTCCTCAAAGAGAGCCTCAGCTATCTGCGTGACGACCATCATCGAGAGCAGGTCGAAACGATCGACCTGGCAACAACGCTGCAGACGATCTGCAGCGAGTTTGACGATGTGGGCCATAAGATCAATTATATCGGCCCCAATCATCTGTCCGCCAATTGCAAGCCTCTCGCGATAACGCGAGCAGTGACCAACCTTTGCGAAAACGCTGTGAAATTCGGCGACAGGGCCGCCATCGAGCTCAAGCGAAGTGGAGACAAGGTGGTGGTCGACGTGTCGGACAATGGCCCCGGGATACCGAAGCAATCACGTGCGCAGGTGTTGGAGCCATTCTTCAAACTGAATGCGGCGAGGACTGATGGCAACGCTGGGTTCGGGCTGGGATTGTCCATCGTTGCGGAAATCGTGCAAGCTCACCGGGGAACGCTGGAACTGTTGGACGGGGAGCCATCCGGGCTCTTGGCGCGGTTAACGTTTCCAGCAGATCTCCCGGCGGACGGAGTCGCCGCACAGTTTCGGTGAACGCCTGGGCGAATGGCTTTAATCAGCCATGTGAAAGCGTATACGCCGGACAACTGCAGCGGTATCGAAATGAATCCGTTCGATTGTCTTCGCCTGGACATGAACGACGATCTCGTAGTCGATGATCGGCCTGCGGGCGCGTTTTCTGGCTTTGCCTATCTGTGCGGTAAGGCAACCTTAGCCATGGCTATAACTCGGCGAGCTTGCCCGCTCTGCGCCGGCATTTGCCGTGGAGGCATGGGCGCCCGCCTCGAAATTGTCTGCAGCATTGGCGAGGGAAGCCAACATCGCGTCCGCCTGATTGAAATATTGTTTGATCCATGGGACGGGGCCGACGCCAAATCGCCTTTTCGATCCCCAGCGCTGGCCTTTTTCGACCATCGTATCCCAGGGCCTTGGCTTTCCGTGGAAGACGATGATTTTCGCGTTCCGCGGCTGCTTGATCCTCGGCAGGAGCAGATTGATCGGAAAGTATTTCGTGCAGCTTCTCTTGAAGCTGACGCAGAAACCTGCCGGCCAGTAACTTTTTTGCCGCACCGCATGCGTCAGGTAGGATTGGTCGTTCTTGAATTGCGCGATGATCGCGTCGGCCTTGCTTACGAAGTCGTGGTAAATTCCATCGACATTTCCTGCATGAAATCCAAAGACGGATGACTGAGCACCCCTGTCCGGCCTGAAGTTATTTGGGAGCAGGCTCCAGAGATCCGGATTCCATTCCCGTTGGATCACAAAATGACGGCGCTCCCGAAGCAAACCGATCAGCGGGGCGAGTGATCGTTGGACCATGACGTCGAGATCGAGGAAAAGCACGACGTCTCCGGGCGGGAAAAGACCCGGTGCAAACACTCCGATCTTGGGCCAGCACCCTCGTCTCCACGCCTGCTCAGGCAGGCCGAGGTTCGGGATATGACGAGCGAGAATGCTGGAAGCAAGGCCGCGACGATCGTCCGTCAGGCAGACAAAGTCGAACGGCTCCTCCATGTTACGCAATACACCGGCATAAAGAGCATTGACATGGCTGGCGGTGAAAGCCGTGCCCCATTTCATGCAAACAATCGTAACCATCATGTCGCTCCATCAATAATCTGGAAGACGGTTAAGCGACTTTGGTGCGGATGATTGTTTATAGTTGTTATATGATGTTGCCGAAGATTGTCCTTGATGTCGGCGGTGCGGATGACCGCCAGTGCCCCGGCTCAGTTCTGCGTGAAAATCAACAATCAAGATATCCTGTGGAATATAACGCTAGTCAAAACCTCGCGATCGAGATATCCAAAGGAATATCTCGCTCAAGGATCGAAGAGGAAATCATGAACATTGATCGTCATTCCTGGATCAGGCTCGCGGCGACGTCGGTGGTAGCCGCCTTCGTATCGTTCGCCTCGTTCGCGGCTCCTGCCGCGGCGCAGGAAAAAGTCACCGTCTTTGCAGCAGCCAGCATGAAGAACGCGCTCGACAACGCCAACAAGGCATGGGCCGCCCAGGGTGGCGGGCAAGTTACCGTTTCCTACGCCGCGAGTTCGGCGCTCGCCAAGCAGATCGAAAGTGGCGCGCCGGCGGATATCTTCATTTCGGCCGACCTCGACTGGATGAAATATCTCTCCGACAAAAAGCTCGTGCGGGAAGACACCAGGCTCAACTGGCTCGGCAACCGGATCGTGCTGGTCGCCGCCAAGGACACCGCCAAGCCGGTCGACATCAGGCCGGGCGTCGATCTCGCGGGCCTGCTCAAGGGCGGCAGGCTCGCGATGGGTGAGCCGAACGCGGTTCCGGCCGGTAAATACGGCAGGGCCTCGCTCGAAAAACTTGGGCTCTGGTCGTCGGTCGAAAAGAGCCTAGCAAGTGCGGAAAGTGTCCGCGCAGCACTCGCGTTTGTCTCGCGCGGAGAAGCGCCCTACGGCATCGTCTACCAGACGGACGCGGCGGCCGATCCGGGTGTCGCTATCGTCGGCACGTTCCCGGCCGACACCCACCCGCCGATCATCTATCCGATCGCCACCCTGTCGGAATCGAAGTCCAAGGATGCGCCCGCCTATCTCGGCTATCTGACGTCGGACAAGGCAGCGCCATTCTTCGAAAAGGAAGGTTTTACGGTTCTGAAGTAGCCGCAAGCACTTCGGCAACACTCATCGAAACGGCCCCTTTCGGGGCTGTTTTTCGTTTCCGGCCGAACCGTTCTTACCGGCGAGCCTCTCCGCCCAGCCCGGTCCCAATCTCGATTTCAACCGGTCTCACGCGATCGTTTGTTCTCGAATCCCGAACATTCCGTTTGGAAATCGTGCCCTAGCGACCTCGATCGGGCTCCCCCATCTCCATGACCGGAAGCAGACAACGCGCTTCCGCAATACCACCGAGCGGGCGCCGGCTCCCAAACGGCCCCGTTTAGCAACCGAGGAATACGACAATGAAAACCATTCTCTCCACTTTTGCCGCCGCCATGATCGCTTCGGCTTCCTTCGCCGGCGTCGCCCTTGCAGAAGGCGATTATTATCAGGGTGCGACCAAGGGACAGGCAGCGGTGCAGACCAACGACAAGATCGACAATGTCAGGACCGGCAGCATCGATCAGATTCGCGCCGACGACAATCGCGGCGACCAGCCGATCTTCAAGCATGAAAGCCGCGACAATCGCTAACCGCAGCTCATTCAAGATACCGAACATCGTCCGGCAGGCAGGTCGCAAACTAAAGCCGCGGGCGAACTCTGAAAGGACTAGGACAATGAAGACTTCCATCTCCGCTATCGCCGCCATGATCGCCGCCGCTTCCTTCGGAGGCTCGGCTCTCGCTGAGGGCGACTATTATGAAGGCACCTCGAAGACGCATGCTTCCGCCCGGATCAACGGCGGGAATGTGGACGACGTCCGCACCGGCAGCATCCAGATCCGCGACAACGATCGCCAGGAAAGCCAGTCGATCTTCGGCAACACGACCCGCGACAACCGTTAACCGTCGCGCATGAGAACCGAGGCTCCAGGGGCCTTCGTTCAGCAAACCATCTTGTGAATGCGATGGTGTAGGGAGAGCAGCGGTAGGCCGGCGCTCTCCCACCGCCTTTTTTAGAACCTTCCAGTAACTTTTCCACCAGGACCTAGCCATCAGATCCGTCTCGATATATCCAATGCGATATATTGGATGGCGACTGCGGATGGGATCGGCGTTTGGACTGGCTGGCATTGAGCGACGAGGAATGGACCGCGATCAGGCTCAGCCTGAAGGTTTCCGCCGTCGCGATGATCGTCAGCCTGCCGTTCGGCCTTCTCGTCGCCTATCTGCTCGCCCGCGGAAAATTCTGGGGCAAGTCGGTCCTGAACGGCATCGTCCACCTGCCGCTCATCCTGCCACCGGTCGTCACCGGCTTTCTGCTGCTGATACTGTTCGGACGACGCGGCGTCGTCGGCGCTTTTCTCAACGAATATCTCGGCATCGTCCTCTCCTTCCGCTGGACGGGCGCAGCACTTGCCTGCGGCGTCATGGGCTTTCCGCTGATGGTGCGCTCCATCCGGCTGTCGATCGAATCCGTCGACCGCAAGCTGGAGGAGGCGGCCGGCACGCTCGGCGCGGGACCCACGTGGGTTTTCATCACCGTGACGCTGCCGCTCATCCTGCCGGGCGTGATCGCCGGCATGATCCTCGCCTTCGCCAAGGCAATGGGCGAATTCGGCGCGACGATCACCTTCGTCTCCAATATTCCCGGTGAAACCCAGACCCTTTCGGCGGCGATCTACACATTCACGCAGGTGCCGGGCGGCGACGCCGGGGCGATGCGGCTGACGCTGGTCGCGATCGCCATCTCGTTTGCAGCGCTACTCGCCTCGGAGTTCCTGGCCTATCTGGTCGGCAGGAGGGTCAATATCGAATGACCCTCGTCGTTAAGGCACGGCAGACGCTGGGAGAGTTCGTTCTCGACGCGGGCTTCACGTCGGATGGCGGCGTGACCGCGCTGTTCGGGCCTTCGGGCTCCGGCAAGACGTCGCTGGTGCGGGTGATTGCAGGACTGTCGAAGCCGGATCACGGGTGGTTGGTGGTCGATGGCGAAACGCTGCTCGACACCGAAAGCCGTATTTTCGTGCCAAAGCACAGACGACGTTTCGGCTACGTCTTCCAGGAGAGCCGGCTTTTCCCGCACCTCTCTGTGCGTCAGAACCTCGCCTACGGCCGCTGGTTCGCACCCAAGACAACGCGGCCGGAAAATTTCGATCGGATTGTCGAACTGCTGGGCATCAGCCTGCTGCTAGACCGGCGGCCGGGGAAGCTTTCAGGTGGGGAAAAACAGCGCGTCGCGATCGGTCGGGCGTTGCTCTCCGCTCCGCGTCTCCTTCTGATGGATGAACCGCTCGCCGCACTCGACGACCAGCGCAAGGCCGAGATCCTGCCCTATCTCGAGCGCCTGCGCGACGAAACCTCGACGCCGATCGTCTATGTCAGCCATTCGGTCTCGGAAGTGGCGCGGCTTGCCGACAAGGTGGTGACAATGAAGGCCGGCCGGGTCGAGGCCGTTGGTACACCGTCCGAGGTCCTGTCTCTGCCATCGGCGGATCGCCGCGATGCCGGCGCGGTGCTGACCGGCGTGGTCGAGGTTATCGATATCCCGCACCGGTTGGCGACGGTCCGGCTTTCGCAGGCGCAGATCGTCGTGCCGAATGCGCATGCCGAAGAGGGGAGAAGCGTCCGCGTGCATATTCCCGAACGGGACGTGATGGTCGCCACCCGGCGGCCGGAGGGCCTTAGCGCCCTCAACATCCTCGAAGGCGCGATTGCCGCGATCGAGCCGGACGGCGACGGCATGGTGCGCATCCGCATTCGCTGTGGTGGAGACGTCGTGCTCGCCCGCATAACTGCGCTTTCCGTCGAACGGCTCGACCTGAAGCTGGAAAAGCCGGTTTTTGCGGTGATCAAGACGGTCGCGCTGGAACGGTAGGCGGGCATTGATCTTACGTCGAGTGTGAACTATAGATTACATATGGTCGAAGTTCGCAGAACGGCAGCCTTCTCAAAGTGGTTCAATTCGCTCAAGGACATTCGCGCTCAGGCCCGCATACAAACGCGGATCGACCGTCTCGGGCTTGGGCTGCTCGGGGATGCGAAATTCTTCGACGGTATCGGCGAGCTTCGCATCGACTACGGTCCCGGCTACCGCCTCTACTTTGTGAAGCGAGGTAGTGAGATCATCCTCCTCCTTTGTGGCGGCGACAAGAGCGCGCAGAGGAAGGACATCCAACAGGCCATCGAAATGGCGAAGGAGATCTGACATGGCGATTGAAACGACCAAATGGGATCCGACCGAATTCCTCACCAGCGAAGAAGCAATCGCCGCCTATCTAGAAGCCGCCTTCGAGGATGGGGACCCGGCGGTCATCGCTGTTGTTCTTGGAAACATTGCGAGAGCCAAAGGCATGACCAATGTCGCCAAGGAAGCGGGCATTACTCGCGAGGCGCTCTACAAGGCGCTGAGCGATAAGGGAGATCCGAAGCTTTCCACACTGCTCGGTGTCTTGAAGGCCCTCGGACTCCGAGTCACGGTCGTTTCCGCCAACGAAGCGGCATAGGGTTCGCAGGCGGCAGAACTGTCCTGCGAAGAAATTTTGCACACGCGTACATTTTGTCATCCGGGTGTTATGGAGCCCCGCTAGACCGCTTCCTGTTGATGATCTTCAGCGCTTCCGCAGCCTTGGGCCGACCGGTCTTTCAGGGTTCGGAAGAAGCCATTTCGCTCTTCGGGGAGTAAACCATGACTGTTCTTCCGACACTCAAGTCCGCCACGCTCGCGGCCGTTCTCCTGGCCTCGACCGCCGTCTTCGCGTCCGCCAAGGATGTCACCATTTCCGTCTGGTCCGGCGGTTCCGGGCCGAACGACAACTACCGCACCGATGCCTTCGATATCGCTGCCGATATTCTCGAGCGCGAAGCCGCCATCCGCGGTCAGCAGCTCAACATCATCGTCCAGAAGACGCCCTATTCCGGCTGGGAAGATTTCAAGCAGGCGCTGACGCTGGCCGCCGAAGCCAAGAAGGCTCCGAACATCGTCGCCACCGGCCATGAAGACATCGGCCCCTGGGCGCAGGCTGGCCTCATCGTTCCGGTCGAGAAGTTCATCGACCTCGACTCGTGGCCGATCAGCGACATCTATCCGAACCTGATGGAGATCACCTCCTTCAACGGCTCCGTCTACGGCATCCCGCAAGACGCTGAGTCCCGTCCGTTCTTCTTCTGGAAGCCTTACATGAAGGCGATCGGCTATTCGGAGGCCGATATCGAGGCTCTGCCGGCCAAGGTCGAAAAGGGCGAATATACGCTCAAGAACGTGCTCGAAGACGCCAAGAAGATGCAGGACAAGGGCCTCGTCCAGGCCGGCTACGGCTTTTATCCGCGCACCAATAACGGCCCGGACTACTGGCAGTTCTACACGTCTTTCGGCGGCGTGATGGAAGAGGAAGGCAAGCTCGTCTTCGATAAGGCCGCGATGAAGCGCACCTACCAGTATTTCGCCGATCTCGTGAAGGCCGGCGTCACCAAGAAGAACCATATCGGCATGCCGGGCGACCAGTGGTGGAAGGAAGTTGCAACCGGCAAGGCCGGCATCTGGCACGGCGGCACCTGGCATTATGCCCGTCTCGTCAACCAGGAAGGCCTGAAGGACTTCTTCACCAACGTTCAGTTCACGCTCGTACCGGCCGGCGAAGGCGGCAAGGCCAACACACTGACCCATCCGCTTGCTTACCTGCTGATGGCCGGCCATACCGAAGAAGAAACCCAGATCGCGGCCGACCTGATCAAGATCGCCTCCGAGCCACGCATCAATGCGCTGCATGCGATCAAGTCCGCCCATCTCGGTATCTCGCCTTCCGAAACCAAGGTCGACCTCTATGCGGCCGACCGCTGGGCTTCGGAAGCCACCGAACGCCTTCTGCCGCATGCCAACGCCATGCCGAACAATGCCGATTTCGGCAAGTACTGGACGATCATGTGGAAGAACTTCGAAGCCTCCTGGACGGGTGCCAAGACCGCCGATGCCGCGGTCAACGATGCCGAAGCCGAGCTGAAGTCGACACTCGGCGCGGCGATCATCATCCGCTGACGCCGAGCGACTTACCCTGCTCGCACAGGGCGGGATAAGTCGCTGACTGTAACCGGGCGAAACTCCTCGCCTCGAACTGTGGGCGGCGCTCGCTCCGCCGCCCACACCCATCCGTCTCCCAAGGCTTCACCCATGCGAACGTCCCGAACGCTCGGACTGGTGATGATCGCGCCCGCTGCGGTCATGATCGTCCTGTTCTTCCTGGTGCCGGTCGTCCTGACCGCCATCTTCGCCATGACCAATATGAGCACCGCGACCGGCATTTCCGGCGGCGCCTGGCAGGTCACGCAAGGCGCCATCAACCGCCTGAAGGCAGACATGCCGGACCTTGCGGGCGGCATTGCCGAGCCGCGTTTCGTCATCGACGAGGAGGGGCTTGCAGCGCTGGAGGCCCTGAAGCTCAAGGCAGGTTTCAGCACTGAACTGCGCACCAGCCACATGGGCGAGGTCTTTCCCTCGCGTCGCGAGGCCGAACGCATGATCAAGGCGCTGAAGGACCGGCCCTCGACCCGCGAGGTCAAGCAGCTCTCCGACCTCTTCAACCGCTCGGTTCTGAATACCCGTTTCGAGACCCGCGACGGACTGATGGCGAGCCTCAAGAAGCTCGGCTTTAAACTGACGCCGGCCGAACAGGAGACGGTCGCCACGGCCACCTATACCGGCTGGGTGTGGACGACGGAAAATTTCAGGATCATCGGCAACTCGCCGGACATGGCGCAGATCTTCCTCAACACCGCCTTCTACGTCTCGGTGACGCTGCTCGTGTTCAACGTCAGTTACGCGCTCTTCCTCGCCATCACGACCCACTACATGCCGGCTTCGACCGCATCCGTCTTCCGCGCCATCTGGCTGCTGCCGCGCATCACGCCGGTCGTCATCTACGTGCTGATGTGGAAATGGCTGACCTGGGATAGCGGCTTCATCTCGATGTTCATGGGCCAGTTCGGTTACCCAGCGAAAAACTACCTGCTCGACAGTGCCTACAACGCCTGGTTCTTCGTGATCCTGATCAACGGCTTCATCGGCGCTTCGATGGGTATGCTGGTCTTCTCTTCCGCCATCAAGGCGATCCCGCAGACGCAGTTCCATGCAAGCGAGGTCGATGGCGCCAGCCGCTGGCAGCAGGTCCGCCACGTCATCCTGCCGCAGCTTCGCTGGCCGATCCTGTTCGTCACATGCTACCAGACCCTGTCGCTTCTCGCCTCCTTCAACGAAATCCTCCTCTCGACCCGCGGCGGGCCGGGGCGGGCGACCGAAGTATGGTCGCTCGCCGCCTACCACACCGCGCTCAACAACTATACCGGCAATCTGGAATACGGGCTGGGCGCCGCCATGGCGCTGGTGCTGGTGGTTGTCGGCATCGTCCTGTCGCTCATCTACCTGCGCATCTTCCGTTACGATACGCTGATCTCCAAGCCGCTGATCGAGGATTGAGCATGGCCGAAAAACCGCAAATTTCGTCAAACACGACCTCGGCGAATTTCTCGAGCCTCCCGGTTATCCTGCTGCTCGGCCTTTTCAGCCTGCCGCTGCTGGTGATGTATGCCTATCTCTTCATCGATACGATCAGCGACACGGAAGTCGGCTCGCTGATCCCGAACGAGTTCACGCTGCGCCACTGGAGTTTCCTTTGGGAGACCAAGACCGGCAAGCCGAACATCTGGCTCGTCACGCTCAATACCTTCATCTTCGCAAGCTGCATCACCGGCGTCATCCTCACGGTCTCGTCGATGGCGGGTTATGTCCTGTCGCGCCTCAACGTGCCGGCACGCGGCTTTTTCCTCGCCGGCGTCATGGTGCTGCACGCCTTCCCGTCGGTGACGCTGATCATCGCCATCTTCATCGTGCTGCAGTGGATCGGCCTCTACAATTCACTGATCGGGGTGATCCTGGTGAAGGCTGCGGTCGAACTTCCGCTCGGCATCTGGCTGATGAAGGGTTTCTACGACACGGTGTCCTGGGAAATCGAGATGGCCGGCATCGTCGACGGCGCGTCGCGCTTCACGGTCTGGCGCCGGCTGGTGCTGCCGCAGATCAAGCCGGCGGTGATGGCGCTTGGCCTCTTTTCCTTCCTCACCGGCTGGAGCGAGTTCATCATGCCGCAGGTGCTGGCGCCAGGCGCGAAGGTGCAGGTCCTGTCGGTCTATCTGGCGGGCCTGATCATCGACGACAACAATTTCGATTTCGGCACCTTCAAGGCCGTCGGCGTCTTCTACGTCGTGCCGGTGCTGATCCTCTATGTCTTCTTCCAGAAGCATCTCATGAACATCTATGGCGGAGGCACCAAGGGCTGATGCGTATACTGCTCGACAAGTTTTCTAAGAGTTTTGGCTCCACCAAGATCATCGAGGACATGGACCTCGAGGTCGGCTCCGGCGAAATGCTGGCACTGCTCGGGCCTTCCGGCTGCGGCAAGTCGACGACGCTGTTTGCCGTCTGCGGCATTCATCGGCCGACCTCGGGCCGCATCTTGTTCGGCGACCGGGACGTCACCCATCTGCCGAGCCAGGAACGCAATGTCGGCGTCGTCTTCCAGTCCTATGCGCTTTATCCGCATATGACGGTGGAGGAGAATATCGGCTTCCCGCTGATGGTGAAGCGGGTTGCCTCCGCCGATATCAAGAGGCAGGTCTCCGATATCGCGGCGCTTGTCCATATCGAAGATCTCCTGGGGCGGCGCCCGGCGCAGCTTTCCGGCGGCCAGCAGCAGCGCGTGGCGCTCGCCCGTGCCTTGATCCGCCGCCCGGACGTGCTGCTCCTCGACGAGCCGCTCGCCAATCTCGACGCAAAACTCCGCCTCGAAATGCGCTCGGAAATCCGCCGGCTGCAGAAGGAGACGGGTATCACCGCCATCCTCGTTACCCATGACCAGGTCGAGGCGATGTCGATGTGCGACCGCATCGCCATCATGAAATCGGGCGAGATCGTCCAGATCGCCACCCCGTCGGATATGTACAAGGATCCTCGGACGTCCTTCGTTGCCAGTTTCCTCGGCAATCCGCCGATCTCCTTCCTCAAGGGCCGGGCCCAGCAGGGGGTTTTCGTGCTCGGTGAAAACGGCCTGCGCCTGCCGCTTGCCGCGGTTTCGGGTATTTCCGACGGCACCGCGCTCAGCCTCGGTGTCCGTCCCGAGCATTTCGGGACGGCAGGCGGTGTGCCCGTCGAGGGCAAGGTCGTGTTTGCGGAAACGCAAGGCCGCGAGAACCTTTACGACGTCGTACTGCCGGACGGCTCCGTGCTGCGCTCGATCCAGCCGGTGCGCGACGACGTGAAGCCGGGCGACAGCGTGCGCTGGAACCTCGACAGCGCCTCGACCTTCGTTTTCGCCGAAGACGGACAGAGATTGTGACGGAGGCTTCGATGCGCGACTTTTCCGCCTTCTTCGGCAAATTCGGCTGGCCGGAAGGGAAGAACCGGCTGCCATTCTGCATCGGCCATCGCGGTGCAAGCGGCCATGAACGGGAAAACACGCTCACCGCCTTCCGCCGCGCTGCCGAACTCGGCGCCGAAATGTGGGAACTCGATACCCAGATGACCTCGGACGGCGTGGTCGTTGTCTCCCATGACGATCACCTGCAACGGGTCTTCCAGAAGGACCTGCACATTTCGCAGATGACGTTTGCGGAGCTGCGCGCGGCGGTACCGGATGTGCCGAGCTTTGCGGAAGTCGCAGCGCTCGGGCGGGAGACCGGTTGCGGCCTTTACGTCGAGCTGAAGCGGCCGGGCACCGGCCCGCTCTGCTGGCAGCACCTGAAGGACATGGACCAGCCGTTCGCCTGTCTCGGTTCCTTCGATACCGCCCAGGTGCGCGAGTTGCGCGAGATGGGCTGCGACTATCCGCTTTCGGTGCTGATCCGTGTCGGCCACGATCCGCATGCGGCAGGGGAGGCGGCCGGCGCCGATATCCTGCATCTGTGCTGGGAAAAGGCGAGCGATACGCCGCAGGAATTCGTCACCGAGGAACTGATCGACAGGGCTTTTGCCGAGGGCAAGGAGCTCGTGCTCTGGCACGAGGAGCGACCGGATGTGCTGAAAGACATCATGGCACTGCCGGTGCTCGGCATCTGCACCGATCTGCCGGACCTGATGCGGTCAAGGGAAACGAACAGCGTTTCCCGCGAGCCCCGCCGCGTCACCTCCTTCGACGTCGCCCGGGCGGCCGGCGTCTCCCGTGCCGCCGTGTCGCGCGCCTTCACACCGGATGCCAGCGTTTCGGAAAAAACCCGGCAGAAAGTGTATCAGGCTGCCAAGGAGCTCGGCTACCGGGTCAACTATCTCGCCCGCAGCCTCACCAACAAGCGGTCCGATTTCGTCGGCCTGGTTGCGGCGGGCCTCGACAACCCGTTCCGCACCCAGCAGCTCGAAAATCTCGCCCGTGCGCTGATCGCCCGCAACTACCGGCCGATCCTGCTGCCGACCTCCAAGGAAGCGGACAGCGCCACCGTTATCGGCCAGTTGCTGCATTACGCCGTCTCCGGGGTCATCATCACCTCGGATGCGCCGCCCTCGCATATTTTCGAGGAATGCGCGGTCGAGGGCGTGCCGATCGTGCTGGTCAACAAGGGCGAGGATTTTCCCTTCGTCGACCGGGTCGTCTCCGATGACCGGATGTCGGGTTACACCGCCGTCGACCATCTCGTCGAAGCGGGCGCCAAGAGGCTCGCCGTCATCGCCGGTAAGGCCGTCTCCTATTCCTCGCGCCGCCGCGCCGAGGCGTTTCAGAGCCGCTGCCAGATGCTCGGGCTCGATGCACCACTGATCCCGGTCGCCATCAATGATTACGCCCATGGGCACGAGGCGGCGCGGGCGCTGATCGACATCGGCATAGACGGGGTGTTTTCGGTCAACGACTACATGGCCTGCGGCGTGCTCGACGGGCTCGCCAAGGCCGGCCGGAGCTACGGTTCGGTCAAGGTGATCGGTCATGACGACATCCCTCAGGCAAGCTGGTCGGCCTATGACCTCACCACCTTCGTACAGCCCTGCGACGTCCAGGCGGAACAGGTGATCGATCTCCTGACCAGCCGGATGTCCGAACCGGACGCGGTCGCGCGGGTGGAATTCACGCCGGTGACGCTGATCAAAAGAAGAAGTGCATAAATGGTATCTGCATTCGATCTCTCCTCCCTGCAATCCCGCGAAAAGATCGCAATCGAGGTCGCCCGCCGGGTCGGCATGGAGGCCGCTGCCTTCCGCGCCGAAGCGCTTCCCGAAACGCTCGGTGTCGAGAACAAGGGCCTGCAGGATTTCGTCACCGTCGCCGACAAGCGGGCTGAAAAAGCGATCCGCGCATCCCTGCTCGGCGAATTCCCTGACGATTCCTTCATGGGCGAGGAGGGTGGGGGGCAGTCCGGAGACCGCGGTACCTGGGTGGTCGATCCGATCGACGGCACCACCAATTTCATCCGCGGCTTCCGCCACTGGGGTGTCTCGATCGCCTTCGTCTCCGGCGGCGAGATCCTGGTGGGCGTGATCTACGACGCCGCGCAGGACCGGGTTTTTCACGCGATTCGGGGTGAGGGCGCCTTCAAGGAAGGCAAGCCGATCGCGGCGGCCAAGACCAGCGATCCCAACCAAGCGATCGCCATTCTCGGCCATTCCCGCCGCACCGATTTCGAGGACTACCTCGCGATCTCCCGAAAACTCTACGAGCGCGGCATCGACTACCGCCGCATGGGGGCCGCCGCGATCGGCCTCATCCGCGTCGCCGAGGGTGTATCCGATCTCTATTACGAACGGCACCTTTCATCCTGGGACATGCTGGCCGGGGTGCTGATCGCCTCGGAGGCCGGCGCAACGATCGCCGTGCCGCCGCTCGAGGAACTGCTTTCACGCGGTGGGCCAGTGGTCGCCTGTTCGCGCGGGCTTGCCAGTGAATTCGCCTTCCTGATGGAAATGGAAGGCCTGTTCGTCGCGGCTGAATGAGGTGAAGATGGCAGGTGCATTGACCGCGCAGATGTCGAGGTCGATGTATAGAGGGACCCCTTCGGGTTCCTGATACCTCTGCTAAGTGATTTTGATGCCATTCGAAGACAAAAAGAAAAGCCGTGTGACGCTTCTCGACGTAGCGCGGCGCGCCAATGTTTCCCGCGCCACCGCCTCGCTCGTCATCCGCAAGAGCCCGCTGGTCGGTACTGAGACGCGGGCGCGTGTCGAGGAAGCGATGCGCGAGCTCGGCTATGTCTACAACATGGGGGCCGCCCGGCTCCGGGCCGAGCGCAGCCACACCGTCGGCGTCATCGTACCCAATCTGACGAACCCGTTCTTCGCCGAACTGCTGTCCGGCATCGAGGCGGTGATCGATTCGGCCGGCATGGTGGTGATCCTTGCCAATAGCGGCGATCTCGTCGAACGGCAGGACATGGTGATGCGGCGCATGCGCGAACACGGCGTCGATGGCGTTATCGTCTGCCCGGCGGCCGACACCGAACCCGCGTTCCTTCACCGGCTCGCCGAATGGAATCTACCCTTGGTGCAGGTGCTCCGCCAGATTTCCGAAGAAGTCGATTATGCCGGTTCCGATTATGCGGCGGGCATGCGCCAGGCGGTGGATTATCTCGCTTCGCTCGGCCACCGGACGATCGCTTTTGCCGTCCATGGGCCGATCCATTCCGCCTATCGCGAGCGCGTCGAAGGATTTTGCGATGCCATGCAGTCGCGCGGGCTCGATCCGAGCATGATCGTGCGCCTGCCGATCCAGATCGGCGAGATCGCCGATGCGGCGCATCTCCTGTTCGGCGAGGGCGAACAGCCGACGGCGGTGATCTGCTTCAACGACGTGATCGCACTCGGCCTTTCCGCCGGCCTCTACGATCGGGGCCTGAAGGTCGGCGAGAACTTTTCGCTGATCGGTTTCGACGACGTGACGGACGCGGAGGCTATGCGACCAAGGCTCACCTCCGTTTCCACCGCACCGGTGACGATCGGCGCGAATGCCGCGAGGCTTCTCCTCGACCGGCTGACCGATCCCACCCACCCGTCTCGCAAGGTTGTGAATGAAACGGTTTTGCATATCCGCCAATCCTGCGGGCCAGTGGCCATTTCGGCCTGACAACAATCCGGCGGCTTGCGGTTGACGTCCGGACCAAAAGCTTTTAGATCGATCTAAATGAACAGGCGCCGCAGAGGAGTGGCGCTCTTTCGACATCATTGGGGAGGTCCCAAGTTGTACAATTTCAATTTCGAACCCGTATTTGCGGGTTTCGACCAGCTTCTGCTCGGCGCCTGGCTGACGATCCAGCTTTCGGTGGCGGCGATGATCGTCGGCCTGATCGTCTCGATCGCCTGTGCCGCGGGCAAGACCTCGGGCATTGCGCCGCTGCGCTGGGTCATCGACGCCTATATCGAGATCATCCGCAACACGCCGTTCCTAGTGCAGATCTTCTTCATCTTCTTCGGTCTGCCGTCGCTCGGGATTTTCCTGACGCCGAACAGTGCGGCGCTCGTGGCGCTGGTGGTCAATTTCGGCGCCTATGGCACGGAAATCATCCGCGCCGGCATCGAGTCGATCCAGAAGGGGCAGATCGAGGCCGGCACCGCGCTCGGCCTCTCGAAGCTGCAGATCTTCCGCTACATCATCATGAAGCCGGCGCTGCGCACCGTCTATCCGTCGCTGACCAGCCAGTTCATCTACCTGATGCTGACCTCGAGCGTCGTCTCGGCGATCTCGGCCGACGACCTCGCCGCTGCCGGCAACAATCTGCAGTCGCAGACCTTCGCGAGCTTCGAGGTCTATATCGTCATCACGATCATGTACCTCGTCATGTCGGTTGGTTTCTCGACGATCTTCTCGGTGATCGAGAAGGCCGCCTTCAAATATCCGCTGAGCCGATAGGAGCCTGGCCATGCCATTGATCAGACCTTTCGGCATCAACGAGTTCTGGATCATCGTGCTTGCGGCGCAGTGGACCATCGCGCTGTCGGCGATCGCCTTTGCCGGCGGCGGCATCGGCGGCCTGCTGATCGCGCTCATGCGCGTTTCGGACGCGAAATGGCCGCGGTTGATTGCCACCGGCTTCATCCGCGTCTTCCAGGGAACGCCGCTGCTCATGCAGCTCTTCCTGGTATTCTTTGGCATGAACATCCTCGGTTTCGCCATCAATCCCTGGCTTGCCGCAACCGTCGCCCTCACGCTGCATGCTAGCGCCTTTCTCGGCGAAACCTGGCGCGGCTGCATCGAGGCCGTGCCACCCGGCCAGCGGGAGGCCGCGACCGCGCTTGGCCTGCGCTATTTCAACCGTATGCGATACATCGTGCTCCCACAGGCCTCCAAGATCGCGGTGGCGCCGACGGTCGGCTTCCTGGTGCAGCTCATCAAGGGCACTTCGCTTGCGGCGATCATCGGTTTTACCGAACTCACCCGCCAGGGCCAGATCATCAACAACGCAACATTCAGCCCGTTCATGGTGTTCGGCACGGTGGCCGCGGTCTATTTCGTCCTTTGCTGGCCGCTTTCGGTGCTGGCACGACGCATGGAACTGAGATTTTCCCGCGCAACGGCACGTTGACGGGACCCGAGCCGGAGGGAGGAAAACCGGCACAACAGAAAAGGGTAGGAAAATGAACATTTCTAGACGCATGGTTATGGCCGTCATCGGCGCAGGCCTGATGATGGGCGCAGGCGCCTCCACCGCATCGGCACAGACCGTCGAAAGCATCAAGTCCGCAGGCACCGTCAAGATCGGCATGCTGGTCGATTTCCCGCCCTTCGGTATCATGAACACCTCGAACGAGCCGGACGGTTATGACGCCGACGTGGCAAAGCTGCTCGCCAAGGAATTCGGCGTGAAGGTGCAGATCGTTCCGGTCACCGGCCCCAACCGCATTCCCTACCTGCAGAGCAACCAAGTCGACCTGCTCGTCGCCTCGCTCGGCATTACCGAAGAGCGCGCCAAGAGCGTCGACTTCTCGCAGCCCTATGCCGGCATCTCGATCGGCGTTTTCGGCGCTAAGGCGACCGCAGTCTCCAAGCCGGAAGACCTTTCCGGCAAGACGATCGGTGTCGCCCGCGCCTCGACGCAGGATACCGGCGTCACCAAGATCGCCCCGAAGGATGCCAAGATCCAGCGTTTCGACGACGATGCCAGCGCGGTGCAGGCCCTGCTGTCCGGCCAGGTTCAGCTGATCGGCGTCTCGAACGTCGTCGCTGCCCAGATCGAAAAGGCCGCTCCGGGCCGGTTCACCCAGAAACTGCAGCTCAGCCAGCAGGTTCAGGGCATCGCCGTCCGCAAGGGCTCGACCGAACTGCTGACGGCTGTCAACGCCTTCATCGCCAAGGTCAAGGCCAATGGCGAACTCGGCAAGATCCATGAAAAGTGGCTCGGCGCTCCGCTGCCGGACTTCGTCGCCAACGCCAAGTAAGACCAGAACCACGCTTTAAAAGGGAGTTCCTCGTGATGACTGAGGTGAACGCAAACGCATCGGCCGCGGCCACGCGAGGAACTTCCGAACTCGCCGTGCGCATGGAAGGCGTCAACAAGTGGTATGGCGGCTTTCACGCGCTGAAGGACGTCGACCTGTCGGTCAACCGGGGGGAGCGGATCGTCATCTGCGGCCCTTCCGGCTCCGGCAAGTCGACGCTGATCCGCTGCATCAACCAGCTGGAGACGATCCAGAAGGGCAAAATCGTCGTCGATGGGCATGACCTCACCGCCGGGGCTAAGAATGTCGATATCGTTCGCCAGGAGACCGGCATGGTCTTCCAGCAGTTCAACCTCTTCCCGCATATGACGGTTCTGGAGAACTGCACGCTGGCGCCGATGAAGGTGCGCGGCATTTCCAAGGTGGAGGCGGAAAAGACCGCCCGCAAATACCTGGAGCGGGTGCGCATTCCCGAACAGGCGGAAAAATATCCCGCCCAGCTTTCCGGCGGCCAGCAGCAGCGCGTGGCGATCGCCCGGGCGCTGTGCATGAATCCCAAGATCATGCTGTTCGACGAGCCGACCTCGGCGCTCGACCCGGAAATGGTCAAGGAAGTGCTCGACACCATGATCGACCTCGCCAAGGAGGGCATGACCATGCTCTGCGTCACCCATGAAATGGGCTTTGCCCGGCAGGTCGCCGACCGGGTGATCTTCATGGATCGCGGCGAGATTCTCGAAACCGCCGCGCCGGAAGAATTCTTCGGCAATCCCAAGAACGAGCGCCTGAAGATCTTCCTCGGACAGATCTCTTGAACGCTGCTGCCACTCATTGAAATTAAGGAGTTCCGGACATGAAACCAGATATCCTGCTTGTGGAACCGCTGATGCAGTTCATCGAGGATCAGCTCGATGCCATCTATACCGTGCATCGGCTGTACGACCCGGCACAGAAGGAAACGCTGGAAGCGGCGTTGCCGAACATCCGCGCCGTTGCGACAGGCGGCGGTTCCGGCCTCTCCAACGAATGGATCGAGAAGCTGCCGGCGCTCGGTGTCATCGCCATCAACGGTGTCGGCACCGACAAGGTCGACCTCAAGTTCACCCGCGGCCGCAATATCGACGTCACCACCACGCCCGGCGTGTTGACCGATGACGTCGCCGACATGGGCATTGCGCTGATGCTCGGCGTGCTGCGCCATATCGCCAAGGGCGACGCCTTCGTGCGCGCCGGCAAGTGGGGCAAGGAAGGATTCCCGCTCGGCAATAGCCCGAAAGGCAAGCGCCTCGGCATTCTCGGCCTCGGCCAGATCGGCAAGGCCTTTGGCCGTCGCGCCGAAGCCTTCGGCATGGACATCCGCTTCTGGAACCGCTCGCCGGTCAAGGACACGACCTGGAAGTCCTGCGCCTCGCCGGTGGCACTGGCGGAAGACAGCGACGTGCTGTGCGTCATCGTCGCGGCGAACGCTGCGACCCAGAACATCGTCAACACCGAGGTCCTGAAGGCGCTGGGGCCGAAGGGTATTTTGATCAATATCGCCCGCGGCAGCGTCGTCGATGAAGACGCACTGCTGGCAGCCCTGAACGACGGCACGATCGGCGCCGCCGGTCTCGATGTCTATCTCAATGAACCGCGCATTCGCGAAGACTTTTTCACCGCGCCGAATACGGTACTGATGCCGCACCAGGGCAGCGCCACGGTCGAGACCCGCGTCGCCATGGGCGAGTTGGTGCTTGCCAATATCGCCGCGCATCTCGCCGGCGAAAAGCCGCCGACCACCGTCAATTGAGCAATTCCAGGAAAAGTGTGAAGCGGTTTTCCGTTCGGAATTGCGCAGCGCAAAAGTGAGCCGGAGAAACAAGATGATCATCCGTCAGGCCTTTTTCGAAGGCACGATCCATGCCGGCCTGGAAGAGGCGTTCAAGGCTTATGTGGCCGAGAAGCTGATGCCCATGTGGCTCGCCTTTCCGGGCATCAAGGAAGTCCGCGTGCTCTATAATATCGAGCGGGACGAGGGCGCTCCGTCCTACCCGATGGTGCTGTCGACAATGTACGAAAGCCGCGAGGCGCTGGCCGCGGCCCTTGAATCGCCGGTGCGTTACGAGAGCCGGGACATGACCAAGGGTCTGCTCACCATGTTCGACGGCCACATCCATCACCACGTCTTCGACCTGGCGCTGTCCTGAGTTCATCGACCGCCGGTCAACCGTCGGCGGTCTTGGTGCCTGAGCCGGGCGCGCGATAAGCGGGCGTGTTCGGCTCGAACAGTTCGATCAGGTTTCCGGACGGATCTTCCAACAAAATCTGCTTGCCGCCCGTCCCCTGGATGATCTCGTTGCGGAAGCGGCAGCCGGCCAGTTTCAGGCGCTCGACCATCCCATCGAGGTCGTCGACGGTCAGATGGATGCGGTTCCAGCCGCCGGGTGCCTGCTGCTCTCCGGACGGCATCGGCGCACCACCGCCACCCCGCGGGTTCGGCTGGGACAGATAGAGATGCATGTCGCCGCGCGAAATTTCCGCGAAGGGCGGGGCAGGGTGCATCTCGAGCTTGAAGGCAAGGTGTGCGGTGTAAAAATCGATCGCTGCCTTTACATCGTTGACGATATATCTGAAGCATGCGGACATGGTCTGCGCCCTCCCGACGTCAGGTGGATATCCGAAACACGGAGCTTAATACTCCCACAACAGAGGGCAAGCGTCATCCCCCTTCCTCAGCAAGGCCGTTGAACGCTCGCCGCGGACGCACTGAAACCGCATAAAGGTGCGGGGAAAGCCCGAAATTGCGGGTGAAGATGCGGGTCATGTGGCTCTGGTCGGCAAAACCGCTGGCCAGCGCCGCCTCCGCAAGTCCCGCTCCGCCGGCGACCAGTTTTCGCGCCAGCTGGATGCGCCGCTGGATCAGGTAGGCATGCGGGGTAAGCCCCATTGCCTTGTCGAAAGCGCGCAGGAGCTGGAATTGGCTAAGGCCGGCGAGGTGGGCCAGATCGGCAAGGTTGACCGCTTTGGCCGGATCGTCATCAATCCGCTCCCGCGCTGCCCGGATACCTCGCGGTACCGGTTTCGGCTCCGGCGCGTCCCGCATCACCTCGGCCAGCAGCGTCAGCAGCAATTCCTGGCGGCGGAGCTCGGCGCCGGCTTGCTCGGCGGTCATCGCCGCGAACAGCTGCCGCATCGTCGCGGCCTGCGGAGATTGCCGCAGCACCGGATCGGTAAACTCGAAATCGCCGGGCCTGCCCTGGCGGATATCGGCCGCCGCGCCGGCCATCACATCCAGATCGAAATAGAGCATCTGCCAGAAACGGCCCTCGTCGCCGATCGGCGCGCCGTCATGCACTTCGCCGGGATTGACGGTGATGATGTCGCCCGGTCCGGCTTCCACCCGACCGCGTCCGCTTGCGGACTTCTGGGCTCCGCTCTCGATCACGCCAATGCCGAATTGGTCGTGGGTGTGACGGGCGAAATGGTGATCGGAACGGGCCAAGACCGCCTGCACGCCGGCCATGCCGCATCGAAACATCCTAAATCCGTTTTGTCCCTTCGCCCGCATCGGCTCCTCGCGTTTGAGCCAGCATAACTCAGCTCAAGAAGATCACCAACCGGCAGCTCCGAGCCTCGCGCAGCTTACAGGACTGTGCGCACCCGCCAGAGTTCGGGAAACAGTTCGACCTCCAGCATCTTCTTGAGATACGACGTTCCCGACGTGCCGCCGGTGCCGCGCTTGAAGCCGATCACCCGTTCCACCGTGGTGACGTGATTGAATCGCCAGCGGCGGAAATAGTCTTCGAAGTCGACCAGCTTTTCGGCGAGTTCGTAAAGCTCCCAATAGGTGCCGGGTGCGCTATAGACCTGTTTCCAGGCCTCCAGCACCCGCTCGTTCTCGGTGCGTTTGGTGCGCCAGCCGGTTCTGGCCGCGTCCTCGCCGATATCGAACCCGCGCCGGGAAAGCAGCATCAGCGCCTCGTCGTAAAGGCTCGGGCGGGCCAGGATGCCTTCCAGCATCTCGGTAATATCGGGCCGATGCGCATGCGGCCCGAGCATCGCGACGTTGCGGTTGCCGGCAAGGAACTCGATCGCCCGGTATTGATAGGACTGGAAGCCGGAAGACTGGCCGAGCGAGGCGCGGAATTCGGTGTATTCGCTGGGCGTCATGGTGCGCAGCACGTCCCAGGCATTGTTGAGTTGTTCGAAGATGCGGGCGACGCGGGTGAGCATCTTGAAGGCCGGCTGCGGATCGTCATTGCGGATGGCCTCGATCGCCGAGGTGATCTCGTGGATCGCAAGCTTCATCCACAGTTCGGACGTCTGGTGCTGGATGATGAACAGCAGTTCGTCATGCGCCGCCGAAATCGGCGCCTGCGCGTCGAGCACCTTTTCGAGATGCAGGTAGTCGGAATAGGACATCTTTTCGCGAAAAGACATTTCCGCGCCGTCTTCGCTGGGATCGTAGGGTTTTGCGCTCATGATGTCCGATATGTCTTTCGCCGGTTAGAATTCCACTTCCAACTCGACGATTTCGTCCGGTTCCGCAAGTGCGCCTTCGGTCCATTCCAGCATCAGCGGCCAGGCTAAAACCATCTCCGCATAAGCCGCGAGCCTCGGTTCAAGCTCGACCGCATAGGTGCGGAATCGGCTGCAGACCGGCGCATACATCGCATCCGCTACCGTCGGATTGGCGCCAAACAGCCACGGGCCGCCGCTTGCCTCCAGGCACTCGGTCCAGATCGTCTTGACCCGCTCGACATCCGGCCGGGCGCCCGAAAAGATCTTGAAACGCTCGTGCCGGGCCTTGAGGTTCATCGGCAGGGCCGAGCGAAGATTGTGGAAACCGGAATGCATTTCCCCCGAAACGGCGCGACAACGGGCACGGTCGGCGATGTCGGCCGGCCAGAGACCGGCATCCGGCGTGATTTCGTTCAAATATTCGGCAATCGCCAGCGTATCCCAGACGTTGACGCCATCATGTGTCAGCCGCGGCACCAGGACGGAGGGTGACAGGAGCAGCAGTTCCTGGCGCGCGTCGTCGTTCATCTCGACCAGCACTTCCCCGAAATCGAGGCCCGCCATGCGGCAGAGGAGCCATCCGCGAAGCGACCACGAGGAATAGTTTTTCGACGAAATCGTCAGTGTCGCCTGTGTCATCGCTCAAAACTCCTGCCGGACAACTGTGCGTCCGATGACAATCTTCTCGCATCGCGAGACATATTGCACTAGCATTTTTGCACTGCCGCATTTTAGCGGCGCGCGGGGTCATGTTCATGCTCTATCAGGCCTATCAATTCCAGGACGACCTCCTCGCGCCGATGCGGGATATGGCCCGACGCCTGCAACTGATGTCTTCGGCCCTGTTCTTCGGCGCCGGCACGGATATGGGCCGGCATGCCGCCGCGGCACTCGAACTGATGTCCCGCTTCAAGATCACCCACGAGCGGCCGGAATTCGAGATCAACTCGGTCACGATCGGCAATCGCGACGTGCCGATATCAGTCGAAACGGCGCTCGAGCTGCCCTTCGGCCGGCTCCTGCATTTCGTCGCCGACGTCGATACGCCCCGCCCGCGGGTGCTCGTAGTGGCGCCGTTGTCGGGCCATTTCGCGACGCTGCTGCGCGGCACGGTCCAGACGCTGCTGAAGGACCATGACGTCTATGTCACCGACTGGGCCAACGCGCGGGACGTGTCCACGTCCGCCGGCCGTTTCGGCATGGACGACTACGTCGATTACATCATCCGCTTTCTGGAGGAGATCGGCCCGCGCGGGCATATTCTCGCAGTCTGCCAGCCCTGCGTCCAGGCGCTTGTCGCCGTCGCCGTCATGTCCGAGGCGAAGAACCCGGCGACTCCGCGCACGATGACGCTGATGGCCGGGCCGGTCGATACCCGCGAGAGCCCGACCAAGGTCAACGAACTCGCGGTCTCGAAGCCGCTGTCGTGGTTCAAGAGCGAGTTGATCACCGGCGTTCCGATGGGTTTTCCCGGCAGCGGCCGGCGCGTCTATCCGGGCTTCCTGCAGCTCGTCGCCTTCATGAGCATGAACATGGAGCGGCATGTCGAGGCGCATCGCAAGCTCTACGGCCATCTCGCCAAGGGCGAGACGACTGAGGCGAACAAGATCAAGCATTTCTACGACGAGTATTTCGCGGTGCTCGACATGACCGAGGAATTCTACATCGAGACCATCGACCGGGTCTTCCAGAAGGCGGAGCTGGCGAGCGGCACCTACACCCATCATGGCCGGAAGGTGGATCCGAACCATATCCACGCCACGGCGCTTCTGACCGTCGAGGGCGGACGCGACGATATCTGCGGGCTCGGCCAGACTTCGGCCGCGCACGACCTCTGTCGCTCGCTGCGGCCGCATCTGCGCCGCCACCATCTGCAAGCCAATGTCGGGCACTATGGCGTCTTCAGCGGACGCCGATGGGAGAAGGAAATCTATCCCGTCGTGCGCAATCTGATCCTCGCAATGGAATGACGCCGAAGGCGTCAAGTCTCATGCCTTGACTTGCATACGATCCTCTATCTGCTGTATGCAATGAATGGGTAGGAGAAAAGAGATGAGCAGCAGGGATCCAGTTTTCGGCTGGTGGGACGCTCCTCCGTTTATCGGCGAGCTGATCCAGTCGTTATCGGGCCGCGGCCGGGCCTTGTTCGGCCTGTCATCACCGCCGGTGCAGAACCGCGATCTCACCGGCCTTGCCGAGATGATCCTGTCGCGCCGCGGCGAAGTCTCCGGCGCCATTCTTGCCGAAGCGTTCCTCGAAGCCTATCGCCAGGCAAGCGCCCCGGACCGTGACATCTTCATGCGCGCGCTGCTGGATCGTTTCGGCCCCGACCGCACGGCCCTGGATGCCGCGGCCGCCGCCTATAGTGCCGACCCCAGCGCGGAGAATATTGCAAGGCTGCACGAGGCGGCCGAGCCGCGCCGGCAGGAGCTTTTCCGGCGCATCAATTTCGCCAAGCGCGGCACCGCGACGCTGGTCGAGATGCGCGAACATCTGATGGACATGCTGTCCAAGGAACCGGCGTTGCAGCCGGTCGACCTCGACTTCTGCCATCTCTTCTCCTCATGGTTCAACCGGGGCTTCCTGATGTTGCGATCGATCGACTGGACCACGCCCGCCAATATCCTGGAGGCGCTGATCCGCTATGAAGCCGTGCATGATATCGACGGCTGGGACGATCTGCGCCGGCGATTGGCGCCGGCCGACCGCCGTTGCTTCGGCTTCTTTCACCCGCAATTGGAAGACGAGCCGCTGATCTTCGTCGAGGTGGCGCTGACCGACCATCTGCCCGCCTCGGTCGACGCGCTCCTCGCCCGCGACCGTCAGCCGCTGGACGTGCAGCAGGCGACGACGGCGGTGTTTTATTCGATTTCCAACTGCCAGCGCGGCCTGGCCGGCATTTCGCTCGGCAACTTCCTCATCAAACAGGTGGTGAACGATCTGAAGCGCGACCTTCCGCGGCTCGAGAATTTCGTGACACTATCCCCCATCCCGGGCTTCGGTGCCTGGCTGCGCGGCGAAAGCCGCGCGACCGACAGCGAAGAAATCAGCCAAGAAAAGCAGCGGCTTATCGCCAGGCTTGAAGGTGATTGGGCATCTGCCGGCGAGCACGAACTCGACCAGATCCAGCGCGCCATGCTGCCGCTCGGGGCGCATTACCTGTTGAACGTCCGGCGAGGCAATGGCCGCCCGGTCGATCCGGTGGCGCGGTTCCATCTTGGCAACGGCGCGCAGGCCGAACGGCTCAATTTCCTCGGCGACCGATCGCCGAAGGGCATGCGCCAGTCATACGGCCTGATGGTCAACTATCGCTACCGGCTCGGCGAAATTGAGAAGAACCACGAGGCTTACGCCGAAAACGGCCATATCGCAGCCACGCCGGCGCTGCGCAAACTGGCCCAACCGGTTTCCCAGGAGGTGTTTTAATGGCTGGTAATCTCTATGACGCGCTGCTCGGCGGCATCGAGCGGGAGGATCGGCTGCTCCTGACGGACGAAACGGTCGGCGCGATGAGCTACCGAGCCTTTGCCGATCACTGCGCGCGGCTTGCCGGAGCCCTTCTCGAAGCTGGCCTGCAGCCGGGCGACCGGGTCGCCGTCCAGGCGGAAAAGTCGGTCGCGGCACTGGCGCTGTATCTCGCGACGGTCAGGGCAGGCGGCATCTACCTGCCGCTCAACATCGCCTATACACCGGCGGAGATCGAATATTTCCTCACCGACGCCGAGCCCTCGATCTTCGTCTGCGATCCCTCGAAACTCGAGGCGCTGCAGCCGATCGCCAAGGCGGCCGGCGCGAAGATCCTGACGCTCGATCCCGCGGGGAAGGGGACTTTGACGGACGCGGTCGCCATTGCCAAGCCGATTGCCGAAACCTCGGCGCGGGGGAGGCGCGGATATCGCCGCGATCCTTTACACGTCCGGCACGACGGGGCGTTCCAAGGGTGCCATGCTCAGCCACGACAATCTCCTGTCGAACGCCATGTCGCTGGTGGACAGCTGGCGTTTTTCAGACAAGGACGTGCTGATCCACGCCCTGCCGATCTTCCACACGCACGGGCTTTTCGTCGCCACCAATGTCGTGCTCGCCTCGCGCGCCTCGATGATTTTCCAGGTGAAATTCGACCCGAACAAGATCATGGAGGCGATGCCGAAGGCGACCGTGCTGATGGGCGTGCCGACCTTCTATACCCGCCTGCTGCAGCACTCGGGGCTCGACAGGCACAGCACCGCCCATATGCGCCTCTTCGTTTCCGGGTCCGCGCCGCTTCTTGCCGAAACCCACGCGGAATGGCAGGCGCGCACCGGTCACGCCATCCTCGAGCGCTACGGCATGACCGAGACCAACATGAACACCTCGAACCCCTATGACGGCCGGCGTGTCGCCGGCACGGTCGGTTTCCCGCTGCCGGGCGTCGAGGTGCGGATCGCCGGCCCGGAAACAGGTGCCTCCCTCGGCACGGAAGAGATCGGCATGATCGAGGTGCGCGGCCCGAACGTGTTTTCGGGTTACTGGCGCATGCCGGAAAAGACCGCCGCGGAATTCCGCAAGGACGGCTTCTTCATCACCGGCGATCTCGGCAAGGTGGATACCGACGGTTATCTGCATATCGTCGGCCGCGGCAAGGACCTCATCATCACCGGCGGCTACAATGTATACCCGAAAGAGGTGGAGATGGAGATCGACGCCATGCCGGGCGTCGCCGAAAGTGCCGTCTTCGGTGTCAACCATCCGGATTTCGGCGAAGGCATCATCGCCGCGATCGTCCTGAAATCAGGTGCCCAACTGACCGAACAGGAGGTCATCAAGGCGCTCGACGGCCGTCTGGCCGGCTATAAACGCCCGAAAAAGGTGGCCTTCATGGCCGAACTGCCGCGAAACACGA
This sequence comes from Neorhizobium galegae, assembly GCF_021391675.1. Lineage (NCBI taxonomy): Bacteria > Pseudomonadati > Pseudomonadota > Alphaproteobacteria > Hyphomicrobiales > Rhizobiaceae > Neorhizobium > Neorhizobium galegae. The sequence goes on from NZ_CP090096.1 coordinate 938,388, forward strand.
TGGGCAAGGTCCAGAAGAATATACTTCGCGATCGGTTTTCCGGAGTTTTCGAGCCTGCGGTGGCTGTAAAATAGGCGATAGAAATTTTAGGACTTGACGGCTGATGTATACGAGTGGACTATTAATTGCATACGAGCACGGATCATTTCGGGAGGAAATGGGATGTTGCAACAGGGAAAGCCGCAGAGCGCTCAGCCGCTCGTCACCGTCCACAACCCGATGGGTTATCCGCCGAAGGTCAGCCGCAAGCAGCCGGCCAATCGGCCCGCCAGCCTCGACGGCAAGGTCGTCTATCTCGTCGACAGCCGCTTTGACGATTCCGTCGAGCTCCTGAAGGAGGTCGAGGCCTGGTTTGCACGCAACATGCCCTCCGTCGATGTACGGATCCGCCAGATGGCGAACACCTATTCCAAGGATGATCCGCAGCTCTGGGAAGAGATCAAGACGAACGGCCATGCCGCGGTTATCGGCGTCGGCCATTGCAGCACGTGCGCACCAGCCGTCACCACCCACGCGATCACGCTCGAAACCAAATACGGGGTGCCGACCGCGGCGATCCATACCGAAAAGTTCGACAAGGTGGTCCGCTCCGTCGCCAAGATGGGCGGCCTCTCGCAGCAACCGCTGGTCTTCGTGCCGCAGCCGGTGATGGGCAAGACGCCGGAAGAGCTGCGCGCCTATGTGGAAGGCATCGATCCGATCAGCGGCAAGCTGGTGATGAAGGAAATCATCGAGGCGCTGACCGTCGGCCTCTCGGCAGGTGCCGAGGATACGCAATTCGAGCGCAGCACGCCGCGCCTGATTGAGCCGGACACGGAGGATAATCTCCACGTCGGCTTTTTGCGTAACAACTGGACCGACAAGCTGCCGATCATCCTGCCGACCGACGCCCGCGTCGCCGACATGCTGGCCGGGACAAGTCGAAAGCCGGACGAGGTCGTTGGCCATATGCAGCCGACCACCAATCGCGGCCTTTGGGAATACACGGTCGAGAAGGTTGCCGTGAACGCCGTCATGGCCGGTGCGTCGCCCGAATATTTCCCGGTCATCCTGGCGCTGGCGGCGGCACAGGTCTCCGCGCGCGGATCGACCTCCTCTTCGGCAGCGGCGATGGCCGTCGTCAACGGACCTGTTCGCAACGAGATCGGCATGAACTGCGGCGTCGGCGCGCTCGGCCCCTACAGCCATGCCAATGCCACGATCGGTCGCGCCTTCGGGCTCCTGTCGCAGAACCTGCAAGGCGGTTCGGTCGTGGGCGAAACCTTCATGGGATCGCTCGGCAACAACTACACCTACAACAACCTCACCTTCGCGGAAAACGAGGAGCGCAGTCCGTGGGAGCCGCTGCATGTGCAGAAGGGTTTCGACGCCAGGACAAGCACCGTCAGCATCTTCCACGGCTGCCGTTCCACGACCTTCAGCCTCGGCCTGCGCAAGGAATACTGGCGCGAACACGTGCGCGACATGCTGCTCGGCACCGATGCGATCACCGCGCCGACCCTGGTGCTCGACCCGATCTGCGCCCGGCAGTTCATCGATCGCGGCGGCTTCGTGAAGAAACAGGACCTGCTCGACTTCATCTACGAGACGGCGCAGATGCCGGCGGGGCGTTACTGGGATCTGCAGCTCGTCCAGAATTACATCTATCCGCGCGCCACCTTCGGCGAAGAGCCGATGGCGGGCAAGCTGAAACCCGGCAAGGACGAACTCGTCCATATCTTCCGCCCGCAGGATATCAACGTCGTGGTCGTCGGCGGCGAGTCCAACGGCTATTGGCAGATCTACGGCGCGCATTACCGCACCACCGTTTCCGTCGACGATTGGCGCTAACGATGAGCCCGAACGATTACGACATCGTGGTGATCGGCGCGGGCGTGGCGGGGCTCAACGCCGCCATCGCCGCCGCACGCCACGGCGCGCGCACGATGATCGTCGACATGCTCGGCGCCGGCGGCCAGGTGATCAATGTCGATCGCATCGACAATTTTCCGGGGCCGGCCGAGGGCATGTCCGGTTTCGAACTCGGCCCGATGCTGCAGATGCAGGCGGACGAGGCCGGCGTCGAATTCGCGCTCGATACGATCGAGACAATTTCGAAGACGGATACCGGCTTCCGCATCGCCGGCGCCGATCTCGATCTGACGGCGGGCGCGGTGATCATCGCCGCCGGCTCCGCCAAGCGCACGCTCGGCATTCCGGGCGAGGCGGAATTCGAGGGACGCGGCGTTTCCCACTGCGCCTCCTGCGACGGACCGCTGATGCGCGGCAAAGACGTCTGCATCATCGGCGGCGGGGATTCCGCACTCGACGAAGCGCTGGCGCTGGTCCCGCATGCTGCCCGCATCTCCGTCATTCATCGCGGCTCGCGCCTCCGCGCCAGCGCCGCTTTGCAGGCGAAAGCCAACGAAGCCTCCAACATCGAAGTCAGACTGAACACGGTCGCGACCGCGATCCGCGGTGACGGCGGCGTCAGCGCCATAACCGCCCGCGATCTGTCGACCGGCACAGAGAGCGAGCTCCCCTGTCACGGTGTCTTTGTGTATGTCGGGCTCGAACCCAATACGTCCTTCCTCGGCGATACGGTGACGCTTGCGGTCGATGGCCGGATCGTCGTTGATCTCGACATGCAGGCGTCCGTTCCGGGCATTTTCGCGGCCGGCGACATCCGCTCGCGCTCGGTTGCACATCTGGCAGCCTCCGCAGGTGACGGCGTGACGGCCGCGATTTCCGCCGTGCGTTATCTCGCGGAACGGAACGGCGATACCCAACAGGCGGAGCCGCGGTTTGCGGCGGCCGCATCGGCAGGATAGGCCCATGAACGTGCAGCTCAAAGGCAAGCAGGGCAAACCGAGCGTTCGCGATGCGATCGAGCAGGATATCGTCACGGGTTTCTATTCTCCCGGCGACCGGCTCGACGAGGCGGGGCTTGCGGCCCGACACCAGGTCTCCCGCACGCCGGTGCGCGAGGCGCTGATCCAGCTCAGCACCATGGGCCTCGTCAAGATGGTGCCCAATCGCGGCGCCTTCGTCACTCAGCTGTCGATCACCGAGCTTGTCGAGATGTTCGAGGTGATGGGCGAGCTCGAGGCCATGTGTGCCCGGCTTGCCGCCCGCCGCATCCGCCCGGAACAGTTGACGCGGCTCGAAGAGGCCCAAGCCGCCTGTGCTACGGCCCAGCAGGCCGGCAATTCGGACGATTATTATTACGCCAATGCGGAATTCCACCGCCTGATCTACGAGGCGAGTGGCAACGGCTTCCTCGCCGAGAACGCCCATGCGCTGCAGCGGCGGCTGAAGCCCTATCGACGCCTGCAGCTGCGGGTGCCCGGGCGCGTCAACAGCTCGCTGTCGGAGCACGAGGAGGTGCTTGCAGCGATCCGGGACCGAGACGATGCCCGCGCCCGCGATGCGATGCGCAACCACGTGGTCATCCAGGGCGAATATTTCAGCGACTTCCTGGCGTTGATGCGCCCGGTGGAACGCCAGTTGATCCCCGGCGAATGATGAGGAACATCGCCACCGGGATCGAGCGGGACGGAACGAACGCATGAGTTTTTAAGCTCGGGAGGGTCGAGCTTATCGCCGGCGATGGGCCGGATCAATGGGAGGAGAGATCATGAAGCATGCCATTACCTATGTGGCCGGCCTGGTTCCGGCATTCTTGCTGGCGGCCGGTCTTGCCGGCGCGGCCGATATGACGGCCGGCGAAAGGCAGCTCTACGACGCCGCGAAGAAGGAAGGTTCTGTTACCTGGTACGTCTCCCAGACGACCACCGAGTTCGCCGACGGCATGTGCGGTCTGTTCAAGGCGAAATATGCCGGCGTCGGCTGCAACGTCGTGCGCGCCTCCGGCCAGGTCATCTTCCAGCGCCTCGTGCAGGAATTGCAGGCCAAGGCCGTGCAGGGCGACCTGATGTCCACCAATGACGACGGCCAGATGCTGCAGCTCAAAGAACAGGGTGCGCTTGCCCAGTTCGCACCGGAAAACCTCAAGGATATGGTGCCGGAACTTCGCGCACTGGCCGACAAGGACAACTACTGGATCACCTCGGGCGTCTCGCCGCTGGTCATCGCCTATAACACCAAACTGGTGACCGAGGCGGAAGCACCGAAGAACTGGACCGATCTTGCCGATCCGAAGTGGAAGGGCCAGGTCGCCATCGGCCATCCGAGCTTCTCCGGCAGCGTCGGGCTGTGGACGGTGCTGATGAACGATCTCTACGGCTGGGACTTCTTCAAGAATATCGAGAAGAACAAGCCCCAGATCGGCCGCTCCGTGGCCGACGGTCATAACCTCGTCGCCTCGGGTGAACGCAAGGTGGCGCTGGCGCCGCTGCCGCTGATCCTGTCGGACTCGATGCTCAAAAAGGTACCGATCGGGGTCGTCTATCCGACCGACGGCGCGCTGCTGCCGCCTTCGGCAACCGCCATCTTGAAGGACGCACCGCATCCCAATGCCGCGAGACTGTTCGAGAACTTCCTGCTCGGGCCGGAGATCGCCGAATACTTCGCCAAGGATTACCGTTACCCGCTTCGGGCCGGCGTGCCGCTGGCAGAGGGCATGCGTCCGCTCAGCAGCTACAAGACGAAGTCGATCGCGACGGCCGACGGCATCAAGAAACTGCCCGAGGTGCAGGAGAAGTTCCGCGACACATTCGGGATCTGAACCGTAACCGGGAGGCCGGCATCTGCTGGCCTCCGCCCATCACGCCCGGCGGCGTGACCTGTTTCCGACGCCTCCAGTGACAAAGCGAGCGCCGATTATGACGAGTGTTTCCCATCCCGCGGCCTCCACCTGGTCGGAAGACCAGCCGGTGAAGGTGCGTGTGCCCTGGCACCAGCGGCTTCAGCCGGCCAATCTGCTCTGGCTTTTCCTGGCCGGCATTCTGGTCGTGCTGATCGTAGCGCCGATGTGGACGCTCGTCGTCTCCAGCTTCACCGACGCCAAGACCGGCGGCTGGACGCTTCACAACTATGTCGAGGCCTACGGCAAGGAACGCCATATCACGGCGCTCACCAACACGCTGAAGATGGGCGCGGTCGTCGTCGTGCTGAAACTGGCCTTCGGCGTGCCGCTCGCCTGGGCCTGCACCCGCACCGACATGCCGGGCCGCAATTTCGTGCGCTACAGCGTGTTCGGCGCCTTCATCATGCCGCCCTATCTCGCCGGCGTCGGCTGGATCCTGCTCGCCGGCCCCAATACCGGCTGGATAAACCGCGTCTGGCACAGCCTTTCCGGTTCGACCGAACCGCTTGTCAATGTCTTCTCCTTCGGCGGACTGGTGCTGGTCACCGCGATCGGCGGCTTCTTCCTCGTCTTCGTGCTGGTGAGCTCGGCCTTCGAGATGATCAATTCCGAGATGGAGGATGCCGCCAATATCCTCGGCGCCGGACCGTTCAAGACGGCGATGAAGGTAACCTTCCCGCTCGTCATGCCGGCGATCATCGGCGCAGCGCTTCTGTCCTTCCTCGGCGCAATCGCGCTTTATGGCGTGCCGGCGCTGATCTCGATCCCGGCGCGCTATCCGGTCGTGGTGATCCAACTCACCGAGTTCTTCTCGTTCCCGTTGCGGATCCAGGTGGCGGCCGCCTATTCGATCCCGCTGCTCTTGATCACCGCCGCGATGCTCGGGCTGCAGAAACTGATCCTGCGCCGCAAGGGCTATGTGTCGGTCAGCGGCAAGGGAGGCGAGCGGCGCATCGTCAAGCTCGGCAGATGGCGCTGGGTGCTGTTTGGCTATTGCTTTTGCGTCGTTGCGCTTTCGGTGCTGATGCCGCTGTTCGTGCTGCTTCTCGCTGCCTTCTCGAACTCCTGGACGACCGGTTTCTCGTTCAGCAACCTGACGCTTTCCAATTTCCACTATGTGCTCTTCGAACATTCGAGTTCACAAAAGGCGCTGGTCGGCAGTATCGGGCTCGGCATCGTGGCGGCGACGGTGGCGATCACGCTGGCGCTGTTCATCGCCTATATCGTCCAGCGCAAGCTGATCCCGTTCTCGGGCCTGCTCGCCTTCCTCGCCGTCTCGCCCTATGTCGTGCCCGGCATCGTGCTCGCCATCGGCTTTTATGCGGCCTATGCCCTGCCGCCGATCGCGCTCTACGGCACCTATACGATCATGGCGCTCGCCTTCATCACCCGTTTCCTGCCGATCGCCTTCACCACCAGCTCGGCCGGCGTGCGCAGCATCCATCCGGAAATGGAGGAGGCGGTGCGCATTCTCGGCGGCGGGCGGGTGACGGCGCTCCGGCATGTGGTCGGGCCGCTCTTGAAGCGGACGCTGGCCGGCGGCTGGCTGCTGATCTTCGTGCCGGCCGCACAGGAACTCTCGACCGCCATCTTTCTGGTCGGCCCCACCACGCGCGTCGTTTCAGTCGTGCTGCTCGATCTCAGCGAGGAAGGCGAGCTCGAAAAGCTCGCCGCGCTGGGCTCCCTGTTGTTGATCATCATTGTCGCTGTCGTCGCCATCGGGATGCGTTATCTCGGACGCGACTTCATGTTGAGGAGAAGCTAAATGGACGGACTTGTCCTCAGGAAACTCGGTCGTCGTTTCGGAGCCGTCGATGCGGTGCTTGATTTCGACCTGCATATCAAGCCCGGCGAATTCGTCTCGCTGCTTGGCCCCTCCGGCTGCGGCAAGACGACGACGCTTCGGATGATCGCCGGCTTCATCGACCCGACCTCCGGTTCGATCGAGCTCGACGGCAAGATATTGTCGGCACCTTCGGGCTCGGTGCCGCCGGAAAAGCGTGGCATGTCGATGATCTTCCAGTCCTATGCGATCTGGCCGAACATGACGGTTTCGCAGAACGTCGCCTTCGGCCTCAACCTGCGGAAATTGCCCTCCGACGAAGTCAAGAAACGCGTTGGCGCAGTGCTGGAAACGGTGCGGATGAGCCATCTCGCCGACCGTTATCCGGCCGAGCTCTCGGGCGGCCAGCAGCAGCGCGTGGCGCTCGCCCGCGCCGTCGTCATCCGCCCGGCGGTTCTGCTACTCGACGAGCCGCTCTCCAATCTCGATGCAAACCTGCGCGAAGAAATGCGTTTCGAGATCAAGCGCATGCATGACGAGTTCAAGATCACCTCGGTCTACGTCACCCACGACCAGGGCGAGGCAATGGTGACCTCGGACCGCATCGCGGTGATGAACAACGGTCGCCTCGAACAGATCGACACGCCATATGCGCTCTACAGTCGGCCGAAGACACGGTTCGTGGCGAGCTTCATCGGCCGCACCAATTTCCTCTCGGGCAATTGCGGCAACCAGATGATCGACTTCGCTGGCTTCAGCGTGCCGCTTGCCCTGATCGGTGAGGAAGTGAAGGGCTACGGACCGGTCACCGTCTCGATCCGGCCGCAGGCGATGAAGCTTTCGGCGACGGAGGCGCCCAAGGACAAGGCCATCAACCTGGAGGGCTTGGTTCGGCAATCCGCATTCCTCGGCGAGACCTGGGACTACGTCTTCCAGCCGAAGGACAGTGGGCTGCAGTTCCGCGTCGCAGCGCCGCCGGCCGATGTCTTCCAGGTCGGCGCTCCGGCCTGGCTGCAGATCGATCCGACCCAGATCGTCCCAATCGTGGATTGAGGCTTGCCTCAGTCCGCTATTTTACCCTGAAGCCCATGCGGCGCACGACATCGAGCAGCACGTGCCGGCCCTTGAGGGCCGGTGCATCGGCGATGCGGCTGGCGACAACGCCCGTCCAGCCGCGGACAGCCATTCCCTGGTCGGTCTGGAACGACCGCATCGTGTCGTCATAGGTAGCGAGATCCGCCTTGGGCTGCGCTGTCTGATATTTCTCGCGGTGCAACACGAGCGATTGCGGCAGGCGCGGCTTCACATCCGTCTCGATGGCCGGATCGGGATACCCCACGGTCATGCCAAAGACCGCAAATGCTTCCGGCGGCAGGCCGAGGATTTCGCCCACTTCGGCCGGATGGTTGCGGATGCCGCCGATATAGCAGGTGCCGAGGCCGAGCGATTCCAGCGCGACCAGCGCATTCTGGGCGGCCAGCGACGCGTCGATTGCCGCCAGCAGGAAGCTCTCGAGATAGTCGAGGCCTTCGCCGGTCTTGCCCTGTTCGGTGGTGATTTTCCGGAGCCGTGACAGATCGGCGATCCAGACAAGGAAGAGCGGTGCGGAGATGATCTGCGGATTGGGGGAGGCGAGTTCGGCGAGCTTAGCCCGCCGCTCGGGATCCTCGACCGCCACGACACTCCAGGCCTGCAGGCTGGAAGAGGTCGGCGCCGATTGGGCGGCCGCGACGATCAGCTGCAGCACGCTTTCAGGCACCGGTTTCGGGAGATAGGTGCGAACGGAACGGTGCGAAAGGATCGCCTCGAGCGCGGCATTCCACTCCGCCGTCGCGGCCGGCTGGTCCGATCCATAGCGCTGGCGCACCAGATCGGCCGGGGTCGGGGAAGTTTCAGGCGCGGAGGCGAAGCGGGAAACTGACATCGAAGAACTCCTTTGAATATGAGAGAGGGGTCAGGCCGGCATGCTGGGAATGCTGGACAAGAGTTTTTGCGTGTGGGCATGACGAGGGATGGCGAGGATATCTCGGATTCTGCCGCGTTCGAGGATGATGGTTTTCTCGCAAAGCGAGGCGACGAGGCCGATATCCTGGGAAACGAGCACCAGCGTCAAGGTCTTCGACAGTTGCCTGAGCAGTTCGACGACGCGGATCGTCAACCGGCCATGTTACCCCCCTGATCATGCTGACCTTTTTCAGCCATTGTATACTGGCGGAGAATATCTCAGTCCCTTTCAGCCGGAAGGATGACGGAGGGCGATTTTGGGCACGGGCGGGAAATGCTCTTCGCCGCCACGGCAGCATTCAGGAATTTTTGTTCTACCTGCTGGCGATTTGGCCGGAGGCCGGCTAAGGCCTTGAGAAAAGACGGTTTTGGAGAGCGCGATGAGTGATATTGACCGCCGCCATGCAGAGCGCCTGATGAAGCACGCCGGCCTCGACGCCCTGGTAATTTTCCAGCCCGAAGCCTTTCGGTACGCGATCGGCGCGCCGGCCGGTGTGGCGACCATGTGGGGCAGGGCGGGTGCCGCAATCGCGCTTGTGCCGGCCGATGCCTCGATTGGTCTCGCCGCAATCGCCAGCGACCACGCCGCCGGCTCGATCCGCAAGGCCGCGGCAGACGTGGACCTGCGCACCCATCGCATCTGGATCGACATGCTCGATCTGACGGGAGCCGAGAGCGTCGAGCAGATCAACGAGGCCTATCGCCGGCTCGGGTCTTCCGGACCCCGGCCGGAAACGTTCGATCGGTCCGCCTGTTTCGACCTGCTCGGCGATCTGCTGAACGAGCGTGGCCTTGATCGCGCTCGGATCGGCGCCGACCTGGAATTCATGCCGACCGCCGATTTCGAGGCCCTGAAACTGGCTTTGCCGACGGTAACCTGGACCGACGGCTCGCACGTGCTGCGCCGTCTGCGGGCCGTCAAGACGCCGCGCGAGATCGAACGGCTGCGTCGTGCCGCCAAGGCTGCGGAAGCCGGGCTCGCCCGCATGGCGGCGGCAGTGAAACCCGGCGCGCGGCTTACCGAACTCTCTTGCGCCTGGAAGGCGGGCGCCCAGGAGGCCGCCGCGGAAGGCGGCTTCGATCTGAGCGGCCACTGGGACTTCATCTCGGTCGGCGCCGATCTTTCGGACATGTCGGCGGTCGTGACGCCGGGCGCGCTGATCAAGGCCGATGTCGGAACGCTGGTCGAGGGCTACTCCTCGGACGGCGCACGGACCTTCACCCATGGCCGTGCATCGCCACTGTCGCGCGAAATCTTCAAGGCGCTCGAAAACGCTTTCGCAGCCGGGCTCGATATACTTCGTCCAGGCAATACGTTCGGCGTGGTGCATGCGGCCATGCTCGCCTCGATGCGAGAGGACGGCTTTGCAGAATATGATCGCGGCCATTTCGGCCATTCGGTCGGAGGCGGCGTCGGCATTGAGGAATGGCCGTTCTTCTCCGCCGGCAATCCGGAGATCATTCAGCCGAACATGGTGGTGGCGCTGGAGGCGCCGTTCTACGGACAGGGCATCGGCGCGCTGATGATCGAGGATCAGTTCCTGATCACCGAAACGGGGGCCGAATGCATGAATACGCTGCCGCGGACATTGCGCGATCTTTCGGCAGAATAGGGCAGACGTGCAAACCGACGTTGAACCTTTGGCACCGCTCCTGTATCGGTGTCACACCTTCGGCGGTTTCGCCGGGAAGGACACCAGTCAGGCGGAATTTCGATCCTCGATGCTTACGAAAAAGGGAAAATACGGGCTCAAGGCGCTTGTCCACCTCGCACAGCTCGAACCCGGCAAGACCGCTTTCGTCAGCGACATCGCCCAACAGAACAATATTTCCAAGAAATTCCTCGACGCGATCCTGCTGGAGCTGCGCAAGGGCGGCATGCTACGCTCGAAAAAAGGGCCGGGCGGCGGTTATGCGCTGTCCAAGCCCGCTTCACAGATCTATGTCGGCCAGGCGGTCCGCATTCTCGACGGTCCGCTGGCGCCGATCCGCTGCGCCAGCAAGACGGCATTCGAGGCCTGCGACGATTGCGACCACCCGGAAGACTGTCAGATCCGCCATTCGATGACGGAAGTGCGTGACGCGATCGCCGCGGTCCTCGACAACATGACGCTGGAACAGATGGTCGCCAAGCGCTCGAGCGGCCTTCTCGACGACGCTCAGGCCGGCAGCAAATAGAATTCAACCGGTTCGCCTGTCGCAACCGCACACCACTGCGCCTTCTGCGCGGCATGGTTTCAGAACTGTCCGTTCGGCCGCGGGACGTTGCCGTTCAGGTGAAAGTCGCCGATCGCGTGATGTTTCCAGCGTACCGGATCGTGCACCGTATGGGTGCGGGCGTTGCGCCAATGGCGGTCGAGGTTCAGGTCCTCCTTGGTCGCAGAAGTTCCGGCGAGTTCGAACAGACCGTTGGTCGCGTCGAGTGCTGCTTCCGTCGTCAGGATCTTTGCGGCAGCGACGGAAAGCGAGGCCTCGATCGCAGTCTGCGAGGATGGGTTGATCTGGGCGACATCGACCTTGCGACCGGCACGCTCGAGAACCGCACTTGCCGCCTCCAGCTTCACGGCGATCGAACCGGTCCGCGCGATGGTCAGCGGATCGGCACTTGCCGTCTCGATGCCGACATTGCGGATCCCGCGGGATTTGCTGCGAACGAAGCCGAGCATGTCGGCAAAGGCGGCGCGCGCGATCCCCAGGTCGACGGCGGCATGCAAGAGCTGGCCAAGCGAGCCGAGTGGCGCATGCCGTTCGAAACTCCGGTAGTAGCTGATGACCGAATCCGGCGAAACGTAAACGTTGTCGATCAGCACGGTGCCGCTGGCTGTGGTGCGCTGGCCGAACCCGTCCCAATCGTCGACGATCGTCAGTCCTTCAGCATCGCGCGGCACAATCGCCATGACGGCTTTTCCCTCGGGATCGAGACCAAAGATGGCCACCCAATCGGCAAACAGCGCGCCGGTCGAATAATATTTGCGACCAGTGATACGATAGCCAATGCCTTGCGGCACGAGCCGGGTTTCGATATCGCCCGCAGCCTTCGTTCCGGACTCGGCAAGGGCATTGCCGAAATGTTCACCAGCCAGCGCCCGAGCGAAGAAATATTTCTTCTGCTCCTCGCTGCCGGAAAGGCGCAAGGCTTCGAGGATGGAAAAATGGTTCTGCGGGATCTGCCCGACAGATGCATCTGCCTCCGACAGAATGGCGATCACCTCCGCCAGGAAGGCGTTGGAAATGTCGGCGCCGCCATATTCGGCGGGCACGGTTATCCCCAGCAGGCCTGACTGGGCGACCAGTTCCATCTCGTCATGCGGAAGCAGCCGCTCCCGGTCGCGGTGGCTCGATCCTTCGGCGATCCGCGCCGAAAGCCCCTTGGCTACGTCGATCGCCTGGTCCTCTGTCGCGAGGTACGGAGCCACTGCTCTGATCTTTCCTGCCAAATGGAAAACCTTGCTCATACGCGCCTCCCGGATCAAGTCTGTCATTGAGCCACGTCACGAAGGCCGGGAGAAGGAATAAAGCTTCAATTGCACGCGTTGAACGAAGTGAATTTTCTCTTTTGGTGGCCGAAGAGAGAGTTCTGGGGATTGTCACGCCAAGTTGAGTGGAAGGAGAGAGAATTTCTCCGGCACGATGCAATCGGCGCAACAACGTTGCTTAGCATGTGAAACGGGAATGCCTACTTTAAGCCGATAAGCCTTCTCTCATCCCACAAGAGCGTCGTCCCATGGCAAGATCCCTGCACCTTACCGCCTTCATGCGCCCCGTCAGCCTGCATACCGGCGCCTGGCGTTATCCCGGCGCCTATGCGGACGCCAATTTCAATTTCGGGCATATCAAGTCCTTCATACAGAAGCTGGAGGCCGCGAAATTCGATGCGTTCTTCATGGCCGATCATCTGGCGGTGCTGAACATGCCGGTCGAAGCGCTGAAGCGCAGCCAAACCGTGACGTCGTTCGAGCCGTTCACGCTGCTCTCTGCGCTGGCAGCCGTCACCGAGAAGATCGGCCTTGCGGCGACCGCCTCGACGACTTTCGACGAACCCTATCATGTGGCCCGCCGGTTCGCCTCGCTCGACCATATCAGCAACGGCCGCGCCGCTTGGAATATCGTCACCACGTCCAACCCGGATTCCGCCCGTAATTTCGGCCTCGACGAGCATGTCGAGCACGGTGAGCGCTACAAGCGGGCGCGCGAGTTCTACGACGTCGTCACAGGGCTGTGGGACAGTTTTGCAGACGATGCCTTCATCCGCGATCAGCAAAGTGGCATCTTCTTCGATCCGGAAAAGATGCACGTGCTGGACCACAAGGGCGACGAACTCAGCGTACGGGGGCCGCTCAATATCGCCCGGCCGGTACAAGGCTGGCCGGTGATCGTGCAGGCCGGGCAGTCGGAACCGGGACGCCAGCTCGCGGCTGAGACCGCCGAACTGGTCTTCTGTTCGCCACGCGATCTATCCGCTGCCAAGGCGCTTTATGCGGATATCAAGGGCCGCATGGTCGTCGCCTCGCGCAATCCCGACCACCTGAAGATCCTGCCGGCCGCCTTCATCGTCGTCGGCGATACGGTGGAAGAGGCAAAGGCGAAGCGGGCGACGCTCGACAGCCTCGTGCATTACGACAGCGCCATCGCCTCGCTGTCGATAGCCCTCGGCCACGATGCGTCGGGTTTCGATCCGGACGGTCCGTTGCCGGACATTCCGGAAACCAATGCCAGCAAGTCCGGCCGCGCCCAGGTCCTCAAACTCGCCGAGCAGGAAAAACTGACGGTACGCCAGCTCGCGCAGCGTTATGGCGGTTATTCCGGCCTCGCCTTCGTCGGCACCCCGAAAACCATTGCCGACGAGATGCAGGCCTGGCTTTCGGAAGAGGCAAGCGATGGATTTACCGTGGTTTTCCCTTACCTGCCGCAGGGGCTGGACGACGTGACGCAAAGGGTCATTCCGGAATTGCAGCGCCGCGGCATCTTCCGCCAAGACTATGAAGGAGCGACGCTTCGCGACCATCTCGGCCTGCCGCGGCCGACCAACCGCTTTTTTGCCTGAGGGCATCAACCGGAAGCGGGCAGGGATCGCTATTTCGCCGACTGCCACATTTTGGACATAACAATTTCAAATGTGTCAATGAATTAGTATAGGGTTTTGATAGACTACATTGACCGAAACGGTATTTGGCCTGAAAGTGGGGAGGTATGACGCTCAACCGACTGGAGGCTGACGATGATCGCTAGTGGCTTATCCCTGTTTGGGTTTGATCTGTTCGGACTGAGCCAGCGGGTGCCGGGCAAGGCAGACACAGAAAGCACCGAGTACACGCCGCTTGAAAAGGTGCGTGAAGATCGTGACAAAAACCGCGATCTCGACCGCGAGCATTCGGAAAGCTTTTTCTGGGGCATGTATCCCGTCTATTGAGACGGGTCGTCCCGCACTAGGTGTTTACACGGAACACATAAAAGGCCGGCGAAGCGATCCGCTCCGCCGGCCTTTTGATGTTCGAATAGACGAGCCGATATCAGGCCGTGGGCTGCTTGGTCTTGCGCAGATAGGGCAGGACAGTATCGAACGAACCGAAGCGGGTGATCGCATCCTCGTTGGAAACGGCGGCGGTGATGATCACATCCTCACCCTGCTTCCAGTTGGCCGGCGTCGCCACCTGGTGCTTGGCAGTGAGCTGGATCGAGTCGATCGCCCGCAGGATTTCGTTGAAGTTGCGGCCGGTGGTCATCGGATAGGTGAGGATCAGCTTGATCTTCTTGTCCGGGCCGATCACGTAGACCGAGCGCACCGTCGCATTGTCGGCAGGCGTACGGCCCTCCGAACTTTCGCCGGCTGCGGCCGGCAGCATGTCGTAGAGCTTGGCCACCTTGAGGTCGCGGTCGCCGATCAGCGGATATTCCACGTCGAAACCGGTCGCCGTCTTGATGTCGTCCTTCCACTTGCCGTGGCTTTCGACCGGATCGACGGAGATGCCGATGATCTTGACGCCGCGCTTTTTGAATTCGCCCTCCAGCCCAGCCATGGCGCCGAGCTCGGTCGTGCAGACCGGCGTGAAGTTCTTCGGATGAGAAAACAGCACGGCCCAGCCGCTGCCGATCCAGTCGTGGAAATGGATCGTGCCCTGGGTGGTCTCGGCAGTGAAATCCGGTGCAATGTCGTTGATACGAAGGCTCATGTTTCAGCTCCCTTGAATTGTTGTGTCTGCAGCGATCGGGACTTCAAAGCCGGCCCGATCGATCGGCCGCTTGGGTCGCCTGCCAATTATAGAGTATTTCGCGGATACCCGCCTGCTCTTCCAGCGGCCTGCTGTCCACGGTGGGCCAAAAGCGAGGATCGACCATTGAAAGCTCCGGAACCGCGTCATCACAAGAAGGGTATAGCCGCTTCAACATTGCGGGCCGACGCAGTTTGTTCCAAAATGCCGGCAGGAAAGAGTGTAGCTTTCCAAATCATGCCGTAGCTGCATCGGTTCCGTCATCCGCGTCAGGAATGAGCCTCAGCGGCGGTAGCCAAGCGCCCGACTGATATCGTCGGCTGCGCTGCGGACCATCAGCAGAAAGCCCTCGCGCTGTTCGTTGTAGCGTACGGTCGGAACGCCGAGATTGAGGGCGGCGACGACCGCGCCGTTGCTATCGAAGATCGGCGCGGCAATGCCGGTCGAGCCGGTGACGAATTCCTGGTCGTTCAGTGCATAGCCATCCCGGCGGATCTTCACGAGCATCTCGCGGATGCGCTCGATATCGGTCACCGTATAGCGGGTATAGGAGAGCAACTGGACGCGGGAGAGGTAATGCTCCAGCGCTTCCTTCGGCGTGAAGGCGAGCAGCACGCGGCCGGTCGCGGTGCAATAGGCGGCGATCGCTGCGTCAAGGTTGACGTCATAACGAACCCGATGCCGGCTGACGCATTTCGCCAGCCGTCTTATGTCGCAATGGGCGTTCATCGTGGCGAGCAGGATGGTCTCGCCGGATTCGTCGCGCAGCTTTTCCATGAACGGTTTTGCCACCACGACCAGCGGCTCTTCATGGCGGCTGAACGGAAAGCCGTGCCGGCTCGCCTCGACCAGCATATAGCGGCCGGCATCGTCCTGGACCACGTGTCCACGGGCAGCCAGCGTCTGGACGAGGCCATGGGCGCTGCTTTTCGGGAAAGAGAGATCGCGCACGATCTGGGCCAGCGGCACCGCTTCCCGGCGGGAAGCCATATATTCCAGGAGATCGAGAATCCTGCCGGCGCTTTTGATTTCGGAGTTCATGTATGTGAACGAAACCCCCATTGATGGCTATCGGATCGGCTCATAACAATTCTGCCTAGAAAGCAGCCACTCACATTTCGAGTGTCGCGCTGATAGGATGAACGATCTCATGAATGCGCCGAATAAGCAAAATGATGTCTCCGAACCCTGGACCTGGTCGGATAGTGTCTGGCAGCAGAAGGTTCAGAAGGTGCGCGCCGGGCGTTCCCTTAAGCCCGCGAAATGGAAAAACGGCGCACGCATGGCAGTCGCATTGTCCTTCGATTCCGATCACGAGACGTTGGAACTGAAGAATGGCGGCATATCCTTTGGCAAGATGAGTCAGGGCCAGTATGGTGCACGCTCCGGCATGCCGCGCATTCTGCGCTTTCTGGAAAAGTACTCCGTTCCCGCCTCCTTCTTCATGCCGGCCGTCTCGGCGATGATAAACGCTGAGGAAGTGAAGACCGTCGTCTCTGCCGGCCATGAACTCGGCATCCATAGCTGGATCCACGAATTCAATTCCCGCCTCGACGAAGAAACGGAACGCGATCTGGCGCTGCGCGCCGCAGATGTTCTGGAAAAGCTTTCCGGCATCCGCCCGGTCGGCATGCGCACCGCGTCCTGGGATTTCAGCCCCTATACGCTGAAGATCGCCCGCGAGATGGGCCTGCTCTATGATTCATCATTGATGGCCGATGAGGAGCCCTACGAACTTCTGGAAGACGGCGAGCCGACCGGCGTGGTCGAGATCCCGGTCGAGTGGATCCGCGACGACGCACCTTATGTGGCGATGGACCGGATGACCGGCGCCCGACCTTATGGGGGCCCCGCCATGGTTTTCGACATCTTCGCCCGCGAGCTCGAAGTCGCCTGGGAAGAGGGCGGGTTGTTCCAGCTCACCATGCACCCGCATCACGTCGGACACCGTTCACGCATCTTCATTCTGGAAGAGATCATTCGGCTCGCCAAATCGAAGGGCGACGTCTGGTTCTGCACCCATGCGGAACTGGCGCGTTTCTGCGCCGACGAGGCCGGGCTCAAGACCGGCGCGAAGGCGGCGTAAACAGTTCTTGAATACAGCAGCAACAACAATGAGGGTAAGGGAATGTCTGCCAAATTCGCATCCATAGCCGCCATGCTACTGGCGCTCACCGCGTCGACCGCGCTTGCGCAAACCAAGGATACGCTGACCATCGACCTGCCGAACGATGCGGCAACGCTCGATCCGCATCTGCAGTGGAACACCGACAGCTATTCGATCTACCGCAATATCTTCGACAATCTGCTGACGCGCGACGTGAAGGGCGAGATCGTCCCGCAGATCGCCAAGTCCTGGAAATATCTCGACGACAAGACGATCGAATTCCAGATCCGCGACGACGTAACCTTCCAGGACGGCTCGAAGCTGACCGCCGAAGACGTCGCCTTCTCGATCAACCGCATCATCGACCCGAAGCTGAAGAGCCCCCAGCTTTCGCAGTTCGACCAGATCGCCAAGGCCGAGGCGGTGAGCCCCACCCTCGTCAAGATGACGACCAAGTCACCCTATCCGGCGCTGCTCGCCCAGCTGGTCAAGCTTTCGATTGTGCCGAAAGCCTATGTCGAAAAGGTCGGCGACCAGGAATTTAACCTGAAGCCGCTCGGCTCCGGCCCTTACAAGATGGCCAACTGGCAGAAGGGCGTCCAGACCGAGCTTGAAGCCTATGGCAGCTACTGGCGCGCCAAGCCGCCGTTCCAGAAGGTGGTCTTCCGCACCGTGCCCGACGTCTCCACCCGTATCGCCGACCTGAAGACCGGCAAGGCCGACCTTGTCCGCGACGTGCCACCGGATCAGGCCGAAAGCATCAAGAACGACAGCAATTCGCAGGTCCTCTCGGTTCCGACCGAGCGCATCGGTTACCTGTTCATCAACGCCCAGGGCGGCGTTACCAAGGATGTCCGTGTCCGCCAGGCGATCGCCTATGCGATCGATCGTCAGGCGCTTGTCGAAGCACTGCTCGAAGGCTACGGCAAGCCGGTCGAAGTCCTCGGTGCCGAACCGGTCTTCGGTTACACCGACAAGATCAAGGGCTACGAATACAACCTCGACAAGGCGAAGGAACTGGTGAAGGCCGCCGGCGCGGAGGGCGCGACCGTCGAATTCCTCACCTCTCCCGCCTATAGCCGCGCCACCGTCGAAGCCATTCAGCAGATGGTCAACGAAGCCGGCCTCAAGGTGGAAATCTCGTCCAGCGACCAGGCGACCTTCTTGAAGCGCCGCCAAGGCGATCCGGCCAATGCCGGCGGTCTTGCCTTCGGCGCCTGGTCCTGCGCCTGCCAGGACGTCGACGGCGTGATCTTCCCGCTGTTCCGCACCGGCAGCATCTGGGCAAAGTACTCGAACGAGAAGTTCGATGCGGCCGTGGATAAGGCACGCGTCATCCTCGATCAGAAGGAGCGTCTGAAGCTCTACGAACAGGCCTACCAGGTCCTGAAGGACGACGTTCCGGGCATGGGCCTCTACCAGGCTTATGCGCTCTACGGAGCCGCCAAGAAGCTGAAATGGCAGCCGACGGCCAACGAAGCCATGTTCGTCATGGACATGAGCTGGCAGCAGTAACAGACGGATAACACGACCATGTTGAGATACGCCGTCGAGCGTTTGATACAGGCGATCATTGCGATCTTCGGCGTTCTCACCATCGTCTTCGTCGTCATGCATCTCTCGGGCGACCCGACCCTGCTGCTGGTGCCGCAGGATGCATCGGCCGAGATGATCGCCCAATTGCGCAGCCAGCTCGGTTTCGACCGGCCGATCTGGGTGCAATATCTGGAATATCTGGGAGGCCTTGCGCATTTCGACTTCGGCATTTCCGTCGTCCAGCGGGTGCCGGCATTCGATATCGTCATTTCGCGTGTACCCTATACGGCGATGCTCGCAGCAGGCGCGCTGGTTGTGGCGATCGGCATGGGCATTCCGGCCGGCATCATCATGGCGACCCGGCGTGGCGGCTGGCTCGAACGGCTTCTGACGGCGATCGTCGTCACCGGCCAGAGCGTGCCGACCTTCCTGTCAGGCATCGTGCTGATCTTCTTCTTCGGCGTGACGCTGCGCTGGCTGCCGACCTCCGGCTCCGGCGACTTCGCCTCGCTGATCATGCCCTCGATCGCACTCGGGGCAATCTCGATGTCGACTTTCGCCCGCATGACCCGGATTTCGATCATCGACGAGCTCGGCAAGGACTATGTGCGGGCAGGGCGCGCCCGCGGCCTGTCGCTCGGCTCCGTCGTGTTCCGCCATGTGCTGCGCAATGCGGCGATCCCGGTCATCACCATCGCCGCACTCGAAATCGGCAACCTGCTCGCCGGTGCTGTCATCGTCGAGACGGTATTCGCCTGGCCGGGCATCGGCCAGCTCGCGATCCAATCCATCCAGTCGCGCGACTTCCTGGTCGTCCAGGTGATCGTGCTGCTGATTTCCTTCGTTTATGTGCTGACCAGCGTGATCGCGGATTTCGTCTACGCGCTCGTCGATCCGCGCATCCGTCTGGTCCGATAAGGAGAAGGCTTTGAGCACCGCCGTCCTCGCCCTTAGCCAACGCCTTCGCCGGGTTCCCATCTCGGTCGTCATCGTATCGGTCATTTTCCTGGTGATCGTGCTTCTGGCGATCTTCGCGCCCTGGGTGGCGCCAGCCGACCCCAACCGGCAGAACCTGCTCGGCCGCCTGAAGCCGCCGGGCTTCGAGATGCGCGGCATCACCTACTGGCTCGGCACCGACGACCTCGGCCGCGATCTGCTGTCGCGCACGCTCTACGGGGCCGGGGTCTCGCTCTCGGTCGCGGTGCTGTCGGTAGTCGTCTCGTCGCTGGTCGGCGTCACGCTCGGCATGATCGCCGGCTGGTTCCGTGGCAAGATCGAGATCCTCATCATGCGCCTGGTCGACATCATGATGTCGATCCCGGCGATCCTGCTGGCGGTGCTCACCGTCGCGGTGCTCGGCCCGGGCTTCCTGAAGCTGGTGCTGGTGCTCGGTCTCACGCGCTGGCCGCGTTATACCCGCGTCGCCTACGCCCAGACGCTGCAGGTGGCGAACCTGCCCTTCATCAAGGCCTCCGAGCTTGCCGGGGCGGGGGCGGCGCGCATTCTCTTCCATCACATCCTGCCGAATATCGCGGGCCCTGTGCTGATCGTCGCCACCGCCGAGTTCGGCCTGATGATCCTGATGGAAGCCGGCCTTTCCTTCCTCGGCCTCGGCATCCAGCCGCCGGCTTCGAGCTGGGGCTCGATCATGAGCGTCGGCCGTCAATATATCGAGCGGGCCTGGTGGATTGTCGCCTTTCCGGGCGCCTGTCTCTTCCTGCTCGTCTTTTCCGTCAACGTGCTTGGCGACTGGTTGCGAGACCAGCTCGACCCACGTTCCCGTACCCGTTGAGTCTTTTGGCGCGTTGAGGTTTTAAGTCATGGAATTCGAAAACAAGACCATCGTCATCACCGGCGCGGCCGGCATTTTCGGCCGCTGGATCGCCGCTTATTTCGCTCGGGAAGGCGCAAAGCTGTGCCTCAGCGACGTGCGCATGGATGGCCTTGAAAAGGCGGTCTCCGATCTCGGCCTTGACCGCTCCAGGGTACTGCTGCACGCGACGGAGCTCACCAGCGACGCCTCGATGCTCGAACTCGTCGACCTCGTGAAGCGCGAATGGAAGGCGCCGGATATCCTCGTCAACAATGCCGGCATCTATACCCGCTTCAGCCTGCTGGAGATGGAATTCTCCGATTGGGACCGCGTCTTCGGCGTCAACCTGCGGGCGCCCTTCGTGCTGTCGCGCGAGTTCGCCAAGCTGATGATCGCCGAAGATAAAAAAGGCTCGATCGTCAACATCTCCTCGGGCGCCGCCCGCAAGATGAACCAGAATTCCGTGCCTTATTGCACCTCGAAGACGGCGATCGAGCGGCTTTCCAAGGGTTTCGCGCTGGAGCTTGCCGAATACGGCATCCGCGTCAACGTCGTCGAGCCGGGCTTTGCGCCGGGCAGCGAGGTGAGCGAGCTTTCCGACGAATACGTCACCAACATGCTGAAGAACATTCCGCTCGGCCGCGCCAGTGGTCCCGAGGATGCGCCGGGCGCCATCGCCTATCTCTGCTCCGACAAGGCCGCCTTCATCACCGGCGCCGTGATCAGCGTTGATGGCGGCAATTCGATCGGCAACTACAAGCGCCCCGAACGGGCGAAGACGGCAGGCTGAGGAGAGATGATGGACGCCGCCGCCAACCCGCTGCTTTCCGTCGATAGGCTGACCATCGATATCGGTGGTGCCAATGTCGTCGACGACATCTCCTTCACCGTCGCGCCCGGCAAGGTCATGGCGCTGGTGGGCGAGTCCGGCTGCGGCAAGTCGCTGACCTCCTATGCCATGCTCGGCCTGCTGCCGCCTGCCGCGAAACGCATCGCCGGCCGCATCATGCTGGAAAACACCGACCTTGCCGCCCTCTCGGAACGGCAGTTCCGCAAGGCGCGCGGAAAAGACATCTCGATCATCTTTCAGGAGCCGAGCGCCTCGCTCGACCCGCTGACGACGGTCGGCTCACAGATCGCCGAGGCCTACCGGGTCCACCACGGCGTCTCCAAGGCGGAGGCTTATGAGAAGGCGCGGCAGATGCTGGTCGATGTCGGCATTCCCGACCCGACCCGGCGGCTCGACCAGTATCCGTTCGAACTGTCCGGCGGCATGTGTCAGCGCATCATGATCTCGATCGCGCTGATCTGCGGCCCGCGCGTGCTGGTCGCAGACGAACCGACCACGGCGCTCGACGTGACGATCCAGGCGCAAATCCTCGACCTGATGAAGAAACTGGTCGCAGACCGCGGCACCGCGATCGTGCTGATCACCCACGACATGGGCGTCGTTGCCGATATCGCCGACGACGTGGCGGTCATGTATGCCGGCCGCATCGCCGAAATCGCGCCGGTGCATGCGCTGTTCCGTGAGCCGAAACATCCTTACACGGCCCTGTTGCTGGCCAGCGTACCGAAACTCGATCACGCGCCGAAGGCGGACCTCGCGACCATCGAGGGGACGGTGCCGACGCCGAACGAATTCGGCACCGGTTGCCGTTTCACCGAGCGCTGTCCGCTCGCGACCGACAAGTGTCGCACCGAACAGCCGCCGCTTTTCGATTGCGGCGGAGGCCACCGCTCGGCCTGCTGGCATATCGATCGCATGGCGGAAATCCGCGAGGTGGCGGCATGAGCGGGCAGCAGAACGTTCTCGAAATTCGCGATGTCGCAGTCCATTTCGGCGGCCGCGGCGGATTGCTCGGCAAGGCCGGCCCGGTGATCAAGGCCGTCAACGGCGTTGACCTCGATATCGCCCGCGGCGAGACCGTGGCGCTGGTCGGCGAATCCGGCTGCGGCAAGTCGACGCTTTCAAACACCATCGTTGGCCTGCAGGCGCCGATCTCCGGCAGCGTCCGGATCAGCGGCGACGAAGTGGTCGGCGCCAGCCGCCGGGAGCTCAACGACATTCGCCGCAAGGTGCAGATGATCTTCCAGGATCCGGCGCTGTCGCTCGATCCGCGCTCGACCGTCGGCGCCACGATCGGCGAACCGCTCATCGTGCGCGGCGTCGCCAAGGGTAGGGCGCTGAAGGAACGTGTCGCGATGCTGCTGCAGCAGGTGGGCCTGAGGCCCGAATATGCGGACCGTTATCCGCACCAGTTCTCCGGCGGCCAGCGGCAGCGCGTGGTGATCGCAAGAGCATTGGCGCTGGAGCCGGATCTCCTGATCTGCGACGAGCCGGTCTCGGCGCTCGACGTTTCTGTTCGCGCCCAGATTCTCAACCTGCTGGTCGCGCTGCAGAAGCGCACTGGCGTCTCCTACCTGTTCGTCAGCCATGACCTCGGCGTGGTCCGGCATATCTGCGACCGGGTCGTCGTCATGTATCTCGGCCGTTTCGTCGAGATGGCCGACCGTGATACCTTTTTCGCCAATCCGAAACATCCCTATACCAAGGCGCTGATGTCGGCCGTGCCGGAAGCCGACCCGGAAGTGCAGCGTGCCAAGCAGCGTTTTATCCTTAGCGGTGAGCTGCCAAGTCCTTCAAACATCCCCTCCGGTTGCGCCTTCCACACGCGCTGCCCGCTTGCGACCGAAATATGCTCGAAAGAGCGGCCTGAACTGACGCTGCGTGCCGATGGCGCGCGCGTCGCCTGCCATCACGCATGAAAGAATGAAATGAGCGACGACCAGGTACACGAAACCCTCCGGCTAGCCGGCCTCGAAGCCCAGGCGGAAATCCGCATCGACCGATGGGGCATCCCGCATATCAAGGCGGCGAGCGAAAAGGACCTGTTTTTCGTCCAGGGTTTCAATGCCGCCCGCGACCGGCTGTGGCAACTCGACCTGTGGCGCAAGCGCGGCCTCGGCCTGCTCGCTGCCGATTTCGGCCCCGGTTACCTGGCGCAGGACCATGCCGCACGGCATTTCCTCTACCGCGGCGACATGGCTCCCGAATGGACTTCCTACGCGCCGGATACGCAAGCGATCTGCACCGCTTTCGCCGCCGGCATCAATGCCTATGTCGCGCTTTGCGAAGTGGAGCCAGCTCGCTTGCCGCCAGAATTCGCCGTCTTCGGCACCAAGCCGTCACGCTGGCAGCCGGCCGATGTGGTGCGTATCCGCAGCCATGCGCTAACCCGCAACGGCATTTCCGAAATCCTGCGCGCCAACATCATGGCACTTGCGGACGCAGAGACCGACCTGCTGCGCTTCGAGCTCGATCCGCCGGTCTCGCCGAAGCCGGAGGAGGGGATTTCACTCGCCGATATCCCGCTCGTCGCGACGCGTCTGTTCAAGCTCGCCACAGCCGCCGTCACCTTCGACAAGGCCCGCCTAACCGCTGGGCTGGACGACGTCTGGAAATGGACTGAGGTCACCGATCTCGGCGATATCGTCCAGGCGATCGCGGAGGAGGGGTCCAACAATTGGGCGGTGCACGGCTCCCGCACCGAGACCGGCCGGCCCATCCTTGCAACCGATCCGCACCGAGCCCATGCCGTGCCGTCGTTGCGTTATCTCGTCCATCTCGAGGCTCCCGGCCTCAACGTCATCGGCACCGGTGAACCGACCGCGCCCGGCATCTCGCTCGGCCATAACGACCGCACCGCCTTCGGCCTCACCATCTTCGGCGCCGACCAGGAAGACGTCTATGTGTACGAGACCAAAGAAGGCGATCCAGATTCGTACCGCTTTGGCGACGGCTGGGAGAAGATCACTCGCATCGAGGAGAGTTTCCCGGTCAGGGGCTATCCCGACCAGACGCTGACGCTTTCGTTTACCCGCCACGGCCCGATCCTCCACGAAAACCCGAAGATCCGCCAGGTCATTGCCATGCGCTCCGTCTGGCTGTCACCCGGTTCCGCCGCTTATCTCGGCAGCCTGTCCTATATGCGCAGCGGTTCGGTGCATGCGTTTTCGCAGACGCTCGGGTCCTGGGGTACGCCCTCGGTCAACCATGTCAGCGCCGATGTGGATGGCAATTTAGGCTGGTTCACCGCCGGCTTCACGCCGGTGCGCCGAAATTGGGAAGGCCTGCTGCCCGTGCCGGGCCACGGCAGCCATGAATGGGACGGTTTCCTGCCCGCCGGCGAGCTTCCGCGCGCCTATAATCCGGCCGATGGTTTCGTGGCTTCTGCCAACGAGATGAATCTGCCGGCGAGCCGTGACCCGAGAGCTCCGTCGATCGGCCACGAATGGGCGGAGGTGAGCCGCGCCCAGCGCATCAAATCGGTCCTGCGCGCCGATCCCAAACACACGCTGAAGGCCTCGATGGCTTTGCAGACCGACGTCTATTCCCGCCCTGCTGCGATCATCTGCGGCCTGCTGGGAAAAACTGCCAGCCGCCGACCACTAGATGAGCGACAGAACCGTGCTGCGGAACTTTTTGTTGGCTGGGACTATCGCCTCGGAGCGGGCAGTGCACCGGCCGCACTCTTCGAAGTATGGTGGATGAAGCATCTGCGGCCCGCTCTGCTGGCAAGGTTTGCACCGAATCTAGCCGTTCGCCAACTTCTGCTGCCCGGCGATGTCGACCGCATGTTGCTTCTTCTCAGCGAGCCTGGCACGCACTGGAATGCCACCGAACGGGACGCCATGCTGCTTTCGACACTTTCTGCCGGCTTTGCCGATTGCGAAGCCCGGCTCGGCCCCGACCCGGTCCTCTGGCGCTGGGGCGACCTTCACCGGGCGCTCTTCGAACACGCGACCAGCCGCATCAAGTCCCAGGGCGCAACGGACTGGGCCGGTAGCTGGAACATCGGCCCGCTGCCGCTCGGCGGCAGCCGCTCCACACCCATGCATGCCGGCTACCGGATGGGGGATTTCGGCGTCAACGCCGGCGCCTCGGTCCGCCTCGTCATGGATGTCGGCGACTGGGACAACAGCGTCTGCATCAACACACCCGGCCAGTCCGGCGATCCCCGTTCGTCTCATTACGGGGATTTGGCCAGTATTTGGTCGAAAGGCGAATACGTGCCACTCCTCTACAGCGACGCCCGCATCGCCCAGGAAACGATCCACCGCATCGTGCTTCTTCCGGCTTGAGCTGCCGAGAGGCTGGGATGCGTGCCGCACGACGCCGAACCGCTCGCTACGGCCGCTTTCTTAAGATGCAGTACCTCTTCCATGGCGATCTCGACGCCTTGTTCTTCAACCCCGCGCTTGAGGCGCTATTGCCGGATCTCGCCGCGCGGCGGCGACTTTTGCTGGTCGAAGAGGATCTGAGGGATATCGGATCATCGATCCCGAACGCATGTGAGTTCATGCTGAACCGCGACTTGCGGGGCTGCCCAAGCTAACCGGCGTGTCTCATCTGAGCGAGCAGTTTTTTGCGAAAGACTTCGGCTGGCGTTCGATAGCCAAGACATTTGCGCGGTGTCGCATTGAGCCGATTGCAGATCTCGATCAGATCGGCGTCTGTGACCGACAGTGGGTCGACCTCTCTCGAAAGCCATTTCCTTACCCTGCCGTTGGTGTTCTCGACCGTGCCCTTCTGCCAGGGTGATTGTGGATCGCAGAACCACGTTTGGGTGCCGATGCTGGCCTGGAGATACGGCCAGTCGGTGAACTCCGTCCCGCGGTCGAAGGTGATCGAACGGCGGGCAAGATGGGGCAGGGACTGCAGGGCTTGTATGAGGCCGTCCATAACAGGCCGGGACTGCCGATCATTGTTGCGCAGAAAGATCGCAAAGCGGCTGACCCGCTCGACAAGCGACGTCACATTGGCCTTTCCGAACTTCTTGCGGAACTGGATCAGATCGCATTCCCAATGGCCGAACTGCTTGCGATCGGCAACGACGTCTGGGCGGCGCAGGATGTTCAAGTTCGGGCTAAACCGTTGGCCGTGCTTGCGTCTGGCGTGTCGTGGTCTGCGCCTGGCACGATGCTCCGGCAAATGCCGCCACAGCTTGATGGCATGGCCGTCGGCCGAATAGGCGAACTTGTAGATCGTCTCATGGCTCACCGAGATCGGATGACGTTCCAGCCGCATTCGACCGGCGATCTGCTGCGGTGACCAGCCGTGCACGATGCGCTCGATCACCGATTGTCGAACGTGTGAGAAGCGCGCAGGCTTCCGCAGCTTCGCACGACGTTCGCAAGCCATCTCATGCGCCGTCACGCAATAATAGCCGCTGAGATCGGGTATCTGCTTGTCGACGAACATATTGCGTCTGACTTCACGAAAGATCGTCGAACGATGTCGTCCGAGCTTCTCGGCGATGACCGCGACACTGAGGCCAGCCGTCCTCCAGCGAGCAATCTTACGGCGTTCGTCCAATCCAATCTGGGAATAGGTGCGTCTCATTGCGTCTTCCTTGCGGAGTGATAACCCATTGGCATCATTCGCAAGTCGCACTTCATCCTTGAACCCTGTGAGTTCATGCTGAACCGCGACTTGCGGGGCTGCCCAAGCTAACCGGCGTGTCTCATCTGAGCGAGCAGTTTTTTGCGAAAGACTTCGGCTGGCGTTCGATAGCCAAGACATTTGCGCGGTGTCGCATTGAGCCGATTGCAGATCTCGATCAGATCGGCGTCTGTGACCGACAGTGGATCGACCTCTCTCGAAAGCCATTTCCTTACCCTGCCGTTGGTGTTCTCGACCGTGCCCTTCTGCCAGGGTGATTGTGGATCGCAGAACCACGTTTGGGTGCCGATGCTGGCCTGGAGATACGGCCAGTCGGTGAACTCCGTCCCGCGGTCGAAGGTGATCGAACGGCGGGCAAGATGGGGCAGGGACTGCAGGGCTTGTATGAGGCCGTCCATAACAGGCCGGGACTGCCGATCATTGTTGCGCAGAAAGATCGCAAAGCGGCTGACCCGCTCGACAAGCGACGTCACATTGGCCTTTCCGAACTTCTTGCGGAACTGGATCAGATCGCATTCCCAATGGCCGAACTGCTTGCGATCGGCAACGACGTCTGGGCGGCGCAGGATGTTCAAGTCCGGGCTAAACCGTTGGCCGTGCTTGCGTCTGGCGTGTCGTGGTCTGCGCCTGGCACGATGCTCCGGCAAATGCCGCCACAGCTTGATGGCATGGCCGTCGGCCGAATAGGCGAACTTGTAGATCGTCTCATGGCTCACCGAGATCGGATGACGTTCCAGCCGCATTCGACCGGCGATCTGCTGCGGTGACCAGCCGTGCACGATGCGCTCGATCACCGATTGTCGAACGTGTGAGAAGCGCGCAAGCTTCCGCAGCTTCGCACGACGTTCGCAAGCCATCTCATGCGCCGTCACGCAATAATAGCCGCTGAGATCGGGTATCTGCTTGTCGACGAACATATTGCGTCTGACTTCACGAAAGATCGTCGAACGATGTCGTCCGAGCTTCTCGGCGATGACCGCGACACTGAGGCCAGCCGTCCTCCAGCGAGCAATCTTACGGCGTTCGTCCAATCCAATCTGGGAATAGGTGCGTCTCATTGCGTCTTCCTTGCGGAGTGATAACCCATTGGCATCATTCGCAAGTCGCACTTCATCCTTGAACCCACCCCCCACCCGGTCTAGTATCGCATAAGATAGATTATGGAACTTTAAAAATGCTGTTATCCGTGCTCTCGCGGTTGTTCTCAGGTCATCCAACTATCCGTCTCGGTAATGTGCGGAATACTCGACTGGCTTCCCGGGCGGGAGCAGGCAATTGCAGCGGCCGTTGCCGCTCGCCGCATCGCCGCGTCGAAAGAGAGGCCTCGATCGAGAGCTGAAGCCAGCACGCCCACAAAGCAGTCGCCAGCTGCAGTCGTATCCACGGCATCGACGGGGAGCGCCGGTACTCTTAACTCCTCGCCGTTGATGAAAGCTTCGGCTCCCTCGCCTCCCATGGTACGCAAGACCCCGGTGTTGAGAGCGTCTGACAATGATCTCGCGCCCGGCTCGCATCCAAGCCAACCTGCAAGAGCTTCGGCCTCGTCTTCGTTGACGATTACGATGTCGATCAAGGACAGAAGGTCGCGATCCAGCCGGTAGGCAGGCGCGAGGTTGAGGATCGATTTTGCAGGATGATTGGAGACGCGTCTGATTAGATTTTCGATCTGAGTAGCGTGGCTCTCCATCTGCATCAGGACGTAACTTGCATTCCGAAGCAGCTCATCTTCAACACCATCAGACTGCGCGGCAAGGTTGGCACCTGCTGCAACCGCAATCATGTTGCGGCCATTGGCATCGATCATTATCGCGGCGGAGCCAGTGGGTTCCCTCGATCGGACCACGCGGCTGATATCGACCTTGCCCTCCAAATTCTGAAGGGCGATAGGGGCCATGGCGTCGTCACCGACCGCCCCCGTCATGACGACCTTTGCGCCATCCCGCGCAGCCGCCAACGCTTGGTTGGCCCCCTTCCCTCCAGCCTCGGTTCGCGAACCCCGCGCTAAGACGGTCTGACCCGCTTGAGGTATCTCCTCGACCAGGTAGATGAGGTCAACATTGATTGATCCAAACGTGACGATCATAACTGCTAATCCTAAGCTTGCTTTGCGACGCCGGCGCGGAAATGTTCGGTTCCCTCATGACCTGCCCTAGCAATGTGATCGTCTTCAGTCATTCGGGTGAGCGTCACTGGAACGACGCCATCAGCTCTCACTCTCATTTGAAGCTCCCATATTTGAAATTTGCTTACCTTTTAGAATCCATTTCCATTTTCATCAAGTATGATGATGCTGCCATCGTCAATCAGACGATGAGCGTCGTGGACCGCCAAGGCATAGTCACGGTGTTCTTCGAGTTCCACGGCCAGCCGCGGCGCATCAAGGTGCCGGTCGGGGCGCACGGCGCAGCCAAGGGCGCAGTGCGCCGCAAGTTGGATGCCGCCAATGACGTTCATCTCGGCGCGCCGATGCGGGGCGTCTTCATGACGGGTGGCCAGGTCGCGAGCCCGGCGACGTGCTTCTCGCCATCGAGGCGATGAAGAGGCGGACGGTGCTGATGCCGAAAGGACGGGGCGGTGGCAGAAGTCCTCGCAGGCCAGCGATCAGATCGATGCCAAGGATCTGCTTCTCATATACTTTTGAGACAATTCACCATCGACGCTCACCATTTTACGGATGTGGCTGTCAAGTTGAGCGCCACAGAAAATGGCGCAGAGGGTCCTACAATGATCTTGGACGAGCACCCGGCCAATGACAGATGAGGATCGTTTGTGGAAGCCTATTCCAAATTGGAAACAAACCTTATATGCTGTATTAAAAGGAGATTTGAGGTTTGACCGTTGCAGCCGTATCACGATGCCTCACCCTTTTGGAAGTGCTGGCTGGAGAAGCAGGAGCGATTGAGTTGTCCGACCTCGCCGGACGCCTCGATATGCCGGCTAGTGCGGTCCATCGTCTTTTGACGACGCTGATTGGCCACGGGTGGGTGACCCAAGATGCCGCGAGTCAACACTATGCCCTGTCTCTTAGATTGAGCGCCTTAGCGTTCCGGAACCTTGATGCGCGGAATGTGCCTGACGTGGTCCAATCCGTTTTGAATCGGTTGGCCGCGGAAACGCAGGAATATTGTCGCCTAGCAATCCTTGAAGGTCAGGATTTGGTGTGGGTGGCACGCGCACAAGGTGCGACAACCGGTCTCCGATATGATCCGGACATGGGACAAGAGATTGTTCTTCACGCAACGGCGAACGGGAAGGCATGGCTTTCCACTCTTCCCGAAGAACGGGCGTTGGAAATCGTCTACTCTCGCGGCTTCACGGCTAAACGAAAGCTCGGTCCTAATTCTGCTCGATCAATCGATGAACTCAGAGTTCGGCTGAATGAAACCCGCGAACGGGGCTTCGCGACCTCTGTCGAAGAGGGAGAGGCTGGTACTGCAGCGGTTGCGGTTCCGTTTCGAACAAGTTCTGACATCGAAGCTCCGGTAGCTGGAACGATCTCGGTTGCAGGGCCCCTAATGCGGATAACCGAAGATCGTTGGCCTGACTTAGTCCGTTCTCTCAATAAGGCGGCGGCGGAGCTGAGCGATATCTGGCCTCTCCGAGTTCGTCAGCGAACCATGACCCCTTTGATTGTTGCTACCGGGGCAGTGCGGTAGCAACTACCTGGCTGTTTATGTACTTCACTGCACCATCTCGGAACTTCGCCCATCTCCGCAGGGCTATGCCGTTAAGATTGTGGTCTCTGCCATCGCAGACATCATCATATGCCTTTGCTGAGGAACTCCCGCAACCTCCCTCGCTTCTGTGCTGGAAAGTGGTTAGTTCACTGGTGGGCGGCTAACGAAGTCACCCGCTGGATCTGTCCTGCGATGTTATCCGATCAGTTCGCTTTAATCGTTCGCGATGGACAGGCGCGCTAGGTTTCAGCGCACTCGCTGTTACCCTGTGCTTTAGCCAGAAATAACATCAGCCGCCGCCTCGTTGTCCATCGCTGTCCCCTGAGTTCGTGTCGCACATATCCTGGAGAAGCGCCGGAACCATTTTTCACTGGATTTGAAAGGCACTTTCGTTTTAGAATTCGTTTCCATTAATACTCTGCGAGTGGAGAGGATTTGCGATGAGCGTGACGCGATGGGAGGATGACGCCACTGTTTGGCACGGTCCGAATTACGGCTCTGAAGGTTTGAAGTACCATCCGGACGTCGAGACGGCAGCAGTCGCAGGCCGGATCATCACCTGTGTCGAGATCGTTGACTGGAGCGGTACGGGTACGAAGGACATGCTGATTTCGGCTTGGGATGCTTGCTATGACGGTCGCGTCTTCCTGCGTCGCCAAATCGGCACCAATCCTGACGGCACACCTATCCTGGGTGAAGAAGAGCTGGTTGAAGGCGTCCGCGGCTACATAACGGCCGTCAAGGATGGAGATATTTTCCATCTTGTCTCCGCGTCGCGGCTGCGCAAGCAGATTTATGTGTTTCCCAACGTTGGTAAAAAAGGCGCGCCTGAATTTGGTGACCCGATCCGCCTTGACCTCGATGCCGAGTGGGTTAAGGGCAACGAATATTTCCATATGGCCCGGTTCCACGATATCGACGGCGACGGGGTGCAGGAACTGATCGTCGGTAGCGACTACTGGAACGACTATTGGCCGAACGGTCTGGAATGGAACGACGAAGGCTATCGCGGCTATGACGACGCAGACCGGTGGCTCGGCGGACCGCTGCGAGGCTTCCTATACGCATTTAAGAACAAAGGTACGGTCGCAGCTCCCGTGCTTGAAAAGGGTCATGCCCTCATCGCCGGCGAAACGCCACTTGAGGTCTATGGGCAGCTGGCGCCTACATTCGGCAAGTTCGGGACTAAGCAGCAACACGTCATCGCAGGCGAGTTCTGGAATATCCTGCATATTGCCCGACAGCGCGAAGACGGAACCTTCGAGCCCACCAGCCTGATCCGCACTATCGACGACAGGGTTCTGGAACTCGAACAGTGCATCCATCTCCCCTGCGTCGTCGATTGGGATGGCGACGGTCGCGAAGATATCCTTTACGGTGCCGAGGATGGCTACATCAGCTTCCTCAAGAACGTCGGTGATGGCGAAGACGGACTTCCGCGTTTCGAGCAGCGCGGCCGCATCGAGACCACGAAGCCATTGATTCACGCGGGCATCCTGCCAAGCCCCGCCGCCTATGATTTCAGCGGTGACGGTCACTACGATCTGGTCGTCGGCAACAGCACGGGCGAGTTGCTCTTCTACCAGAGCCTTGAAAAAGACGGGATCATCTATCTCGACAAGGAAGTCATGCTGAAGGGTGGCGACACGCCGATCCGGCTTGCAGCAGGATTGACGGGCTCTATCCAGGGACCTTCGGAGAAGATGTTCGGCTATTCCTGCCCGACCCTTGCGGATTGGACCGGCAATGGCAGAATGGACATCTTGGTCAGCGACGTTACGGGCCGTCACAGGCTATTCCGCAACACCGGCGAAAAGGTTCTGCCGCCACGCTTTGGCGAGGAGGAGTTCCTAACCTTCAAGGGCAAGCCGTTGAAGACGGTCTGGCGGGTTCGACCGGCGGTCGTCGACTGGCTCAAGGACAACGACCTCCACTATGTGGCATTGGATGAAGACGGAGTCCTCTGCGACTGGAGGAAGGCGTCCGACACGGAACTCATCGACAAACGTTTCCTGCGTTGGGAAGATGGCGAGGCTATTCGCTTTACGGTCGATGTCGGCGGCGGTCGCGGGCGCGTCAAGCTCTGCTTCTGCGATTGGGAAGGCACGGGTCGCACGGATCTAATCTTCGGCACCCATGCCCGCGCCTGCGTGCCACCGGATCCGAAGACCGGCGCGCCCCGCAATACAACGAAGCAGGCAGGACTGTTCTACTCGCGCAATGTCGGAACACCGGAAGAGCCGCGCTTTGCATTGCCAGTTCCGATTAAGCACCGGGACGAGGCCATTCAGATGGCGATGCATGTCGCCTCTCCCGAGGTCGTCGACTGGGCCGGCCGCGGCGCGCTCGACATCATTGTTGGCATTGAGGACGGCAGCATCGTCTGGCTCAAGCGCGAGGAACTGTCGTGGTAAGCAGTGTCAACATTCGCGGCACAACCAGGCTGATTGGCATCATCGGCGACCCTATCGCCCAGGCCAAGTCGCCAGCGGCGGTCAACCCACTCTTTGCGGCACGCGGAGCAGATATCGTATCTGTCCCGCTCCATGTTCCCGCAAAGGACCTGACTACAATCTGGGCCGGTCTGAAGGCGATGCCGAACCTCGTGGGGTTCGGCATTACCCTACCTCATAAACAGACGGCGATCGATCTCTGCGACAGTCTCGATCCGGTGGCTGTCCGGGTCGGCGCCGTCAACTTCGTCCGGCGCGAGCGCGACGGCAGCTTTCGAGGCTATCAGTTCGACGGCAAGGGCTTTGTGCGCGGCCTCCGGTCGAAGGGGATCGCGATGGAAGGTCGCGACGCGCTCATCATCGGAGCTGGTGGTGCTTCGGTCGCTATAGCCTTTGCCCTCGTCGAGGCCGGCGCCAATAGCATCACGGTGTCAAATCGAACCTTTGACAAAGCCGAAGCGCTGGTGGAGACGGTGAACGCTGACTTTGGAAGAAAGGTTGCCAAGGCAGGCAAACCCGAGCCGGAAGCAGGCCAGCTCGTCATCAATGCCACGTCACTCGGCCTTCAGGATACGGACGCGCTACCGCTTAATCCAGATCTCCTGCAGCCTAGCATGACATTCGCCGAAGTCATTGCCCAACCCGAGACTACCAGACTTCTCGCACTGGCCGCCGCAAAGGGTGTCGAAACCCATTCCGGCATGCACATGATCACCGGACAAGCCAACCTCACCGTGGACCACATCTGTGAGCTCTGGGCTTAGCTGCGTTTCGACTTGGTGCACCAAGCGTGATTCCTGACCGGTCATGCATCACATTCTCGCGGGCCATCCGGCGTTGCAGCAAATCCCGTATCATCGTTACGCGCTGTCCCTCGATAATTCCAACAACGGGACGGCTTGCACTAGGTGTTTGACCCCGGACAGAGCTGGCTCGGTTTG
The DNA here is from genome assembly GCF_021391675.1 of Neorhizobium galegae. Taxonomy (NCBI): domain Bacteria; kingdom Pseudomonadati; phylum Pseudomonadota; class Alphaproteobacteria; order Hyphomicrobiales; family Rhizobiaceae; genus Neorhizobium; species Neorhizobium galegae. The sequence goes on from NZ_CP090096.1 coordinate 972,124, forward strand.
TTTGAACAGTTTCGGGCCTTTGGGTAAGTGGATTTCCGCCTTGATTATGCTGCTGCCTGGATTCGCATCAGCGCGTTGAAGTAAGCCTGATCCGGCGTCTGCCGGTCAGGGGATGAATGCGGGTGTCGGCTGTTGCAAAAGGTCAGATAACGGCTAATGCCAGCGCGGGCCTCGGGCACAGTTTTGTAGGCGTGGAGATAGACCTCCTCGTATTTGATCGAACGCCAGAGCCGCTCGACGAAGACATTGTCCCGCCACGCGCCTTTGCCGTCCATCGAGATGGCGATCTCAGCCTTCTTCAGCGCGGTCGTAAAGTCGACAGAGGTGAACTGCGAACCTTGGTCGGTGTTGAAATTTTTGGCTTTCCATAGCGGGCAAGCGCCTCCTCGACCGCCTCGATGCAGAAAGCCGTTCCAGCGTGATCGACAGCCGCCACGACAGGACCCGGCGGCTAAACCAGTCAACGACGGCGGCAAGATAGACGAAGCCGCATGCCATCGGAATATAGGTGATGTCCATCGCCCTGACTTGGTTGGCCGGATGACGGGTAGGTTGCGCAACAGATAGGGATAGACCTTGTGCCCCGGCGCTGGTTTGGAGGTGTTCGGACGACGGTAGATCGCCTCGATGCCCATCTTTTTCATCAGCGTGGTGACGTGAAGACGCCCGGTTGAAAGCCCTTCTGCCTTCAAAAGCCCTTGCAACATGCGGCTTCCGACGAACGGATAGTCGAGGTGCAGTTCGTCGATCCGCCGCATCAGAATGAGATCGCCATCGGAGACAGGACGAGGCAGATAATAGATGCTGCCACGACTGAAGCCGAGAAGCTTCGCCTGGCGCACGACGGACAATTTGTGCGAGCGGTCGATCATTTCTTTCCGCCCAGCAATCCGGTTTTGCTGAGCGCACCGGACAAAAAATCGTTCTCCAGTGTCAGTTCGCCAATCTTGGCATGAAGCGGTTTCACATCGACAGGGGGTGCCGCCGGTTCCGTCTTGGCTTCATCACCAAAAACGTCTGTCGCCCCCACAAGGAGCGGGTCTTTCCACTGCTTGATCTGGTTGGCGTGCACGTCGAACTGCTGGGACAATTCCACCAGCGTCTGCTCGCCCCTGATGGCGGCAAGCGCCACCTTCGCCTTGAAAGCCGGGGTGTGGTCCCGGCGCGGTCGTCTCGTCCAGACGCCGCAGGACCGACTGGTCAAGGAATTGCGGCTTCTTGGCATTGATACGATTGAGGCGGCCAACGCTTATGCGTCAGAATTCATTGCGGATTTCAATTCCCGTTTTGGCAAACCGCCACGCAATCCGAAGGATATGCATCGGCCACTGGCCGATCTTGAGAACCTTGACGGCGCCGTGTGTCGGAAGGAAGTCCGCACGCTGTCGCAGGCCCTGACGCTGCGCTACGACAAGGTGCTGTTCATTCTTGATCCGACGGACCTTTCTAGGCCCTTGGCGGGTAAGAAGTTCTCGTCTGCGACTATCGGAGGGTCGCATCGAGATCATGCACGAGAGCTTTGCCCTACCCTACAGAACCTTCGACAAGTTGCGATCGGTACATCATCCGGAGTCGTTGAGAACAAGCGTTTGTGCGACGTGCTGTTGATCGTCGCTGAGCTGCAAGCTGGGCGGGAAGAGCAGCGTAGCAAGAGCGGCCCTCGCCGCACTGGCCAGACGGATCATATGTTTGGGATACCGGATGGCAGCAAGAGCAATGGTTATCAGAAGCGCGGTAGCAAGCCTGGTCGGCGGACGGATTTCATGAACGATCCGGAAGTCATTGCGAAACGGCAGAAGGTGCTGGCGCGCGTGGAAGCAGCGGAATGATCGCCTGCATTCACAGTCTCAAAGCTAAAGCCGAAGCGGTGCTCTCACCCGCCCCGCTCCTCCCTCTCAACCCGGCCCAGCCGGTCGGATCGGGGGTGATCGCCAGAGCCAGTGTCGCATCCAAGCCCGCCTCTTCCGCCAGCATCCAACCCGTTTTGCGTTTGGTTCTGATCAGAAGGCGGGAGGCGTAGTCGAACTCGGAGCGATGCGGCCACCAGCCTTCTGACGCAAGTTGAAGGCTGATCTCACCGCATCAGATTTCACCTTCTCCACATCAAGACCGACGATTTTTCCGCCTCGCTTCATGATGCGCCCATCAGCGATCACCGTATCGACATTGGAAGCGCGGGCGGTGCGCGCAATCATGCCATCGACGAACCCATGGGGGATCATGTTCAGGTCGTCCGCCCGGACCAGGGTAATGTCCGCCCGTTTTCCAACCGTCAGCGAGCCGGTCTTGTCCCCGAGGCCGAGTGCCGTTGCGCCGTTGATCGTGCCCATCTCGATGATCTGCTTGAAGTTCAGCGGTTTCATCTTTTCAGTTTCGGAACCGGTATACGGAATCCCCATGTACCAGGCAGTCGACATGGTTTCGAACATGTCGATCGGCGCAAGCGTGTTCCCGTCGAACGAGAACGAGACAAGCACGCCGTCATTGGCCATGGCTACCAGCTGCTGCGCCTGATATCCGCCACCGCCCAACCTGAGTTCGGAGTGGACGGAATAGCTGAGGGGTGCGTTGGTCTCGGCCATGACAGCCCGGTCCTCCGGCTTGGCCAGAACGAAGTGAACGATTAGCGTCTTGGGACCGAGGTAACCCATCTGCTTCAGCGGCACCACGGAATAACTGTAGCGGTTCTGGCCTGCATGCATGGCAACCATCAAATCACGCTCGAACGCCCAGTCCAGTTCTTTCCGGAAAATCGCCTCCGAAAGTGATGCCGGCCCGCGCGAGTTGATGCCGAAAGTCACTCTCCCGTCGAGTGGCGAACTGCTGCCGAACCAATTGGCCTGGATACCAGCGGCGAGATCGAGGTCGATCAGTTTGTCGTTCGCCAGCCCGTCACGATGCCCGAACGTGTAGAGCGCACGAATACCGGCATCCTGGTGGGCGCGCATCTCTGCCTCCACGGTCTCACGCGACATGACGTGGTGGCAGTAGTTGTGGATCGTGGTGATACCCGCGTTAAGCGCCTCAGTCATCGCCAGCATGTCGGCTGCATAAAAATCTTCGGGCGTCATATGCGGAACGACGGCGCCCTTCAGTTTGAAATACTCAAATTCGGGTGCCAGCAGATTTCTGACGGCACTTGTCCATGTATGCCAGTGAGTTTCAACCAAACCCGGCATGACGATCCTCCGCGAGGCATCGATCTCCTCCACGCCCGCGGGAACTTGAAGGTCCTTTCCGATCGCAATGATCTCGCCATTGCGGACATGAATGTCGCCACCTTCTATATTGCCAAGCTTATCATCAACGGTGACGATCGAACCCTTTCTGATTACCAGTTCGCTCCGACCGGGTAGTTTAATTGAAGTGCCCTGCTGGGCATATGCTGCTGGGGCTGCAAATGGGGCCGCGCTAGTCAACATGCCGAGACCAGCCATGCCAGATGCGCCAAAAAGCATTGAACGCCTTGAAAAATTAGGGAGAATGGGATCTCCGCAGCAATCACAAGCGGAGCGGTCCGCAGATATTCTCTTTGTCATGAAGTCTCCATCGGCCATTGATGAACCTTGGGAAACCTCCCCTCTTTTGTTGCCAAGCCTTCGTAGGAGTGAGGCTTTTTCGCAGATTAACGTGTTCATTTGGATCATGCTTTTTGTTTGGCGGCAACCTAATTGGAAATAACAAACATCTCGCTCTGGTGATGTCAGGTTAAGTTCTTGAAGTACTTGTTCGACAAGACGTGTGGGTCAGGCACCTGTCTCGGCCACGGCCTTCCAATGCGCGATCGCCCTGTGGCGGTGTAGATGGACAGCGATAGCTGAGTGTTTCGAACGCGGCGGCACGAAGAGATTTCGGACTGCCGAGAAGACGCTTGTGAAGCGTTGCAGCGCGCCTGGCGAGCGAAACCGTTGCATCAGCCGTTCCCGTTTTCGCAGTGGTAAATGCGAATTTCCGGCGCGATTATTCAGGCCCTGGTGCGATCGATGCTCGACCGTGGGCATGATCTGACGCTGCGCCGTAGGAGCAGTTTGTCGGTGACAATGCGTTCGGCAGGCATCCCTGCTTCTTCATCAGTCGGATCAGAAGGCGTTTAGCAGCCTTGGTGTTGCGGCGTCTGGACGATCTCGTTGAGCACGTAATCGTCCTGATCGACTGCGCGCAAGAGCCAATGCCTTCTCCCGCCGATCGTCACAAACACCTCGTCAAGATGCCAGACATCGTTCGGGCTCGCAGGCTTTCGTCGCATGCGACCAATGCAATGAGGCGAGCCGCTTCTATCTGGCCGCCTATCGTGAACAGTATCCAGGCATCAGCGGCTGCGCGCTCCATGATCCGCTGGCGGTCGCCGTCGTGCTCGATCCCGGCCTCGTCACGCTCGAACCCATGCAGGTGGATGTCCAATGCGCCGGCGAGCTTTCGCGCGGTCAGGTAATCCCCGGCCGGCGACCTCGCCAATTAAACGTGGCCGGCGGTCGGCCTCGGCAGATAGTTCTGCTGTAGCTCGGCGACATCCTCGGCACTGAGGTTGATCTCGAGTGCCTCCACCGCGTCCTCGAACTGCCCCGGCTTCGAGATGCCGACGATCGGTGCCGTCACCGCCGGACGGCTCGCGACCCAGGCATAGGCGACCTGCGCCATCGATTTCCCGTGACGGTCGGCGACGACCTTGAGGGCAGCGATTACCGCATCGTCGGCAGCCTTCATACGGTCGTAGAGCGCACGCGCCGTCCCGTCCGTCTGGCTGCGCGCGGTCTCGCCATCAACCCGTCCTGCCAGCCGACCGCGGGCAAGCGGGCTCCACGGCACGACGCCGACGCCTTCGCTCAGGCAGAGCGGCAGCATTTCGCGCTCTTCTTCGCGATAGATGAGGTTGTAGTGCGGCTGCATCGAAACGAACGGCGCCCAACCATTCTGCCTCTGCATCCCGATCGCCTTCATGAATTGCCAGGCATGCATGGAGGACGCCCCGAGGTAACGGACCTTGCCGGCCCGCACCACGTCGTTCAGGGCCTCCAAAGTCTCCTCCAACGGCGTGCCGTAGTCGAAACGGTGCAGCTGGTAGAGGTCGATATAGTCGGTACCGAGGCGCTTCAGGCTGCCGTCGACCGCGTCGAGGATATGCTTGCGTGACAGGCTGCGGTCGTTGATGTCGCTGCTCATCGGGTGGAAAAGCTTCGTCGCGATCACAAGCTTGTGGCGGGGAACGAGGTCCAGCAACACCTTGCCGGTGATCTCCTCGCTCTTGCCGAGCGAATACATATCCGCCGTGTCGAAGAAGTTGATGCCGAGATCGACCGCCTGCCTCAGGATCTTGGCACTGTCTTCGAAACCCAGCACCCAAGGCGCCCATTCGCTCGATCCGAAGGTCATGCAGCCGAGCGCGAGACGCGAGACTTTCAGGCCAGTCCGGCCAAGATTGACATAATCCATTGATACACCTCACCGTTCGGGAGTGGCCGCTTACAGCAATACCCTCTTTGGAAGAGGCCATATAATTGGAATTTTCCGAGGCATTCAATCGCCTCGCCGCTAAAATATGCAATTTTTTATCAGGGGGATTGTCATCGACGTATCTCGTGTTACGGTTCGTGTATCAAATGAGTAATACACACATGTTCACGATTGACGCCTCCAGCATTGACCGTTCTCTACCGGTCCCAGTCGGAAAGCAGCTCTACGGACTGCTGGCTTACATGCTGTCTTTCGGCGACATGCCGAAGGGGGTGAAACTGCAGTCGGTGCGCCAGCTGGCCGCCGAACTCGACATCGCGCCGATGACGGTGGCCGAAGTCTACAAGCAGCTTCGGGCCGAGGGGCTGGTGGAGATCCGGGCTGGCCTCGGGGCTTTTACCGTCTATGAGCCGAACCGGCAGATCGGTCGCGTGGCGCCGGCGAACGTGCTGAGCGCGGATATCGACAGCCTGCTCGAAAAGGCCGAACGGCTCGGAATTTCGCCTGTCACGCTCGCCTCCATGGTACAGGCCCAGGCGCGGCTGAGGAAACCGCGGGTTCATCTGAACATCGTCTTCGTCGGGATCTTCGAGGCGCCGGCGCGCGATTATGTCGAGCAGATCCGCCCGACGCTTGCGGCGAACGACGTCATCAGCCTGGTCACCGCCGATCAGGTGCGCGACAGCGCCGACGTCCGCGAGCAGTGCCGCAATGCCGACCTCGTGCTCACCTTCGTGCATCGCGAGGTGGAGATCCGCGGTTTTGTGCCGGAGGCCAATATCCTGGCGATCCGCTTCATCCCGTCGGAGCGGACCCGGCAGTCGCTCGCACTTCTCGATCCGCGCACCCGGGTCGCCGCCGTCACGCAGCTCAAGGACTACATCGCCATCATGCGTCCGAGCGTGCGCGAGTTCGCACCGCATATTTCCGACATCACGGTCGCATGGTCCTATGCCGACGATCTCGCCGACATCATCGCCCGCTGTGATGTCGTCATCTTCGCCTCCGGCGCCGACCATGTCGCCGATCTCGCCGGACCGAACAAACGCTGCTTCGAATACCGCCATTCGCCCGATCCCGGCGTGCTGGAGAACCTTCTTGCACCGGCACTTGCCGAACTGCGCCACAACAAGATCACGGACGGCGAGGCGCCGGCCAAGGTTTCCGAACTCGCATCGCGGAGGACCAAGACCCGCTGATACGATCAACGCTTTGAATGAACCAAAACCAATAAGGGGAACAGACATGAGCAAAGCACTATCGATCACAGCCACGTTTCTGCTTGCAGGACTTTCCTTCACCGCCCTTTCGTCCGCGCAGGCCGCTACCGTCACCATCGGGACAGACGTCGATGCCGGCACGCTGGACCCGCGCCTTGCGCGCGACACGACCGCCTACCGCGTCATCGATCTCATCTATTCCGGGCTGATCCATACGACACCGAGCCTGGAAGCGAAGCCGGATCTCGCAGAAAGCTGGGAAAACCCCAATCCGACGACCTGGATCTTCAAGCTCCGCCCGAACCTGAAATTCTCGGACGGCAGCCCGCTGACGGCGGCTGACGTCGTCTTCACCTTCAGCTCGATCCTGAACAAGGATTTCAACGCGCCGATGCGGGCGCTCTATACGCCGATTTCGGCCGTGGAAGCGGTCGATCCTCAGACGGTGAAATTCACACTTTCCGCACCCTATGCACCGCTGCTCAGCTATCTCGACATCGGCATCGTTTCAAAGGCGCTGGTCGAAGGCGGCACGGACATTGCACTGAAGCCGGTCGGCGCGGGCCCGATGAAATTCGCCTCCTGGACGCGCGGCAGCGCCATCCAGCTCGAGCCCAATCCGAATTACTGGGGCGAGAAGCCGAAGGCCGACAAGGTCAATATCAAGATCATCGGTGACGGCTCAGCCCGCGCCCAGGCCTTCGAAGCCGGCGACCTCGACATTATCCAGTCGCCGCTGGCACCGCAGGACATCAAGCGCCTGCAGGCGGACAAGCGCTTCGGCGCCGTCGTTCAGCCGGGCCTCGGCGTGACTTACATCAACTTCAACACCAAGGATCCGCTGCTTTCGAGCCCGAAGATGCGGCAGGCCTTTTCGATGCTGATCGACCAGAAGACCATCGTCAACGACATCTATCAGGGTGTCGACGCAGTGGCTTCCTCGATCGTCCTGCCCTCCTCCTGGGCCTATTCGAAGGACATCAAGCAGCCGGGCTTCGACGTCGAGGGTGCCAAGAAGCTCTTCAAGGAAGAAGGCTGGGCGGACACCAACGGCGACGGCATCCTCGACAAGGGCGGCAAGCCGCTGAGCGTCGTTCTGTCCACCCATAGCGAAGACAGCAACCGCGTCCAGACGGTCGAATTCATGCAGGCGAATTTCCAGGCCGCGGGCGTCGATGCCAAGACGCAGGTCAGCGACTGGCCGTCCTTCTCCACCAATTACGTGCAGAAGAGCCAGCACCAAATCGCGCTGCTCGGCTGGCTGAACATCGTCGATCCGGACCGCCTCCTGTTCGCCCAGCTGACCACGGGCGGCTCGACCAACTGGGGCGGATATTCCAATCCGGCAGTCGATGATCTCCTGAAGCAGGGCCGTTCGGCAACCACCCAGGCGGATCGCACCGCAGCCTACCAGAAGGCCGCAACGCTGCTGGCGAGCGACCTGCCCTACTACATCGTCTCCTACCAGGGCTACCAGATCTTCTACTCGAAGAAACTGCCCTTCGAGGTGCAGGCGACCTCGCGCGGCAACATGCGCGGCATGATCGGCCTCAAGGACTGATGCTCAGATCGCGGGCCGGCCAATCTAGTATTGAAGGTCGGCCCGCGCGCCATGACCGAAATTGCAGTTCCAGGGTAACCCGATGGCTTTCTCACAGCGTCTCGGCGCGGACTTCTACGCGAAAATTCAGGCCGACATCCGCAAACGGATGGACGCGGCCGGCATTGATCTGCTGCTTCTCGATTCCAACGACGACGTCATCTACGCGACCGGCTTCTCGCACTACACGACCGAGCGGCCGGTGGTCGTCGCGATCACGGCGACGGATGTTTTCCTGCTGCTTCCGGAACTGGAGCGTACCCATGCGGCACACCAGCACATAGCCGCAGAGGCGATCGTCTATTTCGAGTTTCCCGGCATAGACCCGTGGCACGCGGTGCTCGGCCGGAAGTTTGCCGGGTTCGGGGGAACGGTCGCCTATGGCCACGCGATCTCGCTTGCCCGGGTAAAGCCGATCGAGAGCGCCTTTCCGAATGCGGAACGGGTGATCGCGAGCAATATCGTCCAGCAGATGCGGCTCCGGAAACATCCGGAAGAAATTGCGTTGCACCGCGAGGCCGCCCGCCTGTCCGACCGGATGGTCGAGGTCGGCGTCGAGATGATCCGCGAGGCGATGCGGAAGGACGGCCCGTTGCCGAGCGAGGTCGAGATCGAATCCTACGTTTCCCGTCACGCCATGCGCACCATGCACGAGGAGCATGAGGACATCATGCTGGTGCAGGGACTGGCGAGCGGGCTCGTCTATTCCGGCCCGCGGTCGGCTTTCCCGCATGGCATGCCGACCGGCAATCCGGTGAAGGTCGGCGAAAGCATCATCCTGTCGCTCGGCTGCCGGGTTGGCGCTCGCGCTTCGGAAAGCGAACGCACCTTCTTCATCGGCGAACCGTCGAAGCTGCAACGGGAGCATTATGCCGTCGCCTACGAGGCGCAGCGCATGGCGACTGCGGCACTGATCGCCGGGCATACCTGCGCTTCGGCGGACAACCTGGCGCTCGCCTATATCCGCGACAGCGGCATGAGCGAATACCTGCTCCATCGCGTCGGCCATGGCATGGGAATCATGTTCCATGAGGCACCCTGGGTGGAGGGCGGCGACCAGACAATCCTGGAACCCGGCATGATCACCTCCAGCGAGCCGGCGATCTTCGTGCCGGGCTTTGCCGGCTACCGCATCGCCGATACCGTGTTGATTACGGCCAGAAGGGCCGGACAGCATGACGCTCTATCCCCGCAAGCTCGAAGACGTCATCATCGCCTAAGGTTCGGAAAATGGGTTTCAGTCAGCGTCTAGCACCGGAATTCTACCAGCGGCTCCATCGCGATATCCGTGCCCGCATGGAGGAAAAAGGCGTGGGCCTCCTGATCCTCGATGCTGCCGACGACGTGCTCTACACGACCGGCTTCTCCTTCCGACCGAACGAACGGCCGGTGGCGCTGGCTTTGACCGCAACGAATGCGATCCTGCTGATCCCCGAACTGGAGCGCGAGCACGCCGACCGTCAGGACGTGGCGGCGGAAACCCTCGTCTATTTCGAATTTCCGGGTGTAGACCGGGCCTTTTCGCTGCTCGCGCGCTCGATCGGCGAAATCACAGGCAATATCGCCCATTCCTACGGGCTTTCCGTGGGACGGGCGGCAGAGCTTGCCGGCCTCTTTCCGAACAACCGCGTTATGCCGACGGATATCGTCGCCAGGATGCGGCAGGTGAAATATCCCGAGGAGCTGCGGCTGCATCGCGAGGCGGCGCGCATATCCGACGCCATGGTCCAGGCGGCCGCCGATCTCGTCACCGAAGCCTTCCGGGCCGGCAAGCCGCTGCCGAGCGAGATAGCACTGGAGGCGCATGTGGTGCGTCATGCGCTCGACATCATGGAAAACGAGCACGAGGACATCATGAATGTCCCGACGCTGGCGGGTGGGTTGGTTTATGGCGGACCGAACTCGGCCTATCCGCACGGCATCATTTCTCACCGCCGCATCCAGCCCGGCGAGAGCTTTATTTTGTCGTTGGGTTGCCGGGTCGGCGGCCGCTCGGCGGAAAGCGAGCGCACGTTTGTGCTCGGCGAACCCGGCAAGGATCACGAGAAATATTACGCCATCGCCCAGGAAGCGCAGCGGCTGGGCACGGCAGGCCTCGTCGCCGGCCGCACCTGCGCCTCTGCCGATATCACCGCGCTTGCCTATATCCGCGAACAGGGCATGGGTTCTTATCTCAAGCACCGCGTCGGCCACGGCATGGGCGTTGCCTTCCACGAACCGCCCTGGGTCGAGGCCGGCGACCAGACTATTCTCCAGGACGGTATGATCTGTTCGAGCGAGCCTGCGCTCTACGTGCCGGAGGTTGGCGGTTTTCGCCTCGCCGACACGGTTCTCGTCACCGAGCAACGTCCGGATTCACTCACGAAATTCCCGCGCCGCTTCGAGGAGATCGTGCTGTCATGACCTTCGCTCCGGCACAGCCAAGGGGAGCCACCCCATGCTAGCCTATATCGTCCGCCGTCTGCTGCTGCTGATCCCGATGGCGGCCGGCATGGTCGTCGTCACCTTCGGCCTGCTGCTGCTACTCCCCGGCGATCCGGCCTCCGTCCTGCTTGGCCAGGAGGCTTCGGCGGAAGCGATCAACAACCTGCGCAACGCGCTCGGCCTCAACGATCCCTGGTATATCCGCCTCGGCTCCTATTTCGCCCGTCTGCTGCAGGGCGACATGGGCCGCTCGATCTTCCAGAATCAGGCGGTGTCGGAAATCGTCGCCGGTCGGCTGGGCGCGACCATCGAGCTTGCGGTTGTCGCGCTGATCCTTGCCTGTCTCGTCGGCATCTCGCTCGGGGTGCTGGCTGCCACGCGACAGGGTTCGATCGTCGATACCGTATCGATGATTTTCGCCCAGCTTGGCGTTTCGATGCCGGTCTACTGGCTCGGCCTGCTGCTGATGCTGCTCTTTGCCGTGACGCTCGGCTGGCTTCCGGCAATCGGCCGCGGTGCGCCCTTCCCCGAAGCGCTCTGGGCCGCACTTACCGGCCAGCCGCAGGTCCTCATCGACAGTTTCGCGCATATCCTCTTGCCGGCAGTGGCACTTGCCGCCAACTCCGCTGCGATCATCTCACGGCTCGTGCGCACGGCGATGCTCGAAGTGCTGCGTGAGGACTTCGTCCGCACCGCCTATGCCAAGGGCCTGCGCCGCCAGCGCGTCATCCTTCGCCATGCGTTCCGCAACGCGCTCCTCCCGGTGCTGAGCGTTGTCGGCCTGCGCTTCGGCGCCCTGCTCGGCGGCGCGGTGCTGACCGAAACCATCTTCGCCTGGCCGGGCCTCGGTCAACTGACCATCACGGCGATCTCGCAGCGCGACCTGCCGCTCATCCAGGGCATCGTGCTCACCTTCGCGATCATCTTCGCGCTGGTGAATCTCGTCGTCGATCTTCTCTATGCGGTCGTCGATCCGCGCATCCGTTTGGGTTGAGGTTCATGAGATTATCCAGGCGTTTCCGCAATATCTCCCTGATCCTCGGCATGTCGATCGTGCTGGCGATCGTCATCTGCGCCGTCTTCGCACCCTATCTGTCGGCGCATGGCATCGAGCAGATGGACATGCGCAACCGCTTCTCCGGCCCGACGCTCACCCACTGGCTCGGCACCGACAATTTCGGGCGAGATCTCTGGGCGAGGCTGATCTACGGCGCGCGCGTCTCGCTGACGATCGCCTGCATCTCGGTCACGGCGTCGGCTCTCATCGGCACGACGGTCGGGCTCGCCGCCGGCTATTTTGGCGGCTGGACGGACCTGATCCTGATGCGGATCACCGACATCTTCCTGGGCTTTCCGGCGATCGTGCTCGCACTCGCCATCGTCGCGGTGCTCGGCCCCGGCACCATCAACGTGGCGATCGCCATCATCGTGGTCGCCTGGACGGAATATGCACGCGTGGTTCGCGCCACGACGCTGGTACTGCGCGAGCAGAACTATGTGCAGGCAGCAAGGGCGCTCGGCGCCCATCCGGTGCGCATCCTCGTTAAGGAAATCCTGCCCAATGCGATAGGGCCGATCATCGTGCTCGCCTCGCTCGGCTTCGGCACCGCGATCATCTCGGAATCGGCGCTCAGCTTCCTCGGTTTCGGCCTGCCGCCGCCGGCGCCGACCTGGGGCTGGACGCTCGCCTACGGGACGCGCTTCATGCGGGATGAGCCGTGGCTGGCAATCATAGCGGGCGCCACGATCATGGTGACGGTGCTCGGCTTCAACCTGCTCGGCGACGGCCTGCGCGATGTGCTCGACCCGCGGCATCTCTCGCGCTCTGCGGGCAAGAAGAAATAGCCAAACCCTCAGGACCAAGACGACAACGACACTGAAAGGAAACATCCATGGTCAAGTCGATCAACAAGCTTCGCCCCAAATTCACCACCCATGCGGACGGCAGCGATGCCGTGATCTTCATGCACGAACTGGTCGGCGAACAGGACGGCCCCACCGTCGGAATTTCCGCCTCCATCCACGGCAACGAAAACACCGGCTCGCAGGCGATCCTGGAACTCTACCGCATCATCAAGGACATGCCGCTCAAGGGCCGCATCATTCTCCTGCCGGTCGCCAACCCGCGTTCCTTCGCCGTCAACCATCGTCACAATCCGCTCGACCAGTTGAACCTCAACCGCGAATTCCCCGGCGATCCGCGTGGTACCTACAGCCAGCAGCTCGCCGATGCGCTGGCACACGAGTTCTACGCCAAGATCGACTACAATCTCGACCTGCATTCCGGCACCGACCGGCCGACCGTCGATTATGTCTACATCTGGAATGACGAGCCGCTGTCGCGTGCCTTCGGTTCGAAGATTCTCTATCGCCCCACGACCGGAAAGATCGGCACGGTCTATTCCGGCACCAGCAAATCCGTTTCGATGGACCGCCATGGCACCAAGGTCGTGACCATCGAGCTCGGCGGCGGCATCGTTGACCAAACCCCCTATGTCGAGCTCACCGTCGCTGGCCTGATGAACCAGCTTCGCCTGATCGGCTCGATCGAAGGCGAAGTGAAGCCCAATCCGAAACAGGTCGTGGTCACCGAACTCGTCGGCATCCGCCCGAAGCATGGCGGCTGGCTGGAGCCGCTTTCTCCGGCGAATGGCGAGATCATCAAGGGCGGTTCGCTGCTCGGCCGCGTCGTCAGCCCCTACGACTTCGAGACGATCGAGGAAATCCCGACGCCCTTCGAAACCGGCATCATGGTCATGCAGCACCTGACCCGCAACCTCGTCGAGGCGGGCGATTACGGCTTCATGGTCGGCAATATCGAAGGGTCCACCGACTGATCGGATCCCTCCGGCAGATGGAATGAACGGATGCAAGATCGAGCAATGGAAAAGACGATGGAACCGGCGCTTGCCGTCAGCGACCTGAATGTCGAAATCCTCGGGGAGAACGGGGCCTTTCCCGTCGTCTCGGAGATGAGCCTTTCGGTGCGCCCCGGCGAGACGGTCTGCATCGTCGGTGAAAGCGGCTGCGGCAAGTCGATGACCGCGCTGTCGCTGCTGCGCCTCCTGCCCGACAGCGCCCGCGTCGCATCCGGCTCGATCAGGATCCATGGCGAGGACTTTCTCGCCATGGATCGGCGCCAGGTCGAGGATTTCCGCGGCGACAAGATCGCCATGATCTTCCAGGAACCGCTATCGGCGCTGAACCCGGTGCTGACGATCGGCGAACAGATCGCTGAATCCGTCCGCCAGCACCGAAGGCTTGGGCGGCGCGAGGCCTTTGCGCGTGCCGTCAAATGCCTGGAACTGGTCCAGATGCCGGACCCCGAACGTCGCGCCCGGCAATATCCCCATGAACTTTCCGGCGGCATGCGCCAGCGCGCGATGATTGCTCTGGCGCTTGCCTGCGAACCGAAGATCATCATCGCCGACGAGCCGACGACGGCCCTCGATGTGACGGTTCAGGCGCAGATCCTCGGCCTGATCTCCGACCTCCAGAAGCGGCTTGGCACAGCCCAGATCCTGATCACCCACGATCTCGGCGTGGTTGCCGAAATCGCCGACCGCGTCATCGTCATGTATGCCGGCCGGCGGGTTGAGGAATGCAGCGTCTACGAACTCTTCGACAACCCGATCCATCCCTATACGATCGGCCTGATGGGCGCCGTCCCCCATCGGGACAGAACGGAAGCCGCCCCGGAACGGCTGACGGATATTCCCGGCACCGTGCCGCCGCTCTGGGACCTGCCGAACGGCTGCGCGTTTGCGCCCCGCTGTCCCGGCGCCTCGGCCCGCTGCCTGGAGGAACGCCCACCCTTCATCGAAAAGAAACCGGGGCATTTTGCCGCCTGCTGGGAGCATGACAATGCCTGATGCCGCGGCCCCTCTCCTCTCCGTGGAGAACCTCAAGGTGCATTTTGCCATCCGCTCCGGCGTCTTCCAGCGGCAGGTCGGCGAGGTGAAGGCCGTCGACGGCGTTTCCTTCTCGATCGGTTCGGGCGAAACGCTCGGCCTTGTCGGCGAAAGCGGCTGCGGCAAGTCGACCACCGGGCTCGCCCTCATGGGCCTCGTGAAGGCTACGGACGGCCACATCGCCATGCAGGGAGCCGAGGACGTCACGCAAATGCGGAGCATCCCGCGATCCTACCGCCGCCGCATGCAGATCATCTTCCAGGATCCTTTCTCCTCGCTCAACCCGCGCCAGCGGGTGCGCGACATCATCCGTGCGCCGCTCGATATCCATGGCATCGGCACGATCGAGGAACGGCGGGCCGAGGTCGCCAAGCTCATGTCGCTGGTGGGTTTGAGGCCCGACCAGGCCGACAATTTTCCGCACCAGTTCTCCGGCGGCCAGCGCCAGAGGATCGGCATCGCCCGGGCGCTGGCCCTGAAGCCCGATATCATCGTCTGCGACGAGCCGGTTTCTGCACTGGACGTGTCCGTACAGGCCCAGATCCTCAACCTGCTCGCCGACCTGCAGAAGGAACTCGGCCTTTCCTACCTGTTCATTTCGCATGATCTCGGCGTGGTCGAACACGTCTCGCACCGGGTCGCCGTCATGTATCTCGGCAAGATCGTCGAGACCGGGTCGAAAGAGGCGATCTTCACGAAACCCCTTCACCCCTATTCGGAACTGCTGCTGCGCTCGGCGCCGGCACATGATCCGCGCAAGCGTCACAGGTTCAGCGCCGTCAGCGACGACATTCCGAGCGCCACGCGAAAACCCTTGGGCTGCGCCTTCCACACCCGTTGCCCCCTCGCGACCGATATCTGCCGCCAAATCGAACCGCGGCTCGAACGGAAGGCCGACGGCCAGTCCGTTGCCTGCCATCACCGATAGAGGAGTTTCACGATGATCGAGGACCTGATCGGGCTTCTGGCAGAACCTGGCCAGCCAAACTTCTTCTACGATGCGCTGGACGCCGCTCTCGCCAGGCACGTTGGCCACCGCCTGTTGACGCTGCTCTACACGGATGGCGACGAGGTGGCGCGCGTCTATTCGAACATGCCGGACGTCTATCCCGTCTTCGGCCGCAAACCGATGGGCCTCACGCCCTGGGGCGACTTGGTGCTGCGCCGGCAGCAACCCTTTCTCGGCCGCGACCGAGAGGCCATCAAATGGGCCTTCTTCGATCACGAACTGATTGCCAGCATCGGCCTCAATGCAGCGATCAACATCCCGGTCGTCTATGACGGCGAAACAATCGGCACGATCAACCTGCTGCACGAAGAATTTTTCTACGAGGAAACGCATGTCGAGATCGCCAGGAAATTCGCTCCGCTGCTGATCCCCGCCTTCCTCGAAGCCCGCCGCGCCGGCAGTGCGCCGAGAGATTGAAAAGGAACAAGACCGTGACCTCCTATCTCTTCGAAAACGCCCGCATTGTCGACGGAACCAGCCCTCAGCCGAGCGAGCCGGTTTCGGTGCTCGTCGAGGGCGACCTGATCCGCGAGGTTTCGCCCTCCATCAACAGCGCCGGCGCGCAGCGGATCAACCTTGCCGGCAAGGTGCTGATGCCGGGCCTGATCGACGCCCATGTGCACGTCATCGCCGGCATGGTGAACCTCGGCCAGAACGCGAAACTTCCGGATCCGATCGTCACCGTGCGCGCCTTCAAGATCATGGGCGACATGCTGATGCGCGGCTTCACCACCGTCCGTGATTTGGGCGGCGCGACCTCCGGCCTGCTGGCCGCCACGCAGGAAGCGCCCTGGCCGACACCGCGGCTCAATATCTGCGGCAAGGCGCTCTCGCAATCCGGCGGCCATACGGACTATCGCGGCCCCTATGACGACACGCCGACGCCGAAGACCGGCCATACGCTCGGCAATCTCGGGCGCATCTGCGACGGGGTGCCGGAAGTCCGCAAGGCCGCCCGCGAAGAACTGAAATCAGGTGCACATTTCATCAAGGTCATGGCAAACGGCGGCATCGCTTCGCCGACCGACCCGATCCACTTCCTCGGCTTCTCGCGGGAAGAGCTGATCGCCGCCGTCGAGGAGGCGGAGAATGCCGGCACCTATGTCGCAGCGCATCTCTATACCGACAAGGCGATCCGCCGGGCGATCGAATGCGGGATCCATTCGCTGGAACACTGCAACCTGATCCGCCCACAGACCGCGAAGCTCGCCGTCGAAAACGGCTGCATCTCGGTGCCGACGCTCGTCACCTACGAGAAGCTCGGCGTCGAGGGGCCGGCGCTCGGCCTACCGTCCGCCTCCGTCGCCAAAGTCGATTCCGTGCGGCTGGCCGGCATGGAATCGCTCTCGATCATGCGCGACGCCGGCCTGCCGATGGCTTACGGCACCGACCTGCTCGGTGAAATGCACCGGCATCAGTCAGAGGAATTCGTGATCCGCACACGCGTCCTGCCCGCCCATGAGGTCATCGCCTCCGCAACGCATGTCGCAGCAAAGCTGCTCAGGATGGAGGGCAAGATCGGATGCATCGCACCAGGCGCCTTCGCTGACCTGATCGTGGTCGATGGCAATCCGCTCAGCGACATGTCGCTGCTGACACATCAGGGCGCCCATATGCCGATCATCGTCCGGGGCGGGATTTTCGTGAAAAATCAGGGGTAACGTGGATGGAATTGGGAAGAGAGATGGCGGCGATAACGGCAGGTCTTGACCTGCTCTATCGCAGTCGCAATGGCAATGCCGGTATCCTCGATGCCGAAGGCTTGATACCGGTCGCCGTCGCCGAAGTTTCGCCGCGGCAATTCGACACCTACGAGGAGGCAGAGAGCGCACTCCTGTCCTTGCGCGACCGCCTCGGACAAGCGGAAAACGCACTGCGTCGGGACTGGCTCGACGAGATGTCGGATTCACTGCTCGCCCTGATCACCACCTTCCGCGGCGATACCATCAGCTTTGCCGAAAGACTGGAACGACAGATCCGCGTCGATGTGCGCGACATCCCTGAAGAGATCATTGCGAGCTATCACAAAGGTATCCGCGAGGCATTGGACGAACTCGGCTTCCGCGGCGGGAACCTGTCGGAAGATCTTGCGCGCTGGGAGGAGCGCGCACGAATACCGTCCGACAAGGTGCTGGACGTTCTGGCGGACTTTCAGCGTCAGGCGCGGGCGCGATGCGGTGCTCTGGCGACCGCGTTGAAGGCTGACTGGCTCGGTGGCGAATGGCTCAAGCCGATCGGTCAGCGGAACGTGCCGTATTCGGCCTATTGCGATTTCCCCGAAAGGCGGTTGTTGCTCAATGTCGATTTTCCCTACACTGCATTCAGCCTCAAGCACCTGGCGGTGCACGAAACCTTTCCGGGCCATCTCGTTCATCTGAAACTGCGCGAGAGGCGCGTGGCGGAAGGCCTCATGCCGCTCGATGCGGCTCAGGTCGTCACCAGTTCGGCGAGTTCGGCCATTTTCGAAGGCATTGCCGATAACGGCCTGCAGTTTCTCGACTGGATCGAAACGCCCGAGGATCATCTCGGCCACCTGCTGCAGCGGCTTCGTTCGGCGCTCAGGTGCCGCGCCGCCTGGCAAGTGCTTGGTGAGGGCAGATCCCTCGACAAGGTCGTGCCGGATATCGCGGAGGCCTCCCTCCAGTCACCCGACGTAACTCGATCCCGCCTCGCCTTCCTTCGTCACAAGTTGCGTGCACCCTTCGTCTACGCATACTGGTGCGGAGAAATGGCGGTCGACTCGGTTTGGTCTCAGGTAAAGGCCACAGAAAGAGGTGAGTTTTGGGGCTACCTCTACGACAATATGCATACGCCGAATACTTTAGCGAAACATTGGCCCAATCGGCCCCCGAGACAAGAGATGGACGGCGCGGCGATGCCTGTCGCATACCTGTAATAGTGTAACCTTAGGTTAGAATGGCTCCAGGCTTGGGGCAAATCCTAACTTAGAGGCGAGCCAATGAACGAGCACACTTCCCGGAAGATATTCCCAACGACCCAGCTTGAAGACGCGGATGGCGATGGCCACAACACGAGCGTCAACCCGACCATGGGTGAAATCATCGGCAAGCGTTTCTCGCGCCGGAATTTTCTGCAGGGCTCGCTCGCCGTCTCGGCTATTGCGGCCACGGTCAGCCCTGTCGCTCTGATGAGCGCCGACGAGGCGCGTGCCCAGAACAGGAGCGGGTCCGCCTTTAGGTTCACCGAAGTGGAAGCCGGCGTTGATGCCAACCACCACGTGGCCGACGGTTATGACGCCGATATCCTTCTGCGCTGGGGCGATGCCGTCCTGCCCGGCGCGCCGAAATTCGATCCCACCAAGCAGACGGCTGATGCGCAGAGCAAGCAGTTCGGCTATAACAACGACTATGTCGGCTACATTCCGCTCGAAGGTTCGAGCGAGCACGGCCTGCTCGTCGTCAATCACGAATACACCAATCCGCACCTGATGTTCCCGGGCCTCGTCAAGGTCGTGGATGGCAAGATCAAGCAGGGCGCGCTCAGCAAGGAGCAGGTGGATGTCGAAATGGCGGCCCATGGCGGCACCATCGTTGAAATCCGCAAGGCCGGAGGCAAGTGGCAGATCGTCACCGACGGCAAATACAATCGCCGTATCACTGCCAACACACCGATGGAAATTACCGGCCCGGCGGCCGGCAACGATCGCCTGAAGACCTATGTCGATGCGACTGGCACGCGCGCCATCGGCACGATCAACAACTGCGCCGGCGGCGTCACGCCCTGGGGCACATACATCATGGCGGAAGAGAATTTCCATGGCTATTTCTCCGGTAAGCTGCCGGAAGGCCATAAGGAGGCCGCCAACTACAAGCGATACGGCGTTCCGGAAGGTGGCTACGAGTGGGCCAATTTCTACGACCGCTACGATCTCGCCAAGGAACCGAACGAGCCGAATCGCTTCGGCTGGATCGTCGAGGTTGATGTCATGGACCCGGCCTCCATGCCGAAAAAGCGCACCGCGCTCGGCCGCACGAAACATGAGGGCGCCGAATCGATCGTCGCCAAGAACGGCAAGGTCGTCTTCTATCTCGGTGACGACGAACGGTTCGACTATGTCTACAAGTTCGTGACTGAAGGCACGTTCAACCCGAACGACCGCGCGGCCAACATGAACCTGCTCGACAAGGGAACGCTATACGTCGCCAAGTTCAACGAGGACGGCACCATGCAGTGGCTGCCGATGATCCACGGCCAGGGCCCGCTGACCGCCGCCAACGGATTTAACAGCCAGGCGGATGTGTTGATCGAATGTCGGCGCGCGGGAGACGTGCTCGGTGCCACAAAAATGGACAGACCGGAAGACGTCCAGCCGAACGGCGTCAACGGCAAGGTCTACGTCATGCTGACCAACAACACCCGCCGCAAGGCCGACCAGATAAATGCTGCCAATCCGCGTGCAGAAAACGCCTTTGGCCATATCATCGAGATTGCCGAAAACGACGGCGATTTCACCGCCACCTCCGGCAAGTGGGAAGTGCTTCTGAAGTGCGGCGATCCTTCCGTTGCGGCGGTCGGCGCGACCTTCTCCACAGAAACCACCAAGAACGGCTGGTTCGGCATGCCGGATAACTGCGCCGTCGATTCCGCCGGCCGGCTCTGGGTCTCGACCGACGGCAACAACAACAAGGCGACCGGCCGAACAGACGGTCTCTGGGCCGTCGATACGGAAGGTGAAGCCCGCGCCACGTCAAAGCTCTTCTTCCGCGTTCCCGTCGGTGCTGAGATGTGCGGCCCGCTTTTCACCCCGGATGACCAAACGGCTTTCGTCGCCGTCCAGCATCCGGCCGATGGCGGCGAGGACTGGTCTGGCCATGGCCGTCCGTCCTACTACGAGGACCTTTCCACCCGCTGGCCGGACTTCAAGCCCGACATGCCAGTGCGACCTGCAGTCGTTGCGATCACCAAGGTGGGTGGCGGCAAGATTGCCGTCTGACACGATCAACGCAGCGTCGAGCGACAACGAGAGCGGCAGCGCGGCTGCCGCTCTCGTTGTGAATGCCGGCCGGGGTGAGTGCATTATCCCGGCGGCAATGCGCAGCATGCCCCTCCCCTCGAGCCACAAGGTTTCCCTTTTGGGCTACGTCCTCTCGCTTGTTGCGGTACCTGGTAGCCTGGTCGGTCGGAGCCGCGAGCGCTGGTTATCTTGGAAAGGGAAGAGCTGCTGCCACACACTCTGTGTGCTGGAGGTCGCTCAAGGACTGCCAAGACGGAATCTGGTGACCGGAGATATTCGCCCAACTCAAACAATCTCGAAACTTATATTCCCGATCAGCTTCATCCAAGGGGGCTTCTATGGCACCCTTTGCATGAAGTCGTTCGACACTGATATGCCGACCGTCGCAGGTGATCACGGTCACACGATGCGGCAGTCTCTCAACACCCTTTTCCTGTTCCGGCGTGTATGCAGTCATCGAAATACGAGACATTAGATCACGAAGTTCCAGACGGACGGCTGCTTCTGGCGTGAAGTCGGAAAGCCCCAGTTTTCCATGGATAAAAGCGGTCGCCAAGCAATATTGCATCGAAAACCGCGCTTCCATTTCATCCTTGGGGTCCGCATAAGCAAGATTACGCTGTGCTGATATGCCAACTTGAGTATCGATACCGCGAATGTCGGCGATATCGAGATCGTATCGCTTCTTGAGCTCGAGCAGCGCATCGATAGCCCGATGCGTCGAGCCGCAACAGGGGTGCCTTTTCGTCACAAGTCCGCGCGTTTCGATTACATGTTCGGAGGCAAGGACCAAATCCTTCCAGCCCTTGGCGTCTTCACCGCCGGACAATTCAAGAAATCCCTGCCGACCCTCCAGGATATCCAGTCTCGCCTCTAGACCGGCCTTGGCCATCAAAGCCGCTTCAACGGCGTTTCTCGCGGCAACACCTGCATGAACTGGCTTCACCATAGTTCCGAACTGGCCCTTCAGCCCGCAGGAAAGGCTCACGGCGATACTCATCGCATGCGCGACTTCAGTTTCCGTAGCCCGCAGGAGTATCGCGACGCCGGCCGCGGCGCCTATGCAGCCCACCGTGGAGGTCGCATGCCAGCCAGCATTGTAGTGTGATGGATTGACGCCGAATCCCACCGCCGCCTGAGCCTCGAGTCCAGCGAGATAGGCGGACAGAAAATTCCTACCGGTGATCGATCGATCACCACCGGCAACCGCAAGCAATGCCGGCACCAGCACTGCGGAGGCGTGGGCTCGCGCCGGGTGGAAATTGTCGTCGAAATCGAGGCTATGGGCAGCCGTCCCATTCACCAGAGCGGCAAGCGACACCGGTGCGCGCAAACCGCCAACGATCGAAGATGGGTGATCCTCGTTGATCTGGTCCGAAAAGGCGCGCTGCAAGGCTTTCACCGGGCTTTCATTCGCACCTGCAAGTATCGCTCCGTAGGTGTCGATCACTGCATCGGTCGCACGCGAAATGGCGAGCGGAGAGAAGCTCGCGCGAGCCATGATCTGACGCACTATCTTTTCAATGACTGTAACCATGGCTGAATTCTCCATGCGGGATTGATTTGCATGGAGAATGTTTCACCGTTTAACATACCGCAATCTTATGCATTTGGCGGGTAACATTACCGACCGGAGGTCCGATGTCGAAAGACAATA
This sequence comes from Neorhizobium galegae, assembly GCF_021391675.1. Classification (NCBI taxonomy): domain Bacteria; kingdom Pseudomonadati; phylum Pseudomonadota; class Alphaproteobacteria; order Hyphomicrobiales; family Rhizobiaceae; genus Neorhizobium; species Neorhizobium galegae. Next base: position 994,371 of record NZ_CP090096.1, read on the forward strand.
ATTTGCCGATCAATGTAAAACACATCGAAACATACGATGCGATTTCGGCAACGGGCTCGACGATTGCGGCCGCCGTGAAGCTTGGCATATCGCAGTCCAACGCCAGCCGAATGCTGCACCAGCTTGAAAATTATCTGGGCGTGCGTCTCTTCGACCGTGAAAAGAACAGACTTTCACCTACTCGCGAGGGTTTGCAACTCGGACCGGAAATCAGATCGATATCCGACAGACTGCATGCGATAAGAATATCCGCGCGCGAGCTGGAAAGTGGCCGATCGGGGGAAATTCTCCTGCGTCTGGCTTTTCCGGCAAGTCTTTCCGTCACAATGATGCCCCGCCTCATCCGCCGGTTCCGAGATGAAAATCCTCAAGTGAGAACCGAAATAGCCTCGGGAAATTATCTTTCCATCGAGAGGATGGTCGCCGACCGAAACGCGGACATAGGTTTTGTTCGTCTCCCCGCCATATCCACCGGCCTGCGGCAGGAAATTCCCATTCAATCCTTCAATGTCTGCGTGATGCATGAAGAACACCCGTTGGCGAGGGAGACGTTTCTTTCCGTCGACAATCTGAAGGGCCAGGATTTGATATTGCTCAACCGTGAGCGACCGATCCGCCATGAGCTGGAATCGCTTTTCTATAAGGTTGGACTGCGTCAAAAGCCAGTCGTGGAGGCGCATTCGGTTGGGTGCGCCTGCTCACTTGCGGCGGAAGGGCTGGGTATTGCCATAGTCGGCTCTCTCATCGCCAACGAGTACAGGAACCTGCCTCTTCGTTTCGTTCCCCTTGAACCCGCCTTGCCCGTGACTTACGCGGTCGTTAGCGCGGAAGGGTATCCCCTTCCCAAGATAGCGCAGACGTTTCTTCCATACGTCTCCGACTGGGCTCGGGCGCACCAAAACTAGACTACCTACTTCGCGTTCATCCTGTAGGTTGCCCTGTTTATGCATAGGCATAACCCGAATATGCATAAGATTGCGTGCCATTCTCCCGACACCCATAGTTCCCGCAAAACATGCCGATGACAGGCGCACCCAGTGGTGGGGCCCTCGCATCCAGGGGAACAAATGTCAGGATTTATTTTTAGACGCCTGCTGATGGCGTTGCCAACGATCGCAATCGTATCGATCACGGTCTTCGCTCTCATCCGATTCATACCTGGGGACCCCGCATCTCTGATGCTTGGGGACATGGCTCAGCCCGAACAGGTTGCTCAAATGCGTTTCGAGCTTGGGCTCGACAAGTCGATGCCGGAACAGTTTTTGATCTGGAGCGGGAATGTAACGACGGGAGATTTTGGACGCTCCATCGTCAATGACGAACCTGTTTTGCAACTCGTCGTCTCACGGTTCACGGTAAGCGCTGAGATCGTGGTGATTGCGGTAATTCTCGCTAGTCTGATAGCGGTCCCGGCTGGCGTGATAGCCGCCTGGAGACAGAACAGCATCACCGATCTGGCTCTGGTTGGTACCGCAACGATACTCCTGTCGATCCCGACCTTTTGGTTGGGTCTGCTACTTCTTCTCCTATTCGGCCTAAAGCTCGGTTGGTTGCCGGTACTTGGTTATGTCTCCATGTCGGAGAATTTTACCGCCGGTTTGGTCTATATAGTCTTGCCGGTCATGACGCTGGTCATCCATTAGGCGGGTGCTTTGGTTCGCATGGCGCGCGCCTCCACCCTCGAGGTGCTGCGGCTGGACTACATTACCCATGCTCGCGCCAAGGGCCTGTCCGAAAGCGCTGTGCTCTGGAAACACGCTTTCAAGAACGCTTTTGGTCCCACCTGGACGATGATCGGCCTCATTCTCGGTAATCTTCTCGGTGGCATCGCGGTCATCGAAACCGTGTTCACCATTCCCGGTCTTGGACGGTTGATGGTGGATAGCATCTTCCAGCGCGACTATCCGGGCATTCAGGGTTGCCTGCTATTCGTCGCGTTCTCCTATGTCGTCGTCAACCTGATCGTCGATCTCCTGTACCCTCTGTTTGATCCGCGCGTGGTGGCAGAATGAAACATTTCACTCTAAATGGCCTGATCGGCGGACTGCTTATCTCGGTCCTTCTGGCGGTCGCAGCCGTCAGCCTGTTCTGGACGCCGTCCGACCCGATGAAGCTCAGCTTCACCGCCCGCCTTGCCGCACCAAGCACCCAGCATCTGCTCGGTACCGACGAGTTCGGCCGCGACGTCCTTAGCCGTCTGGTGATCGGCGCACGCGCCAGTGTCTGGATCGGTTGTTTGACCGTCGGTTTCGCCACCGTCGCCGGAACCCTCATCGGGCTGGTCAGCGGTTATGCCCGCGGATGGATCGATGGCGTCATCATGGCAATCAACAACGCCCTTCTCGCTTTTCCGGGCATCCTGCTGGCGCTTGGCCTGCTTGCCGTATTCGGTGCCAACCAATACGGCATCATCTTTGCGCTCGGCATCGCCTACACACCATCCATGGCACGCGTGGTTCGCGGCGCGGTTCTGTCGCTGCGTGAGCGTGAATTCATCGAAGCCTCCAAGGTCATGGGTAATGGCGAGATTTTCACCATGCTGCGGCATATCCTCCCCAATTGCCTGGCACCGATCACCGTTCTTGCCACATCGATGTTCGGCTGGGCCATCCTGTCGGAAAGTGCCCTGAGCTTCCTCGGTCTTGGCGTGCCGCCACCGGCACCAACCTGGGGCAATATGCTGGCGGCTGGCCGCCCCTTCATCGAACAGGCCGTCTGGCTCGGACTTTTCCCCGGCCTTTGCATCGCACTGACATTGCTCGGCATCAATCTGCTCGGAGACGCGCTTCGCGACAAACTCGATCCCCGCATGAGAGGTTTGAAATGACACAGGAAAAACTTCTCAGCGTGCGTGATCTCTCGCTGGAAATCACCCATCGCGGCATAGATGTCGTCAAAAATGTCAGCTTCGATCTCGAACCAGGCGAAATTTTCGGAATCGTTGGCGAAAGCGGCTCCGGCAAATCGCTGGCGACCCGTTCGCTGATCTCGCTGCTGCCTGCTGCCATCCGCAAAATCGGCGGTCAGGTGATCTACAAAGGTCGTGACGTCTCATCGATGAGCGAAGCAGACCTTCGCAGGATGCGCGGTGCGGAAATCGGGTTGGTGTTCCAGGAGCCGATGACATCGCTCAATCCATCCATGACCATCGGACGGCAGCTGGAAGAAGGGCTCACCCTTCACACCCGGGATACGCCTGCCGAGCGGCACGCCAAAATCCTCGCCATGCTGGATCGGGTGGGCATCCGCGACCCGGAAGCAGCGCTGTCATCCTATCCGCATGAATTCTCCGGCGGCATGCGCCAGCGGATCATGCTCGCCTCGGTCATGCTTCTGAAACCCGCGTTGCTGATCGCCGACGAGCCGACCACGGCGCTCGACGCTGTTATCCAGCGCGATGTCATGGAACTGATGGTCGAGCTGACGAAGGCCGAAGGCACGGCCGTGCTTTTGATCAGCCACGACCTGCCGATGGTGGCACGTTACACCAGCCGCATCGTGGTCATGGAAAAAGGATCGATCGTCGAGGCTGGAACGACCGAACAGATTCTCGAGACGCCCCAGCATCCCTACACCCGCAAGCTGTTGTCATCCTTGCCGATCCGCGGCCAGGTCCGGACAATCGATACCACGGCAGCACCGATGGTTTCCGCCAAGAATATCGTGGTCGATTATCCGGGCCGCAGGTCGCTTTTGAAAAAGGGAGCGGTCAAGCGCGCGCTGCATGGCGTGTCCATCGATATCCACGAGGGTGAGGTCGTCGCTCTGGTGGGTGGTTCCGGCTCCGGCAAGACGACGCTCGGACGCACCATCGCTGGCCTGATCAAGGAATCCGGGGGCGAGATCCCTTTTCAAGGCCGCAAGCGGGAGGCCGACCGGCAGGACTACCGGCTGAATTGCCAGATGGTTTTTCAGGACCCCTACTCGTCTCTTGATCCGCGCATGACCATACTGGCGCTCGTGGAAGAAGCTCTCCGGCGGGTTCCCGGCATCGATCGCGCCTCCAAGAAGAAGCGGGCCTATGAAACGCTGGAGGAAGTCGGGCTCGGTTCTGAATATTCGCTGCGTTATCCTCATGAACTTTCGGGCGGGCAACGGCAGCGCGTGGCAATTGCCCGCGCAATCGCGCGGCGTCCGCGTTTCCTGATTGCCGATGAACCGGTGTCGGCGCTCGACGTGACGGTGCGCGCGCAGGTGCTGACGCTCTTTTCCGACCTGCAAAAGCGCTACGGTTTTTCCTGCCTGTTCATCAGCCATGATCTTGGCGTTGTGGAGCAGGTGGCCGACCGCGTCGTCGTCATGCAGGACGGCCGGATCATCGAACAGGGTGATCGCGACACGATCTTCGACACCCCGAAGGAGGCTTATACGCGACGCCTGCTCTCTGCCATCCCCGCACTCGATCTGAACAAGACCGGCGGCGTCACCCTGAAATGGCGCCTGGAGAACTGAAAATGATCAATAACATGACAACTCATACCACGACCGGCACCACAGCTGAGCGCTTCAACGCCATCTGCGACGCCCAGAACTTCGTCACACGCTTCAGCATTCGTAACCTTCTGACCGGCGAGACGTTCGACCGCGGCGCGGATGAGGAAACGCCTTCGGCAAGCACACGCAAGATATCGATCATGATGGCAGCACTCAAGGCGGTGCATGAGGGCAGGCTCGATCTGGACGAACAGATCACCTACGAGGCACGCCTCGCGGAAGAGGTTGCCAGTGGCATGTTTCGCTACATGACACCCGGCATCGTCATTTCGCTGCGCGACGCGATTACCGGCATGATGGTTCTCAGCGACAATGTCTGCACCAAGATGGTGTTCGAACGGCTGACGCTCGAAGAGGTTGACAGCTATTGCAAGTCGATCGGCATGAACGGCACCCATCACCGCTTTCTCATTCCACCGCTGGGCCTGTCTGCGGATCACACCTTGAATTCCGTAACCACGACGACGGCACGCGACCAGCTGTTTCTGCTGCAGGCCATACTCGACGCGCAGACTTCACCGGAAGCGGCTGCCATGCTCGGCGCCTCGCAGGAATTATGCGTTTATGCCCTCAAAACGCTGAAGAGCCAGATCCTGCGTTACGCCATTCCGTCACGACTGCCGGTCGGCACTGTCGTTGCGCATAAGGGCGGCACCGGAAAACGCGGGCGGATGAATGCGGGCATCGTCTACCGCGACGGCATACCATTTTACATCATCACTGCCTTTACCGACCAGGTGCCACAGGAAATGTCCGACGGCACGCCGGGTTACACGATGTCGCTCGAAACCATCGGCCGGTTGTCACGCGCCTGCTGGGACGCGTTCCAAGCCTGAACAGACAAACGGAACTTCACAAAAAAGAGGGTAGAACATGAAAAGCATTCTCCTGGCCGGAACGGTCCTTATGTCGCTTGCCGGTGTTTCCACCGCCCGTGATATCGTCATTGCCCAGAGTTCCGACCTGCGCAACAACAATCCCGGCGTAAACCGTGATGGCAATACCGATGGGGTCATTCTGCACATCGTCGAAGGACTTGTCGGTTACTCCGACAGCGGCGAGGTCAAGCCGCTATTGGCAGAGAGCTTCGACAAGTCGCCGGATGGACTAGCCTATACGTTCAAGCTTCGTGAAGGGGTGAAGTTTCACAACGGCAAGACGCTGACCGCCGAAGACGTGGTGTGGAACTGGAACCGCTACATGGATCCTGCAACAAAGTGGACCTGTGCTGGTGATTTCGACGGCAGCCGCATCGTCCATGTGACCGGTATCAAGGCTGTGGATACAACCACCGTCACGATCACGCTCGAGAAACCATCCGCCGTTTTCCTGGGGCTTATGGCCCGTCCCGAATGTGGGTACACCGGCATCATATCTTTCCTCTATGACACGGTCGACGTCTGCGGCGCGACCAAAAAGCTCCGGGGCCAACCCATCTGGCAATCGAACGCTCGATTGTGGGAAATATCAGTAGAAGACTGAGGCTTATCGCTGGCCATCCGAACATTACCGGACGGCCAGTTGCACGACACGCATCCGGGTTGCGGTGCAGATGAGTATGCCATCGGCATTCGACCCGCTCTTCGTGGACAACGAGAACTCCCGAGGGCCTGCGGTCATCGACGGCAATCCAGGGGGCTCAGGACGAAATTGAAATCGGAACGCCAGATCGTCGCTTCATCGATCCGCTCGAAGGGAGCGATCAGGCTGTCTTTCACCCCAAAGACCGCATCCGACTCCAGATAGGGATCGTCGCCGACAAACGTGTGGGTGACGAGCTTCTGGTATTCCTCCGCAGTGATCAGATAGTGGGTATGGGCAGGGCGGTATGGGTGGCGGCCCAGCGATCTCAGCATCTGGCCGACCGGACCGTCATCGGGGATCGGGTAGGAAACCGGCTTGATGCCGACGAAACTATAGCCGCCGTCGGCGCCTGTCACGAAAATCCCGCGATTATTCCATTTTGGCTGAATGTCCGGCTGCTGGACGTCGTAGAACCCATCGGAATTGTCCGACCAGACATCGATCAGCGCACCCTCGACAGGGTGGCCATCAAGATCCAGCACGCAGCCGGTGAAAAGACAACTTTCGCCCCTGCCGTCGAGAGAGATCGTCTCTCCCATCTGGCGCAGTGGCGCTCCCTCGACGTGAAACGGCCCGAATACAGTGTTCTCGGTTGCCCCTTCGGGTCGGCGATTATTGATGGCATCGACCAGCATGGAAAAACCCAACGCGTCGCTCAGCAGGATGAATTCCTGCCGCTCGTCGTGACAAAGATGGCCTGTCCGGGTGAGGAAGCTGATCGCCATCTCCCATTCCTGCTGGGTAAGGCTGACATCCTTTGCAAAGGCATGCAAATGCGTGACAAGCGATGCCATGACCTCGGCCAGTCGTGGCGCTATATCCTGGGCCATGCGTGCGTTGACCGCTTCTGCGGATTTCTCCTCGCTGAAATATCGAGACATTGAAACTCCTCCTAATGCGTTATTGCGGCCGCGCGCCCTCCCAGGCGTTTTGCAGCAGGGCGCGGATCGCTTGGCGCTCTATGGGACGCGGGTTCCAGTACGGGTTGCGGGTGGCCAGATCGGCTGCACGGTCGAGATCGGCTTCCTTCATACCGAGATCTCTCAATGCCGTAGGAGCGTTGATCGACGCGGCAAAGTCGTAGAGGCCGGCTCCCAGTGAGCCACCGAAGAGGTCGGCCGCCGACTTCAGTTCATCTGCCGCTGCATAGGCGTTGTAGGCGGCTGAGTGCGGAAGCACGATCGCATGGGTTTCTGAATGCGGTAGGTCGAAGCTGCCACCCAGCGTGTGGCAGAGTTTGTGGTGCAGGGCCATGCCCACGGTTCCAAGCACCGTCCCGCAAAGCCACGCTCCATAAAGCGCATCCCCCCGAGCGCCGAGATCTTGCGCTTCGTTCAGAATCCGTGGCAATGCCTGCTTCAGAGCACGCAGACCTTCCATTGCCATCATCGAGGAGATCGGATTGCGATCCCGTGCGTAAAGACCTTCTACGGCATGGGCCATCGCATTGAGGCCGCTGCTCACGCTCATGGCGACCGGCAATCCGACGGTCAATTCGGGGTCGTAAATGACGACCTCGGGCAGTATGCTGGCGGCCCGGACGGTCGTCTTTTCACCGTTTTCCGTCTGCCCGAGGATCGGCGTCACTTCCGAGCCGGCATAAGTCGTCGCTACCACGATCTGAGGCGTATCGTTGCGATAGCCGATCGCTTTCCCGAGCCCGATCGTCGATCCGCCCCCGAAGGAAACGACGCAATCGGCTCCGGCGGCACGATAAATTGCCATCGCCCGCTCGGTCACCTCGACCGGCGTGTGCATCGTGGCATCGGTAAACAGCCCGGCCGAAAGCGGACCGAGGACGGCGGCAATACCTTCGGCTTCCGCACTTTGATGCGGGGTGGACAGGATCAGGGCGCGCTTGCAGCCCTGCCCCGTGATTGCGTCGGCGAGTTGGCCAAGCGAACCGGGCCCGAAAATGACCCTTGCCGGGCCAATATTGTATTGGAAGGACGCTACCACACCCGTCGACTCCGTCTTCGTTGCGCCATGTTCAACGATCGAGCTTGAACAGCGAAACTGCGTTGGTCCTGCCGATCTTCAGGCGATCTGCCTCCGAGATCGTAGCGCTATCAAACCAGTCGGCGGCGTGGTCGATATTCTCGAACGGCCAGTCGGCCGAGAACAGAATCCTGTCAGCGCCGATTTCCAGCATGGCGTCGATCAGCGACTGGGTGCGGAAATTTCCCGACGTGGTGATGTAGAAGTTCTCGTTGAAATAATCTGCGATGCGACGCTTGGCGGGATAGCTCTTTTCGACCTTGACCCAAGCATTTCGGTTGTCGATTCGCCACATCATATAGGGCAGCCCCTCGCCCATGTGACCGACAATGATGCGCAGGCCAGGGTGCTCGTCAAAGAGGCCAGACCCCATGAGCCGCAGCGCATGCACGGCGGTTTCCTGTGCGAAGGCCCAGGTCGGGCCCATGAGCCACGAATGACCGGCATAGATCCGGCTGTCCTGCGGCAGCGGATTGCGCGGGTGGAGATAGAAAGGAACGTTGAGCTTTTCCATCTCCGCCCAGAACGGGCGGTATTGCGGCAGGTCGTAGTAAAGCGGAGTCGAGCCGTCGCCTTCCTGCGAAAACCCGTTCACCAGCGCGCCGACGAAGCCCATCGTCGTCACGCAGCGTTGAAGTTCCTGTATCGCCGCATCCGGATCCTGCAGGGGGAGAGCCGCAAAACCCAGAAAGCGGTTGGGGTTCTTGAGGCATTGCTCCGCCAGGAAGTCATTGGCGCGGCGGGAGATTTCCAGAGCCTTTGCCTTGTCCGGGATAGCCTGCACAGCCGGAGCGTTCAGGGAAAGGATCATCTTGTCGATGCCGTGGGCGTCCATCAGCCGCAGGCGCTTGTCCTGTATGTCCAGAAGGCGGGCCGATAGTTCCGTCCAGTAGTCCCCGGGCACGAAACCTGCTGAATCCTGCAGCGTGTCGGGAATGGCGAAGTGTTCTTCAAGCGCTATTTTACCTTGCACGATACTCTCTCTTTTCTGTCTCAGATCTGGAATGGGCGTGTACAGGTCAGTACTGACCCTTGGGCGGCAGGCCCAGGAGATGCTGGCCGACCATGGTCCCAACGGCGTCCCAGTTCATCGAAATGTGGCGTCCGACGGCATTCGCATCCCGCCATGCCCGCTGGACGGGGTTGGACATTTGAAGTCCGAGACCACCCGTGGAGGCGTTCAAGGCTTCGACCGCCTGAAGGGACAGGTTGACGGCGAAGGACTGCGTGCGCCGTGCCAGAATTCTGTCTTCCTCGGTGATTTCGACCGTGCCGTTTTCGCGTGCCTGCGCCAACTGCTGCGCCCATGCCACGTCGCGCAGCATGATCTCGCGTGCTGCATCGATAGATGCCGATGCCTCTGCTACCCTCAGCTGGATGGTCGGAAACTCGGCGATCTTGTTGTTGCCCCCGGCGACCGCACCGCGCGTGATCCGCGTGCCCATATGGTCGAGATAGCTTGTCAACGCACCTTTCGCGGCACCGATGGCAGCGCTGCCGAGGCAAAACGGAATCCCCATGAGGAGCGGAATGTTGAAAAGCCCGATGCCCTCGTATCCCCTCCCGCCCGGCGTTCTGCCCGTAGTCGCATCCGGGAAGGCCAGGATACGGTGCTCGGGCACGTAGACGTCTTTCAGGATCAGGCTCTTGGAACCGGTACCGGCCAGACCGACGACATCCCAGGTCTCCGCGATCGTGTAGTCGCTTGCAGGCACCAGGAGAAAGGACGGGACGGCCCGCTCTCCTTCGATTTTTGGCGGGATGATGGCAGCACACAGTGCCCACTGCGCATTTTCGCAACCGCTCGCAAAGGCCCAGTCGCCGGAAAGGTGAAATCCGCCCTCCACGCGCTCCGCCATGCGCGTCGGCGCATAGGAACCACATACAAGTGCATCGGGGTTCGTGCTCCAGACTTCCTGCTGCACCCGTTCGTCGAACATCGCAAGAAGCCACTGATGCGCAGAGAGAAGTCCCGCGACCCAACCGGTCGAGGCGCAAGCCGATGACAGTTCGATATTGGCATCGACGAGCTCTGCAAAGGAGCCCTGGTCACCGCCGAAACGGCCAGGCTTAACAATGTCGAAATACCCGACGCCGCGCAGCAGGTCGATATTGCGGGCCGGCACGCGCCCCGCTTTCTCGGTATCGCGAGCAGCGGCGCGGATCTCATCGAGAACCGGCGCGATACGCTTGGCAAGACATGGGTTTTCCGCCCGCATCGAAGCGGGAAACAAGGCTGCTGTACTGTTCATGGAACTGCCTTCAGTTATGGGAAGTAAAAGGTGCGTGCTGTGGCGCGCAATAATTCGAGTTTTCATACATTAACGGGGTGGTATCGTCGGAAAGACGAGTGTCTATCACTTGGCCGATGAAGATCGTATGCGTTCCATAGGGAACGGCACCCATGCGACGGCAAATCACAGCGGCATGGGCCGAATCCAGAACCATCATGCCCCGTTCGTGACGAACCCAATCGGCCGCTTCGAACCGACGCTCCGGAGCGATCTTTCCGCTGAAACCTTCCGATACGGAAACCTGTTCGTGCGTCAAAACGCTGACGGCAAATTCCGGCACTTCCAGCAGCATGTCGTGCAGGTAAGTGCGGTTGTTCAGGCAGATAATCAGCGACGGAGGATCCATGGAAAGTGATGTCACCGCCGTTGCGGTCATGCCGTGGTCGGCTCCATTACGACAGGCGGATATCACGGTAACCGTCGCCGGAAATCTGCGCATGGTCGCGCGAAACGCATCGCTGATAGGCGGAATTGCCGGCGTAGAGCCGGCGGTAGCTGTGGCAGACATGAGTTCCTCCCGAGTCTCCTTGGCGTTAAATTATTGCAACTGCAACTATTGTCAATGCAAATTTTTAGACCGCGAGCAATTTCTCGTTCACTGCTGCTCCTTTTTGCGGAGTGATCCAGCGGCTCGTGTTGTCATTTGGGCCATTTAGGTGCATGTCGGAACAAGCCGCGGTCAGCCGCACACGAGATTTCGCCAGCAGACTGAGACATGTACAAACTTACCGATTCAGTTCCCTACCTGCTCAACCGTGCGGGCGTGCGCATCGCCGAGGTCTTCTCACAGCGAATTGCCGAGAACGATCTCAGCGTCGCCATGTATCGAGTGTTGGCAATGTTGAGGGAGCGCAAGGAAAGCACGCTTGGGGACCTTGCCGACGTCGTCTCGGTTGAGATCTCCACCCTCTCGCGGCTCGTCGGCACTCTGGCGAAACGCAAGCTGGTCTCGAGAACCCGTCCCGAGGATAATGGCCGTATCGTCATCGTTCGGTTGACCCCACAGGGGGAGGCACTGACTGAAAAGCTGATGCCGCTTGCTATGGAACTCGAGGCCACGGCTGTGCAGGGCATGTCCAAGGAGGAGGTCACCGCGCTGAAAAGTGCGTTGAGGCGGATGCACAGCAATCTGCCGGCCATGTCCGGCAAAGGAAAAACCAGCGACCAGTAAATTTGCACTTGCAAATATTTTAACTGCAAGTATTTAATGGCGCGTCATTCGTTGTCATGGCATCATCTCGTCTTCGGGATGATGGTCCGGTGTGGGAGGAAACACGCCGACGACGAACCGGAGGATTTGTACATGGATCGATGCTGGCCTGCCGATGGCGGGGGTGTACTTCCTGTACTCAAATGTGTGGGGAGGAAAAATGACCATACAAGATGTCGCTATCGCCAAGGAACGCGTCCGCAGCCCGAATATGATCATCGCCCTATGCGGCCTGTTGATCCTTTTCGATGGCTATGACCTTATCGTTTATGGTGCGGTTGCACCTTCATTGCTTCGAGAAGGAAGCTGGGCTCTGACGCCCGGCATGGTCGGAAGAGCCGCGTCAATCACCCTGTTCGGCATGCTGCTCGGCGCCCTGATTGCCGGAACCCTTGCCGACAGGATCGGCCGCCGCAAAGTCATAGTCGGGAGCCTCTTGAGTTTTTCGGTGATGATGATCGGCAGCGGTTTGGCTCCGAGCTTCCTGATTTTTGAAGGAACCCGTTTTCTCGCCGGTCTTGGCCTGGGCGCACTGTTCCCGACGGTAACCGCCTTGATCATCGAGTTCTCTCCGCCCAAGCGCAAGGCCATGGCCTACTCGACCGCGCTTCTCGGCTATCTCGCCGGCGGCATCATCTCGGGCATTCTGGGGATTATGCTGATCGAGACTTACGGTTGGCGCGTGCTGATGATCATCGGCGGCGCACCGATACTGCTTCTTCCGCTGTTCCTGCGCCTCCTTCCGGAATCGCCGGAATGGCTGGCGACCAAGAACCGCCAGGAAGAAGCCAATCGGATAGCCAATCAGTATGGGTTGCCCAATCCCAATCCAAGGCCTGCTGCTCTGCGTCAGGTAGGCATCAAGTCGCTGTTTTCCGAAGGCCGTCTGTTGCCGACCCTGAACGCCTGGGGCATCCACTTCTGTTCTCTTCTGCTTACTTTCGGCATGGTGAACTGGCTGCCGACCATCATGAACAAGATGGGCTACGACCTCGGTTCCGCCCTTCTCTTCTCCGTCACGCTCAATCTTGGCGCGGCAGTCGGTCTGCTGATCGGCGCGAGAATTGCCGACCTTGGCAATGTCAAGATGGTCGTGGCGGGAATGTTCCTCCTCGGCGCATGCTCGATCTGGATGTTGACCCAGGTAGGCCAGGGCCTTCAGGTCTACGGTCTGGTCGCGCTGGCTGGAACCGGAACGATCGGAACGCAGATTCTAGCCAATGTCCTGGTCGGAAATCTCTACCCGGTCGAAATTCGCGGCACCGGCCTTGGCTTTTCGCTGGGCATCGGTCGCGTCGGGGGCATGATCGGACCCGCCATCGGCGGTGCCGTCCTGGGAGCAGGGCTTGCACCGCAATGGAACTTCTACATCTTCGCGGCCGTCGGTGCGGTGGGCTGCCTTCTCGCTCTGGCGACACTGCTGTACAAGAAAAAGACTGTTTGAACTCTCGCCCGGGCCTCGGCAGGTCAAGGGCAACCAATTCTGCAGGTATTGAACTCGAGAATGTAAGAGGCGGCTTCTCAAAACCCGCCTCTTACTCTTGTTGTCCTGGCAGAGGTGCGGTTTCAATTCCTCTAATGCCAATCCTGTCGGCCCTGGTTCGATTGCTAGAAAGCCAGTTGCACCTTCATTGACCGGGTTCTGTCGCCGGCGGCCTCAAAAGCCTCCACGGCATCCTCGAACGGAAAGATGCCGGTGAGCAGCGGCTTCAGATCGACACGGCGCTTGCCGATAAGGTCCACGGCGAGACCGAATTCCTCGTGAAAACGGAAAGTGCCCTTCATCTCGATTTCCTTGGCGACCACGATGTTCTGCGGGATGGAGACGTCGCCGCCGAGGCCGAGTTGGACCAATGTCGAGCGGGGTCGGAGCACTTCCAGGCCGGAGCGTACGGCGCGTTCGTTACCGGAAGCCTCGAACTGTACGTCGAAATAGCCCTTGTTTGCGGAATAGGCCATAAGCTGTTCCGGATTGCTGGCGACGTCGATGACCCGATCGGCGCCGACCGCCAGCGCCTTGTCGAGGACCGCACCCATGACGTCGGTCGCGACGATCTCTCGGGCACCGTGGGCACGGGCAGCGATGATCGCCAGCGCCCCGATCGGACCGCAGCCGGTGACCAGCACTCGCTTGTCCGCAAGCGAGCCGGCGCGGGCCACCGCATGCAGCGTTACCGCGAACGGCTCCGCCATCGCCGCTTCGTTGATCGAGACGCCATCCGCTATCCTGTGGCACTGCCACTGCTCTGCAACCAGACGCTGGCGGAATGCACCCTGGATGTGCGGCATCGGCATCGCGGAACCGTAGAAGCGCATGTTGAGGCAATGGTTCTGCTGCCCCTTCAGGCAATAGTCGCAGGCGTTGCACGGACGGCTCGGCGAAACCGCCACCCGGTCTCCGACCGCAAGGCTCGATATCCCCTCCCCCAGCGCCTTAATCGTCCCCGCAACCTCGTGGCCGAGGATCATTGGCTCGCGGACACGCACCGTACCGAAGCCGCCATGGTTATAATAATGCAAGTCGGAACCGCAAATTCCGCCCGCCTCGATGGCGACCTCCACCTGTCCGGGGCCGAGGTCCTCGACCTCCCTCTCTTCGATGCGCAGGTCCTTGGCGGCATGAATGACGACGGCTTTCACGGGCGTATCCTCAGAGAACGGGTGTCGGCAGGGCGGCGCCGGCGAAGTGGGCGGCAAGGTTGTCGCGCACCAGCTTGCCCATGGCCTTGCGGGTTTCGATCGTGCCGGACGCATGGTGCGGTTGCACCAGCACATTGTCGAGTTTCAGGAAACGCGGATCGAGCTTCGGCTCGGCTTCGAAGACATCGAGTGCCGCCGATCCTAGCGCGCCGCTTTCGAGCGCCTCGAGCAGCGCTTCCTCGTCGATATTGGATGCGCGCGAGATGTTGATCAGCATGCCGTCCGGGCCAAGCGCCGCAATCACATTCCTCGAAACGATATGGCGCGTGACAGTCGACGCCGCCAGCGTCACGAACAGGAAGTCGGAATGCCGGGCAAGTTCCACCGGATCGGCGATGAACGTCATACCATCCGCAAACGGCTTCTCGGCAACGTCGCTATAGGCGATGTCCATGTCGAAGCCCTTGAGGCGTTTGGCGACCTCGAAGCCGATGCGGCCGAGGCCGAGAACTCCGGCCTTGCGGCCCCAGACGCGACGCTTCAGCGGATAGAGACCCTTCTCCACCCAGCTGCCATCCTTCACCCAGCGCTCGGCGCCGATCATGCCGCGCGACTGGACGAGCATCATCGCGACGCCAAGGTCGGCAACGTCGTTGGTCAGGACATCGGGCGTATTGGTGACCCGAATGCCGCGCGCCCGGCAGGCGTCGAGATTGACTGCGTCATAGCCCACACCATAGACCGAGACGATCTCCAGCTTAGGCAGCCTGGCGATCAGTTCGGCAGAGGCGCCGAGCTCTCCCCGCGTGGCGATGGCGCGAATGCCGTCCGCATGATCCTGAACGAATGCATCGCGATCTTCAGCCTCGTAGAGCTTGCGCACGTTGTACTGCGCTTCCAGCTCAACGAGATCCCATTCGGGGTAGGGGCCGACGAGCAGGATGTCCGGCTTGGCCATCGATTTCCTCCATTGTGATGTAGATGATGGTTTGTCGATACCCGTGTGGCGGGCTTTCCTAAAGGCAGGTTGTGATACCGCCGTCGACATAGAGCGTGTGTCCGTTCACAAAGGAGGAAGCCTTGCCGGCAAGAAACACCGCTGCCCCGACGAGCTCCTCGACATCGCCCCAGCGGGCTGCCGGTGTGCGTTTCTCAAGCCAGGACGAGAATTCCGGGTTATCGACCAGCGCCTGGTTCAAGGGTGTCTTGAAGTAGCCGGGCGCAATCGCGTTGATTTGCAGGCCGTGCTTTGCCCAATCCGCGCACATGCCGCGTGTCAGGTTCTTCACCGCGCCCTTGGTGGCCGTGTAGGGAGCGATGCCGGGGCGTGCCAGCTCGCTCTGCACCGAGGCGATGTTGACGATCTTCCCCTGCCCTCGGCCGATCATGTGGCGTGCCACCGCCTGGCCGACATAGAAGACACTGGAGACGTTGGTCTTCATGAGCTGCTCCCAGCGATCAGCCGGAAACTCCTCCAGCGGGCTGCGGAACTGCATTCCGGCATTGTTGACCAGGATGTCGATCGCACCAACTTCGGCCTCGATCGCGTTGACGCCGCGTTTGACGGCATCGGGATCGGTAACGTCGAAGTCGGCAGCCCTCGCCTCATAGCCTTCATTCTCCAGGCTATCGACGGCGACCTGAAGCTTCACAGGGTCGCGGCCGTTCAGCACGACCGAAGCCCCATGCCGCGCAAGCCCTCGCGCAAGCGCCAGCCCTATGCCCTGCGACGAACCCGTCACCAACGCACGCCGGCCGGCCAAATCAAATAATGGGAAGGTCATTCAAACCTCTTTCCGAAAAAGACAGTCCGCCGCGTTGCGTGACAATCGCGGCCGGGTTCAGATATCGACGATCAGACCCTTGGCTTTCAGTACCGGCTCCAGATTGCTGACCTCGATCACCGACTTGCCCTGCTTGTAGGCCGCGATATAGCCGGCTTCGGCATCCTCGCGGGCCTCGGAAAGCCTTGCGGCCTCCTGTGCTTCCGCGCGGCGGACGACGACCAGCCCATCGGCATCGCCGACGATGATGTCGCCCGGATTGATCGTCTCGCCCCCGACGATGATAGTATCGTTCACCGCCGCAATGGTTTCCTTGACGGTGCCCTTGATGCAGACGCTCAGGGAAAAGACCGGAAAGCCGAGGTCCCTCAGCTGCAGCGTGTCGCGCACGCCCGTGTCAGTCACCAGGCCGCCGATACCCTTTGCCAGGCAGGCATTGGCGAGAACGTCACCGAACGAGCCGGCCTCTTCGTATTCGCCGGCGGACACGACGATGATGTCACCCGGCTTTGCATAGTTGATCGCGAGCTGAAGCATGATGTTGTCGCGCGGCGCGCATTTGACCGTGAAGGCCGGGCCGCACAGCTTCATCCGGTAATCCACTGGCTTCAGGCGGGAGGAGAGCGCTCCGCGGCGTCCCTGCGCTTCGTGGATGGTAGCTGGCGAAAATTTGGAAAGAGCCTCGATGTCGGCGTTGCTCGGCCGTTCGGCGATATCTTTTATGTGGATCATGGAAACCTCCCACGGTTAGGCCGACGGCGGACACGTCCCGCCGCCTGCAGTCTTCGGTGATTTGCAATTGGATGGAGTGCCTGGGCCAAAGACCTCAGGGGATCGGGTCGAACTTCAGTTCGGAAAGCGGCACGACCTTGTCGTTACGCGTCATCTTGTATTCGGTATTCGGGCCAAGCCATTTGTCCCAGATCTTGTTGAGTTCGCCGGACGTATCGAGCTTGCGGAGCACCTCGTTGATCTTGGCCGTCAGGGCCGGATTGTCCTTTGCCATGCCGATGCCGATCGGCTGGAACAGCATCGGATCCTCGATCATCCGCATTTCCTTGCCCTTGGTCTTGGATTCGTTGACGAATTTTGTCGTCGTCATCGTGTTCGCCACCATGCCGCGTGCCTTGCCCTGCTGGACGGCAAGATAGGCGGATGCGGTATCCTGGAAGGTCAGCGGATCGGACTTGTTGAGCTTGATCGACATTTCCGAAGTCGAGCCCTTGGTCGAGGCGATGCGCTGGCCTTCGTAGTCGGCCTTCTTCTTGCCGGGGTCATCGGCCGGGACGATCAGCATTTCCTTGGCGAGATAGTAGGGATCGCTGAACTGGATCTGTTCCGCGCGGCTCAGCGTATAGGCAAGATTTGCGACCGTGATGTCCACGCGGCCGAGCTTGACTTCCGGCACGCGCGCCTCGACCGAGACCGGCTTGACTTCGGCTTTGACGCCCAGTTCCTTGGCAATCGCATTGCAGAGGTCGACGTCGAAGCCGGCCATTTCGCGCGTCTTCGGATCGGGTGCTGCGAAAGGCACCACGTCGGCAAACGTCGCGCAGCGAAGCGTCTTGGCAGACATGATCGTGTCGAGTTGATCCGCCTTTGCCGGCAAGGCTGCCGAGGCACCTGCCAGCACGGCGGTAAGAGTTACAAATTTCCAGTTCATTGCTGTTCTCCTTTGTTTTTAGTCGTTGGTCGTGAATGTCAATGGCGCAGATCGGCGAGGAACCGCTGAGCACGGGGATGGCGGGGGGTCTTGAAAAACTCCCCGGGCGGGGCCGTTTCGAGGATCTGTCCGGCATCGATGAACCAGATGCGGTCGGCGACATCGCGGGCGAAGCCCATTTCGTGCGTCACGCAGATCATGGTCATGCCTTCGGATGCCAGGCTCTTCATGACCGCCAGCACCTCGCCCACCATTTCCGGATCGAGCGCGCTGGTCGGCTCGTCGAACAGCATGACAGGGGGCTCCATGGCGAGTGCGCGCGCTATCGCCACCCGCTGCTGCTGGCCACCCGACAGCTGCCCGGGATAGGCCCGCGCCTTGTCGGCAAGCCCGACGCGTTCGAGAAGCTTGAGCGCCTTGTCATGGGCGACATCCGCCGCCACGCCCTTCACGCGGATCGGCGACATCGACACATTTTCGACGACGGAGAGATGCGGGAACAGGTTGAAGTTCTGGAATACGAAACCGATCCGGCTGCGCAGCAGATTGAGTTCCCTCGTCCGCATTGCCGCATGAATGTTCTGACCATCGAGGGTGATCGATCCGCTATTGATCTCCTCGAGACGGTTGATCGTACGGATCAGGGTGGACTTCCCCGAACCGGAAGGCCCGCAGATCACCACAACCTCGCCCCGTGCGACTTCCGCTTCGATATTCTTGAGGACCGGATAGTCGCCATAGCTTTTGCAAACGTCCGAAAGGCGGATCGTCTGCACCTGCTGGATCTCCGCTGCTGAGGTGCTCATAGCTGCTCCGATATGATTTTGGCCGGCACGAGTTCCACCGGTGCCGCGCCGCCGGACAGACCTGCACGGCGACGCGTGATGCGGCGCTCGACGATGTTGGCGACATGCGTCAGGCTCCAGCAGATCGCGTAGTAGACGACCGCGAGGATGAAGAAGACCTGGAAGGGCTGCGTCAGAAGCTGGTTGTTGACCTGGCTTGCCGCGAACGTAAGGTCCGGGACATTGATGACATATCCGAGCGTCGTATCCTTTATCGTCGAGACGAAGGTCGAGATGATGCTCGGAATCATGTTGTAGAGCGCCTGCGGAAGGATGATGAAGCGCATCGCTCCGAGAGAGCTGTGTCCGAGTGCGCGGGCGGCATCCATCTGGCCGCTGCCGAGTGCGACAATGCCGGCACGCACGACCTCGCTGAGGAAAGCTCCCTGGTACACGACGAGCGTGGTCAGCATCGTCACGAAGCTCGGAACGTCCGCTCCCGTCCAAAGCGGGACGAGGAAATAGCTCCAGAGGATGAGCATCAGCAGCGGCACGCCGCGGGTTACGTAGACAAGCCCCGTGACCGGCCACCGCAGCAGCCGCCATTTCGACAGCCGCGCCAAGGCAAGTATAATGCTGACAGGGAAAGCGAGCATGATGCTGAACGCCGACAGGATCAGCGTATTTGCAAGTCCGCCCAGCGGGCCGTTCGGATATTGACCGATCAGCAGCAGAAGCCAGTAGTCCTGGATGATGGCGATGACATCGTTGATCATGCGCGTGCACTCCGGACCGGATCGGCACGCATCGAGAGATAGGCGCCGGCGCCCATGATCAGGAGCGAGAAGAACAGGTAAAGAACCGTGCCGACCAGGTAGATTTCGAAGGTGCGGAAGCTCAGGTTCTCGACTTCCTTCACGGCGTGCGTCAGTTCCGACGCACCGATGACGATGGCGAGACTGCTGTTCTTGAACAGGGAAACACTATGGTTGATGAGCGGAGGAAACGCATTGCGCACGCCCTGGGGCATGATTACGAAGCGCATCGCCGAGACATAGCTGTGCCCGAGAGCTTTCGCGGCTTCCATCTGGCCCGGGCTTACGGAGCGAAGGCCGGACCGCAGGTCCTCGCTGAAATAGGCTGCCTGGCACAGGCCGAGGCCGATGACGGCGAAGATCGTTTCGGCATTGTGTGCCGCGAGCCAGGAGGTCAGGCCTGGCGGAAACAGGGTGAATATGCCGAAATACCACAGCATCAGCTGCACGAGGGTCGGCACGTTGCGATGGTAGGAGACATAGGCGGCCACGGCCCTGCCGCCAAAGCGGAGCGGTGAAAACCGGATGCACAGAAGCAGGAGCGCGAGCGTCATGGCCAGCAGCCACGACCCGATATAGATGACAAAGGTCATCTCGATGCCGTGCAAGAGCATCGCGGTATATTCGGGGTTCCTCAGAATAGCCGAGAGATCGAACCCGTTCACCGCCCCGGCTCCTTGGAAATGTCCGGACCTGCCGGTGCAAGCTGCGGCCGGGCCGTCTGCAGGCCGCCCATGACCTGCAATGTCGGCGTGATCTCCATGTGGCCGATATTGACCGCGACCGGCGCGGCGATCGCAAACGCTATCGCTTCGGCGATATCGGCTGCCTGGGGCAGCTCGAAACCATCGATGAACCTTTCCCGGACACTGGGATCGTCGCCGTGCACGTGATTGAAAATGTCCGTCGCGACCCGCCCGGGGCAGATTTCCGTCACCCGCACGCGCTTGCCGAACGCGTCGATGCGCAGCTGGTTTGACAGCATGGCGACGCCGGCTTTGACGGCGTGATAGATGGAGTTGCCGCCGAAATTGTAGTTGCCGGCGATCGAGGAAATGTTGATGACATGGCCTCGATCGCGAGCGACCATTCCCGGCACGATCAGACGGCAGATGTGCAGGACCGCACGGAGATTGACATCAACGAGGAGGTCGATATCGCCCTCGTCCGCTTCCAGGAATTTCTTCGGCCGGTCGACGCCGGCATTGTTGACAAGAATATCGAACTCGACGCGACCGGCGAGTTCGGCGAGTGCCGGGCGGTCGGTAACGTCGATGACATGAGCGATGCAGCCCGTGCGTTTGGCCAGATCCCGCAGAGCATCGCCGCTACGGGCGATCGCGTGGACCTCGATATTCTCACGGCGAAGCCGCTCCACCACAGCGGCGCCGATACCGGAGGAAGCGCCGGTAACCAGTGCGGTCTTGTAATCGGAGAATGGCATTCGGATCCCCTTGTTGTTGCGAATGACAGTAGCGAACCTTTAATCCCTTGCCTAAGACCGATTATTTGTGGAGCAATAAGCAACGGCTATGGAGGCTCGGCTCCGCAATGTCGGTAGGTGACGGTCACCGGGCGAGATCGCAGTCGGCGGCGTTGCAAAAGAAGATCGCGTCTGCAAACATGCGTCTGCTCAGGACAAAAGACAAAAACCCGAATGGACATCAGACGCCTCAAATCCTTCATAGTGATCGTCGACAGCGGCAGCATCACGCGCGCCGCCGACCTGCTGCATATCGCGCAGCCCGCGCTCAGCCAGCAGCTGGCGGCGCTGGAGGAGCATTTCGGCCAGAAGCTGCTGATCCGCAGCCAGCAGGGCGTCAGCATGACCGATGCGGGGCATGCGGTGTACCGCCATGCGCAGATCATTCTTCGCCAGATGGAACAGGCGCAGGCGGACGCCTCCGCCGCCGGCAACTCACTTGCCGGGCGCGTTTCCGTGGGGCTCGTGCCGTTCAGCAGTGCCGCCACGTTGTCCGTCGACCTGCTGGCCGAAACGCGTAGGCGCCATCCCGGCATCCTGCTCCATCTCACAGAAAGCGTCGGCCAGACCTACAGTCAGATGATCATGAACGGCCGGCTGGAAATGGCGCTGATCCACGGGGCCGGGCCGATCAAGGGTGTGCGGTTCGAGCCTATCCTCAGCGAGGAGTTCTATCTCGTCGCCCACCGCGATTTCGCGATCGAATCGGATAACAAGCCCATTCCGATTGCCGCTCTCGACGGATTGCCGCTTCTGATGCCGCCCGCTTACAACTTCGTTCGCCGTGCGGTCGACACCGCCTTCACGCGCAGCCGGATCAACCTGAAGGTCGTGGCGGAAGTTGAAATCGTAAGGACTTTGGCGCGCGCCGTGGGCAGCGGTCTCGGAGCGACCATCATGCCGAAAGCCATCGCCGACCGTATCGTGACGGAATCAGGCGAGCCGCTGATCTGCCGGCTCGTTTCCCCGCGGATCGAGGAAACCCTGTCGCTCTGCATTGCCGAGCAGAACTCGCTGTCTGAGCCGGCGTTGGCGGTCAAGGATATCCTTATCGAGCTGACCGCGCGGCTGAGGACGTAAGGCGAGTTCCGGCACGAGGCAGCCGCGCCGGATCATCGGACCAATCGTCAGCGCATGTCCCAGCAGAACTGGGCGATTCGCGCGCATCCCTCGTCCAGCATTTCCATGCTCGTTGCGTAAGAAATGCGGAAATGGGGGCTCATGCCGTAAGCTGCGCCTTGCACCGTCGCCACATGATGTTCGTCCACGAGGGCCATGACGAAGTCGATGTCGGTCTCGATCTTCCGCCCGCCCTTGCTGGTCTTGCCGATCAAACCGGAGATGTTGGGATAGAGGTAGAACGCGCCCTCGGGCTTGTGGCAACGCAATCCCTCCACCTGCGACAGCCGGTCCAGCACGAAATCGCGCCTCTGCTTGTAGATCGCAGCTCGCTCCTTCAGGAGATCCTGAGGCCCATTCAGCGCCGCGATGGCGGCCGCCTGCGTGACCGTGCTGATGCCGCCGCCGTTCTGGCCGTTGACGTTGCTGATCGCAGCGATCAGCTCCTTTGAGCCGCTGGCGCAGTAACCGAGCCGCCAGCCGGTCATGGCATAGGCCTTCGAGACCCCGTTCATGGTCAGGACGCGATCATAGAGCCTGGGCTCAGCATCCACGATGGTGCAGAATTCGAAACCGTCATAGACCAGATGTTCGTAGATATCGTCGGTCAGGATCCAGACATCCGGATGGCGCAGCATGACCTGCGCGATCGCCTCCATTTCCGCGCGCGAGCAGGCCGCACCGGTCGGATTGTTGGGAAAGTTCAGGATCAGCCATTTGGTACGCGGCGTGATCGCAGCTTCCAGATCCTCGGGGCGCAGTTTGAAGCCGGCCTGCTCGAAACAGGGTACGGCCACAGGAATGCCACCGGCGAACTTGACGATGTCGGCATAGCTGACCCAGGAGGGCGTTGGAATGACGACTTCGTCGCCGGGATTGCAGGTTGCGAGCATCGTGTTGAAGATCACCTGCTTGCCGCCGGCTGATACGACGATCTGGCTGGCATCGTAGTCGAGATTGTTGTCCCGCTTGAACTTCCGGCTGATCGCCGCCTTGAGCGCCGGCGTACCATCCATCGGCGGATATTTCGTATCACCGCCAAGTGCGGCGGCATGGGCCGCCTCGATGGCATGCAGCGGCGTCGGGAAGTCCGGCTCCCCGGAGGAGAGGCTGACAACCTTGATACCCTTTGCGGCCAGTTCCCGGGCGCGCTGGGTCATGGCGGCTGAGGCGGATATGGAGACGTTTTTCAGGCGATCGGCGGTAGAAGACATCGACATGATCTTTCGATACGAATTGGAACGGAGACCGCCGGCCTGGCGGTCGGGATGCGTTAAAGCGCGAGGTCGGCAGCCGGCGCGAGCATCGCGCCGGAGGCTTCGATCTCGCTTCGGACGATATGCGCAAGCTCAAGGGAACCCGGTGTGTCGCTGTGCACGAGGATCGACCGCGCCGGCATCGCTATGACGCCTCCGTCGATGGTTTCGACGGTTCCGTCGAGAAGAAAGCGGCGCACCCTCGCCCGCACCGAAGCCTCATCCTTGATGACAGCGCCGGGGAGGCCGCGGGCAACAAGCCTGCCGGCGGCATCATAGGCCCGGTCGGCCAGAAAGAGAGCGAGCGTCTTCAACCGTGCGCGTTTGGCCGCCTGCTCTATTTCGCTGTCGGGCGTCACGAACACGACGAGGCTCGTGTCCACTGCGGCAATTGCATCCATCATCAAATCGGCGAGGACAGGATCGCGGTTGACCATATTGCCCATGGCGGCATGGAAACTGATATGCCTGACGGCAACGCCCTCGCTCGCGGCGATCGCCTTGAGGGCGCCAAGCTGATAGAGCATCTGCTGGCGCAGTTCATCCGCCTGGAAAGGCATCTCGCGCCGTCCAAAGCCAAGCCGGTCGGGCAGGCCCGGATGTGCGCCGATGCCGACACCGTTCGCCTTGGCAAGCCGCACCATGCGCGCCATCGTATCCGGATCGCCACCGTGGAAACCGCAAGCGATATTGGCCGACGACACGACCTTCATCATCGCCTCGTCGTCGCATAGCCGATAAGGGCCGAACCCTTCGCCCATGTCGGAATTCAGATCGATTTTCACCGGCAACTCCCTTTGACCGATCGTATTTCAGGCCATCGCCCTCAAGGCGCGTTTGACCATCCCTGATGTGGTCCGGACGTCTTCGACATAGCGGGCAACCGCCTGCTCCACCGCGCGCGCCTCCGCATGCGTGGACCGCACGAACCGCAAGCGGCTGCCTATGCGGGCCTGGCCAAGCCGCCAAAGGTCGCATTCGATCACGCCGGCGATCTTCGGATAGCCACCCGCTGTGTTCGCATCGCTCATCTGGACAATGGGCTCCCCACCGGGCGGAACCTGGATCACACCGGGCACGATCCCATGAGAACGCATCTCAATCGACGCCGTCGGTTTGATGGGCTCGCCCGACAGACGATAGCCAGTGCGGTCGCTGCGGGAAGAAATCTTCCAGGTCTGGCTCCAGAAGGCGTCGCCGTCATCGGGAAACAGGGCATGCTCGCCACCAGGCAGGGCACGGACCGGCAGGGCGCCGTCAACGAGATCCGGAAAGACCTCCCGGAGCGCCACGGCGGGCTCGATGACGGCCAAGCCGTTCGCCGGCACGGGGGCAAGGTCGGTGCTGTTACCGAACGCGATCCGATCGCCCTTTTCCAGTGGCCGGCCGGCATTGCCGCCAAAGCTGCCGCGCAGTGATGTACTGCGCGACCCCATCACCGACGGGACATCCAGCCCCCCGCCGATGGAAACATAGGCGCGCGCAAGTGTCGGAGGATGCTTCAGTTCGAGCACCTGTCCGGCCTCCGCCGTATAGGCGCACCAGGGAAGCAATTCCAACGCATCCAGTAGCGGATCGCCGTCGGCGCCCGTAACTGCGAAGACGGTCCGGCGGTCGAAACGCAGGCTGAACGGAAAGGTCTGCACCTCTATCCCGGCCGCGCCCTCGTCATTCCCGACAAGAATATTACCTATCCTCATGGCGAGCGGATCCATCGCGCCGCTGGCCGAAACGCCGATATCGCGATACCCTGGCCGTCCGAGATCCTGGACCGTATTGAACGGGCCGGTTTCCACAATTTCGATCATAGCTCGATCCTTGCCGGCACGAACCGCACCGTATCGCCCGGCGCCATCATCGCCGGCTTGGGCGACGCCGGGTCGAACATCTGCAGTTCTGCGAAACCTATGGAATTCCAGCCGTTCGGGCCGGTAAGCATCGCAACGCCGGTCTGCATGCCGCCAATGGTCACGCAGCCCTTCGCCATCTTCAGCGACGGCACGGTCTTTCGCGGCATGTAGATGCGCGGATCCAGGCCATGCAGATAACCGAAGCCCGGAGCGCTGCCCAAGGCAAAAACACGGTAGGTCGCTTCGTGATGAATACGGACGATCTCACGGTCGCTGAGGCGGGCAATGTCGCAAAGCGCAGGCAGGTCCACCGCATGCTCCCCGCCGTAGTGAACAGGGATTTCGATCGTCTTTCCATCCAGATCGATGCTGCGGGCATTGTCCCACGCCTCCAGCAGCCGCACTACGACGGCCTCGGGATCCTGCGGCGCCTCCTGGAATATCGTCAGAAGGTTGGTCATTCCCG
This sequence comes from Neorhizobium galegae, assembly GCF_021391675.1. Classification (NCBI taxonomy): domain Bacteria; kingdom Pseudomonadati; phylum Pseudomonadota; class Alphaproteobacteria; order Hyphomicrobiales; family Rhizobiaceae; genus Neorhizobium; species Neorhizobium galegae. Next base: position 1,019,812 of record NZ_CP090096.1, read on the forward strand.
GAACGATTTCCGCGATATCCGGCCAGCCTCCGACCGCCTGGGACAGCGCCCAGATCCGGCGCTGCGCGGCGAGATCGAATTCTCCCGGTGCTTCGAGCAGGAAGGACCGGGCTCCGATCGAGGAAACGCGAGCACGGCCTTGGGCGGCGGATACGATTTCGCGCAACGGCGTGTGGTTGTTCAATGTGGCAATCATGATTGAGGCTCGATCTCGAACAGCGGATCGCCGAAGCCGACCAGCGCATCGGGTTCGGCAAGCTGCTTGGTCAATATGCCTGCGCGGCCGGCACAAAGTGGAAGCAGGACGGGGCCGACGCGAAGGAAGCCGAGGATGTCTGCGGCGGGAACCGTTCGCGGCAGACGATCGGCGGCTGCCGAGCGCAATGGGCTGCCCGGGTAAAAATGGCCGGCCATCGGCGCCCTGACGATCACCACCGGCTGAGCCGTCGGGGCCGGTTGAGAGGTCGCGGACACATCGATCCTGGCTTCATTCCCCGTCGCAATGACGATGCGTAACTGTCCGCCGGGCCTGGATATTTCGAGCCCGCTCACCCCGGCAGCCGTCAGCGCATCGGTGAGGAACGCGATCGTCGCGGGATCGCTAAAATCGATCCCGCTCATGACGCTCTCCGTTGTTTCAGCCATTGCTCGAGATAGTGGATATCCGTCTCGCCTCGCGCAAACGCGCTGTCCTCGAAGAGCGCACGCAGGAAGGGAATATTCGTGGAAATTCCGTCCACTCGCGTCTCGGCAAGCGCCTCGCGCATCCTTGCCATCGCCTCCGCCCTCGTCGGCGCATGAACGATCAGCTTGGCGATCAGCGAGTCGTAATAGGGTGGTACCTTGTACCCCGCATGGATATGGGTATCGACCCGTATACCGGTCCCTTCGGGAAGGGCGAGACTGGTGATGATACCGGCTGACGGCAAGAAAGTATCGGGATCCTCGGCATTGATGCGACATTCGAAGGCGTGACCCGCGCATTTAACGTCAGCCTGGGCCAGTTCGAGCGGATCGCCCTGAGCCACTTTGATCTGCGCTTGCACGATGTCGATCCCGCTTGTCATTTCGGTGACCGGATGTTCGACCTGAAGCCGGGTATTCATCTCGATGAAATAGAAAGCGCCATCCTCGTAGAGGAATTCGAAAGTTCCGACGCCACGGTAGCCGATCTGGCGGCAGGCCTCGACACAGGCTCTCCCGACGAGCCGGATCACATCCGGCGATATCCCGGGTGCCGGCGCCTCTTCCACGACCTTTTGATGGCGGCGCTGCATCGAGCAATCCCGGTGCCCGAGCCAGATTGCATTGCCATGGGTGTCGCAAAGGACCTGAATCTCGATATGACGCGGATGCTGAAGGAATTTTTCCATGTAGAGCGACGGCGAGCCGAAAGCTTGCCGCGCCTCCTCCCGGGTGAGCGCGACCGCCTCTTGCAGCAGACCGGCCTCCGGCACGAGACGCATGCCCCGCCCGCCGCCGCCCCCGGCAGCCTTGATGATGACGGGATAACCGATCTCCAGGGCCAGGCGCTCGACGGCGGCCGGATCGTCGGCAAGCGCCGTATCCGGCCCCGGGACACAAGGAACTCCGGCTGCGATCATTGCCCTCTTTGCCGAGATCTTGTCGCCCATCGCCTCGATTGACGACGCGCTCGGACCGATGAACGCCAGTCCCGCTTTTTCGACGGCATCGGCGAATGCGGCATTTTCCGAGAGAAAACCATAACCGGGATGGATGGCGCCAGCCCCAGTCAACCGCGCCGCCAGAAGAAGAGCATCCTTGTTGAGGTAGCTTTTTGCCGCGCTCGATGGGCCGATGCACAGGGCGCTATCGGCGGTCTTGCCATAGGGCGCCTGCCGATCCGCTTCGGAATAGACAACGACGGTCTTGAGGCCCAGCTGCCGGCAGGCTTTCTGGATCCTGGTCGCGATCTCCCCACGATTGGCAATGAGAACCGTATCGAAACGCGGGCGACTGTCGAATGTCTCCGGCATCACGCGATCTCCGCGAGCAGATCACCCGTCTCGACTTCGCCGCCGTCGACTTCGGTCAGGCTGACAATACGCCCTGACCGCGGCGCGGCGATCTTGTTGAAGACCTTCATCGCTTCAATAATGAAGAGAGTCTGCCCATCCGTCACCTCATCTCCAAGCTTGACGAACGGCTCCTCGCCCGGTGCCGAGCTGCGATGCAGCACGCCGGAGACCGGCGCTTTTACGGAAATGACCGACGCCTGGCCGATAGTCGGCAGTTCATCAGGCCCCAAGGTGATCGACGCACCTGCAACCGGCTGTTGTCCCCGAGCCAAATCGGCGGAGGTCTCCCCCGCCGTCGGCTGCGACCGGAAGATTCGAACCGTCAGGTCCTTCTCGGTCACGGTGAGTTCGGAAATGCTCGATCGACCGACAAAGTCGATCAGGGTCTTGATCTTCGAGAGGTCCATATTTGCGCTCGGTATTTCGAATGCCGCCGCGCGCTTTTGCAGATCAAGTCGCGTGATACGGTAACGTTGCGTAACACGATCGGGCCGCCGATGGGGTCAGACGAACTTTTGATGGACCGGCTCAGGTCCGGAATACGCCCGGGACGATCAGGCCCCATCGAGTTTCGGCCGCTGCTCATGACGCACCACCCGTCATGGCTCCAGGGGGTGCCATGTGAGAAGCGTTGATGCGTCCTGGACGACCCGCCTAGAAAGCCATAACGGCCGACGCCGGGTAGCGGACACCTGCGGGACAGATCATCCAGATTGCAGATCAGCGAAAACGGGTGGCGGATAGCGCTGATAGATCGATGGCACATTCGCGCCCAGCGATCAGTCCTGCAACAAGCGCGCCGCTAACCGGCCCGGCCGCAAGGCCGACATGACCGTGGCCAAACGCATGAACGATATCTTCGGAAGACCTCGAAAACCCGATCACCGGAAGGCCGTCCGCAGTCGAGGGACGATGCCCCATCCACCGGTCGATGCTCTTGTCCTCGGATATATTCGACAGTGCCGGATAGGTTCCCTTCGCGTGTTTCAGCAGAATGCCGGCGCGGGTCCAGTTCGGTCTTTCCTCGACACTTGCCAGTTCGACCTGTCCAGCAATGCGAAGTCCGGCAAGTGTCGGATTGTTGCCCATCCTGCCGTCGCTCGGCATGATCGGCATCTCCCCTTTGGCCAGATGATAGGGGACGACTACGTGGTAACCGCGCTCGCTCTGCATCGGGATTGTGTCACCGGCCAGCGCCGCAAGCTTTTTCGAATGTATTCCGGCAGCGATGACGGCCTTGTCGCACGCCACGTTGCCCGCCTCTGTCCGGACACCGGAAAGCCGGCTGCCGGTAAGATTGAAACCGGTCGCCCTCGCGTTGATGCGCCGGGCGCCGAGGTCCACCGCATGATCCACCATCGCTGCGACATAGCCTCCCGGATCCACGCAATGACCTCCATCCTCGACGAAGGCAGCAAAGGAATAGCGGGGTGAAAGATTCGGCTCGAGTTCGTGCAGTTCGGCCGAGGATAGCTCTCGATAGGAAACGCCGTTGTCGCGTCGCAGGCGCCACGCAAAAGCCTCTGCCTCGAAAGCCGCGCGATCCTGGTAAACGTAGAGCAGACCCTTGCGCCGGATTAGGTCCGGCCGTCCGATTTTTTCCGCCAGTGCCACATGCCGGGATGGAGCATCGTGCAGGAGGCTCGCCAGAATTCTTGCGGTCCGTTCGACCTTGGATCCAGTCGAACCGGCCAGCATGAACCGCAGCAACCAAGGCGCGAGGCGTGCCAGATGCCGCCAGCGGATGGTCAGCGGCCCGGAAGGATCGGCAAGATAACCCGGTACCTTCTTCCAGAGACCGGGCACCGACATCGGGATGATCGAGGCAGGGCTCAGCCAGCCGCTGTTACCATAGCTTGCCGCGTGGCGCCCCCCGGGCTGTTCCGGCTCGATGACGGTGACCTCGTGCCCGTCCTTCAACAACTCGAGTGCCGTCGATGCACCGACGATACCCGCTCCGATGACCACTACATGCATGGCGTTTCACTCTTCGTGACGGGAATAAGCCGGCTCATTCCTGAAATGCCTCTTCGCGGACGGCTTTGATCTTCGGCAGGGCGACCACGGTGATGGCGAGCACAGCCAGGACAATCAAGCCTGCTGAAATCGGACGATCGACAAAAACGCTGGGATTGCCACGTGCGAGGAACATCGCCCTGCGGAAATTCTCCTCCATCATCGGCCCGAGAATGAGGCCCATTACCAGTGGTGCCGGATCGCAATCAAGCTTGGCGAAGATGTAGCCGGCGACGCCGAAGGCTCCGAGCAGCCACAGATCGAATACCGAATTGCCGAGCGAGAATGCGCCGATCGAGCAGAACACCACGATAGCCGGAAAGAGATAGTGGAAAGGCATCGTCAGCAAGCGCGTCCAGACGCCGATCAGCGGCAGGTTCAAGACCAACAGCATGACATTGCCAACCCACATCGACACGATGACGCCCCAGAACACATCCGGATGTTCGGAAATCAGCGTCGGGCCCGGTGCGATACCCTGCATGATCAGGGCACCGAACATCAAGGCCATGACGGCATTGGCCGGTAGACCGAGCGTGAGCAGCGGGACGAACGACGTCTGTGCACCGGCATTGTTGGCGCTCTCGGGCGCTGCTACGCCTTCGATCGCACCACCACCGAAACCTTCGGGCGGGTTGGCAACGCGTTTCTCGATGGCATAGGCAGCGAAGGCGGCGAGAAGCGCGCCGCCGCCCGGCAGAAGTCCCAGCACGGAACCGATCCCCGTACCACGAAGAATCGGCGCAACCATCCGCCGCCAGTCTTCCCGCGACGGGATCATCGAGAAGAACGGTGCGTTGATGGCCGTGCGGCTTTCCGGGGTTTCCAGATCCTTGATCAACTCGCCGATGCCGAATAATCCCATTGCCACAACGACGAAATTGATACCGCCCGACATCTCTTCAAGACCGAGCGTGAAACGCGGCACGGCCGTTTGCACGTCCTGGCCGACAAGACCGACCAGTATGCCGATGAAGACCATGGCAAGCGCCTTCGGCAGCGATCCACGCGAAAGCACAACCGAGGCGACAAGCCCCAGGATCATCAGCGAAAAGTACTCCGCGGGGCCAAACAGCAATCCGATTTCGGCAAGCGAAGGTGCAAACAATGCCAGCAACAGCGTTGCGACGGTGCCGGCGAAAAAGGAGCCGATCGCCGCTGTCGACAGTGCCACGCCCGCGCGTCCGTTGCGGGCCATCTTGTAGCCGTCTATCGCCGTAACCACAGATGATGCTTCGCCGGGAAGATTGAGAAGGATGGCTGTCGTCGACCCGCCATATTGCGCACCGTAATAGATACCGGCCATCATGATCAGCGATGTCACCGGTTCAAGTCCGATGGTGAAAGGCAGGAGGATGGCCATGGTCGCGGCAGGCCCGAGGCCCGGCAGGACGCCGACGAGGGTCCCGAGCAGCGTGCCGATCAGGCACCAGAACAGGTTCGTCGGCAGGATTGCCTGGTCAAAGCCGAGCAGCAGGGCGTTGAGCGTCTCCATGTGATCTTCCTTAATACCCGAACCAGGGACCGATGATGGCAAGCGGCATGCTGAGCCCCTTGATGAAGGCAAGGCTGCAGGCCGCACCGAGTCCGAGCCCGTACAAGGCTGATTTCACCGGCTGCAAAGGACGTGAGGCAAACGAGGAGATAAAGCAGCAACAGAAGACCGCTGGCAGCAATCCGCCGCCGCGAACGACCAGTCCAAACACCACGATCGCTGCAATGATGAACGTGACCTTCGAGGAATAAAGGCTCGGTCGCTCTTTACCGGTGTCATGTTTTTCTGCCGTAAAGGCGACGATAAGGCCCATGGCGATCAGGGCCGAGGCTACCAGGCCCGGAAATGCACCGGGACCGATTTTACGCCAGGTACCATAGGAGAGATCGAGGCTGCCCAACAAGAAAGCGGCGCCGATCAATACGAACAGGAGCCCTGCAATCAATTGCGGATTGAGACGTGAGGTCATGGGCATTCCTTTCCGTTGGACGCTTTCGATCGCGGGTCGGGAGCCAGATCCGGCGGGCGGTAGGCTCGCACCTCCGGCGGCTTGCCGATGAAGCGGGAAATCTCGACAAGGCACGAGTTCGGGCTTGGCCCCTGCGTGAGGCGGGAGGTCCCATGATCCGGCGTCAGTACGTTCGGATTGCCGTTCAGCTCCAGCGAACCCGGCTTCGAGGGATCCGCGGGATCGAACCAGGCGCCCGTCGCCAACTGCACGACGCCGGGCATGACGGCATCGGTAATGGCAACGACCGCCAGGCACGCACCGCGGGCGTTGGAAATGGTCACCACCTCGCCTTGCGCCAGGCCGCGAGCCGAGGCGTCGTCGGGATGAATGCGCACCGGCTGACGACCGCCGCTTTTGGTCCGGCGCGACGGCGCTGCATGGTCCCACTGGCTGTGTAGCTTGTCATGCGGCTGGCAGGACAGGAGATGCAGTGGATAGATGGCCGCCAGTTTGCTCCCAAGCCATTCGACCGGTTCCACCCACGCCGGGTGACCGGGGCAATCGGCATAGTCGAAGCCGGCAATGAGCTCCGAGGAAAGCTCAATCAGACCGGACGGCGTGCACAGCGGATGGGCAACCGGGTCCGCACGAAACGCGGCAAGGAAAGGCCGGTCCGCGTTTTGGCTTTCCACCTCGATCAGTCCCGTATTCCGGAACGTGGGAAAATCAGGTAGGGAAATGTCGCGCAACGCGGCGTTCGCCTGCGCCTCGGCATAAAGCTTCTCCAGCCATTCGGATTCGCTCAATCCATCCGTGAATGCCGCTTCAGTCCCCAGCCTTTTCGCGATGCGGCGCAGGATCTCGTGATCCGAGAATACGTCCGCAGGTGGTGCCGTCGTGTGTGTCGAATATCCGAGAAAACTGTCGCGACCGCTGGCAACCAGATCGTCGCGTTCCAGGAACGTCGCGGCCGGCAACACGATGTCGGCATGCCGGGCGTTGGCGTTCCACCAGTGTTCGTGAACGATGATCGTTTCCGGCTTCTGCCAAGCTTCGACCAGCCGATGAAGATCCTGATGATGGTGAAAAGGATTGCCACCGGCCCAATATATCAGCCTTATTTCCGGATAGATTCGTTTATTGCCATTATGGTCGTATTCCGTTCCCGGAGAAAGCAGCATGTCGGCAATCCGCGCGACCGGAATGTAGTCAGAAATTGCATTCTGCCCTTGCGGTAGCGACGGCCATTTCACGGCCGGCGCCGGCTGGCCAATACCCGATACGGATGCATAACCGAAACCAAATCCTCCGCCGGGCAGACCGATGCGACCCAGCAGCGATGCGACCGCGATAACCGCCCAATAGGCCTGTTCGCCATGGTCGGCGCGTTGCAGCGCCCATGCCATCATGATGAAGGTTTTTCGCGAGGCCATATTGCGGGCAAGGGTGAGGATGTCCTGCGCTCCAAGGCCGGTAATGCCGGCTGCCCAGGCGACATCCTTGATGACGCCGTCCACCTTTCCGAACAGATAATCCCGCAATGTCTCGAAGCCGACGGTGTAACGATCGATGAAACCCGTGTCGTGACGATTCTCCTGGATCAGCACGTGGGCGATGGCCAGCAGCAGGGCGGCGTCCGTCCCGGGTTTCAGAGCCATCCATTGGGCATCGAGCTCGCCTGCGGCGTCATCCCGGACGGGCCCGATGTTGATGAAATGGGCGCCTGCCTCTTTGCAATCAAGCAGACCCTGGCGGGTTTCATGGCGGGAAACGCCACCGGCATTGACCTGAGCGTTGCGAAGCGGCGTGCCGCCGAACATCACGATCAGATCCGCATGACCGACGATCTGGCTCCATGGGCTGTGGCCGGTGATCAACCCATCGGTGGAACCAATGACGTGCGGCAGGATGATTTCGCCGGCGGCATAACTATAGCTCTGGACGGAACGGACGGAACCGCCGTTCATGTTGAAAAAGCGTTTCAGCTGGCTTTGCGCATGATGAAATCGTCCGGCGCTCGACCAGCCGTAGGAGCCGGAAAAAATCGCGCCGTTGCCGTGCTCGTCCCTGACGCGGCGAATTTCGCCGGCGACCAGTTCGAGTGCTTCGTCCCAGGAGACCTCGACGAAAGCCTCGGCTCCCCGCCGCCCGGCACGATAGCCCGGTCCCTTTTCAAGGAAGGATCGCCTGACCGCTGGCCTGAGAATGCGGCACGGCGCTAGCCTGTCGGCTGGAAGCTCCCCACCGAATCGAACGGGATCGGGATCGCCCGCCATCGGACGAATGGCGCCATCTAAGCCATCATGACTGTAGAACCCCCAATGGGTTCCGACATGGCGCCGGTCTGCCGAAGGCTCCGAATGTTGCATGGTTTTCGGAGCCTTCGTCATCTTCATTCCACCTTGATGCCGGCTGTCTTGACGATCTTGCTGTAACGCTGTGTCTCGTCAACCACGAACGCCCTCAGATCGGCGCTGTTCTTGTACATCGGCTCGAAACCGAAGACCGTCAGCTTGTCCTTGAATTCGGTGGAGGTGACAACGTCCTGCAGGACCTTGCCGAGATATTCCGCCGCCTTTGGATCAAGATTCTTCGGTGCCCAGACGCCGTACCAGGAGAGCATTTCCAATGCAGGCATGCCGCTCTCGGCAACGGTCGGGACATCCGGCGCCAGGGGCGAGCGGGTCAGGCTGGTCACGGCGAGCGGCTTCAGCCGGCCTGCCTTGACATGCGGCAGGGACGACAGGATCGGGTCGGCGATCAGCTGCACCTGGCCGCCAATCATGTCGGTAAGTGCCGGACCGGCTCCCTTGTAGGTGACCACTTCAGTATCGACGCCGGCTTCACCCTTCAGGACTTCCACAGCCAAGTGGCCGGCAGAGCCATAACCGGAGGTGGCGAAGTTGTAGGAATCCGGATCCGCCTTCACCTCAGCGAAGAATTCCTTCAGCGTGTTCGCCTTGTCCGACGGATTGGTGGTGATCAGCAGCGGGCCAGCCGCGATGCCGCTAATATGCGTGAAGTCATTGACGACATCGAAAGGCACATTCTTGTTGATCAGCGGCGTGACCACATGGATCGACGCATTCAGCAGCAGGGTGTAGCCATCGGGAGCAGCCTTGACCACATCGGACGAACCGACCACCCCGCCGGCACCGCCCGCACGATTATCGACAACGAACGTCTTGCCGGTCTTGACCGAAAGCGTGGCGGCAAGAACGCGTGCAACGCCATCGACTGCACCGCCCGGCGGATAGGGCACGACAATGGACACAGGTCGACTAGGGTAGTCGTCCGCCTTGGCAAGGCCGGCCACCGGCAGCGTCATCGAAAGAAAAAGCAATGCTGTTCCGAAGCGATTCATAGATGGATTCCTTCTGGCTCCAAGAGGATGTATGCAGTCGAAAGTCATTGTATGTGTCGGCGGATCCTTCGCGGCGAGTCGCGGGAGGCAATCCGCCCGGTTCCGGCCGTCAGAACGTTCCGGGATATTGCCCGCCATCGATCAGCAGGTTCTGAGCGGTGACGAAGCCGGCATTCGCCGAGCAGAGGAAGGCGATGTAGGCGCCAACTTCTTCGGGACGTCCGTAGCGGCCGGCCGGATTCTGCGCCGCACGGGCGGCCCATATTTCGTCGAAAGAGCGACCGCTTTCCTGAGCAAGTACCTCGACGTGCTGGCGCTGGCCATCCGAAGCGACAATGCCCGGGAGTATATTGTTAATCGTCACATTATGGGCGATCGTCTGTCGAGCAAGGCCCGCGACGAAACCGACGAGGCCGGAGCGCGCCGCATTCGACATGCCAAGCTCGGCCTGGGCGATCTTGACGCTCCGCGACACGATGTTGACGATACGGCCGAACTCGCGCTCCATCATTCCGTCAACGGTCAGGCGCATCATGTCGATCGGTGTCAGCATCATCCGGTCGATGCCCCGCAACCAGTCCTCTCGAGACCAGTTGCGGAAATCACCGGGTAGTTCGCCATCGGCGTTGTTGACCAGGATGTCCGGGTTTGGGCAGACAGACAGAACGGCTTCACGACCGGCAAGCGTGGTAATATCGCCGACGACGGTGGTGACGCGGGCGCCGGTAACCGCTCGAATTTCTGCGGCTGCCGCCTGCAGTGTTTCGGGCGTCCGGGCGACGATGGTCAGATCCACATTCTCCCGAGCGAGAGCCATTGCGGCGGCCTTGCCCATGCCTCGGCTAGCGCCGCTAACGATAGCATTCCGACCGGAAATCCCGAGATCCATCGGCCGAGCCTCAAGCGGCCAAGGCCGAAGCGGGCTGCAGCTTCCAGCCATATTTCTTGTCGAGACCGAGATCCTGGACGATGCGAATGCCCTTTGCGAGCGCTTCGCCTTCAAGACCGGTCAATGGCCGCCGCAGTTCGCCAGCCGGCAGTCCGACAGCCTTCATCAGCGATTTCACGGCCACCGGGTTAATGGCCGAGTAATTGTAGTGCAGCAGCGGGAGAAGATTCAAATAGTTGTCGCGGAACCCTTCGGCTTCGACATAGCTCGTCCACGGACGCGACATGACCGCCACTTCGGCCGGGGCAATATTGCCGCCCATGTTTGCAGTGCCATGACCACCAAGGCTCATTGTTGGAACGACGAGACCGAGATTGGGGCTGTCGCAGCACATCACCGAAACATCCGGACGCGCGGCGAGAACCTGGGCAACCTGGCCGACACGCGCAGTGGATTCCTTATGAATGACGTAGTTCGGATGCTTGAAGATGCGCAGCAGGTGATCCCAGTGCAGGTCGCTCTTGACGCGCGGCGGGTTGTTGTAGAGCCCGAGAGGCAGGTCTGTTGCGTCGGCGACTTCCAGAAAATAGCCTTCGATGTCGGCTTCCGGGGCGCAGATATACGCTGGAGCGGCGAGAATGGCACCGTCTGCGCCGTTATCCTTGGCAAACTTCACATTTTCAATCGTAACGTCAGTGTTGTTGCCGGTGCAGCCAAAGAAGATCGGCATCTTGGCCGTTTTCATCTTCGACGTCTCGACGATGATTTTCTTCTTCTCCTCGGCCGACAGCATGGATACCTCGCCGGTCGAGCCCATGATCAAGACGGCGGACGTGCCGTTCGCCTCATGGAAGGAAAGCAATTCGCGGAATGCCCCCATATCGACGGCGCCTGACTTGTCAAATGGAGTGATCAAGGCAACGAAGGATCCAGTGATCTTGGGGGCAGCAGCAGTCATTGCAGGACTCCGTGAATGTTAAACAATGTTTGAAACATAATTTGAGGCGGGATGGAGTCAATGACTTTAATCGGTCAAATCGCCCAATAAACAAGCAACGGCCGGAGACTTGGAAAAAGCAGCGTGCGATTGAAGGGATAATTGGAAAGACCGTCTAATCCTGAAATATATGCCCTAGCCTTTTTCTCAAAAGGCAATAAAAAAGATAAATATCCAGCCTAGATCCCATTTTTAAATAGATACTGTAGTATATCTTATCTTGAGCGAGCTTCTCGCTGTAAGTTCGAAATTCGGGATTATCACCCGATGGCAGGCGCCTGAAATCCAGTGCAGATAAACCGCGAGAGCTGGCTGATGATCTCTTCGTCGTCATCGGTATCGCAAAGGCCGCCGGACAACTGCTTGAGGCGGTGCGATGCCGGGTCTGAATCGATCAGGACCTGCATGATGGCGCCAATCGAAAAATTGTAACGCCAGAAGATATCGCGACGCTGCATATCCGGTAGTGCTCGACTGAAGGCGTCGATAAAACGGAACACTGCAGGATCGACGCGGCGTATAAAAAAACGGTTGGTCGATTCACGCGGCCGCGAACGGACCTGCAGGATCAGCCGCGTCAGCGGACGGGCGCCCGAGGCATCGCGGCTGAACTGTACCATCGGTCGGACAAGAGCCCCGACGACCTCCTCCAAAATCGGGAATCTCGGCCGGGCTGAGGCCTCGCATTTTTCCAAAGCCTCTATTCGGGCATGCGTATAGGGCTCCATCATCAGGTTAAGCACTTCGCTGATGAGCTCTTCCTTGGAGCCGAAATAATAATTGACGGCAGCAACATTCACATCGGCCCGCCTCGTGATGTCGCGAACGGTCGCGAGATCGAACCCCTGCTCAATGAATACTTCGCGCGCGGCCGCAACAATGCGCTCTCGCGGCTCATCCGCGCGATCGACTTTGGACGTTTCGTTATATGCTTTTTTTGCCATACATCCCAAATTCTTTGCTTCGTGGCTATCGTCGTCGTTTTGTAGCGGACCAACGGGGGCCATCAAGTGCAATTTTGGGGAGCATGAGGATTTGTGGAATCATCATGAAGCTTCGCGCGTTTCGCTTTACTCATGGTCGTCGTCGGTCATGCCGGGAGATCGTTGCCGGAAAGCTGGGCAGGGAGCCGTCGAAGGACTGGGTGCCGGTTTGTGGCAGAAGGTATAGAGCCCCCCTGCTCCAACTGCATCTGCTGTCCTTGGCGAATGCTCCAAGACCACGCCTTTAACGGTGGGATCGAGGCCAATCACGCCCATGCCGAGCCGGATTGCATTGGCTGGATTAGGCGCGATGGACAATGACACGTTCAGCGCTCGAACCGCTCCAGCATCCTCTTCAGTTGTGCATTTTGCAGCTGAAGCTTGCTCGCCAATTGGGTCCGGAGCAGCCTGATCTCTTCATCAAGGCTGATCGCGTCGTCAGAAACGGCCGGAACGCCTGGAGAGGGAGGGGGAACGGCTTCAATCGGTTCCGTTGTCTTGCCCCGCCTGCTGCGCTTTCGCGTTGCACCCTCGCCAGTGTGCGAGGGTTTCAATGCGCCGTGTGCGACCGCACCTGCGTCATCGGACAAGGCCGGATCAGCGGCCTCCACGGGCCTGGCGCCCTCGATATCTGCCGTGCCGTGAACACCGCTTGCCGTTTCTTCGGAATGATCCGGGTCCGCCGACGCCGCCTCCGATTGTTCGTGAAGGGCTGGCTTTTCGTCGACCGGAGGATCCGCGGCATTCAATCCGTTGTCGGCGACCGTTTCAGTCGGTTTGGCGATGGCCAAAGCGTCCGGCTTCACGTCATCGGTCGAGCCCTGTTCTTGGCGCTGCTGACGTCGCGGTGACACAAGCCGGGCAAGAAGTTTCCATGGTGACGCCATTTTATTCGACCTCGTATTCTACCCCGCATGCAGGCTGCGAGCAAAAGCGTTGGCGGCGGGACTGGCCGCCGCCAAGATGTTCGTCTCGATATAGCCTTAAGAATGCGGCCAGCGCTTGACCGACGGCTGTCGATCAACCGAGGTTGAGCCGCTTTCGCAGATCGGCATTTTCAGCACGCAGCTTCTCGGCCAGCTGCTTGCGCAGTCTTTGGTTTTCCTCTTCCAGCTGCAGAAGATCCGCAAACTCATCGACTGCCGCCACCGACGGTGCGGTCGCAGCCTGCACGGCCTTCGGAGTACGTTTGACAGGCGCACGTTTGGCGCTTGTCACAGCCTCGTCGGACTTTGCCTTGCGACCTCTCTTCGGCTTTCCATCTGCGGCATTCGAAGCCGCTGCCGGTTGCGCCGAAACTGCGGCTGAGGCCGTTTCAGCGGCCGCCTTCCTGGCGCGAGGTTTGCGCTCCTTCTTCGGTGCGGGCGCCGCAACCGTCGGCGTGTCAGCGTCAGTCATCGTATTAATATCGTCGGCCATTATGGTCTCCTGTAAAGCCGATGCATTTGTCTGCTGCTCAATCGACGGTGTCAACAACGCCGCGGCCTGTTGTTCTCCGGCGAAAGACATTCCGGCGCTGCTAACCTCGGAAATTTCCGACAGGATTGGCATTGCCTCGTCCTGCAGATCTTGCGCGACGGACTTGAGATCCATGTCTCCCCAGATCGAGTTCGGATTGGAATTGAGTTTTCGCCGACCCGATTTGTATTCGACGGCAAAGCTGCGCTGGACTTTTTTCACTTTGAGAGGCCTTGGGTGTCTGCGGTGATGTTTCGGCGATGTCTTCAGCATCGCGACAAGCCCTGCAGATAACCCCTATCGCCCCGGCGGTCCAGACCCCTGACGATACCCGGCCCGAACGCGGTTCCGGATTGCCTCAGGTTACGCCCAAAGGGTCGCCCGGGCGATCTAGCGCTGGCTAGATGAAGCCGCCAGCTCGGTCGATCGTTGCCCGGCCGAAGCGCCAAGTCGAGGCACGTCTGACTTGACGCTTATCCAAACAACATCTTCAAATGATCGTTCAGGAACCGGCCCTTCGGATCCAAATCCCGCCTCAGCGCTCGAAATTCTTTGGCGCGAGGGTAAAGCCTTGTGACGTCGTGCGTGTCGAGGAAATGCATCTTTCCCCAATGCGGGCGAGAATTGTATCCGCCTAGAATTTGATCGACATCCTTCAGGAAGGGCCAGTAATCGATGCCCGGGCCACCCGACACCGACAAGGTGATGCTGTCCTGGCGGTGAAAGGGGCTCATCCATGCCGGATCGCCAGCCGTGAAGCGGTATTCGATCGGATAGATGCAGTTGGTGTGCTTGTTCAGCATCAGGTCCCGGACCGCCCTTATCGCGGTCTTGCCGTGTTCGAGAGGAACAGCATATTCCAGTTCGACGAAATTCGGCACGTATTCGATCGGATAGACCTCGGAACTGTAGGCGATCTTTTCGAATTCGCTCTCCATCGGAGCGGCGTCGGTGATGTCCATCACCTTCATCTCGCAGACATCGGCCAGTTTGTTCGTGCTCGATACCGCAGAGGTGTCGGGAAGGCAGTACAGATGGCGGCTTTCCGGCGTCGGGCACCAGAAGAAGCCGAAATGGCGGTGCCTGGAAGCCAGCTCGTCGTGACGCTCCATGCAGGTCTCGAAATCGTCCCGCCATAGACGCTCGTGCAGATTATAGGCGTCCATGACGTTGAGCGTCAGCGAGGAGATAACGCCGAGCGTTCCCACCGAGACCTGGGCTGCATGCAGCTTGTCACCGTCGCGACCGTCGATATCGAGGACATCCCCGGCCGCGGTGACGATACGCATGCCGGCAATCGATGAGGCCAGGTTACCGAGCTTGATCCCGGTACCGTGGGTTCCGGTGGTAAACGCACCGGCGACAGCCTGGCTGTCGATGTCGCCCTGGTTCATCAATGAAAGACCGTGTTCTTTCAGCGTCCTGCCGACTTCGTTTATGCGTGTTCCCCCTGCCACCGTGATCTGTTTCCGATCATGGTCGATGTTCTGCACGCCGCGCAGATTTGCGAGCGACAGCAACAGCCCGTTGGTGCCGACGACGGGCGTGAAGGAATGTCCCGAGCCCGAAACGCGCACCGCCAGATCACGCCTGTCGGCTTCGTGGACAAGCTCCGCCACTTCAGCTTCCGTTTCCGGCGATGCCTTGAATTGTGAAACGCAATATTGATTGCCGACCCAGTTGCGCCACAGGCCGCCTTTTTCCAGAGCCATGTTTCCCTCACATCGCTGTAAAACAATTATCGACAAACAGATGAGTACCGCTGACGAAGCTGGCGTCGTCACTCGCCAGATAGAGCGCCGCCTTGGCGACCTCGTCCGGTCGGCACATCCTGCCCTGCTGGGCCGCGATCACTGTATCCGAAACATCGACCCCGTAGCGGGTCAATTCCTCGACCTCCTTCTGGCCATGTGGCGTCTGGATGAAGCCGGGGCAAACCGCGTTGCAGCGGATGTTGTGGTCGCGAAATTCGACCGCGATCGCCCGGGCAAACATGTGGCACGCGCCCTTGGTCGTATCATAGAGAACTTCCATCGGTGTCGCGGCGACCGCCGAGATCGACGACGTGCAGACGATGGACCCGCCGCCCGCCTTGATCATGTGCGGCAGGACCGCACGGGTCATCAGGAACATGCTGCGGACATTGATGGCCATCAGCCGGTCCCAGTCCGCCACCGAGGTTTCGAGGAACGGCCGGACGATGATCGTTCCGGCATGATTGAACAGCACCGTTATCGGTCCGAGTTCACCGGAAATTGCGTCTACCGCCCGATTCACCTGCAGTTCGTCGGAAACGTCGGCTGGTGCAAATGCTACCTTTCGGCCTTCTTCACGCAAACGGGCGGCGACAGCCGCCCCCTGGCTATGCGGGAGATCGACAATCCCCACCGCCGCCCCCTCTCGCGCAAAAAGCTCGGTGGCGGCTAGGCCGCACCCACCCGCGCCGCCACTGATGAGCGCGATCTTACCGTCCAGACGACCAGCCATTCAACCTCCAACGATTGCTGATAACGGCCGATCGGTGGCTGAGTGGGGCTCTTTTCGAACCTCTTGTTCTCCGGCCGACGAAGGGCGGCTATACTCCTGCTTGATAGTAGCAAACTGGCCTAATTTTGCGCCGTGGTCTATTGCTGACTTGGCCCCAGCCCTATCACCGTTTGTCGTCGTCGGGATCTGTACCGAAATGCCTCGACGAACGCCGAGAAGGCCGGGGATGGGTTCCGTCGGCTGGGGTAGTAGAGGTGGTAGCCTTGGAAGGTCGGACACCAGTCCGAAAGCACCGACAGGAGCCGCCCGCTCTCCACGTGCGATCGAACGAGGTCGGTGGGCACGTAGGCCAGGCCGATACCATCCAGCGCGGCGTCGATCGCAGGCCCGATGTTGCTCAAGATGAGCGGACCCTCGACCCTCACGCTGAATTCATGTCCATCCCGCTCAAACTCCCAGGCATAGAGCATTCCCGACGTGGGTAGCCGCAGGTTTATGCAATCATGGTCCGTCAGTTCCTGCGGCTTCTTCGGCTGTGAGCGACGTTCGAAATATTCGAGTGATCCGACCACGGAATAAGAGACATCGGGGCCTACGCGCAGTGCCACCATGTCGCGAGCCACGGCCTCGCCGAGCCGAACGCCAGCGTCGAACTGCCGCTCGACGATGTTCGTGAAGCCGTGCCCTCAAGGTGAGGAAGAAAGGCAGCGGCCCGCCGGAGCGAACGCTCCGGTTCTTCGAACGGCTGTACCGGGCTGAAGGCAGGCGCGGAACGAAAACCCGGACAGAGGCGAAACGCCAGATCAATGCATTCTGATCGAGCGCGATGCCTTCCGATCACGCCCTGAAAGGCGGCGTCAACTTGCGGAGGAATCGCGCTTATTTTGATCCTCTCAACACGGCGATACACAGAGCAAGAAGTTTGCTCTGTGCAGGCGCTTTGGAATCGAAAGGTTAAGATGGAAGGATTATTTAAGTCCATAAAAAGGGTAATGACCGGGCAGATAATACGGCGATCTGACGTTCCTCTCATGAACGGAAAGTGCGTAATGTCCTTCCGCCTCAAGCAGGACAGTGACGGTGTCTTTGTGGTACTTGCCTCCAACGCCGCAGGCAACCATCAATACTACCCCTTCGATACAAACGAGTTCGAGAAGTTCGTCGAAGCTGCAATAGAAATTAGAGACGCGCTACACTCAGGCATCAATCAAAAACCGCCAGTTTGACAGGGCGTGTGGCCCCGCAACATCGCGGACACTCAGCAGCCAAATGTGTATAGAAATTCGCCCTTCCTTCGGATCCGAAGGAAGGCTGGCGCGTGACCTACAAGCGGCTCTGAGAAGTGGAAGGGCTCGCGAGGTTGCCCCCCATAAGCGGCTAAAGAGAGCGCATCCGCGCCACAGAATGCGCTCCTTGAGCGGGATGAAACCATGGAGCGGATTGGGTTTGGACGCGCATGTCATGAGCGAAATCGAGATTTCGATGCACCTGGACAAGCGTCGTGTCGAAGGCCAAGCCTTAGACACGACTATTTTCCGTCGGCATTCCCCATTTACCGAGTGCCGGTCTTTCGCGCATTTTCCAGCAAATCGGCCTGATCGGCAACAATGGAGGCTGCTTCGTTTCTCAAGACGTCCTTGGCGTTCTTGCGGGCATTTTCAATCGCGATATCAGCATTCAGGCTTCGCTCGTTTGCTTGCAGGCCATCGTCTTTGTCCGGAACCAAACCATCGTTTGTCTGCTCGCGCGCCTTGAGACGGGTCGTAAGAGCAGTGAGCTCGTTACGACGTTCAACTTCATTGAGGGAGATGACACGCTTTTCACGTTGCGCCTTCAGCTCGGCTGCGTCTTCTGCGAAACGCTGAAAATCCCGATCGCTTTGTACCCGAGCATCATGCCGGCTTTGCAGTTGCTGCAGCAATCCGCTCCTGTTGCCTGCGGCCGCATAATTCGCAGGCTTGATCTGACCCCAAGGCAGCGCATTGTCATAACTCGCTTCACCAAGGGTCTTGGGGTCCGAGAGGCCCGGCAAGCTGATGTCGGGTGTCACGCCGCGCAGCTGTGTCGTTCCCCCATCGACCCGGAAAAATTGGGCGATCGTCAGTTTCAGTTGGCCGAATTTTGGTTTGCTGTTGTGGGCCACCTGATCGAGATCGACCACCGTTTGCACGGTACCTTTACCGAAGCTAGGTTCGCCGACGATCACGCCGCGACCGTAGTCCTGTATCGCTGCGGCGAAAATCTCCGAGGCCGACGCTGAGCCGCGATTGATCAACACCCCAAGCGGACCCGTCCACGCAGGCGTAGGCAGATCATCGCTTTCTACCTTGATCTTACCTTCGGCGTCACGTTGCTGAACTACCGGGCCTTTCCCGACGAACAGGCCTGTCAAATCAATCGCCTCGGCCAGCGAGCCCCCACCGTTGTCGCGCAAGTCGATCAGGACGCCGTCGACCTTTTCCCGCTTCAGTTCACCAATAAGCTTGGCAACGTCGCGGCTTGCGCTTCTGTAGTCTTTCTCGCCTTTTCGTCGCGCTTCGAAGTCCTCATAGAACGCCGGCAAGGTGATCACACCAATTCTGCGCGCGACACCGCGGTCCTCCAAGGGCAGGATGGCCTTTTTTGCAGCCTGTTTTTCGAGGCTGATCTTGTCTCGCACCAGGCTGATGACGCGGCGGCTTCCATTCTCTCCGGCATCCGCCGGCAAGACATCCAAGCGCACAACGGAATTTTTCGCCCCGCGGATCATTTGCACGACTTCATCAAGGCGCGTGCCCACGACTTCCTTTATGGCGCCATCATCGCCCTGACCGACACCGACAATGCGGTCGCCGACGGCCAGCATTCCGGACAATTGCGCGGGTCCACCCGGCACGAGCTCACGGACCGTCGTGTAACCATCGCGCTCCTGCAACACCGCGCCGATACCGACCAGTGAGAGCTTCATCGAAATGTCGAAATTGGCCGAAGCGGCGGCACCAAAATAGTCCGTGTGCGGATCAACGGACGTGGTGTAGGCGCCCATGAATGACTGGAACGCATCGTCACTCTTGTAGGTATAAACACGCTCCAGGATATTCTTGTAACGTTTGTCGAGGGTATCGCGAATCGTCGCATCGGCTTGGCCTGCCAGTTTCAACCGCAGCCAGTCGCCCTTGACACGCTTGCGCCAGAGGTCATTGCTTTGCTCTTCGGATTTCGGCCAGGGCTCTTTGTCGCGCGACAGGGAATAGTCTTCCCGCACGCTGAAATCGAAGCCCTGTTTGAGCTGGCTGCGGGCATACGTCATGCGGTCCACAACTCGCTGCGAATAGACGTTGAAAATCGAAAACGGAACCTTCAGGTCTTCACCCAGGATGGCATC
This sequence comes from Neorhizobium galegae, assembly GCF_021391675.1. Classification (NCBI taxonomy): domain Bacteria; kingdom Pseudomonadati; phylum Pseudomonadota; class Alphaproteobacteria; order Hyphomicrobiales; family Rhizobiaceae; genus Neorhizobium; species Neorhizobium galegae. Next base: position 1,039,355 of record NZ_CP090096.1, read on the forward strand.
GTCGATCTTGGTGCTGTCGGCCGTGAACTTGTCGATGTCGGCTTGCAGGAAAAAGCTCCGGTCGGAATCCAGAGACTCGATAAACCGATCCAGGATTTTAGCCGACAAGGCGTCATTGAGCGGAACAGGCTTGTAAGCATATCGCGTCAGGAATTGCGCGCTCAAATGAGCGGCTTGCGCCTGCTCCTGCAATGGCGACAGGACCGGCGGCGGTCCAAGTTCCAACGAGTAGGCCGACGGTGCGATTGCAAGGAACAGGCCAAGGAAACCATATCGTATGCGCATTCAGCTTTGATCCCATTTGCAAAATCGAGTCTATACTACGCAATGGTGGTGCAACAATGATGTCGTCTTGGCAACCAGATGAATAAGCAACATCTCGTGTTCATCATGAGAAAGGGACCATCCCTGATGCCAATTTGAGGGGTCGCGTCACCAATCTGGGGGGCGTTGCCCTAGGGTCAGGACCTATTAAATTGCTTACTCCCGCCTCCTGCCTTTGATTCATCGGGATCGAAAGGAGGCCGCCGCAGTGAGTGATTTGCTGTTGTTGTCGGAGGCGCAGATGCGGCGGATCGAGCCGTATTTCCCACTGTCCGCGGGATTCCGCGCGTTGATGACCGGTTGATTTTGAGCGGCATCATTTTCGTCCTGCGCAACGGGCTACGTTGGCGCGACGCTCCCGGGGAATACGGCCCGCACAAGACGATCTATAACCGCTTCATCCGCTGGAGCAGGCTCGGCGTGTTCAACCGGATTCTGGCCGAACTGACCGCTAAACGCGGCAAGCCCGAGCAGTTGATGATCGACGCGACCCACTTGAAAGCCCACCGCACCGCAGCCAGTCTGCTGAAAAAAAGGGGATGTTCCCCGACGTATCGGACGTACTGTCGACAGTCTGGTTGGCTCTCAAATATCGCACCATTCCGAAGCGTACGCATCACCCGTTCAGATTAGGCGGTTCAGTCCGGCTCCCGGAGAGGATTGAGCAAGCGACATAGGAAACCGGTCTAGTCTACGCTTGGAGGGCGGGATAAGAATGTGGCACGGGTAATGACGATGGTGGTGCCGGCATTGCCGCCATCCATTTCGATCTGTGCGCCTAGCTGCCTGACCAAAGCGGTCACGATTGCCGTTCCGAGGCCACCGCCGGTCTTGGCAGGCCCTGCTCTCTCGGAGAGCGTCCGGTCCTTGCCGACGCCGTTATCGGAGACCGTCAGTTTCCAATCGCTGCCGCTGACCTCGTATGACACCAGAACAGCCGCCTGCGCCTTTTGATACGGGAAGGCGTATTTCACCGCATTGATGACCAGTTCGGTCACGATGAGCCCTAGACTCACCGCTTGGTCGGAGCCGATCTTACCGTCCTGCGCCATGACCCTGATCAGAATTGGCTGGCTTTCGCCGGTCATCGACGATCCGAGGCTATGGCAAAGCGTAGTGAGATAGGACGCCACCTCGATCTGATCGACGCCGCCTGACTGATGCAGGTGTTTTTGTACTTCCGCCACCGACAGGACGCGCTGATGCGCATCGTGAAGATCACGGCGGGTTTCGTCCGAGGTGACAGCGCGGGCTTTCAGCAGCAGAATGCTCGCGATGATTTGCAGGCTGTTGGCGACGCGGTGTTGCATCTCCTGCAGCAATACCTCTTTCTGGTGCAGGAGATCCTCCGTACGCTCATGCAGGACCTCTTTTTCACGCTCGATCAATCGGCGCGCGCTAATATCAGTGAAGGCAAGCAGGATCGTTTTGCCCGGCTTTTCAGCGTAGACCACCTGCCGGGCATTCAGCAGCATGGTCCTGCGCCCGATACCGGGAAAGTTATGCTCCACTTCAAAGCCGTCCATTGCCGTTCGGGCGGGAATAATCGTTTCCAGCAGCGTGCGCAATGCGGGGATGTCCCATTGGCCGTCGCCGAGGGAGTATAGCAGGCGACCTTGCGTTTGCGCTGCATCTACGTTGAAGGTCTCATAGAAGGATCGGCTGGCCGCCAGGACGCTGAAGCGTTCATCAAGCACCAGAAGCGGATCGTGAATGGTGTTGACGATCGCCTGAGCAAGCGTTTGCGCATCTTCGACTCCGCGGAAATCAAACATTGTTGTAAATTTTCCGATCTGAAGCCGACGTTTTCTGAGATGCTAGAGATGTGCATCCAGTCGATCTTATCGAGCGCCTGGTTCAATGTCGCGCGGCAAATTTGGAATCGCGGTTATCGGTGCGATTAAGATCGAATCATCACGAAACCTTCTTTCAAGCTCAACTCGTCAATAAGCTAGGACGTGGGCATCGATAGCGGCCGAGATGAAGCCATCTCTGGCGTCCTGACCAGCAATGATCCGCCTGATGGCGCCGTCGCATTTTGTTCTGGCTGCTTCGAAGTACATGCCGCTGCCTGGGGGCCACCGATTCAGCAGGCCACTCCTGGAATATTGCATGAAAGGCGACTGGCTACTCCGAGCGTAGTTTAGGGGCCAATCCCGGACGCTTGATGATGTTCGCTCTTGCGACTTTGCGATCTTACCTTCAGCAACGCGGCGTAGACGCGTAGCAAGCGTTTCAAGCGGAGCTTGCTATGGAGATGCCCGCGACAACAGGTGTGCGGGGCCGGGCATACGACCCGCATGGGGATGTATCGAAGCCGCTCTTCTGTCGCCATGAGCCGAACGAATGCGCCGGGGTGGACCATTGTAAAAGCGAACATTTAGCATTGGTGTAGCGGCCACCGAAGTGGTAATCGTGGGTCATAGCTGCGCCATTCGCCGGCAGCAGAAGGACCATGAAATACCGCCCACTCCACGACCGGGGCGCCATCCGGCCCGCCGAAGGCGTTCTCAAATACAGGGCGGGATCATCGTTCGCGGTATCGTCAGGCAAAGCCGCAGGATGGCGAAATGATCGCCGTTGAACCCGGATTGCGCGGCGAAAGCGGCAAGCCGACCTTCGGGCTAGGGTCAAGAAACGGACCGCGTAGAAGACGCGGGGACGCTCCCGTGCGGCAGCGGGAAAAGGGACGTTTCCCGGCCGATGGCGCTGCCTTGCCGCCGGTGTGGCCGGAATGAGATACACAGAGTAGTGCCTAAACTTCGCGGTCGATGCGACCGGGGAGCCGACCCGCAACATCCATAAAGGGATACACCAATCGCCATGCAAAACGGCAGCAAGAATTCTATTGCCCAGCGTTTCGACGGCTACCAACCCAGCAAGACTGTTCTTGTCTGGGCGTGCTTCATCACGGTGATTGCCACCATCGTCGTCGGGTTCAACTGGGGCGGCTGGGTGACGGGTGGCTCGTCGCGCGCCTCGTCTGTGGCTGCGGGCGATACGGCTCGGGGCGAACTCGCCTCCGCCATCTGCGTCCAGCGTTTCAATGCGGCACCGGACGCAGCAACAAAACTGACCGAACTCAAGGCCATCCCCGACAGCTACAGGAAGCGTCAGTTCATCGAAGCCGGCGGCTGGGCCACCATGCCGGGCCAAACCTCCGCCGACAGCCGCGTTGCCGAAGGCTGCAGCACCGCCCTGGCCGCCTAACCGCCTCCTCAAGATCGCTTGGCGCCCTGTCATCGGGGCGCGTCCTCCATCTGCCAAACAGGAAAATGACATCATGATCCGTTTCGAAAAGAAAGTCGCTGCAGTACCCTTGCCGCCGGAGAGCGAAACAAACCGCTTCGACGAGATCCGAGGGGCCGCCGTCGAAGGACACAAGAAATCGGCAGAGGAAAGCGCGCGTCGCCGTTCGCTGCCGGCAAAGGAAGAAGACCGTCTTATCTAGAATTATTCCGCATCTGCTTCGTCCAGACATAGGCAATCCCGGGTATGGCATGACCACGCCCGGGATTGAGAAAGACCGATCGCTGAAGGTTAGCGTGGCTCCTGCCATGGCGGCGGAATGAGATGGCTCAGCCGTCGAGCGTTCGCAGAAGATCTGCAATCTTGATCGTCGAGAAATTCGAATACGTGTCGCATACCGCGTATGGCAGGACGATCTGGTCGTTGTGGCGCATGGCGCCGCAGGTATAGACGACGTTCGGCACATACCCTTCCCGCTCCGAGGGTTCCGGCCGCACCAGCGGTTCCCGCGAACGGGCGAGGACCTTGGAGGGATCCTGTTTATCGAGCAGCGCCGCGCCGATAGCATATTTGCGGACGGCGCCGACGCCATGGGTCAGCAGCAGCCAGCCTTCGTCGAGCTCGATCGGCGAGCCGCAATTGCCCATCTGAACGAACTCCCATGGAAACTTGGGGCCGAGGATCAACTGCCCGCCATTCCAGGTATAGAGATCGTCGGAATAGATGAGGTAGAGGTTCTCGCTATCCTGTCGGCCGATCATCGCGTAGCGGCCATCGATCTTGCGGGGAAACAGGCCCATTCCCTTGTTCCTGGCCACGGTGCCTGCGAGTGGGCTCAAGCGGAAAGACACGAAGTCCTTGGTCTCCAGCAGTTCCGAGCGGATACCCATGCCGTTATAGGCGGTGTAGGTCGCGTAAAATGTCTTCTCTCCGTTGTCCTCGAATTCGACAAATCGAGCGTCCTCGATTCCGTTCGACTGAGCGGGTGTGATCGGAAAGATGACCCGCTCGCTGATGGACTGTTCGGAACCGAAGCTGACGTCGACCTGCTCGCCTGCCGCAACGAATGTGCGCGCAGTGACGGTTGGCGTGGAAGCGAGCCGCACCGTCGGATCGATGTCAACGCCACCATCGGTGGCGATCACGCCGGTACGGAATGTCAGGGACGACACGTGCCCTTCGCCGACGGCACGCAAGCTGAGAACGAAACGCCGGCTCCCCTTTTCCAGACCGGATTGATCCGGATGGGAGACAATACTGGGATTGAATAACGCAGATGCTTCGAAGGAATATTCATTGAGAAAATACGCGCCAACCAGCTGACGCTGTTTTTTCGTGAAGTTGGCGTGAGGCGCGAATGCCTCTTCCATTTCCGCGGCCCGATTTTCGAACGTCGCCAGCAGGTTACGGTGGCGGCCCTCGAAATTCTCCAGGACGTCGGCGAGAAGGATTTCCGTCATCTCCAGGTCAAGCGCCAGAACGCGATCGACGATATGATTTGCCCGCGACTTTTCGGTGGGATTGAGGTCCCTTGGTTCGGTGGCAGGCTTGAAAGGTCGCACGACCACGCGCGATGAATCGGGGTGCAGGAAAAGGGCCTGACGGTTCAGAAAAGTTGCTTGTGACAAAGGAACCTCAATTGATCTGATTGGCGATTAGGCGCAGAGCGCGCGAAGGAGAGCGGGTTCTGCAGGCTGCTCGCTGACACGGACGAACCTGCGAAACTCCACAAGGGCCAGAAGATAGGAGATTACAGATTCGCCACCCCGATTCTCGTTGACGCGCAGGCGGTGCAGTCCGTCGCGACAACTGCCCGTGTCGATGTCGACGAGTGTCTGCGAAAGATCGTTGCTGCCGAGAAACCAGGCAAATGCGCTGATGGCACCGTTTTTCCATTCTGCGCCTTGATCGGCGTGCCAGGCGGCAAGACAGGCCGAGATCGTCGCCGTGGCCTCGAGCGGCTGCTGATCAAACTCCTGGGGCGGCTTGCGGATGTCGCCGAAACCATCGGTTCCGATCGGTCGGAAATGCCCCCCCGGCGCTGTCTGCTTTGTCATCAGCCAACGCAGGGTCCGCACACCCGCAACGACATACGCGGATGTTCCGCTGGCGTGGCCCGTGAGGATCAGCGCCTGGGGCAGGCGTGCATTGTCATAGGAGAGGCCTTCCTCGAACCAGGCCCAATCCCCCGTCTCCACACGAACGAGGATATCCATCAGACGGTCTGCGAGAAGACGGCGCATCCGTTTGGCGAAAAGATCCTCTCCCCTTATGGCACAATAGCCATTCAGCCCAATGAGGGTGAAAGCCCAGGCGCGCGGTGAGCGAAACATCTCCACCGTCGGCAGAGCTTCCGCGAACAGGGCCGCCGCCCAGCTACGGCGGGACGCATTGATATCGCTGCGGGCACATTCTCCCAGAGCCCAGAGCGTGCGCCCGTGGCTGTCCTCGGAACCGGTGTCCTCAAGCCATCTCCGGTCGAAGCCCATGAAGTTGCGAAAATGCTTCTTGTCGGGATTCCACGCGTGTTGCACGAAGGATGCAAATCGGCTCGTCAGCGTCTCCGGTAGAGATTTTTCGCCGGACGTGTTGAGGGCGCTCGCCAGAAGCAATGCCCGTGCATTGTCATCGACACAATAACCGTGCGCGCGATCAGGTACCGAATGGACGGCGTGTTGGAACAGGCCGGTGTCGTCGCACATGGAGAGGAAATAGGTGAGCTGCGTATCCGGCAGAACGGAGACGTCGCGTGTTGGAGCATTTCTCTCCCCGGCAGCGGTTGCGACGGGTCGTAAATGTCGCTTGGCGGTCTCGAAGACGGCCACATAACGTTCGGCCGTCCTTTGCCACGTCATCGACCGGCTGCTGGCATAAGCACGCGCACGCATGGCATCACGCCTTGTGTCATCCGTCAGCAATCCCGCGATCTCGGTGCCGATGGCTTTTACATCACCGGACGCAACCAGAATGCCGCGGCCCTCGGCCAGAAGTTCGCGCGCATGCCAATAGGGTGTCGAAACGACCGCTTTTCCCAAGCCGAAACTGTAAGCCAGGGTGCCCGATGTCATCTGCGCCTCGTTCAGATAAGGCGTTGCATAGACGTCGCACATGGAAATGAAGTCCAGGAGCTTCGCCTGGTCGACAAACTGGTCTAGGAAAACGACATGGTCTTCCACGCCGAGCGCCTGCACCCGGTCAATTAGGCTCTCGCGATAGGCCTCGCCCTGATTGCGGATAAGATTGGGGTGGGTCGCACCGAGTACTACATAGACAGCGTCCGGGCTGCTTTCCAGGATCAGAGGCATCGCATCGATCATCACCTCTATGCCCTTATTGGGCGAAAGCAGTCCGAATGTCAGGATAACCGGCCTATCACTGAACCCGAGTTTCGCCTTTGCGAGGTCGGTTTCCGCGAAGGCGATGTCGGGAATCCCATGCGGGATCACTTCGATTTTGTCTGCCGAGGCATCATAGACCTGACGCAAAAGCGCACGGCCTTTCTCGGCCATGACGATGACCTTTGCTGATGTCTCGATAATCCGCGTCAGAACGCGCCGCTGGGCTGCATTGGGTTCGGCAAGAACCGTGTGCAGGGTCGTCACGATCGGCATTTTCAGACGCGACATCAGTTCCAGAATATAGCTACCGGCTTCGCCGCCGAAAATTCCGAATTCATGCTGGAGACAAACTACATCGAATCGTCCGGCATTCAGGGCCTCGGCGGCGCTGATATAATCCTCGAGGTTTTCGTCACGTATTTGAAGCGAGACACTGGGAGGGTAATCATAGGTATGGCCGTGATCGTTCATTGCCACGATTACCGTCTCCACCTTTGCCGGGGATTTGGAAACCGCCTGTTGAAGATCGCTGGTGAAAGTCGCGATGCCGCAGCGACGCGGGAGCGAATTGCCGATGAATGCAATTTTCCTGAGTTGGGTCATGGTCATGCCTCCGTTGAGCGGAATGGCAAGCCCGCCGATTGTTGGTGGTGAATGAGTGCCTGTTCAAGATGCCGGGTCGCTGGCTTGGTGGCGCGTACGTCGAGATTGCGTAGCAGGCCGGGCCTTGGTTCCGCGTCGGCATAGGCAAACAGGGCGGTCAGTCCCTTGCTCCCGGCCTTGATATGGGTGTGCGAAGCGTCGGCAAACAACGCATCTCCGATGCCGGCATAAGCCGTCCCGACGTCTATCTCACCCGCGATGACCAGCACCCAAGTTTCGCATTCCGCGTTCAACTCCCAGTTCGAGTCTGCCGGAAGGTTGACCCGTTCGAGGACAAAGAAAGGGCAGGAGACCAGTTGTGTCCTGACCTCTGTGAGGTCCACCGGAATTGCCTGTGCCTTCGCCGGCTCTAAATCCGCAGCCGCGACGGCCTGCTCCACATGCAGTTCGCGCTTGCGGCCATAGTCGAAAAGACGAAATGTCGTATCGCTTCTCTGCTGAATCTCCGCGACAACGAGCCCGGCGCCAATGGCATGAATGGTTCCGGCCGGGACGAAAATGATGTCGCCCGCGATGGCATTTCGCCAATCCACGATATCGGCGACGGATCCATCAAGGATCGCATGGCGCAGTTCCGGCTGCGTCAACCTCCTCTTCAACCCGACGGCAACCTGAGCGCCCGGTTCCGCTGAAAGGATATACCATGCTTCGGTCTTTCCGTTTCCCATGCCTAGCGATTGCGCAAGGCCGTCGTCGGGATGGACCTGGATCGACAGGGCTTCTTTTGTGAAGAGCAGCTTGAGAAGCAGAGCAGGATCGGGCGCCTGCGCGTCGGCGCGCTCGAACCAAATTTCGCCGATCGCGTCGTCGTGGCGTGTCTTCGTCCAGGGCTGGAGATCGTGGCTGCCCCAGGGTTTGCGCGCAACCCGCACACCGGCCTGTTCGATTACCATTGTGGAACTCCTTCATCGTACCGCTAAGACCGGGTCGATCTGAGGTCGGAGTATCCTGCTGGGGTGGCGGACAGTCCGTGGGGACTGATCTGAATCAGGCCAAAAAGATTACGGTCAGCCTGCGATTGCTTAGATCGGAACGATTTCAAGAAAGAAGAAAAATAAATAAACTCGAAATCTGACTCAATATTTTTCGATCCGCATTTTCATATAATCGCAAATCTCAAAAAATGCAATGGCATGCGATCTTCCAGACAATCTAAAAGTGGGGACAATATTTTGATATAGTTGGAAATTCTTGCGAATGACAATCATAAATTTGAAGATGTATTTATTGCTTTCGAATAAGAATTAGCGCTTATCTGAAAGACGATCGAGGATCAGATGTTCGTACTAAGCCTCGGATTGCCGCTCCCTATTCAGATCGTGATATTGGCTGCCAAGAGGCGCTGGAGCAGGCCCTTCTCGATCTTGCAGAGGGTTACCCCCTGACATCGTGGCGTAAACGGCCGGTAGCAGTCTTCCTCCGGTACTGAAGGGCTTGCACTGCGCGCGGAAAACGTTGGCTGGGCGGTCGAACTGACGCAGAACCTGCTGGATGAGATGTCACTCATGTAGGCCGGCCGCAAATGGTTCAATATTTGGCGTTGGACTTGTCGGCCGCCACGTGAGCTAATCTGAGTCGATCGTTGATGTCTTGTCCCCTTCGGCACCAACGTATTCGTCACCTACTGGTTGAGCTTTGCGGCGATGATTGGGACGTGACGACTTCTTCCCATGGAGTGACACCACTGTTCTTCTAGTCACCGTCCGAGTGAGGCTGATATGCACTGCAATTTCTAAACAGAAATCGCAGTCTCGACGAAGCGAAACGTGCGATCTCAACACGTTCGACAGGTCGCGCGCGGCCGTTCAGCAGGCGGTGATCAGAGCCTATGAAGACAATCGCCGCTCGCGCCACCCCTGCATGCGAGACCCTTGATGGGCCCTAGGAGAAATTCTCCATGATAAAATTCGAAGCCGTACAACCACGTTTGGACGGACCACGAGCCGCAGTTTACGAGTTTGCGAAAAAATACCGATTGGGTGAGGTGGAAGCTGAGCGGCTTTTTCTCAAGCTTGGTGCTTCGGCAACGCAGGTCGCTATGCTCGCGGAGGCCAAGTTTCCTGCTCCGGAATTCGGAAGACCGACCAACAAGGCTAAAATATCATGAAGCCGACCGCGTTTGATGGACAGGTTGTGAATATCGCCGAGAGTTCACACCCGGTGGAGGCTCTTGGCAACCGCCCGATGGTCAAATCGGCGGGAGACCCCGCCACTGGCCTGAAACAGCGCATCGCGGCCACGGTAAATGCTGCTCGAGCGCAAAGAGAAGCCGAACTGCAGCAGGCCTCGGATCGCGCGAACGCGGAGCGACGGGAAATACAGCAAAAGGCAAAGAACGCATTGCTGTTGCTTCTGAGCGACGACGTCATAAATTCCATCATCGGTAAACATGCCGGTCTGGGCGAACTTTATGCCGGAACGATCCAAGTGACCAAGCGTGGAGTTGAACTCATCAGGAGCGGCGGAGCGGGAGCATCGCATATGATGGGTGACAGGCTCGACCTCAGATTTGACGGAGGCATTCTGCAGGCTGGCCAACAACTGAAATCGCTCGAATTTCAAAGTCGCGTACTGGAACTGCAGACGCATGGCATCAGGGTTGACGGCGTGTATGACGCTTCGGCACAAGCCATTTTGATTACGTTCGACTATGAGAATGCGGTTGGCTGACGCCTGATCTAGCTCGGGTCTGGCCATCGGCAACGGGAGATTGATGTTGGGATGGCACACGCGCGACGATCCCTGAAGACACTCATCACCGCGGTTGATACCCGAGAGATTAGTGCCGCGGGTTGTACCCGGGAACAAGGGCGAAGTCAGGAGGAACAGCCAAGCACACGCTGCGCTAAGCAAGAACATATGCCTCAATGGCGGCTGCTATGAATGCCTCGCGAGCTATGGAGCTTGAACGGCTATGGAAGAGAGCGCCCTCGCACGCTTGCTTTGCTGCCTGATACTGTTTATCGCGCTCATGCGGCCAACGTCTTTCAAGAAATTCCAGCGCGTCCGCGGCGTTCTCAATCATTTCAGGCGAACCGTAACCGATGCGAACGGCAACGGGCGTGCTCCATTGAACGCCCGCTATGTAGGCCGGTATCCGCTTCCACGGCATGATAGTCCTCCTCCCAGCACAATGCTGGAGGTGGCACGACGCGCTCATTCCCGCCACTTAGCAACAACAATCGGATGTTTGCATCCGCCTCGCGGCTACCCAAATTGGCGGACGCCCTCGCCGGCGGGTGCAGGGTGAAAAGTTGCCTGGCTCCAGCTTGAGAAACGCCGTGAAGGGGAGAACCCCCAATTCACCCCAACGCCACCAACCGAACCACGCTGAATTGACGAGACCGGGCCGGGCAAAGTCGGATCCTTGCGCTCTGGCAGCGTTACTGGCGAAGAAGGCCCCGGATGCGGAACGCGTTGACTTCGAGACTGCTGCTCTGTCGGTCCGGATGAACGAGAGCGATGAGAACGACGCGCGCCGCTTAGAACTGCAACGTCTATAAATGACTATAATAAATGACGCTGTCAGATACGGGCGAGCTTCAAAAGTTGCAGCAAGGTGCGCGCTATTGGTGGGCCGAACACTATTACCGCGAACAGGCGCGTGGTTTGCAGCACCATGATGAACGACATGTCAGACCCGGTCGAAAGAGCGACCAGCGCAATCGAATCGATCGACCCGGGAACGGTTGCGAGGACCGAGCTCATGAGATCCGATCCTGACACCAGGGACAGAACAACGCCCGAAACGCCGCAAAGCACCAGCAGCAGAACAACGGTAAGGACCAGCATTGGCAACGCTTTCGCTCCGACCCTGACAATCTCGGGTGTGAAACGCAATCCGGTTTGAGCCCCAAGGAAGAAGAAGGCGGCGGTGACAAGCCAATGCGGCACGGTATATGCGATCCCGTTCAGACACAGAACGCCACCGACAAGGATCGGTACCAATGATGCGCCGGCGGGTATCCGTTTGAGCCATTTCCCCGTCGCGACACCCAACGCGCCCAGTAGAAGCGTCGGCACGATGGCCAAGGCAGGCTGACCCGGCTCCGCGGCAGCATGAGGTAACGCAGGCCCGACCAAAACCGCACCGAACGCGACCATCGCAGCGATGACCATGAGGAGGCGCAGGATCTGGATAAAGGCGACCATTCTGCTGTCGAGGCCGCGGTCGTGGGCAAGTGCTATCATCGTCCCAGCCATGCCCGGCATGAAACCCCACATGGCGACTTCGCGATCAAGCCCTGTCAGGCGGGTCGCGACCAGTCCGGCTGCGCAGGCAAACACCAGCGTCAGGATGACGAACAGCAAAACGACCGGCCACATTTGCGTCGTCATCGCCAGGATCTGCGGATTGATGTTCAAGCCGATCAGCGCCCCTGCAATGGCCTGCCCAAATTGATACGTCGGCGCGGTGACGCGTATCGCCATGCCCCTCATTCCCAGGATCGCCGCCCAAATAAGCGGTCCGAGCAGAAGAGCGGCAGGGACATGCAAAAACTCCATGCCGAGCCCCAGAGCGACGCCGCCGACAACAAGCAGCCCCCATTGCAGCGCATGGGGCAAGCGCCCGAGATCACTAAGAAGCATGAGGTATTGCAATTCTTTCGGGCCGTACCACGACATCCGCCAGGCGCAGGATATCTTCGATAGCGGCAGCACAGGCAAGGAGTCTTGCATCGTCGCCGGGACGCGCAACGAGCTGAATTCCGATCGGCAATCCGGACGGTCCGAGGCCGGCGGGGATCGAGAGAGAGGGGGTCCCCAGAAGCGTCCAGCGGATGTTATAGGCTGCCGCTCCCGTTGCACCGAGGCCGATGGGTGCCTCGCCGGGAGCCGCCTGGGTGATCAGCAGGTCGCAGTCCCCGAAAAGACTGTCGAGATCGGCCATGGCTGAATCCCGCTTGTTGATCCCCGCACGCCAGCGCTCGAAGGTTATTCCCTCGTGGCGGGCAAAGAACTCATGCGAGCGCGGTTTTAGAAGGCCCCAGTGCAGATCACGCTCTGGGCCGAGTGCGGCGGAGGCCTCCCAGGCAAAGACATCGGCCTGCGCCTGACCGAGATCGTCCCACCAATCCGGTTTAGCGAGCGTCTCGACGCCCCCCAGGATTCCGGCGACGTTGTCGAGTATGTCCATTGAGGCGGTCGATGGCGTGTCTGCCAGATCATATGCGAATAGGCCAACGCGCGGCAGCTCAATGGTGTCATCCGTCAGCGCAAGGTCATTCCTGCGTGCAAGGACCGAGGCGAAGAGGGCGCAATCGCGGACATCGCGGGCCATCACCCCGACGATATCCAGGCTCTCCGCCAAAGGCTTCACGCCCGTTCGGTCGATGAGGCCACGGCTCGCCTTGTACCCGACGACCCCGCAGAACGACGCGGGACGCACCGTTGAGCCGGATGTCTGCGTGCCGAATGCAAGCGGGAAAAAACCGGCTGCAAGCCCAGCCGCGGACCCGGAAGAGGAGCCGCCTGGCGACCGTGCCGGATCGAAGGGGTTGCATGTCGGACCGGGTGCCGCACTTGCGAATTCCGTCGTCACCGTCTTGCCGAGCGCGATGCCCCCCGCCATGCGTGTGAGATGGACCGCGCTTGCGTCCCGCACCGGACGCGACCCCGCATAGGCGGCGGAGCCGTAACCTGTCGGCATGTCGACCGTGTCGAACACATCCTTGATCCCGAACGGGACGCCCGCAAGCGGGCCTTGCACGGCAGCTTCCGCCCCGGCGCGCGCTGCATCCGGATCCAGCCATGCAAAGGCATTCAGCTGAGGCTCCAGTCTGGCGATGTGGTCGAGATAGGCATCGGTGACGTCATGGGGATGTAGGCTCCCGCTGGCTACATCTGCGGCTATCTTGCGCGCCGTCATCGTCATCGGGTCGATCATGAGTACATCGCCTCCAGGTCCAGCTTTGGGCGGCGCCAAGCCCAGGGGCGCGCCAGTTCGAGTTCGCCCGCGAGCGAGAACAGCAATTCCTCTCCTCCGAAAGCCGCACCGAAATGGGCCCCAACGGGAAGGCCTGCAGTCGTCCAGTAAAGCGGCACACTCATGGCGGGGCAGCCGGAGGCGTTGAAGACCGCTGTCAGCGGGGCATGTGCCCAGAAACGACGAAAGAATTCCTCCGGCCCGAGGCCCGTCCCCGCAAGCTCGCCGAGCTTCGGCGCGATCTCTGCCGTGACAGGGGATAAATAGATGTCGTAGGTCTGGAAGAATGTCCCCATCGCCCGGCTCGATGCCTGCAGCACCTGGACCGCCCCGAGATAATCCTCGCCCGAGATCCCTGCCGATCGGCGCACCCATTCGGCGTTGACAGGTTCGAGCAGAGCCAATGGATCGGCAATGCCGCGAGCCGCCGCAAAACCTTTGACGCCGCGTCCGATATTGACTGCCGCCACGACAAACCAAGCGCGCGCCAGTGCGCCATTGTCATAGACGGGGGCTGCGATTTCGACATTATGTCCGAGCTCCGTCAGCAATCGCGCCGCATCCTCGGTCGCCTCAACCACCTCGGGTGATAGCGGATAACCTTCCGGTCCCTCGATCTGCATTCCGATCCGCAGACGCTTCGGAGGGTTGAGGGCTGCGGATAGAAAACTCCCCGATGGTGCCGGGCAGGACCAGGGATCGCCGATATCGCCACCATGGGTGATATCGAGCATGGCCGCGCTGTCGCGCACGCTGCGGGAAATCCCATGCAGGGTCGACATACCCGCCATGCCCTCGGCCTGCAGCGGACCATGAGGATTGCGAAGCCGCGATGGTTTGAAGCCGAAGGTTCCCGTGTGGGCGCAGGGCACGCGGATGGATCCTGCCCCGTCGGAGGCTTGGGTCAGGGGCACTATCCCAGCGCCGACCAGGGCCGCGGCACCGCCAGAGGAGCCGCCGGGGCTGCGCGTCAGGTCCCAGGGGTTGCGAGCACTGCCGTGGAATTCCCCTTCGGCCGTGAAGGACAGCGCCAGTTCAGGCGTGTTGGTCCGCCCCATGAAGGCGAAACCGGCGCGACGCAACCGTCCGCCCACGGTGCTGTCCGAGGGACTGCGGACGCCCTGATAAAGACGGGTGCCGGACGTCATCAGCTCGCCCTTTACCGCCACGCCGGTATCCTTCAGCCAAAGCGGAACGCCGGCGAACGGGACTTCTGTTTCAATCGCAGCGGGGACGGAAAACTCATGAACGACCGCGTTCAGCACCGGATTGGCCACGGCGACCCGTGCCGCTGCCTCCCTGACGAAATGATCGGGGGCAACCTCTCTGCGACGGACAAGGTCCGCCATCGCCAGGGCATCAAGGTTATCGTAATCAGACATACGTGTCGCTGCTTTTCGGATTGGAGGACATGTGTCTGGCCGGGCCGCTACGCCATTCGACGATCGCGGTGCCGCCAGGCGCGGCCACTTGCGCGAAACCGGCGGGATCTAGAAGCAGATCGCAATCTGCCAGGCAGTTTCCGGCCAGGTTCAAGGCCGTCACCTGCCAACGCCCGGGCGGCGGCAGAATCTGATCTGGAGAGAACTGCCAGCGCCCGCTGCCGGTCGGATTCACCTGGGTCAACCAGCGATGGCCGAGCAGTTGCGTTGCCGTGCCAATGTCCCCGGCCGTGATCGCGGTCCGCACGGATGAGGTAGAGATGCGGCAACCGCGTTCCATCTCGTCCCCGACGACCGCAAGGGTAAACGGCATCTGCTTCGTCAGAGCTTCGATAAGCGAGACATCGCCCGTTCGACGATGCCCGAAGCGGAAGTCACGGCCCATCACGACGCCTGTCACACCCAGCCCGTCGAGCAGAAGGCGCAGTATGAAATCCTCCGGCGAGGTCGCCGCAAAGCCCGCGTCGAAATGCGGTGCGTACACGAGATCTATCCCCGCCGCCGCCAAAAGCTTCAGTTGTGCGGCGCCCGTCGAAACGCGAAACCGCGACGGCCCGGCAAAAAAGGCGCGCGGATGGGGATCGCATTGCAGGATCGAGAGAGGCACCCCGCGGCGCCGAGCCTGGTCAAGTCCGACCTCCAGAAGTGCCGTATGGCCGCGATGCATTCCGTCGAAGCTACCGAGAAGCATCACCGACCCTCGCAGCCCGCCGGGCAGAGGGGTGATGCCGTCATGAACGAACGGCACGTCGCAATCCTGATCCGCAAATTTAAGCAAGGGATTCGAACCATTCGAAGACCTCCTGCACCGGAAGGCAGTCGGCGTATTTCTTATGCATGTCGTACAGGTTGGAAAAATGCGGGCTTTCATGCAGATCGGCAGTGCATTCGATCGGGACGATAGTACGGAATGACCGCGATAATGAATCCACGACGGTCGCCCGCACGCAGCCAGACGTGGAGCCTCCGGTGACGATCACGGTATCGACCTTGTGGAAGCGCGCCAGCGAGTCGATATGCGTTTCGAAGAAAGCCGACGGCATCTTCTTGTTGAGAAGAACGTCCTCGGCGCCAATTTCAAGCCTCGGATCGAGGGCGGCCCGCTCTGAACCGATCTTGATGTTCTTCAGCGCATCCGGATCATTGGCGCGTGTTCCGAACACCCCGCAATCGTCGCCAGAGGGCGAGAAGGCGACGTAAGTCCAGATCACCGGCAGTCCGAGCTTGCGGTTATAGGCCGCGAGCCGGTTCACGTATTCCGCCTGGCGCGGATCGGTCTCGTAGGCGGTCTTGTAGACACCCGGCTGGGTGTAGGCACATTGCATATCGACATTGATCAGCATCGGCCGCGTTCCGAAGCCGTAGTGCGGGCGGGCTGGGTTGGCGATGAGGTTCTCGAACATCTGCCTTGCTGTAAGATCGGACAGTTCCATGTTATCTCCGGTGCTGGACGCGGGCAGTCCGCCCGCCTGCGTCAGTTCTCATCAGGAGCGGCTCATCCATTCGAGCCAGCGTGGCTGAACCGATGCCGTATTTTCCGCCCACCAAGCCTCATCGATATGCATGTTCTTGGCGGCGTTTTCCGGGTAGCCGGGCAGCTGAACCTGCATGTCCTTCGGGATGTTTGCGTAAATCGACGTGTTGGCGACGTTGAACGGCAGGGCCGAGGCATATTTCAGCATGCCTTCCGCCTGCATCATCCAGGCGATCAGCTTCTGAGACTCCTTCCCGCCGGGCGCCGACTTCGGAATGGTCCAATAGGACTGCTCTACGATCGACTGGTTAAAGGAGAAGTCGATCTTGCCGGTACGCTTCTTTTCCTCGAGCGTTCGCGCAAGCGAGGAGCCCATCAGATCCACCTCGCCGTTCTGCATGAGCACGGCCCATTGCGAGGTCTTTTCGACCCAGAGATTGACCTTGCTGCGAATGGCATCGAGCGCCTTGAACGCGTCATCGATGTTGATCGGGTAAATCTTGTCCTTGGGCACGCCTGCAGCCATCAGTGCGATCTCGAACGAAGGACGCGGCTGTGCATAGAGCGCCCGTCGCCCCTTGAAGCGTGTCGTGTCGAACCATTCCGCCCAGGTCTGCGGCCCGGCGGCGCCGAAGAGATCGTGGTTCCAGGCAATCACCGTCGAGAAGGCGACCGAGCCTATCCCGTACTTCGTGATCACCTTGGGATCGATCTGTTCCTTCGGCACTATGGAGAAGATCAGATCGTAGTCGATCGGCTGCAGCAGCCCTTTCTTTATGGCAATCTGCATCTGCACGCCTTCAGTATCGACCAGATCCCATTCGACGTTGCCGACCTTCTCCATCACTTCGAGCTTGGACATGTCGGGAATGGACGTGGTCGATACGTTGATCCCTGTCGATTTGCCGAACGGCTCGAACCAGATGCGCTTCATCGTGTCCGAATAACCGCCGCCCCAGGTACAGACGACGATGTTACCTTGCCCTTTGAGGGTGTCCAATCCCGCTTTTGCCTGCGCAAACGTGGGGCGTATTGCCGAGCCCATCGCAAGTCCGGCCGCGCCCACGCCGCCAAGGAATTGCCGTCTGGAAGTTCCATGTTTCATTGCTGCTTCCCCTACTGAGAGTTGGTGGTATGCAAAGACTTTCGGAACTCCACGGGCGTCCGGTCACCGCTTGCTCAACCAGTCGAGCCAGCGCGTGCGCACGACCTGCTCGTTGTCGAGCCACCACTGCGCATCGATCTTGTGGGTGTTCTTGGCATTCTGCGGCGAGCCGGGCAGCTTGGAGATGAGCTCGGGCGTGAGCTCCTTATAGACCGCTACATTGGTCATGCCGTAATAAGGCAGCAATTCGAGCGCCTTCTTGGCACCTTCTTTGCGCATCATCCATGCGACCAGTTTCTGCGCTTCCTTGGCGTTCGGAGCCCCCTTGGGAATAGTCCAGAAGGACTGTTCGACGATCGACTGGTTGAAGGTCACTGCGTAGGGTTCGCCGGCTGCGATCTGGGCCATGGTGCGGGCGAGCGAAGCTCCCATAAGGTCGACTTCCTTGTTCTGGATCAGAACGTCCCACTGCGAGGTCTTTTCGACCCAGAGATTGACCTTCGGGCCAATGGCGTCGAGCGCCTTGAAGGCCTCGTCAATATTCATCGGGTAAAGCTCACCAGCCTTCTTGCCGGACGCCATCAGCGCGATTTCGAGCGCAGGCTTGGGATTTGCATAAAGCGCGCGGCGGCCCGGGAATTTCTGCGTGTCGAAAAATTCAACCCAGTCCTTTGGCCCGCCTTTCGGGAAGACTTCCTTGTTCCAGGCGATCACGGTGGAAAATGCGGTCGAACCGACGCCGTATTTCGAAAGCATGGCCGGATCGAGTTGGTCCTTCGGAACCAGCGAGAACAGCAGGTCATAGTCGATGGGCTCGAGCAGATTGTTCTTCGTCGCCATCAGCATCTGGTTCCCCTCGAAATCGACCACATCCCATTCGACGTTGTTGACCTGGGCCATGATCTTCAGCTTGGAGACGTCGGGGATCGAGGTTGCCGACAGCGCGATGCCGGTGGCGCCGGTGAAATCGCCGTACCAGGCCTTGTGCATCTTCTCGACCGTCGGGCCGCCCCAGTTGTTGACGATCAGCGTACCGGTGCCCTTGAAGGATGCCGGAACGTCCTGGGCAGCTGCAGGGAGGACGTAGCCGAGCACGATGGCGGCGGCCGCAGAAAAAAGTCTCTTGGCTTTCATGCTGTTCTTCCTCTGTTGGTTTTTGGGAGCTCTTGCGGCCCCGGTTTCGTTTCAGTCCGCCATGGCGTGGCTCATCGCCGGGCCCCAGGAAATCTTGCGGTTGTCGCCTGGATTGGGTGCCACGGTGAGCCCGTCGGTCTGCCGGGTCACGACCATCGGGCCAAGCTCCGTCTGCAACTGGATACGCAACAGCGAACCTAGGAAGCGGGCATCCGTAACGGTGCCGTTGAATGCCCAGTCCGGTGCATCGGGATCATCGAGCCGGACCACCTCGGGCCTCACGCACAGGATGGCCTGTCCGGACCGCGATGCGGGCAGCGGCAGGGCACGACCGCCAAGCGACAACCGGTCGCCGTCTGCCTTGCCGCGAAACAGGTTTGACTCGCCGAAGAAGTCGGCGACGAAGCTGTTGACGGGTGTCAGGTAGAGATCCTTCGGCGCGGCCACCTGCTGGATCCGGCCTTCATTCATCACCGCCACGCGGTCCGACATGTTCAGAGCCTCTTCCTGGTCGTGGGTGACGAAGATGACGGTTTGTCCCAGCTCGCGCTGAAGCGAACGGATCTCGCGCTGCATCTCGATGCGCAGGTTGCGGTCGAGCGCCGACAGCGGTTCGTCCATAAGGAGCGCGCGCGGGCTGAAGGCGATCGCGCGGGCAAGCGCGATGCGTTGCTGCTGACCACCCGAAAGCTGCGGGATTCGGCGGTCGGCATAGGCGCCCATATGCACGCGGTCGAGCGCCCATTTGACTAGACGCTGTTGCTCGGCCTTCGGCATTCTACGTGCCTTCAGGGGATAGGCGACGTTCTGGGCAACCGTCATGTGCGGGAAAAGCGCATAGGACTGAAACACCACACCAATGTCGCGCTGATGCGGGGGAACCAGCGAAATATCGCGAGTGCCCAGCATCAGTCGTCCGGCATCCGGCGAAGCGAACCCGGCGATCAACATCAGCAGCGTCGTCTTTCCCGAACCCGAAGGACCGAGCACCGTCAGGAACTCGCCCGGCTCGACGCTGAAATTGGCATCCTCGACGACCGCCTTGCTGCCGTAGAACTTGGTCAACCGTTGGAAATGGATGCCGAATCCATGCTTTTCGGCGGCAAGGGCGGCTTCGCCGGCGGGAGGAGAAAAGTGTTTCATGGCAGACGTCCTTCCGGGATGGGAAACAAGCGGGGCGGCGGACATGGCTGTGTTCGGCTGGTCTTTGACCAGCGTCGCACCTGGCGCCGGTGATGCGGTCAGGCGCCGTTTCAGATGCCGCTGCCAGAGAACGTGGATGCCGAGGAATGCCAACACGAGGTAAAGCTGGATCGAGGCGATCGAGGTGATCGTCTTGTCGAGGCCGTTCTGGCTGAGGCTCTCGTAGATCTTGCGCGGCAAAGTTTCAAAACGCGGCCCAGCCAGCAACTGGGCAAGCACCACCTCGTCGAAGGAGAAAACGAAGGAAAACACCGCGGCTGCGATGACGGCCGGGAGCAGCAATGGCAGCGTCACGAATACAAGTGTGCGCATTTGGCCCGCACCGAGCGACGCGGATGCCCGTTCGAGCGCGGGGTCGAGAGAGGTGAGCCGAGACATGACCGGCATCACCACGAACGGTAGGACGACGATGGAATGCGCCAGCGCCAGCGGCCAGATGGCGCCGAGCAGGCCGAGCTTTGCGAAGACGATATAGAGCCCGACGCCGATCACCATCAGCGGCACGATCATCGGAGCTATGAAGAAGATCTTCAGGAATTTCGCGAGCGCCGGATTTTCCACACGAGCAATGCCGACGGCGGCAGCGACACCGATGACCGTCGCAAAAACCGTGGCGAGCGCCGCGACTTCCAGCGAAAGCCACGCGGTGCGGCCCCAGCGCGGATCTTCCACGAGGATCGTGTACCATTCGAAAGAGAAGACTTTCGGGGGAAATGTGATCGCATTGCCCTGCCCGAAGGAGATCGGCACCAGCAAAAGCACCGGGATCGCCAGGAAGAACAGGAACAGGCTGGCATAGAGCTTCAGAAGCCGACGCTGCGGATCGGTGAGGAGAAGTTCCATCAGCGCCCTCCCCTGTCATAAAGTCTGTCGACGCCGGACACCCGGTCATAGGCGATGAGAAGCGCGAGGCAGATCACAAGCAGCACCATCGAGGTCGAGGCGGCGAGCTGGAGGTCACCGAGCTGCTGGATCTGGTCGCGGATCGCCAGGACGATCGTCGGTGCACGACCTCCGCCGAGGATTGCCGGCGTGATGAAGAAGCCGAAAGCCAGTGTGAAGACGAGCATCGAGCCCGCGACAAGCCCCGGCAGCGACAGCGGCAAGTAGATCTGCCGGAAAACCTTGGCAGGTGATGCCCCGAGGGACAGTGCCGCCCGCATATAGGCCGGGTCGATAGCCTTCATCGCCGGGATCAGCGTGATGACCATGAATGGCAGCAGAATATGGATCATGCCGACATAGACGCCGATCTTGTTGTAGACCAGTTCGAACGGCTGGTCGGTGAGGCCTGTGCTGATCAGAAAATTGTTCACCACGCCGCGGCGCTGAAGGATGATGATCCAGGAGAAGGTGCGGGCCAGGAATGACAGCCAGAGCGAGATGAAGAGCGCGACGGCGATCCACAAATTGACCTGAGAACGGACATTCGCCATCAGGTATGCGATCGGGTAAGACAGAATGGCGCAGATGATCGTGGAGAGGAAGGCGAGCTGCAGCGTGAACCCCAGAAGCCTGAGATAGACGGGCTGCAGCAGTGCCTTGTAGCCGTCAAAGGGGGCGGCATCCGAGCCGCCGCCGAAGCTCATCCAGACCAGCACCAGGATGGGTGCGATGAAAAGGATAGCCATGGACAGCATCGGTGCCGTCATCAGCCAGAATGTGAGGCGGTTCCGTTGCCGGCTCCAGGCTGTGACCACGGATCGCTTCCTGGGCAGTGTGCTGGCGATTTGAGCGGCAGCTTCGATCTCAACCATCACGTCTCCTTTCTCACCTTGTCATTGGAGGAAGTCTCACACCGTCATTTCGGGAATGGCGATCCGTCCTTTGTCGACAATCGTCGCGCCATCCAACGAGAGCGACGTCTTCCTGAGCGGAATATCCATGTGGCAGAGCGTGTTGTTGGTACCGCCGAGTTCCGTATTGGGACCGGTCGAGAACAGCACGTTGCCGTAATAAGAAAGCGAATTGACGCTGATTTCCTGCTCGCGCGTCCGGGTGATGGCGCGATGAAACCAGGTCGCAGTGTTGAGAAGGCCCCAGCCGATATGGCTGATGGCGTATGCGCGGGGATCTTTGAAGCTTTCCATATAATCGGACAGCAGCACCGCATCGGTGCCGGAACCTGCGATATCGACGACAAATCCGTCGGTAATGGTCAGCGTTACCGGGCTTTCGATCATCCGCTGGAAGGCGGTAACCGTATCGCCCGGCATCACCACAACCTTGCCGTTGACCTTGCCGTCATGGGCTTGTGACAGAACCTGGCCTGTGCCCATGTGGTCCCAGCGCCCGGCCGTATCGGTATAGCCATACTGGGTCATGACCCGGTAGCCGCCCATCTCGAAAGTGGCATCGGTGCCGGCATCGGACCAGATGCGCAGCGTTTTTGCCTTGCCGAGCAGCTGCTCGCCATATTCGATGCGGCGGCGCAGATCCTCGTTGGGAAAATTCTGGACGAGAACGTCGAACGGTTCGCGCACGAACAGCATCCGCGCACCGGCACCGCAGATCTCGTCCTGCTCGGGCGAAAAAAGCGTGCCCATCACATCGACGATCAGGCCCGCCTTTTTCAAGGCCTCAATGGCAGGACGATTTCCGGCGAGTGCATTCTTGCCCGTCGTCTGCTTGGCCGAGCGTTTGTCGCGCAGCGGCAGCGTTATCTGGAATGGCGTTGCGCCGAGCTCACGAGCCGCCAGCATGAAAGCTGCGGCATAGTCGGCACGTATATCGTCTTCGCACAGGATGATGACCGTCTCGTCGGGCTTCATTTTGCAAAGCTTCAGCTGCTCGCTGAACAGCTTTACCATTTCGAGCTGTGTTGCCATCGTCCGCCCCTTACAGCCCGGCCACTTCACGCGCCTTGGCGACGCAGGATGATCTGTTGAACTCGTTGACCAGGCGTTCGCGCATGCGCGGCGCAGGGCTGGCATTGACGTTTTCGAACAATGCCACGCGGCCGGCGAGCGAGGAGCAGGTGAGATCCCATATGAAATTCATCAGTTGCTCCTTCTGCATGCCTGTGACGCCCTTGCCGGGCAGCAGCTCGGCGAGATGGTGACCGATTTCCGGGTTTTCGAAGGCTGCCTTGCCGAATCGCATGACGAGGCCTTGACCGCACATCTCCTGCAGGACGTGAATGATGTGCGGGTAATTGCGGATGGCATAAAGGCGACCGGTGGTCAGCATCATCACGTCCGGCACCATTACGCCGCTCTCGTTGACGAAGCTGCCGGCCTCGGCCGCGATCACGAAGGCTTCGAGCGTGCGGTTATATTCGATGATCTCGGCCAGCATGGCCCGGACCGCGACGATCTGATCGGTGCCGAGGATTTCGGTCACCATCTGGGCGCAGCCCACGAAGATCTCCGACTTCACCTTGAGGCGCGTCAGGACGTGCCAGTGAGCGAAGATCGTCGCTTTGCCCGATACCGCAAGCCCATGTTCCGAGCCGAGATTGAAGATGCGGTTCTTCGGCACGAAGACCTCATCGAAGATGACGAGCTGATCGGCTTCTTCGCCCTTGTGCGTCAGAGGATGGTCGAATGGATCGGCGCCGGGCTGCGACAGCATTTCGCGGCTGACGAGCTTGATGCCCTTCGAATTGATCGGCACGGCGCCCCAGATGCAAGCCTCCTTGGGAGTGCCCGGATAACCGAGATTGGTGAAGAAGATTTCGTTGGTCTGGGCTGCGATGGAACCCACCGATTTCGCACCCGACACATAAACCCCGTCCCTCGTCACCTTTTTGACGCGCAGCAGCGAAGCAGCCTGGGCCATGGGTGACGAACGGTCGTTCTGCGGGCCTGTCAAACTTTCGGCGCAGGTGATTGAATTCATCCGGCCTTCTTCGACATAGGCCTGGACGTTTTCGATAAAATCCGGCTGGCATTCGTCGAAACCGGACTTGAAGTCCTTGAACAGATGCAGATGCGCCAGGATGCCCACGGCGATGGTCGGCCCCAGGTCGATCGGCCGCCCGAAAGTACCGGCGGTCTTGAGGGACGTATATTCCATCATCGCCCGACGCCCCCTGATGTCCTCGATGGTCTCCGGCACCTGCCAGGAGCGACCGACGATCAGGCCCGATTTGCGATCCAGGACGGTGGTCGCATCGGCATATGCCGGATCGAACTGGTCGTCGAACATCGACGCCATCAGATCTATGCCGGCCTCCAGTGCCGGCTCGTCCGTCACCTTGGCAAGCTTGCGGCCGTTGACCCAAAGCTGGCGCCCATCATCGAGCGACGCCTTGAATTCGGCGCCCGTCTGAAGCGCGTGAGAGGGGATCGTTTTTGGAGCAATGCTGTTCACTTGCTGTCCTCCGGTCCGGGTGCTGACAGGTGCATGCCGGCGTCAACCAAATTCTCAACCAGAGTGAACACGCTATTTCTTCAATCGTCAACCACGAATTTGGTTTACATCCAAAAATGCCAAAATGTCTATTTCTTGACCGTTTTCTTACTTAAATCGACCGCGATTCAGGCGTCACCTCGGTCATCACCAGGTAACATTTTGAATCTAAAGGAGTTATTTCCATTGAGAAAAGAGCATATTTTGTGCACTTCAGAAAGAAGACAACCAAAAATTCAACCACTGGCGAACCAAAAACAAGAACCATTGACATTATTTCTCCTGGTTCATACATTGATGATGGTCGAGCTGATTGGTTCAACCATGATGATCCGGTCCGCGCAGTCTGTTAAAGTCCAGAGACTCAAAAACTGCGACAGGAAACCGAACGAACGATGACAACTGAGGCTGGTCAGACAATAGAAACCCTCGCGCAACAGGTCCGGCACATCTCTGCAACCGAAGGAAAGCTTCCAGCGGAGCGGATTTTGGCGGATCAGCTCGGCGTCAACCGTTATGTCCTGCGCAAGGCACTCAGGCTGCTGCGAGCCACGGCCGAACTTCCCAGCGGTCGCCGGCGTGTCAGCAAGACGCAGCGGCTGCCTGCAAAATCTGGCATTGCCCATATGACGAGCCCGGCCGAATGCTGGGAAGTCCGCCTTTCGCTGGAGCCGGAGATTGCGAGGCTCGCCGCCGTTCGCGGCACCAAAGCCGAAATCGAGGCGATAGAGGCTGCTCACGCGCGCTCGGACGCCCTGATCTTCGATCTGGAAATCGACATTGAATTCCACCGCGCGATAGCGATTGCCAGCCATAACGCGCTGGCCCTCAACCTGATCGAACAGATCATGGAAATCACCCGCGATCCCGGCTTCCGGGCGATGTTCCCCGCGTTCACTGCAGAAACAGGATGGCGACATCATCAAATGATCGCCGAAGCGATCCGCAACCGCCACGCCTCCGAAGCTGAAAATGCGATGCGTACCCATTTGACCGCTATCCTCCAATGGCTGAACGGAGGCGGCGAGCAAGCCCGCGTTCCGCCGAAATAATGCTACGGAGCACCCATGACTGCCCTTGACCTCACGACCGACATTTCCGCCATCGACCCTGCCAGCTTTCGGGCGGCCATGCGATTGCCGGCGACATCAGTCACAGTTCTGGCCACGGGCAAGGATACCGAGCGGAACGGGTTGACAGTCTCAGCCGTCTGCTCGCTTTCGGACAGCCCTCCGATGATTCTCGCCTGCGTAAATCTCAATTCTCACGCTTTGCCGGCAATCCGGGCAAACGGCGCCTTCAGTGCGAATTTCCTGACTGAAGCACAAAGCCACATAGCTGAGCGTTTTGCAGGACGCGACAAGGTCTATGGCGCCGCCCGGTTTTCTTTTGGCGACTGGGGAAGCCTGACCACCGGTGTTCCAGTGCTTCGCGACGCCCTCACGGCCTTCGATTGCACACTCGAACAGGAATACGAAAGTCCGACCCATGCCATACTGATCGGCAAGGTGAGAGGCATTATCCGCAATGGGGCTATGCGCAGCCTGATCTACTCGGACGGTGCATTCGGTTACGCCAACAGGTTCCCCGGCAATTCGGCCTCGTGAAAGGTGCTGCGATGCTCGTTGAGGATGCACGCCGATAACCATCCACGGCCTTTCGTTCCGCTATTGTCACCGGACACGGAAACTGACATCATGGATTGGCAGGCTTCAATGGGCCTCTGATATTCCATGAGCAGGGTAGCTCTCGACCGGAAACGGGCGGGAGCTTTTTTATTTTTTGGTGGGCGATGATGCATTCAGAAAGCTGGCGGGTCGGCGTGCTGTTCTCCGAAACGGGCGTAACCGGAGCCGTGGAAAAAACACAAAGGGCCGCGACCTTGCTGGCGATCGACGAAATCAATGCGTCCGGCGGTGTGCTCGGCCGGGTGATCGAGCCCATCGCCTATGATCCGCAATCGACGCCCAATCTCTACAAGGAGCTTGCGGTCAAACTTTGCGACGAAGACCGGGTCCGGGTCGTTTTCGGTTGCCATATGTCGAGCACCCGCAAAGCCGTTCTGCCGGTCATCGAGGCCCGTGATGCACTGCTGTTCTACCCGACGCTCTACGAGGGATTCGAATACTCCCGGCACTGCATCTATACGGGTGCAGCCCCCAATCAAAACTCCGTTCAACTCGTCGACTTCCTGACCAAGCACTATGGAAAACGGGTTTTCCTTGTGGGTTCGAACTACGTTTATCCTTATGAATCCAACCGGACGATCAGCGACCTGTTTCTTCAGGTCGGCGGACAGGTCCTGGACGAGATGTATGTTCCCCTGAACCTCAAAACCGAGGACGTCGCCAAGATCATCCGGCATATTCGCGCGGCACAGCCGGATGTCATCTATTCGACGATCGTCGGTGACGGTATCATTCCCTTCTACACGGCGTTCAAGGAGGCCGGATTCGATGCGGCGACGATGCCGATCGCGAGCCAATCGACAAGCGAGGCCGACGTGATCCGCATGCGACCGGAGGTGGCCGAGGGGCATATCACCGCAGCCCCCTTCTTCGCGTCTCTGGATACACCGCGTGCCCGCGCCTTCGTCTCGGCTTACCAACACAGATACGGCCTGCAGATGCTGCCGACCGCTCCGGCCGAAGCGGCTTATTTCCAGGTTTATCTCTATGCGGCGGCTTTGCAGCGCGCCGGTGGCGACGGGCTTGAGCAGCTTCTGCCGGCACTCTACGACGTCGAGTACGATGCACCGCAGGGAGCGGTGAAGATCGACCGGCTGACAAACCACACACATCTGTGGCCAAGAGTTGCAAGGGTGAATGCACAGGGCAGCTACGACATCGTCTACGATCCGTCGCTCCGGGTGGCGCCAGACCCGTTCATGCGCGAATATCGCCCGGACCTGACGCAGGCTTTCCCGCATCGTGTCCAGGTTTGAGAAGGAGCGACGATGTCTTTCGCCCTTCTCAGAGATTTGCGGGATCTCAAGGTTCTGGTTATCCATCCCCGGACATCCGAGGGAGATTTTCTCGTCGATCACCTGCGCCGTATCGGTTGTACGGTCAGTTGCCTCTGGCCGGTGCCACCCGAACTGCCGCACGGCACCGATGTCGTCTTCCTTGCCATGGAAGATGAGGCGCGACCAGAAATCGAACGCCTGCTGAAGTCTTTCCCCAATCCTGCTCCGACCATGCTTGCCATCGTCGGTTACGAAAACCCCTCGACGTTGCAGATCGTTCTGGAAAGCGGCGCACTCGCCATTGTCGAAAGACCGATCAAACCCTTTGGTCTGCTGACCAATCTCGCCATCGCCCGCAACCTCTGGCTGGAGCGCCAAAAGCTCGTCAAGGAAGCACGCAAATACAAGCGCAAGGTACTGGGAGACCAGAAACTTGCCAGGGCCAAAGCCATTCTGATGGCCAATCGCGGCACCAGCGAGAATGAGGCGTATCGCGAAATGCGCGAGCAGGCGATGGCTCGGCGCGTGCCGATCGATGAAATTGCCAATTCGATTATCAACGCCGAACAGCTCTTGCGCCCATCCCAAAAACATGATTAGTTTTTCGCGTGTTTACGATTAAACACCTCCGGCACATCCCTTCGTTTGACGAAGCCATGTGCCGCTGTTGCACGCGGCACAGCCGTGATGCGGTGATGGCAAGGGTGCCCGCAGGCTGTGACAGGCTTGGCGGGTTTTTTGTTGTCTGCTGACAGTGACGTCAGTTCTCTACTCATTTCCGGCATGAAAGCCTTGCCGTTCGGCGGGCCGTGCCGCCGTGTGCGCCAATCAAAAAAAGGGGAACCAAGATGGTGTTCAACAGACGTGAATTTCTGAAAACCGCAGCCACCGCCTCCGCCGCCCTCGCCCTGCCGGCTCTCAGCAGCCGCGCCTTCGCTGCCGACCCCATCAAGGTCGGCGCGCTCTATTCACAGACGGGCGGGCTTTCGGTTGCCGAAAAGCTTCTGGCAAACGGTGTCATGATGGCCGTGGCCGAAATCAACGCGGCCGGCGGCGTTCTTGGCCGTCCGGTCGAGGTTGTCGTCGAAGATGGAGCTTCCGATCCGAAGACCTTCAGCGAGAAGGCTTCGAAACTGATCCTCAAGGACAAGATTCCGACCGTGTTCGGCTGCCACACATCGGCAAGCCGCAAGGCCGTGCTCCCGATCTTCGAGCGACGCGGCGCGATGCTGTTCTACCAGACGCATTACGAAGGCTTCGAGTGCTCGCGCAACGTCGTCTATTCCGGCGCCGTTCCGAACCAGCAGCTCTCCAACTACATTCCCTGGATCGTCCAGAAACTGGGCAAGAAGAAATTCTTCATCGTCGGTTCGAACTATGTCTATCCGCGCGAGATGGCAAAGGTTTCCAAGAAGCTGATCGAAGCCGCCGGCGCCAAGTGGGTGGCGGACGAGTATCTGGAGCTTGGCCATTCGGAATGGGCCGTCATGGTCAGCAAGATCAAGGAGTCGGGTGCCGACGTGGTCCTGTCCAACGTCGTCGGCGACTCCATCATCGCCTTCTACCGCGAATTCAAGAACCAGGGGCTCTCGCAGGAGGTTCTGCCGATCTGCGCGACGGTTACCTCCGAAATCGAAATCGCGGCGATGGGTGCCGAATATGCGGCCGGAAGCTACACCTCCTTCCCCTATTTCATGTCGATCGACACGCCGGCGAATAAGAGCTTCATCGACCGCTTCAGGACGTTCGTCAACGATCCGAAAGCCGTGACCTACCACTCTCTCGAAGCTGCCTATTTCCAGGTCTTCCTGTGGAAGCAGGCCGTCGAAAAATCCGGCGATCTTTCGGCTGACGCGATCAGGGCCGGCATTCGCGGCCAAACCTACGAAGCACCCGGCGGCAAGGTGACCACCGACCCCGATAACCTGCATTGCTGGCTGACGCCGCGCATCGGGCAATGGCAGGCGGACGGCCAGAGCAAGGTGGTGAACGCCTACCCCGCGCCGATCAAGCCCCTGCCCTATTCGGCCTATGGCGAGACGGAGAGCAACCTGTTCTGCACCAGCAACGGCCTCGATGCCGCAAAGCTCAAGGGCTGACCCCTCCCCGCGTCGTCCCGCCATCCATGGATGGCGGGATCATGTCTCGAAGGCGGGCCTCCCCTCTCCTTCCGCAAGCTGTCATCCTGTCTTCAGGATGGGCAAGGCGCAGAAGAATTCGGCCCGCCCTTCTCACGAACGGTGGCGCTATGCTCGACATTCTCTTTATCGGTCTCAGTCTGGGCTCGATCCTTCTTTTGGTGGCGCTCGGCCTTGCCATCACCTATGGCGCCATGGGCGTCATCAACATGGCCCATGGCGAGATGGTCATGATCGGCGCCTATGTCGCCGTCCTCTCCGGCATCTGGCTGAAGGCAAGCCTTCTGCTCGCGATCCCTCTGGCCTTCGTCGTGACGGCCCTGCTCGGTCTGCTGATCGAGCGGGTGGTTGTGCGGCGGCTTTATGGCCGTCTGCTGGACACGCTTCTCGCCACCTGGGGGATCGCCATCCTCCTGCAGCAGGCTGTGCGGCTTGAATTCGGCCTGTCCTTTTTCGGCATTCATGTCGAAGGTCTGGGGGCCGGCCTGCAGAACGTAGCAGTGCCGTCCTATCTGCAGGGCACGTTCAGGCTCGCCAGTGCTGACATCAACGCCTACCGCACCTTCATCATCGTCGTTACCGCCGTGCTGACACTGGCGACATGGTTCATTCTCTACCGAACGGCGGCCGGCATGCAGGTTCGCGCCATCATCCGGAACCCGAAAATGGCGGCAGCCTGCGGCATCGACGTGAAACGCGTCAACGCCATGACTTTTGCTTTCGGTTCCGGCCTTGCCGGCGTCGCCGGCGTCATGATGTCCGGCTTCAAAACTGTTTTTCCCGATATGGGCACGACGATGGTCGTCGACGGCTTCATGGTCGTCGTCACCGGCGGGGTTGGCAGCCTTTTCGGCACCATCCTGTCTTCAGGGCTTCTGGGCGAAATCAATGCGCTGGTGGCCATCGGCACGAACGACATCTTAGCGCGTGCCGTCGTGTTCGGCGTCGTCATCCTCGTCATTCTCGTCAAGCCCAGCGGGCTGTTCTCGTTCAAGGGGCGCTGACATGAGCATCGAACGGAAATTCCAGACCGCCGCCTATGTGCTTTTCATCGCGGTGATCTTCGCAGCCCCCGTTTTCGGCGACGAATTCTGGCTGAACCGCATTTCGAAATATCTGGTCTACGGGATGCTGGGCGTCGCCATCGCGCTCACATGGGGTTATGCGGGCATTCTCAATCTGGGCCAGGGGCTGTTTTTCGGCCTGGGCGCCTATATGCTGGCCATGTCGTTGAAGCTGTCGAGCCCGACCAGTCTCCAACAGGGCTCCGACAAGCCGGTTCCGGATTTCATGCTCTGGAATGCCGAGCCCGGCGCACCGACGCAGCTTTGCTGCATCAACAAGGGCTCCTTCCTCTGGCTTCCCTTTCAAAGCCAGTCGGTGGGTCTCGTGCTCGGTATCGTGCTTCCTGTGGTGATTGCCGGCGCGCTCGGCATGCTGGTTTTCCGCAAGCGCATTTCCGGCGTGTTCGTCTCGATCATCACGCTGGCGCTTGTTCTGCTCGTGCGTCTCATTATGGTTGATGCGCAACCGGTGACAAACGGCTTCAACGGCCTGACGGATCTTGGCTGGCTGACGATCGGCGGCATCGAATTCGACCCCTACAGCCGGGCGACCTATTATCTGTGCGCCGTATGCCTGTCGCTGACACTCATCGGTGCCCGTCTTATCGTGGAAACCCGTGCGGGCATGATCCTGCAAGCGATCCGCGATGACCAGGTGCGCGCGCGGTATCTCGGCTTCGACGTCTCGCTCTACCAGGTGTTCTTCTTTGTCATTTCGGCGGGGATCGCCGGCGTTGCCGGCATGCTCTACGTGGTCGTCGCGGAGTTCGCCTCTCCGACGTTCATGGATCTGTCATTCTCGGTGACGATGGTCGTCTGGGCTGCCGTCGGCGGCCGCTCCTCCCTGCTTGGCGCCTGCATCGGCGCGATCCTGATCAACATGATCGAGGCTGAGGTCAGCGAGACCGAAGCGCTGGTCGAGGCGTGGAAAGCGATCATCGGCCTCATCTTCGTGCTCGTCGTTCTGTTCATGCCGCGTGGCCTTGGGGGCCTTGCACATGATGTGCTGCGGCAATTTATCCGCCGGCTCAAACCAGGTGCGGCATCTTCATCCTTGCAGCAACAAAGCGAGGCATTGTGATATGAGTGCGATCGCATTGATCATCGACGGTCTCAGTGTCGATTTCGGCGGGTTCAGAGCCGTCAACAATGTCAGCATCACCGTCTTCGACGGCGAGTTGCGCGTGCTGCTCGGCGCAAACGGAGCCGGCAAGACAACCTTGATGGATCTGGTCAGCGGCAAGACCCACAGTACGCAGGGCAAGGTCTTCGTCTACGACACCGACATCACCAACTGGCCTGAACACAGAATCGCACGCGCCGGAATTGGCCGAAAATTCCAGGTCCCCAGCGTCTTTCGCGACCTGACGGTGCGTCAGAACCTGGAGGTCGCCAATTGCCGCAACCCTTCGGTGCTTGCCAATCTCCGGTTCGGCTTTTCGCGCGCCGAGGCACGGCGCGTGGACGACGTTCTGGCACTAATAGGCCTCGAAGCCGAGCATAACATGATGGCCGCCTATCTCAGTCACGGCCAGACACAGTGGCTGGAACTGGGCATGCTTATTGTCCAAGACCCCAAGGTGGTTCTGCTCGACGAGCCCACGGCTGGCATGACCCAGGCCGAAACCCGCAAAACCGCGGAGATCATCAACAATCTCAAAGGTCGCCATACGATCCTCGTCGTCGAACACGACATGGGGTTCGTCCGCGAAATCGCCGAGCGCATCACCGTTCTCCATCTCGGTGAAGTTCTGGCCGAGGGAAGCGTCGAAGATATCGAGCGTAATCCGAAAGTCCGTGAAGCCTATCTCGGTTCGAAAGGAATATCCTGATGCTGTCATTAAAGGACGTGCACAGCTATTACGGCCGCAGCCATATCCTGCACGGCGTCACGCTCGATATTCCGGCCGGCAAGGTCACGAGCATCCTCGGTCGCAACGGCACCGGCAAGACGACGCTGTTGAAAACCTTGATGGCACTGACCGACCGCATGACGGGCGAGATGCATCTGCAGGGAACGGATATCGGCTCCTCCCCGACGCATATGAGGGCACGGGCCGGTATCGCCTATGTCCCCCAGGGGAGGGAGATCATTCCCGATTTTACCATCCGCGAGAACATCCTGATGGGCACCTTTGCGCGCACTGATCGCAAACGCGAAATTCCAGCGCTGGTGCCGGAGCTTTTTCCATACCTGATGGCCAACCTCGATCGACCGGGCGGCGTACTTTCGGGCGGCCAGCAACAGCAGCTTGCTATCGCCCGCGCGCTGGCCGCCGACCCCAAGATACTTCTTCTCGATGAACCGAACGAAGGCATTCAGCCATCCATCGTCGAGGAGATCGAAAAGATCATCATTCAGCTCAATCGCGAGATCGGCATGACGATCATCCTCGTCGAACAAAACGTCGCTTTTGCGCGGCACGCGTCTCACCAGTTCGCGATGCTGGAAAAGGGACGCGTGGTCGCGACTGGCGCCATCGACGCGCTCTCCGACGCGCTTGTTCACCGGCATATGGCTGTCTGAAACAGCCGGACATCCTTTCACAGAGACAATGGGAACGACCATGACATCGACACAAAGCTACACCGCGGCCACCATTCAGTTCGAGCCGACCATGTTCGAGAAAGCGCGCAATATCAGCCGGCTGGCAGCCCATTGCGAGGAGGCAGCGGCGGCAGGCGCGCGCCTGATCGTCACGCCCGAAATGGGCACGACCGGCTATTGCTGGTTCGACAGGGCCGAAGTGAAACCTTTCGTCGAGGTTATCCCCGGACCGACCACCGATGTTTTCCAGGCCATTGCCAGAAAACACCGCTGCTATATCGTCGTCGGCATGCCAGAAGTCGATCCGGCGAGCGATCTCTATTACAATACCGCCGTCCTGATTGGCCCTGAGGGCGTCGTTGGCCGGCACCGCAAGTCGCATCCCTATATCGCCGAGCCGAAATGGGCCGCCAATGGCGATATCGTCCACGAGGTCTTCGAAACGGAGATCGGCCGGATCTCGATGCTGGTCTGCATGGATTTGCACTTCTTCGAGACGGCGCGACTGGAAGCTCTGGCGGGTGCCGATATCATCTGCCACATCTCCAACTGGCTGCAAGAGCGCACGCCGGCACCCTACTGGATCAACCGCGCCTTCGAAAACGCCTGCTATGTCATCGAAAGCAACCGCTGGGGATTGGAAAGAACCGTACAGTTTTCCGGGGGAAGCTGCCTGATCGAGCCCGACGGAACGGTTGCCGCATCGATCGATACGGGCGACGGGATTGCCTATGGCACGGTCGATCTTGCCCGCGCCCGCCGCCGCGAGGTCTTGTGTGAACCGGTGTTCAAGGCCCGCCGGCCCGAGCTCTACATGAACATGATGACCAACAGCTTCACCTGGAATCCAGGCGACTACTTCCGTCTCTATGGCTATCAGCCCATCCCGCGCGGGCGCGCATCGCGCGCCGCCGTCGCTCAGTTCGCCCCATCCTCTGTCATCGAAGATAATCTTGCCCGCATCGCTAAGCTGGCAGCCGACGCGAAAGCGACGACAGCACCGGACATTCTGGTTTTCCCGGAACTGTCGCTGACCGGACTGGAGGCCCCTGAAACACGGGCGGAGCTGCTCTCAGGCCAGACGGTATCCGCCTTTGTTCGTCTGGCAATGAAGCTCGGCTTCCATCTCGTCGCCGGATTTGCCGAGGCGGACGGAGACAAGGTTTACAACAGCGCGGTCCTCGCAGGACCCGAGGGACTTGTGGGCAGCTACCGCAAGACGCATCTCGGCATTGCCGATAGCTGGGCGACGGCCGGCGACGAATGGAAAGTCTACGATCTTGCCATCGGCCGCGTCGGCTTGGCGATTGGCCACGACGCGCTCTATCCGGAAGCCATCCGTTCGCTCTCCCTGATGGGGTGCGATTTGGTCGCCTGCCCCTCAGCGATCGCCGGCACTTTTACCGGCGGTCACGCCGGCACGAAGATCCCGCACAACTATCCGATTCCGAAAGGCGCCGACCCCTATCACTGGCATGCATTGCGCGTGCGCGGTGGCGAGAACAACGTCTATTTCGCCTTCGCCAATGTGCTGGATGCGGCGCGGGGATACCTGGGCAAGAGTGCGGTGTTCGGGCCGGATTCCTTTGCCTTTCCGCGTCACGAATCGGTGATCCTCGACGAGGACGGTATTGCGGCTGCAACCGTCGACACCACCAATCTCGATACGCCCTACCCGACGAATATCGTCCGCCGAAAGGATCTTGTTGTCATGCGCCAGCCGCACCACTATCAACCTCTCGTCAAATGGCATCAGTGAGAGGCCGGTACGATGTCCACATTCACATTCGCAACCGTCCCGCAGATAATTGCAGGGCCGGGCTGCGTCGCAAGGCTTTCGGAGCTGACGACCCTGCTCGGGTCGCGTGTATTGGTGATTTCAGATGATGGGATCGTCAAGGCGGGGCTGGTGCAGCCGGCCCTGGCGAGCCTTTCGGCAGGTGGCGCCGAAACATCGCTCTTTACAGGCGTTGTCGCCGATCCGCCGGAAGCCATCATTCATGCGGCTGTGGCGCAGGCGATCGAGTTTGGCGCAACCGGTATATTGGGCATCGGCGGTGGCTCGTCGCTCGATGTCGCAAAACTTGTAGCTCTGCTCTGCAGAAGCGGCGAAGCACTCGATGATATCTATGGAGTGGGCAAGGTAAGCGGGCAGCGTCTGCCGCTGGTGCTTGTGCCGACAACGGCGGGCACCGGATCAGAAGTCACACCGATTTCCATCGTCACCACGGGCGCATATCAAAAAAAGGGCGTCGTATCACCGGTGCTGCTACCGGATGTTGCCGTTCTCGACGCCGAACTGACCCTCGGACTTCCACCAACCGTGACCGCTGCAACGGGGATTGACGCCATGGTGCACGCCATCGAGGCGTTCACCTCCGCAAGTACAAATAACAATCCGGTTTCCCGTACCCTTGCCAAGGAGGCTCTTCGGCTTCTCGGGGCGAATATCGAGATCGCCGTCATGACCGGAACCGATCTGGCCGCCAGACAGGCGATGCTGCTCGGCGCGATGCTCGCCGGACAAGCCTTTGCCAACTCGCCGGTCGCTGCTGTCCATGCGCTCGCCTATCCGGTCGGTGGCCGCTATCACGTCCCTCACGGCCTTTCCAACAGTCTTGTCTTACCGCATGTCCTGCGCTTCAACGCGACCGTGTGTGGCGATGCCTATGCTGAGCTGGCGCCTTGCCTCTATCCTCATCTTGAGCCTGCAGGCCAGGCCGAGCGGATTTCCGGCTTTATCGAAGGATTGGCGATGCTGCCTGTGCGCCTGAACCTGCCCGTACGCCTGAGAGATGTTGGAGTTCCCAAGGACGGACTTCCTCTGCTAGCGGAAAGTGCGATGGAACAGACCCGTCTGCTGGTCAACAATCCGCGCACGGTGTCGCTGCCGGACGCTGTCAGGATCTACGAAGTCGCTTGGTAAAAAAGTGCAGGACGCGAGGGTCGCGCCATATGTGACAACACCGACAGAATTTTGCTCGCTTGACCAGATTCAAACCACCGACCCAGATGCGCAAAGCACAAAATCAATGATGCGGATGCCCCGCGTCAGCTAACCGATTGACACTATTGTCAACGTTACGGCTGCAATCTCAGAACATGCCCTATAACAGCCAATAAACCCCAAGGCTAAAAAGCGTGTCGCATCTCACCAGATTGAGGATTCCGCATTTGGTCGATTTGTGATTCGCTTTCCCCATGGAAGGAGACCCGCCATGGGCAAGCCGCATCCGATCGAGTTGCGTGCGCGTGTCGTTGCGTTTGTGGAGAAAGGCAACAGCAATCGGGAGGCTGCCCAGCATTTTCGGGTGTCGCCGCGGTTCGTCAATAACATGATGATCCTCATCGGTCGTCGGGCTCGCTTGCTCCCGCCCGGCAGGGCCATCCGCCCGGCAGCAAGCTTTTAGTGCATGGCCAATGGAATTAGGCGTCGACATCGAGGATGCGCTGGAACTGGCTGAGCATACGGAGATTTGAAAATGTGCGGCCCTGCGGATCAGGGCCGTGCGCCTCGCGCAGGAGGGGCCCCGGTTGAAAAAGTCAAGTAGCGGCTATGCGCCTCCGCATTGGTCATGGAGAACGTTATCGCGCGCCTGAAAGCAGAAGACACCATCTTCGCGGCCGCGCCAGTTGCTCTGTACGCCATAAGGAGACTGGCAGCAGCCGGATCAGCTACATCAATCCGTCATTTAGCTAGCTCGCCGTTTTAGATCTTCTTTCGTCACGCGGATTTCGGCCTCGACGTCTTTGCCTCGATAAACATAAGACGTCTCATGGCGCGCATATTGCCCCTCTCGGGCGGCACTTAGCCAGTTGAAGGATCCCACACAGAGAAGGTCGTCATCCACGGCGATAATTTTGCTATGAAGCTTCTCAAGACGGTGCAGGCTGACACCAATCTGTTTCAGCGCGGCAGCGGCTTCTTCTATTTGATTGGTGCCGCCGGGTGTCAGGGTCCCGTTCAACAACGGGTCGGCGTAGATGTCGATTTCAGCGCCCCTGGCAGTAGCCAGCTCCAGGGCCTTTAATATGCCTGTGCGCTCCATCGTGCGAAGTCTGATCCAAGGGCTGACGATCAGGTAGCGCCGCGCATCGGCAGACAAGACTTTCAATAGAAACGCGTCGTGTTCTGCAGCGTTTCGCAGGATTTGCAGCGGTCCTTCGCTCTCCTGCAAATCGGCACGCGGAGTCGGCTGGAAACCAAGCTCCAGACCGGGTTGGTCGAGGAAGCTCGACAATAAGGCACGCGGCGAACCAGGTGTCGCATTCGCAAGCACATCCATGTCTCCGAACAGCAGAAAGCTGTCTTTGGCGCGCGACACGGTAACGTTTAACATGCTGGGAGAGCTGTCAATGAAACCACCGTCGGCATGTTTGGAATAGACTGGAGAGAAGATCACCACTGGGCGCTCGGCACCTTGCAGTGTATGGACGGTTCCGATTGTTATGCCTGTTCGCCCCGAGACAGTGAGCTTGTGCGCGGAGCAAGCTCTCCGCAGCTCGCGGACCTGTGCGCCAAAAGGGGTAACAATGCCAACGATTTGCTCTACTGGGCGATTGTATCGCGCCTCCAAAGACGTGCGGTTTTCAGCAATCCAAGCCCCGATTGTTTGAGCTTCAGTGGGATTTGATCGGCTATTGCCCGCGCGGACCGCCTTGCCGTCAACATGAACGTATCCCATCGCCGGCAAAAGCGCATCGCTCGGCGCGGGCCCACGACGGGGGCGAAGCTTGCCCTTGTAACAAAGGGCGTTGCTGTACTCTATGATCTCATCATGGCAACGGCGGTGCTCAAACAACCACAGGCCCGGCTCCAGGTCTGACCAAGGCGAAACCTGACAGGCCTGTTGGGCCAGCCGCATCGCACTGCCTGACGTGCTGCAAAGACCCGTGGCGTCAAGGTTTTGAATGTCCGCATCCTCCTCCAGCAGACCGGCCTCGCGTAAATTCCCAACATCGACGGCGCGGGGCACGGCTGAGATCGGCTCGATCTGCTTGGTGTCGCCGATAACCAAGGCGCGTTTAGCCAAAGCGAAGGCCGCGCCTGCAACTTCGGGCAAGGCTTGACCCGCCTCGTCGATAATCAGCAGGTCGATGAAATCGTAAAGATACTCATTGGCCCATTCGGCTCCGTCCCGGCGGCTGTAAGAGAGCTTTGAAGGCAGGGTGGCGAAAGTCGACACTGCGCATGGTGTCAACATCATGCGTCGATGCCAGCGCGGAACCAGCGTCGATCGACCTCGTTTGACGGTAGAGGCCACAATTCCCGTCAGATCAGCCTCCATCGCCATCAACCAGCGGCCTTCCCAATAATGAGTGGCCAATCGGAAGAGCTCGAAACGTTGGCATAGATCGATCCGATCTTCCAAACCATCCTCCTGCCCGTCCCCTCCGTCGAGTGAGATCAGTGCCTTTTTTCGAGCAGATTGGGCCGCATTGATTTCGGCCATTAACGTCCTGATGCCGTTCAATGCCTCCTTTGCCGAGGCGTACTCAATTTCGGCCTTTTGAATCCACCGAGCTAGCTGTTGATCGACCTCGGAGATACGCTTCAGACCATCGAGGCCGGAAAGTCCCCCCAGCGCTACGCGCGCCCTGAGAACGCGCTTGCGTTCAACGGCGGGGAGAAAACTGAAAAAAGCCAAGAGGCTGGATTCCTGAGCCTGTTGGCGATCGAACTCTGCGCGATGGCGTTTCATTCTTTCGACCACCAGGCCTCGCTCACTGACACTTTTCTGAGCACGTGCTTCAGCCGCTGCCGGGTCTCCTCCAAATTCCTGCGCTTTGCCCATCGCGAAAAATTGTTGCTCTAGACTGCGGTCAGCCTCTTCAAGTTTCGCCACCTGATAGGCAATGGCGCGCTGGATCGCTGAGACATATTCGGCGACGTTCCCCTGACTGTCAGGAAATGCGGCACGGGCAGAGGTTAGCCATGCATCTTTGGCGGCCCGAAAACGGTCGACGGTTTCCATGCGGGTTTGGAAATCCTCGGTTTGATACTTCTCTGACGCTTCTTGCCGTCGAGAATTTGCAGGCAGAAATATGCCAAAGCTGTCTACCCCCGGTAGCCAACGCCCAGCGAGCGGCCCGTCGCCCTTGGCAAAATCCTTGCCGAATGCGTCGATAATGTTCGTAACGGCTTGATTGTTCGACGACGTAGCCACAATCACAGGCGGCTCCCCGCCATTCAGCGCTGCACGAACCCAAAGTCCTGCCACAGCAGATAGAAGGAGGGTCGTCTTACCCGTCCCCGGCGGACCATTGACGGCGATGACATCCCCCGGCACTGCAGCGTCCAACCAGGCCAGAACCTGCCGCTGCTGCTCAGCCAAGGGGAAATGGGGATTGGAATGGCCTAGACGACGAGCAAGAGCTGTCTCGACTTTCGTGTCGATGACCAATCGCTCGACTGGTGAAACGATTTTGTTGAGAAGCGGCGCCTTCGGACGATCGGCGAGGATTTTGTCGTAAAGGTTCAAGATGTTGCGCACTGTCGCCGAAGCGTCTTCGGCCGGCTCTAAAAGACCAAAGCCGGCAGGGACATAATGTTGATCTCCGGCGGGCCAGCCTTCCGCCACGGCATCCAGCATTTTGCGGCAATGTGCGAGGTAAGTTGCCCAGTCCAAACGATCGCCCAATTGCAGAGGCTCCGCGGTCAGGAAGCTATCCAAGGCGTCTACCGCGCCGATGCTAAATTCGTCGGAAGGTAACGGCGTCAGCAAATCTCGCGCAATGGTGTTGCGTTGCGGTAAGATCTTCCCCTGGACATCAACCAGCGCTTCGGTAACGATCGGCCCAACCAGTTCGGGAAGCCCATCACCTCTGGCCGCACCATGTGAAGACCGTCTTGCCACAATCAGCGGCCACAAGCGAACCCCGACAACCTTCGCTTTTGGCTGGTCTTTGAACAGTTGGCTGACTGATTGTTTTGGTAGCAGGCCGTCCCGCAGGGTTTCGGCAGAGAGTTCGATAAAACGTTGGCGATCCCGTTGGCTAAACTGGCCCTCCCCCAAAGCACCATCTGCCAAAGAAGTGCGCCAATAGCGCAGGATGGCATCGACGTTTCGATTCACAAGCCTGACCTTTGATAGAGGGTGACGATTGAAATTGAGCGCTTCAGATCCTGACCGTCTATCCACATACCGGCAACCTGTCTATGCCCTCGAAGCGAGTGCGGACGGCCTCCTTAACATCAGAGATTGACGACCGTCGCGCGTCTCTCGGCGCCCAATCTGTATAGCCGCCTAGGGCCGACCACCATCATGTCAGGATCGCGCCTCCACTCCCAGTCGTAGGGCATCCCCTAGCGGAGCCCCGAAAGCAGACCTGTGGATCCGCGCGGCAGCATGTTGCACCTCCGACAGGAGGCATTGTGGCTGCTGCAAAACTCCCTATTCTGCGACCTGGCAAAAGTTGGGAAAACAAGTCTCGCTTTAATCGGGAATTTTGCGACAGGGAACTGTTCATTGGAGTTTATCTGCTGATGACACCGGACGAATTGAAGATCGTGCGTCGAGCTTATGCGAAGCAGATCACGGCGGCCGTTCAAGTTGTCGATGAGCGCGTTGAAACAGCCTTTGCCGAAGTGCCGCGAGAAGATTTCCTTGGTCCCGGCCCGTGGCCGGTCTTCCGAAGGCGAAAAGCCTATGTTCCAACCCCGACCGCCGATCCGGTCTACGTCTATACAGATGACATCATCGGGATCGTTCCCGAACGCCACATCAACAACGGGCAGCCGTCACTTCATGCATTCCTGCTTTCGCAGGCTGCGTCGCGAACCGGCGAGCATATCGTGCATGTTGGCGCTGGTGCCGGGTACTATTCTGCGATCATGGCGAACCTCGTTGCCGCATCCGGCAAGGTGACGGCGATCGAGTTCGAGCCGGAGCTTGCTGCGCGAGCGAAAGCAAATCTCACCGCGTATCGGAACGTTTCCGTGGTTCAAGGGGATGGCAGTTCCGTGGCTTTCAATTCAGCCGATGTGATCTATGTGAACGCTGGAGCGACCCGCCCGGCGGATATCTGGCTGGACCGGCTCAATGACGGCGGAAGGCTGATCCTACCGCTTTCAACCGATCTTGGATTTACCAGCAGCAACTGGAGCAACATGCACCTTCGAGGAGCCGTGTTCCTCGTAACGCGCAGGGGTGAAGAATTACATGCGAAATGGATTTCCCCGGTGGCAATCTTCCCCTGTGCAGGAATGCGCGACGCGGAATCGGAAAAAGCGCTTGCCGCGGCATTCGAGAGCGGGGAGCATAAGAGGGTGACGCGGCTGTATCGTAGTGATGAGCTGCCAACCGAGCAATGTTGGGTTCGAGGTCCCGGCTGGTGCCTTGCCTATGCTTAGGCGGCAAGACCGCAATTGTATCGTCGCAGAAACACTAACATTTGCTGAGCTGTTCTAATTCAGACTGCAGCCAAAAGCTGATCCTGCTCTTTATGATGAGTCCTCGCCTTTTCTTCCAATTTGAGTTCGAGCACCCATGTCGATTTCAGATGCGATCTACCGCCCCTTCGAAAGCCTGATCCGGCCGCTCGACATCCCCTACCGGCCGCTGCCGTCGAACGGGCCAGTAGCCGTTCTTCTTCATTTCGTCTTGATGTTTCGCGGCATCCTGATCACGCTCGCCCTTTGCACCATGGCGATTGAGGCCATGAACCTGACTATCGTCTGGGGCCTGTCTGTTATCGTCGATGGCGTCACGCAGCAGGGTGCTGTCGCCTTCCTGCACAACGACCGGATGCTGCTGATCTTACTAGGCTTGATGCTTTTCCCCGGCATCCCGATTGCCTCTTTCCTCGTCAATACGCTGAACTCTCACACGCTCGGCATCGGCATGCCGGCCGCCATTCAATGGCAGGGCCACAGGGCGGTGGAACGGCAGGACCTCGCCTTCTTCCACGATCTCTATGCCGGCCAAGTCGCCTCACGCTTGCAGCAGGTGGCGTCAGCGGTGCAGCAGCAGGTCATTTCGGCCTTCCAGTCCATCCCGCGCTTTATCATGCAGATGGTCGGCTCCGTCATCCTTCTGAGCGCGCTGTCCTGGCAGCTTGCCCTTCCGGCCGTCATTTGGATCACGCTCAATGTGCTGCTCGCCGTCAGGCTGGCACCCGTCTTCACCGAGCGCGCGCGCCGCTCCGCCAAGCGTCGCAGCCTGATTTCCGGCGCCATCACCGATCTCTACGCCAACATGCAGATGGTCAAGCAGTTCGCCGCGGAAGACAGCGAGGCCGGCGCCATCAGAGGCATAATCGGCAACGCGATCAAAGCTCAGCAGAGCGAACAACGCATCTACCGTACCGCTGAGGTCATCGTCGTAGTCCTCAACATGATGCACTGGCTGGCAATCCTGTCGATCGGCTTTACCGGGCTCGTCGACGGCTTCGTCACGATCGGCGAGTTCACGGCCGCCGTATATGTTCTCAGCCGCCTCTCCGGTCACACATTTACATTCCTGCAGATGGGCCAGCAGATCTTCCAGGCGATCGGCACGATCAAGGACGCCATGCCCGTCATGACGACGCCGCCGACGATCACCGACGGGCCGGATGCGGCCGAACTTGTTGTGCATCGGGGCGAGATCCGGTTCGAGAATGTCCGCTTCGCCTACAAGTCGGGCAAACCGGTGATCGACGCCCTGTCGCTGACGGTGCAGCCCGGCGAGAAGGTAGGCCTCGTTGGCCTTTCCGGGGCTGGCAAGACGACGCTCGCAAACCTGCTCCTGCGCTTCTACGATATCAAGGATGGCGCGATCCGGATCGACGGGCAGGATATCCGGGCGGTGACGCAAGCAAGCCTTCGCCGCGCGATCGGCGTCATAGCCCAGGATGTCGCGCTGCTGCACCGTTCCGTCGGTGACAATATCCGCTACGGCCGGCCGGAGGCGACGCAGGAAGAGATCGAAAGGGTGACGAAGATGGCGAGCGCCGATGGCTTCATCGCCGATCTTGCCGACAGCGAGGGCCGCAAGGGCTATGACGCCTTCGTCGGCGATCGCGGCATCAAATTGTCGGGCGGTCAGCGCCAGCGGGTGGCCATCGCCCGCGTGCTCCTGAAGGATGCGCCGATCCTGGTGCTCG
Source organism: Neorhizobium galegae (assembly GCF_021391675.1). Lineage (NCBI taxonomy): Bacteria > Pseudomonadati > Pseudomonadota > Alphaproteobacteria > Hyphomicrobiales > Rhizobiaceae > Neorhizobium > Neorhizobium galegae. Next base: position 1,082,367 of record NZ_CP090096.1, read on the forward strand.
ACGAGGCAACCTCGTCGCTGGACAGCGAATCCGAGGCCGCCATCCAGGAAAGGCTAAACCTCGTGATGGAGGGAAAAACGGTGATCGCCATCGCCCACCGTCTTTCAACCATTACCAGGATGGACCGCATCGTAGTGCTGGATCACGGCCGCATCGTCGAGGAGGGCAGGCCGGAAGAACTGGTCGAGCAGGACGGGCTGTTTGCCCGCCTGTGGAGACGCCAGACCGGCGGCTTTATTGCTGACGACATTGGCTAACCTAGCCTTTGTCTCAATCCTAACATTCGCGACAAAATCGCTAAGGCGGAACCTTCAAGGGAATCTGTATCGCAAAACTCGGTCGCAAAATCTGATTTTTGCGACCAGTTTGGCGACATATCTGATATCCGCTTCGAGGCAACCCCAGACCCTCGCACCGTCGCCTCGATGTCTGCTTTTCGCGGTGACCGTCTTAGCAGCCGACAGCCCCCTTCCGGCCCATCCCGGATGGGCTAACCTGCCGCCATGGAGCCCTTGCTCCCTGTTAGGATAACGACCGAGCTTCGCCGCGACGACAACATCAATACACTGGGCAGCGTCCCACCTCAAATTGTACGGACAGCTCAAATGCCGAGAGCCATGCCGTCCTTGCGGGGGTCGGAACCGCCCTTCAGCACGCCTGTTTCCCAGTCGATCCAGATCGCCTGGGCGCCGCCCATCGCCGATTCCGGCGCCTTCACCTCGAAACCGCGCTTGGTGAACTCCGGGCCGATCGTGTTGCGCAGCCGGGCCTCCATCTCGACCTGGTTGGTCCCAGGCAGCGGGAAGAGCCGCGGCAGGTCGATGGCGCTCTGCAGGTCCATGCCGTAGTCGAAGACTTTTGAGAGGAACTGGGCGTGGCCCATGGCCTGGTATTGGCCGCCCATGACACCGAAGGGCATGACGGCACGGCCGTCCTTCGTCACCATGCCGGGGATGATCGTGTGCATCGGCCGCTTGCCCGGCGCGATCACGTTCGGGTGGTCCGGATCGAGCGAGAAGCTGAAGCCCCGATTGTGGAACATCACTCCGCTCTTCGGATCCATGTGGCCGCTGCCGTAGACGAAGAAGATCGAGTTGATGAAGCTGATGGCATTGCGGTCGCCATCAACGACCGAGAGATAGATCGTATCCTTGTGCGGCACTTCGTCGAAGGGCGGCAGGTTCTCGATCGCTTTTTCGGGATCGATCATGGCGGCCAACTGCTTGGCAAGTTCGTCCGAGAGCAGGTAATCGACCGGCACGTCGACCTTGGCCGGATCGGCGAGGAAGCGGTTGCGCGCCGCGTAAGCCAGTCGCGTCGCCTCGACCTCGACATGCAGGCGCTCAGGGGCAAGCGGATCGCCTTTGCCCGGAAAATGCGACAGGATGTTGAGGATCATCAGCGCGATGATGCCCTGGCCGTTGGGCGGGCATTCGTGGATTTCGTGGCCACGGTACGTCGTCTTGATCGGCGTCACGTATTCGCCTTTGGCATTGGCGAAATCTTCGAGCGCGTGCAGCGCGCCGATGCCGTTCAGGTAGCTCACCATGCCTTCCGCGATCGGGCCTCGATAAAAAGCGTCCCTGCCTTCCCGTCCGATGGCTTCGAGCGTATCGGCAAGCTGCTTCTGATACTGGATCGAACCCGTCGGCGGCGCCTTGCCGTCGACGAGGAAGATACGGCTCGCCGCCGGATCGTCCTTCAGGATCTCCGCCTGGGCGGCAAGATCGTGCGCCGTGCGCGGGGGCAGAACATAGCCGTCGCGCGCCAGCTTGACGGCCGGAGCGAGAATATCGGCCATCTTCATGCGGCCGTGATCGGCAACCAGCCGCGTCCAGGCATCCACCGCACCCGGCACGGTGATCGTGTGCGGCGAGGTGCGGGTGAGGCTGGTGACGCCGAGCGAGCGGAGATGTTCGACGGTTGCGGCAGCCGGTGCCCGGCCTGACCCATTATAGGCCAGCACCTCGTCCGTGCCGCCGAGCGAGAGGAGTGCGAAACAATCGCCGCCGATGCCGGTCGAGCCGGCTTCAACAACGCATTGTACGGCACAGGCTGCAACCGCTGCATCCACGGCATTTCCGCCACTACGCAGGATGTCGACGGCGGCGAGCGTCGCCAGCGGCTGGGAGGTGGCGGCCATCGCAGTGCGGCCGACAGCGAGCGAACGGCCGGGTAATTCGAAATCTCTCATGTCACTCTCATCACTGAAAAAATCGAGCTCAAGGCCCTGTGGCGGCACAGCATTTTCCTCAACAGACCATGCCAGGCGCACGGCATCAAGTCACCGGCTCTTTAATTTGAAATGCCTAATGTAAGGCAGGAAATCATTAACCTTTGCGGACCGTAAACCGGTTCAAAGGGATATTGCGGGCTTGCCGCGCATTGAGGGGGGCTGGCATGGAAAGGATGTCATGAACAGTATTCCAGCCCTCCTGCTGGCCGCCGCCTGCCTGATCATCATAGGCTTTTATGCGGTCGCCTTCGTGACCGCCCTGATAGGGTGATCACGCATCAAACTTGACGCCCGCCTCCAACGTGCCATTCCGAATGGCGGGAGGCGGGCCTGAAACACCGGGTCAATACGTTGATAGCCTCCCGGAAATCTTAGCCACCGTCATCGATACCGGCCCTGTTCGGGCTCAAGCTGCAATCTTCGAAATTCCCATCTTGCAGCCGGAGGCTTCGAGCGCCGCGCCGGCGACTTCCACGAAGAGGGCGCGGAACCATAAGGCACGGCTGTCGGCATGGTCGACGCGCCGGTAGAGCATGCTCACCGGCTCGGCCGGCAGGTCGATCGGCGGCAAGTCGATCGCCAGATTATGGAGCTGGGCCATGCAGCGGGCGATCGATTCCGGAATAGTGGCGATGGCCGGCATGGCCCGAAGTGCCGTCGGCAGTGCCGAGAACCGCGGTACCGTCGCCACGACATTGCGGGTTTTACCGTAGCCGGCGAGTGCAACGTCGATGCTGGTCGAGGAATTGCCCTCGAAGGAAACGGCGACATGCGGCGCATCGGCATAGGCGTCAAGGCCGAGCGGCGCCTTGAGCTTGATCTGCGCGGGGTCGTAAATGCAGACGGACGACTGGGTGAAGAGCGGCGCGCGGACGTGCCAGGAGGGCGGCTCGTCATGCACGGCGACGCTGAAATCAAAGGCGCCGGCATCCAGCATGCGGGAGACGTCACGCCGTTCCGAGGCGACACCGATCAGCCGCGATCCGGGCGAGAGCTGTCGCAGACGGGCGGCGAGCGGGCCGAAGAAAGCCGATTCGAGATTGTCGCACATACCGATGCGGAACTCGCCTTCCCAGCTTTTCGGGTCGAATGCAGCCGGCGGCCGGATCGCCCGCTCGATGTTTGAAAGTGCGTCCTCGATCACAGGCGCAATTGCCAGCGCCCGGGGCGTCGGCTGCAAGCCACGTCCGACACGTACGAACAGGTCGTCGTCCAGTGCCTCGCGCAACCGCTTCAAGGCCGCCGACAGGCCCGGTTGTCCGAGTAGCAGCCGCTCGGCGGCGCGACTGACGTTGCGTTCCTGCATCAGCACCGCAAAGGCCAGAAGCAGGTTGAGGTCAATCTTTCGAAGGGTCGCATCATTCATCATCACCAGTAATACCTGACATGGCAATTATCAATTTGCAATAGGCTCGGAAGATGGACAATTTCTCGTTCCTCTGCCGGCCCGGTTCGACCTCCCCGCTCCGGGGGCAGTATGAACAAGGATTACAATCCCATGAGCAATCCTCAATTCCGAGGAGCTGCGGGGCTCGCATTGCTGCTGCTCTGCACCGCCAACTTTCTCGACGCGATGGATGTCTCCACCATCGGCGTCGCACTTCCCGCCATCCAGGCCGAACTCGGCATGCAGACCACTTCCCTGCAATGGGCGGTCAGCGCCTATGTGCTCGGGTACGGCGGCTTCCTGCTTCTCGGGGGCCGGGTAGCCGACATTTTCGGTCATCGCCGCGTCTTCCTCTGGTCGCTGGCGATCTTTGCGGCGGCCAGCATCGCCGGCGGTTTTGTCGACAGCGGCCCGACGCTGATCGCCGCCCGGCTTATCAAGGGTATCGCCGCAGCCTTCACGGCACCCGCAGCGCTGGCGCTTCTGCTGGCAGTCTTCGGCGAAGGGCCGCAGCGCGCCAAGGCGCTTGGCCTCTTCGCCTCCACCGGAGCCGCCGGTTTCGTGCTCGGCATGGTGCTCGGTGGCGCTGCAACGCTGATCAGCTGGCGGGCTACGCTGGTAATGGGTGCGCCGGTCGCGATCCTGACCCTGCTTCTCGCGCCGATAGCCTTGCCGCTCGACGCGCGCCGCACCGGGCCGCGTCCCGGCTTCGACTGGGCCGGCGCAATTACCATTACCCCCGGCCTGCTGCTCTTCGTGTTCGGCATCACCAACGCCGCTTCCGCCGGCTGGGCCGACATCTTCACCTGGGGCTCGCTCGTGGCCGCAATCGTGCTGATCATTGCCTTCCTCACCATCGAAGCCCGCCACAAGGATCCGATGGTGCCGCTGGCGATGTTCCGCCGCGCCAGGCTCACCCATGCCAATATCGTCGGCTTTCTCTACCAGGGCGCCTATATCGGCTTCCAGTTCACCGCGACGCTCTATTACCAGGACGTCTATGGCTGGTCGGCCTTTGCCACGGGCTTCTGCTTTGCCGGCGCCGGCGCCTTCGTGATGTTCCTGGCGCCTCGTTTCGCGACGCTTGCGCAGAACCGCGGGACGACCGGCTTCATGACGGCGGGCGTCGGGCTGCAGGCGATCAGCTACATCTTCTGGGTCCTGTCGGTCGGCCATATCGACCCAATCCTGCTCGTCATACTGTCACAGATCCCGCTCGGCCTCGGTTATGCCATGACCTTCCCGTCCATCCAGGTCGCAGCGCTGGCCGATATCGAGGAGGACAAGTCGGGGCTTGCCTCCGGCATGTTCTTCGCCGCCTTCCAGATCGGCGGCGGCGTCGTGCTGGCGGCAACATCTGCCGTGTTCAGCGGCGCTCCCAGTGTCGGCTGGGAACCCTATTCCGCCGCTGTCGCATTTGTCGCGACGCTCGCCGTGCTGATCACCCTGATCGCGGCGCTCGGCCCGAAACCTTCTCCAGCCGTCGATCGATACCAGGCGGCCGAATAGATCTGCCCATCGACCTTAGTCCTCCTCTCCGCCCGCGCCGCTGTCTGGCGCGGGTTTTCTTTTGGATACCTCGAACCAGTCGCAGATCTTCCCGCGATAGGCCTATGCCCATCGCTTCGCTTGCAGTCCGCCCGGCTTTGTCGGACAATCGATCAAAGCAAGGTAATTTGATATCAAACTATCTTGCCGCCCTCCCCCATTCCTACTAGTTTCCATATTGGGAGGAATGCAAAAATGGCGGTGGAACCATCGACGCGGCCGGACGCACATACGGTATCCGCGGAAACCGAGATGCTTGTCCCGGCCATGTTCCAGAATCTGATCGGCTATCATCTGCGGGTAGCCCAGGAGACGTCCTTCCAGGCCTTTGCCAGGGCGGCCGGCAAGGCGGATCTGAAGCCCGGGTGGTATGCGCTTCTGACAGTGCTTGCCGAACGGGAGAGCATGACGCCGTCAGAGCTCAGCCGCATCTGCGGTCGCGACCGCTCGACGCTCACCTCCAGCCTCAAGGCATTGTCCCATCGCGGACTGATCGAACGGCGGCCGAACCCCGACGACCAGCGCAGCTATAGCGTCAGGCTCACCGAAAATGGCCGCAGGATGCAAAAGCAGTTGCACGCGATCGCCGTCGTCTACGACCGCCGTCTTGACGAGATCGCCGGCAAGGACAAGGCGGTTCTGATCGCCGTACTCGGCCGGATCGCTGCGACCTTCGGCATACCCCAGGATTGTTGAAGATACCGTCTCGGTTGCGCGACCTGCCGCGATGGCCGGCGCGTCGCTCCGCCGGCCTTTCTCCATCAGCGCATCTGTCCTCAGAGGATATGTGTGCCGCCGAGGTTTTGCACCGCGCGGCGGGTCATGACGGCGACGAGATGAGCGCGGTAGTCGGCCGGCGCGTGCATGTCGCCCATCATCCGCGACGGGTCGATGGTGAGGCCCTCCAGCGCTTCGGCCGAAAAGTTCTCGGTCAGCAACGCCTCGGCTTCGGTCCAGCGGAACACGCCCTCGTTGCCCGCACCGGTGATCGCCACGCGGATATGGCCGTCGCGATGTTTACTGACGAAGGCGGCAGCCATCGAATAACGCGAGGCCGGATTGCGGAATTTCGCATAGCCGGCGATTTCCGGGATCTTGAACTCGACCCGGACGAGAATTTCGCCTGGCTCCAATGCGGTCGTGTAGAGGCCCTGGAAATAATCCTCGGCGGGGATTTCGCGTCGATCCGTATGGACGATCGCATCGAGCGCCAACACGGCGGCGGGATAGTCGGCGGCCGGATCGTTATTGGCGGTCGAGCCGCCAATCGTGCCCATATGGCGCACCTGGACGTCGCCGATCGATCCGGCTAGGCCTGAAAGCGCCGGGATGGCGGCCTTGATTTCCTTGGACGCGGCGACGGCGGCATGTTTGGTCGCCGAGCCGATGATCACTCTTTCGGCGGTGATTGCGATCCCGGAAAGCTCCGGAATGCTGCGCACATCGATCAGATGCGCGGGCGCGGCAAGCCGGCTCTTCAGCGTCGGGATCAGAGTGTGGCCGCCCGAGAGGTAGGAGGGCTCGTCGGAATTCGTGTAGAGATCGACGGCCTCGGCCAGCGTCTTCGGCTTGTGGTAGGTCGTTGCGTACATTGCGTGATCCTCCCCGCTTATTCGGCCGCGACGGCATGTGCCGCGCGATGCTTCTCGGCGGCATCCAGCACTGCCTTGATGATGTTGTGGTAGCCGGTGCAGCGGCAGATATTGCCTTCGAGCTCGTGGCGCACGGTATGTTCGTCGAGCATGCCGTCATGCCGGCGGATCATGTCCACCGAGGCCATGATCATGCCCGGCGTGCAATAGCCGCATTGCAGGCCGTGATGTTCGCGGAAAGCCTGCTGCACGTGGTGCAGCTTGCCGCCTTCGGCCAGCCCCTCGATCGTCGTCACCTGGGAACCGTCGGCGGCGACGGCAAGCACGGTACAGCTCTTCACGGCCTCGCCGTCGAGATGGATCGTACAGGCGCCGCACTGGCTGGTGTCGCAGCCGACATGGGTGCCGGTGAGGCCGAGATGTTCGCGGATGAACTGCACGAGCAGCGTCCGGTCTTCGACCTCGCGCGTCTCAGGCGCGCCGTTGACGGTGATAGTGATGCGGGACATGCGCCCCTCCTGTTAAAAACTCGGGCGGCGAGAGCCGCGATGACAATGACAGCGACGGCGGTGCCGGCGGCGATATAAGACATACGGCTGAAAGGCCGCGCGGCCGTCGCCGCAGGCGCGACAGACGGTCCGGCAGCTTCGGGAGCCGCAAGGGAAATAGGTGCCGATGGTGCAGCTGACATGACTGGCGCGGCAACCGCCGCCGTCGCAATAGCCTCCGCTACTCCGGCATCGGCCGCATGATCAACCATCACGGCTCGTATCGCAAGCTTTTCGAAGAACTCGTCTGCGAGTTTTTTCGCAGCGGAATCAGTCTGCCGCGAGCCCTCGGGTTCCCGATCACGGCATCGGCCGGTCCGCCTGTCCACGGGCCGGCGCCCGTACGAAACAAGATCACGAGTTCCCTGCGGCGGCGATCGAAACGGGGCGCCCGAGCCCGACACCGCGTCTGCTGGAGGAGGCCGCGGCCGAACACATGCGAGCAATCCGACGATCGCCGCATTGCGCCGATCGGAAAGTGGCGCTAAGGCGTCGCGATAGATTGTTCAGGGAAATGTCCCATGCGCCGCATCATCATCGCCATCACCGGTGCATCCGGTGTCGTTTATGGCGTTCGCGCCCTGCAGCTTTTGAGGCAAGTCGAAGATATCGAGACCCATGCGGTGATCTCGCCCTCCGCTTTTCGCACCGCGATCGACGAAATCGACATGAGTGCCGAAGAGATCAAGAGCCTGGCCGACGTGCTCTATAATCACAAGGATATCGGCGCGGCGCTCTCCTCCGGCTCGTTCCGCACCGCCGGCATGCTCGTCGCACCCTGTTCGGTAAAGACGCTGAGCGGCATCGCCAACTGCTACAATGACGAGCTGATCGTGCGCGCGGCCGACGTCTGCCTGAAGGAACGCCGGCGTGTCGTGCTATTGTTTCGCGAGACGCCGTTGCATGCCGGCCATATCGCCCTGATGGACCAGGCGACCCGCAACGGTGCGATCGTCATGCCGCCAGTGCCTGCCTTCTATTCGAAGCCCAGCTCACTGGACGAGATGGTGACCCAGACGGTTGGCCGGGCGCTTGATCTCTTCGATATCCACCTGCCGATGGTCAAGCGCTGGAAGGACGGCCCTGGTTCACCCGGCCAGCATTGATTTTGTGCTCCGAATGTCGACTCTAAAGGGCCGCAAGCGCGTTTTCGATCACGGCAAGGGCCGTGGCCGTCCGCTCATCCGGCTCCGCTCCACGGAAAAACCTCACGACATTTCTGAGATTGCCAGCTGCATCGCCGGTTGGACCATCGGCTGCCATCAGCGCCTGCCCTTCGGCCTCCAGCACCGCCAGCTCGATCCTTTCCGAACCGAGTTCGACAGCCTTCACGCCGTTGCGCAAGGTTTGTGTCTCCTCGGTGGGTGCCGGATGCGGCCCGTTCTTCAATCGCCGGCGCACGGCGCGCAGCGGTTCGATCACCTCATTGCGCCAGTTGGCGACGAGGCCGTCGATGCGGGCAATCTCTGTTGGCGAAAGCGCCACGGAATTTTTAGCCAGCCAGGCGGAGAACAACAGCACCGGCACGTCGACGCCGCTTTCGTCCTGAAGCAGCAGGCAGGCTTCGCTGACACCGGGGGCACCATAAAGCCGCAATGCGAAATCCCAAAGTCCCTGCCCGGTATCCGCAGCCATGCAGCCTCTCCATCGCCTTTCCACGGCTTATCAGTTTGACTGCGAAACAGGCAAGCTTCGATGGGATTTCCCCTGTCGCATCGCGGTCAACGCCGAGGAACCCCACGCCGTTGGGAGCGCCAGGTGCCATTGCCCGGCATCTCCTCAGGCAGCGCGGCGACGCCGCTGGGGCTGGGAGGAGCCTGCGCCGAGCTGGAACTGGCCGACCATCTGGCGCAGTTTCGAGGCCTCGTCGGCGAGACCGGAGCTCGCCGCCGTCGTCTCCTCGACCATTGCCGCATTCTGCTGGGTCACCTGGTCCATCTGGTTGACTGCCGAATTGATCTCCGAAAGGCCGGTCGACTGTTCGCGGGCCGAGCGGGCGATATCGTCCACATGGCTGTTGATCGTGACGATATAGCCCTCGATCGACTTCAGCGATTCGCCGGCATCGCGGACATATTTCACGCCGTGGCCGACTTCGACGGTCGAGTTCTGGATCAGCGACTTGATTTCCTTCGCCGCATTGGCTGAACGCTGGGCGAGTTCGCGCACCTCCTGAGCAACGACCGCAAAGCCCTTGCCGGCCTCGCCCGCCCGCGCCGCTTCGACGCCGGCGTTCAGCGCCAGAAGGTTGGTCTGGAAGGCGATCTCGTCGATGACCCCGATGATGTTGGAGATCTGGTTGGAGCTTTCCTCGATGCGGCGCATTGCCTCGACGGCATTGGCTACAACTTCTCCGGAACGGGCGGCGGACGAATTGGCCTCCGCTGCGATCTTCCGGGTCTCATCGACCTTCTTGGATGCGGAGCTGACATTTGCAGTGATCTGATCGAGTGCGGCGGCTGTCTCTTCGAGCGAAGCTGCCTGCTGCTCCGAGCGGCGCGACAGGTCGCCGGCGGACTGACTGATTTCCTGGGTCCCGCCATCGATTGCCTCGGCGCTGCCGGCGATCTGTGTCAACGTGCTGGCGAGTTGGGCGATCGAGGTGTTGAAGTCGTGGCGCAGAGCTTCGAAGTCCGCCGAGAAGGTCTCGTCAAGCTGGAAGGAGAGATCGCCTGCGGCGAGCCGGCGCAGGCCGCCGCCAAGGCCGGAGGTCGCGACGCGGAGCCGTTGGGACGCATCGGCTTCGGCTTGTTCCTGCGCAGCGATGCGCTCGGCTTCCGACCGGTTGCGGGCTTCGATCGCCTCGCCTTCCAGCCGTTTGTTGTCGAGTGCCGCCTGGCGGAAAATCTCCACTGCCGCTGCCATCCCGCCGATCTCGTCCTTGCGATCCATGCCGAAGATGGTCAGCGTCAGTTCGCCGCCGGCGAGGCGCCGCATGCAGTCCTGCAGGCGTTGCAGCGGACCGACAACACCTGACAGCACGACCCGGATCGAGAAGCCGACCACGATCAGCGAAATCACGCCGATCACGGTCATCCAAACGGAGAGATCGGCCTTGTCCTCCAACCCATCCTCGAAACTCTTGTGGGCGACATCGAGCTGCAGCTTGGTTAGCGCGTTCAGCGGTTCAGCGAGCGGCTCGATCGCCGGGTAGAGCCGCTTCGTCACATAGATATCGAGGGTCGCCTGATCGCGCTTGCCCATGATCGCCAGAAGCTCGTCGACCGCCTTGGTGGTCTCCGTACGAGCGCCGAGGTAACGCTGGACGAGACTTTTCTCCTGGTCGGTCAGGTGGGTTGCCTGGTAGGCCGCCCAGTCGCGGTCGGCGGTAACGAGTGCTGCGCGGACTGTCCGCTCGCCCAGTTCCCAGCTGAACGCACCGCTGCGCGTCTTGTGGGCGGTGTCGACTATGGTGACCGCATAGGCGTCGGAGACCGTCTTGATATGCGCCACGGGCTCGAGCCGATCCTCAACGATCGAGCGGGTGCGTGCCGACAGCGTATCCATTCCGATGAATGCGACAGTCGTGGTTGCGGCAAGCGCGAGCGCGAGGCCGACGACGCTGGCGACAAGTTTCAATTTAATGGTCATCGAAGAGATCCATTGCTGCATTGGAGGTCATGACCAAATCCTGTTGGCCCGCTATGGTTAAGGATTGCGGAAAATGCTGAGGATATGTTTAACGGCACTACCAGGGATAGCATAGATGTGTCTATTCGCTCGGGACCGAGGCTGCGTTGACGAGAGACAGGTGGCGACGGTTCGGGAGATGGCGACCAAGGCGGTAGCCATGGGCATCCTTCTCTCTCCGGCCCGCATGACCGGTGACGGGTTCTACGAGGCAGTGATCTCGTATCCCGACGGCAATCCTGTCGAGATCACCGAATGATGCGGCTCAAGCCTGGCCGGCTTAGCCTTGAAAAGTCCCGGGATTGAGGCAGGTGTAACGCGCAGAGAGCCGGCTGCTTGGGCGTGAGCGTGAGATCATCTGGCTCGATCACCTCCCGCTGTGGGCGGCAGGCAGGCTCACTGAAATCATCGGAGCCACGATCACGCACGGCCGACTTCGTCATCACCGGTTTGGGCCGGAGAGACTGGCTGGAGGCCGGCGACGGGGATTCGGAATGCCTAGGAGACGACAACGCGTCCGACAGCCGAACGCTCATCAACACAGCAGCGGAGTCCTTCGCCTGGCGTTGGCAGTCGTCCTTCAAGGCGGCCGACGCCCGGCAATACGTGAACATTTCGCGTTCGTCGTGAGACATCCTCCTGAATGAAGGGTAGGTGAAGCCATCAATCGAGAACTGCAAGCACTATGGCATCTTATGACGAAACTCGCCGTGTCTGCGCATCAGGCCGCTGTCGCAATGAACAACGTCACGATTTGATTTCAAGCGCGAGTCTCCACTCATCGCGCGCCGCTAAACGAAGGTTTGGCGCCGGACTAGCTAGTGGGTTCGACCTGCTCAGGCGTTCCGCCGTTTGCCGCCGAACGGTAGCCCGCCTCAACAACGGCCAGCGCGTGCTCCGCTTCGAGCAGGCCTGCAACGGGAGGGCGACCATCTATGAAATCCGCCCAGCTGCGGCGGAGCAAAACCGGGTAATACTCGTCCGTGTTATACGCGATGGTCGTAGCGTAAGCCCTCTCGTGTTCTCGCGACTTGGCGTAGAACTGATCGGCGTAGCCTCGAATGTAAGATTGACGGTGCGAGAGCGAAAAGGCGAAATCCCGCTGATCCTCGGCCGTGGAGGGATACAAATAGCCTGTCTCGATTACGCCGATCTGTCCTGCGCCATTTCGGCAGGTGAACACAGCCTGTTCGTCGACAGTGACATCAGGTCGATAGATCTGGACCTGGCCTGAGACCTGAGTGATGGGGGATTGCGTCAAGTTTGAAATCAAGTCGATGAAGTGAACGCCCACGTTCAGCATCGACCCACCTCCTGCGAACGCCTTGTCAAGCATCCATGCACACCCGTTTCGCTCATAACGAGCCACTGACCCTACAATAAACCTGAAGGTGAGATGCTGGAAACCGTCTGGCGTGAACCCTGCAGCCGGCGAGAGGCGATCCGCTAGGTCGCTCACGCGCATGATGAAAGGCACGCTTACAAAGACGCCGTGTTTCTCAGAGAGTTTGCGAATACGACGAACTTCCTCGAGATTAACCCCGCATGGCTTCTCGATGAGAAAGGGCTTGCCTTTAGCGATCAGCCGCTCAGCGAGTGCGGCCATATCCGAGTGACGGCTAAAAACGAGTGCGAAGTCGAAATCCTGGCTCATAAGCTCATCGTCTGAGCCATAGAGCTTACAATTAAGCAGGTCGGAAAAACGAGCCCCGGCAAATGACGCGCTGTCGGATATGCCGATTATCTCAATACCCGGATCCTTCAGCGCAGCGATGTAAAGCGGAAAATGCCAGTGGCTGACGTCGAATACTGCGATCTTCATCACGACTCCGTTCATTGCGGGTTTATCAAGGCGAGAAGCCATGGTTAAACGAATCTAGGACCGACCGGGTGGCGCCGACGACCTGCGGACCAATGGTCTAACTGCCGTTCTAGCGGCTCCTTGTGAAACGCCTCTCGCAATGCTATTGGAATAGCGTTCCGATAAATCGAATATCGTGGTATCATGCGACTTGTCAAATCCCTTCTAGACCGTTGTTTTGACCTCATCACCCTGTTGAGTGAAAACGCCAGTGGACTGTCATTAGGCGAAATCAGTCGCCGGCTGGACGTCCCGAAGAGCGCAGCGCATCGCCTGCTCAACAGTCTGTGTGACTTAGGCTGGGCCGAACAGGATCCCGAGAACGGGTTCTATAGACTTACATTGCGCCTTGCCGTGATGGGCCAGCGCCTGCTAGCCGGCACACGGATCCCGGACATCTGCCAACCGATTTTGGACCGGTTAGCGAGCAATACGAAGGGGCTCGGCAGGATTGCGATCCTTGATCGTGATGGTTTGACGTGGATATCCCATTCACAAGGCATGCGGTCCGGCCTGATCTACCAGCCGGAGCTGGTAGCAAAAGTCCCATTGCACACGACCGCCAACGGAAAAGCTTGGCTAGCGACCCTCGATCGGGAGGAGGCTTTGGCCAGGGCCGTAGCCAGTGGACTGGGGCGCATGGACTTGGGCGGTCCGCGGGTTATTACCTCTAGGCAGACATTTTCAGCTGCTTTGGATGAGACCGAGGAACGCGGATGGGCCACCGCGATCGAGGAAGCTGAACCCGGCGTCGCCGCTGTCGCCGCTGTCATTCGCGTTGGAGGTCAGGTTGTTGGAACGGTGAGCATCGCCGGACCCATCCACCACTTTTCTTCGCTCGTACTCCCGCAGTTAGCGGAACAGGTTAAGGCCACTGCCGAGGAACTTTCGCAACTCTGGCCTTATCGGATTGCTTCGCCTACCCCACAAGCCAACACTTCGAGAAGTTCACAAGTGGTTGGAAATATTATCTAAAATACTTCGTTAGCCAACAGCATGCTTGACGCATTGCTGACCTCTGTTGACACTCGCCGTTCTTAATGGAATAACGTTCCAATAGCGATTGTGGAGATCGCCTTGGGATAGGTGGCCGCCTCGGTGGCCGGCAGGAGGAAACAATTGGCTAGTGTTGAGCTAAAGGCCGTTCGCAAAGCTTACGGCGCCGTATCCGTGCTTCATGGCGTGTCTGTCGATATCCATGAAGGGGAATTTGTAACACTGGTCGGGCCCTCGGGTTGCGGAAAGTCAACCCTGCTACGGATGATCGCGGGCCTCGAAAATATTTCAGGCGGCGAGATCCAGATCGGCGGACGCACCGTCAACGACGTTCCTCCGAAGGCCAGAGACATCGCGATGGTCTTCCAAAACTACGCTCTTTATCCGCATATGACCGTTGCGGAAAACATGGGCTTCTCGTTGAAGCTGAAAAAGGCTTCGCGCGAGGAGCGGACAACGCGCGTTCAACGAGCAGCTGAAATCCTCAGCCTCACGAAGCTCCTCGATCGCTATCCTCGCGAACTCTCGGGCGGTCAGCGTCAGCGGGTTGCGATGGGCCGCGCAATTGTGCGTGATCCGCAAGTCTTCCTGTTCGACGAGCCGCTTTCGAACCTCGATGCGAAGTTGCGCGTGCAAATGCGCGCTGAGATCAAGGAACTGCATCAGCGGCTCAAAACCACTACCGTTTACGTGACCCATGACCAGGTCGAGGCAATGACTATGGCCGACAAGATCGTTGTCATGCACGACGGTCATGTTGAGCAAGTCGGTGCGCCGCTTGACCTGTATGATTACCCCACCAACGTCTTCGTCGCCGGTTTTATCGGATCGCCGTCGATGAATTTCCTCAAAGGCAAAGTCGAGCACGACCGGTTCGTTCTTGAGGACGGACACACGCTTCCTCTGCCTGCGGGGGTATCCGATACATCGGGGAAGCTGATTTACGGCGTTCGTCCTGAGCATCTCATTCTCAGTGACGAGGGACTGCCCCTCACCGTCACGGTCGTCGAACCAACAGGGTCGGAGACGCAGATCATTGCTCGCCATGGCTCTCAAACCATTGTCTGCATCTTCCGAGATCGCGTTCTACCGAAAGTCGGCGAGACCATCACCGTGGCCCCTGATCTATCACGCGTCCATCTCTTCAGCGAGAGCAGCGGCCGGCGCTTGTCCTGAGCACACGACGAAACCCACTCTGCCTGAGACGCCACACGGGATTAGTAATCGATGTCGATACCTCCGCTACAAGTCAGCACTAACCAGAGCGGGACGAACCTCGCGAGCGACGTCGTGGACGCCACCGACAACGCAAACCGCTTTAGTTGGGCTCCATTTCTGTGGTTTACCCCCGCAATCTTGATCCTGTTTCTTGTGACCCTCTATCCTACGATCTTTGTGATCTGGTTGAGCTTCCAGAAAACGAAATATTACGAGCTCGTAGGCTTTGCGGGTCTCGCCAATTACGTTGAGGTTCTGAGCTCATCCGAATTCTGGGACACGACGGTAATTTCCCTGACCTACGTCGGCGGATCTCTAGTGGGTGCCATAACACTTGGAATGGCCTCGGCGCTGGTTTTGAACCGGGCGGGCGTAACAGGTTCCGCACTGCGCGTTTTCATCCTTTTTCCCTGGACGCTGTCCATGTCCGTCGTCGGAAGCATCTGGCTCTGGCTCCTCAACCCCTCGTTTGGGCCGATACCCTACGTGATCCAGAAGCTGGGTATTGATCCCGGATTGATGTTGGGGGACCCAGGAATGGCCTTGCCCCTCATCATTATCGTTACAGCCTGGTGGTCGTTCCCATATGTGATGGTGATGGCGACAGCGGCCATGCAGTCCATTCCGAAAGAACTCTACGAAGCCGTAGAGATTGATGGAGGAGGGGCATTCGTGAAATTCCGTTACGTCACGCTCACTGAAATCCTTCCTACCCTGGGCAGTACCGCGCTGACACTTTCCATCATGTACCTGACCTTGATGACGTTGATCATTGTCATGACTGGCGGCGGACCACTGGGATCGACGACCACGCTTAGCTTCGAAGCGTTTCGTGGAACCGTGCAGGCGGTCAACATCGGACCGACCGCAGTCGTCTCGATCGTCGTGCTTCTTATCAACGTCGCCCTTGGTGCTCTTTACAGCCGGCTCACCGGCCGCGTTACGGGATAGGAATGTAATATGAGCAACGCGCTTTCAAACCGCCCAACGGGACAGATTCCCGCGATCCTGGGATCCCTGGTGATCGGGATTATCGTCCTTGGGCCAGTGCTCTGGGCTTTTGCAACCTCTTTCAAGACAGAAGTAGAAGCGGTTGCTGTTCCCCCGACCATCTTGCCAAGTTCAGCAACTCTGGAGAACTACATCAAGGTCTTCCAGGACGCGGCATTCTTGACCGATCTATGGAACTCGGTTGCCTACTCCGTCGGGGCCGTAGTCATTGCCCTCATCGTAGGGAT
The DNA here is from genome assembly GCF_021391675.1 of Neorhizobium galegae. Lineage (NCBI taxonomy): Bacteria > Pseudomonadati > Pseudomonadota > Alphaproteobacteria > Hyphomicrobiales > Rhizobiaceae > Neorhizobium > Neorhizobium galegae. The sequence goes on from NZ_CP090096.1 coordinate 1,098,621, forward strand.
CCCAGCAGGCTACGCTGCTGCTCGCTTTTCTTTCAAAGGTAAGCGAACGTTGATGCTCGTGGTTCTTGCGACCTCGATGGTGCCTGGCGTCGCTTTGCTGGTTCCCACCTATTATCTGCTGGAATCGGTCGGTTTGCTCAATAGCGGTATCGTCGTGACGATCATCCTTTCCGCGAGAATCATCCCGCAGACCGTTTGGTTCATCGCAAATTTCGTCGAAGCGGTACCAGTGGAGATCGAGGACTCGGCGATGATCGATGGAGCGTCCCGCTTCCAAATCATCTGGAGCCTGATTTTGCCGCTGATACGTCCAGGTATAGCGGCCGTCGCGACGATCGGCATTGTGACTACCTGGAACGACTACATTACTGTCGCAGTTTTTGCGCCCGAGGTAGCAAAGCGGACCCTGCAGGTCGCCCTCGTCAATCAGGTTTTCGACGCCATCGGCATCTCATGGTCCTACATGATGGCCTTTGTCATGATCGCATCGATGCCAGTCATCCTCATGTTCGGCTTCGTTCAAAAGTGGTTCATCTCCGGGCTTACGGCAGGCGCCGTCAAAGGCTGATGGCCTACACACAGCATCCACACGGCACCTTGTTCAAACTGGGAGGAAGACGCATGCAAACCACATCAAAACGCCAACTTATCAAAGCGGTCGCGGCACTCGGAATTAGTACTGCCACCTTTGCTTTCCTTGCCCCGCAAGCCTTTGCTCAGAGCAAGGAAATCGTCTACCAGACGTTCCTGGATCCAAACAATTCGAAGGATCCCCGCTCGGCTGCTCAAACCAAGATGATCGACGCTTTCCACGCGAAAAACCCTGACATCAAGGTCAATGTCCTTGTTGACCCGACCGGCCAAACAGCATCCCGCGCGATCAAGTCCGGCAGCCAGACACCAGACGTGATCCGCGTCGTCGGCTTTGCTGTTTCCGAATTCGCTGCCACTGGAAATCTTCTCCAGCTCGATGATTTGGTGAAGAAGGACGGCATTCCGGATGAGGATTGGCTCTTGCCGCTTTCCGGCACGAAGGTCGCCGGAAAGCTTTATGCACTACCCCAAGATTTCCGCATTCCGATCCTCTTCTATCGCAAGAGCATGTTGGAGAAGGCCGGGGTCAAGCCGCCGACGACCTGGGATGAAGTGTGTGCGACAGGCGCCAAATTCGGCCAGTCGGATACGATCCCGTTCGCCGTTCCGCTCGGAGCGACAGGCGGGCTTGGCGGTGCCCAGAGCCTCGGAGAGTTCTTCCTGAGTACAATGCTGCCTGGGAATGGCGGTGAATACTTCACCCCTGACGGCAAAATTGCCTTTTCAAAAGAGTCGTTCATCAAGGCGGCGCAAACGATCAAAGACTTCTACACGAAGTGCAAGGTGACTCCGCTGCGTAGCGCGCAGATGGGTTTCAATGAAGTGCACGACGCGATCCGGTCTGGTAGTGCAGCGATGGCGGTGTTCGGCCTTTATCGCTACAAGACAGTGCGGCAGCAAGGTGGCGGCGATGACTTGGCCTGGGCTCCGGCGCCGGGGTATACGGCAAACGACAAACAGACGGTCTATAGTTACAACATCGCGATCAATAAGAAGACCGCCAATCAGGATGCCGCTTGGACATTCGTGAAGTTCATGGTGTCGCCGGAGGCGCAAGCTTTCGCAGCCGAGGGCGGTGAGGTGGTATCGCGTAAATCGGCATACACTGCTCCATACTTCCAGACCGACGCAGGGAAGGATCAAAAGCAATGGGCTGATCTGGTAGGCCAGCGTGGCCAAACCGTGGCCTATACCCCGATCCTCTCCACGTATCACACCATCTTGGGCGAAGCTTTCCAGAGAATGATCCTGAAAGACGGATCGCCGGCGGACGCCTACGATGAGCTGATCGAACGGTATGGAGCGGCACTCGCGAAGGCGCAGTAAGCCAGCATACCTCGAATAAGAGGCTGGATGGATGGTGGCTAGTCACCTCCATCCAGTTCCCTGCCACGATACGACCATCTACAAACGTCGTCAAAAAGTCGACGCGAAAATCAGTGGTTTCGGCGGCTTCCGAGTTCTCGCTGCACTACGGCTGAAAAGCCGGCGGCATCATTGTGCCCTGTGATCGTAGATCGTACGCGAACCCCGTTCGGACCGGGCCGCGGTCAAACTAACAGAGAGACATCGGCTATGAGGTATCGTTACCTTGGGAGAACTGGAGTTCAGGTCAGCGAATACATGCTGGGGACCATGAGCTACGGATCAGATGGGAATACCGACGAAAAAGAGTGCATCGACATCGTGCACCGTGCCTTGGACCGCGGCATCAACTTCATCGACACTGCTGACACTTATTCCCATGGAGAGGCCGAAGAGATCGTCGGCAAAGCGATCGCAGACCGTCGGGACAAAGTGGTGCTCGCAACCAAGTTTCGTCTGACGGCCGGTGAAGGACGAAACGAACAGGGCGGGTCCCGCTACTGGATTATGAAGCAGGTCGAAAACAGCCTGCGACGGCTTAACACTGATCATATTGATCTCTATCAAATGCATCGGCCCGACCTTCAGACCGATCTTGACGAGACACTGGGCGCTCTTAGCGACCTCGTGGCCCAAGGCAAAGTTCGGTACATCGGGTCCTCGACACTTCCGAGCTGGTACCTGGCAGAGACTCAATCGGTTAGTCGATTGAATAAGACGGCACGGTTCATCAATGAAAGCTCGCCCTACTCGATCTTTCAACGCGCCGTAGAGAGAGAAACCCTTCCCGCGGTTCAACACTACCGCATGGGCTTTACCGCCTGGAGCCCATTGAATGGCGGCTGGTTAACCGGCAAGTACAGAGCCGATGGTTCAGCGCCGTCGGGATCCAGGGCCGAGCGCGTAAAAGGGCAATGGGGGCAGCACTACCCCATCCTACAATCCCGCTTCGATATGCAGCGCGAAGGCAACAGGCGCAAGCTGGAACTGCTTCCGGAACTTGACCGCATCGCGACGGAGGCAGGTTTGTCCCTCATGCATATGGCCCAGGCGTTCCCGCTCGCACACGCCGCTGTAACCTCTGTTATCCTCGGGCCGCGCACGCTCGAACAGTTCAAGGGCATGGAGGCCGGGTTCGAAGCAGTTCTTAAAGCGCCGACACTCGACCAAATTGACGAACTTGTCCCGCCGGGAGCGCTGATCGAAGAAGCTGACCGTGGCTATGTTTCTCCATGGCTCACGCCGGAAGTTCGTCGCTACGTGGGGAAGGTCGGCTAAGCCGACTAAGACGGAGCGTGGTCGTCAGGTCAGAAGTCCGTCGGTTCCCAAACAAACAACACGATCCAGATACTGCGGCTGCGGCCCAGCCGCGCAGGAACTTTGGTATTCAAACATTAAGAGGGAGCCGATGACAAACATTGTCTTCAACCACGCCACAGTGCGCGAGAGAGCAGATATGTTGACCTTTCTTCGACTCTGCTCAGAGCGAGGACTGGAGACCGTATCCATCTGGGGAGACGAAATTGCCAAGGTCGGCGAAAGTGATGCTCTCTCTGTTTTGCGTGATTTCGGGATGACGGTCTCAGGATATAATCGCATTGGGCCGCTAGCAGCGGATTGCCTTGACCGGGCTGAGGCGGAGCTTGAGCGGGCAGCCAGATTTGAGGCTGATCATGTTTTCCTGTTTACGGGAGGCTTGCGAGACAATGAAAAGGATTTGGGTTCAGCAAGGCGACGGATCGAGGATCTAGTTGGCAAAGTCCTCGAGCACGCACGCAAGATTGGAGTGAAGCTGGCCATTGAGCCACTTCATCCTATGCTTACGGGTGATCGCACCGTCATCTCCAGCCTCTCCCATGCAAATTCTTTGTGCGAAGCATTAGGACCGGGCATCGGAGTGGTTGTCGATGTCTATCACTGTTGGTGGGACGAGCGACTGGGAGCCGAAATCGAGCGTGCGGGCGAGGCCGGCCGGCTCTTTGGATTTCATGTCAACGACTGGCTGATCCCTACGCGGCATCTCCTGACCGATCGAGGCATGATGGGGGATGGGATCATCGACCTGCGCGGCATCCACTCAATGGTGCGAGATGCCGGGTTCGAGGGAGCGGTCGAGGTAGAGATCTTCTCCACCGACTGGTGGTCTCGCGACCCAGCGGAGGTGATGGATATTGCGATCGATCGCTGCCGTTGCCTATTCACCGAGGAATAAAACTATGCGAGTGAATATTCCCAACCTTGATGGCAATTCGCGTATCTACGCTGTGTTTGGTGATCCGATCCACCAGGTACAAACGCCGCGCCTGATTAACCCCATCTTTGCGGCTGCCGAAGTTAACATCTATGCAGTGCCATTCCTGATAACCGCCGAACATTTCGCGGCGGCGTGGGATATCTTCTCCGCCATTCCCAACCTTTGCGGTATCAGCACCACGATTCCCCACAAAGTCGCGGCCGCAAAGAGGTGTTCAACCCTCACGCCGACAGCAAAGGCAGTCGGTGCCGTCAACTGCGTCCAGCGTGGAGAGGACGGCCAGATGAACGGCGCGCTTTTTGATGGTGTGGGCTTCGTTAAAGGACTCGGAGAGGCAAAATCGCGACTGCGCGGCGCCCGTGTGCTTATTGTCGGAGCAGGCGGCGCAGGCCGCGCGATCGCCTTTGCGCTAGCTGAAGAAGGCGTAGGGAAGATCGATCTTATGGATCTTTCGGCCGAATCCGCCGCTTTCACCGCGAATATGGTCAACACCTTTCGTGGCGAAGAATGCGCCGTTTCGGTCGATGGATCGACAGGGTGGGACTACGATATCGTCGTCAACGCGTCTCCGATCGGCGTCAAGGGAGACAGCGTCTTTCCTATGCCAGCTGCCGCGATACGGTCTGAAATGCTCATCGCTGATATCGCCAGCTTAAGCGGCGAGACGGCACTTTTGCGCGCCGCCAAGGCAGCCGGTGCATCGGTGTCTGATGGGAATGACATGCTGCTCGCGCAGATTCGCCTGATGGCAGGTTTTGCCGCAGGCTTGCCGGCAGGAACAGCACTTTAACGATCAAAAAAACGAAAGATTACATCATGAAGATCAAAGCCCAGGGGATCGTTCCCGTTATGCTTACCCCTTTCACCCCGGACAACCGGATCGATTGGGAAGGTCTCGAGCGACTTGTGGAGTGGTATATCGCCAATGGTGCAGATACGCTCTTCGCCGTCTGCCAGTCGAGCGAGATGCAGAAGTTGTCCCTGGAAGAGCGAGTTGAGCTTTCCAAAAAGGTGGTCTCGCTGGCTGGCGGGCGGGTGCCGGTGATCTCTTCAGGTCATATCAGCGAGAGCCGCGATGACCAGCGTGCCGAACTGGTGGCGATGGCCGAAACAGGCATCGATGCACTTGTCCTGGTCAGCAACAGGCTCGACACTGGGAATGCCGGAACCGAAGCATTTCGTTCCAGCCTCGATGCCATCCTGTGTTGGCTCCCGAGCGATTTGGCCCTCGGTCTGTACGAATGCCCGGCTCCCTATCGCCGTCTCTTGAGCGATGACGAGTTTAAACTTTGCCGCGACACCGGCCGCTTCGTAACGTTGAAGGATGTCTCCTGCGACCTCGAGACGGTCAAGCGACGCGTCGCGCTCTCCGGCGATTCTGGCTTTGCGATCGTCAACGCCAATGCAGCCATCGCCGCAGCCGCTATGCGCGCTGGCTCGAAAGGCTTCTCTGGCGTGTTTACCAATATCCACCCCGACCTGTACGCTTGGCTTTACAAACACGCTTCCGAAGACAGCGATCTGCGCCACGAACTTGAAATTTTCCTGGCGCTCGCGGCGATGGCTGAGCCGATGGGCTATCCGGGTCTTGCCAAGGTTTGGCACAAGCGTCTTGGCACCTTTGAGAGCGTCCAATCTCGTGTCACAGATTATGACATTGCCGAGCGCCACTGGGCAGTCTTGGATCTGCTGGACCATATTCAGCAAGGGACTGCGAGGTTTCGCGAGCGGATCAAGCACGTGTCCTAGCAAACAATCACCGTGAGATTTCGGTGCTTCTGAAAGGGCGTGCAGTGGGAACCACGCCTTCAAGAACGGCAACATCCGCCGAGCGCGTCGCCTCTTGGTACGGTAACGGGCGCACGATTCTGAAACTGTCATCTTTCAAGATCCGGCGTTCGAGTAACCTTTCAAGAGGCAGACATGATCCATATGCTAGCCACACATGATGTAGTCGCTTTGGCTCATCAACTACGCGGCCTCCGTCATGAGGGAAGCCAGATTCGGACAGATCAGCTGGTATCACCGCCTTTAGCGCTCGAGGACGCAGTAAAGCCCGGTTCGAATATTCCCCTCATGCTTTGGCTCAACAAGCAGGTCGCTTTCGACGATGCTGCTCAGCATCCGACGAAAGACGTTCTGACCTGGCTCTGCGATTACGCGAATGACCGATCCAGGCCCGCCTCGTCGCTCAGAGCTGGCGCGATCATCACGACGGGAAGCCTTTGTGGTGCAGTAGATGTTAGCGATCCCTGCGAGGTATCCGTCCAATTGGGCGTAGACGCTGTGCTGAATTTTACGCTGTCTTAGGGGCCCTCGAAATTGCAAAACGATGCTAATTCAATTCAATATCGGGTTCGCATTCTGGGCCCTTTTCGAGGACGACGATTGACAGATCCGGTTGACCTGTTTGGAACGGATCGCCAGCCGAAACCCTGCAGGGCCGGCCCCAACGATCACAACGTCGAATGCCATCGATTCCCGTTCTGCATTTGGGTGGCACTCATCGGAAGCTTTCATACTCATTGCCAGCGCGGCGGCACCTGTAATCGGATCGGACTGTTAATCACCAAGGTCATACCCGGTGTGACCTCGAATTCTGTCGCCTGAGCATTGCGATAATTGGCGATGCCCAGATAAGCAGTGTGATAACACCGAGAACCGCGGCAATGGGTCGGTCGAAAAATGCAATCAACGATCCGCCGGATTTCATCATCGAGGTCAGGAAGTTTTGTTCCACCAGGGGGCCGAGAACGATTCCGAGCACGAAGGGCGCGATCGGAATGCCGTTCTCTTCCATGAAATAACCGAGGACACCGAAGGCGAGCGCCACGCCGACCGCGGTGATCGTGTTGTCGACGGCGAACGAACCGACCATGCAGAACATCAGGATGATCGGCATGAGAATTGAAAGCTTCACCTTCAGGATCGAGCGGCCGCAGCGGATCGCTACCCAGCCGAGCGGGATCATCAGCAGGTTGGCCAGGATGAACGCCATGAAGATGCCGTAGACCGTCGCCGGGTTATTGAGAAAGATCATGGGTCCCGGATTGACGCCCTTCATGAACAGAACGCCGATGACGATCGCGGTGATCGCGTCGCCCGGGATGCCGAACACCAACGCCGGCACATAAGCCCCGCTGACCGCGGCATTGTTGGCCGCGCCGGCGGCTGCAAGCCCCTCCTCCGATCCGCGACCGTATTCCTGGGGGTTCTTGGAGAACTTTTTGGCCAGCGAATAGGAAACCCACGCAGCGATATCCGCGCCGGCGCCCGGTACAATACCGATGATCGTTCCGAGGATATTTCCCTGCGCGATCGCCTTGCGTTGGCGCCAGAGAATGCTGGCCTGCCCGGAAAATACGCCTTTCAATTCCGCCTGTTCGAGCGCCAGCTTCGGATCGCGGTGGGCATAGAAACGAAGAATCTCGGCGATGGCGAAGACGCCAATCATGACCGGGACGAGCGATACGCCACCGATCAGCGCGGAGCTGCCGAAGGTGAAGCGCGGCACGCCGCTGACCGGGTCGATGCCGATGGTCGAGACCAACAGGCCGAGCGCCAGCGAGATGATGCCCTTGATCGGCGACCCCTGCATGATGAAGGCCGATGTCGTCAGGCCGAGTAAGCAGAGCCAGAAATATTCGAAGCTGCTGAACTTGAGGGCGATCATCGCCAGAGGCGGAGCAAAGACGGACAGCACGATGGCGCCGAAAATGCCGCCGATCGCCGACGTGAGCAGGCATATGCCAAGCGCGACATGCGCCCGTCCCTTCTTGGTCAGCGCATAGGCATCGTCCGTATAGGCCGCTGAGGCCGGCGTTCCCGGCATGCGAAGCAGAGCCAGAAGGGATGTCGCCCGCAAACATGGCCATCGCCGACGCGGTCACCATCGCCGCTACCGCCGGCACGGGATCCATGTAGAACGTCACCGGAACCAGCAATGCCGTCGCCATCGTGGCGGTCAGCCCCGGGATCGCGCCGATGAACAGCCCGAACACGGCACTGCCGACGATGACCATCAGGACATAGGGGGAGAAGAGTTCGGCAGCCGCCGCAAGGAGATGAGCCGTCATAGCCATATTGCCCAAGGTTGAAGGAGGCCGCGCGGCAAGGGCACGAGCAGGCCCTTCGAGAACATGAGATAGATGAGGACGCTTGCCACCACCGAAAGCGCGACCGCGAACAGGAACCGCATGCCGCCGAAGATCAGCAGGATGGCAAGCGTGACGGCTGCGAGCGGAATGAAGCCGATCAGCTCGCTGAGATAAACATAGGCCAGCATCGCCAGCAGAACCAGGAGAGGCCCGGCGAGCCGCGGCCGGCCGGCATGCGGCGAGGCAACGGTGTCCTCATCCTCGACGGAACCCGGCCGGATAACCGCGAGCGCCACTCCCGCCGCGACGGCCGCTATCCCGAGCAGGACCGGGAAGAAACCCGGCCCGTAGGCGATGTGAGACCCGGCCATTGGCTCCGGCAATTGCAGCGCCATGTAGATGACGGCAATGCCGAATGCCGCGATCAGGAGGCCAAGCCCCCTGTCTCCGAGATTCGTCATGGAACTACTCCCGACCTTGGGCGTCACTTGCCCTTGAGGGCGTTGATGACCTTCGTCGTCTCGTCGAAGTGTTTGCCGAGGAAGGTCGTGAAGTCCGCATGGTTGAGCCAGGCGACGCCGAAGCCGCGTGCATCCATCCCCTTCTTGAACTTGTCGCCCTCCACGACTTTCTTGATCGAGCCTTCGATGCGCGAGACGAGCGCCGGATCCATCTTTGCCGGACCCCCGATGCCGCGCCAGGTCCCGCCCACATAGGGCTTGCCGAGCTGTTCCTTCACCGTCGGCACCTTCGTGTCGATCGCGACGCGTTCCTCGCTCATGACGGCCACGGTGCGCACGACGCCGGCCTGGGCAAGCGCGGTGGTCTCAGGGATGGAGCACAGGACGACATCAACGCCGCCGGCCGCCAGTTCCTGAAGCGCGGCCGAAGAGCCCGGGCCGGGGATGAGGTTGAGCTTGGTGACGTCGACGCCCTGATCGAGCAGCATGGCGACGAAGGGAATATCCCAGCTCGCATTGCAGGCTCCGCCGCAATGAATCTTGAGCTTCCCGGGATCCGCCTTGATCGAAGCGACCAGCTCCTTCATGTCCTTGAAGGGAGAGTCCTTTGCCACATGGATAGCCGAAGGGTCGGCGTTGAACTGGGCAATGGCCGTGAAGGTCTCGGGCGTAAAATTGGCCTGTCCAAGCAGTTTGAACTGGGCGATAGGAGAGAGCTGACCGAGCGTATAGCCGTCTTTCGCGGCATTCGAATAGGTCGTGTAGCCGACGATACCCGAGGCCTGAGCCTGGTTTACGATCGTGAACGGCTTACCGAGGGCAGCCTCGAGCTCTGCGCCGAGAAGGCGCATCGTGTAGTCGCTGCCGCCGCCAGCACCTGCGACCACGATCAGGGTGACGGGGCGCTCAGGCCATTCCGCCATGGCGCCGGATGCGGTCAGCGTGATGCCGGCGAGTGCGAGGCCGCCGGCAAAACGCGAAAATACTGTGGAACGAGTGGTCATGAATTCCTCCCTTTGAAAACTTGCGGGTGTCGTGCCGCGATAATTCTCCGACTGAAGTACCAGCGACATACCTCCATGCCGCCGGAACTGACCGATTGGCGCTATGCCGCTATTTTGAACGGAACGTCGAGACCTGCGAAAGCGTCTGCGATGCGACGCTTGCGGGCTTCGTCAGGCATGCGCATGGGCGCACGCGGCAGAGCGAGCGGCACGCCCTGCAGCGACTGGGCATATTTGATGCAGGCCGGCAGATCGTCGCAGATCAGCGCGTTCCAGAAGGTCAGCAGCTTGCGATGCAGAGCCAGCGCCTCGACATGGTTGCCGGCCTGGACGAGATCCCACAGCTTGACGACGGCGGCAGGGGCCGCTGCCGGATTGGCCGCGATCGTGCCATGCGCGCCAAGCGCAAAACTCGGATACAGTAGCGCGTCGACTGCGGTGAACACCAGCTTGCCTTCCGGAACCTCCTGCAGGAGATCGGCCAGAAGCTTCAGGTCGCCATTGCTCTGCTTGACGCCGATGACGCCCGGCACGTCCTTCATGATGCGGATCAGGAGCGTGGGGCTCAGATAGCACCATGGCACGACGTTGTAGATCAAGACCGGCAGGCCGCTTTCGCCGGCGATCGCCTTGAAGTGGTCGACGATCGCGTCATCGGAGGGACGGAAGACGTAATGCGGCGGGGTCACCTGCAGTGCAACGGAACCCGCTTTTGCCGCCATCTTGCAGCGATCGACCGCCTGGCGGGTGGAATTGATGATGACGCCGGCGATCAGCGGCGCCTTGCCGTTCAGGGTTTCCGCTGCGGTCTCGAGCAGTGCCTGCAACTCGGACATTTCCAGCGTATGGCCTTCGGCCGACGAACCGCCGACGCAGATGCCATGGACGCCGGCATCCAGCATGAAGCGAATCTGGGTCTTGAACGGATCGAAAATGATATCGCCATTGGCGTCGAAGGGGGTTGTGGTTGGCGGTATGATGCCAAAGAACTGCGGCGCTGCGACCATCGCTTCCTCCATTATGCGAACATAATGTCTGAATAGTGGACATACTTCGAGGCGTCAAGGACAAAACGAACGGATGGTAGCTCTTTGATGAACCGGCCTGAAAACGAGACATGATCGACCGACGATGCGCGGGTGAGCGCGCCGAATGACATTGGTACACCGAATAAATTCAACGTTTTTGGCGCGGGATTCTGACTCAGCTACAGCGGCACAGCGCCCGCTTCATCCGACGAAGCCTTTTATCCGACCCACCCAGGCCTCAATCGCCGTTTCGCTCATATCCCAGGCGACGCGAAATCTTCTCCGCCTGCGCAACGACCAGACTGCCGTATTCCGGGATGGTCTGGTCAGTGAAATTCTCTTTTTTGCCGGTTACGCTAATCGCCGCGAAGACCCTGCCGCTGGCATTGCGGATCGGCGCGGCGACACAGCGGCGCCAGTCCTCGTATTCGGCGTCATCGACCGAATATCCTCGCTCCCGGATCGCCGCCAGATCCTCCATCAGCTGCTTGCCCGTTGTGATCGTCTTGGGCGTCAGTGCGGTGAAGCCGTGGGAAATGATGCGGTCAATGACCGATTGCGGCTGAAAGGCAAGTGCGGCCTTGCCGGTGGCACTACAATATGCAGCAGCGCTTTCCAGTGTGACCACGCGGTTCATCTGGCCGACCTTCGAATCCGCCCTCTCCACCATCACGATTTCGAAGCCGTCGAAGACGCCGAGATGGACCGACTGACCGGTCTTGTTGACGAGTGTTGTAATGCTCTCGCTTGCTTCGCGCTGGACATCCATGTTTGCCAGAACGGTATTGCCCAGCTCGAAAAGCTTGAGGCCGAGGCGATATTTTTCGCGGTCACGATCTTGGTCGATCAGGCCGAGTGCACGCAGTGACCCGACGATGCGATGCACGGTGGTGCGCGGCAGCTTGGTGCGCTTGGCTATCTCCAGAACCGAAAGCGAGCGGTCGTCACGCGAAAAACAGTCTAGAACGGCGAGCATCTTCGAAAAGGATAGCATCTGGCTGGAGTTACGTTCGCTCTCCACTTCAAAATTATCGATTTGCTTTGACATTCCCGCTCCTGATCAACATCGCCTTGAAACCCTCGGTTACCATGGTTTGTCGGTGGTTGAAACGTTACCGGGCGTGGCTTGACACCCGGTTACGTCACTGCTTCGCAGAGTTTGGCGAAGGCGAGCATGCCCGGATCATCGAGACCGATCGTCTGGTCGGCGAACATGCGGGCGCGGCCGATCTTGTTCGGCCTGCCGCGAAATTCTGTCAGGACGTCCGCAGTCGCCTTGACCGCTCTAACCTTTGCTTCTGCGGGATCGCTGACCCCCTCCAGCGCCTGCGCGACAGCGTCGATCGCATCGAGTACCGTCTTGTCGCCAAGGTTCGCCCCGCCCCGCACCATCATGGCGTCCCGCGCCAGCTCCAGCAACCGGCCCAGTTCCGCGACGGGCACGGCCGGTTTGCCCTTGGTTTCCTTGGCGAAGGTCATCAATGCCGTCGCAAACAATGTGCCGAGGCTGGAGCCGGTCGCCGTCGCAGCCGCCCGCGCATAGGCCGAGAAACACGCGCCGACATCGTCCTGCGAAGCGATCGTGGCCCCATCGATCGCGTTGATGACGCGCGCAAGCATGCCGCCGGTATCGCCGTCGCCAAGCTTGGCGTCGGCATCGTTCAGTTCCTGCTCGAGGTGGACCATGGCAGCCGCGCCCTTCGAGGCAACGGCCTTGACGTCCGATACGCTGAAATCGCTCATCCGACCCTCCAGAACGGGCAATTGGCAGGGGCCGCAAGCATCGATTTAAGCTCCTCGTCGAGGAAGCAGAGGCTGATCGAGGCTCCCGCCATTTCCATAGAGGTCACGTAATTGCCGACAAGCGGCTGCACGATAGAGAACCCGGCGGTCGAAAGCTTCTGCGACGCGTGGCGGAAGAGGATGAAAAGCTCCTCCAGCGGCGTCGCGCCCAGTCCGTTGACCAGGATCGACACCTCTGAACCAGCGCCGTTCGGCGTTTCGGCGAGAAGCCGCTCCAGCATCTCGCCGGCGATCTCGTCTGCAGAGCGCAGCTTGTTGCGCCAGATTCCGGGCTCTCCGTGGATGCCCATGCCCATCTCGATCTCGTCCTCGCCGAGCGTGAACGTTGGCTTGGCCGACCCCGGCACCTGGCAGGGCGCTAGCGCCACACCGATCGTACGGGTCGCGGCAACCGCCTTCGCGGCAGCCGCCGTCACTTCGTCGAGATCGGCGCCGGTCTCGGCCTTGGCACCGGCGATCTTGTAGGCATAAACGATGCCGGCCACGCCGCGGCGCTTGGCGCTTTCCTCCGGCGAGGCACTGGCGATGTCATCGGTGCCGAGCACCGTCGTCGTGCGGATCTCATCCTCCAGCATTTCGCCGGCCATGTCGAAATTCATCCGGTCGCCGCCGTAGTTGCCGTAAAGGCGAAGGACGCCGCGGTCGCCGTCGGCGAGTTTGATCGCATCCATGCATGAGCCGACGTTCGGCCCTTCGAAAACATTGCCGATCGAGCAGGTGTCGAGAAGGCCCTTGCCGACATAGCCTGTGAAGAGTGGCAGATGGCCAGAACCACCGCCGGACGCGACACCGACCTTGCCCTTGCGGGCGCCTTCCGCCCGCCGGACAACTCGGCCGTTCTCGCCATCGCGAACGATCGAGGGGTTGGCCATGGTCAGGCCGTCCAGTGCCTGGTCGACGAAATCGCCGGGGGCATTCATCAGTTTCTTCATGTCAGTGCTCTCCCATGCCCGAAGGTAACATCTTGCCGGGATTCATGATCCCATTAGGGTCGAGTGCGGCCTTGATCGTGCGCATCACGTCGAGCGCATCGCCATGCTCCGTTTCCATGTAACGCATCTTGCCGATGCCAATCCCGTGCTCGCCGGTGCAGGTGCCACCGAACTCGATGGCGCGCAGGCTCACGCGGCTTGCAAGCGCCTCGGCCTTCTTCCGCTCCTCGGGTCTGTCGGGATCGAAAAGGATCGCCAGATGAAAATTGCCGTCGCCGACATGGCCGACGAGCGGCGCCACCATGCCGCTTTCCGCGATGTCCTTCCGGGTCGCCTCGATACAGGCGGCGAGTTCCGAGATCGGCACGCAGGCATCGGTGCCGATTAGCTTGTAGCCTGGGATCAACGCCACATTGGCGAAATAAGCATTGTGCCTTGCGGTCCAGAGGCGCGAACGCTCCTCCGGCCTGTTGGCGAACTGGAAGCCGCTGCCGCCGAAATCGGAGGCGAGCGACTGCATGGTTTCCGTCTGCTCGGCCACCACTGCCGGCGTTCCATGAAACTCGAAGAACAGCGTCGGCAGTTCCTGGAATTCGTCGAGCTTGGAATAACGGATACAGGCGCGCATCTGCATCTGGTCGGCAAGCTCGATGCGCGCGACGGAGATGCCGATCTGCAGCGCGGCGATGACGGTGCCGACCGCGCTCTCCATATCCGGAAACTGGCAGACCGCCGAGGCGATCGTTTCCGGAATGCCGCTCAGCTTCAGCGCGATCTCGGTGATGACGCCGAGCGTGCCTTCGCTACCAACATAAAGGCGGGTGAGGTCGAGCCCGGCGGAGGATTTGCGTGCACGGCCGCCGGTGCGGATGATGCGCCCCTCCGGTGTGACCACCGTCAGGCCAAGCGTCACCTCGCGCATGGTTCCGTAGCGGACTGCGTTGGTGCCGGATGCTCGCGTCGCAGCCATTCCGCCGAGCGTTGCATGGGCGCCGGGATCCACGGGGAAGAACAGTCCGCTCGAGCGCAGTTCGGTGTTGAGTTGTTCCTTCGTCACGCCGGCCTCGACGCGGCAATCCATGCTCTCCGCATTGATCTCGATGATCCTCGTCATTCCGGAAAGGTCGAGGGCCACGCCGCCATAAAGCGGTACGACGTGGCCCTCCAGGGAGGATCCGGCTCCGAATGGGATGAGAGGCGTGCGGGTCTCGTTGCAGATCGCCGCGATCGCTGAAACCTCTTCGGTCGTCTCGGCGAACGCGACGGCATCCGGCATGGCGCTGTCGGGCAGGCCCTCGCCGTGGCCGTGCTGTTCACGCACGACCCGCGAATTGACGATCCGATCGCCCAGGAGGGCGACCAGCCTGGGCAGGGCGATGGCGTCGAAATCGGACGAAGATTGGATCAACGGCTGCATGACATCACCTCAGCGCAGGTATTGGAGCGGCACGGTCACGAGCTCCGGGAAAAGAACCAGCAGGAACAGCACGAGGATTTCGGCGATCAGGAACGGCGTCACCCCGCGTATGACCGACCCGAGCGGAACTTTCGCGACACCCGCCGCAACGTTCAAAACCGTACCGACCGGCGGCGTGATCAAGCCGATGGCGTTGTTCATGATGAACAGCACGCCGAAATAGACCGGATCGATGCCCGCCATCTTGATGACCGGCACGAGCACCGGTGTGAGAATGAGGATCGTCGGCACGAAGTCCAGCGCGGTTCCGATGATCACCACGAGAACCATGATGACGAACATCAACAGCATCTTGTTGTCCATGAAGGGCTCCAGAAGACTGCCGACTTCCGCCGGCACGTTGGCGATCGTGATCAGCCAGGCCGAGACCACGGCGGTCGCCGCGAGGAACATCACCACCGACGTCGTTTTCGCGGCCGACAGGAACACGTGGTACAACTGGCTGATCTTCAGCTCGCGATACACGAACATGCCGACGATCAGGGCATAGACTGCGGCGACGACCGCCGCTTCCGTCGGCGTGAAGACACCCAGTTTCAGGCCGCCGATGATGACGACAGGCAGAAGGAAGGCCCAGACGCCATCGACAATGGTCTTCCGGCGCTGCGCCCAGCTCGCTTTCGGAGTGGTGACAACCTTGTCGCGGCGCGCAACCAGCCACCATGTCGTCATCAGGGCAATGCCCATCAGTATCCCGGGCACGATCCCGGCAAGGAAAAGCTGGCGGATGGAAACATTGCCGGACACGCCGTAAAGCACCAGGCCGATCGACGGCGGAATGACCGGCGCGATGACGCCACCGGCCGAGATCAGGCCTGCAGAGCGGGGAATGTTGTAATTCGCCTTGCGCATCATCGGAATGAGCAGCGCCGCAATCGCGGCAGTATCGGCCACGGCCGAGCCCGAAAGCGACGCCATGATGACCGATGCGATGATGGCGACATAACCAAGGCCGCCGCGCCAATGACCGACCCAGGCCATGGCCGCTTCGACAATGCGCCGCGACAGGCCGCCGGCATTCATCAGCTCGCCGGCAAGCATGAAGAAGGGCACAGCCATCAACGGAAAGCTGTCGGCGCCGGTGAATAGGTTCTGGGCGATGATCTGGGCATCGAAATTGTTGAGATAGACCATCAACGTGATGCCGGTAACCAACAGGGCGAATGCGATCGGCAGCCCGATCGCCATGGACCCGAGCAGGGCAGATACGAAAACGACGACGGTCATGAATTCTTCTCTTCGGATTTCGTGACGGTCCTGAGCGGTTTGGGTTCGATCGCCAGCGCCTCTTCCGCATCGACGGCCGAGAACAGGTCGTCATTGGCGAACCGGCCTCTCGCGAACTGGTAGAGGCGGGCCACCGTCAGGGCGATGATGCCGATGCTGAGCACGTAGGCGGAGGCATAGACGTATTCCATCGGAATACCCATGACCGGCGAATAGTTCTGCATGTTGATCGAGTGGCCGCGGACCGTGCCGAGGAAGATCAGCGAGCAGCTCCAGATAATCAGCAGCGAGCAAAGGACGAAGCAGATCTTCCTGCCCATCGGCGGTAGGGCGCTGACAAGAAAGTCAGCTCCGAGATGCGCCCTGTCCCGCATGCCAACGACCGTGCCCAGGAAGGCCAGCCAGATGAAGGCGAAACGGGAGAGCTCTTCGGAAACAGTCAGGCCGGAATTGAAGCCGTACCGCAGAACGACATTACCGAATACCATGACGACCATGCATGCCAGCAGGGCGACAAGAATGATTTCAAACAGGCGGAAAAGCCAGTCGACATAGCGCATCAAGTTGATCTCCCGGATGTGGAGCCAGAGAGGTACCCTGGCTCCTCAGTGCCATCATTTGCCGGTTCGCGATGCTTCGATCGCTTTAATGTAGCGGTCAGCGAAATCCTTGCCGGCCAGCTCCGAATGCTTGGCGATAACCGGCTTCATCTGCTCGGCCATACGAGCAAGTTCGACATCCTCGACCTTGTTGGCTTTCATGCCGCCCTCCTCGATCGTTTTCAGGAGGCCTGCTTCCATTTCGGCGAACTGCTTCCGCTTCCACTCGACAGCGTCCTTGCCGGCGGCGACCACGAGCTTCTGATCTTCCGGCGACATTGCATCATAGGTCTTGCGGCTCATGATGATGACTTCCGAATTGACGGAGTGACCGGTCATGCTGACAAACTTCTGCACTTCGTACACACGCATGGCGCTGATCTGGGCCAACGGCGCTTCCTGCGCATCAACCGTGCCCGTTTCTAAAGCCGCATAAACTTCGGAAACCGGCATTGGCGTCGGGTTGGCGCCGAGTGCCGCGAACATGTCGATATACATCGCGTTCGGGATAACCCGCACCTTCAACCCCTTGAAATTTTCCCACTTCTGGATCGGCTGCTTGTTGTTTGTCGCCTGACGGAAGCCGTTATGGGAGAAGCCAAGCGCGACCCAGCCCTTTTCGTAGAGTTTCCCAGCCAACTCCTTCCCCATGTCCCCGCCTAACACGCTGTAAAACTCACCAGAATTGCGGTAGATGAACGGGAATTCAACGACTGCCATCTCCTTGACTTGTGCAGCAAGGCCTGCGGCGTTGGCGGTCGAGATATCCTGGGTGCCGGATTGCACTTGCTGCTGCATCTGCCCGTCGTTGCCGAGGGTACCGTCCGTATAGACGTTGATGTTCAGCTTGCCGGCACTCCTTTCCTTCACGAGATCGGAAAGCTTCTTGAGGACCATCGCCGATGGATGGTTCGCAGCCATGCTGGTGCCGGCCCTGAGATCTGCCGAAAGAGCCGTGCCCGCCATGGCGGTGACAATAATCGCAACGGATGCGACGAATTTAAGATTACGCAGATGAAGCATTGTTTCCCTCCCAGAAACGTAGATTGAGCCAGTTGCAAAATATCTGTCGCCCCACACAAAATGGGGTGTCGTGCCGCGATAATTCTCCGACTGAAGTACCAGCGGCATACCTCCATGCCGCCGGTACCGACCGATTGGCGCTATGCCGCCATTTTGAACGGAACGTCGAGACCTGCGAATGCGTCTGCGATGCGACGCTTGCGGGCTTCGTCAGGCATGCGCATGGGCGCACGCGGCAGAGCGAGCGGCACGCCCTGCAGCGACTGGGCATATTTGATGCAGGCCGGCAGATCGTCGCAGATCAGCGCGTTCCAGAAGGTCAGCAACTTGCGATGCAGAGCCAGCGCCTCGACATGGTTGCCGGCCTGGACGAGATCCCACAGCTTGACGACGGCGGCAGGGGCCGCTGCCGGATTGGCCGCGATCGTGCCATGCGCGCCAAGCGCAAAACTCGGATACAGTAGCGCGTCGACTGCGGTGAACACCAGCTTGCCTTCCGGAACCTCCTGCAGGAGATCGGCCAGAAGCTTCAGGTCGCCATTGCTCTGCTTGACGCCGATGACGCCCGGCACGTCCTTCATGATGCGGATCAGGAGCGTGGGGCTCAGATAGCACCATGGCACGACGTTGTAGATCAAGACCGGCAGGCCGCTTTCGCCGGCGATCGCCTTGAAGTGGTCGACGATCGCGTCATCGGAGGGACGGAAGACGTAATGCGGCGGGGTCACCTGCAGTGCAACGGAACCCGCTTTTGCCGCCATCTTGCAGCGATCGACCGCCTGGCGGGTGGAATTGATGATGACGCCGGCGATCAGCGGCGCCTTGCCGTTCAGGGTTTCCGCTGCCGTCTCGAGCAGCGCCTGTAACTCGGACATTTCCAGCGTATGGCCTTCTGCCGACGAACCGCCGACGCAGATGCCATGGACGCCGGCATCCAGCATGAAGCGAATCTGGGTCTTGAACGGATCGAAAATGATATCGCCATTGGCGTCGAAGGGGGTTGTGGTTGGCGGTATGATGCCAAAGAACTGCGGCGCTGCGACCATCGCTTCCTCCATTATGCGAACATAATGTCTGAATAGTGGACATACAGAGGCTAGTCAAGCGGAAGCTGCGAGTGCGGAAGGAATAATACAGAACGTGCTGACATCCGGCAGCCACGGCGTCAGAGCAGATTTTTGTATCATGCACGACCGCCGCACGAAGTTTGGGTCGATTGTGAGTGCGGCAGCAACTCCAATCGATCTTACTCCGTCACGGGCTACAGGTTGAGATCGAGTTGCGGCGGCCCATCGGTCACGGCGGCAGGCTGATCGTTGGTCAGCGACGATAGCGTCACGCCCAACAAGCGCACGGGCTGATTGAAGGGATAGACGGGTGGCCAGAAGTCCGGATGCAATTTGCGGAGCCAGCAGGGGTCACTCTTCGAAGCCGATGGTGGGGTCAAATGCCACGCCGGAACACACTCAATATCGAGGTCGGCGCTCGTTGGTTCTACGTAACCTGGCGTTGGGGGAGGTGGCGCGAGAGCCTGTTCGTGGGGGTAACGAACAATTCCTGAGGGGACGGGAAAATTGCCCTCGCGACTTCATGAGAATGCCCGGTGCGCCAGTTGGTTCCGGATGAGGAACAAATCTCCTGCTGGTAGGGTTACCGTAGCCGCTGAAACAAGCGTTGGTTCCACCCAACGGTGAAACCCGCATTGCTCAGCATGGAGATTACGACATGCAGGTTCCCCAGAATACGGTTATAGCTGTTGCTGACGGCAAAAAGCTTAGCCTTTTTCAGACCGAGGGCGATGCGGTGAATGTGAAGCTTAAGGCGATGCCTTCCGCAGAAACCTATAGCTCCGAAATCTTCTCCGGTGGTCACCATTCCAGCGGTTCTGTGAACCCACACGACAACCAGCAGAACGAAGACGCCTTCAGCAGCGGCGTGGCCGATATCCTGAATAAGCTGGTACGCGACGGCAAGATCAAGAGCCTCGTGGTCGTGGCGGCACTGGGCACGTTGGGCGACATGCGCAAGAGCTATCACAAATCCCTATCGGATATTCTCGTCGGCGAGTTGGATAAGGATCTGACAGGCCATTCGCTGCAGGATATCGAAAAGGCGCTTGCGGCGGCTTAAACTCCACCTCAGGTGCATGTGGTGTTTTGCCCATTGGTCGCCAACGGCGTCACCAAATCTGCGCGAAAGCTGTGTCCTCGTGGCCGGTCGCTGTGGGAAGGAGCTGGTGAGGGCTCGCGAAATCTTCCACGATGCCATGAGCGGCAGCCGGCCCTATAGCGGAAGCCCGCGCCTCGTTCATGCGAGCTGCAAGGGAAGCCTACCTCGACATCAGAGGGGATTGAGCCCTTTGGCGGGTGATTTTTTCTGATCCACACAAGTGGTTATTTTCAAGAATTTCCTTAAGCTGAGCCCCCTAAGGAGCAGACGGAGCAAGCGAGGACATTGCAAGAACAGTAGCGATCACGTTCCAGAATCCACTGCCCGCGGCCTGACCGCTGCAGGTCGTAGGGGTAGTGGCGTCAGAAGGACGAGATCGTCAGTCGAAGGCGGACGTCGCTTGGGCGGTTAGTTTGACGGAGCTGGCATAGTGGGTGCCGAAGCGTGCGGCTGAACCTATTTACCCTATGCTGCGGTCAGCTGAAGGGATGGGAACGTTCTCCCACCTGCCGAATTGAGTCTGAAGCGCAATCCATGGAGGACTAGAACCATGCTCGTAAATCGCTGGGAAAAGCCGCTCGTTTTAGAGCGTGACGGCCTGCGGGTCACCATTACCAGTGCCGAAGAGGGCGTGAACTGGCTTGCTCATGAGCCAGGCCAGGCGAATCAAGCCTGGCAGCACGCTTGGCAGACCTGTCGGGCGGTGCATGAGGGACGATTGCCCGCGGAAGAAGCCAGGTCGGCAGTGTTACTGGCGGCGGCGAACCGCCGACATTAGGGCGCTGGTCATCTGCGCTTTCGGCGGCATTTTTTTGAGTCTGACTCATCAGGGGTTGGGAGCTCGCACCTGGTTTAACGTTTTGGCGGATTGCAGTGATCCTGCAGCACGTCGTGGACGAGTTGTGCCGAAATGGGCTTCGCAATGAAACGAGCGCTGGCGGGCATGTCCGCAGGACTGGGTCTTGCAGCCCCCGACGCAATGACTACACAGATATGCGGCCGCCTCACCGCGACTTTCCTGGCCAGGTCGAAGCCGTTGAGGAAGCCAGGCGTTTGGACGTCGGTGAACAGCAATTCGAGGGAAGAGTGCTTTGCGAGAAACTCGAACGCCTGGTCGGCCGACGCAACCCCGATCACGGCATACCCCTCATCAGAGATGATCCCGGACGTGTCCATAAGGATCAGCGGTTCATCATCAACGACCAGAGCGATGGGCCTCTTGAGTTCTGCGAATTCAGAGTTTTCCATACTCGCCCAAGTCGTAGAGAGGTCGAACGTTCCATCGCTTTGCCAGCCACCGGTGGTTGCTCGATGTGAAAGAGCGGCGACTTGGCGGACGGCACCGAGAGGCCGACGTCTACAGCCGCAGGACCGCACGTACCTCTATGTCCTTTCTCGACCATGGCGATAGCAGCGAACTGTCGCGGATATCGCTGCGGTCGTCGTCTGGTTCGGCGGCACCATGGCAGGGGTCTTGGCGCTGGCCTACGCGACACCGGAGATCATCGCCAAATTCGCTCGCTTCGATTCTTTCCGGGACAAAGAATGCTGTAGTATGCCTGCGAGCGCGAGCTGCAGCTCTAGAGATTCTAAAAGGGAAGCTGATAATGGGATGGAAAACTCCAAAGGTCGAGTACGTCAACGGTTATAGGATTGTTGAGCTCGATGGACCGACCTTCAAGGTTTATGACGGCGACTGCCAGCTCGGTGAGGATTTCCCCTACTTCGGCGAAGCGGCCGCTCACGCGAAGTCTCTTCCAACGCTGGACCCTCCCCGGCGCTGAGTAGGACTTCCGAACGGTTTACGGGCATTTCCGGTTCGGCGGTCTCGGTGGAAATCGGTGGTCAGCGGGCCGGTGGCGCAAATATGCAACCTCCCCTCCTCCCGGGCAATGCGGGAAATCTGGTTTGCCGCATGCCCATCCGCCAGCGGCATTGCCGGGAAAGGCAGCGTGTGCCGGCAAGCCCATCTGCGCCGTGCATGATGGAGACGCGGCCACGCGAGGCCATGATCGGTCGTGCCGCACCCGAATAGACCGGAATATCCTGCCGGCCGCACAGTTCGAGGACACGCCTTGCATTGTTGACTACGGGCTCCAGCCCAACATTGCCGGCAACGCAGGTGAGCGCGATCATGTCCAGCGGTCGGGTCGGCCGAGCGCTAGAAGCATGGCCAGCGCGGCATCGGCGCCGGGATCGCAGTCATGGAGGAAACGCAAAGCGGCCATGTCTCGGTTCCCTGAAGCTCAGCCCTTGTCGGCGAGAAAGCGGGCGGTGTCCGGCGCCCAGCCGAAGCGCATCATTGAGCCAACCGCCACATCGCCGGCCCGAGCGGGAGCCAGGGCGATGATTTCCTGTTTGCCAGCATCGATGATCACGCGCAGTTCCGAACCGCCATAGACGGTTTCGCGCACCCGGCCCTCGCAGAAGCCTTGACCGAGCGTGATGACTTCCGGTCGAACGACGATTGCACCCTTCGTGCCGTCGGCTGGAACCTCGCCGGCGATCGGCAGCGTCCCGATGGCAGTTTCGAGCGCGCCGGCCTTCACGGTGCCACGGATGATCGACGAGACGCCGATGAAATCTGCAACGAACAGGTTCTGCGGCTCGTCATACATCTGGCGCGGCGTGCCGAGCTGGGCAATCTTGCCGTCGTTCATCAGGCAG
Organism: Neorhizobium galegae; assembly: GCF_021391675.1. NCBI lineage: Bacteria > Pseudomonadati > Pseudomonadota > Alphaproteobacteria > Hyphomicrobiales > Rhizobiaceae > Neorhizobium > Neorhizobium galegae. The sequence goes on from NZ_CP090096.1 coordinate 1,121,321, forward strand.
ATGCGGTCCGACAGTGCCAGCGCTTCCTGCTGGTCGTGGGTGACGAAGATGATCGTCGCCCCCGTCTCGCGGTGGATGCGCTTGATCTCGATCTGCATGACTTCGCGCAGCTTGGCATCGAGCGCGCCGAGCGGCTCGTCCATCAAGATGATCGCCGGATCGTAGACGAGGCAACGGGCCAAGGCGACGCGCTGCTGCTGGCCGCCGGAAAGCTGCGAGGGAGAGCGTGATGCTGCATGCGCGAGGCCGACCGTTTCCAGCGCGCTGGTCACCTTTGCGTGGATCTCCACCTTCGGCAGGCTGCGCATTTTCAGCGCGAAGCCGACATTTTCGGCCACCGTCATATGCGGGAAGAGCGCATAGTTCTGGAATACGACGCCAATGTCGCGCTTGTTGACCGGTGCGTGGGTCTGATCCTTGCCGTCGATGATGACGGTGCCCGACGTCGGTTCCTGCAGGCCGCAGATGAGCTGCAGAAGCGTCGTCTTGCCGGAACCGGACGGTCCGAGAAGCGTGAGAAGCTCGCCCTTGCGGACTTCGAGATCGACATGATCGAGTGCGGTGGTCTGGCCGTAGAGTTTGGCAAGGCCGTTCACCTGAAGCTTGATTTCCGGCGTGTTCGCAGAGGCGGCTGACATGTCGAATGTGGTTCCTTTGGTCGTGATGGGATCGGCGGGGTTTCGCATGTCAGCGCGGCCTTGCCTTTTCGGCGATGACGAAGAGCACTGTCACCACCGCCACGATGAAGACCGAGGCAGCAGCCAGGGTCGGAGAAATGCTGAGAATGATATCGTCCCACATCTGCTTTGGGAGTGTCTGCTTGACGCCCGCACCTACGAACAGCGCTATGGTGAGTTCTTCGAAGGAGTGCAGCAGTCCGAACAGGAAGGCCGCAATGGCACCACCCTTGATCAGTGGAAGAAGGACGAGACGGATCTGCTGCCAGCCGTTTGCGCCGAGTGTTCCGGCCGCCTGCAGAAGGCGCCAGTCAAAACTCCGGAACGTAGTCAGCAGGATGACGAAGACGATCGGCATGGCCGACAGCGTGTGGCCGAGGATGATGCCGGTATTGGTCGCGATCAGACCGATTTTGGCAAGCACATAGAACAGCGATACGCCGATGACGATATTGGGTACAATCATCGGCAGCATGAACGACAGGAAGATCAGGCCACCGGCCTTGCGTTGCGTGCGCGCCAGTCCATAGGCCGCCATGCCCGAAATGATGGTGGCGACAACACCTGTCACGATCGCGACCACGGCTGAACGCGCGGTTGCACCCATCCACTGATCGGAACTGAGATAGGTCTGGAACCAGCGCAACGAGAAGCTTTTCGGTGGGAACTCAAGAAAACTCGAGCCGGAAAAAGCCATCGGTGGGAATGCCAGAACCGGCACGATCATGATTGCAATAACAATCCAAACGAACGCGGTGAAGACGCGACGTCCAAGACGTGCCGGGAACAGGCTGGCAACGAAGTCGCTGACAAACGCACCGATCTCGATCATTGCGCTGCCGATGGCGCCGATAACGCCGCCGCGCCTGGCTGCAGCACTATTGCCCGAGACGGCCGACATGCCGAAGAAACGATCGTAAACGGCGATGGTAATCAGCGTCACGGCGAGGAGGAGGGTTGCAAGAGCGCCGCCAAGCCGCAGGTTGAACAACTGCTGAACCTGGGTAATCATCATCTGGCCGATGACCGTTTCCCGTGGCGAGCCCAGAAGAGCCGGCGTGATGAAGAAGCCGAGGCCCATCACGAAGATGAGCAGGCCGGCAGCGGCAACGCCCGGCATGGAAAGCGGCATGAAGATGCGCCAGAAGGACTGGCTACGGCTCGCGCCCATGGTCATGGCGGCGGGGATGAGGCGACCGTCGATCGACAGCATGGTCGGCAGCATTGTGAGGATCGCGAGAGGCAGCATGGCATGCGCCATGCCGAAGATAACCGCACCGCGGCCGTAGAGCAGGTCGAGTTGGGTATCGAAACCCATGCCAGTCAACATCTGCGCGACAATGCCCTTGCGAGCGAGCAGCACGATCCAGGCGAAGTTTTTCAGAAGCGGGCTGACCCAGAATGGTAGCAGGACCAGCCACATAGCCATGCGCCGGCGACGTTCCGGCATGCCGGCCAGCCAGACGGCGATGGGATAGCCGACCAGAAGGCAGACGATGGTGACTTGGGCAGAGATGGCGAACGTGTTGGCGAGCACCTTCACGTAGACGCCGGCCGAGAACATCTGCCGATAGACGGTCAGATCGAAAGCACCGGACTTCGGCTCAATGAAGGACTGCCAGATCAGCGCGCCAGCCGGCAGGATCAGCAACAGAGCCATGTAGACAAGTCCCGGCATGGTAAGCCAGAGGCTATCCGCTCTCAGGCGCTTCCGTGAGAAGGTGTCTTTGGCGGAAAGTTCAGCCATGGATGTCCCGTTTGTTGAAATGGCCCGTTCAGCTTTGCGCAGAACCGGCCATCCATTGTCAGATAAGCCGCCTCGCCGAACGGCGAGGCCTGAAGCTCAGGTGGTCGTTTCCGCTGAAAATCAGCTCAGAATCCACTGTTCGAAGCGCTGGGTTAGTTCGTCCTGATGCTCTGCCCAATAGGCAGCATTAAGAACAGCCAGGCCCTTGATGTTGGCGGGTGCCGTCGGCAGAAGCTGAGCCTTTTCGGCGCTCAGATGCTCGTAGGCCTTCATGTTGGTCGGGCCGCAAGCCAGGATGCCCGTATAAGCTGCCTGACGTTTTGCATCCAGGCACCATTCGATGAACTTGCGGGCAAGATCGGCCTTTTTTGTGTTGCCAGCAATGGTCCACCCATCGATGTTGAACAGGCCGCCATTCCAGACGATGCCTGCCGGTGCGCCGGCATTGATGGCTGCTTGTGCGCGGGTCGACCAGGTCGACATCATGTCCAGTTCGCCATTCTGAAGAAGCTGGGTTGCATGAGCACCCGAAGTCCACCAGATGTCGATGCTGGACTTGACCTTGTCGAGGCTCTTGAAGGCGCGATCGACGTCGAGCGGATAAAGCTTGTCGAGCGGAACGCCATCAGCGAGCAATGCCATTTCCAGCGTCGTGACCGGGCTGCGCCACATGCCACGGCGGCCTTTGAAAGCTTTGGCGTTCCAGAAATCGGCCCAGCTAGTCGGAACCGTCTTCATGGTGTCCTTGCGGTAAGCCATGGCGAGCGCGAAGATCGCGACGCCGGCGAAATCGGGTTCGAACGTGTGTGGGGCGAAGTCGGCCTTGTTGGGGACCTCGATGTTAAGGGGCAACATATAGTTGTTGCCGAGCTTGCGGATGCGCAGCACGTGTTCCGGCGTCATCAGGGCGACGTCGAACAGCTTGGTGTCGGTATCGATCGCCATCTTGTACTGCGGGATCGGATCTGGCTCGTTGGTATTGGTCTGTATGGCAACACCCGTCTCGGCGGCAAAGGTGTCGTAGAAGGCAACCTTGAAACCTTCGTAGAAGGCGCCGCCCATGTCGCGTACGACCAGCGTTTCGCCGGCAAATACGCGGTTGCCCTTCAGAATGACCGGAGCTGCAAGCGCCACGGCGGCAAGCCCGGTCGTCGTCTTCATGAAACCACGGCGTGATACATTGTTATTCATTTTTACCCTCCGGCGTTTATTTGACCTTCGTCAGCTTTACTCTTCCCGTCGCGGCGGCTTCGGTAAATTACATTTTTCCGTGCATCTGCTTTGGCTCATGCGAAGCAAGCGGCCGACGGCTTGCGCAAAACCGAATGACGGCCTCAGCAAGCACTGCATCGCACATGGCAAGCTGCGTTTCCTCGATGAATTCGTCCGGGCGGTGCCCCTGATCCATGTTGCCGGGGCCGCAGATCACCACGGGAACATCCAGCGCCTGGGCAAACAGACCCGCCTCCGTGCCGAAGCTGACACGGCACTCCCTGGCTCCCTTCGGCAGGCACGAGGCAAATGCCTGCACCATCGGATGGCTGCGATCAACAGAATGGCCCGGATAGTTGCCGGTGATCTCGATGTCGATCGATGCCTCCTTGAAGCGATCCTTGTGCGGGGCCACGGCTGCCGCGCCGGCCTTGCGGACCTGCTCGGCAAGAGCAAGCGGATCGTCGGCCGCCATCATGCGGCATTCCATCAGCAGTTCCGCTTGATCCGGCACCAGATTGACCGCGGTTCCACCCGACAACTTGCCGACATGCACCGTTGCGTAGGGCACCGAGTAGCCGGGTTCACGCGAACCTCGGGCTTCGATCTCGTCCTGTAATTTCCGCAGGCCGGATACGAAGTCGGTGGCGATATGCAGCGCATTGAGTGCAAGCGGCGCTTCGGCGGAATGGCGCGGAACGCCCCGGGCCCTGACGTGAAAAGCCATCTTACCCTTGTGGCCGAGACCAAGCTGCATCGATGTCGGCTCACCGACGACGATCAGGTCGGGCAGGATGTCCCGCCCCACAATTTCTTCAAGCATCGGCCTGACGCCGACGCAGCCGATCTCCTCATCATAGGAGATGGCGAGCCATAGCGGAGCGGCCAGGCTTCTGGCATCGATCGCCTCGGCCAGCGCCACGGCGGAAGCAACAAAGCCCTTCATGTCAGTCGTGCCGCGCCCGTAAAGCCTGCCATCTTTCCGGATCAGGCTGAAAGGGGGAACCGTCCAGTCCTGCCCAGCGGCCGGCACCACGTCGACATGTCCCGAGAGCATCAGCCCTCCTGGCACATCAGGCCCCAGACGCACCAGAAGTGCGGCCTTTTGCCCGCTGGTATCGTAGAAGCGCTCGCAGACGGCACCGGTATTCGCCAGCTTCGCCTCGATCTCCTCGATCAGCGGCAGGTTCGTCTCGGAACTGACCGTCGGATGAGCGACCAGGCGCTCCAGCCAATCCTCAGTCGCGGTCACAGTTCTGACTCCGCCCCGCCCATCGCCGCGTTGATTTCGAAGATCAGTCCGGCAACCTCGGCCTCCGGAATGGAAACACGAAGGCGGCGTTCGAGTGAAGTGAAGATGCCGAAGAATGAGTTCGCGCAGTGATTGAGCATACGCATCGCATCCTCTTGCGAAATATTGTAGCGGTTCGTCAAATAGGCGCAGATGTGTTCGCAGGCGATGGCATTCGGCAGGACGTAGGCCGGCTGGGTATCGTAGGCGATACGACGGAACGGCAGAACCGAAGGCTTGATCATCAGATCGGCCGAGAGCTTTGGATCACGCGAAGAGGCGCCGACGACCAGCCGGGCTTCGACACCCTCCAGCACCCAGCGCGCGAGCGCCGGGTCCCAAATCGCCAGATCCGAACCCGTGATGGTGATTTCGACCCGCTTGCTTTCGCCCGGCGCCAGCACCGGCTTGGCAAAACCCTTGAGTTCCTGCGGTGAACGCTTCAGCCGCTTGCCGGGCGCCTGCAGATAAAGCTGTGCGACTTCAGCACCGGTCCGGTGACCCGTATTGGTAATGGTGAAGGCGACGGTGATTGCATCGTGAAGCCCAATCTGTGCCGATGAAACCGCCAGGTCGGAATAGGCAAAGCTGGTATAGCTAAGGCCATGGCCGAAGGCGAACAGCGGCTCGATTTCGCGCAGATCGTAGGCGCGATAGCCGACATGAATGCCCTCGCCATAGATGTGCCGGCCGTTTTCACCTGGATAATGCAGGAAGCCGGGCACGTCTGCCAGACGCTTCGGGAAGGTGACGGAGAGCTTACCGGACGGGTTGACCGTGCCTGTCAGAATGTCGGCAACCGCCCCACCCATAGCCTGTCCGGAATAGAAGGTCACGAGCACCGCGCCGACCTGATCGACCCACGGCATTTCCACCGCATCCGGGCAGGCGATCACCACCGCCACTTTTTCCGAGGCCGCCGCGAGGGCTGCGATCATCGCATCCTGACCGGGGCCGAGCGCCAGCGTGGTGCGGTCGGAGCCTTCACCGTCATATGCGCCTTCGGTCGAGGTGTAGACCAGAACCAGATCCGCCTTGGCCGCGAGCGCCAGCGTTTCGGCATCGGCTTCCTGGCGGAACGTCAGGACGTGGTCCGTTCCCAGAGCCTGTTCCAGCTGCTCCAGCGGCTGGTCGACCATGGTCGGGATCGTCGTGGCGCAACCCGAACCCTGGATGACCGGAATGCCGGCATCGCGGCCGACAACCAGAATGTTCATCATGTCGGGCTGGATCGGCAGCAGACCTTCGTTGCGCACGAGAACCATCGAGGCCGCGGCCATCGCGCGCGCTTCGGCATGGTGTTCCTCGGCAGTATAGACCGGCAGCGGTTGGCTTGCGCCTGCGTTGCAGCGCTCGATCATCTCCAGCATGCGCCGGCACGACAGGTTCGCCACCTCGACCGGAACGGCGCCGCAGTCGAGCGCCGCGAGAAGATCCGCCTTGCGACGCGGGCTTTCCGGCATATCGAGATCACCACCAGCCATCAACGAGACCGGACGGTCCTTGATGCCGTGCCAGTCCGAAACGACCACGCCGTCAAAGCCCCATTCGTCGCGCAGGACCCCATTGAGGAGCCAGGGGTCCTGCGAGGCCTGCACACCATTCAGGCGGTTATAGGAGGACATGATCGTCCAGGGTTTGGACTGCCTGATGGCGATCTCGAAACCCTTGAGGTAGATTTCCCGCAGCGCCCGTTCTTCAACGACGCTGTCCATCGTGGTGCGCTCGACTTCGGAATTGTTGCAGGCGAAATGTTTGAGCGAGGTCCCGACACCCTGCGACTGGATGCCCTCGATGACCGCCGCCGACAGTTTGCCGGTGACCAGTGGATCTTCCGAGTAATATTCATAGGAACGGCCGGCAAGCGGCGTACGGCGCAGGTTGATGCCGGGGCCGAGCAGCATATGGACGCCCATGGCGCGGCATTCCTGGCCGAGCAACACGCCAAGCCGCTGCATCAGATCCTCATCCCAGCTGTTGCCCATGGCGGAACCGTTGGGGAAGCAGGTCGCCGGCTTCATTTCGCCCCAGGCGATGGCGACGTCGCTGGCGCGCTGGTTGACTACCGACAGGAAGGCATCGAGATCCATGCCGCCGCGCTCATCACTGTCAATCTGCGGGATCGAATAACGTACGCCATAGGTGCCATCGGTCATGACGATCGGCTTGATGCCGTAAGCGGGAACCGCCGCAGTTTTCCACATTCCGAAGCCGGAAAGCAGATCGACCTTTTCCTGGTTGGTCATCCTATCGACAATGGAAGCTATCGTCTGGTCTGCGGACTGGCTCTTCTCGGGCATGCTGGACTCCGTGATGCGGCACCCACCGCACTGGTCATGCGGCGTTTGGCGCGCACACTGTCAGCCGACGGTCAAAAAGAAAAATAGGATATTCGGAACTGGTGCTTTGAAAAAAGCGAGCCTAGCTCTGCCCCGTCCGACGCAGGTTGAGGATCGGAGCTTCCATGCCGGGCACGTAACTGTCGGAAATCAGATGGCTGCAATGCTCTTCGAAGGTCCGCACTAGCCGGGTGGAGACCTGCTGGCCTACGCGGATCAGACCAATGCGCATCGGCTTGTGATCACCCGACAGACGGAGGCCGACAAGCCCCCGGCCGTCCAGCGCCGCCTTGTTCTTGGGCCGGACGTTAGCGAGCGTGTAACCATACCGGCTGGCGACCATCGTGCGGATGACTTCCTGATGCTGGATCTGAGCAACAATATTCGGGTTGGCACCGGCAGCAGCAAAAAGCCCTAGGAAATAATCCCGTGACAGCGGCAGATCGAGCAAGATGAATTCGTATTCTTCCAATTCGGCAAGCGAGATCGCTGAACGCTCCGCCAGTGGATCGGTCTCGGCTACCTGGACATAAGGCGGCAGTTCGGCAAGCGGCGTAAACTCGAAGCCCTCGGGGACCGACAGATCGTAGGAGAGTGCAATATCCAGTTCGGCGCGCTCCAGCCGCGTCAGCAGCGTACGATGATCCGCGACAGTCGGCCGGACCGTTACGCCGGGATAGGCAGCCTTGAAGCTCTGGCTTACTTCCGGCAGCAACATAGGCGCAAAGGTCAAAAGGCACCCAAGCGACAATGTTCCGCGAATCTGATCCGTCGCTTCGGACGCTGCCGTATAGAGGTTCTGGGCCTGCTCGATCACTGCCTTGGCCTGCAGCAGCAGTTTCTGGCCGGCCGGTGTCAGCGACAGACCCTGCGCGTGGCGCCTCAGGAAAAGCTGGGTGTTGAGCTCGATTTCCAGCTGAGAGATTGCGGTGGAGATGGAGGGTTGCGAAACACGGATGCGATCCGATGCGAGCGTGATGGAACCGGCCTCGGCGGTGGCGATAAAATATTCGAGCTGACGCAGTGTGAAGCGCATTTGAGGCCCCGATGCCAAATGTCACGCCCGACGGCCGACGGGTAAGCCCATGCCAATGCGAAGGGATGGAGACCAGCTTATTATTTGCGGTTTTCCAAAATGTAAATGTTCTCCTGCTGCCGGTCCTGGCGACAGCGTTTCAACGCGCCGCCTTGACTACTTTCGGCAATCCTAACCAGTGCTGCAGCAAATCGTAATTTTCCGAATGCCAACCGTTCGCTAGAGCGGAACCATAGCTGACGCCGATCGGCAGGTCTGGCGAAACAGAAAAGGGCGAGTGCATGTCAGTCGAGAAAATCCACACGCTGGTTGTCGGAGCCGGCCAGGCAGGTGTGGCAATGAGCGAACACTTGAGCCGCAACGGCGTCGACTACATCGTGCTGGAGCGCGGCCGCATTGCCGAACGCTGGCGTTCGATGCGCTGGGATTCGCTCGTTGCCAACGGTCCCGCCTGGCACGACCGTTTTCCCGGCATGGAATTTCCCGGCCATCCGGATGCGTTCGTGTCCAAGGATGGCGTCGCCGATTATTTCGAAGCCTATGCCGACATGCACAAGGCACCGATCCGCTGCGGTGTCGAAGTCACCAAGGTCGAACGGCTTGAAGACCGCCCCGGCTTCCGCGTCGAAACGTCCGATGGCGCGATCGAAGCCCTCAATGTCGTCGTCGCCACCGGACCGTTCCAGAGCCCGAGCATTCCCCCGATCGTGCCCGCGGATGCCAGGGTCGCGCAGATACACTCGAGCGAGTACCACAATCCCTCCCAGCTTGCAGACGGCGCCGTGCTGGTCGTCGGCGCCGGTTCGTCTGGCGTCCAGATTGCCGAGGAGCTGTTGCTTTCCGGCCGCAAGGTCTACCTATCCGTCGGCCCGCATGACCGCCCTCCCCGCGCCTATCGCAGCCGCGATTTCGTCTGGTGGCTCGGTGTTCTCGGCAAATGGGACGCACAGGCGCAGGCTTCTGGCTCGGAGCATGTGACCATTGCCGTCAGCGGCGCACACGGCGGCAAGACGATCGACTTCCGCCGCCTGGCATCGCAGGGCATGGTGCTTGCCGGCATGACCGCCGCATACCGTGAGGGATCGGTTTCCTTTGCCGACGATCTTGCACGCAACCTCGATCGCGGCGACCAGAATTACCTGTCGCTGCTCGACGAGGCAGACGCATTTGTCGCCCGCAACGGTCTCGATCTTCCGCAGGAGCCGGCTGCGCGTATCCTCGGGCCTGAGGTCGACTGTGTCATCAACCCGCTGCGCGAACTGAACCTGCACGACGCCGGCGTCACCACCATCATCTGGGCGACGGGCTTTGTCTCGGACTATAGCTGGCTGAAGGTCAATGCCTTCGACGTGGCCGGTCGCCCCAAACACCAGCGCGGCGTCTCGGCAGAAAAAGGCATCTATTTCCTCGGCCTTCCATGGCTCTCCGGCCGCGGCTCCAGCTTCATCTGGGGTGTCTGGCACGACGCCAAACACGTGGCCGACCACATCGCCATCCAGGACAATTACCTCGCCTACGCACCGAAATCCTGATCGACGGGCATAGACCTGCCGGCATCCTGCATGAACAATCCGATGGAGAAGAGAATGGCACATAGGCGCATTCGCAAGTTCAACACCAAGGAAACCTATCCCGAGCAGAAGCTCGACAACGACCTCTGCCAGGCGGTTGTCGCTCGCGGCACGATGATCTTTCTGCGTGGCCAGTGCCCGCAGGATCTTGATACCGCCAAGAACATCGAGAGCCATGATCCGGTGGAGCAGACGCACAAGGTGATGCAGAACATTCGCCAACTGGTGCAGGAATCCGGCGGCCAAATGGAACATGTGACGAAGCTAGTTGTCTATCTGACCGACGTTCGCCACCGCGAGGCCGTCTACCGGACTATGGGCGAATATATCCAAGGCGTCTTCCCGGTCTGCACTGGGCTTGTCGTCGTGGCGTTGGCACGGCCGGAATGGCTTGTGGAGATCGACGCGACAGCCGTCATTCCGGACTGATATTATTTCCGAGCGTTCGGCAGGCATTCACCAACCGGCGCAAGCTGCAGACCGAGGACTTATCCACGGTCCTGACACAGGAGCTCTCATGACCTTCTCCATCGTCGCTCGCTGTGAGCAGACCGGCCAGTTCGGTGTGGCGATTTCGTCTTCCTCTCCCGCAGTGGCCGCACGTTGCGCCTGGGCTCGAGCCGGCATCGGCGCTGTTGCAACGCAGAACGTTACCAATCCGGCACTCGGTCCCAAAATGCTTGGCGAACTCGGAAGCGGAGCGAGCGCAGCAGAGGCCGTGACAGTGGCGCAACAGAGCGATGATTTTCCAGACTATCGCCAGTTGCTGGCGGTGGATGCGCACGGCGGGACGGCTATCCATTCCGGCCGCAACGCTCTTGGAACCTGGACCTCGGCCATCGGTCATCAATGTGTTGCCGCCGGCAACCTTCTGGCCAATGACGGCGTGCCGAAGGTGATGATCGACTCATTCGAGGCCACTTCGGGTACTTTGGGTGACCGCCTCATCGCCGCGCTCCGAGCGGCTGTTGATGCGGGCGGCGAAGCCGGCCCGGTTCGGTCGGCGGGGCTGTTGATTGTCAACAAGGAGCCCTGGCCCTATGCCGAACTGCGGATCGACTGGCTGGACGATGGCTGCCCGATCGCAGCGGTGGCGCGGGCGTGGGACGTCTACAAGCCGCAGGCCATGGATTATGTGACACGGGCACTCAACCCGCTGGCCGCTCCATCATACGGTGTACCTGGCGACGAGTGACCAATCCGTGGAGCAAACACCGGCGGGAGATCAGGTGAAAACTGCGAATCCTACAAGGAGCCGTTTTCATGGGTGGCCGCAGATGTGCGGTGTATGGCGTCGGGGACGCAGAAGGAACCTTGCGCCGAGCCTGCAAAGGCTACGTTCTTGGGGTTAAATCGGACCACCATTTCGGCTCCCGGTCAGGCAAGCCTCCGGTCGCCGGCACAGCTCAGGAGATCGCCGGTGATCTCGATCCAAAAGCATGGCAGCGTCTTTCCGCCGCCTAAGGGTGGCCATCTGTGAGCGCGGGTTCCAGCACCGAGCACTACGATACTCTCCCCTGGCGGCGTCAGTTTCCCTGCCAACAACAAAAGGAATGCTTTCGCCGCTTATGGACATTCGAACCAGCAGCAAATTTACTCATTGGCTTACATAGACGCTCACGCGCTCCCGACCCGCGGCGGCCTTGCGAAGCCCATCATGTCCCGCAATGTCGTCCCCTCGTAGCTGGTCCGGTACAGTCCACGCTCCTGCAGGAGCGGAACCACCATATCGATGAAATCCGTCAATCCGCCCAGGAAGTGGGACGGCATGATGTTGAAGCCATCCGCCGCACCCGTCGTGAACCACGTCTCCAGCGTATCCGCCACATAGTCCGGCGTGCCGCAGAGAACCCAGTGGCCGCGTGCCGCAGCGACCAGATTGTACAGATCACGCAGGCGCATGTTTTCCCGCCTTGCCTTGTCCAGCATGACCCGCGCAAAGGCATAATAATTGTCTGAGGGGCCGATGTCCGGGATCGGCCCATCGAGGTCAAACTGGCTCATGTCCACGCCGAAGCGGTCGCTCAGAATGGAAAGCCCGTTGGTCTCGCTGATGAAGCCCTGCAACTCCGCGAGCTTGTCATGGGCCTCGCGCTCGGTTCGCCCTACGATCGGCATCACGCCGGGCAGGATGACCATCGAATCTGCGGAGCGTCCAAATTTCGGAAGCCGCCCTTTGACGGAGGCGTAGAAAGAGCGCGCCTCATCGAGATCCTGGGTGACGGAGAAGACCACATCGGCGGACTTGGCCGCGAGTTCCTGTCCCGGACCGGAGCCGCCGGCCTGCAGGATGATCGGCTGCCCCTGGAGCGAGCGGCTGATGTTGATCGGTCCCTTGACCTTAAAATGAGTGCCTTCGTGATCGAGCGCGCGGACTTTTGCGGCGTCGATATAGACCCCGCTCTCCCGGTCGGCGAGGATCGCATCATCGGCCCAACAGTCCCACAGGCCGCGAACCACGGCCAGGAATTCCTCGGCGATCTCGTATCGTTTGGAATGGTCCGGATGGATCGTTCCGAAGTTGGCCGCCGCCGCCGGATTGGCCGTGGTGACCGCATTCCAGGCGGCGCGGCCACCGCTGATATGGTCGAGTGAAGCAAATGCGCGGGCCACCGTGAACGGATCGCTGTAGGTCGTCGACATCGTGGCACCGAGACCGATATGGCGCGTCGCGCCGGCAATCGCCGCGAGAAGTGTCAGCGGTTCGAGCCGCGCCGTGTAGGACGGATGCGCACCGGGGTCCGCATTGAGATTGTCGCCCATGAAGATCAGATCGAATAGCCCACGCTCCGCTTCCACGGCAATGCGCCGTACCATCTCGATATCCTGAAAGCTGTCTATCGCCCCCGGTACCCGCCATCCGGCTACGTGGCTGCCGGTTCCAAGGAGAAAGAGTCCGAAGTGAATGCTGCGCGTCATAAGATTGGTCATCTCCAGAAAATGTAACGCTGCTCGATGAAGCTGATCACACCAAAGAAGCAGAGGCTGATCGCCGACGCGACGATGATGGCCGCCCAGACCTGCACGAAATCGATCTGCAGCACGGCCTGGTAGATTACCCAGCCAAGCCCCCCATAAGCGCCCAGCATTTCCGTAACGATGGCGACGAAGACGCTGCGGACGGTGGAGACCCGCATACCGGCGATAATCAACGGCAACGCTGTCGGGAGCCTGAGCCGCCAGAGAACGGCCATGCGGCCTGCCCCGAACGAGCGGACCAGATCGACCGACTTCCGATCGACGCGATCGAGCCCTGCGATGGTGCTCAGGAAGATTGTGAAGCTGACCGCGACGGCGACCATGACGATCTTGGACGTCATGCCGATGCCGAACCAGAGCAGGACAAGCGGCGAATAGGCGACGACCGGCACGGAATTGACGGCGGTCGCAACCGACATCACGGTGCTGCGGCTGCGGGGGACCATGCTGACGGCGATGGCTGCGGCAATGCCGATGATGCAACCCAGAAGATAACCGGCGAGAGCTTCGGCTGCGGTGAAGCCCGCGGCGGCGACGAGCTTGCCCGCATCGGCGAACATGCCGGCAATAATGCTGCTTACGGAAGGCAGGACATAGGCCGGCAGGTTGAACCCGCGGACGCTCAGTTCCCAGATTGCGGCAAGGAGGAATGCACCGGCAAAGCCCCGGCTGATGCGGCGCGCGTTACTGCTTGCGGTGACGGGGCTCATTGTTCCGCTCCCCAGAAGACGATCCGCCGTTCCGCCTCGGAGACTGCAGCGTAAAGGCCGATCCCCAGGCAGGCGGAGGCGACGATGGTGACCCATATTCCGACGACGTTTTCGTTGTACATGGCCTGCAGCAGCAGTACACCGAGGCCGGTCGTATCGCCGAACCATTCGCCGACGATGGCTCCGATCAGCGATAGCGAGGAGGCAAGCTTGAGGGCAACGAAGATCTGCGGCAGCGCGGCCGGAAGGTAGAGACGGCGCAATATCTGGCCTTCTTTTGCCCCGAAGCTGCGCAGCAGCGCGACCTGGCGCGGGTCGACCGTCGCGAAGCCGAGAATGGCATTCACCGTGACCGGCAGGAAGCTGATGTAGAAGGAAATGACGGCCTTGGCGAGCAGCGTATTGCCGAACCAAAGGACGACGACCGCACCGAAGGCGATGACCGGTATGGTCTGGGACACCACGAAGAGGGGGAAAAACAGCTCGCGGAGGATAGTCCAGCGATGAAAGAGCACGCCCATGGCGACGCCGAACAGGCTGCCGGCGAGGAAGCCTATGAGGGTTTCCAGCAGGGTACGCCACATACTCAGCAGATAAGCCTGCGGCGTGGCCAGAAACGCGGCCGCAATCGCGCTCGGCCGCGGCAGGTAATAGGGTCTGATTCCCAACGCCACGACGATCAGCTCCACCACCAGCAGAAATGCGGCGATCCGGATCAGGGACTTCAGGATCGAGACAAATCTGCCCGCCTTTACGGCGGACAGGGATGCGCCGGACAGGCCGGAGAGGCTCATAGGCGCTTTTCCGCGACCGGGATCTTCGACAGGAAGCTGTCGTTGAACGCGGCGTCGAGATCGACGGGCTTGGAGATCACCTTGTATTCGGCGAGCAGGCTGTTGGCAGAGCCGACGGCTGTTTTGTCAATGGCGAAGAGGCCATCCGTGCCGCCCTTGCCGGCGACCATCAGCTTCTTGATCTCGGAGAGCATGACTTCCTGCTGGGCGCGGTCGAGAGTCGGCGCCACCTTCATGACGATGTCGATCGCTTCTTTTTCGTTGGTCAGGGCGTATTTCCATCCCTTGATGCTGGCGCGCAGGAATTTCTCGACCAGCTCCGGCTTTTCCTTGGCGGTCTGTTCCGACACGATCAATGTGTCTCGCGGGAAAGAAACGCCGCTATCTTCGGGCACGAAGATCCGCAGGTTATCCATACCGGCGCGCTGTGCGACGATCTGCAGTTCGTTGTAGCGGGTTGCGGTCGCGACATCGACCTGCTTGTCGATGAACGGCGTCATCGAGACCTGCTGCGGCTGTATATCGACTTCGCCGGCCTTGATGCCCGCTTTTGCCAACATGGCCGAGAGCACGTGGTTTGCGCCGGTGAACCATGCCGTCACCTTCTTGCCTTTGAAATCCTGGACGGTTTTGACCGGGCCGTCCTTGTAGGTCACGAAGACGAACGGCGTCACCTGATGGGCAACACCGATGCAGACGATCGGCAGACCCTTGTCACGTGCGCTAAAGACGCTGTCGGTACCGCCCGAAAGGCCGAACGTGTCGGCGCCGGTGGCCACCAGGTTTTCCGTCAGCAGATTAGGGCCGCCGGGGTTGATAGTGAGGTTGATGCCCTCATCCTTGTAATACCCCTTCTCCAGCGCGACGTAGAAACCGGCGAACTGAGCCTGGGTCAACCATTTGAGACGCAGGCTGGCGTTGACTGTCTGCTGGGCAGCGGCCGGGGTTGCGCTGTAGCCCAAGCCCTGAATGCCGATGAACGTTGCGGCAAGCGCCGCCAGAAGCTGTCGTTTTTTAAGCATGGTCCCTCTCTGTCGATTCCTGGTTGGTTATGGTAGCGTTAGTCGTTCTCCTCCCGACTATCGGCGGTAATCCGATCCCTCCCGTTCGAGCTGGCGAAGGAAGGCGGGCCATTCCCGTTCCCCCGCAATCAGGATGTCACCCTTGTTCTCCCAGAACTGACGTGCCGCTTTTTCGCAGACCTCGTGCGGCGGGGTCAGAAGCTCGGCGCCGGAAGCCTGCAGATCGAGCTGAATGCGCGCGGCGCGCTCGAAATAATAAAGCAGCATGAAGGCTTCGCCCGGCGTGCGACCGAGCGTCATGATGCCGTGGTTGCGCATCAGCATCACCCGGTTGTCGCCCATGTCGGCGATGAGGCGGGTCTGTTCGTCCATGTCGATCGCCACACCTTCGTAGTCATGGAAGGCCTGGCGTTGGTAGAAGCGCATCGCAAACTGCGTCAGTGGCAGAAGTCCGTCCTTCTGGCAGGAGATCGCGGTGCTGGCATCGGAATGGGTATGGAGAACGCAGGCTGCATCATGCACGGCCTTGTGGATGGCGCCATGAATGACGAAAGCGGCCTTGTTGATCGTATAGGGCGTGTCGTCGAGCTTGTTGCCGTCGATATCGATGCGCACAAGGCTGGAGGCAGTTATCTCGCCAAACAGGAAACCGTAGGGGTTGAGCAGGAACTGATCGTCATGCCCCGGTACGCGCATGGAAATGTGGTTGTAGATCAGGTCATCCAGGCCCAGCCGTGCGACCATGCGGTAGCAAGCGGCGAGATCGACGCGCGCCTTCCACTCGGCTTCGGGAATGTGGGCGGGACGTTCGGAATATTCACTGGCCACCGTGTTTCCTCTCATATTCTAATGTCCTGAAGTCATGAACGACTTCATGCTTTCCTCCTCGATGGCGTCGAGGAGTGTCTTCTTCAACCCGATGAATTCGGGCGACGTGACAATGTCGGCCTTGCGGGGGCGCGGCAGGTCGATCTTCTGTTCAAGCTTCACCTTGCCCGGCCGGGCGGTCATGACAAGCACTCGGTCGCCGAGGAAGATCGCCTCGTCGACGTCGTGGGTGATGAAGAGCACGGTGCGCCGGTGTTTCTGCCAAACGTCGAGCAGCCAGCGCTGCATCATCGTCCGCGTCAGGGCGTCCAGCGCCCCGAACGGTTCATCGAGCAGCATGAGATCGCGCGTGAAGAGAAAAGTGCGCATCAGAGCCACGCGCTGGCGCATGCCGCCCGAAAGCTGGTTGGGATATTGCTTTTCGAACCCGGCAAGCCCAAATTCCGGCAGCATCTTCAGTGCCTCCGCACGGGCCTGTGGCCGCGGCATTCCTTCGATCTCCAGCGCCAGGATTGCGTTGTCGATGACGTTTCGCCATGGCAGCAACAGGTCCCTTTGCGGCATGAAGGAAACCTGTCCGAGCAGTTCCGAGGCCGTGGAACTCTTGCCGCGGAAACGCAGGATATTGCCCGGATCCGGCTCTTCCAGGCCGGCGAGGATGTTGAAAAGAGTACTCTTGCCGCAGCCGGAAGGGCCGACCACCGTCACCAGCTCACCCGGAAGGATGGTTGCCTCCAGGTTCTCCAACGCCATGACGGGGCCAAAACTCTTGGACACCTTGCGGAGTTCGATGAGCGGCTTGTCACCCGATGCGGTCCAGGCCGGTTCCACAACGGGCGCTGCAAGGGCTTTGGTCTTTACCGGCCTCAACAGGCCCGCGAGACCGCGCGCTCCCGGATTCAGTCCCCATGCGTAGTCCTCACTCCAGGCGATCGACATGTCGGTCATCGAGTAGGCATCTCCTTGCATGCAATTATCACCATTCAGGATGCAAGCAAGCATCGTGCCAGATACATTTCCTTTCTGCCTCGAAGAAGAATGCCTTCAATCTCTGGGTTTTTCCGACAGTATCGGGCTTGCCAGATGTTATCATGAGATAAATCGAAGCCAAGATATCCAATAACCAGAAATATGAATACAGAACACGCATATTTTGGACGCAGAATGACTGCTATTGCGGCAATTTGCGGGGAGGCATTCCGGCACAGCGTTCCGCTTGCTGGAAACGACCAGGCATAAGGATAGTGGCATGGCGATTGCATCGATATCCCACCAACATGCCGCGGCAAGCCGGCGCGGCTTCAATTATTATCGGGCAGCTTGAAACATCGGGAGAACCACATCATGCAGGATGAACCAAGACGTGTGGCCTATGTGGCGCACTGTCTCATGAACCAGAATGCCAAGGTCAGCGAATTCGCCAAATGCGCCGGCGTGTTTTCTCCACTGGTCGAGCGTTTGGTCAAGAACGGCTTCGAGCTCCAACAATTACCGTGTCCGGAGATGAGCCATATGGGAGCCGTCCGGTGGTGGGCATCCCGCGAGCAGTACGACACACCCGGTTACCGGCGCCACTGCCGCAACCTGGCGAAAAGCGTCGTGGATCTCGTGATGCTGCATCAGGATGCCGGCTACGACGTCGTCATCATCGGCCTGGACGGCAGTCCGTCAAGCGGCGTCCGTCTGACCAGCACCAAGGCATCCTGGGGTGGCCGACCGGAGGGCGCCGTCCACGGGGGGAGCGATCGCCGACCCGGCATGGGCATCTGGATGGAAGAACTGAAATTCGAGTTCGAGGAACGCAGCCTTGCATTCCCGCGCGCGACGGGCGTCGCGATGGATGCACAGGATTTCGATCTCCAGAAGGCGATGCTCGAACTCGACCAGTTTCTGACCGAAGGCAAGGAGAACGCCGCGTGATCCGGGAAGACCTGAGAAGCCGCCGTATTGCGGTCATCGCCGATTTCGTCGTCAATCCCGGCTCCGCACTCTATGGCAAACGACAGGCCCCACCGACCGATTTCATGGATGCGCTGGTGGAGCGCGGCTGGGGCATCATGAAGATGCCGCCGCATGTGGCAAGCCCGGAAAGCTGTGAAAGGCTGATCGAGGTTTCCGTAGGCGACCTGATCGATTACCGCAAGAACGGCTATGACGTGGTGATCGCTGCCGTGGAAGATTTGCCCCAACAGGGCGTCTGGCTGGATGCTATGGCGGCCTGCTACAAAAGGGTCTGCAAGGACATGCCGCCGATCGTCATCATCCGATCGAATGCCACGGCTGCCGATGTCGACGCACTCGACAGCGTGTTGGCGCCGGCGGCCTGAGCCACGCCGCAACATCGAAACGGATCGGCGGGATCACTCCCGCCGAAACCGAAAGCCTTCAGTTTTCGGCGAATGCCTGTTTCATCATCTTGAGAAAGCCGTCGGTCGACGCCTGTTCGATGACGCGGGCGTTGACCTTGAACTCCGGCCAGCGCGTGCCGAGCTTCGGCGGGTGAATTGCGGAAAAACCACGGGTAATTTCGCCGGCGGTCTCGATGCGCACCACCGCCTCGCGCGAGGATTCGATCAGGTCCGGATTGAGCGCGCAGGCGCAGGTCAGCGAGTCCGGGTGGGTGCTGACCGGCCGGCCATAACGCGTTTCCGCCGTTTCGCGCGGAACGGCGGAAACCTTCCGGTAGAACTCCGAAAGAGGGGTCTGCATCGCGAAGATCTCTTCCAGCTGGTCGCCCTCCAAAAGCCCGGAGCGCATGGTCAGCGTCCAGGTGGACAGCGTGATGTCGAACCCCGCCTCGAAGACGATGCGCGCGGCTTCCGGATCGATGAAGAAATTGTATTCGGCGCAGGGCGTGATGTTGCCGACCGCATTGTCGGTGCCGCCCATGATCCAGAGGTGACGCACCGCCTTGGCGATCCGCGGCTCCTTCATGACCGCCAGCGCGATATTGGTGAGCGGCGCCTGGGCCAGGATATCGATCTCGCCCGGCTCAGCCATCACCCGTTCGATGATGGCATCGACCGCATGCATGGTTTCCGGCCGCTGACGGGCGATCGGCAGGTTAACGCCGCTCATTCCATCGTTGCCGTGCATGGTGGATGCTTCCCAGGGTTTCACCATGGGGCGGCGGGCACCGAGATAGACCGGCACCTTTCCGGAGAAACCGGCCGCCTCGATGGTCGCCAGAGCGTTTTCAACCTGCTGGTCGAAGGGCACGTTGCCGACGCAGATAGTAACCGCCTCCAGTGTCGAGCCGGGCGTGCGCATGGCGAGCAGGAGCGAATAGGTGTCGTCGCCCGCCGTATCGGTGTCTATGATCAGCCGCATATCAGTAGAACTCGAAACCCATGGTGCGGGCATGATAGTGGAAACCGCCGTCCTGGACGATCAGGAATTCGGCCCGGCTATCACCGTCATTGTGGTGGCTATGCTTGGCGGCCGGAGGTGTCACCAGCGTCGCCCATGGCGACCATGCGCATTTGGCATCCGCCACCATCGAATAGGCCGGATCACCGTTGACCACCAGCGTGATCGCGGCGGAGTTGTGCTTGTGCGGCGGCTGGAAACTGCGCGGCTTCAGCGTGTTCAGCGACAGGGTCATCGTCGTTGCGATGTTGCGGCTTGCTTGCGTCTTTTCGGCCGAGAAGATCAGCGCATGGCCGGATGTGCTGGCATTGGCGTTGGTCCCATAAACCACGTCGAGCTGATGGCTGATCTCGCCTGCCGGGTAGTGCACGAAGTTGACGGCCGCATTGTCGCCGGTGATCGGTGCCGACGCGTCGAACATCAGCTGCGGATCATTGCCTACCAGCCAGAAGATGCTGTCCTCGCTCGCAGTGATGGCAGAAGGCACGCCGCCGGGAAGAAGGAAGACATCTGCCTTGCCCAGAACAGCCTTTTCGTCACCTACAACGAGAGTGGCCTTACCCTTGATGACGTACCAGATCGACGCGGTATTGGTGAGCGTCGTATCCAGGACTTCATCGGACTTGATCACCGCATAGCGGGCCAGCATCAACGGGGTTGTCGCCGGAAAGGGGCACTGCATTTCCGCGGACAGATCGCAGTTGATGAAACCGGTCTTTTCAAGCGCGAAAGCGCTGGTCGGTTCGTCGGTGAAGATCTTGCCCGGCACCGGCGGAAGCTTGATGTTGAAGGCATTGCCGGAGTTGAAATAGCGGCTGCGCGCCTCGGCAGCATTGGCTGGATTGCGAGGCAGCTGGACCGGCATTTCGGCCATGTCGTCGACGGTGCTCATGATGCGTCTCCATATTTCCGTGAAAGACCTGTCTGCTCCAGGACCAGATCGAGAAGAACAGCCGCGCCGGCCGCAACGTGTTCCGGTTCAGCCCACTCGTCGGGATGATGGCTGAGGCCAGCGCGACAGGGGATAAAGATCATTGCACTCGGAGCAAGCGGCGCCATCTGCCGGGCATCATGCCCTGCCGCCGAAAGCAAATCGAGCGCAGAATAGCCATGGCGGCCGGCGGAATGGCGTATCGCTGCCCGAAGCCCTTCGTCGAACGTGTTCGAGGGGGCGTCGACCAGGCGTTTGATATCGAAGCTGCAGGGATGCGCCTCTTCGGTAACGATCGTTTCCAGGCGCAGGCCGAGCCGGTCGAGCACAGCATTGTCCGGATGCCGGAGATCGATGCGGAAGACTGCGCTGGAGGGCACGACCGACGGCGCGTTGGGTCGGATTTCCAGCCGGCCGATGGTGAATTTCACCACGTCGTCGACCGCCATGTCTTGCTGCATGCGCAACGCCATGCGCACAAACGCCTGCAACGCGTCCTGCCGGCGCTCCATCGGCTCGGTGCCGGCATGCGCTTCGCGTCCGGATATGATGATCTCGTAGGTCTTCTTGCCCTGAATGCCGGAAACCACGCCGATTACCGCACCGGCGCGTTCGAGCACGTCCGCCTGCTCGATATGCGGTTCGATATAGGCGTGGACGGGAAAACCGAGCGGCCGATGCTCTATATCCGGAAAGGCGGCATGCACAGCGGCCAGCGCCTCGGCGACGGAGATGCCGGCGGCGTCCTTGACCGCCATGACCTCATCCATCGTTCGCCTACCGGCGAAAAGCTCGGACCCCATCATTCCGGGCGCAAACCGGCTGCCCTCTTCGTTCATCCATGCGACAACCGTGATCGGCCGCTCCGGTATCATGCCCGCCTCGGCGATGGCCGTTACGGCTTCGAGCGCCGCCACTGTGCCGAATGCCCCATCAAAAAGACCGCCCGTCGGCTGGCTGTCGACATGACTGCCAGTGACGACGGGCGACAGGTGGGGAAACTTACCCTCGAGTGTCAGAAAAAGGTTTCCGGCCGGGTCCGTGGAGGGTTTCAAGCCTGCCTCGGCGCCCCATGCGATGATGCGCCGCCAGCTAAGAATTTCCTCGGCCGAGAGGGCCTGACGATTGACCCCCTTCTCGGGCAGGGCACCATCCCTGCCAAGTTCCATGAGCCGCGACCACAGCCGCTCCGGGGATATGGAGGCCACGCCGGTCATTGCGCTATTCCGTCCGCATCACCTGTCCCGGATCGGCGCGTGGATCGCGCACGTTCCAGGCACCCGCTTCCACCTGGGCGATAAAATCGGATACCAGCGAATTGAACAGAGCGGGCTCCTCGAGATTGAGCGTATGGCCGGTCTTCGGCAGGATCGCGAGGCCGCTGGCGGGAAGCGTCTTCTTGAGGAAAATGCTCGGCTGGAGGCAATGATCGTCCTCGTCGCCCGACATGATCAGGGTCGGAACCATCATCTTCTTCAGTTCGTCTTCCAGGTCCCAGAAAGACGGCCGGCGGCACTGTACGCCGCGCATGGTGTTGGCGGCGCCCACGGCAGAGTGCCGCGACAACCGCTCCGCGAAAGCTGCCCAGCCGCGTGGGTCCTTGTTCTGGAACTGCACGCGACTTGCGCCGAGCGAATAGATCTTCGAGAAACCGACCGGATCCTTCTCGAAATTATCGGCGACCTTCAGCGACGTATTGCGGAAATAATCGGCCGTGGCGCGCTCCGTGCCGTAACCGGCACCGGCGACCGTCAGCGATAGCGCACGCTCCGGGAAGCGCAGGCCGAAATGCAGCGTCGCGAAGCCGCCCATCGACAGGCCGACGATATGCGCCTTCTCGATGCCGAGACCGTCAAGTACGGCCAGGGCATCTTCCGCTGCCAGCACCTGTGAATATTGTTCGACATCCGCCGGAATATCGGACGGCGCATAACCGCGGGCCGCATAGGTGATGCAGCGGTTGCGCCGGGGAAAAAAGCTCATCTGCGGCTCCCAGGCGTCGTAATTGCCGCCGAACTCGTGGATGAACAGGATCGGCGTTCCGGTTTCGCCCGCCGTTTCGTAGTAGAGCTTGATGCCATCCTTGCTGGTCACGAACATGAATCGGCTTCTCCCCTGTAATATACTTGGCCCTTGGGGCCGGCCCTAGAAGAGGGCCGGCACGTCGTTCAGCGTGCGCGCGGTCGCGATATAGCCGGGCAGCCCTTCGCAGAAGCGTTCGGCCCAGGCTGATGGCACCGAGGTCGAGACCTTGATGAACCGGTCGCCGAAACGCGCCGTGTGGTAGCGGCCCTGGCGGATCATCACGCCCTCGCGGCGGGCAGCCTCAACGATCGCTTCCGGCGAGACGCCGGTTGCCGCAGTCTCCAGCACAAGGAAATTGCCATGCGACGGCTGGACCGGCACGGTGATGCCGGCGGCTTCCGCGGCAGCGACGATCATCGCCTTGTTCGCACGGTCAATGGAGCGCACGTCCTTCATCCATTCGGCCTTGACCGAAAGTCCGGCCATGGCAGCGCGCTGCGCAACGACAGAAGCGCCGAGCACCGAAGTAGAGACGGACGAAAACTCGTCGACCAGTGCGGGGGATGCGACAAGCGCGCCGATGCGCATGCCGGCCAGCCCCAACCACTTGGAAAAGCTCAGCGAAACGACGGTGCCTTCCGGCGCGACCTGCAGGACAGGCGTGTGGCCGTCGGCGAAATCCCTGTAGGTGCAATCGTGGATCATCAAGGCGCCGACCGAACGGGCGATCTCGGCAAAGGCCTCGATTTCCTCGCGGTCGTAGCGGATGCCGAGCGGATTGTTGGGATCGACGATGTAGATGATCGCGCAACGCTCGTCGACGGCTGCCCGCAGGGCATCCGGCGTCAGCTTGTATTTGGTCGCGGGGTCATAGATCGGGATCTGGATGACCTCGGCACCGGCCTGTTCGGCAAACATGCACGGCCATTTCCAGGTCGGGTCCGTCGTCACCAGCGTCGTGCCGGGCTTGGCGCGCGCCTTGCAGATCATTGCCAGCGCATTGACGCCGCCTTCCGTCACCAGCGCTTCTGCGGACAGGACGCCGAGATCGGCGACGATCCCTGCTCGAAGCGCCTCGAAGCCCATCGGCGGTGCATAGGCATTGAATTCGCCGGCCTCGATGGAGCAGATCATGGCCTCGCGCACGGCGGGATGCGCGGGGATGTGGTTGGTGTTCTGTCCCATCCACGCCAGATCCGGCGTCGAGAACAGGTCGTCGAAATAGCGGTTTCGAATACGGGCGTCGCTCATGATCGTCAGATCACCGAACCACGCGCGGCGATGCCGCCGTCGATGGTGACGACCGTGCCGGTGATGTAGCCGGCCTTGGGCGAGGCGAGGAAGGCGCAGAGATCGGCGACTTCTTCGGCCGTGGCCGGACGCTTGCCCGGATATTTGTCGTAGAGTTCTTTCCAACGGCTCTCATCACCAAGCATGTCGATCGCCTTGCGCTTCATGATCTTGAACATGCGCGCGGTATCGACCGGCCCGGGATTGACGCCGATAACGCGGATGCCCTGATCGAGGCTGCGGCCGCCGAGTGCCTTGGTGAAGCTCATCAGGGCGGCGTTACCGGTCGAGCCAGCAAAATAGGCGGCATCCCAGTTTTCACCGGAATTGCCGATGACGTTGATGATCACACCGTCGCGGCCCTTGCGGCGCTTCCAGAATTCGCGGGAAAGGGTAATGTAGCCGAAGACCTTGAGATCGAAACCGCGGCGGATGGCTTCGTCGGTGACATCCTCGATCGAACCGGCGGGGATATCACCCGCGTTGTTCATCAGGATATCATAGTCGCCACAGGCCTTGTCGAGCGCGACCATGGCTTCGGTCGTACCCAGGTCCGCCTCGTGCACCGTGACGTTGACCGGGTACTGGGCGAGTTCCTTCTTAAGGGCCTGCATGGCCGCGCCGTTGCGGGCGGCCAGGTGGAGGTGGCATCCTTCAGCGGCCAGAACCTTGGCGATCGCGTAGCCGATGCCCTGGGATGCTCCGGTGATGAGGGCCGTTTTGCCAGCAAGATTCAGTTCCACCTACGTCTCCTGTGATGAATACATATTTCTCTTTTTTGCATACGCCATTTCTGCGCTCTGTCCATGGATTTTTGCCGAATATCGAAATTTTCCACCCCAGAAAGAGAACTAATGGCTACATTATTCCAAAATGCCGCCAATATAAGCAAAATGCAGAGGCAGTCAGCCGACTAAATAGGCGAATTGGGCCGCTCGATAAAAAAATAATATACGTATACATTTATCTCTTGCACGAATACATGTTCCGTCCCTTAATGTCCGGATGGCAGGACCAGCAGGTCTCTGGAATTTTCAAGAGCAAAAGGCCTCAAAGCCGGCATGGCAGATGTTCAGCTTAAAAAGGTGGGCAAGACCTACGAGAGTGCTTCGGCAACCACGATCGATGGACTTGACCTGCATATTTGCAGCGGCGAATTCGTGGTGCTTGTCGGCCCCTCGGGCTGCGGCAAGTCCACGACGCTGCGCATGATCGCCGGCCTGGAAGAGGTCAGCAGCGGCGAGATCTGGATCGGCGATCGCCGCGTAGACGAGCTCGATCCGCGCGAGCGCGACATCGCCATGGTTTTCCAGAACTACGCGCTCTATCCACATATGACAGTCGCCCAGAACATGAGCTTTGGCCTGCGTCTGGCAAAGGTGGACAAGACCGAAATTCGCCGCAAGGTCGAAGAAGCCGCCAAGATGCTGGAGATTTCCGCGCTGCTCAATCGGCGACCGAAGCAGCTTTCCGGCGGCCAGCGGCAGCGTGTCGCGATGGGGCGCGCCATGGTTCGCGATCCGGCAGTTTTCCTGTTCGACGAACCGCTTTCCAACCTGGATGCGAAACTGCGCGGACAGATGCGCACGGAAATCCGTCGGCTGCACAAGCGCCTGAAGGCGACCACCGTCTACGTGACCCACGACCAGGTCGAGGCAATGACGCTCGCCGATCGCGTCGTGGTGCTGAACAACGGCAAGATCGAGCAGCAGGGCACGCCTCAGGAACTCTACGAACGTCCCGCCACCCGCTTCGTGGCCGGCTTCATCGGAAGCCCCTCGATGAATTTCCTGCCGGCACAGGTTGCGCTGGAAGGCGGGGAGCCCGTGCTCAAATTCAACGATACTACACTGCCGTCACCAGCTGGCCGGAGAGATGCTCTTCTGCCGTATGTCGGGAAGACCGTCGAAGTGGGGTTGAGGCCGGAACACTTTCTGGCCGGCGAAGGTGAGCCTGATTTTTCGGTTCCCGTGGACATGGCCGAGCTGCTCGGGCCGACGACGCTGGTTCACTTCACCCTTGCCGGCGTGCCCTGCGCAGCCATGCTTGCGCCGCAGCACGCGCTCCCCGAAGGAGGTCAGCAGCCGCTCCGCATCGCACATGACCGCATGTCGCTTTTCGACCCCGATACCGGCGGCACCATCTGAAAACGCCGCCGGACAAAACACCAGAAGGAGAACGGCTGATGAAGATCTATCCTATCGTTTTTGCCGGCCTGCTCGGCGCCACGGCGCTGAGTGCGACCGGCGCCCAGGCGCAGACTGCGGCTTCCTGCACCGGCGAAGCCGTGACCCTGCGCATCCTGCGCACGCCTGGCAACTACCCCTATCCCAAGCCGATGGAGGCCTGGCAAAAGGATAATCCTTGCGTCAAATTCGAAGTCAACGAAGTCCCGTTCCCGCAGCTCGCGGACACGATTTCGGTTCAGGCAGCGAGCTCAAATCCGCCCGATATCATCGTCTATGACGGGCCGAACACCCAGTCCTACGCGGCTGCCGGCATCCTGTTGCCGATCACCAAATACCTGCCAGAAGGGTTGGGATGACGACATCCTGCCGGCCACCAAGGCCGAGCACAGCTATAACGGCGAAGTCTATTCGCCGGGCATCGAGCAGACGACGGTTGCCATGTACTACAACAAGAAGCTGGTCGAAGCCGCAGGTGTAAAGCCGCCGCAGACGCTTGCCGATGCATGGACATGGCCTCAGGCGCTGGAAGCCTTCAAGAAGTGCCAGCAGGGTCCAGCCGGCGCCGCCACGGTCTGGGGCCTCGGCCCGACCCGCTTCGGCAACGGCCAGCCTGGTCTCGTCTATCAGGATCTGACCTACCAGCGCTCCGCCGGCGACCCCAAGGCAGCCCCGACCAGCAGCGCCTACAAGACCTTCTGGGCGTTCGCGCCGGACGGCAAGACCGCTGAAGGTTATCTCAATACGCCTGAAGCAGTTGAAGCGCTGAAATTCTACCAGTCGATGTTCAACGCTGAAGGCGTTGCGCCGAAGGTCGGCATTCCAAACGCCTTCTTCGATGCCAAGGCCTGCTTCTACATCGATACTCCGGCCGCCGGCAACGCGCTGATCAAGGATCCGAAGATCGAATGGGGCATCACTCCGCTGCCGTATTTCAAGACGCCGGTCGTGCATACGGGCTCGACCACATTCGGCGCGACGGCCCGATCCAAGCATCCGGAGATCGCCGCAAAGTTCGTGGTAGACATGTCAGTGGGCGAATATGCCTATATGAACGTCAGCCAGC
The DNA here is from genome assembly GCF_021391675.1 of Neorhizobium galegae. Lineage (NCBI taxonomy): Bacteria > Pseudomonadati > Pseudomonadota > Alphaproteobacteria > Hyphomicrobiales > Rhizobiaceae > Neorhizobium > Neorhizobium galegae. Next base: position 1,148,394 of record NZ_CP090096.1, read on the forward strand.
GCGGCAACCTGCCGACATTGAAGAGCCTGTTCCCCCGTTTCGACGTCTACAACAAATATCCGATGAAGGTATTTGTCGATCAGCTTCAGTCCTGGGGCCAGCCGCGCCCGCCTGGCCCAGAAGTTCGCCCAGTATGACAAGATCGTCAGCGAGGCGCTTCGTGGCGTTGCCTTCGGCGGCGATCCGGCTGCGCTGATGGCGGATGCCGAGAAGAAGGTTCAGCGTATCCTCGACCGATAATGACAATGGACGCGAGAATGTCGACAGGCGAACAAACACTCACCGCTTCGGCGGGTGCAAAAACCCGGCCGCGCAAGGCCGCCACCCGGCGGCAAAAGCAGGAGCGTCTGGTGGCCGTCGGCTTTCTCGCGCCTTTCATGCTGCTATTGCTGATCTTCCAATACGTTCCGCTTCTGGTCATGGCCCGCAACAGCTTCTACGACTATTCGCTGCTCAATCCGGCAGCGGAGAAATTTGTCGGCCTGCGCAATTTCACCGACATGATCGAATACGATGATGCCGGCAGGAGCTTCGGCATCACCTTCTTGTTCGCGTTCGGTGTGGTTGCGTTCGTCATACCGATCGCTTTCGCGCTCGCACTCTTCCTCAATTCGAAACTGCCGGCGCGCGGCCTCGTCCGCACCATGATCATGCTGCCGGTCGTCACGTCCTCGGTGGTGATCGCGACGATGTGGTCCTTCCTGCTCGACCCGTCGAACGGATTGATCAACGGCGCGCTGGATATCGTCGGCATCGCCCGGCAACCGTTTCTGACCAGCACCACCCAGGCACTGCCGTCGCTCATCGCCATGACGCTGTGGCAACAGGTCGGGTTCGGGGCGATCCTTTTTCTGGCCGGCCTGCAGGGTGTGCCTTCCGAACTCGGCGAAGCCGCCCGTATCGATGGCGCCACGCGGTGGCAGGTGCTGTGGAATATCACGATACCACTCCTGTCGCGCACCACGCTGTTCGTGGTGGTGATCATGACAGTGTTTTCGCTGCAGGCCTTCGCGCCCGCCTTCCTGATGACCCAGGGCGGGCCGCAGGAAGCAACGAACCTGATCGTCTACCACATCTACAATACCGCCTTCATCATGCAGCAGGCTGGTTATGCCTCGGCGCTTTCCGTCGTGCTGCTGCTCGTCGTCCTCGCCATCTCGATGGTCCAGATGGCTCTCCTGCGATCCCGTTGGAACTACTGACATGAGAACGACCCGCATCCGCCGCACCGCCCTCACCCTGGTGATCATCCTGCTGATTATCGCCTGTTTTCTGGCACCCTATGCCTGGGTCGTAGCGTCGTCCTTGAAGAACCAGTTCACCGTGTTCGGCGACGTCACGCCGCTATCCTGGCGCGCATTCGTGCCGGTCGGCGCGACGATCGAGAACTATGTGTCGCTGTTCGAGCGCACGAATATCCTGAGAGCCTTGCTGAACACCGCGATCGTCGCGATCGGGCAGGTCGCGTTCACCCTGCTTCTCTGCTCGATGGCCGCTTATGCGCTGACCCGCATCAAGTTTCCCGGCGCCAACATCGTCTTCATGCTGATCCTCCTGACTTTCCTGTTGCCGATCGAGGCGATGATGGTGCCCCTCTACCAGGTGGTTTCCGGACTTGGTCTCTCCAATACGCTGGTCGGGATCATGATCCCCTGGATCGCCAGCCCCTTCGGCCTCTTTCTGCTGAAACAGGCCTTCGAGGAACTGCCTACCGAGCTGGAGGACGCTGCCCGCATCGACGGTGCCGGGCATGTCCGCATCTTCTTTTCCATCGTCCTGCCGAACGTCAAGGTGCCGATGGTGACGCTTGGGCTCATCACGTTCCTGTTCTGCTGGAACAGCTTCCTATGGCCTCTGGTCATCGTCCAGGATCCCGCACGCCAGATCATCCAGGTGGCAATCGCCCAGCAGGGTTCGCCGACCCAGCTGCCGAACTGGGGCGAGACCTTTGCCGGAGCGACGGTCGCCACGGTGCCGCTCATCCTGCTCTTCCTGGTCCTGCAGAAATACTTCACCCAGGGCATGGCCACCAGCGGCATAAAGGGCTGAGCGGATGAACAATCTTCATCTGCTGGACGCACCTTTCGGCGGGCAGATCGGCCATCGTACGCTCGGCACCGCCGGTGACTGGCTGGTGCTCATCCATGGCTGGTGCGGCAGCGCCGGTCACTGGGATATCATCGGGCCTGAACTGGCCCGCGATTTCCGGGTTCTGGTTTTATCGCATCCCGGCTTCGGCGGCACCGCGCCGCCGCCCGCGAGCGGCCAGACGATCGCGGCCATGGGCGCGGCGGTTGCCCATGTGCTTGATCACCTCGGCATTTCAGGCGCCATCCTCGTCGGCCACTCCATGGGCGGGCCGATCGCCACCGAGACGGCGATTGCCGCGCCGCAAAGAGTGGCCGCGGTGATCGGTCTGGATACACTGTCCGACCGGGATTATTACGGACGTGTCCCGGATGAGGAGATCCGGCGCCGGCACGAGGAATTCCAGATGGATTATCCGGCCCGCATGCGGGCGATGGTGGATATGATCGTTCATCCGAGCTCCACGGAAGCCATGCGGGTAGAGATCAACCACGGTATGCTTGCCGCGGCACCGGGCGACTTCGCGCTTGATATCAAGGACGACCTGTTCGCCTGGAATGCGGAGGATCGCTGGCCGCTGGTGAACTGCCCGAAAATGCTGCTGAACTCGCCATATGTGGCGCGCCTGGCCCATCCCGATCCCATGCCTTGCTTTGCCGCAACTCCGATAGCCACCTACGATTCCGGCCACTTTCCCATGGTGGAAGCCCCTTCGATGATTGTGGACAAGATCAGAAGTTGCATCGCAAGCCTGGTATACTGATTATATGATATTGAATGCAGCAGAGAAATAAACATATATGCGCGCCACTAAAGCCCGACCGGTCACGAGCAAGACCGGCAAAGGAGCATTCCAATTGAACCAAGATGCGGTTCGCATATCCGGTGTTGTTACAGCACGTCAGGCGACACGATCGGACGAGTTGCGTGATCATCTTGAAGAGATGATCCTCGACGGACGTCTCGCGCCTGGCGAGAGACTGGACGAGATGGAGCTGTCACGCCGTTTCGGGCTGTCTCGCACGCCGGTTCGCGAAGCGATCAAATCGCTGCTTGCGATCGGCCTGATAGAGACGCGCGGGCGTCAGGGAACCCATGTCGCCCTTTTGTCTATCCCCGCGATCATAGAAATGTTCGACGTCATGGCTTCGCTCGAAGGGCTATGCGCCAAGCTTGCCGCTCGTCGCGCAACGCCTGTCGAGCGGGCTGGGATGCGCACAGTCCACGACAAACTCGTCAAAGCCTATGAGGCTGGAGACCCTGTCGCCTTCTATAAGGTCAACCAGCAATTCCATGACCTGCTCTACGAAGCTGCGCACACGCATTTCATCGCGGAGCAGGCAATCCAGCTGCGGCGGCGCATCGGCGCCTACCGCATGCGCGCCACCTATCAGCCGGGACGGATGCTCGGGACGCTTACCGAACATGTACGGATCATGGACGCGATCGATGCGGGAGACCCCGAAGCTGCGCAGAAAGCTGCAAGCGATCACGTGCAGTTGCTTGGCGACCAATTGACCGACTTCATTTCTTCGCTGCCGCAACGCATCGGCGTCGCGCAATAGCGTTCCGATCGCGAAGACGTACGATCAGCTTTGCGGGATGGGATGCGCCGATTTGTGTCCGCAGCTTTCCCGGAGGGCCTGTCGCAAATTTTCGCTCTTAACCGTGTGTTGACCATGAGAAGTGAATTGCCGCTCCGAAAGTTGCGGAGCGGACCAATGATTCTGAATGCCATTGCCGAAAAGCTGAAGCGACAGTCGAAAGGTGGCGCGATACCCGTGTCGTCTCGATGGTAACGGGGCCGGGTCGCTCTGGTCTACTTCTGGTAGCCGCTTCCTTTCTTAAGCGGAGGCAATGTCCGAAATTCATCATCCCCATTGACGATGGCATCGGTCACAACAATAAGGTCAAGCCGAAAATGTGCTAAGCGCCGCCAAATAACAACAGGAGTGCACCCGTGAGCGAACCCAGCGTAGCAGATGCAACAAACCGCATTTATGAATCGCTCCAAGCGGACAATGCCGACATCGACATGCATATCGCGGCTCTCAAGGAAGCGTTGACGCGGGCGGGTTTGAAAGAAGCCGTATTCGATCCGGCTAGGCTCGTGCAGAACAATCGCTCTGGCAGGAAGCTGATGCAGGCCTACTTTCGGCAGCGCGGCGTGACGGTAAAATTCTCGGCTCCGTGAAACCTTCCAATCATGTCAGGCAGGCCGCAGTAAGACGGCTCCCGGATCACCCCAATGCCCCCTGACCAAGCTATGACCTTAGGATGGCGCGTCCGCCCCGGGGCGGCGCTGCCGAGAGTCTCGGCTCCATCGCTTTCAAAGCCATTTGCCGGAAGTGCTGATAGCGCCCAGTTCTGCTTGAGCGTAGCTCAACCCCTTCGGGGAACTTACGAACGCTTACTACGCGAATCGCTATCGGCACCCCTCGCCGATTCACAGTCTGGCATTGCGCAACAGCATGCTCATGACGCCTCGCCTTCCAGGCCGACCGAGGTCGTGCCCATCATGCTGCGGATTTTTGCTACGACTCCGTTCAATGGCCGGTCGTCGCGGTAGAAGGGCACTTCGCCACGAGCCCGCGCGTAAAGCGCGGCCGTTCGCACCGCTTTCGCCGCTGATTGCGGTTGCTGGTCATAGGCTTGGGCCGCCGCCATCACTTCGATTGCGAGGATGGTCTGCAGGTTGTCGAGGATCGCCAGCGCCTTGTCGGCCGCCGGCGTGGCATGGGTCAGAATGTCTTCCTGTAGCGCAGATGTGATGCCGCCATCGAGACTTGCCGGCGCAGCCAGACGCCGATTTTCCGCTACCAGCGCGGCGGCTGTGTACTGGATGATCATGAAACCGGAACACACGCCGTTTTCAGCGGCAAGAAACGCCGGAAGGCTGCTCACGAGCGGGTTCACTAGCCGGTCGATCCGCCGCTCCGATATCGCGGCGAGTTCGGCCGCAGCGGTCGCCACGCTGTCCATGCCCAGACCCAATCCGGCGCCTACGGCATGAGCTTGCGAATGCACCTGTGGCGCTCCGGGCGAGCCGGTAACGATGGGATTGTCCGTAACGCTCGAAAGCTCACGATCGACGACGTCCACGGCCTGCCGCAAAACGTCGCGAACAGCACCATGGATCTGGGGCACCGCACGCAGGCTCAAAGGATCCTGAGTCCGGCTTCCGGCCGATTGCGTCAGAAGCTGACTGCCAGCGAGCAAGTGTCGCAGGTTTCGCCCGACCTGTTGCAGTCCGGCAGAGTGGCGCAGCGAAAGCGGCATTTCGGCAAACGGCTCAGCCTGAGCACCGAGGTTTTCGTATGTCATCGCCGCAGCCGCATCCGCCCAGTCGAGCAGATGGAAGAAGCGCGAGACTGTCAGCGCGGCCAGCCCGGTCGCACAGGGCGTGCCATTGACGAGGCTCAGGCCTTCCTTCGCCTTCAGCGCGACCGGGTCCAGACCGAGCCGCTTCAGCGCTTCGCGTCCTGAGATCAATTCATCGGCGTGCCTGCATTCGCCCTCGCCGATCAGCACAAGACCGATCGCGGCGGCATGTGTGAGATAGCCGACCGAACCTCGCGAAGGGATGACGGGCAGAAAATCTGCATTCAGCAATGCCAGAAGCGCCTCGACCACTTCGACGCTGATGCCGGAAAAGCCGTGGGCGAAGTTTGCGATCTGCGCGGCCATCACCGCACGTGTCTCCGCCTTGCCGAGCGGCTCGCCGATGCCGCAGGAATGGCTCAGCAGAATGTTTCGCGACAATGCCTGCTGGTCATCACGATCGATGATGACATCGCAGAGGGCGCCAACGCCGGTATTGATGCCATAGCCACGGATCTCCCGCTCGACCAGCGCGTCGACGATCGCGCGCGCCTTGGAAAGGCGCTGCCAGGCTTCGGGAGAAAGAGCCAGCTCGGCGCCGTTGGCAATTGCCGCGGCTTCTTTCCAGGTCAAACGTTCATCGAGAACGATAGCGTCAGCCATGGTGAGCCACCTCTGCGCCGGTGCGACGCTGCACGAAACGAGCGACGTAGTCATCTGCCGGCGTATTCAGGATCTGGCTCGGCGTTCCTACCTGCACAAGCCGGCCGTCCTTCAGAATGGCAATCTCTGCGCCGATGCGCAGCGCCTCATCGAGGTCGTGGGTGATGAAGACGATAGTCTTGGAGAGGTTTTTCTCCAGCTGTAGGAGCTGGTCCTGCATATCGCTGCGGATCAGCGGGTCCAAGGCTGAAAAGGCCTCGTCCATCAGGATCACATCCGTGTCTGCGGCCAGCGCACGCGCCAGACCGACCCGTTGCTTCATGCCTCCCGACAGCTGATGTGGGTATTTGTTTTCATATCCGAGAAGGCCAACGGTCTCGATCCATTTCATGCCTATGGGATTGGTGGCTGCCTTACTCAGCCCCCTCACCCGCTGCCCGTAGACGACATTCTGCAGCACCGTCCGATGCGGCATCAGGCCGAAGCTCTGGAACACCATGCTGACACGGCGGGTGCGGAATTCCCTGAGATCGCGCGGATTGAGGTCCAGGACATTGCGACCATCCACGAGGATCTGCCCACTGGTCGGTTCGATCAGGCGGTTGATATGGCGCACCAAGGTCGACTTTCCCGAACCGGAAAGGCCCATGATAACAAAGATGCGTGACGCCCCAATCTTCAGACTTATATCGTTCAGACCAACACTGCAGCCGGTGCTTTCAAGGATTTCGCCCTTCTCGGCACCATCCCGCGCCATGGCCAGGGCCTCGCGTGATTTTCGACCGAAGATCTTGAAGACGTTGCGGATCTCTATCTCAGCCATTCTGGCCGTCCTCCAGCTTGGAACGGCCGAAGCCTTGGGTGATGCGGTCGAGTACAATGGCCAGGATAACGATACCCAATCCGGCCTCGAGCCCCTTGCCGACATCAAGCGTCTGAATGCCGTTCAACACCTGTTCGCCAAGGCCGCGTGCGCCGATCATGGAGGCCACCACGACCATGGAGAGAGCCATCATGATCGTCTGGTTGAGGCCCGCCATGATAGTCGGCGTCGCGAGCGGCAGTTCGACGCCGAACAGGATCTGCCGCGGGCTTCCTCCAAAGGCGGTCGCCGCCTCGACAACTTCGCCATCGACCTGGCGGATGCCGAGATCGGTCAATCGGATCAACGGGGGAACGGCATAGACAATGGTGGCGAGCACGGCCGGTACCTTGCCCAGCCCGAAAAGCATGATCGCAGGAATGAGATAGACGAAGCTCGGCATGGTCTGCATCACATCGAGAACCGGGAGCGTAATGCCGCGCATGAGGCGGCTCTTGGCCAGCCATATGCCCATCGGTATGCCGATGGCGACCGAGATCAGCGTGGCCATCAACATCAGAGCGAGCGTCTGCATGGCCAGATCCCACAGACCGAGCGCTCCGATCACAAACAGCATCACCGCCACGATGACGACAAGCGTGGCCTTGCGGGTTGCCTGCCAGGTCAGCGCCATGAAAGCGATAATCACCAGCCACCAAGGCAAACCGCGCACGATCCACTCGATGAACAGGATGGCCTGCAGGATCGTCTGTGAAACCGCCTTGAAGACAAAGCCGTAGTTGACCACCAGCGACTGCACCGCCGTATTTATCGGCCCGCGGATGGAGATGTGGAAACTGTCGGGAAACATCGCTCAAGTCCTTGAAATGGCAAACCGGCCGCAGACGCCCGCAACATCAAAGCGGCGAGACGCATGATTATGGCCGCGCGCGGTGACACGCGCGGCCATTTGAGACTATTTCAGCGAGGCTTCGATCCTTGCCTTGGCGGCAGTCGAAACCCAGGCGCCCCAAACAGCACCCTTGGTCTTCAGGAACTGGCTGGCGGCGGCAACCGCATCAGCCTTTTGATCGACCATGTAGGCGAGGCTCGCATTCACCTCTTCTAGTGGAAAGGTTGCCTTTTCCAGGATCTCGATAATTTCGGGCGCCTCTTTGGCAAAGGTGCTGTTGACGCCGTAGGCCACTTCGACCGCCGGAAAGGCGCAGCCGGCTTCGCGCTTGCCACTGGCGCTTGTCAGATCCTTCCAGCAGGCTTCGTTGTAAGCGGGCTCTTCAAGCTTAATCAGCTTGAACTTGCCCATGACGGCCGTCGGGCTCCAATAGTAAAAGAGCACCGGCTCGCTCTGCAGGTAAGCGGAGCTGATGGCCGCATCGAGCGCAGTTCCCGTGCCCGGGCGGAAGTTCACATAGGCACCGGTCAGCTTGTAAGCTTCGAGCTTTGCGGTGTTGACGCCTTCGCAAGTCCAGCCGGACGGGCAGTTGAGGAAACGACCCTTGGAAGGTTCTTCCGGATCCTTGAACAGCGCGGCGATTTTGGGTTCGGAAAGCTGCGAGACGCTCTTCAGATCGGGCGCAAGCGGCTTAAGGCCACGTGCTGGGTCTCCCTTGACGAGATATTCCGGCACGAACCAGCCTTCGGAAGCACCGACAAAGGTCTTGCCGACCGAAGTGACCTTGCCCGCTGCGGCGGCATTATTCCAGACATCGGAACGGCCAATCCACTCCTCGGCAAAGATCTGCACGTCATTGTTGGCGGTTGCCTGCTCCAGTGTGACCGAATTGCCGGGGATCGAATCCACCTTGCAACCATAACCCTTGGACAGGATCGCTTTCATCACCTCAGTGATCAAGGCGCCGCTCTCCCAATCGATGCCGGCGAACGTGACGGTCTTGCCGTCTGCGCAGTAGGAAGCAGCGTTGGCACCGGACGCGAAGCCTCCGAGTGTCAATCCGGCAGCAAGCAGCGTGTATTTCAGTTTTGCACTCAGCATGGAATTCCCCTTTTGTTTGTTCATGAGTTGGTGCACGTTGAAGAGCTTAGGTCAGTTGCAGAAGAACCTCCTTGAACGCATTGTCGATTGCCTCCTCATCCCTATGGCAACCTTTTGGACCACCCATTGTCCCCTCGTCATCACGTCGCGAACCACGCGGCTTGGAAGGCAAACAGCCGGCGGCCGAGGATCTGATCGCCGGAAGCCGGGCCATAAATGGGTTGTTGCCGTCGAGCACCGGCGTCCTGGATACCGCCGTTCCCGGGCTGCCGGGAAGCCGGTCGCAGCGACGCTGGCGCAACCTCTGCCGGTATTCCAAAAGACGTAGCTCTTGCGCGACCCAAGCCGTCATTGAGACGTTCACTGTACAACTTTCTTGCAACAGCCACGATGTCGTCCGAAACATCCCTGCCTACAAGCCGGCATATCGTGTCGCGCCAGGTCCAGAAACTGTCATCGGTCGATCCCGCCAGATCCACAATCCCGGCCATCGCCCGCTGGACGTGATGGAAATGCAGGTTCACTAGGCGCGCAAACATGGGTCCAGCCACTTCAACAAGGCCTACCCTCACCTCCGTGCTTGTCTTCGTGACTGCAATCAGTCCCTCGCCGTTGATCGTCAAGATCCGGTCGGGCGCCCAACCTCGGCGAAGAAAAATCTGCCTGCACAAGAATGTCCGCGAGGGCGCCATTTGCGTAGCCTGAAAAAGTTGTATAGGGAACATGTCAGAGTTTTTTTAACCCGGCAAGTAGGGCGCCGCAAAATTACACTTTATTTCTGCTGCCTATTTTGTATGCACTCCACACAATAGCGAAGGAGAACCAAGCATGTCCGAGGCCGAGCAGATCCTTCAGGCGCCAAGCCTGCGTGACATGCCAATCTATGAGCGGCTAAAGACCGAGATAAAGCACCGGATCGACACCGGTGAATGGCCCGCTCATCACCGCGTCCCTTCTGAAAATGAAATTGCCCAGACGCTGAACGTCAGCCGCATGACGGCCAATCGCGCCTTGCGAGAACTTGCCATGGAAGGCGTCATCGTCAGGGTCCAGGGCCGCGGTTCTTTTGTGGCCAAAAAGAAGCGAAGCGCGCCGTTTCTGGGCGTTCGCAATATCGCCGACGAAATTGCCGAGCGAGGCTCCACCCACAGGTCTCAGGTCATCCTGGCCCAGACTGAGGTTTGCGGGCATGAGCTCGCGGAAGCCATGAACATCGAGGTCGGCTTGCCGGCCTTCCATTCCGTCATCCTTCATCACGAAGATGACGTGCCGATCCAGCTGGAGGATCGCTTCGTCAACCCTGCCGTGGCGCCTGACTATCTCGATCAGAATTTTCAGGAAATGACCCCCAATGCCTATCTGACGCGAATAGCACCGATCTCGCATACGGAACAATTCGTTGAGGCGGTGTCTCCGCAGCCGTGGGAATGCAGGCATCTTGCGATTGCGCGATCCGAGGCCTGCCTGCTGATCCGCCGGCGCACCTGGTCAACCGGCCAGATCGTCACCTCTGTGCGCCTTCTCTACCCCGGCAGCCGCTACCGGCTGGAAAACAGCTCATAAACTTGTTGAGAATGTCGCGCGGCCTCGCGACGCCCCCTCATGTCCGGTGGAAGTCATCCGATCCGCGCACCCGTTCGTTGGTTCCGCTTCGAGTTAGGCAAAGCGCTCCCGCAGCCGATGAGCCGCGGCGACGGCAACGCGTTACAGTGGCCAACCGGGCTGCCAGAGTGCAGCGAGTGAGTCATTAAAGCGTGTCGCTGTTTTTGCGATTCATGGTTCTCAAATCAGTCCATCCGTGATTCCCTTTGATGTGAAGGGAGATCGCCATGGGCAAGTCACATCCGATTGCGTTGCGTGAGCGTGTCGTAGCGTTAGTGGAAGAAGGCCATGGGCATCGGGAGGCCGCCCGGCATTTTCGGGTGTCGCCGCGTTTCGTGAACGATCTGGTGATCCTGAAGCGCGAGACAGGTTCGCTTTCGCCGCGCCGGCAGGGGCACCTTGGCGGCGGTAAGCTTTCGGCACAGCACGCGTGGGTTGGAGAGCGGCTGGCACAGAATGGCGAACTGACGCTGGACGAGCTTTGCGTGGAACTTTGCGGACGTGGCGTCATCGTCCATCGCTCCAGTGTCGGACGGCTTCTGCATCGGCTTGGGTTGAGCCATAAAAAAAAGCCTGCAGGCCGCCGAGCAGTTGCGCCCGGAGATCGCGCGGGCGCGTGAACTGTGGACCGCACGGCGCAAGCCTTTCTTCAACAAAGGATTGGCCCGGCTGGTTTTTATCGACGAGACATCGACGAACACAAAGCTGACGAAGCGGTCGGGATGGTCTGCGCGAGGGCAGCGCTATCGAACGCATTCACCCTTCGGTTCGTGGAAATCCCAAACCTTCATCGCCGGGCTGCGATCCCATGGCATGGTTGCCCCCTGGATCGTTGACAGGCCGATGAACGCCCGCATCTTCGAGGCGTGGATAGAGACCCAACTCGCGCCGAACCTGTCGCCTGGAGACGTCGTCATTCTCGACAATGTCGCCTTTCATAAGAGCGAACGGGCCGAAGAACTGGTCAGGGCAAAGGGAGCCTGGCTGCTGTTTCTGCCGCCCTATAGTCCCGACCTCAATCCCATAGAGATGGCCTTCTCAAAACTCAAGACGCTGCTGCGAAAGCGGGCTGCCCGCAGCTTCGATGCCATCACGCAAGCCCTCGGCGAAATCTGCAATCTCTTCTCCGTCACAGAATGCAGAAACTACTTCAAAGCCGCAGGATACGAGGCAGATTAAACGCGACACGCTTTAGGTGCGTGAGCGCACTGCGTTCGTAAACCCCCAGCAGCATTGGCAATGCTTCTACCTTCACCTTGGCGACAACGGCCTCGATGTCAGCGAAGTACCTGGATGGGCCAGCGCATGTAGCACGAAATCGGCGGCAGGCCAGAAGGTTTGGTGGGGCAGCCGCGGTAAAGTTCGAGCGCTGCGTCAGCATCGCCGTACATCAGCAGCCGGCCGCCCTCGCCAACGCGTCAGCCCGAACCCTCGACATATACTGCCCATTCGGTTGGTGAGTTTGGAGCGGCAGCGCCTGCAGCCGCCCCGAAGGGATCAAGGTCGAGCGCCGACACATGCGGCGGATGTGCATCAAGGAGCAGGCCGCATAGGCACGGCACGTCGAATCGCCGGCTGCCGGCGCCGCCGCAATAAGCGCGTGTGCGCCTCAGCACCTCTCCAGGCTGTTGCTCAACGTCTGGATCGCGGGGCCATCCGACCGAGCGCGAGCCGCCGAACTTTTGGGTGATCGATCAGGCTCTTGCCCACGATTTCCCGTTGGGGAATCTCCGGACGCCAGATCGGGCTGGCGCGTCTCGCCTTCATGCGCACCGCTTCGTCGCGGCACCGTCTATTTCAAGGAGCCCACGTGCGGCGTAGCCGCGACGGCGGCAGTTGCCTGGCAAGCTATGGAAATCTATCCGTGAGGTTAAACGAGGCGCAGCCTTGCGAAACAAAAGAGCCAAGGATTATCCTGCGCCGATCAAGACTAAGGGCGGTCGCCCCCAACGCCGCTTGCAGGACCAAGGGATCGGCGTGGACCAGACCTTCAAAGCGACTCTGGTCGCCCTCCCGGAATTCCGCGACCGTGTATTCGACCCGACCGAGCGGAATAGGGCCGTTGGAAAGCTCGCCTTTGATACCTTCATAGACCGTCATCATTCTGCCGATCTCCTATGTTAAGGAACCGTATCTGTTGCGCTGCAAAATGACCAGCATAGAATAGTGCGCTGCGATTGAATTATGACAATGGTTTCGGAGGCTCTGTCCGTATCCTCGATGTCATTCAGTCCACGGCATTTTGGGAAGACGCTCGCGATCTTGCCACAGGTTTGCGCATGAACCGCCCGTATCTCGAATTGACGCGTTTATTTTGCATGATCCCCAGAGTGGCTAGGCTGCCAACGTAGCCCGTTGCGCAGGACGAAAATGATGCCACTCAAAATCAACCGGTCATCAACGCGCGGAACCCCATGGGACAGTGGGAAATACGGCTCGATCCGGCGCATTTGCGCCTCCGACAACAACAGCAAATCACTCATTGCGGCGGCCTCCTTTCGATCCCGATGAATCAAAGGCAGGAGGCCGACGCAAGCAATTTAATAGGTCCTGAGCCTTGGCTCTCGATCCTCCTAGTAACGAGCTACTAGGCCGCTCTACTCCGACATATCTCTGAGCCAGATGGGATATTCGGCTTGCGCCCTATATCTGGCAGCGGCGACCGGGCGCTGCGCTTCGCAGCTGATGATAGAACGTGGTCTGTATGAGCAGCCGCAAACATCAGAAAAGGACGCGCAGGTAAACAAGACCGATCGCAACGATGCCCGCGGCATAGCCCGGATGATGCGGCTCAACTGGTGCTCATCCCGAAGAAACGCAGGGGCCGCAAATGGACGTCGAAAGCCGGTCAAAGGCAACTTGGAAAAGGCGCTTGACACAACTGCGCCGAATAGAGAAGGGGCCAGCAAATGAGCTGGCCCCTGACTTGATCTTGGTACACACCGCTCAAGAAATCGTATGATCCCCGCGATCAGGGGGCCAAGTAGTCATTTACCGTCTCCCATGCGGTGGTTTGCAAAAATTTAGCTGCCTCTTCATCAAAGCCAGCTGTGTAACTGAGTCCCACCGGGTTTTTCTTGAAGATTGCTGCGTAGGTCGTCAAAGCAGCCAGATACGACCCCGCCGCCGTCGGATGCCGCTTGTCGGCGGCATACAGGCTGATGTCAGGGCGCGCTTTGACCGATCTGGCAAATGCCAATCCCGCAGGAATAACAAGTGCTTTGTTTTCATTTCCGATGCGGGTGTAGGCTTCGGCCAATTGTTCGGTCATCTCTGGCTTGTCGAGGTAAGCCCATGACATAAAGAAAACTGGTTCTGCGCCGTTCTTCCTTACTGTCTCAGAGTGTTTTTTCGCATATTCGTAGAATATGCCCTTCAACTGCGGATGAACCGGGCACTGGCTGCAATCCATCATAATCGCCAGGTCGAACAGGCGCTCCGGATTGTTGAAGGTGACGACGTTTTTGCTGTCGATCGTATAACGCCCCACGGCGTTAGGCCGAAAGTACGAGCCGACATCGTGCCAATCGAAACCAGAGCCGCTTATTGTCACCTGTGCTGAGCGTAGCTTGTATTCAGGATCAGCCGCTGCGAGGATTCTGGAGATAAACCCGCTTATCCCGTTGTTGAAGTAAAAGAAACTATTACCGATATAGATGATGGATTCAGGACGCTCTTTTCCCGTGGTTTGAACTGCGGGTTTTAACTGTGCGAAACTTGGCGAGCTTGCCCATAAAAGAGCGGACACGACCAATAAGGCGGCTTTTACGGAATTCTTTAGGCGCTTCATTGTCTGATCTCCCTGTCCGACAAACGCGGTTGAAACTGCTTGCTCACATTGGTTGTCACCGAAGCGCGCCTGACTTCTGGACGCGATTACTGACAGCATATGCTCCTCCTCCTATTGGTGCTTTCAGGGACCGAAACGGTATGCATATGAAAATGGCCGGAGACCCGGCCATCAAAATACTCATTGATATGCAGCGAGTCCGGCGGCAGCGCAGGACTGCGCTGTTTGCACATATGCTACGACCCGGTCATTGCCGATCACCCAGGGATTGCTATCCCCGCTGGACGGCTGGCTAAGCGCTGCGTTCTTCTCTAGCGTGTTGTCGAGGCCGGGATGGTTGGCAATAAGAACGTCAGCTCCGCTTTCCTTGATGACGTTCTTGAACCTTTCCGCTGACTGGACATAGGTTTTGAACCAGTTGAGCTTCTCTTCCCCCTCGGCTCCACCGAAGCCGAAGCCGGTTCCACCCCACTGTGCAACTTTCCGCTCCTTCGGTCCGTCTTTCACCGTGAAGATCGTCGACACCGTGCCGGGGGTATGACCTGGAGTCACGTAAAAGGTGAAGGAAGCTGAACCGAGACGGAAGGTCTCGCCGTCCTTAATCACCATGTCCTTCTTTGGCTTCTGGGCGGGATCACGCTTATCCTTGGCGAGGAAATCCCACTCGGCATCGGACATCATGATGCGTGCGCCATACTTATCTTGGAGATAGCGGGCACCGCCGTAGTGATCACCATGCGCGTGACCGACGATAATGTACTTGATATTTTGAGGGTCGAGCCCCTGTTCCCTCAATCCCTTCTCGACAAGAATGGGACCGGAGTCAGGATTGAGCGTATCAATGAGGACGACCCCCTCCCCCGTGTCTACGGCCCATGAGGAAGCGGAGCTTTCCCAGAACGCGTACTCGCCCACATAGTACAGGTTGTCGAAGACTTTCGCCGAGACGGCTTTTTCGATCGACTCCTTACGCGCTTCCTTCGGCTGGCCAATCTTCCCCGCATTCGCATTCTCGATGCGAGGGCAAAGCATGTTGTAGAGATTGAAATGCTGCGTCCCGGCGGCTTCAAAGGCTTTCCGGAAGTTGTCAGCAACGCTGCTGCCTTCACTTGCATTCAGCGGCGCCGGTCCGAACAAGAGACTGCATATTCCCGCGGCTAGAGCGAAGCTCCTTCTACGGTTCACGATCACCCGCGTCGATTTCATGTGAGTTCCTCCACTATTCAACGACAGGGAGAACAAGACACGCGTAAGCGATCGGCGAGTCTGCCGATCCCTGTATCCAAGCGTTGCTTTGAGAAGCTCGCGCTTCTCCTCCCTGCCAAACAAATAAACGTACTATTTCGTTAATTCAAGCGATTCTGCCGACGCCCCGTTTTTTTGGTGCGTTCGCCGTTTCATGGGCAGGCGGTGCGACGTCTCCGGGCTCCGGCACAGGCAAGAATTGCGCGAGATGTTAAAGGTCGGGTGGTCGAATGCTTCGACGGCGTCATCACAGGCCCGCAAGGCCGTGCGAAGCAGCAACCCCTCCTGGCACGGGCGATCCGCGTCGCACCTTCCCGAGGCTCATCGCGAGTGGCCAAGCTTAAATGACCGAACCGCCCCCAAGGCGCGTCACCCGCCCAGAGCTGACAGGATGAAGTTGATCTGCTGATCAAGACCCTGTCTGGCGACCTCGGGTTCTCGAAGCCGAGCCTCGACAAGGACCGGGTGATAAAACGACGAGAAAGCGTTCATGGCACTTCGGGCGGCTTCATCTGGATCATTCACGCAATAATCGCCTGCTTCAATTCCTTCTTCAATAATCTCCCGGACAATTGTCAGGAGACGACTGCAATGGGCGCTCATGATCGGCCAGTTTTCCGTCGTCGCTGCGACAATCAGGTCATGAACGTGCTTCTCCTCGATGAACTGCCTTCTTCTCTCCTCATAGAGAAGATTGAAAAGCCTCCTGAGCCTATCGTGGGCCGGCGCATCTTGCCGAGCGACTGCGGCGGCCAGATGAATAGTCTGCTCGACGAAGCGGTCACAAATGCTCTCGTTGATAGCCGCCCTTGACGGGAAGAAACGGTAAACATTGGTGCTGCTCATCCTAAGGCATGAAGCTACGTCGGCCACAGATGTCTTCTGGTAACCGATGCGGCGAAAGTGCTCCTCCGCCACATCGAGGATACGCTCGCGCCACATCTCGACTTCTTTGCCCGAGCGGCCCTGTGGGATCATGATACGTGGCACGGACGCCCCTATTCCGCGGCTAGAACTGTTGGCTGCGACAGATGTTCGACCGCTTCCTCTTTCCCATCGGCTTTGGGTGGTTTGATCCGAAACCACACGGCATAGAGGGCCGGAAGGAAGAGCAGGATCATCACGGTGCCTGCCGCCGTTCCGCCGATCAGCGTGTAGGCCATCGACCCCCAGAACACTGAGTGGGTCAGCGGTATGAATGCCAGGATCGCCGCCAGTGCAGTCAGGATTACAGGTCTTGTTCGCTGGACGGTCGCTTCGATGACCGCATGGTAGTCGTCAAGCCCGGCCGCCTGGTTCTCCTTGATCTGCTCAGTCAGGATCAGCGTATTTCGCATCAGGATGCCTGCGAGCCCGATCAATCCGAGAATAGCGTTGAAACCGAACGGCTGATTGAACAAGAGCAAGGTCGGAACCACCCCGGCAAGACCAAGCGGTGCGGTCAGCATCACCATCGTCATCGTCGATAGACTGCGAACCTGCAGGATGATGACGATCAACATAGCTGCGATCATCAATGGGAAAACCTGCACAAGGGCAACGTTGGCCTTCAGGGACTCCTCGATGTTGCCGCCCATCTCAATGCGGTATCCAACAGGAAGCGATGCGATCAGCGGCTGAAGGGCCTTCATCACCTGCTGCGAGACCTCGGGAGGCTGTGTCGCCTCGTTGATATCGGACCTGATCGTGATGACCGGCGTCCGATCGCGACGCTTCAGGATTGGCTCCTCGAACCGGATCTCGGAATGCCCGATCTGATCGAGGGGAACCTGACGCCCATTCCGGCTCATCAGCGAAAAGTCGGCAAGCCGTGATGGATCGAGGCGGTTTTCGCCTGCGCTGCGTGCAACGACAGGCACGTTGCGGATGTTGTCGCGCACTTGAGTGACAGGAATACCGCTGAGCAGCAACTGCATCTGCTGAGCCGCCTCCGACGGTGAAAGACCGATCAGGTTAAGTCGCTCCTGATCCGGAATAAAGCGTAACACCGGCGTGCGGTTGCCCCAATCCCGGTTGGCCTGACGGACATCGGGCACAGTTTTCATAATTGCCAGAGCCTGCTCGGAAATCTTATAGAGTTTATCCTGGTCAGGCCCCATGATCCGGAACTCGACTGGGAACGGCGTATACGGTCCAAATACGAGCTGGGTCACGCGCACGGAGGCCTCGGGAACGAGACCCTGCGATATGACGGCACGAAGGCGGTGCTTCAGTTCTTCGCGTGCATGGGCATCGGCCGTGAGAGCGACGACCTTGGCGAAGGCGGGATCAGGCAATTCCGGAGCCATGGCAAAGAAAAACCGAGGCGCGCCCTGACCAACATAACTGGTGACGATGTTTGTCTCTGGCTGAGCCTGTAGCCAGTCTTCGACTTTCTTCACCGCTGATGTTGTGGCGTCGATGCTCGTACCTTCGGGCATGCGCACTTCAACCAGCACCTCGGGACGGTCCGATGTCGGGAAGAACTGCTGCTTCACGCCACCCATCCCGACGACTGAGACGGCCATGGTGATGCCAACCACGGCGCATACCATAAATTTATGGCGAACGGCGAGCTCGATGACGGAACGCAGGCGACGGTAGTTCGGCGTATCATAGATGGCGTGATGACCGCCCTCGACTGGCTTGATGTTCGGCAGCATCTTTACGCCAAGGTAGGGCGTAAAGGTGACAGCGACGATCCAGGATACGATCAGCGCGAAACCGACGACCCAGAAGATATTGCCAGCGTACTCGCCAGCCGTTGATTTTGCGAATCCCACGGGCATCAGTCCGATGATCGTGACCAGCGTGCCGGACAGCATAGGTGCCGCCGTATGGCTCCAGGCGTAGGCGGCCGCCTTAATGCGGTCCATACCCTCTTCCATCTTCACGACCATGACTTCGATCGCGATGATGGCATCGTCAACCAAAAGCCCCAATGCAAGGATCAAAGCGCCGAGCGTAATGCGATCGAAGAACCGCCCTGTTTCCAGCATGATGAGGAAGACGACAGCGAGCGTCAGCGGTACGGCGAGCGCCACGACGATGCCGACGCGCCAACCGAGTGCGACCAGACTGACGAACAGCACGACGCCGAGCGCCATCGCGAACTTGAGCATGAATTCGCCGACCGCCTCGTCGATGTTGACCGCCTGATCGCTAACCTTGGTGAGCGTTATCCCCAGCGGCAATGTCTGCGCGATCGCAGCGGATCGCGCTTCAAGCGCCTTGCCGAGATCGAGACCGTTCCAGCCCGCCTGCATCACCGCTCCGAGCATGATCGCCGGTTCGCCCTCGTGGCGGATGACATAGGTGGCAGGATCCTGATAACCGCGCCGCACATCCGCGATATCGGAGAGCTTCAGCGTCCGTCCGGCGGCCACGATCGGCGTGTCGGCAATCGCCTGCACACTGTTGTATGCCCCGTCGAACCGGATGAAGACCTGCGGCCCGCGCGTGTCGATCGATCCAGCGGGCGTGACTGTGTTCTGTCTCTGCAAAGCTGCGGCGATATCCTGGGCCGATATGCCAAGCGTTGCCAGCTTCGCGTAGGAAAACTCGACGAAGATCTGTTCGGGGCGTTCTCCGACGATGTTGATTTTCTTGATGCCCGGAACATGCAGGAGATCCTGCCGGATGATTTCCGCCTGGCGCACGAGGTCGCGCATCGGCAATCCCTTTGCCTTCAAGGCATAAAGACCAAAGCTCACATCGGAGTATTCATCATTGACGAACGGGCCCATAACGCCCGGGGGCAAGTTTCGGGCTTCGTCACCGAGCTTCTTGCGCGCCTGATAGAACTCCTCTTCGACGGCAGACGCCGGCGTGTTGTCCTTGAGCGTGACCGTCAGGAAGGCGTAGCCCGGTCGCGTTGTCGTCTCGACGCGGTCGTACCAGGTGAGCTCCTGGATGCGCTTTTCAAGCGGCTCGGCAACAAGGTCCTGCATTTCACGCGCAGTGGCACCTGGCCAGACCGAAGTAACAGTCAGGGTCTTGATTGTGAAAGACGGATCCTCGGCACGCCCCAGCTTGACGAAGGCGTAGGCTCCCGCGGCGGCCAGTAGAACGATAAAGAACAGGGTGATGGCGCGTTCCCGGACGGCGATGGCGGAAAGATTGAAGTTCATTATTTTGTCACCTCTTGCTGCGAGGCAACCCTGACGGTCGCGCCGTCGGCGAGAAGATGCGCGCCTAGTGCTACAACCTGCTCGCCAGTTCCGATTCCCGTGACAAATACCGTCTCCTCGCCAATCCGCTGAACTTTAATCGGGGTGAACTTCACCGTCGATGTGGCGCCGTTCACGACCCAGACGCCTGTGCGATTACCGTCGTCCAGAATAGCGCCGACGGGTATGGCGACCTCCGACTGGCGGTCAGCATCGAGAATTCTGATCGTCACAGTCGAGCCCAGCGGGGCGGAAGCCGCATCGCCTTCGAGAACATACCTCGCCTCGTAGGTACGGGTTTGGGGATCGGCGGAATCGGAGATCTGCCGCAGCCTGGCTTTCCCGCTGAGCCCACTACCACCGTAGACGCTGGCCTGCGCCTCGGAGCCGACCTGCGGTCGCAAGGTCTCCGGAAGCCAGACAACAGCTTCACGCGGCCCCGCCTGCGCCAGTTGAACGACCGTCTGGCCCGCTGCTACGACTTGTCCAGGGTCCCCAAGCGTCTGGACGATGGTTCCATCCGCGTCTGCGAGCAACACCGTGTATGCTGCTTCGTTTTCTGCAACCTCGGCATCTGCTTCAGCCGCGGCAAGCTGTGCCGTTGCCGTATCGAGGGCCGCCTTCGCCTGTTCATAACGCTGTGGCGTCGCCGCCAAGCCATTCTTCACCAGCGCTGCATAGCGTTTCTCATCTGCTTGCGCCTGGACCAGAACGGCTCGTGCTGCGGTAACGGTATTGCGCTTCGCTGTGAGCGCGAGCTGGAGATCGGTCTCGTCAATGCGCATCAGAGCCTGACCTTGCCTGACCTGCTGTCCCACATCCACCATCCGCTCGACGATCTTGCCCGGAACTCGAAATCCGAGATTGCTCTGTATCCGGGAAGCGACCGCGCCGGTAAACGAGCGTTCCGCTGTTCCAGTCCTTGCCGCCTCCGCCACTCTTACCAGTGGCGAAGCCGTCCTTGGGTCCGCAGCCTCGGCTTCCGGCCTGGTGGGTTCGAAACCCAGCAGAAAGGCACCGGCTGCCCCAGATGCTGCCAGGAGGCCTACGAAAGTCAGGACATGTTTGCGTTTCATTTTGAGTTCTCTTCTTGACCAGCGACACGGATAATTTAGATTGCGATCTAACTCTATTTACATTATAGATGTCAAATGAAATCTAATCGGAGGCCAATATGAGAGTGAGCAGGGCACAAGCCGAAGAGAACCGTGAAACGGTGATCAACGTCGCAAGCCGTCTTTTCAGAGAGCATGGCTTCGATGGCATCGGGCTCAAGGATCTGATGAAGGGTGCAGGTCTCACGCAAGGTGGGTTCTACAAGCAGTTCGCGTCGAAGGACGACCTTGCTGCGCTGGCATCGCGGCGCGCGCTTGAAAGCGCTACAAGAAGATGGTCAACCGCGGCCGCAGATGGCTCCGACCCCTTGGAAGCTGTCATGGCGTTCTATCTTTCCAAGGATCACAGGGGAGAAAAGGCAGAAGGTTGCCCAATAGTGGCGTTGGGATCCGACGCGGCTCGGCAAACTGCAGAAGTTCGACGTCCATTCGAAGACGGGATCCGGGCTCATTTCGAAGTGCTGGATGAACTGATGGGGAATGCCACTAGCGTAGGTCCCAGCGGCAAGGCGATGGCCATACTGTCTCTGATGGTGGGTGCCGTCACGCTCTCCCGCATCATCGAGGATGAGAGCTTGTCGCAAGGCGTCCTCGACGCAGCCGCTGGTGAAGTCAGGCGTATTGTACACAGCGATGATGTTGCCTGAAGGCTTGCCGGGTTTCGATGAGCCTGGCGCGGATCAGGGCCAAAATATAGCTGTCGCCCGAGCCGCGTGAGAGCGTCCCAGGTCCCAGCGTAACCTGCATGTTTAACGACCGACCCTGACCGCATCGTCGGCCGGGAGGCTGAAGGCATGTCTATTTTCAAGTGAAGACAGGTGGAAAACACATGCGTCGTATCGTTGTAACAGGAATGGGAGCTGTAAGTCCCCTTGGTGCGAGTGTCGGCATCTCCTGGTCGCGCTTGCTTGCGGGTGGAAGTGGCATTCGGCGACTGGGTGACGACGTCGTTGGCGACCTCCCTTCGAAAATTGGGGGTGTCGTGCCCTCCTTGACCGAGGATCCGGAAGGTGGCTTTGATCCCGACTCCATCATGGCTCCCAAGGACCAACGCAAAGTCGACCGGTTTATCATTTTCGCGCTGGCGGCAGCGAAAGAGGCGCTCGCCCAAGCGAACTGGAAGCCGACCTCGAATGAAGACAGGCTGAGAACCGCGACGGTCATCGCATCTGGCATTGGCGGCTTCCCTGCAATAACCGAAGCGGTCCGAACCGTCGATCAACGCGGCGTACGTCGTCTTTCACCCTTCACTATACCGTCGTTTCTCGTCAATCTCGCAGCGGGACAAGTCTCGATCCGCCATGGCTTCAAAGGCCCTCTCGGTGCGCCTGTTACAGCGTGTGCTGCTGGCGTTCAGGCAATCGGCGATGCCGCCAGGCTCATCCGCGCCAATGAAGCCGATATTGCGATTTGCGGTGGGACAGAAGCCTGCATGAATATCGTCAGTCTTGGTGGTTTCGCAGCTGCCAGATCACTGTCGACTGGGTTCAACGAAACGCCGAGCCAGGCATCGCGCCCCTTCGATACGTCACGCGATGGCTTCGTCATGGGCGAAGGAGCCGGCCTGCTCGTCATCGAATCTTTGAGTCATGCCCTTGCTCGCGGCGCCACGCCGCTTGCTGAACTGGTCGGATATGGCACAACCGCTGACGCCCATCACATAACATCCGGCCCTGAAGACGGGAGCGGCGCACGCAGAGCCATGGAGATCGCTATATCTCAGGCAGGAATTTCTCCGCGTGAGATCGGTCATCTGAACGCGCATGCCACCTCGACCCCGGTGGGAGATCTTGGCGAAATCAGAGCGATCAAGACCGTGTTCGGTTCTGACAACACCATTGCTGTCAGCGCTACGAAATCGGCCACAGGACATCTGCTCGGTGCGGCCGGAGGGTTGGAAGCCATATTCGCAATCATGGCACTCAGAGACCAGATCGCACCACCGACCCTGAACCTGAATGCGCCGGATGCGGAAGCCCACGGTATCAATTTGGTCGCGAAAGAATCGCGACACGTCGATACTAAATACGCAATATCCAACGGTTTTGGCTTTGGCGGGGTCAATGCTAGCGTACTCTTCCGGCGCTGGCCCAAGGAAGGAAGTGGTGGCTCATTTAATAGGTCCTGAGCCTGGTATCTTTCTTCGAAAATATACTCGAATAGCCCGTCCTTCAATGCAGATGCCGTCAGCCCTTGCCCAGCGACCTCACATTGCCGGCCAGTTCCGCTGCCAGCCGCAGGGCAGCGCCCGTTGCCATCACCATGGAGGGCAGGATCAGCCATTCGAGCGTCCAGGCGGCGCCCGAGCGCTCTTGTTCATGCACCATCGATTGCTGCATGCCGGAAAGCTGCACCGCGTTGAAGCGGGCGAGCGACACCAGCACTTCGGCGGCCACCGGGTTCTGCTTGTGGGCCATGGCGGAGGAGCCGCCGCCGCCTGCGAGTTGCATTTCACCACCCATCAGCGCGAGCAGCGCCACGTCCTGCCCGAATTTGCCGAGCGAGCCGGAAATCATTGTGAGGGTATTTGCGAATTCCGCCAGCCGGTCGCGCTGGCTCTGCCATTGCGGTGCGTCGGTCAGAAACAGTTCCCAGGCCAGCGCCTTGCGCACGTCGGCGGCCTTGTCCCCGAGCTTTTCGAGGCTGCCGGCGGCACCACCGAATTGCACGGCAAAACCGGTCTCGGAGAACCTATCCAGCCGCTGGTGATGCCGGGTCAACGGTTCTTTCCAGGCGCGGATACGGTCGGAAACGGTGATCGGGATCGCCGCCTGCATGCGGGTATGGCCCATCAGTGTTCGGCCGCCGAATAGCCTGTCGATGTCATCAAAAACCGTCTCGAGGGCGGCGAGCCGCTCGATGAACAGAGAGCAGGCCTGCTTGAGGCGGATCATCAGCGCCGTGTCGATGACATCCTGGCTGGTCGCGCCGAAATGCACGTGCTTGGCAGCCTCGCCGCCGCCCGCCTGCTGATTGACGGCATCGCGAAGCTGCTTGACGAGTTCGGCGACTACGACGCCGTCGCGCGCGGTCCCGCTTCGCAGCCCGGCCATGTCCGGTTCAAATGTCCGCAAGGCTGCGGCAATGCGCTCCGCAGCCTCGGCCGGGATGATGCCGCAGGACGCCTCGGCCTTGGCGAGGCCCGTTTCGAAGGCCAGCATGGCGTCGATCTCGGCTTTGACCGAAAACAGCTGTCCGGTCTCGTCGTCACCGACGAGACCGGACAAAAATGGATGCTCGAAAGCCGAGACGCTCATATCTACTCCCGGGCGGACCCTGATTCTTCGATCTCAGATATCGAAGAATATGGTTTCGTTTTCGCCCTGAAGATAGATGTTGAACGTGACGGTATTGCCCTCACGCTTGCCGATCAGGGTGGGGACGCGAACGCGGTGCTCGATGCGCGCCAGGATCGGATCCGCCGCATTGGCCTCCTCCTCATCGGAGAAGTACATGCGGGTGTTGAGGCCGAGGTTGATGCCGCGGGCGACGACCCAGAAGGTCACGTGGGGAGCCATCGGGCGGCCGTCTCGGAAGGGCACCTTGCCGGGCTTGATCGTCTCGAACGCGAACTCGCCGGTCGCCATGTCACCCGGCTGACGGGCCCAGCCGAAGAAGTTCGGATCGGCCTTGCCACGGGTTTCCGACGGACTGTTGTAATAGCCGTCGGCATCCGCCTGCCAGATCTCGATCATCGCATCTTTGAGCGGCGTGTTGGCGCCGTCATAGATGAAGCCGCGAATGGTGATGCGTTCGCCGCGCGTCTGCTCGTTGACCATCGAGCCGGAGCCGAGATCGGTGTCGTAGACGCCGGTAATGCCGGAAAAGTTCGGCGTGCAGCCGATATGGACATACGGCCCCGCGGTCTGCGAGGCGGATTCCTTGAAGTAGGTGAGCGGCTGGACCATCTCAGTTGCCCTCTTTACGGTTCTCGAAGAACGTCGAGCGACGGCCGCGCAGGACGATATCGAATTTGTAGGCCCGCATGTCGTGCGGGATGGTGTTCTGCATGTCGAGCGCGGCGATCAGGCCCTTGATCGCGTTCTCGTCCGGAATGGTCTTCACGATCGGACAAATCCAGATCATCGGATCGCCCTCGAAATACATCTGGGTGATCAGGCGCTGAGCGAAGCCATGGCCGAAAACCGAGAAGTGGATATGGGCCGGGCGCCAATCGTTGACGCCGTTCGGCCACGGATAGGGGCCGGGCTTGATGGTCTTGAACGCGTAACCGCCGTCCTCGTCGGTGATCGTGCGGCCGAAGCCGCCGAAATTCGGGTCGAGGGGGGCGAGATAGGTTTCCTTCTTGTGGCGGTAACGGCCGCCGGCATTGGCCTGCCAGAATTCCACCAGCGCACCCGGAACGCCGCGGCCGCGCTCGTCGATGACGCGGCCGTAGACGAGGATGCGTTCGCCAAGCGCCATCTCGCCGGGCTTGGCATAGTTGACGATCAAGTCGTTGTCGAACTCGCCGATGATGTTATGGCCGAAGACCGGACCGGTGATCTCGCTCTTGGTGCCTTCGAGCGAAATCAGGGCGCGCTGGGGCGAGCGCAGCACCGAGGTCTTGTAGCCGGGCGTGAATGCCGGCGGATGCCATTCCCGGTCACGGGCGAAAAAGGGTGTGGTTTCTGGGGGTGTGTTTTTCATTTTTGCTCTCCCGCGGCCTTGTCCGCGTCCATTTCGGCATAAGTGGCTTTGGCGATCTTGAAGGCATGATTGGCAGCCGGAACACCGGCATAGATTGCCACATGCATCAAAGCTTCGCAGATATCGTCCTTTGTCGCACCCGTATTGGCGGTTGCGCGGATATGCATGGCGACTTCGTCGTGATGGCCGAGTGCGGCCAGAAGCGCGATCGTCACCATCGAGCGCTCGCGCTTGCTCCAGTTCGCGCGCGACCAGACCGTGCCCCAGGCGCCCTCGGTGATCATTTCCTGGAACGGCCCGTCGAACGGTGTCTGGTTCGCCTGGGCGCGGTCCACATGGGCGTCGCCCAGCACCGCGCGGCGGGTCTTCATGCCTTGAGCATAACGTTCCGATGGCACGGAAGGATCGGCCATATCTAGTCCTCGAGTTGTTCGATGAAGCCGCGGATCAGCGCGGCATGGGCGGCGGGTGCCTCGACGCAGGGGATATGCGCCGCACCCTCGATGATTTCGTAGCGCGCGCCGGGGATCAGGTCGGCAAACGACTTGACGAGTTCGGGTGGCGTCGAGCCGTCCTCACGGCCGACGATGCAGAGCACCGGCACCGCGATCTTTTTCGCAGCCTCGGTGAAATCCGCATCGCGGATCGCGGCGCAGGTGCCGCTGTAACCGGAGGTCGGCTGGCGCACCAGCATGTTGCAATAGGCCTGGTAGGCGGCGTTGTCCGGCTTTCGGAACGGCGCGGTGAACCATCGCTCCATGATCGCGTCGAGAATGCTGCCGATGCCGTTCTGTTCGACGGCGGCAATGCGCGCCGCCCAGGACTCGGCCGTGCCGATCTTGTGGGCCGTGTTGGAGAAGATCAGCGCCTTCACGAGGTCCGGCCGGGTGGCATACAGGCTTTGGGCGATCAACCCGCCGACCGAGAGACCGCAGATGATGACCTGGCTGAGCTGCAGGTGGTCGAGCAGGCCGGCAAGATCGGCCGCATGGTCGGCGATCGAATAGGGCGGATTGCCAAGGCCGGAAAGCCCGTGGCCACGCTTGTCGTAGGTCAGGACCGTATAATCCTCGGCAAGCTTGGGCAGTTCGTGATGCCAGATGCGGCTGTCGGTTCCGAGCGAATTGATGAACACGACGACCGGCTTTCCGTCGCCCGCGCGCTGGATGTCGTAGTGGATCACAATGTCGTTGATGTGTACAAACTGCATCAGCGCCTCCTCCCGTCTTGATAGATTGCACTAGTTTCCGGTTAGGTAAAATGATATTTCAGCATGATCCCCTAACCCCAGGGTTATTTGATCTTGATCAATTCCCGAGTCAAGTTTCGGCACTTGCATACATTCGTCGAGGTCGCGCGCCAGAAAAGCGTGGTCAAGGCGGCCGAAATCCTGCATGTCAGCCAGCCGGCCGTCACCAAGACCATCCGCGAGCTCGAAGAGGCGCTGGGCGTCGCCGTGTTCGAGCGTGAGGGCCGCGGCATTCGCATCACGCGCTACGGCGAGGTGTTCCTCCGGCATGCGGGCGCGGCGCTGACGGCACTCCGCCAAGGCATGGATTCCGTCTCGCAGGAACTGTTCGATGCCGCTCCTCCGGTCCGGATCGGCGCGCTTCCGACCGTTTCCACCCGCGTGATGCCGCGTGCCATGACGCTGTTCCTCGCCGAAAAGACCGGCAGCCGCGTCAAGATCGTGACGGGAGATAATGCCGTTTTAATGGAGCAGCTCCGGGTTGGCGAGCTCGACCTCGTGGTGGGTCGTCTGGCATTGCCCGAAAAGATGACCGGCCTGTCTTTCGAACATCTCTATTCGGAGCAGGTCGTCTTCGCCGTCCGCGCCGGCCACCCGCTGCTCGATGGCAAGCGATCGATATTCGAAGGCTTGGCCGACTATCCGGTGCTGATGCCGACGCGCGGCTCGATCATCCGGCCTTCGGTCGAACAGTTCCTGATCGCCAACGGCGTCGCCAGTCTGCCGACGCAGGTGGAGACCGTCTCCGACGCTTTCGGCCGTGCCTTCGTTCGATCGAGCGACGCGATCTGGATCATCTCGGCCGGAGTGGTCGCCGCCGACATCGAGGACGGGGTTTTGGCGACGCTGCCGATCGATACCAGCGAGACTCGCGGCCCGGTCGGCCTCACCATTCGTGCCGACGCCAATCCCTCCACGCCGCTGTCGATCCTGATGCAGACCATCCGCCAGGCCGCTGTGGAGATCATGCCGGCGCGGTGAAGCCCGGCTCTATCTTCATCACGTCATCGCCGCAAAACAGGATGACGTAGTGGCCGCGCGTCTGCGCGGCTTTAGCCCAACTATCGAGGTCGCAAAGAAAAGGCGCCTGTTTCCAGGCATCCGGATGGTCCGGATCGACCAGTACGGTCAGTTGCGACCCCTGCTCATAGACGAGCATCTTCGATGTCAGAGGCTGCCAGGCCTCTGGAACACCCGGATCTGTCATCCACAGACAGAGGAAATCGCGGCAGAGCTGAGGTCTATCGGTATAGATTGCGCAGCCCTGCCCTTCCGAACAGTGCCGGCACCAGGCGTCCGGCGGCTTGTCCAACGCCGCGATTTCGGGGAGCCGGCAGCAGAGCGTGCAGGTGCCGCAGGATCGCACTGTCTTTTCAACTGTCTCCAAGATCTCGCCGCCTCAACCTCAAAATGCCCGGCCAAACGACCGGCCGGGCCTGCGATTATACGCTGCGGTTGTTTCGCGCAAACAGAGACCGACGATTTCAGTTCGCTCGTAGCTCCGGAAACGCGCGCCGCAACTCGTCCATCGAGGCCATCACCGCGTCGTCTGCGCGCAGCGTCACCGAGATATTGTCGGCGACGTTAAGCGTTTCCTCGAAATGGATCGGCATTTCAACACCGCCCTGGCGGACCAGTGTGGCTTCGTTGCGAAAGCCATGCTTCAGCAGCCAGTCGCGCGGGGCGCTCAGACTCACGGCCACATGGAACGCGCCGTCATCCTCCTTGCTGGCCTTCAGTTTGTAAGTTACGGCGGACCTGTCGCCGCCGATGTCGATCTGGCCCGGGTAACCGGCTTCTTTCAGATGTTCAGTCACGTTTTTCGCTCCTTCGTTTGATGAGCCCATGGGACAACCGACACTCGCTCGCTTTGTTCCGGTTGAGGGGACCGATACATGAACAAGCCCGGTTGACGGCTGTTAAGCACCGTGATCGAAAGGGCGCGGACGACCAGGAGGAGGAGACGCGATGACCGACCGGGAATTGCTGGAGGCGCTGTTTGCCGCCGCCGTGAAGGCCGCCGATCCGCTGACCGGCATCGTGAAACACCTGCCTGCCCCGCCCGTGAACGGCCGAACCGTGGTCATCGGCGCTGGCAAGGGCGCCGCGCAGATGGCCGCTGCGCTCGAGAACGTGTGGACCGGACCGCTGACCGGCGTGATCGTGACCCGCTACGGTTATGGCTGCGAAACGAAGTCGATCGAGATTCTCGAGGCGTCGCATCCGGTACCGGATGCCGCGGGCCTCGCCGGCGCAAAACGGCTGGTCGAGGCGATCCGCGGCCTCTCGGAAAACGACCTCGTCATCGCGCTCGTCTGCGGCGGTGGCTCCGCCCTGCTGCCCGCGCCCCCGGAAGGGCTGACGCTGGAGGACGAGATTGCGTTGAACGAGATGCTGCTTGCCTCCGGCGCGCCGATCTCGGCCATGAACGTGGTTCGCAAACATCTGTCGACCATCAAGGGCGGCAGGCTTGCGGCAGCGACCAAGGCCCGCGTCGTCAGCCTGATCGTCTCGGATATTCCAGGCGACAACCCCGCCTTCGTCGCCTCCGGCCCGACCATTCCGGATACCACGACACGCCAGGATGCGCTCGCCATCGTCGAGCAATACAAACTGAAGCTGCCGGCGGCGATGATCGCGCATCTGAACTCGCCAGCCGCCGACGCACCGGACCCGGACGATCCGGTCTTTGCCCGCCACGAGCATTTTGTCATAGCGTCGGCCGGCGTCTCGCTGGAGGTGGCCGCCGAGGTCGCCCGCGCCCATGGCGTGACGCCTTATATCCTTTCCGACTCCGTCGAAGGCGAAGCGCGCGACGTGGCCCTGGTGCATGCGGCCCTTGCGCGCGAAGTATCGCTCCGCGACCGGCCGTTCGCAAAGCCGGCGGTTCTGCTGTCCGGCGGGGAGACCACAGTGACGCTACGGGCGAAAGGCGGCAAGGGTGGCCGCAACGGCGAATTCGTGCTGGCTCTGGCGCTGGCGATCGACGGCCACGACATCACCGCCCTGGCCGCCGATACGGATGGGATCGACGGCTCGGAAACCAATGCCGGCGCTTTCGCGGACGGCACGACGGCGAGACGCCTGCGGGCCGCCGGGCTCGACGGACGGAAGCTGCTTGACGGCAATGACAGCTTTTCAGGATTTGCCGCGATTGGCGACATATTCGAAACGGGGCCAACCGGCACCAACGTCAATGATTTCCGGGCGATCCTGTTGAGGTAGCCCGATGGAAGCCGGCCTCGCAGCCCTCTGCCCGCCAAATTGCGGCAATCACTGCAACTGCGGTTTCCTCAGAAAATCATTCCGATCCGCCGACTTCACTCTGAGCCAGGCCTCCCGTCCGTCGCGCAAAATGCGCATCGGGATTTCGGCACCCGGAGGCCCGCTGTTCCAGATCTTGCGGTAGAAGTCCGCGAGCCCGTCGACCTCGCCGTCGCGGATTTCCGAAATCACGTCGCCGCGCTTGAGCCCCGCCTTTGCCGCCGGACCGTTTTCGGTGACGCTCATGACCACGACTTCGCCATTGCTTTCCGCCGACATCGCCCCGAGCCAGGGGCGTGGCGGGCGGTTGAATTCGCCGCGATTGAGGAGATCGTCGAGGATAGGCTTCAAAAGGTTGACAGGCACGACCATGTTGATGTCGGCGATCTCGCCGCCGCGGCTCATCTGCAGGCGCAGCGATCCGACCCCAAGCAGCTTGCCTTCCGTATCGATCAGCGCCGCCCCGCCCCAAGAGGGGTGGGCGGGTGCGATGAAGATCGCCTCATCCAGCAGATATTCCCAATACCCCGCGAATTCCTGCTTGGCGACGATGTTGCCGCGCACATATTCTCCCTCGCCATCGGCGAAGATAATTGGATCGCCGAGCGTCGCGGTCGCGGAATCGCCGATCTGAAGCGCCGGCAGATCCAGCGGCGCCATGGCCTGCACGAGGCCGAAACCGCTTTCCTGATCATAGGCCAGCGCATGGGCCGGCACGACGCGGCCGTCCTGGCGTGTCAGCCAGACGTCCTCTGCTTCGGTGATCAGGTAACCGATCGTCAGCACCAACCCGTTTTCGCGGATCACCACGCCGCTACCTTCCCGGCGGGTGCCGAGAGTATTGGCCGTAAAGGCGTTGTCCGGAATTGAAGCACGCACGGCCACGACCGACCGTAAACTTTTCTCGATATCCATGATGCAAATCCTGATGAGGCAATACGCGGTCCGGAACCCCGCAAGGGTCTGCAAAGGCCAACCATACCGTCTCTTTAAGGTATGAATGTGGACGGCGTGGAGCAAGAGGCCGGCGAGAAACTCCTGCTTGCAAAAGTGTCTACCTCATGTGGGTCCCCTCCCCGCTTCCGGGAAGGGGAAGCGTGGAATGCTCAGCCCGCTGGCGTCAGGGTGACCGACGTGCCGGTTGCGGCGACGTTGAGGCCGAGCTGGCCGGTAACGCTCACCGTCTGCAGGTGGATGGAACCCGCGGTACCGCCGACGAGGATATTGGCGCCGATGCCGGCACCGACGGTGGCTTCAGCCGTCGCGCCCTGATAGAGGCCGCCCAGCGAACCGTGGTGATAACCGGCGGTCGGGGCGAAGACGGCCCAGATCAGCCGCGAGCGGGTCGTGAAGCCGAGATCTACGCCCATCTTGCGCACCACACCGGTATAACGGTCGAGCGGTTCACTGCCGATCGCCGTCGTAAAGACACAATCGGCTTCCTTGGCGGAACCAAGCACGTAACCGACGCCGCCGCCGATCGAGCAATCGAGATAACCGATGCGAACGCCGCCGCGCTGGTCCTGTTCTTCATAAACCGGGACACGATCCCGGCGGGCGATCACATCGGCGGAAAAGGCGGCTCCGGCGCTGGTCACGACCGGCAAAGCGGCGAGCGCCACGGCAACAATCTTCTTCATCCCTGTACTCCTTTAATTATTCAGCCGCCCCTGTTGAGACTCGTGCGAGCGGATTTGGCAGCGTTGGGAAACGCATGTGGCGGAAGAATGATCCCACGCCCGTTGCACACGAATTATCACCGAATTGTTCCAAGCGTGAGTTGGCCCCATTGCGCCGCCCCTGCGTCAGCGGTTCGCGGAATTGGCCGGGAGGAGAAACAGGGGCATCGGCTACCTTCCGGAACCGCGGCCATCCAGGCACGTTCCTGTCGATCTTTCGAGGAGATCGGAATGGACAAGGACAGGAAACTGGAATGGCTGGCGAGGTCCGGGTATGCGGCCAGGGGGGCCGTATACGTCCTGATCGCCGGCATGGCGTCGCTCTCGACCCTCGGCGGTGGAGAGCCCGATTCCAATTCCGCGCTGCAGATCGTATTGGAACAGCCTTTCGGACAAATCTGGCTCGGCGTGATCGGCATGGGCCTGATCGGCTTCATCCTCTGGCGAGTGGCGCAATCGATCCTCAACACCGACCGGCATCAGAACAATGCGAAAGGGTATCTGGTCAGGGCGGGTCTTCTCGTCAGCGCCGCCACCTATACCGGTCTCGCCTTCTACGCGGTCGGGCAGGCCCTGCATCTCGGCTTCGGCGCGGGATCGTCCGGAGCCCGCGAAAGCTGGACCGCCTGGCTGATGCAGCAGCCGTTCGGTCGCTATCTTGTCGCAGGCGTCGGCCTTGCGATCATCGGTGCCGGCTGCGCCCAGGCGGCCAAGGGCTTCAAACGTGGATATCTTCGCTTTTTCGAAAGCGGATTCGAACAGCGAGCTGTCCTCAATGGCATCTGTGCCTACGGCCTGCTGGCGCGGGGCGTCATATTCCTCATTATCGGCGGGTTCTTCATCTATGCCGCCTTCGCTGTCGATCCGAACCAGGCCGGCGGCCTGGCGGATGCGCTCGCGTGGGTGCGCCAGCTTCCGTTCGGAGCTATCCTCTATGGAATGGCGGCAATCGGACTTTTCGCCTTCGGCCTCTATGGATTGATCGAGGCCCGGTACAGGATCGTGCAGCCGCCTTCGATGGATCGGCCGCTCCGCGCGATGCGGTCGGCCGTGAACTGAAATTGAGCAAGGAGTTTGAATGGCATTCCATCAGCGCGTGACACGCAGAGTGGTCGAAAGGGTCATGACTTTCGAGCCGATCGGCTTGATGATGGTCGCCTTTCTGGCAGGCGGGCTTTTCGTCTTCTTCCGGTTGACCGACGAGGTTCTGGAAGGCGAGACCCATGCCTTCGACGAGAAGATTCTTCTGGCCCTGCGCAACGCCACAGATCTTGCGACGCCGCTCGGACCCTATTGGCTCAATCATGCCATGGGAGACATCACGGCGCTCGGCGGCGTCACCGTGCTGACCCTGATGACCGTGATGGGAACGGCCTTCCTCCTGCTGTCGCGGCAAAAGGCGATCGCGCTCTTCATGTTCCTGTCGATCGCCGGCGGCTGGCTTTTGAGTTCGTTGCTGAAGCTCGGCGTGGCACGTCCGAGGCCGGATATCGTGCCGCATCTGGTCGAAGTCAGCGATCTCAGTTTTCCAAGCGGCCACGCAATGCTGTCGGCCGTCACCTATCTGACGCTCGGAGCGCTGCTGTCGCGCGCCCAACCCTACCGCTCGACGCGGATCTTCCTGATCGGCGCGGCGATCGTCCTGACATTCATCATCGGTTTCAGCCGTGTCTATCTCGGCGTCCACTACCCGACCGACGTCCTTGGCGGCTGGTGCGCCGGCGCGACCTGGGCACTGGCGTGCTGGATGATTGCCAGACGCTACATCTCCGTGGCGCCGGAGTAATCCGGCGACTTGCCGGGGTGATTTCCGCAATCCCTCACGGATCGATATACCCGACCGCCCGGACCCGCACCTCGCGAGCCCCCGGATCCTGAGAAAACAGGACGGCGCCGGAGGATTTGGATTGCGCCGGCACGTAGTCGAAGGTGACGTCTGCGTCCTCGACGATGTTGCCGCCATCCAGAATCTCGCCTCGTACGGTAACGGCAGCAGCCGTCGCCGTCGCCTTGTTGGCGATATCGAAGGCGACACGGTAGCCGCCTTCGGTCTGGCGCCTCTCCGTGATGGCGATTGAGAATTCCGGTTGCATGTCGTCCTGCGTCCATGCCTGGTAGGCGACCCAGGAGATGGTGGCGACAACGACGAGCGCCGAAACCGCGCCGGTCGCCCATTCGATCCAGTGTGGCTCCTTGACTTCGGTGTGGCGCTTGTTGGCTGTGGTTGTCATCGAGGGTCACTCGTTACAGGATGAGGCGGGCGGCGGCGGCCCCGATTGCGCCGGGGAAACTCAGGACGATCGCCGACATCAGCATCTGCGTCGGCGCCGTATCGTCGAGCCGGCCGAAGGTCCAAAGCACGTAGAGGCTGATCAGCATGGCGACCATGTAGCCTGGCAAAGTGAAGCGGAAGAAGGCGTGCCACCACGGCGTTTCGTTCGAAATTTCATGAGTGCCTTTGAAGGCGACCGCATAGACGAACCCGTGCATGATGGCGATCGACAGGCCGATGGTGACGAGCGCGTGCCAGGGCGTCATCTTGTAGGCGATCAGGATGATTTCCTCCGTCGGAGCGACGTTGAGGTTTAGAAAGAGGGCGCCGACTGCCATCAGAAAGAGTTCGCGGCTGTAGCTGGTGGAAATTTCGTCGGGCACCGCGCCACCGCCTTGCCCCTCATCCTCCTCCCGGTCGTCCTCGTGTTCATCATTCCCGGACTGTCCGCCGAGCTGGGAACGGCCAAGCAGCGCGCCGATGCTTGCCGGCACGGACTGTATGGCGATCTTGCCGAGCATTTCGGAAAGCGGCATGTGGGGCTTGATATCGCCGAGCATGATGAGGACCGCTGCGGCTATGATAATGCCGAGGCCATAGGCGATGGTGGCGTCGCGACAGGCTTCCGCCGCGGTGGACGTGCGTTCGAAACCGATCCGGTGGGCGAGCAATATGAGAAGCGGGATATTGGCGATCAGCAACAGGAACAGGCGCCAGCGTTCGATATAGAACCCGAGCTGCCAGAGCTCCATGGTCATTAACATCGGGATACCGAACAGCATGGCGCCGGCCGCGCCACGTCCGAGGCCGATCAGGAAATCCCGGCTTTCGCCTACGTCATTGCCCCGTTCCGCCCTGGCCCCGTTCAATGCCGGCTCCTTTCCCTCTTGCGATAAGCGGAAAGAAACTCTGAAATCGGATCAAATGTTCCGCCCGGACGAGAACGCGGGACAAGGCATCACCGATCGAACAGATCCTGCCATTGCTTCTCGCCGACCAGGCAGTCGCTGGAAGGCTGGTTAGTGGCGACCTTCTGCACGGTTGCCGGCGGCGTGAGGCCACTGATCTCCAGGACCAGCTTGCGGCGCACGGCAACGGCGAAATCCTCGATCTTGTGAACCGGCAGGACGAAGGAGCCGGGGCCGCCGATGACGCAGTCGCCGTAATATTTGTCGAGCCCGCCCGGCGCGCCGGAGGGCCTCAGCATGATCGCCAGGCCGTTGATGATGATGCCGGCTTCCAGCGCCTTCCCACGGACCGGCACGACCGGATTGCCGGAATTGTTCGGCCCGTCGCCGGAAATGTCGATCACCTGACGCATGCCACGATAGGAATTGGCGACGATCATCGTTGCGCCCTGGGTGATCGCGGCGGAAATCGAAGTGCGGCGCTGGGTATTGATGGGCCGGGCCTCGAGCTTGGCGGCGAAATTGATCGCGTCCTGCTCGTTTTCGATGACTGTCCAGTCGATGATCGAATCCGGCACCACGTCGCCGGCCCATTCGAAATAGCTGATGGCGATGCGGCCGGTCAGCCCGGTCTTCACCGCGTCGATGAATTCCTTGTGCTTGAGCGCCTCGAGATATCCCTCGCGCTGGACGCGGACTTCCTCGTAGTCCATCGAGCGGGACGTATCGACCGCGAGGACCAGTTCCACATCGACTTCACCTCCCTTTTGCTGCGCGACCATAGGGGCGGTGGCAGCGGCGGAAAGGCTCATGAGCATCGCGAGTGTTGTAAGCATTGCCAATCCAATCACTGCGTTATCGATTTCTTAAAACTGTAACACAGAGGCGACCGTGGGCGACTCTCCTCCGCGAGCCTGGCTTCAACTTTCGGTGATGGGACTTTATTCCGCAGCAAGGAATAGCCACTCCCGACCGGCCAGCGCCTTCAGCTTTTCGCCTTCGAGCCGATAGAAGACCCGAGTCTCCCTCCCGTCAAACCGGACCCGCTGGAACGGAGCCATTATCCCGGCGGCGCAAACTCGTGTCAAATTGAGGGACAGGGCGATTTCCGATGGCCGCTGTTGACTTCGCAGCACGCATATCGACAGAGTGGCGCAAAGAAGGAAACGCCATGTCCAGGTCAGAAAAATTCATCGTGCTGCCGTTCAAGAAAGTCCGGGGCAACGTGACGCCTGGTGAGATGCGCGTGGCGTCGAACGCCGCTTCGGCAGAGAAGATCGCCCGCGCCATGGCCGACCGTTTCGTCGGGGTCGCGGCCTATTCGGTTCAGGTCGATATGGAAAGCGGCGACATGTCCGATCCACGCATTCTCTGGCAGTCGGGCGAAATCGCCGATATCGCTGCCTAGCCCCCGGACCCGGCTGCTTCTTTCAGAGGCGACGCGGGTTCGATCCGGTTATTTCTTGAGGATCACCCACAGCGCATGCACGATGCCGGGAAGCCAGCCGCAGAGGGTGAGCAGGATATTCAGCCAGAAATGCAGGCCGAGCCCCACCTGCAGGAACACGCCGAGCGGCGGCAGGATGAAGGCGAGCAGAATGCGGATGATATCCAACGGGCGTTCTCCGGGTTGATAAGGTCCGGCTGGTAACGCGCTGGAGGGGGATATGGTTTCAGAAGACGTTCACCGCAGCAGCGTCTTCGCGATGATCTCCAGCTGAATCTCGTTGCTGCCGCCGAAAATGCTCTGGGAGCGGGAATTGAAATAGACGGCGGAGGCAACCTTGCACTCTTCGTCGATCTCACTTCCCTCCGGCAGTTCGTGCAGCGGCCGGTGCTCTTCCCAGCGCAGCGCATCCGTGCCGAGGATCGAGGCGGCGAGTTCGGCGATCGACTGGCGGATGCGGCTGCGCTCGATCTTCATCGTCGAGGACGGCACCGACCCCGGATTGCCACCCGCCTGGACCTTGGACATGGCCGAAAGCTCCAGCATGTCATTGGCGTCGACATCCGTGGCGATCTCGGCGAAGCGCGCCATGAATAGCGGATCGTCGATCATTTTTCGCCCGCCGGGCAGTGGTTCCGAGGCGAGCCGTTGGAGGCGCGCCAGCATGGCGCGCAGCATGCCGCCCGCGAAGGCGCCGCCCCGCTCGAATTCGAGCAGGTACTTTGCGATGTCCCAGCCCTCGCCCTCCTCGCCGATGCGGTCGGAGACCGGCACTTTCACGTCGTCGAAGAAGACCTGGTTGAACTCGTGCGTGCCGCAGATCGAGCGGATCGGCCGGATGGTGACGCCGGGCGATTTCAGGTCGATCAGGATGAAGGTGATGCCTTCCTGCTTCTTGCCCGTATCGGCAGTGCGCACCAGCGCGAACATCCGCGTGGCGTGATGCGCCAGCGTCGACCAGATCTTTGAGCCGTTGACGATGTATTGGTCGCCGTCGAGCACCGCCCTGGTCTTCAGCGATGCGAGGTCGGAGCCGGAGCCGGGTTCGGAATAGCCCTGCGCCCAGACATCCTCGCCATTCAGGATGCGCGGCAGGTAGAAACTCTTCTGCGCCTCGTTGCCGTAGCGCATGATGACCGGGGCGATCATCTTGATCGAGGCGCCGCGGAAATGCGGCTCGCCGGCGCGTTCGCATTCCTGGTCGAAAATGTAGCGCTCGGCGAGCGTCCAGCCGGTGCCGCCATATTGCCTCGGCCAGGACGGGGCGACCCAGCCCTTGTCGTTGAGCTTCGCCTGCCATTTGAGGCCGACGGCGGGGTCTGCGAGGAAGCTGGGATTCAGCCGCTCGGCGCGCTTCAGGCCCTCGTCCAGATGAGTGTCCAAGAAGGTTCTAACCTCGTTGCGGAAGCGGACCTCTTCTTCCGTCATCAACAGATCCATGGATAATCTCCTCAGACGGGCTCGCGCAACAGGCTGCCGGAGAGCATGGCAGGATCGCGGATGATCTCGCCATAGCGCTTCAGGTGGTCCGCGGTGGTGCCAAACGTGTTTTCGATCGCGTAGAGCCGGCGGAACCAGGCGCCGATCGGCATCTCTTCCGAAAAGCCCATCGCGCCATGCAACTGGATCGCCTCCTGTGCGACGGAGCGGGAGACCTTGCCGATCTTGGCACGGGCGCCGGAAACGCCGCGGATGCGCATCGGGCGCGGCGCATCGACGGAAAGCGTCGCGAGCAGTGCGGAGCCGCGGGCCTCCTGGCATTTCACCGCCATCTCGGCCATGCGGTGCTGCAGGGCCTGGAAGGCGGCGAGCGGCTTGCCGAACTGCACGCGCTCCTTGGTATAGGCAACGGTCGCATCCATCAGCGCATCCATGATGCCGACCGCTTCCGAGGCGAGCGCCGCATTGGCGCGGTCGTAAGCCGCTTCGATTTCGGCGAGCGTATCTGCCGCGGCACCGAGCAGCGCCGAGGCGAGCACCGGGACGTTGTCGAGAACGAGATCGCTGGCACGGCTGCCATCGACGAGTTTCACTTGGGTCGAGGTCAGGCCGGCAGAATCCGCAGGTACAACAAACAATTTTACTGTCCCGTCGAGCGTGGCCGAGACCAGAAAGACATCCGCGAAGGAGCCGCCGGGAACCAGCGGCTTCTCACCGGAGATGGTGTAGCCATCCACACTCTTCGTGGCGGTTGCGGCAATATTGTCGAGGTCGAAACCGGTCTGGCGCTCCGTATGCGCCAGCGCCGGGCGCGACGTGCCGGCGATCAGGCCACCGAGGATTTCAGCTCTCTGTTCTTCGGAGCCAAGCTTTTCGACCAGCCCGCCGGCGAGGATGACGGACGAGAGATAGGGCTCGACCACCAGCGCCCAGCCGACCGCTTCCATGGTCAGCGAGATTTCCACCGGACCGCCACCAAGCCCGCCGTTCTCTTCTGCGAATGGCAGCGCAAGCCAGCCGAGATCGGCCATCTCCGACCAGATCGCGGCATCGACGCCCGTTTCCGATGCGATGATCTTGTTGCGCTTCTCGAAGTCATAGCGTTCCTTGAGGAAACGTTCTGCGCTTTCCTTTAACAGAAGCTGCTCGTCCGAATAGTTCAGGTCCATGGTCGCTTCTCGCGATTAGATGAAGTGAGACGGCGCGGCAAACTCCCGAATCTCCCCCTTGAGGGGGAGATGTCACCGGAGGTGACAGAGGGGGGTGGCGCCGCGAACTCAACTGCCGAAGAGCGTGCCGCGGCACCCCCTCTGCCCTGCCGGGCATCTCCCCCTCAAGGGGGAGATCGGCTTGCCGCGCCGCTCCACGCCTCCATCAGCTTTGTGCGTCTGGCGCACAGAAGCCCTCACTCCTCGCGCTTATACGCCCCATGCCCCGGCCGGTAGGTCTTCGTATCCAGGAACTGCGACAGTCCCTTTTCGCGGCCCTTTTCCGGGTCGACGAACGTCGTCTGGTCGGCCTTGGCGGTGAGGTATTCGGCCGACTCTTCCCAAGTCATCTCGCGCACGTATTTATAGGCCATGCGGGCCTGGCGGAGCACGGTCGGGTTCTTTTCGAGGAGCACGCGGGCGATCTCGACGGTGCGCTCCCGCAGCTTGTCGGCCGGCACCGCCTCGTTCACCAGGCCGAGTTGTTCGGCCATCTTGCCGCCGAACTTTTCGCCGGTCATGACGTAGTACATCGCCTTACGGTCGTTCATCAGTGTCGAGATCGCCTTGGAGACGACGCCGCCGGGGATGACGCCCCAGTTGATTTCCGAAAGGCCGAACACCGCATCTTCCGAGGCGATCGCCAGATCGCAGCAGATCAACGGCGTGAAGGCCCCGCCAAAACACCAGCCGTTGACCATGGCGATGGTCGGCTTGGCGTAGTGCATCAGCAGGCGCCATTGCCAGGCGCGGGTCGAGCGGTAGGCCCGCATGCGCTTGACGTCCGACACACCGTCGGTGGCGCGGAAGAAGTCCTTGAGGTCCATGCCGGCTGAGAAGGCGTCGCCCTCGCCGGTGAGGATGACGACGCCGGCGCGGTCGTCGATTTCAAGCGCGTCGAGCACCCGGATCATGTCTTCGGCAAGGCCGACGCTCATGGCGTTGCGCTTGTCCGGGCGGTTCAGCTTTACCCAGGCAATGCCGTCTTCGAATTCAACCTTGACGTTCTCTCCGCCCAGATCGCTTGCTTCAATGGTCATCATGTTCTCCTAAAGGTCCGGGACCTTATGACAGGCTGGTCATTTTGGTAACGAGATAGGCGTCCATGCCCTCGGTGCCGCCTTCGGAGCCGTAACCGCTCTGCTTGACGCCGCCGAACGGCGTTTCGGCCATCGAGATGAAGTTGTTGTTGATGCCGACCATGCCGGCCTCGATCGCGTCGCTGACCATCGCCGCGGTCTGGCTCGACCGGGTGAAGGCATAGGAGGCAAGCCCGTAGGGCAGCCGGTTCGCCTGCTCGATCACCTCGTCAAAGGAGGTGAAGCGGGCAGTGACGGCGACCGGGCCGAACGGCTCGTCATTCATGATGATCGCATCCTGCGGCACGTCGGAGAGAACCGTCGGCTGAAAGAAATAACCGCGATTGCTGCCGCGCTCGCCGCCGGCCTTCACCTTGGCGCCGCGCTGGACGGCATCGGCGACCATACGCTCCATCGCCGGCACGCGACGGCTGTTGGCAAGCGGTCCCATCTGGCTCGACGGATCGAGGCCGTCGCCGACCTTCAAAGCGGACGCCGCCTTGGCAAAGCCGTCGACGAACTTGTCGTGGACGCTGTCATGCACGTAGAACCGGGTCGGCGAGATGCAGACCTGCCCGGCATTGCGGTATTTCGCATGCACCATGACGCGGATGGCATGGTCGATATCGGCATCTTCGAAGATCAGCACGGGGGCGTGGCCGCCAAGTTCCATCGTGGCGCGCTTGACGCCTGCTTGCGCGGCGAGAACAGCGAGATGCTGGCCCACCGTGGTGGAGCCGGTGAAGGTGATCTTGCGGATGCCGTCCGAGGCGATCAGGTGTTCGGAGACGTCCGCCGGCTTGCCGTGCACAACGTTCAGCACGCCGTTCGGCAGGCCGGCATCCTGCAGTGCGCGAGCGATTTCGAGCACGGTCGACGGCGTCTCTTCCGAGGGCTTGATGACCATGGTGCAGCCGGTCGCGAGTGCGGCCGAGATCTTGCGGGCCGGGATGACGCCCGGGAAATTCCAGGGCGTGAAGCCGGCGACCGGGCCGACCGGCTCCCTGGTGACCATCCAGCGGGCGCCGGGCACGCGCGAGGGCACGATGCGGCCATAGGTGCGGCGGCCCTCGTCGGCGGTCCAGTCGAGAATGTCGGCCGAGATATGGACTTCAGGGATCGCCTCGGCGAGCGGCTTGCCCTGGTCGAGCACCATGCGCCGGCCGATTTCGTTCGCCCGTTCGCGCAGGATGTCGGCTGCCTTGCGGATGATCTTGGCGCGATCGAAGGCGGTCGTTGCCTTCCAGGCCTTGAATTCACGGGTGGCGGCGGCCACGGCTCGCTCAAGGTCCGCCGCGGTCGCATGCGGCAGAGCGCCGATCGGCTCGCCGGTGGCCGGATTGATGACGTCTTCCGTCACCCGGCCTTCTGCACCGAGCCACTCGCCATCCACAAACAGCTTCAATTCACCATAGGACTGGGTCTGCGTCACGGTATCCTCCCTCGCGGCGACCTTAAAAAACTGCAGGAGCCGAAGCTCTCAGCGCACCACGAATAGCGCGTCGAGAGCCAAAGCCCCGTCCCCCTCGCCGTAGACAA
Organism: Neorhizobium galegae; assembly: GCF_021391675.1. Taxonomy (NCBI): domain Bacteria; kingdom Pseudomonadati; phylum Pseudomonadota; class Alphaproteobacteria; order Hyphomicrobiales; family Rhizobiaceae; genus Neorhizobium; species Neorhizobium galegae. The sequence continues at coordinate 1,189,917 of NZ_CP090096.1, forward strand.
CGAGCGGGTTGATATCGACTTCGACGATCTGAGGCTGCGAGCGCATCAGCGCGCCGAGCTTGACGACCACGTCGGCGATGGCCTCGACATCGCGGGCCGGCTGGCCACGGAAGGCCCCGAGCAGCTTCGAAGCCTTCAACTTGCGGATCTCGGCGATTGCCCGCTCGCGGCTGATATCGGCCGGCAGCAGGCGGGCATCGGCGAGAGCCTCGATCCAGACGCCGCCGAGGCCGACCAGCACGACCGGACCCCATTGCGGATCGCGCTTGGCGCCGACCACCATTTCGAGGCCCTGGCGCGCCATGCCCTCGATCAGCACGCCGTCGAGCTTAAGGCCCGGCTTGTGCCTGGCAATGCTGGCATACATCTTTTCATGCGCCGCCCGCAGCGCCGGCTCGTCGGCGATATTGACGATGACGCCCCCTACATCGCTCTTGTGAGCAAGCTCGGCTGCCTGCGCCTTCATGACGACCGGATAACCGATATCGGTTGCGATCTTCGCGGCTTCGTCGGCGGATTTGGCCAAGGCGCCCTTCGGGATGTGGATGCCGAGGTCGGTAAGGATCCGCTTTCCTTCATACTCAACCACGAGGCCGGGGGGTGGCAGTTTGGCGATCCGTGCGCCTTCCGGCGCCCGGTCCTTCGTGGCGGCGAGGGCCGCCGCATAATTCATCACCACCGCCATGGCGCGCATGGCGCGTTCCGGCGAGCGGAAGAACGGAATGCCGCTGTCGCGCACCGCCTTCATGAAGGTCGGGTCGAGCGGATAGTCGTCGCCGACGATGTTGAGGATGACCGGCTTTGTCGCGGTCGCGGCGACTGGGATGATGGCGTCCGACTTCTTGATCTGCATCGGCCGCGAGCCGCCCGCGTGCGACAGGAAGACGATGCCCACATTCGGATCCTTCAGCATAGCCGCCGTGGACGTGCCGAAAATACCGGGATTGGAGAAGCCGGTCGTGCCGATGTCGAACGGGTTGTCGACATGGACGTAAGGCGGCACTTGCGTTGCAAGCTCGGCATGCACCTCGTCCGACAGCGTCGCGATCGGCAGGCTGACGCGTTCGCAGAAATCGAAGCAGAGGCCGCGGATGGCGCCGGAATTGGTGACGATGCCCGCCTCGCCCGGCGGCGGCGACGGATAACGCGCCAGGATCGCGGTGACGTCGAACAGTTCGTCGGTCGTCTCGACCAGCGCGACGGCCTCGTTGCGCACGGCCGTCTGCATCAGCGCATGGTCGCCGGCAAGCGCGCCGGTATGCGATTGCGCCGCCTGCTTGCCGCGCTCGCTTGAGCCCGGATGCAGCATCACGATCGGCTTGCCGAGCTCGCGGGCGCGCCGCGCGACGGTGAGGAACTTTTGGGAGTTTTTGACCTGTTCGACATAGACCGCGACGACGGCGTTGTCCTTGTCCTCGATCAGCCAGCCGACCAGGTCCTCGGCGGCGATCACCGCCTCGTTGCCGGTGGCGATCACATAGGAAACCGCGATTTCGCGGGAATGCATGGCGAAGCGGATATTGGCCGCCGTCGCGCCGCTCTGGGCGACGATCGCGACTCTGGAGCGCTCGCCGACGCCTCGAAGGTCAACCGGCTCGAAAGTCAGCGGAATGCCGTCGACATAGTTGGTATAGCCCATGCAGTTGGGTCCGAGCATCGCCATGCCCGCCTTACGGCAGATCTCGGTAAGCTCATCCTGCTGCCGGCGGCCTTCCTCGCCGGCTTCGGCAAAACCGGAAGAGTAGACGATGACGCCCGCCACATCCCGCTCGACGCAGGCAAGAACCGAGTCCTTGATCGCCACCTGGGGCACGATGAGGATCACCACGTCGATGCCATCAGGAAGGTCGCCGATGGTCTTCACGCAGGGGCGGCCGTTGATCTCGTCGCGCGAACGGCTGACGAGATGCAAGTCGCCGGCATATTTGAAGAGTTCGAGATTGGCGAGCACGCCGCCGCCGATCGAAGCGGGATCCGGCGACGCGCCCACGATCGCGATCGATCGTGGGCGCAGCAGACGGTCAAGATCGAACGGCTTGGCCGGATCGAGCGTCTTGGGAGCGGTGGTCATCGTATCAGCCATGGGAGCCACTTCTTAGTCGCGACGGTAGGCACCGAGGCCCGGGCGGAAGGATTTCTCGTCCAGGAATTGACTCATGCCGGTATTGCGGCCGTTTTCCGGGTCGCGGAGTTCCGTCTGATCGGACTTCGCCATCAGATATTCACCAGCCTGTTCCCAGGTGAGATCGCGGGTGAAACGGCAGGCAGTCTTGGCCTGGCGCAGCACGAAGGGGTTCTTGCCGATCAGCGTCATGGCGAGCTTGCGGGTCTCGGCCTTCAGTTCTTCCGGCGAAACGGCCTTGTTGACCAGCTTCATTTCGGCAGCCTGCCGGCCGGTGAAGGTTTCCCCGGTCATGATGTAATACATCGCGTCGCGAAAGCTCATCGTCTCCAGCACCGACTTGGTGACGATACCGGCCGGGATGATGCCCCAGTTGATTTCAGAAAGGCCGAAGATCGCGTCTTCCGAGGCGATGGCCAGGTCGCAGCCGACCAGGAACTGGAAGGCGCCGCCGAAACACCAGCCGTTGACCATGGAGATGGTCGGCTTCGGGAAATACATCATCCGACGCCACTGCCATGCGGCGTTCGCCCGGAACAGGCGTTCGCGCTGGATCGGCGGCACCTTGTCGGTAGCGCGGAAATATTCCTTGAGGTCCATGCCGGCCGAGAAAGATTCGCCCGCGCCGGTGACGACCATCACCTTGCAACGGTCGTCTTCTTCCAGCGCGTCCATGATCGCGTTCATTTCCCAGACGATGCCCGGGTTGATGGCATTGCGCTGCTTTGGACGGTTGAGCGTCACCCAGGCGATGCCCTCGTCGAAATCCACGGTAACATATTCGCCCCACTTGCCATTGTTCTGGCCGGCGGCAGCGGATTCGGTCTGGTTTTCCATAGCAAATTCTCCCTACTGGGGAAATGGATATCAGGGACCCGAATATGCGTCAAGCGGCTTTCAGTTTCGGGCCTTGCGAAAAGAAAGCCGTTTGACACCGTGCTGAACCGGCTTAACCGCGGCCGAGGAATGGCATTTCGACCGGCAGGATGATGCTTTCGTAAAGGTTCACGTCGTCCGGCAGGGTCGCCATCAGCACGACGATCCGCGCCACATCCAGAGGCATCATCGTTGCGGGTCGGACCTTGTCGGTAACGCCGGGAACCAGCGAGCTGACCGTCGAGCCAGGATGCACCATGGAGACCGCAATGCCGTGCTCGCGGCCGTCGACAGCGAGCGAGCGGGTGAGGCCCTCGAGCGCGAACTTGCTCGCCGTATAGGCGGCGGTATGGCCGCGCGGAACCTTGGACGACAGGCTGCCCATGTTGATGATCCGGCCGCGCTTCTGTTCCTGCATGATGACGAAGGCGGCGCGGCTGCAATAGAAGACCGAGTGCAGGTTTGCCCCGATCACCTCGTGCCAGCGCTCGTTGGTGAGCTTTTCGACCGGCGTATGGTCGGCAATGCCGGCATTGTTGATCAGGATGTCGAGCCGGCCATATTTTTCCTTCACCGTGGCGAACAGCTTTTCGACCTGCGCGTCGTCGGTAACGTCGGTCGGCACGACGAACGCTTGGCCGCCTTCGGCCTCGATCTCGGCCGCCAGTTTTTCAAGCTTGTCAGTGCTGCGGGCGGCAAGCACGGTGACGGCGCCCTCAGTGGCAATCGCCTTGGCGATACCCCAGCCGATGCCCGAGCTGGCGCCGGTGACGATGGCAATACGGTCCTTGATCGAAATCATCTGAAATCCCTCCTCGAATTGTTGTGTTAGACGCGCGAAATTCCTTCATAAAGCGCTTCGAGCCCGCGCCGATCGCTGACCCCGAGCTTGCGATAGGCGCGCTGACGGTAGGTGACGATGCTCGAAAGCGCGAGCCCGACCTTTTCGGAAATTTCCCGATGCGTGCGGCCGAGCAGCAGGCCGGCGGAAACCTCGGCCTCACGGCCCGAAAGTGCAAACCCCGCCTGCAGCAGCCGCCCGGCGATCTCCTGCAGCGGCGGATGCAAGGGCACCGTCTGCGGCCGGCCCTGCAGGCGCACATGCTTGACGACCATGGCCATCAGGAGCGGTGCGAAGGCTTCCAGCCGTTCGACCGCGGAGAGCGGGAACGGGCCGCTTTCGCGGGTGCGATAGAGGCTGGCGAAGATCCGCGGTTCCTCCGAGTGATAGATGGTCAGGCGTTCGAGCACATGGGCGCGCTCGTAACAGTCGCGGCGGTATTCGGGGTCACGGATGCCGTTCCAGGCCTGGCGCACCACCTGCACCTTGGCAAGTCCGGGGCCTCCGTTCAGCATCTGGCGGGTCACCCGGTCGCGCTGCCAATAGCGGCGGGCGTAATCGAGCGACGCGCGCTCGGCAAAGCCCGGAATGGTCGAGTGATAACCGCAGGCGAAGAGATAGGAGAGCGACCCGTCTTCCTCGGCCTGGAAGGCGGAACAGAAATCGGTGCCGGCGACGCCGCGCAGGGTTTCCAGCATTTTTTCGGGGAAGCCGGGCTCGCCGAGCTCGTTCATGAGGGCAGCCATGACGGTCACGTTGTTTCCATCAAGCGCAGGCATTGACGCCTCCAGGGTTGAGAACAAATCTGTCGGGGGCATGTCCACCTGCAAGGTGGACATGGGAGGGTCGGCAAAAGCCTACCATCACGGCCAATGCAACAAGCTTGGATATGGAGGAACCACCATGGTCGACGCACCAAAGCTTCGCAAACTCTATCACTTTTCCTACCCCTGCCGCGATGGCGAGGAGACCCGCAAGTTCTACGAGGACCTGCTTGGCCTGCCGCTGGTCAACTGCATGACCGCCGACAAGGTGCCGTCGACGGGCGAAGAAAAGCCCTACGCGCATTTCTTCTTCGAACTCGGCGACGGCTCCTACATGGCCTTCTTCGACCTCGGCGAAAACATCCTGCCGCTTCCCTCGCCGAACACCCCGGACTGGGTCCAGCACTTCGCCATGGAAGTCGATTCCGTCGAGGAGGTTCTTCAGATGAAGAAGCGCCTTCAGGATGCCGGCGTGAAGACCACCGACGTCATCGACCACGAGTTCATCAACTCGATCTACTTCTTCGACCCGAACGGCCTCCGCCTCGAAGTGACGGCCCGCACCGAAGAGCCCGGCTATCTGGAACAGGCCGCTTCCGAAGCCCATGACGCCATGAAGGCGTGGATTCAGAAGAAGGCCGGCATGATCGCCAGGAAGTCGGCTGTGGCTTGAGGCTGCAGTGAGGGGCAGCGATTGTGATCTGCCCCTCACCCCCCTGCCGGGACCCTCTCCCCGCAGGCGGGGAGAGGGAGCTATGCCGCACCCAAGGGTGGGGCTTTTGATGGCGCGCCAGGCGGCGCGTCTTTCCGATCTCCCCCCTTGCGGGGGAGATGCCGGCAGGCAGAGGGGGGTGGTTCTCCACTTTCCATCGGCCAATGAGTTCGCTGAGCCACCCCCCTCTGTCACCTCTGGTGACATCTCCCCCGCAAGTGGGGAGATGGGGAGTCCGTAGCGCCGCCTCGCATCCTCATCTGTAGTCGCCTTGAGTAGAGACGAAACACGCACACCACCGATCCAGCCTGGGCGGTGGTGCTTTTCTTTGAAGCTCACGGTCAAACCTCCCGAAAATCCGGAGCCCGCTCCCGGCGAACGCCGGACTGCTTTCATGCCAGCAGCCCCTGCCGCTTGCTCCAGTCCACCACCCGGTCGATGCAGGCTTTGAGAAGCTCCGGCTGGCCGAGGTAATAGTGGGTCGCGCGCGGGATCGTCATATATTCCTTGTTCTCGGTGGCGAGCGCCGCCCGGATCGTCGGATTGTGGGTCGCCGGGACCGCCTCGTCGGCATTGTTCTCGATCTGCAGCACCGGCGAGCGCTTGATCAGCGCCGCGTTCATCGGACCCTTGGCATTCGACAGGTCGTAGCTCCATTGCGAAAGCCAGGAACGCAGCGTCGTAAAGCGGGCAAGCCCCACCGGGCCGACATTGACCGTGCGCGGATCACCCATATAGCTCCTGCCGATCGGCCGGTCGTTCGGGTCGATGGTGCCGTCGAACCAGCGCACGTCGCACATGGTGCGGTGGACGACGAAGGCGCGCTCCTGCTCGAACGAGCCGCGGCGCTTCAGCTCCGCCAGCATGTCGAGCGCCCAGTGGGTGATCTTGCGGTTGCGGGCAACCTGGGCAGCCCGGAAGCGCTGGATGAATTCCGCCGAATAGGGCGGCTGGTGCGGGCAGTCCGGCGAATAGATGTCGAATTCCGGGTCGCGCAGATCCGGGTCCAGTTCGTCGAGAACCGACGGATCGAGCCATTCGGTCAGCGTTTCGGCACGCGACAGGTGGGCCGCGATGAAGATCACGCCGTCGGCGGGCTTCAGGCTCGCTTCGACGAGGTTGACCTCGTCGCCGGCCGGCGTGTGGGTGATCGTCGGGTTCTCGGCTTGCGCCTGATAGAACAGCGACAGCGAACCGCCGCCCGACCAGCCGACCAGCACGACCTTTTCGTAGCCGAGTTCGCCTCTGGCATAATCTAGCCACTTGCCGAGGTCGATCGCCACCTTCTCCATGATCAGGGCAGTGTCGTTCTTCGGATAACGGCTTGCGGCGCAGAGCACGTGCAGGCCGGCATCGGCAAGCGCCGTCGGCATCGGCAGGAGTTGCAGTGTCGAGGTGGGGTGCATGAAGACATAGACCGTCTTCGACGGCGCGTCGGCGCCGCGCAGAAGCTGGCCCTCGAGGTTGACCCTGCCGGAATTACCGGCAAAGCCGTAGGTCTCGGTATATTTCGCGGTCTCCGGAAAGGAGACAATCAGCGGGATCCGCTGCCATTCCGCCTTGGTGGTCATGGTGTCCTACCCGTATGCTTCGCCCGCACAGCCGGCGGTACCGGCGAACGGGCTTCCGAGATTGAGCTGTGATCGTGCCTTAACCGACCGCTTCCGGCGACCTGCTTCCCGCCACGACCGGCACGGAGGTGGCGTCGTAGGTGAACAGCCATTCGTAGCGCTGCTTGACCTTGTCTTCCTGCCATTCGGCATTGACATAGTCTTCGGCGAGCTTCGGATCCTTCAGCGCAGCATTGTGGAAACGGCTGAGATTGCCTTCCGCACCACGAACGATCTTGCCGGTGCGCTCGACGCGGGCGGCCTCGTAACCGGCAAAAGCCGCTTCGTAATTGCCGTTGTTTTCGGCGAGCGCCCGGGCGAGCACGAAACCGTCCTCGATCGCCATGACTGCGCCCTGGGCGAGGAACGGCAGGGTCGGATGGCAGGCGTCGCCGAGCAGCGTCACGCGGCCGCGGGTCCATTCGTCCATCGGCGGGCGAAGCATCAGGGCCCATTTATAGGGCACGTCGATCGCCTTGATCATCGTGTGGATGTCTTCGTGCCAGCCTTCATAGTCGGCAAGGCACTCTTCCACGGTGCCCGCGACCGACCAGGATTCGACCTGCCAGTCGGCGCGCTCGACGACCGAGACGTAGTTCATCAGCTTGCCGCCGCGCAGCAGGTACTGGATGACGTGGCCGCCTGGCCCGATCCAGTTGGTGCCGACCGGGCGCAGCATGCGCTCCGGCAAGCGCTCGACCGGGATGACGCCGCGCCAGGCGACGATGCCGGTGAATTTCGGGTCGTCGCGGCCGAACAGCGTCTCGCGGATCTTCGAATGCACGCCATCGGCGCCGACCACGATATCCGAAGTGGCGGTGGCGCCGTCGGCGAAGGTGATGGTCGCCCCCTTGTCGTCCTGGGTTATCCCGACGCATTTCTTGGACAGCTTGATCGCATCGGACTTGATGCGACGCACGCCGGCTGCCAGCGTCTGGTGCAGGTCGTTGCGGTGGATGGTAATGTACGGGAAGCCGTAACGCTCGATGGAGAGCGGACCGAGGTCGAACAGTTTCCAGGTCTGCCCGGTGTTCCAGAGACGAATCTCCTTGCCCTGCGCCTGTGAGGCGATCGACATGATGTCTTCTTCCAGCCCGAGCGAAAACAGAACCCGCGTGCCGTTGGCGCTGACCTGGACGCCGGCGCCGACTTCTTTCAGTTCGATCGCCTGTTCGTACACGTCGACGTCAAACCCCTGGCGGAGCAGCGACAATGCCGCCGTCAGCCCACCGATCCCTCCTCCCACAACAGAAATCTTCATTTTGTTATCCTTTGAAATCCCGAAGGCAATCTCTCCCGACGCGCATGCGGCTGTCAACTATTTTTGATAAAGTATAATTGACTTTGTTCAAAACCAATTTCATATCTGCCCGCACGAGCTTTCGGACAGGCCCTTGGGAGACGGCGGCTGCAATTGAAAGTTTCAATCCACGGATCAAAAACAGGAAAGGATGTCACGAAATTACACCTGGGATATCTGGCTTCCTGATATAAATGCGATAGGATCGAAAACGGCGGGCGGCTGTGGTATCTGATCGGCACGGGAGACTGCGGAATTCGATTGACTGACAAGAGGAATACTCTTGTATATAGTCAAATCTAGTTGCCTATAGACGAATTCAGGGCTGCGAATTCGAGGCGCGGCCCGGGGAGCATGCATAATGACGGTTTGGCCGGCGCCCAAGGGGAGCCAGACCGGTTCACATAGTCGGGTTTTCAGGGAGGAAACCATGGTCATCAAAAGTCCGCAGGATTTCGGCGCGGGCATCTTGTTCATCCTTTTCGGCGCGGTCGGCCTCTATGTCGGGTCCGACCTCTCCTTCGGTTCCGCCCGCAACATGGGCCCTGGCTATTTCCCGATGATCATTTGCGGCCTGATCGCACTGATCGGGCTGATCGTCGCGGTAAAGTCGCTGGCGATCGAAGGTCCGGCCATCGAACGCATCCAGTTCCGCCCGATCGTCTTCATCCTGCTGGCGATTGCCGCCTTCGGCATCCTGATCGCTGAGATCGGCGCGGTGATCTCCTCGATCCTGTTGATCATGTTCGCCGCCTATGCACGGCGCGACGTCAAACCTGTCGAGACCGTCATCTTCGCGGTCACCACGGCGGCGTTCGTCGTTATCATCTTCGTATATGCGCTTGGGCAGCCAATGCCCGTCTGGTGGGGCAGATAATCCATGGAAGTCTTTGAACACCTCGCAACCGGCTTCATGGCTGCAGGCTCGCTCGAGAACCTGATGTTCTGTCTGATCGGCGTCGTGCTCGGCACGCTGATCGGCGTTCTGCCCGGCATCGGACCCATTCCTGCGCTTGCCATCCTGCTGCCGATCACCTTCGGGCTTGACCCGCTTTCGTCACTGATCATGCTGGCCGGCATCTATTACGGCGCACAATATGGCGGCTCCACCACCTCGATCCTGGTCAACATGCCGGGTGAAGCTTCCTCGGTCGTGACCTGTATCGAGGGACATCAAATGGCCCGCAAGGGCCGCGCAGGTGCGGCACTCGCGATCGCCGCGCTCGGCTCGTTCTTCGCCGGCACGATCGGCACCGTCTTCATCGCCGCCTTCGGTCCACCGCTCGCATCGATCGCCCAGCAGTTCAATTCGCCGGATTATTTCGCGTTGATGCTGCTCGGTCTCACCATGGCGATCGTTCTGGCGCACGGTTCGGTCCTGAAGGCCGTTGCCATGGTCTTGATCGGCCTGCTGCTCGGCCTCGTCGGCACCGATATCAACACGGGTCTTACCCGCTATACCTTCGGCCTTTCGGGCCTGTGGGAGGGCATCGACTTCCTGCCGCTGGTTCTCGGCCTCTTCGGCATCGTGGAAATCATCCGCAACCTCGAGAACCCGCCGTCGCCGCGCGAAGCGATCAGCACCCGCATGCGGGACATGTGGCCGACCAAGAAGGAATTCAAGGAAGCCTATCCGGCCGCCCTCCGCGGCACGGGCCTCGGCTCGCTCCTCGGCATCCTGCCGGGCGGCGGCGCGGTTCTTGCCTCTTTCGCCAGCTATACGCTCGAAAAGAAGATCTCGAAGAACCCGCGCAAGTTCGGCACCGGCGCAGTCGAAGGCGTCGCGGGCCCGGAAGCGGCCAACAACGCTGCCGCCCAGACCTCGTTCATCCCGCTTCTGACGCTGGGCATTCCGTCGAACCCGATCATGGCGATCATGATGGGCGCGATGATCATCCAGGGCATCCAGCCGGGTGCGGCGGTCATGACTACCCGCCCCGACCTCTTCTGGGGCATGGTCGCATCGATGTGGATCGGCAACCTGATGCTCGTCGTCATCAACCTGCCGATGATCGGCATCTGGGTGAAGCTGCTCTCGGTTCCCTACCGCCTGCTCTACCCGGCGATCCTGCTGTTTTGCGCGATCGGCGTCTACTCGACGAGCACCGAGCCGTTCATGATGGTTCTGATGATCGTCTTCACGGTCTTCGGTTACATCCTCTTCAAGCTCGGCTGCGAGCCCGCGCCCATGGTGCTCGGCTTCATCCTCGGCCCGCTGATGGAGGAAAACCTGCGCCGTTCGCTGGTCATCTCGCGCGGCGATCCGACGATCTTCATCGACCGTCCGATCTCGGCCACGCTTCTGGTGGCGACGGTCCTGATGCTCTGCCTGATCATCTTCCCGCAGTTCCGCAAGACACGCGAGGAGGCGTTCCAGGAGGAATAACGGGCATTCCGCAACAGTTTTTTGGAGGAGGAGCCAATGACTGAACAACATTTGAAACTGACAAGACGCACCCTGATTGCGGCGGCCACGATGGCCGCCGTTCTCCCCGGTGTCTCGTTCGCACAATCCAGCTATCCCAACGCTACGATCACCTTCGTATGCGCCTTTCCGGCCGGCAGCGGCGCCGACGTTCTGGTCCGCTTCTTCTCCGAAAAGGTGGCGGCGGTCTCCAAGCAGACGGTGATCGTCGAGAACAAGCCGGGCGCCAACGGCAATATCGCCGCCGAATATGTCAGCCGCGCCAAGCCGGACGGCTACACCGTCTATGTCCATTCCGGCACCTCGACCGCGGCGAACATGTCGCTGTTCAAGAAACCTGCGATCGACGTCACTCAGGCGTTGCGCGGCGTCCAGTTCATCAACAAGCAGCCCTTCATGATCGCGGTCGCGGCGGACAGCCCGATCAAGGACATGAAGCAGCTTACCGAGCATCTGAAGGCCAAGGCGGGCGACGCCACCTATGGCTCGACCGCGACCTCGGGTAAGGTTCTCGCCGAAGTCTACCTGCAGCTGGCAGGCGTCTCGGCGACCGAAGTCGCCTACAAGACCGGCCCGGATTCCCTGAACGACATCACCAGCGGCCAGCTGGATTTCGCGGCGCTCGACCCGGTCTTCGCGCTCAGCCAGCAGCGCGAGGGGCGCCTGCGGCTGCTTGCGGTCGGTTCGCCGCAGCGCATGAAGTCGACGCCCGAGATTCCGGCCATCAAGGAATATGGCCTCAATGTCGACCAGCTCGGATGGTGGGGCGTGTTCGTGCCGGCCAAGACGCCGGATGATGTCGTTCTGAAGCTGAACGCGCTGTTCCGGGACGTGCTCGACCAGCCGGCAACGGAAGCCTTCCTGAACAAGTTCGGTGGGGACGTCTACAAAGGTACGCCGAAGGAGGTCGACGAGCTTCTTGCGAAGACCGTCGAGGAGTGGCGTGCCTATGTGGCGCTGGCGAAGATCCCGCAAAACTGAGGCTTGTTCAACGGGCCTCGCGGGAAGCTTTTATGGGAATGACTGGGGCGTTCAAGGGAGGAACTTGTGCCGATGACCACTGAAATCTCACGCAGAAACCTGATGATGGCGACTGCCGCGGCGGCCGCGCTCGCGCCTTTTGGTGCGTTTGCGCAGGGCGCTTATCCGAACGGCCAGATCACGTTCGTCTGCGCCTTCCCGGCGGGCTCCGGCGCCGATGTCCTGGTCCGCTTCTTTGCCGACAAGTTCGCCAAGGTCTCCGGCCAGACGGTGATCGTCGAAAACAAGCCGGGTGCCGCCGGCAACATCGCCGCCATGTACACCGCCCGTGCCAAGCCGGACGGATATACGATCTACGTCCATTCCGGCACCTCGACGGCAGCCAACATGTCGCTGTTCAAGGCTCCGCCGATCGACGTCGTCAAGGAACTGCAGACCACCTCCTTCATCAACAAGCAGGCCTTCATGTTCGTGGTGGCTTACGACAGCCCGATCAAGGACATGAAGGAGCTGACCAAGGTGTTGAAGGAAAAGCGCAACAACGCCAGCTACGCCACGGCTGCCACCTCCGGCAAGGTTCTCGGAGAAATCTACAAGCAGGTCGCCGGTGTCGATCCGGTCGAAGTCTCGTTCAAGGACGCCAAGGATTCGCTCAACGACTTGCTGAGCGGCTCTCTCGACTACGGCGTCCACGACCCGGTTTTCTCCCTCTCGCAGGCCAACGAGAAGCGCGTCCGGATTCTTGCGACCGGTTCGCCGATCCGGCTGAAGTCGCTGCCCAACATCCCAACCGCCAAGGAACAGGGCTACGACATCGACCAGCTCGGCTGGTGGGGGTCCTTCGTTCCGAAGGCGACGCCGAAGCCGGTGGTCGACAAGATCAACGCGCTGTTCAACGAAGTCCTGGCCCAGCCCGATACCGTCGCCTTCCTCGCGAAATTCGGCGGCGACGTCTATGTCGGCACCCCGGACGAGGGTCAGGCACTGCTCGCCAAGACCGTCGAGGAGTGGAAGACGTATGTGGCCATGGCCAAGATTCCGCAAAATTAATCAACCGATTCGAAAGACCCTCTCGCCATAGTGCGGCAGGTTCTTTCGCAGGGACCCTTACGAACCGCCACAGGAGATGAAAAGTGACAAAATGGCTTAAGAAGATCGCGCAAGCCACCGCCGCCATGGCGATGCTGGCGGTCGCACAGATTGCAAACGTTACGCCCGCCCAGGCCGCCTATCCGGAGCAGACGATCACCTTCGTCTGCGCCTTCCCTGCAGGCTCCGGCGCCGACGTTCTCGTCCGCTATTTCGCGGACAAGGTGTCCAAGGTCGCCGGCGCCACGATCATCGTCGAAAACAAGCCGGGTGCGCTCAGCAACATCGCCGCTGAATACACGTCGCGCTCCAAGCCCGACGGCTACACGATCTTCGTCCATTCCGGCAACTCGATCGCCGGCAACATGTGGATCATGAAGAAGCCGCCGATCGACGTCGGTAAGGACCTGATGACGATCGCGACCATCAACAAGCAGGCCTTCATGATCGCCGTCGCCAAGGACGCGCCCTACAAGGACCTGAAGGAACTGACCGCAGCCATGAAGGAAAAGGGCGACGGTGGCTCCTATGCCGTCAACGCCACTTCGGGCAAGGTCATGGCCGAAGTCTACAAGCAGAAAGCCGGCCTCGAGACCGTTTCGGTCCAGTACAAGACCGCCGCCGACTCGCTCAACGACATCACCAGCGGCGCAATGGACTTCGGCTCCTACGATCCGGTATTTGCCCTCGCCCAGCAGCGCGAAGGCCGCTTCCGCCTTCTCGCCGTCGGCTCGCCGGAACGCATGAAGGGCGCTCCGAACATTCCAACCCTGAAGGAACAGGGCTTTGACGTCGACCAGCTCGGCTGGTGGGGTGCCATGGTTGCCAAGGGCACGCCGGAAGACATCACCACCAAGATCAACGGCTGGTTCAACACCGTTCTGCAGGCGCCGGAAACCCAGAAATTCCTCGCCGATCAGGGCGGCGACCCCTACATCTCTACCCCGGCCGAAGCCCAGGCTCTGATGATCAAGACGATCGCGGAGTGGAAGGACTACGTCGCGATCGCCCAGATTCCGCAGCAGTAAGACTTGCTGAAGCAGATAAAAAAAGCCGGTGGAAACGCCGGCTTTTTTCGTTGCGGAGAATGACGGGAAGACCTGCATCTTCCCGCAAGGAGATCCCCGTGTCAGTCCCGATAGCTCGGATCGATCCGATCCAGCTTGCGCAGCATCGCCGGCCATTCCTTCAGTCCCGGCTTGGCCGGCGACATCTCGTACATATGCGCGGTCAGTTCGGCGATCTTCTCTGCCGGAACCGTGAGACCCTGCGGCTGGGCGGCCATGGCGGCGAGTTGGGCGCGGGCGGCCTTTTCCAGCCAGAAGGTCCACACGAACGCCTCGCCGACGCTTTCGCCCGACGTCAGCGTGCCGTGGTTCTTGAGGATCATGTTCTTGTGGTCCCCAAGGTCGTGGATCAGCCTTTCCTGCTCTTCCATGTTGAGGGCCAGGCCCTCGTAGCCGTGATAGCCGATGCGGTTGTAGAAAAACATCGAATGCTGGGAGAGCGGCAGCAGGCCGCAATCGAGCATGGAAAGCGCCATGCCTGCCTCGGTATGCAGATGCATGACGCAATTCAGCTCGTGACGCGCCTTGTGCACGGCGTGGTGGATGACGAAACCGGCGCCGTTCACCGGGTAGTCAGACTTGCCGATGATCTTCGCCTCGTGGTCGATCTTAACGAGGTTGCTCGCCTTGATCTCGTCGAAGGCGAGCCCGAACGGGTTGATCAGAAAGTGGTTTTCCGTGCCCGGGACGCGGGCCGAGATATGGGTGTAGATGAGGTCGTCCCAGCCGTAGAGTGCGGCGAGGCGATAGGCGGCGGCGAGATCGACACGGACGGCCCATTCCTCGTCGGTGACCGAGGCGCGGTCGAACTCGGTAATGACTTCGCCGGACTGGTCCTGCCCTGCCAGTCCGATGACGTGACGTTGAAATGCCATGTGACTTCCTCCCTACAGTTCAAAAGCCCAGATCGCGATCGGGACCACCGGCGTCGGCAGCGGCGTTCCCTTGAAAAACGCGTGGACATTCTCGACCAGCAAAAGGGCCATGGCGAGGCGCGTTTCCGTGGTGGCACTGCCCTGATGTGGCGTCATGATGACATTCGGCATCCACAGCAGTTTTTCCGAAACCCGCGGCTCGTTGGCGAACACGTCCAGGGCCGCAAAGCCGAGCTTGCCGGCTCTAAGCGCCTCCACCAGCGCCGCTTCGTCGACGATCGAGCCGCGCGAAACGTTGACCAGCGTGCCCTGAGGTCCGAGTGCCTCCAGCACTTCGCGGTTGACAATTTTCCCGGTGTCCTCGCCGCCGCGGCTGGCGACGACGAGAAAATCGCTCTCTTTCGCCATCGCGACGAGGTCCGGCATGTAGGTATAGGGGACGGGCTTCTGCCGCGGACCATGATACGAAACCCGCATGCGAAAAGCGGCGGCCCGTTCTGCAATCGCCGCGCCGATATTGCCGAGCCCGACAATGCCGATCGCCTTGTTCTTGAGCGACCGGCCGAGCGGGACCTTTGCCGCGATCGTCGTCCATCGGCCGTCGCGGATATACTGGGTCTGGGGCACGATATCGCGGGCCGAGGCCAGCATCAGCGCCATGGCGAGGTCAGCGACATCCTCGGTCAGCAGGCCCGGCGTATTGGAAATACCGATGCCGCGCGCCTTGACGGTCGGCATGTGGATCGAGTCGATGCCGATGCCGTAACAGGCAACCAGCTTCAGGTCGGGGAATTTTGCGAGTATGTCCGCATTGGCGCCGACGCCTGGATCGGTGACCAGCACCTGCACGCCCGGCATCTCGCCGCCTGCAGCTACGTCCGCGACCGACATTTGCCGCCCGCCCATGCCTTCGAGCGTCGAGACCACCGAAGCCGGCAGGACCGCCGTCAGCACAACGATACGCATGGTTTTCTGATCTGATGTCACGGAACCGATGCCCTCCCCGGATCGAAATCTTGGAGCCGACTTTATATGGCTCCCTGCCATGACGATAGGTCTTTTCGTCGATGTCGAACGGAATTCGTCATCGACGGATTATCCGTGGATGAACTTCCAGGGACTTACCTCGCTTTCGAGCGACAGCGGCACTTCGATCAGCCACGGGCCGCCGCGCGTGATGGCAGTCTCGATTGCCGTGCGGAGATCCTCCGGCGCACGCACCCGGGCGAAATCCACATGGAAGGCGGCAGCGAGCTTGTCGAAATCCGGGTTCTTCAGCTCCGAGCCGATCAGTCGTCCGCCGAAAGCTTGGCTCTGGTCGCGCTTCACGTTGCCGAAGGCGGAATTGTTGAAGACGACGGTGATGACGTCGATGCCGTATTGGGCGGCCGTCGCCAGCTCCTGGGCGGCGAACATGAAGCCGCCATCGCCGGCGATCGATACGACCGGCACGTCCGGCCGGGCCACCTTGACGCCCAGCGCGGTTGGAAAACCGAAGCCGAGTGTGCCCTGGAAACCGGTCGAGATGAAGGTGCGGGGTTCGTAAACCGGATAGCAGTACCAGGACGCGAAACCGGACTGGCAGACCTCTTCGACAAGGATGCCGTCGTCGGGAAGGGCTGCGCGGATCGCCTGTAGATATCCGTAATGTGGCGAGATTTCCTGGATGGCTTGCGCCGTTTGCGCGCGTGCCTTTCGGATCGCCTCCTGCCAGTCGTCGGGAGGCGTCCGCGGCTTGAGCTCGTCAAGCAGCGCCGTGAGGGAGGTCTTCGCCCGGCCGAGTACGCCGAGGGCCTCCGGCGTGCGGATCAGTTCCTCCGCGTCGATTTCCAGCCGCACCACCGGCACTTCGGCTCTCGGCTTCCAACGCCAGCTCGGCACCTCGAGCCGGGTGCCGATGCCGATGACGCAATCGACCAGCGGCCACAGCTTTCGCGCCTCGGCGATTGTGAGGCCAAGTTCGTGGCGGTTGGAGACCACGCCGCGTCCGGAACGAAAGCCGACCACCGGCGCATGCAGCAATTCCGCAAGCCGCAGCACCTCGTCACGGGCCTCGAATGCGCCGGGACCGACGAAGATCATCGGCCGCTCCGCTCTGCGAATCGCCGCCGCCGCCTCGCCGATCGCTACATCCGCCACCGGATCCGGATGGTTTTCGAGCGGGCGGGCGATCTCGAATTCGCCCTCCGCCAAGAACTGTTCCCAGGGCATTTCGACCGTCGCCGGGCCGGGCTTCAGCGAGCGCATCTCGCGAAACGCATGGGCGATTGCGGCGGAGACATCCCCTGCCCTGTCTGCGCGTTCGGCGGACTTGGCGATGCCGGCGAGAACGGCGCGCTGGTCGCGCATCTCGTGCAGATGGCCGCGACCTTTGCCGAGAAACGCGGTCGGCACCTGCCCGGTCAGACACAGAACCGGCTCGTTGCAGCCCCAGGCAGTCAGAAGCGCAGCGCCCGTGTTGAGCACGCCCGGGCCTGGTACGACCGAATAGACACCGGGATTGCCCGAGGCGCGGGCGTAACCGAACGCCATGTAGGCGCAGGTCTGCTCGTGCCGCGGCGTGATCACCCGCATGCCGTCGCGCTGAAAGGCGTCAAACAGACCGTAGAGCTGGGCGCCTGGTATGCCGAAGACGGTGTCCACATGGTGAGCGCGCAGTGAAGCGACGATGGAATCGCCTCCGGTAATGGTCATGTGAGATCGTCCCTGTGAATGAAAATGTTGATTGTTCCACGTCTCACAAAGTCTTACGCGGCGTCGGGTCCAGGTTGAACAGCTTCGCCGCATTCAGCCCGAGAATATTCCGTTTCGCCTGCTCGCTCAGGAACGGCAGGTCATAGATCTCCTGCGGCAGGTCGAAATCAAAATGCGGCCAGTCCGATGCAAACAGGAGCTGGCTCTCGGCGTTGATCATTTCCAGCGTCAGCTGCAGCGCCTTCATGTTCACCGTTTCCATCGGCTGGGTCGTGTACCAGCAGTTTTCGCGCATGTATTCGCTCGGCAGCTTCTTCAGCTGCGGCGCTTCCGAGGGCCGCATCAGGTACTGGTCGTCGAGCCGCTGCATCAGGAAGGGGATCCAGGCGAGCCCGCTTTCCACCCAGATGCTCTTCAGCTTCGGAAAACGCTCCGGAATACCGTTCAGAATCCAGTTGGTCATGTGCACCATGTTGCACCAGACGAAGCCGAGCGCGTGCATGCCGAGGAACCGGTTGATGGTTGCAAGCGACTGGTCCTGCCAGTGGTAGGCCGCATGGAAGGCGATCGGCAGGTTGCGCTCCTCGAGCATTGCATAGATGCGCATGTAGTCGTTGTGATGCACCGCCTTGTGGCGGACGGAAGGCACGCAGAAGCCGATGACGCCCGGCTGGCCCGAAAATTCCTCGATGGTGCGTTCCGCTTCCTTGGGCACGTTGAAGGGCAGGTAGGCGAGCGTCTTCAGCCGGTCGTCCTTGGAGAGCACCTTGTCGATCAGCCAGCGATTATAGGCGCGGCCGAGATAGACTTCCATTTCCGGCTGCGGATGCAGCCCGAGCGTCAGCATCGGCGTCGGGAACAGCACCATGTAGTCGACGCCGAGCGCGCTCATAGCCCGGCGCGAGAGAGTGACATCGCGATGAACCCCGTCATCGACCTTTTCGCGGATGCCGGCCTGGTGCGGAATGCGGCCGCCGACATCCTGGTATTTGAGGCCCATGTCGCCGTTGAGGCCGTAGGAGGCGGTGCCCATCTTCTCGTCGTGGAAGAGCATCGCCTGGTGGCGGATGACCGGGTCCTCGATATATTGCACCAGTTCGTGCCACGAAATCGTCTCGGTGTGGTGGGCATCCACATCGCAGATCAGCCAGTCCTCGAAACCGCGCTTCTTAGCGGCCCGGTTGGCATGCGCAAGGATGTCGCGCGTATCGGTGAAGACGTCGATCTGCTGCACCGGCAATTCGCGGGCGCGATCCTTGTTGGAAATATCCATGTTCGCTCTCCTCAGGCGAAAGAGTGGATTTATGCCTCAAAGTTCATCCGGCCGGCGCCGGTACCAGAGCGCCAGTTCCATTGGCCCGAGATGCAGGGCGCGCAGGATTTCGGAAACGGCTGACAGCGCCTCGGTGGCGGTCACCGTTTCGTCGCGGGTGCCGGTCAGCGGCCGGAACGTGCGCTCCTCGCCATCGCTCTTGGCGACGTAAAGTCGGATCGCCGCCGTCATCATCCGCGCCACCGCCTCGTCGGAGACTCGCGATGCTTCGCCGTTTTCCAGCAGTTCGGCCGTCGCCTTCTCGATCTCGGCGGTGGCGTCCTCGATCCAGCCATAGGGGTCGTTGCGTAATGTGGGTTCAGAGGACGACATAGACCTGCCCCTCCCGGATCGCCAGTTCGGCCCGGTGCAGGCGGTACTTGGCCGGCCCGGCGTTGCGGCCGGTTTCCAGGTTGAATTCCCAGCCGTGCCATGGACAGGCCACATGCATGTTGTCTTCATTGTATTGAAGCGTCCGCACCTCCTGCTTTTCATCGACGGGCTCGATGACTTGAGGATAGATGCGGCCCTGACAGATCGGCCCCTGCCTGTGCGGGCACATGTTATGCCAGGCATGCAAAGCGCCCTTCACCCGAAAAATGCCGATCTCCCGCTCCCCGCAGGCAACGACCTTGCGGCCGCCATCGGCAATCTCATCCTCCGAACAAACCAGATATTCCGCCAAGGTTTCCTCCTTATCCTTCGCGATGATTTCAATATTCTTGAAGTCATTCAGTTATATTGTATAAAGATGGATGAAGACGTCAAGCGGAGAGGTCATGGACGCGTCGGTAAAACAGAAATCGGGAGGCAAGGACCCGGAGATCAAGGGCGCCGGCATCCAATCGCTTGAAAAGGGGCTGAAGGTGCTGACGGCGATCCAGCATGCCGGCCGTGCCATGCGGCTGAACGACATCGCCGCTGCTGCCGGCATGACGCCGAGCATGACGCATGGTTATCTGGTCAGCCTGGTGCGCACCGGCTTCGTCGCGCAGGACCGGCTGTCCGGCCTTTATGATCTCGGTGATGCCGCCCTGCAGCTCGGGCTTGCCTCGCTTTCCCGCACCGATTTCCTCAGCCTTGCTCGTGCGGCGATCTCGCAGCTTGCCGCCGAGCTCCGCGAGACGGTGACGCTGGCGGTGTGGAACGGCGATGCGCCTGTCGTGGTCGACAAGATCGAGGGCCGCTCCGACAGCGTCTACGAGATCAAGGTCGGCTCGCTTGTCCGCCTGTGGCCGACGGCGACCGGACGGGTCTTCATGGCCAACCTGCCAAATCTTGAATGGGAACACCACTTGCGCGCTATCATGCATCAGGGCGGCGAAGCGGAGGCCTCGATCGCCCGTTTCATAACCGAACTCGCAACGGTGCGCAGCGAAGGGTATGCCGCGACGCTGCCGTCCACGGTTCCGGACTTTTCGGCGGTCGCCGCCCCCGTCTTCGACCATCGTTCGCATCTGAAAGCGGTCGTCACCGTGCTCGGTCGACAGGATGGCTTCGATATCGCGCCTTCCGCCCTGCCGCTGACCGCAACGTTGCGTGCCGCCAGGTCCCTGTCGCTGCGGCTCGGCGCCTCAGTAAGTTGAGGGTTTTGTCCAACCTGACTTGTGCGGCTGCACTTTCTCCGCTACCCCGCTCATATAACCGTTTTGAAGAAAGTCGCCGCATCGTGATGGCTGAAGACATGAAGCCCGAAGAAGCAAGCACCAGCGATTGGGTGATGCAGCAGCCCCGGGCAATCTACTTCCTGAACCAGGCAAATCACGCCGTGCGCAGCCGGCTGGAAGTGGCGCTGTCGGCGCTGCAGATGACCGGCATCCAGTATACGGTGCTGAGCGTCATCGGCAGCCGCGAAGGCCTCTCCTCGGCCGAACTGTCGCGCCGCTTCTTCGTCACGCCGCAGACGATGAACGAACTGATCGGCGGCCTGCAGCGCCGCAATCTCATCACCCGCAAGGAAGACCCGGCCAACCGCCGCATCCTGCGCATGAGCCTGACGACCGAGGGCAAGCGGATGATCAAGGTCTGCGACGCGGCAGCCGACACCGTCGAGCGGGACGTCTTTTCCTTCCTGCCGCAGGAAAGCTACCAGCAGCTCCGCGAGCTTTGTCGGCTGGTCGCCCGCAATCTTCGCGAGCGCGACGAACCCTCGAAGGGTGAGTGACAAGTCCTCGCCTACGGCGAAAGTTCTTCGTCATCACCGCGCAAGCCCTTGGCGCCGATGCTTTACAGAACGTTGATTTGACGGCGACATAGGGTTGGTTCTTAGGTTCTCACAGCCGCCATGATGACGGTTAGAGGCTCGCGACCAGCTCGAACTCGGGCCGCGAGCCTCGTCCGGAAAATCGCCGGAACTCGAAATCACGGAGAGACCAACAGCGGCGGCGATAAACTCGACGCCCGCTGCAGGCTGGTCACACCGCCTTGCCTCGAGATCAAAGTGCCCGGCCGACCGCCCGGTCGTTCTCGAGGCGGGCGATGCAACCGGCGAGCTTGGCCAGCAGAAGATCGAAATCGATCGGCTTGGTCAGATAGTCTGCCGCACCGGCTCGCAGGCCCGTCAAAATATTGTCCTTGTCAGTCAAGGCCGACAGCAGGATGAACGGGATGTTGAAAAGCTCGGCGTGGTTCATCTGGATTTCTGCCAGGAGCTGGTGACCGTCCATGACGGGCATCGAAATGTCGCAGATGACGATGTCCGGCCAATAGGACAGGATGGCCTCCAGCCCCTCCTGCCCATTGGCGGCCTCCAGAGTTGCAAACCCGGCGTCCGTCAGTTCCTCAACGATGAGCTGGCGGATATCCGCTTCGTCGTCGATGCATAATATGGTAATCATCCTGCTATTCCCTAAGCTGCACGTTTGATGAGATTTGCGAGCGGTCCCTTGTTCGGGAGCGCCACCGTGAATGTTGTTCCCCGGCCGAGTACGCTCTCGACCGAAATCGAACCGCCATGCAGGTCAACGATCTGCTTGACAAGGTTGAGGCCGATGCCCGTGCCGGCAATCCCGGTCGCGCTGCGGGCTCGGTAATAGGGCTGGAAAAGCTTCGGCAGGTCCTCGGCATCCATGCCGATGCCGGCATCCTGGATCGACACATAGGACATGCCGTTCTTCGTCGAGGTCCGGATATGGATGTCCGGCGCCTGGGGGGCATATTTGACGGCATTCGAAAGCAGGTTGGTGAAGACCTGTTCGATCGTCGTACGATCGGCAAGGATCGTCTGCGGCAGATGCGAGAGGTCCCGGTGAATCGTGTGGGATTTGCGAACATCCATCTGCCGGGCGCAGCAGGATTCGATGATTTCCGCCAGCGAGAGGCGTTCCGGCTTCAGTGTCGTCTTGCCAGTCTCCAGTCGGCCCGCCGAGAGGATGCTCTCCATCAGATCGACCATGCGCAACACGGCGGCGCGGATCTGAGCCGACTTCTCCTCCACATACTCGGACTTCTGGGTCGTTCTCGTGCGCGACAGGCGCTGTGCTGCGGCATCGATGATGGCAAGCGGGGTGCGGAACTCATGGGAAGCCATGGTGACGAACTGACGCTGCAGGGCGTTGACATGCCGCTCTTGCGCCAGGAGCCTGTCCAGTTCCTCCCGCTGGCGCTCGATCTCCGTCGTCCGGAGCCTGACGCTCTCTTCGAGCTGGTCGCGATGGCGCATCAGTGCCAGACGGCTCTCGGAGAGGTCGAGGGTTGTCTTGCGCAGCCCGCGGCCCAGAAAGATCACCACGCCCATGGCCACGACGATACCGGCAATGCCAACCGGAGCGATCTGCTCGATGAGCATCAGGCCCGGCCGAATGGGCTGCCATGCCATATATCCAAGCGTCGAGCCGGCAGTGGCCATGACCGGAATGGCTGCAGTTGATTCGGCAGCGTCGGTGGTAAAATGCAGCGTCTCGATCCGGGCGTAACGAGCGATTTTCTCGACCGCGCTGGCATCCAGAAATCTTACGGCAACCGCAATGAATTCCTTGCCGGGGTCGACCGAGACCTCGTCGCTGCTCGGGACGATCGGTCTTGCGCTGACGACAGCCGGCCGGCCGGCGATCGAGAGGATCTTCTCCGCGAAAATCTCGGCAAGCACCGGGGGATTGGAATCGCCGGGTGCGATCCGTTTGCGGAGCACCGCGCGGATGTCTTCCCGCACGGCCGCCGCAGCCTTTTCATCGTCGAGAAAGGCCAGGGCCGCAATATCCTCGCCGTCCCGCATGGCGAAGACCAGCTCGTTCCGCTCGTTGAACACGTAAGTGCGGTCATGGCTGAAATATTTGTGCATCCATGTACCGATATTGTCGGCAATCCATGGGTGATCGTCCTTGGCGACAAGCAGGACCGCGTCGTTCCACACCGTAACGCTTTCCAGTTCATGCTGGACGGCTTTCACCTGCTCGTCGAGGCCCTGTTCGACGTAACCCTTCTGCCGGGTCAAGGCGAGATCGTCCACCTTCGCTGAGGCAAGCCACATGAAGCCGGCGAGAAGCAGCGCTGTCAGGGCCGTCAGCAATGTCAGCACGATCGTGACGTGCGATGTGATACGAATGTTCTGCTGCATATGCACCGCTTTCTCTCGGCCCATCATGCATCCAAAACATTACATTCCGCTAAATTTTAAATGCCAAGGTTGAACGGAGTATTTTCCATACAGCTGTGGGTGGGACGTCAAGCGGCGATGGTCGTCCTGGTGGTTGAACCGACGCTACGGGGAAGAAACGACCTCCCTTCCCCGACTATAACCAGGATGCTGGGCTTTTGGGCAACCGACCGTCGGGGTCCGTGACCGTGAGCTTCGGCTGGTCCTTGCCGTTCCAGCGCCAGAGGGTAACGCAGGTTCCGCCCGGCGACATGAAGGACGGATAGATAAGGCCGTCGCAGCCATCATGGAGCAGCCTTTCTGCGAGGAGATGCGTCGATGGTATCCGGCCGGCATCGAGATCGGCCCGCCATTCGCAGCGGTGGATGGTCTCGTCGACACCAAGACCAACCAGAACCTCGGGGTTGGTCAGATCGGCGAGCCGCGCGCCGTCGAGCCGAAGCTGCGCGATCAACGCCGGGTGCTGTACGAAACCCTGATTGTACTCCGCCCAGGCGGTGGAAAGCTCGCGCGCCGCATAGATGGTCGCTGCGCCGACCGGGTTCCAGCGGCCGCCGAAACGGGCAGCGCCGTCCCCGGAAAGCGGCGCATGCGCCCAGCGCGGCACATAGGCACGCCAGAGGATGCCCGATTCAGAGGCCAATTCAGGCATAAACGCCGGAGCGCACCGCCTCCAGATAAGCGAGTACCTTGTCGGCCTTGCCCTCGCCGACGAGGTCGTAAGCCGTCTTGCCGGCCCAGCCGGGGATAGGCTGGTGCTTGAACCAGATCGCCGCGCGGTTCTCGTCGCCGGCCATCTCGCTCGCCATCGCCAGGATGCGGACGACCGGGGAGAGCGCCAGATCGACCTTGCGGGCGCCGCTTTTGGCCGTCAGCGTGTTGCGGGCGACACCGATCAGTTTTGCCAGTTCCGCATGCGTCAGGCCGAGAAGATTGGACACCCGCCGCGCCGATAGAAGCGCGGACTGGGGTTCACGGAAAGCGGCGGCGCCGATTTCAAAAACATGAGCCATGAGAAAGTCCTGATCCAGTTTTGATCATCTACCGCTCAATATGAGCTCAATATCCGCACATTTCAAGCACTACGGCTAGTCATCGTCGTCTTCCAGTTCCGGCTCGACGAAATCGTCGACCGGCAGCGTGCGGCTCAGCAGTCCGGCGTCCTCCAGCATTTCCGTATCCGGCAGGTCGCGCAGCGTGTCGAAGCCGAAAGCGGTGAGGAAGGCCGGTGTGGTGATATAGGTATATGGCGCACCGGGCGTCGGACTGCGCGGACCAGAGGCGAGGAAGCCGAGCTGCCGCAGCGTCGCGATCGTATCACGGCTCACCTCGCGCCCGAAAATCTTCGAGATTTCGGCGCGCGTCACCGGCTGGAAATAACCGACCGTCATCAGCACCAACGCCTGGTGATCGGTCAGATCTGCCGGAGGGGCATTGGCGGCGCCGGAGGCATGGATGACATCGGCAAACTCCGGCCGCGTGCGATGCTGCCAGCCGCCAGCGACCGCGACGAGTTCATAAGGCCGGCCGCCGAGTGACTCGCGGATCTCCTCGATGATCGCTTCGATATCGCAGTCCTCGCCGACGACGCGCTCCAGCGCCTTTCGGGTGACCGGCTCGGAAGAGGCAAAGATCACCGCCTCCACCCGCGCCGCCCATTGGCGATGCCGCTCCTCCTGCGTCAGATGGAGAAGCTCCTTGTCGAGTACGATTTGCCGCGCCCGCTTCGCCATGCTCAGAGCCCGTAGATGCGGAAGGTGGGACGGCCGGAAAGCTCGCGCACCGCTTCCAGCTGCTGCAGCCGCTCGAACAGCCGGCGCGACGCAAAACGGGAAAGGTTCGGCGTTTGCAGCGAGCCCGACACGGCGTCATCGGAGAGCAGCAGGCGCAGCCCGTCCTCCGCCCCTTTGGCACGCAGCTTCGGCGTGACGACGGCAAGCCGCTCGGCGCGTCGGGCAATCTCCGCCGCCAGCCGGCCGGCTTCGGTCGCGGCATGCACCAGGGCCAGGCAGATCGCCCGCTCGAACCCCTGTTCGCCGGGCCGGATGCGGCCGCGCCCGCCTTCGGCGCGGAACACCGAAGAAAAGCGCTGGCTCATCAACAGCGGCACCGGCACGGACCAGCGCAGCTTCTGCGCCAGAAGGAGATCGGCGAGCCACCAGCCAAGCGCTTCGGCATCCGGGCGGATCGTGTGCGTCTCGCGGATGATCGCCGCGGCCGCAAACGGCGCGGCTGATCCGGCCAGGCCGAGGTCGTCAAAAGTCTGCGCGAGGGTTGCCAGCGGCTCGTCCCATTTGATGCCGAGCATGCCGGCTGTCGCCTGCAGCACCTCTGCATCGAGCGTGGCCGAACGCG
The DNA here is from genome assembly GCF_021391675.1 of Neorhizobium galegae. NCBI lineage: Bacteria > Pseudomonadati > Pseudomonadota > Alphaproteobacteria > Hyphomicrobiales > Rhizobiaceae > Neorhizobium > Neorhizobium galegae. Next base: position 1,215,534 of record NZ_CP090096.1, read on the forward strand.
AGCCAAGCCGCTTCCAGGCCGAAAGGATCTGCCCGGCCGGACCGGGATCGTCTCCCGGCTTGCGCAACAGCCAGGCATCGCGCAGCGCCGCCTCGTCTTCCGATCGCCCCGCAAGCCGTACCGCCGCCGACGCGCATTTCAGGGCCAGCCGCTGCCGCCAGGCGCCGGCCCAGTCGGGTTCGGCCCGAACGATCTGATCGAGCGGATAAAGCGCGCCGCCCGCCATGAATGCCGCATCCGCGGTGTCCGCGGCAAAGGTCTGGGGACCTGCCCAGCGAGCTGCCGGGAGGGGCTGAAACGGCGTTTTCGGTGATACGGCCTTGGGAATCATGGCGACGAGCGTAAATTTTATGTGCGCTTGTGGCCATCGATCACGCGGCAATCCGCACCGTCAGCCGGCGGATTTGCACCGTTATTTGTAGTACGTCCCGCGACATCGGATTGGAGCCGGTATCTGTCACAGGGACAAAGCAGCTCGATCCGCCGCTATCCGTGGGGCGCCGCCGCCGCAAAGCCGCAGAAAATCGGCAAACGATGCCTCTGCCACCGTCGATCAATAGGAGTTGAGTTTTGCGGATCGCCAGGCCGCCCTACATAGGGTGGGGCTGGCCAAGGAGGATTTCAGTTTGACGTTTCATCGGATGATTGCATCTCTCGCGGTAGTCCTTGCCCTTTCAGCGCCAGTTCTGGCGCAGCAGCCGCGCGGCGGAGACGAGAACCGCGAGCGCGGCCGCCAGACGGAGCAGAGCGCCGGCGGCGGCATATTCAGCCTGATCCCGGCCGATTCCACCACCGAACATGTCTTCAAGGCGCCTTCCGGCGATCTTCCCTATACCGCGACAGCCGGCACGCTCGATCTGTTCGGCCAGGACGGCAACCGCTCGGCGAAGATCTTTTATACCGCCTATATCGCCAGGAACCGGGCACCTTCTGCTTCAGAGGGCGGCCGGCCGCTAACCTTCGCCTTCAATGGCGGCCCGGGCGCTGCCTCCGCTTATCTGCATCTCGGCCTGGCCGGCCCGAAAATCCTGGAATTCGGGGCGACCGGCGACAACGGCACGACGCCCCGGCTGAAGGACAATCCCGAAAGCTGGCTCGCGTTCACCGATCTCGTGCTGATCGATCCGGTTGGTACCGGCTGGAGCCGCGCCGCCAGCAACGACGCGGCCGGCGGTTATTACGGCGTGCGGCAGGATGCCGACAGCCTGTCCAAGGCGATCGCGCTCTACGTCCAGAAGAACAACCGGCTCGATGCGCCGAAATACCTGCTAGGTGAGAGTTACGGCGGTTTTCGCGCCGCCAAGGTCGCCGTGTCTCTGAAGAACAGTCAGGGGATGCTGGTCTCTGGCATCATCATGCTGTCGCCGCTGGTGGAAGGCCGTTTTCTTGCCAATTCCGACGATCCCTTGAGTGCGGCGCTGCAGCTTCCCTCGCTCGCCGCAGCCGAGCTGGAGCGCCGCAACCAGTTCACGCCGGAAAAGCTTGCCGATGCCGAGCGTTTCGCCATCGGTGACTATCTCATAGGACTTGCCGGCCCCTCCCCCACCGGCCAGACGGCCGATGCGCTCTATGGCCGGGTTTCCGAGCTCACCGGCATTCCGAAGGAAATCGTTGCCCGAACCCGCGGTTTCGTCGGCGACGTCTATGCAAAGCAGATGGGCGGACCGGGAAAGATCGTCAGCCCCTATGACGCTGCCTACGCGGTGCCGGATGCCTATCCGGAAGATGCCGTCACCCGCAACGACGACCCGATCCTCGAAGGTTACACGCGCGCCTATGGCGCCGCCTTTGCCGCCTATGCCCGCAACGAACTGGGTTTTGCGACCGAAATGACCTATTCGCTGCTGAACGAGGAGGTGAACCGTCGCTGGGAGTGGAACGGCAGCCGTGGCGGCGACTCGCGCTCGCTCGCCAGCGCCAGCACCGATATCCGCGACCTGCTTTCGGTCATCCCGTCCTTCAAGCTGATGATCGCCCACGGCTACAGCGACGCGCTGACGCCTTACGGCGCCAGCCGCTACGTCATCGACCACCTGCCGCCCGAACTCGCTGCCGGCCGCGCCGAGCTCAAGGTCTATCGCGGCGGGCACATGTTCTACACCAGGCCGGATTCGCGCCGGAGTTTTGCGGGTGACGTCAGGGCGTTTTACGAGGCCAAGGCAACGGATTGAATTCGCCAGCCGTTCGATGACGGCAAGGTCACCGGGATGTGAATGCATCGCGCCTTGCTGGCCTAGGCTCGAAACCGCTACTAGCTCAGATACGTTGATTTTCAGAAAGATCTTTCGGTCCATGACCAGTGAATACCAGATGTCGCGGCGCGCCTTCGTGATAGGCTCCGTCTCGATGACCGCGACGCTTGCCGGCTGCGCCACCACCGCTGAACGGGCTCCGGTTCCGGAAATGGCCCGCCGTCCGATCGAACCCCCGAGCGAAGCGGAACTGCAGGCCCGATACGCCGCCGTCGAGGACAGCGGCCATCTCCTGCCGGCGATCCCCTACAAGCAGATCGACCCGAAATATTATCGCCAGCGCGTGGTCGATCCGACCGGCGAACTGCCGGGCACGGTGGTCGTCGATACACCCGGCCGTTTTCTCTACGTGGTCGAACCCGGTGGCACCGCGATGCGCTACGGCGTCGGCATCGGCAAGGACGGTTTTGCCTGGCAGGGCGAAGGCGTCATTCACTGGCGCCAGCCCTGGCCGCGCTGGAAACCGCCGAACGAGATGGTCGCGCGTCAGCCGAGCCTCAAGAAGTTCTCCATCGAGAACGGCGGCATGGATCCGGGCGTCAAGAACCCGCTTGGTGCGCGGGCGCTTTACATCTTCCAGAATGGCCAGGATACGCTCTACCGCCTGCATGGCTCGCCGGAATGGGCTTCCATCGGCAAGGCGACGTCGTCGGGCTGCGTGCGTCTGGTCAACCAGGACGTCATGGATCTCTATACGCGCGTCCCCTACCACGCCCGGATCGTCGTGCATCAGGATGTGCTTAGGGCCGTTCCTGCCGTATGACGCGGCGGCCGAGATGATGTTGTTTCGCCGCGGCTGCATGATGTAAGAAGCTCGGCGCCGCATCGAGGGAAGCGGCGGTAAAAGCGGTCGGAGGCTTAACTGGATCTAGACGACGAGACGCCGCAATCCGATGCACCGACGCCGCGCATGCTCTCCTGGGCGCGCAATTCGACGATCTATCGCATAAACCGGCGGATGCACACGGAGAAGCAGCTTTTCGACGCCATAGCGCGCAAGGCACGTCAGAAATTCGAGGATATCGGCGAGGTCCAGGTCAGGGCGCTCGCCGAATTCGCCGTGAAGTTCGCCTATGATAACAAGGCGCTGGATGATGCCGCCTTTGCCGAGATGAGCACTCGCTCGGGCATGCGCGGCGGCAGGTCCAGACGGGCCATCGCCCAGAAACTGTCGCAGAAGGGCGTGGCGAGCAGCACCGTGGCGGCCGCCATTGCCGAGGCGGATGATTTCCACGCGGCCCTCATCCTGGCCCGCAAACGCGCCTTCGGGCCGTTCCGCAAGGGCGAACTCGACGAAAAACGCAAGGCGAAGGAATTCTCCGCCTTCGCCAGGGCAGGTTTCAGTTTCGATATCGGCAAGAGAATCTTCGAGATGTCACTCGATGAGGCCGAGGAAGCGCTGGATGCGGGCCACCACCTCTAGACATCAGGCGCTGTGCCCTCGGCCCTACTTGAGCGCCGGGTCGTCAAGCGCCGGATTGTAGAAGAGCGACAGCGTCAGGCTTCGCGCGATCCGGTCCGCCGTCGCCATGAACCAGGCTTTCGCCTCCGGGCTCGGAGCAATGTCGTCCAGCGTCGCGGCAAACAGCGCCAGCCATTTCGGGAAAAGCTCGGGCGTCATATTGGCGACGCCGAGATGCGCCTGGACCGGCTTTCCGCCATAGGCACCGTTGCGGAAAGCGACGGAGGACCAGAAGCTCTTCATTTTCGCCATATGCTCCGGCCAGCGTCCGGAAAGCCGTGCGTCGAATACGGGTCCCAGTTCCGGATGCGCCAGAATGCGGCCGTAAAACGTATCGACCAGCGTGCCGATGAAGGCGTCGTCGATGCCGATCGCCTTCATTTCCGCTTCCGCTCGTTCCCGGATCGCCGCGATATGCGCCGCGCGTCCCTGCAATTCGTCGCTCATCTCAAAACCTTGGGTTCCGCCGCATTTGCGGCCCCCCTTATATAGGCGCTGCGGATGCGGGACCCAAGGCCTGATGCCCGGTTGCGACGATGTGTCAGAGAGTGGTGCGGGTACTTCGAAGACGTTGAAATTCAGCCGCGCCGCAGCATATCCCTTTTGCCGCGAGAGCGGCTAGGGGTTCATGGATAGAGACGAGGCTGATGCGCAAGCGGGAATTTCTGATCGGCGGGGCTGCGCTGACACTGTGGGCGACAGCGGGAGGTCAAGGCATGGCGGCGTCGAGTAAACCGATTGATGTCGCAGCGCTTGCGGCGCTGCGACCCGGCATGCCGATGTCTGCCGTCGAGAACGCGATGGGTTCGGCTTGGCGGGCTCCGGCGCCGCATAAGGGCGGCCTGATCGACATTCTCGAAAAAACGTATGGCGTAGTCGTGCGGATCGATCGGAAGGGACTGATCGGCAGCGTTAATTTCAACTCCCGCTTCGAGCATACGATTGCCGGCGTTCCCATGGGTATTTCGCTTGCCGATCTTCGCGCCACTGTGCCCGACATGCAGATCGGCGAGGAAAGCAAGGTACGGCGTGCCACCCGTTTCGGCAGGAAACAATTGCCGGAAGGCGAGCTTTCCGCCCGCATCACCTATGACACGGTCTACGAGATCAACATTTCCAATCCCGGTGCCGAATATAGGGAGCCGACCGCGCCGCCCTACCCGGCCGCAAGCGGCGATCCCGGCGCGCCTTTCTCGGATGTTAACCTGAAGCTGGCAGTGCTCTCTGCCCTTTTGCGTGCCAAGGCGATTGATCTCGGCACGCCGGAAGAGCTTGCGGGCCATGTGCTGGGCCGCCCGGTCGACCTGGAAAAGGAGGGCTATGAGCGCATTCCGGAAGCGCTGGATTATCTCTCCCGCTATCCTCTGACCGACGAACTCCTGGCTTCCGTCGACTGGATCGAATTCGACGGAGGTGCCGCGATCTACCCCTATGTCTGGTATTTCTGGGGCGGAGAGGAAAATGCCTTCGATATCAAGGACCTGTCAGGTATCCGCTTCTGCCCGAACCTGAAATTCATCTCCGTGATATCGATGATCGACAAGGTTGATATTCGCGACCTAGCGCCTCTCAGGAAACTGGAACGGGTCAGCATCAACGTTCCGTCCGAAAACATCGAGGCATTGCTCGATCTGCCGTCGCTCAGACAAGCGGGCCGTTTTTCCGGGGTGCCGGCCGCACGCGGAGTTTTGGAAACGTTGAAGCAGCGCGGCGTGCAGGTGAACTAGATCTGGGACGACCCCATCGGCGTCAAACCTGCCCTCGGCCACGTTTCGGGAAAACGGGGAGCTCCCTCCCCGTTCAGGGCCGTTCAGGGGAGGAAGAGGCTTTGGATCACACGCGTTCCAGAGCCACCGCAATCCCCTGCCCGACGCCGATGCACATCGTGGCGAGTGCGTATCTGCCCTTGCGGAGCGACAGTTCGAGCGCTGCCGTGCCGGAAATGCGGGCGCCGGACATGCCGAGCGGGTGGCCGAGCGCGATCGCGCCGCCGTTTGGGTTGATATATTCGGCATCTTCCTGCAGGCCAAGTTCGCGCAGGACGGCGATGCCCTGGCTTGCAAAGGCTTCGTTGAGTTCGATCACGTCGAAATCCTTCGGCGAGATGCCGAGACGGGCGCAAAGCTTCTGGGTGGCAGGCGCAGGGCCGATGCCCATGATGCGCGGCGGAACGCCGGCTGTGGCGCCACCCATGACGCGGGCGATCGGGGTCAATCCGTACTTCTTCGCCGCCGCTTCCGACGCGATGATCAGGGCCGCCGCGCCGTCGTTGACGCCGGAGGCGTTGCCGGCGGTCACCGTCGCGCCCTCGATCTTGTTCAGAACCCTGAGCTTGGCGAGCGCTTCCATGTTGGTTGCGCGCGGATGTTCGTCCTTCGAAACGACCACCGGATCGCCCTTGCGCTGCGGGATGGTGACCGAGGTGATTTCCTTGGCGAGGCGGCCGTTCTCCTGAGCCGCCGAGGCTTTTGCCTGGCTGCGGACGGCAAACGCGTCCTGGTCCTCGCGCGAAACCTTGTAGTCGATCGCCACGTTGTCGCCGGTTTCCGGCATGGAATCGACGCCATACTGCTTCTTCATCAGCGGATTGACGAAACGCCATCCGATCGTGGTGTCGTAGATCTCGGCGTTGCGCGAGAACGCGGTATCGGCCTTCGGCATCACGAAGGGCGCTCTGGACATGCTTTCGACGCCGCCGGCGATCATCAGTTCGGCCTCGCCGGCCTTGATGGCGCGGGCAGCGGTGATGACCGCATCCATGCCCGAACCACAGAGGCGGTTCATGGTGGTGCCGCCGAGCGAGACCGGCAGTCCAGCAAGCAGCGCAGACATGCGGGCGACGTTGCGGTTGTCTTCGCCAGCCTGGTTGGCGCAGCCGTAGATGACATCGGCAACCGCTTCCCAATCGACGGAAGCGTTACGTTCCATCAATGCTTTCAAAGGGATCGCACCAAGGTCGTCGGCGCGAACGGCGGAGAGCGAGCCGCCGAAACGGCCGATCGGAGTGCGGATGTAATCGCAGATATAGGCTTCGGTCATGATCTTCTCTCTCACAGTTTCGGCACGACGAGATCGGCGACCGGTCCATCGATATGGAGGCGGGCGCCGGTCATGGCCTGCAGTTCTTCGACTGTCATATCGGCCAGCTTTTCGCGCAGGACGAAATGCTTCCCGACGATGTCGATGACGGCATGGCTCGTATAGACCCGAGTGATACAGGCAACGCCGGTCAGCGGAAAGGTACAAGCTTCAACTAATTTCGGCTCGCCGTTCTTGGTGACGTGTTCGGTGATGACGCAGACCTGCTTGGCGCCGTGCACGAGGTCCATGGCGCCGCCGACGGCCGGCACGCCCTTTGAGCCGACCCGCCAGTTGGCCAGGTCACCGTTCTGGGCCACCTGCAGCGCGCCGAGAATGGCGACGTCGAGATGGCCGCCGCGCACCATGGCAAAGCTGTCGGCATGGTGGAAGAAGGCAGCGCCTGGCTTCAGAGTCACGGCCTTCTTGCCGGCGTTGATCAGGTCCCAGTCTTCCTCGCCTTCAGCAGGCGCTTCGCCGAAGTTGAGGATGCCGTTTTCGGTGTGGAAGATTGCCTCACGCCCGGGCGGCTGGTAACGGGCGACCATTTCCGGAAAGCCGATGCCGAGGTTCACATAGGCGCCGTCCTTTATGTCCTGGGCGGCACGCCAGGCGATCTGGGCGTTGGAAAGCTTGATGTCTTCTCGGGTGTTGACGGTCATACCTGGGCTCCTGGGGCGTAAGCCACTCCGGCGCGAATAAGGACTTCTTCCTGCTGGGGATCGGGAACTTCGACGACGCGGTCGATGAAGATGCCGGGCGTCACGACATGCTCGGGATCGATGCCGCCAGGCGGCACGATCTTCGACACCTGCACGATCGTCTTGGCGGCGGCCATGCACATCAGCGGGTTAAAGTTGCGGCCGGCCTTGTTGTAGGTGAGGTTGCCCAACGGATCGCCGAGCTGCGCCTTGACGATGGCGAAATCCGCCTTCAGCCAGCGTTCCTGGACATAATTGCGGCCATCGAACTCCGCGATCACCTTGCCGTTGGCAAGTTCGGTGCCGTAGGCCGTCGGCGTGTAGAAGGCCGGGATGCCGGCGCCACCGGCGCGGATGCGCTCGGCAAGCGTGCCCTGCGGCACGAGTTCGAGCTCGATCTGTCCCGCCAGATAGCGATCGGTGAAGGCGCGCGGATCCGACGATTTCGGAAACGAGCAGATCATCTTGCGGACCATGCCCGCGTCGATCATCGCGGCAATGCCGATGCGGCCGTTGCCGGCATTGTTGTTGATGACGGTTAAATCCTTGATCCCCTTGTCGATCAGAGCGTGAATCAGCTCGATCGGCGCGCCTGATCCGCCAAAACCGCCGATCATGATGGTCGCGCCATCACCGATCTCGGAGACGGCTTCCGCCGTGCTCCCGATTGTCTTGTCCATACGGGATATCTCCTTCGCTATACCCGGCGAACGTGCCCGCCGCGCCTCCGCGAAAACAGATAGATCAGCATGGGAAAGACAGCAAGAAATATGTGCGCTAATTGACTTTTGTTCATATATCGCACATATTGTGCGAACTGGCGATGCGGAGCCTGCACATCCTCGCGGCTTCACATTGCGTCGACAAAGGGCGAGACACAGGGAAAACCATGCAGGAAACGGATTTCGTCAGCGGCTTCGCGCGGGGCCTGAAGGTGATCGAGGCTTTTGGCGAAACGACGCCGCGGCTGGCGATCGCGGACGTGGCAAAGGCGACCGGGCTTGACCGGGCGACGGCCCGCCGTTGCCTGCTGACCTTGGCTGAACTTGGCTATGCCGATTACGACGGAAAATTCTTCGTGTTGACGCCGAAGATTTTGCGGCTTGGCCATGCCTATCTCTCCGCCACCCCCCTGCCCCACATCGTCCAGCCTTTTCTCGACAAGCTCGCCGAGGAGGTTCACCAGAGCGCATCCGCGAGCGTGCTCGACGGCACCGAGGTCGTTTATATCGCCCGCGCCTCGCAGAAGCGGGTGATGTCGATCAACCTGATGCCCGGAAGCCGCCTGCCCGCCTATTGCGCTTCGATGGGCCGTGTCCTGCTGGCAGCCATGCCCGACAACGAAAGCTTGGCGCTCCTGAAACAGAGCAACCTGAAATCCTTCACGCCCCGCACGCTGACCGACCCCATCCGACTGATGGAGGAATTTTCGCGCGTCCGCGAACAGGGTTTCGCGGTCATCGACCAGGAACTCGAACTCGGCCTCTGCTCGATCGCGGTGCCGCTGGAAAACGATCGCGGCCGGGTGGTCGCCGCGATCAATATCGGCGCGCCAGCAGCAAGCGTCCCTGCCGTCGAAATGGCGGATCGGTATCTGGAGCCGCTGAAGGGGGTTGCAAAGCTCCTGAAATCCCTGTTGCGCTGAACCCATCAGCGCCGTGAATCGATGAGGCCGGATCGATTCAATCATGTCGTTGGACGGCAGAATCCGGACTTGCGATTCTGCAGGCATGACCAACGAACCGCTTCTCCTCACCCGCCGCGACCCCGCCCGAAACATGGCCCGCTTTTACGTGCTTACCGTCGAGCCCGATCTTTTCGAGGGGGCGGCGCTCACCCGCAACTGGGGCCGTATCGGCACCAAGGGCCGTTTCCGCATCGATCTGTTCGGCTCGCGGCAGGAGGCGGAACGCCGACTGGTGGCGCTTGTCCGCAGCAAGGTGAAGCGGGGTTATCAGCAGAAAGCGGAGACCGACTGACAGCTCTCCATTTCGGGCAACCGCGTTTGTAGCATTGCCGATCTACGCCCGATCGATACCGCGTCAGAGGGGCAAGCCCACATAGTTTTCCGCAAGCACCGTCGAAGCTGCCCGCGAATGAGTCAGATAGTCCAGCTCGGCTTCCTGGATCCTCTGGTCGAATTCTCCCGTGTCGGGAAAACGATGCATCATCGTCGTCATCCACCAGGAGAATCGCACCGCCTTCCATACGCGCGCAAGCGCTCTCTCGGAATAGGCGTCGAGGCCGGCGTCGGAGCCGTCCCGATAGTGCTCCCGCAGCCCGGTAAAAAGGTAATGCACGTCGCTTGCAGCCAGGTTCAACCCCTTGGCTCCCGTCGGCGGAACGATATGAGCTGCATCGCCGACGAGGAACATGCTGCCGAACCGCATCGGCTCGGCAACGAACGAGCGCAACGGTGCGATCGATTTCTCAAAGGACGGCGCGGTGATCAGCGCTTCCGCGTGATGTACGGGCAGGCGGCAGCGAAGTTCGTCCCAGAACCGGTCGTCGCTCCAGTCCTCGATCTTCTCGTCGAGGGCGCATTGGATATAGTAGCGGCTGCGGGTCGCCGATCGCATCGAACAAAGCGCGAAACCCCGAGGGTGGTTTGCATAGATCAGCTCATGATTGACAGGCGCAACGTCCGCCAGGATACCGAGCCAGCCGAACGGGTAGATCTTTTCGAAAACACGGATTGCGCTTTTCGGCACGGCGTTGCGGCTCGGGCCGTGAAAACCATCGCAGCCGGCGATAAAATCGCAGTCGATGCGATGCGTCGTGCCATCCTTTTCATAGGTGACGTAGGGCGAGCAGCCATCGAAATCATGCGGCCGGACATTGCCCGCCTCATAGATTGTCACAGCACCACTCTTTTCGCGGCTTTCCATCAGATCGCGCGTCACTTCCGTCTGGCCATAGACCATGACCCGCTTGCCGCCGGTCAGGCCATGCAGGTCGATGCGGTGATCACGGCCATCGAAGGCGAGTGAGAAACCCTCGTGCGGCAGGCCTTCGGCGTGCAGCCGCGCGCCGGCCCCGGCCTGGTCGATCAGCCCGACCGTGCCTTCCTCCAACACGCCGGCACGGACCCGGCCGAGGATGTAATCCTTGCCGACACGATCAAGGATGATGTTGTCGATACCGGCTCCCGTCAGAAGCTGGCCAAGCAAGAGACCCGACGGTCCCGAGCCGATAATGGCGACCTGCGTTCTCATGCATCTCCTCCCGAATGTTTTTTCGTTTTGGCAAATTGTGCTCGGCTTCCCCATTGGCGACAATGGACATTTGAGCCAAAAAATTGGACAAACCGAACATCGAGGCCGGAGATATCCGATGAACAGGCACATACCGATCTACCAGTTGTACGGAGAGGATCCGGGCAAACGGAATGATTTCTGGCTGCATTGTGAAACCATCAGGTCGAGAAGCAGCCGCCACCAGTGGGAAATCCGCCTTCATCGGCATGAGGCATTCTTTCAGATACTGTACATCGAAGCGGGCTCAGGCGACGCGACCTTCGGCGGCGAAACGCATCCCATCCGGCCACCGTCGATAGTCACCGTCCCTCCCGGCCTCAGTCATGGCTTCCGGTTCTCTCGCGATATCGAGGGTCTGGTCATCACCATCCTGAGTTCCCATCTCGGCCACCAGCCGGGGGAGCGCAGCCGTTTCGGCGAATGGCTTGCGACACCGAACCTTACCCCGCTCGACCCGCTGAATGCCGATGCAGCCTACGTGGTGCAAACGCTGAAACGAATTGGCGAGGAATTTGATCACCGCAACAACGGACGCAACGAACTGCTGGCTTCCTATGTAACGCTCGCTTTGAGGCTGATCGCGCGCATCTCTCATGCCGATAATCTCAACCAGCTATCCGCGAACGAAGGCGAACGGCGGATGGACATGCTGAACGGCCTGATTCAGCAGCATTTCCGCTCGCACAAGCCGATATCCTTTTATGCGGGCGAACTTGGCATCTCGCTGACACATCTCAACCGCATTGTCCGGTCGATGGCGGGCTGCACGGCGCACGACCTGCTCACCGCCAAGCTGATCGAAGAGTCCAAGCGCGATCTCGTCTTCTCGCTCGCCACCGTGCAGGAGGTCGGCCATCGCCTCGGCTTTGCCGATCCCGGCTATTTCTCGCGTTTTTTCGTGAAGCAGACGGGGGAAACGCCGCGCGCCTGGCGCCTGCGAGAAATCCAAGCGCTGGACAAGGCGTCGTTCTGAAGACAACGAGTTGCGGCGCGGAGGTTCATCGCCGCCGCCGTGATGTCCCGGTGCTTTGGCTACCATTAGCAGGCGCTGGAGTGTCAGCGCAAGAAAATCAGGTGTCTCATCAAGGTCGCCCGTTCTCGTGTCGATGGTCGACATGTTGGGATGATATTTCACTATCCGGCGCATTCTTAAATTAAATAGTCTATTTCTTTTATAGAAAATATCTCACCCTTCCGTGCATCGACTTTCGTGTCCTGCAACCGATGAGGGGAAGATCAACGATGACATTGGTAAAAACTGTGAGAATGGCGCTGCTCAGCCTGCTTGCCTTCGGCACCATGAACGGGGTGGTCGTGGCCCAGACGAACGCGCCCCTTCTTCCGAAGGTGCCGCCCGGGACGGTCCTGACGATCGGGGATCCGGTGACGCAAAAGGCGCTGGAAGTCTCAGGCTTGATCAAGGAGCTGTCGTTCGAAGTCAAATGGGCAAATATCAGTGGCGGCCCGCAAACCTCGGAAGCATTCCGCGCAAAGGCACTCGACGTCGGGTCAGTTGCAGAAATTCCCTCGATCTTCGCCAACTGGAACAACCTGCCCGTTCGCAACATCGCCTATCGCGAACGCCGCGACCCGATTGCCAATCCCATCTACCGTTTCGGAGTGGCGCCAGGCGCCGGCATCAAGACGCTGGCCGATTTCCGCGGCAAGCGCATCGCCTTCAGCCCCGGCCAGGCCCAGGGAGCACTCGTTCTCCGCGCACTCCATGCCGCAGGCCTCAAGAAAAGCGACGTCACGCTGGTAGAACTGCCGAGCACCGGCGACGTCTATCCGAAGGCGCTGGCCAGCAAACAGGTCGATGTGGCGCCGCTCGGGGGCGTCTACATCCGGCGCTACATCGCCCAGTACGGCTCAGATGGCGCGATGCTCGTCGAACACGGACTGCGCGATGATCCAGCTCACCTCTATGCACCGCAATGGGTGCTGGACGATCCGGCAAAGGCCGCGGCTCTCGCCGAATATGTCGGGCTCTGGGCACGTGCCACCGAGTGGGTGAACAAGAACCCGGAGATCTGGATCAAGGAATATTATGTCGGCCAGCAGGGTCTGAGCCAGGAAGACGGCGAGTTTCTCGTCAAGCTGACCGGGGAGCAGGTTGTTTCCGGAGATTGGAGCGAGGTGAAAAAGCGCCACCAGGAGACGATCAACCTGTTGGCGGCGGAGCTCGGCTACAAGCCCTTCGACGTGGAAAAGATCTTCGACAACCGGTTCGAAAAGACCGCCTCCGCCGCCTTGGCGAAGAGCCAGTAATCCCCCTGCATCATCCAAGAGGAGATCTGAAGCATGGCAACCATTTGGGATGCGGATGAGGCGAAATCATCCCGGGCTTCCAGCCGTGAAAATGCATATACCGTTCCAGCCGTGGCGAGGCCCCGCACGTCCCGGAGCCGCCGTAGACTAGGACCGGGACCGGCGATACCCTTCGGACTGCAGATCGGGCCGGCATTGCTGGTGCTGCTCTGGGTGGCCGGCTCGGCACTCGGGTGGATCGATCCGCGGATCCTGTCCGCCCCATGGACGGTCATCGAGGCCTTCGGAAGGCTCATCGAACAGGGGCGGCTGCAGGACAATTTCGTGACGTCGGCCACACGCGCCCTGCTGGGCCTCAGCATCGGCCTCGTCATCGGCACGATCCTTGCCGTCACCGCCGGTCTTTCCCGGATCGGCGAAGCGCTGATCGACGGTCCCGTCCAGATCAAGCGTGCCATCCCGACGCTGGCTCTGATCCCCCTGCTGATCCTGTGGTTCGGCATCGGCGAGGGCATGAAGGTCACGACGATCGCCCTTGCCGTGATCATACCCATCTACATCCACACCCATAACGCCCTGCGCAGCATCGACAGCCGCTATGTCGAACTGGCCGAGACCCTGCGCATGAGCCAGAAGGACTTCATCTTCCAGGTGGTGCTGCCCGGCGCATTGCCCGGCTTTCTCCTGGGCCTGCGGTTTGCCGTCACCCTCTGCTGGGTTTCGCTTGTCGTGGTCGAGCAGATCAACGCCACCAGCGGGCTCGGCTACATGATCGAACTCGCCCGCAACTATGGGCAAACCGATGTCATCCTCGTCGGCCTGGTCGTCTACGTGATGCTCGGCCTCGTCTCGGACGGTCTCGTCCGCCTGCTCGAACGGAGGGTCCTCTCATGGCGCCGCACTCTAGCCAACTGAAATCCGCATCCAGAACCGTGCATGTCAGGAACCTCATGCGCCGGTTCGCCACCAAGACGATCCTGGATCGCGTGGATCTCGACATCGCCGAAGGGGAATTCGTTGCCCTGCTCGGCAGGAGCGGCTCCGGCAAAAGCACCTTCCTCAAGGCACTCGCCGGCCTCGATCACGACGTTGAGGGAACCGGGACGCTTGAAACTCCGGACAATCTCTCGGTGGTTTTCCAGGATGCCCGTCTTCTGCCCTGGCGCACAGTCATCCAGAACGTCACGCTCGGTCTGCCGGGGGCTGCCGGGCAGGAAGCAGGCAGAAAGGCATTGGCCGAGGTAGGCCTCGAGGGGCGCGAGGCGGCCTGGCCCAACCAGCTCTCGGGCGGCGAGCAGCAGAGGGTCGCCCTTGCACGCTCGCTGGTCCGCCAGCCGTCCCTGCTTCTGGCCGACGAGCCGTTCGGCGCCCTCGACGCACTGACGCGACTGAAGATGCACGACCTGCTGCGGGAATTGTGCGCAAGGCACCGGCCGGCCGTGTTGCTCGTCACCCACGACGTCGACGAGGCAATCTCGCTCGCCGACCGGATACTGGTTCTCGACGAGGGCCATCTGATCGAGGACCTGCGGATCGATCTGCCGACGCCGTGCGATCACGGCGATCCGCGCTTCGCAAAGATTCGCACCCAGCTTTTGAGCCGCCTCGGGGTTGAAACTCCCGGACGGCGAGCCGCCTGAAATCCAACGGAAGTTGTCATCATGACCAGCAAGGGTCAGCTCAATCTCAACGCCTCGAACGGGGACACGTCAATGAGTAAACAGAAGAGACAAATGCGGCTTGGGGCCTTCATCATGGCGACGGGCCATCATGTGGCAGCCTGGCGCCATCCGGCCTCGCAGGCCGACGCGGGACTGAATATCGATCACTACCGCGAACTGGCGCAGACGGCGGAACGGGGCAAGTTCGATCTGGTCTTCGTGGCCGACAGTCCGGCCGGCTGGGAGCGCGCCAAGGACCCGGAGGCGCTTCGGCGTTCCTCGCAGGGTGCCCATTTCGAACCGGTGACCCTGTGGGCCGCGCTGTCGCAGGCCACGAGCCATATCGGCTTCGTCGCCACCGCATCCACCACCTATGAGGATCCTTATCTTCTGGCCCGCAAATTCGCCTCGCTCGACTATATCTCCAAGGGCCGGGCGGCTTGGAACGTGGTGACGACGGGCGCGGACGTTTCCAAGAACTTCTCCATCCCGGGCCATCCCGCCCACGCCGACCGCTACGCGCGCGCCGAGGAATTCGTCGACCTGGTGAAAGGGCTGTGGGATAGTTACGAGGATGATGCCTTTATCCACGACAAGGAAAGCGGCGTCTATCTCGACCCGGACAAGGTGCATCTCGTCGACCACAAGGGTCAGTTCTTCTCGGTCACCGGTCCGCTCAATGTCGGCCGTCCCGTGCAGGGCTACCCGGTCATCGTCCAGGCCGGCGCATCGGAGCCGGGCCGAGAGCTGGCCGCCCGAACCGCCGAGATGATCTTCACAGCAAACCAGACGCTCGAGGACGCCCAGGAATTCTATTCCGACGTCAAGGGACGGCTTGCCCGCTATGGGCGCAGCCAGGACGATCTCTTGATCAGTCCCGGCATATTTCCCGTTCTCGGCGGCACCGAAAGGCAAGCACAGGAGAACTACGACTATATCCAGTCGCTCGTTCACCCCTCGATCGCCTGGAATATCCTCGCCCGCCACTACAAGGGCGTCGACCTTTCCGGTTATTCGCTGGACGATCCCGCTCCGCCCCTGCCGCAGGATACGGAGCTCAACAAGAGCCGGCTCAAGCTGGTCACCGATCTGGTATCGCGAAACAATCTGACGCTGCGCCAGTTCTATCTGGCCGTCGCGACCGCCCGCGGCCATCGCACGGTGATCGGCACGCCGGAACAGATTGCCGACGCGATGCAGCAATGGTTCGAGAATGGCGCTGCCGACGCCTTCAATATCATGCCGCCGATCCTGCCCGCCGGATTGACGGACTTCGTCGATCAGGTCGTGCCGATCCTGCGCAAGCGCGGCCTTTTCCGGCATGAATATGAAGGAACGACCCTGCGGGAGAACCTCGGTCTCAAGCGCCCGCAGAACGGCTTCGTGCTTCAGTCACAGCTTGAGCCGGAGGCTCGGGCAGCCGTATAAATGCCCCGACCATGTTAAATCTCCTGGCCTTGAAGATGGCGGCATTGCCAATACTTCTCGGCCAGGACCTTTCGTTGGTCTCTTCCCCGGCAGATTTCGCTCAGGCGCTCAATGCCCGCTTACGGTCGTTGACGAAGCCGATCACTTCCGATTGAGGCATTGCCTTGCCGAAGATATAGCCCTGCCCGATATCGCAGCCCTGGCCAAGGAAGTAGGCAAGCTGGGCGTTCTCCTCGATCCCTTCGACCGTGGTCTTGAGGTTGAGACTGCGGCCTAAGCCAAGCACCGCGTCAATGATTTTGGCGTTCTTGTCGTTATGGGTGAAGCTCGACACAAAGCTCTTGTCGATCTTGATCTTGTCGAACTTGAAGCGCGCCAACTGCGCCAGGCTTGAATATCCGGTTCCGAAATCATCGAGCGCCACCTGGATGCCGGCGGCATGGAATTGCTCGATCGTCGCGGCGGCAAGGTGGGGTCGTCGATCAGAGCGTTCTCGGTGATCTCGATTTCCAGCCTGGACGACTGTAGGCCCGTCTGCTGCAGGATGTGGAGAACACGGCTCGCGAGCAGCCTGTCTTCCATCTGGACAGGCGAGACGTTGAAGGAGAGCGACAATGTTCCCGGCCAAAGCCGCGCGTCGCTGCAGGCTTTCGACAGAAGCTTCTCGAAGAGCGTGGTAATGAGGCCGGTCTCTTCGGCCACGCCAATGAAGTGTTGTGGTGAAACAAACACGCCGTCCTTGTTCCACCTGGCAAGCGCTTCGAAACCGCAGAGTTCACCCGTCCTGAGATTGATCAGCGGCTGGTAGAACGGATCGATCTTGCCCTCGTCGATGGCGCGGCGAAGGTCGCCTTCGAGTTTGGCACGCTCAGAGACCTTCTCCTGCATTTCAGGCTGGAACAGGGAATATTGATTGTGACCCCGGCTCTTCGCCTCGTATAGCGCGACGTCCGACCGATGGCAGACTTCCTCAAGCGAGTTGCCGTGGTCCGGCAGGCGCGCATAACCGACGCTGGCACCGACCTCGGTTAGCAGGGTACCGATGCGGACCGGCCGGGAAATCGAATGAATGAGCAGCTGCGCGAAGAGCTCCTCTTTCTCCGGCGAGAGGTTGCGAGCCACGGCGACGAACTCGTCGCCGCCGAAACGGAAGACACATTCGTATTCAGCCAATGCGCAGATGCGCCGCGACACTTCCTTCAACAGAACATCGCCGCCCTGGTGGCCGAGAAGGTCATTGACCTTCTTGAAACCGTCGAGATCTATCGAAAACACCGTTGCGGTCTGCGGTCCGATATCCTCGCCTGTTTCCTGCAGCTTTTCATCGGGGTGCGAAAGGACGAACCTGTCGAAGGCATAGCGGTTGGGAAGTTTCGTCAGATGATCGTGCGTGGCGATATGGTCAGCCTCATCGAAGGCCTTCCGGCGATTCATCATTTCATTGCGCATATCGAGAATGCGCAGCACCGAATAGGCAAAGCTCGCAAGACCGGCAACGATCAGTACGATGATGATGAGGTGGGCTTTTCCCGCACTGACCGACTGAACCAGCCTCAGCAGCAGATCGTCATAGGCTATACAACCGACGAGCAACAGCATCGCGGCGGCGGCAACCTCCACCAGCTGCCTGCCGGCCTTGCTTTCCAGAAAGTCCTTCATCTACCCCTCCACCCCGGCGATCCTAGGATAAATGATTAAAGGATTTGTTATTCAGAGTTGTAGAAGCGCGCCTTACAGCTGCACCGACGGCCGCAAACGGCGTGAGTTTTGGATTCGAACTGCGACGGACATCTGCTGATCGGCAACGCAGGCGCTCCGTTCGGCTGAAGCCGAAGGAACGACCGGCTCTGGCGGCATCAATTGACGTCGTGCCGGGCTATTGCGCCTCTAAGCGCCTCTGACAGCTCGGCCAGCCGGTAGGGTTTGCGCAGAATCTTGATGCCTTGCGCCTCTGCCGCTTGCTTGGTCACCTCGGAATATCCGCTCGTCAACAGGATCGGCAGGTCCATGCGGCGCGCTCGAATTTCCTTTGCCAGTTCCACGCCGTTCATTCCTCCGGGCATCATGACGTCCGAGAACACCAAGTCGACCCGCCGCCCGTTCGCAAGAGCGCCCAGAGCGCCGGCCGCTGTTGCAGCCCGCACCACCTGAAAACCAAGATCCTCCAGCATCTCGCTGACAAGAGCCGCGACTTCGTCGTCGTCTTCAACCAGCAGAACGCTGCCCGCCGACGCCGGACGGCGGCGCGCGACGTGCAGATCCACCAGGTGGTGCTGATCCGGTCCGGGCTGCTTCGAGGAACGGGGCAACATCAGGGTTATCTTCGTCCCTCGGCCGATTTCGCTTTCGATCTCTATCCTGCCGCCGGATTGCTGGACGAAACCATGCACCTGCGCGAGGCCAAGGCCAGACCCCTTGCCGATATCCTTCGTGGTAAAGAACGGCTCGAACACGCGCGCCTGCACCTCGCGGGTCATTCCGGAGCCGTTGTCGCTGACGGAAAGGCGGACGAAGTCTTTCGTGGAGCCGCCTTGATCCAGGAGCGGAACATTTTCCGCGCGGATTTCGATCGTGCCTCCTCTC
Organism: Neorhizobium galegae; assembly: GCF_021391675.1. Classification (NCBI taxonomy): domain Bacteria; kingdom Pseudomonadati; phylum Pseudomonadota; class Alphaproteobacteria; order Hyphomicrobiales; family Rhizobiaceae; genus Neorhizobium; species Neorhizobium galegae. Next base: position 1,234,224 of record NZ_CP090096.1, read on the forward strand.
GGCATCGCGTCACGGGCGTTGACCGCAAGGTTGAGAACAACAAGTTCCAGCTCGCTTGCGTCAACCTCGACCGGCCACAGGTCGGGCGAGAACTCGAGCGTGACATGGACATCGCCCCTCAGGCTGCGGTCGAGCAGCTCGCGCATCCCTCCGATCTGGCGGGCCAGATCGATCGTCTGCGGCTGCAGTTCCTGACGTCGGGAAAAAGCCAGAAGCTGCCGTGTCAGGCCCGCTCCGCGTTCGGCGGCCTGACGCATCCCGTCCATCAACCGTTTGCGCCTGGCTGGGTCCGTCTGGCGGTCGAGCATTTCCAGCCCGCCGGAAATGACCATCAGTAGATTGTTGAAATCGTGAGCGACGCCCCCGGTTAACTGACCGATGGCTTCAATCTTTTGAGCCTGCCGAAGCTTCTCCTCCACATGCGCACGCACCGTCATCTGGTCGCGCAGGGCCTCGTTGGCGGCTTTGAGCTCCTGGGTACGCAAAATGACCTGCTTCTCGAGCTCCTGCGCGGCCTGCTCGCGCTCCGCCAGCAGTCCACGCAACTCCAACTGCCGGGCTCTCGCACGAAGCGCCGATTGTATCGTGCTGACAAGGGTCTGGGCCTGGACCGGCCGTTCCAGGAGAGCCACGTTGCGCAAAGAGTTGATCAGTCTTTGCCGCCACGCCTCGATGCCGGTCTGCTCCTGACGGCTGGTCAGCAGGATGAAGGGAAGATCCGACCACGGCGGCTGGTCCGCCACCCATTTGAACAGGAGGCTCGCGTCTTTTCCAAACAGGGCTTCTTCAGCAATAAACGCGGCTGCAGCACCGGCCTGCAGCGCTGCCACAAGGCTGCGAAGATCGCCGCAGGTCTTTGCCGCGATGCCGCTCCGGCTGAGCAAGCCGACCGAGGCGGCCGCATCTCTGCCGACCGGCGCAAAGACAATAACAGGTTCCAGTTGGTCTTCACCTTGCGCCATTATTTCCGTCTGCTGAGCTCGTTACAGGAGCGGCTGAAAAGTACGGCGAGCCGGCCAGCACGCCGGTGAACTCCAAGGTTGGCGGCCCGAGCTTTATGCCGTTGTCGGCCAGGTTGAACTCGCGCACGCTGTGCTCGTGCCTGCCGCTTCGCTTTTTCACCACGGATATCGCTCTGCGCACGGTCCCCTGCACCTCGAAATATCGCAGCATGACGACGGAATCGCTGAGATAGCTCAAGTCGAGCGGAGCCTCGAGCGGCCCTACGAGCCCATGCTGGGCAAGGACAAGAATGGTCAATACGCCACGCTGGCCAAGGTAGGTCAGCAGTTCGTGCATCTGCAGAACCAGAAAACGTTCGTCCGGCATCGCATTCATGTAGCCGTTCAAACTGTCGATGACGACGACGCGCGCCCCGTCGACCTCCACGCTTTTCTGGACGTTGGCGGTGAACTCCCCCGGGGAAAGTTCTGCGGGATCGATCTGCTGCAACCGGATCAACCCGCTGTCCAGGTGGGTTTGAAGATCGAAGCCCAGATTCCTGGCCCGGGCCTGCAGCGTTCCACGTCCCTCGTCGAAGGCATAAATGACGGCATGTTCACCGCGGTTCGCCGCCGCCACGGCATAGGTCAGGGCAAGTGACGACTTTCCCACCCCGGCGGCACCCAGAAACAGGACGTTGGTACCTCGCTCGAGCCCGCCGCCCAGCATGTCGTCGATTTCCTTGTTCCCGCTGGAGGTGAACTCGTCGTCGAAAGCCTGATGATGCTCCGCGGCGATGAGGCGCGGGAAAATGTGCAGACCGCCCTTCTCGATCGTAAAATCATGGTAGCCGCCGCGGAACTTGATGCCACGCATCTTGACGACCCGCATGCGGCGGCGCTCGGCGCCGAAGTCGATCGCAAGCTGCTCCAGCAACACAACCCCGTGGGAAATCGAATGAAGTTGCAGGTCGTTCTGTTGAGACGACAGATCATCAAGAAGAATGACCGTGCACTGCCGGCTGGTGAAGAAGTGCTTCAGCGCCAGGACCTGGCGCCGGTAACGCAGGGGACTGTGCGCGAGGAGGCGCAATTCCGAAAGGCTGTCGATGACCACGCGCTTCGGGTTGAGTTCGGAGACGCGATCGAGAATGAGTTTCGTCGTTTCGTTGAGCTCCATTTCCGCCGGATGAAAGACCGTCAGCTCGCGGTCGGGATCGAGCGTGGTTTCCGGAGGGACGAGTTCGAATACCTCCAAACCCTTGAGCGACCAGCCGTGACGGGAGGCGACGAGCTGCAGTTCGCGTTCCGTCTCGGAAAGGGTGATGTAAAGCACTTGCTCTCCCTGGCGGACACCTTCGAGCAGAAATTGCAGGGCGATCGTGGTTTTCCCCGTCCCGGGCCGGCCCTCGTAAAGATAAAGCCGGTTTTCATCGAGGCCGCCGTCGAGGATGGTATCGAGACCGGGCACGCCGCTCGATATACGCGGAGGGTCGATAAACTCCGCCTCTTCGAACCGTTCTGTCATGTTCAACCTTTGCAGTGGAAACCCTTGAACAAGATCATATAGATTGCGGCGGACAAGCCTCAAGAGGGCCACCGACGGTATGCCGGACGGCTTTCGAAAGGCTCGCCCGCCCCACAAAGCATCAGGCGGAATGTTGTTCCCAGTACCAGGCCACATACATCATTTTTTTGTCCTGCCTGCGGCTTTTCAAGAAGGCGCGGATGGAACGCACATCTTCCTTTTCGCAGGCGACCCAGACGAAGGTATCATCCTCGGTGGAAACGACCGCTTTCTTGGCTTCTTCCGCCAGAATGCCTTTCGCTCCGGCCGGATAGCTCCGCCGATGCAGCCAGCGGACATCCAACGAACCCGCTGACGGAAGCGGCTGTTCCTCCGCATCGTCCAGCACTTCGATGATTGCTTGCATCCGGGTGCCCGGCGCCACTTCGGCCGCGATCCGGGCGATGGCGGGAAGAGCGCTTTCGTCGCCGACCAGAAGAATGGACTGTGCTGCCGGAAGACTGCCGCCTCCGGGCCCGAGCAGCGCTACTTTTTCTCCGGGCTGCACGTCGCGGGCGAAGTCGGCTCCAAGTGTCGCAACGTGGGTTGCTGGATGTTGCAGGAAGTCGATCGACAATTCCCGGCGTTCGATATCGACGGCGCGGATCGTGTATATGCGAACCAGAATCTCGTCTTCTCCCTCGGGCCAGGCGACGCGGCCGTCTTGGCGGATTCCCGGCCATACCGGCGGCCTGCCCTTCGGGGGGACCAGAAGGCGAACGTGCATGTCGCCGCCGACGAACGGCGCGACATCGGCGCAGGCAAACTTCACACGCCGCATGTGAGGGGTCACATCCTCCGCCGAGACGACCGTCACCTCGTGGATGTTCGGCAGCACCGCGAGGGACGAATGCTCCGACCACGTCAATTCAAACGGATCCTCCCCTGCAAAATAGAACAGGTGCTCCGCAATCATTGTCCGATTCAGTTGCAACGCCGCTTCCGACTCGCATGCCAGTTCGATCAGGAGCTTGCTGTCTGCCAGCCGAATGCTTGTCGTGCTGCTCTTGCTCTTCAGCAGCGCGTGGTCCCTGGTCCGCTGCACGTCGGCATGCTCGATGAAATGCTCGCAGATTTCGTCGAGCATGCGTTCGGCATCCTTGGGCAGCGCGACGCCGGACAATTTGAGCGACTGAACTGCATTCATGACCGATTCTCCTTTAGATCTTGCCCCTCCGCCATTCGATGGCGGCCGATCGGCAACATAATCGGCCGGCCCGATGTCGGGTCGGTAATGACGCGGCTCTCGAGCCCGAAGACTTGCCGCACGTTCTCTTCCGTCAGCACGTCCTCGGGCCTGCCCGCGACATGCACGCGTCCCTCGGCTATCGCGACGAGGTAGTCCGCATAGCGCGCCGCGAGATTGAGGTCGTGCAGGACCATGACGACGGTGGTTCCCCGTGCGTGGTTGAGATCCGTCAGCAGATCGAGAACTTCGACCTGGTGATTGATGTCGAGAAACGTCGTCGGTTCGTCCAGCAGCAGAACGTCGGTCTGTTGCGCCAGAGCCATGGCGATCCAGACGCGCTGGCGCTGCCCGCCCGAAAGCTCGTCCACCGGCCGTTCGGCAAGCTCGACGGTCTTGGTTGCCGTGAGCGCACTCTCGACGGCTTCATCGTCCTTGCGCGTCCAGCGTGAAAACAAGCTTTGATGCGGATGCCGCCCGCGGCTGACCAGGTCTGCTACGGTGATTCCCTCCGGCGCGATCGGCGACTGGGGAAGCAACCCCAGTGTCCGGGCCAGCTCCCGGGATGGGATGCGATGGATCGATTTGCCGTCCAGCAACACATGCCCCTGACTGGGCGAGATGAGCCGGGACATGGTGCGCAAGAGCGTGGACTTGCCGCAGGCATTGGCGCCGACGACAGCGGTAATCTTGCCGGGCGGCACGGCAAGATCAAGCCCGTGCAGGATTTCGGCATGGTTATATCCGGCCGAAAGCCCGCTGGCGGCAAGAGAGTGAGCGGAGCGAACGGTCATAGCGAGCCTCCCATCCGGTTGGCGCGCACGATCTGGTAGATCAGGTAGGGCGCGCCGAGTGCGCCGGTCACCACGCCCACCGGATAACGGCCTGGCAGAAGGAATTGACCGACATAGTCGCCGCCGAGGACAAGTATCGCTCCGATCAACGCCGCTGGTATCAGCAACGATCCGTTGCGTCCGACGACCCGGGAGGCGATCGGTCCTGACAGGAAGGCCACAAAGGCAATCGGCCCCGTCACCGCCGTTGCGGATGCAATCATGCCGACGGCCGCAACGATAACCAGCATGCGCGTCTTTGCCACCTTGACCCCCAGGGCCGCAGCCATGTCGTCGCCCAGGCGAAGCGCCTCCAGGTCGCGTGCCCGGACGAGCAGCAGCCCGCCGAACGTCACCAGCGCCAGAAGAAGCGGAAGCGCCTGGCCGAGCTGAGCGCCGTTGACGCTGCCGGTCAGCCAGCGCATGGCTTCCTGCAGGTTCCAGGCAGGAGCGCTGGAGAGGATATAGGCGACGACGCTTTCCAGTATGGCCGAGACGCCGATGCCGACGAGGATGAGCCGCGTTCCCGCCACTCCGCCGCGGAATGACAGGCCATAGACCAGCAGCGCCACGCCGAGGCCTGCGCCAACCGCGAGGACCGAGACGATCGGCCCGTTCAACGACAGGACAACGATGGCGAACACGGCCGCAGCACTTGCGCCCGACGTGATCCCGATAATATCCGGGCTGGCAAGGGGATTGCGCAGCATGAGCTGGAACGTGACGCCGCCGAGCCCAAAAGCCAGTCCGGCGAGAACTGAAAGGACCGAGCGCGGCAGCCGCAGCTTGCCGACCGTAAAGGTGGCGCCTGCGACATCCTCCCCGAGCAGGACGCGGATGACGTCACCGGGCGGCGTGAAGGACTGGCCGAGCGATAAGGTCACAGCAAAGAGGGCGACCACGATAGCCAGCAGAATGGCGGTCACGAAAACGTGCCGGCGCGCCCGGCGGCGGCGATTTTCAACGATGAGATCAATGGTTGGGGAAAGCACTGTCACAGTTCCCGAACCCGCTGCCGCCTGACAATCCAGATGAAGAACGGCGCCCCGATAAGGGCCGTGATGATTCCGACCTCGATCTCGGCTGGCCTGGTGACGATACGCCCGACGACATCCGCCGCCAGCAGCAGGCAAGCGCCACCAAGCGCGGAAAACGGCAGTAACCACCGGTGATCGATCCCGACCAGCAGACGGCAGACATGCGGCACGACCAGTCCAAGAAAGCCGATAGGCCCGCAAACCGCCGTTGTTGCCCCGCACAGCAAGATGGCGCCGAATGAGGCGACGGCGCGGGCCACGGCGACGCGCTCCCCGAGTCCTGCCGCAACATCGTCGCCCAAAGCCAGCGAGTTCAGCTTTCGCGCCGACAGAAGGCTAACCACGAAACCAACGGCAAGAAACGGCAGCACCGGAACAATGCGCTCAAAGGTCGCTCCGCTCACGCCGCCGATCTGCCAGGAGCGGATGCCGCCCGCGATATCGGCGCGCGGCAGTACCACGGCGATCACCATGGAGGAGAAGGCGACCGACGTTGCGGCTCCGGCTAGCGCCAGCTTCAACGGCGTTGCCCCGCCACGCCCAAGCGATCCTATCGTATAAACGAAAACTGCCGAACACCCCGCTCCGAGGAGCGCAGCCCAGATATAGGCCTGCGCGGAGGACATATCGAACAAGGCGACGCCGGTCACGACGGCCAGCGACGCACCCATATTGACGCCGAGAATGCCCGGATCGGCGAGGGGATTGCGGGTCACGCCCTGCATGATCGCCCCCGCAAGCCCGAGCGCGGCTCCGGCAAGTACGGCAAGTGCCGTCCTCGGGATACGCACGCTCACCGCTGCCTGGCCGATGCTGTCGATCTGCCCCGCGAACGCCGCCACGACATCGCTCCAGGCCACTTCGCGGGTGCCGACCGTTACCGAGAGCGCAGAGAGGGCGGAAAGGGCCACGACCAATCCGGCCAGCCAGAGGCCGCGGGTCCGGTTCGAACGTCGAGAAACGAGCGACCGAGAGAACGACCCTATGCTGCCGGCCGTCATTTGGACCTTCTGGCCGCTTCCGCAAGCAGATCCACATAGTCCTTCAAGACCCATGAGATCGAAAGCGGTGTCGGATTTGCCGCCGTGCCGATCGGGTTGCGGCCCAGCATGACGAGAGCGCCCTTGTCCACGGCCGGCATTCTGGACATCAGGGGGTTCGCCGCCAGCGCATCGAGCAGTTTCTGGTTTCCATAGGTGACGACGATATCCACGTCGTCGAAGACATCGATACGCTCGGCGCTGACAGAGCCTGCGAATTTCCCGGACTTCGAGGCCTCGACCACGCTTCTGGGGGATCTCAGACCAAGATCCGCGAAGAACCTCACCCGGGTATCGTTCGTCGTATAGAAGTTGACGGTGCTCAGGTCAGTCGCATCGAGATGGGTAATGAACATCGCAGATTTACCCTGGAGTTCAGGGTGCCCGCCAACCACCTTGGCGATGTCGGCTTCGATCCTGGCGATCAACGCGTCGCCTTGCGGGCCCATGCCCATCCCGGCGCTGTTCAAGCGGATCATGTCACGCCAGTCGGTCGACCACGGCGCTTCGGGATAGGCGACGACCGGGGCAATCTGGCTCAGCGTATCGTAATCCGATTGGCTCAAGCCGGAATAGGACGCCAGGATCACATCGGGCCTGGTCGCGGCGACCGCCTCGAAATCGATGCCGTCCCCTTCATCAAAAAGCACCGGCTTGGCGGCATGGAGCGCTGCCAGCCTTTCGGCTACCCAGGGCAGCACCCCATCGCCGTCATCGTCGCCGAAATTGGCCCTGGCGAAGCCGACGGGTACGACACCGAGCGCCAACGGCACTTCATGGTTTGCCCAGGCGACGGCCGCTACCCGCACAGGCTTTCTGGGAATGATCGTCGTGCCGAACGCATGCTTGATGGCGACGGGATAGGTCGTTCCCTCGGCCGCCCGGGCGCCTGCCCCGGCGTTGCCGAACGCAACAATCCAAATGCATATCGCCGTCATTTTCACGGCCGAAAGCAATAACCGCAGCATGGTCAAACTCCGCAGACTTTAAGTGGACTTCCACTTTCAGGTTAACGGGGCCCCGTCAACCACCCTCCAGGCCTGCACTGACAAGAGCACTGAGATTTCCGTTGGATCCTACAAAGCGCGGAGAATTTACAATACTGGACAAACATGCTCAAGTTAATAGCCGTGCCGGGGCATATCAGACCAAGCCATTGCGGCCGCCACGACCGGGAGGGATCCCTCGCGGGGCGGGTTGCGCGGATGTCGTTCGGGATGGTTCCCCCAGACCTGGCATCAGTCTCGGCGATCTCTCGCCGAACCAACTTCTGGAACGTGAATATGGACAACGAAAGAACAAGCGCTCGCTCGAGACCGGCCCTTTTCCGCTATCGGAATGCGGTCCTTCTGGGTTGCACCGCGCTTGTCGCCTTCACGCCGACCATCGTGCTTGGCCAGGAAAATGCGAACGCCGATACGACACTCGCACCGATCGTCATCCAGGGCAGCGGCGCCGGCCTCGATACCGACAACGATTCGAAGTCGATCGTCGCGACGAAGACGACCGGGGGCGGCAAGATGGTGACCGATATTCTGGATACGCCCGCCTCCGTCTCCGTCATCACATCCAAGGAAATCCAGGATCGTGGTGCAAGCAGCGTCGAAGAGGTTCTGCAATACACGGCAGGTGTCACCGCCGACTTCTATGGCTCCGACGACCGTTTCGACTATTTCAAGATCCGCGGCTTCGACGCCTACATGTACCGTGATGGCCTACTCATCGGCCGGCCATTCGGGGGCCTTCGGGAAGAAGCCTACGCCTTTGAGCGCGTGGAAGTGCTCAAAGGCGCCAATTCCACCGGCTTTGGCGTCTCCGACCCTGGGGGTTCGGTGAATTTCGTCACCAAACGGCCGAAGAGCGAGCGTTTCGGCGAGGCCTACGTGACGGGTGGTTCCTTCGACCACGCCGAAACGGGCTTCGACTTCGGTGACAACATTACCGAGGACGACACGTTGTCCTATCGCCTGACCGGCAAATTCAAACGAGCCGAGGAAGAATACGACTATTCTCAGGACGACGAAAACTTCATTATGGGCGGACTGACCTGGCGCCCGAGTGGCGACACCAGCCTGTCCATCGTTTATGATCATCTGGACCGCCAGGGAGTACCCGGCGGCGGCGGGCACCCTGTGGGCTCGGACTTCGACCGAAGCCTGTTCCTGGGCGAACCGGACTACAACTATCGCGATGTGAACCGCAATACGCTCGGCGTCATGTTCGACCAAGACTTCGGCTCCGGCCTGACGTTCAACTCCAGCGCGCGCTACAGCAACACCAGGAGCAATTTCGGCTATGCTTACGTAGCGGCGGCACCGGCGGCCGGCACGACAATCGTGGACCGAGACTTCTTTGCAAATGACTCGTCGGCCAAAAACTTCGTTATCGACGCCCACCTGCAATATGACGCCAGTTTCGATAATGTGGACAGCCGCAGCCTGTTTGGCGTCGAATATAACAACTATCAGGGCACAACCAACAATTACTACGGCGATGCGCCGGACATCGATTATACAAATCCGGTCTATACCGGGCGACCTGCCTCGGTCCCACTCTATCAGAGCCTGGTCAACGACCAGAAGACCAAGGCGATCTATCTTCAGCAAGAACTAACCTTCTGGGAAAAACTGACCGCGACAGTGGGACTGCGAAACGACTGGCTCGATCTCGAACAGACGAACAACCTTGCTGTTGCTCCAGCCAATCCCCTCACCCGGGCCGACGTCAGCGAGTTTACGAAACGGGCGGCGCTCAGCTACAAGATAACTGACGAAATCGCCACCTATGTAAGCTATGCCGAGTCGGCGGTCCCGGCCACGATTGGCCTGGAGCCTGAGCGTGGCGAACAGTGGGAGGTTGGCGTAAAATATCGGCCATCCGAGATTCCGGCGTTGTTCAGCATCGCGGTATACGATCTGACAAAGGAAAACATCACACTCAACATCGGCGCTCCGCCCGTGGCAACACCGGTTGGCAAGGTCAAGTCGCGCGGGGTGGACTTTGAAGCCAAGGCCGAGGCGACGAACAACCTCAGCCTGACCGCCGCCTATTCCTATATCGATACCGAGATCGTCGAAAACGCAGGCGCCAACGAAGGCAACCGTCTTGCCATGGTGCCGGAACACACGGCTTCCGCCTGGGTCAACTACACGCTTGAGGGGAATGGGCCACGCGGCGACATGACGTTTGGGCTCGGCGCGCGCTACATGAGTTCGTATTTCGTCAACAACGCCAATACTGTGAAGTCGGACCCGAACGTCGTTTTCGATGCGGCATTCACCTATAAGATCCAGGAGAACACGACGTTCCAGCTCAACGTCAGCAATCTGTTCGACGAAAAGCACGTGGCCAATGGTGGTTTCGGCGCCGATTGGTACAATCCCGGCCGCGCAGTCTATGCGACGCTGCGACAGACGTGGTAATTCACCCGTCGTGCCCGGCAACATACCGGGCATGACAATTTCCTGGCCTAGTGGGTTTGTCGCATCCGGCGCCAGGCGGCAGGCGTATCGCCGGCAATCTGCCTGAACGCCTTGGTCAAATGGGCCTGGTCGGTGAAGCCCAACTGGGCCGCTATCTCGGCGACGGCCAGATCGCTTTCAACGAGCAGCCTTTTCGCCAGGTCGATGCGCCTGGCGAGTTGCCACTGCAGCGGCGTTTTACCGGTGGTCTGTTTGAACACATTGGCAAACCAGCTCTCCGAAAGGCCGACGGTTGCAGCCATTTCGGCAACCGTCAGGCGGCAGTCGCTCAAACCGTCGATGCGTGACACCAGCTTGTTCATCTGCGCCTGGGTCAGCCTGCCATTGGCTTTTTCGGTTTCATGGTCGGGTATGTCGAGAAGACCGGCGACGATGCTGCCCACGAGGCTTTCGCCATAGACCGCGTGCCTTGACGGGCTGGATATCTCGTCGACCAGCAAACCCGCCAGCGTATCGATGGCACCGACATCCTGAAGCTCCACCGGCCGGCGCACGGCGGCCAGGGCGGCGGAGGCCCCAACCGAGGGCGACAGGAACCGGAGCAACCGATCCCTATGCATATGCAGGTTGAGGTGGGAAAAGCGGTGCTTGGTTTCGCTGCTGGTCCACATGGGAACGCCGGCCGGGACATAGACGGCGCGGGTCATCGGACGGTAGTGCTGCGAGCCGTCTCGGTTCGACACGCGAATTCGAGACGATACGTCATTGAAGAAAATCATGATGCGCGGGTCGTCCGCCAAATAATAGCCGGTGGCGCCAGACTGGCTTTCCGCTTCCCAGAAAACACTGACCAACCCGTCGAAACGACGCCACTTGACCGGAGCGACAACCCTTATCCCCTCCGTATGCCAAGCCATGGAATGCCAATAACTCAACGCCGGAATCCTTCACCATCTGCCATTAGAAACACCATACCCGCTACCAAGGCGTCGCGACCAGCTTGCTCAGGCGGCGCCTCATAATATGATAATTACGGTCAGGTATATAAAGTCTCCGGGCGGATAGTAAAGGTCCGCACCGCAAAGCCCGCGGGCCCGCCACGGCGGCACCTTCCTTATTGACAAAGGATGTCATCCGACCTCCACCTCACCCGGTCATAGGGGATATATCTTCGCGACCTTGGTCGGCCGGCATCGCCGCGGTCTGATCCAGCGCCTTTATCCTCATCACGACTATCTCATGGATGCCCTTCCCGGTATTCAGGCCATGCGGGAGAAATTTCGATGAACGTTCGACATCCACTTTTCGATCTGCGCGGGCGCCATGCCGTCCTCACCGGTTCGAGCCGGGGTCTCGGCCTTGCCATGGCACGCGGACTTGCGTCCGCCGGAGCCCGGGTCACGCTGAACGGGCGCGACGAGGCGACGCTTTCCGCAGCAGTGAACCAATTGAAGGCGGAGGGGTACGAGGTCTGCGGGCTGGTGTGCGACATCACCAAGGCCGACGAGACGGAGGCCGCGTTCGCCGGCCTCGACGGGGTCGATATCCTCGTCAACAATGCCGGCATTCAGATCCGCGCACCGTTCCTCGAGCAGAGCGCCGAAACCTGGCGGCGGATGTTCGACACCCACGTGATGGGCGCGGTGCTTCCCTCGCAAGCGGTGCTCCCTGGGATGATCGAACGCGGTGGCGGCAAGATCATCAACATCTGCTCGCTGATGAGCGAGGTCGGCCGCAAGACCGTCGTGCCCTACACGACAATGAAGGGCGCGCTGAAGATGCTGACCCGCGGCATGGCGACGGAGCTGGCCCACCACAACATTCAGGTCAACGGCATCGGCCCTGGCTATTTCGCAACCGAGATGAACCGCGCGCTGATGGACGATCCGGTATTCGACGCCTTCGTGAAGGACCGCACGCCCGCCGCTCGCTGGGGCAAGCCGGAGGAACTTTCCGGCGCAGCGATCTTTCTGGCCTCTCCGGCATCGGATTTCGTCAGCGGCCAGGTGCTCTACGTGGATGGCGGCATCCTGGCGGCTCTTTGAGCCGCCTCGCTTCCGCAATGCCGATCGGCGTTAACGCCGCCAGGTGTTAGTTCTTTGCGGGCTGGTAGCCGAGCCCGGCGGAGGCGGTGAGCCCTGCCGTGCGCAGGAGGTCGACATATTCGGATTTCCGGCTTTCATCGAAGCGGAACATCGGAAAGGAAATCGACAGCGCGGCAATCGGTTTTCCGAGGTAGTTGAAGATCGGCGCCGCCATGCATCGCACGCCCGCCTCGCTCTCTTCCACCTCTTCGGCAAAACCACGACTGCGGGCCATCTGCAATTGGGCAAACAATTCCTGCGGATCGGTGATGGTGCGCGGCGCGAGCCTCGTCAGCTCCATCTTGTTGATCCGCTCCCGGATCTCCTCGTCGTCGCGCCATGCAAGAAGCGCCTTGCCAAGCGAGGTGCTGTGCAGCGGATTACGCAGCCCGAGCGTCGATTTCATCGAGAGACTGTAGGCGGAATCGTATTTGTGAATGTAGACGACCTTCTGGTCGCGATCATCGAGAATACCGAGATTGACGGACTCGCCGGTTACCCGGGAGAGCTTTCCCATCGCCTGGTCCGCCACACGCAGCAGATCCGTCTGCTCGGTCAGCGATCGCGCGCCGAGGCTGAAAAGTTTCAGCGTCAGTCCGTATTTTTCCGTCTCCGCATCCTGCTCCACATAGCCGAGTTCAACCATGGTCTGCAGCAGGCGATGCGCCGTGGTCTTCGACGTCATGGCTCGTTGAGCGAGATCGGCGAGGCTCACCTTCTTTCCCTCGACCAGCGCCTCCATGACGGCGAAGACCTTGAGAACGGCGGCGACATTTTCGGTTTTTGGGTTCAGCTCTGACATAGCATGTTCTATTTTTTTCGAAATCCTATTCTGGAATTTGCAAAAACCTGTGTCAAGATAAAGGATGGAGGTGGGGAAGCCCCGCCTAAGCAGAAGAATGCACAGAAAAACACGGTTGAAAAGCCGCAAGGAGTATGATTTCCTAAAATCCGGAATAACGTTCCGAATATTTTTGGGAGGACTGCCGGCATGCATCCGCTGCTGCGGCAAAAGCAACACCTGATCCAGCGCAGCGACGTCTGCGGTCTCATCGATCGGCTGATCGACAACCTTGTCCATATCGAGGATCGCACCGGTGAATTCCTGCTGCGCCTCGATGACGGTCGGGTGATCGATACCAAGGGCTGGGCGGGCTGGGAATGGACCCATGGCGTCGCGCTTTTCGGCCTTCTCAAATATTGGCAGCTGACCGGCAATCAGAAGGTGATGGAGATCATCGTCGATTGGTTTGAAGCCCGGCTTGCTGAAGGTACCCCCACAAAGAACATCAACACGGTCGCACCGTTTCTGACGCTTGCCCATCTCTATGAACTCACGGGGGATCCTCGGTGGCGGCCCTACCTGGAAACTTGGGCCGAATGGGTCATGCACGAGATGCCGCGTACCCGCGAAGGTGGGCTCCAGCATATCGTCTATAACAGCGTCAATGATCAGCAGATGTGGGACGACACGCTGATGATGAGCGTGCTGCCGCTTGCCAAAATCGGCCTCGTGCTCAAACGGCCGGAGTTCGTGGAAGAGGCGAAATACCAGTTCCTGGTCCACGCCCAATATCTCTGCGACACGCAGACCGGCCTCTGGTTCCACGGCTGGACGTTCGACGGCAATCATAATTTTGCCCGCGCGAGATGGGCACGCGGCAATAGCTGGATCACGATCGCCATTCCGGAATTCATCGAGCTCCTGGATCTTGCCGAAAACGACCCCCTCCGCCGCCATCTCGTGTCCCTGCTCGGCCGGCAGGCGGCGGCGCTGAAACTCCACCAACACCCATCGGGCCTGTGGCATACGTTGATCGATGATAGGTCGAGTTACCTCGAAGCCTCGGCGACCGCCGGCTTCGCCTATGGCCTGATGAAGGGCGTACGCAAGCGGTATCTGGGCATCGAGTATCTGGAAACCGCCGAGCAGGCCATGAAAGGCGTGATCGACAATATCAGCTCCGAGGGAGAGCTCCAGCAGGTCTCGTTCGGCACGGCGATGGGCAGCGATCTCGATTTCTACCGGCAGATCAAGCTGACATCCATGCCTTACGGGCAGGCGATGGCGATGCTCTGCCTGACCGAGCTTTTGCGCAGCTTCATCTAAGAAGCTGCGCCGAGGAAGAATGGGGCGTGTCCGGCAGGAGGAGCCGGCATGCAACAAGCCATGAACAACCGCATCCGGCGCCCACGAGGCGCTTCGGGTCAGAAGGAGGAGGACGAAATGACCAAACTGACGAGACGAACATTGTTGGGCACCATGGGAGCGACTGCCGCCGCTGCCGCACTTCCGGCCATGCCGGCGTTTGCTGCCGATCGCTCGATCCGGCACTACTGGTGGGGCAATCCGGAGCGCGACAAGCGCACCTTTGCCGTCATCGACACATTCCAGAAGAAAAACGCCGGCATCGCAGTCTCTGGCGAAACGATCGGCTGGGGCGACTACTGGACCAAAATGGCGACCCAGACCGCCGGCCGGAACATGGCCGACCTCGTGCAGATGGACTACCGGTTCCTGTTCGAATACGTCAATCGCGGGGCGCTGAAGCCCCTCGACGAATTCGTCGGCAAGAGCCTAATGATCGCCGACTTCGACAAGGGGCCTCTTGACGGCGGCAAGGTCGATGGAAAGCTTTATGCTCTCAACATCGGCTCGAACAGCCAGGTCATGGTCCACAATAAGCGCGCCTTCCAGGAAGCGGGTATCGATGCAGACCTGATCAACTGGACCTGGGACGATTTTGCCAAGGCATGCGAAAAGATTACCGCCAAGTCCGGCGGCAAGATGAAGGGGTCGGACGATCTGTCCCTGATGATCGAGACCTTCGAATCCTGGGTTCGCCAGAACGGTCGGGAATTCTACAGCCCCGACGGCAAGGTCACGGCGACAGCCGGCGACGTCACCAGCTGGTGGCAGATGTGGGCCGATCTGCGCAAGGCCGGGGTCGTTCGCGACAAGAACAAGACCGTCATTCTCGATCCGCCGATCGCCGAGTCGGGCATTGCCGTCGGCGACACCGCCATGTCCCACTACTGGTCCAACCAGTTGGTCGGCATCCAGGCTGTGGCAAAAGACAAGATCGGCGCAGCCATGGTGCCCCACAAGGCGGGCGGCAAGCCTGGCCAGTTCATCAAGCCCTCGATGTTCCTGTCTCTCAGCCGAGACGCCAAGGATACGGGAGCCGCAATTGCCTATATGAATGCCTGGGTCAACGATCCTGAGATCACCGGTATTCTCGGTCTCGAACGCGGTATTCCTTGTTCGCCGAAAATCCGCGCGGCGCTGGCCCCGAAGCTCACCGAAGTCGAGAAGCTCTCCGTCGATTATTTCACGGCGATCCAGAGCAAGGTAGGCCCGCTGCCGGTGCCCGCCCCCAAGGGAGCCGGAGAGGTACGAGACGCCTTCATGCGTATCGGCACCGATGTCGTGCTTGGCAAGGTTGAAGTCGCGAAAGCCGCCAGCACCTTCATCGAGGATGCCCAGGCAATCATCGAGCGCGCCCAGTAATCGGCGCGGGAATATCAAGGCCCCGGCGGCGCCTGCCGCCGGGGCCTCTCTTCCGACAACAAGGTCGTTTCGATGAAACGTTTTTTTGCCCGCAATGCACCGGCCTATGTGTTTCTTCTACCATGGCTGATCGGATTTTTCCTGCTCGCCCTGGGGCCTATCCTTGCGTCGCTTTATCTTTCCTTCACCCGCTATGACATGGTGAGCGCCCCCCGATGGATCGGTTGGGGCAATTACGAATATATGTTCACGCGGGACCGGCGCTTCTGGAAAGCGCTGGAAGTGACGTTTACCTATGTCGCACTGGCTGTGCCCGCCCGCCTGATCATGGCGCTGGGTGTCGCCATGTTGCTCGACAAGGGCCTGCGCACGATCGGCCTTTACCGCGCCATCTTCTATCTGCCGTCCCTGCTGGGCGCTTCCATCGCCATCGCCATCCTGTGGCGCCAGCTTTTCGCTGCCGACGGCGTCGTCAATCAGGTTCTGGCGATGGTGGGAATTCAGGGGGCCTCGTGGATCACCGATCCGGATACCTCGCTTTATACCCTGGTGGTGCTGGCCATGTGGCAGTTCGGCTCGCCGATGCTGATCTTTCTGGCGGGCCTGCGCGGCATACCGCGCGATCTTTACGAGGCGGCGGAAATCGACGGGACGCCCGGCTGGCGGCAATTCACCCGTATCACCTTGCCGCTGCTTGCGCCGGTGATCTTCTTCAATCTGGTGCTGCAGACCATCGATTCCTTCAAGACCTTTTCCAGCGCCTTCATCATCTCCAACGGCACCGGCGCTCCGGCGGACAGCCTCCTGTTTTATACGGTCTACCTGTTCAACGAGGCCTTCAAATTCTTCCGCATGGGTTATGCATCGGCGCTTGCCTGGTTCCTGCTGGTCATCATAGCGACCTTCACCGCGATCGCTTTCTTCACTTCCAAATATTGGGTGCACTATGAAAACGAGCGCGACTGATCTGGAAATCGCCATCCAGATGGACGAGGCCGCGCGCGTAGCTCACGAGCTGCGGCTGAAGCGCGACAGACAAGACCGCAACGGCCGGATCCTGAAGCATATCTTCCTGATCACCGTGTCGTGCGTCATGCTCTATCCGCTGTTCTGGTTGCTCGCTTCCTCCTTCAAGCCGGAAAACGAGATCTTCGGCAGCCTGACGCTCTGGCCTTCCGAGTTTCGGTTCGAGAACTATACCAAGGGCTGGTACGCCCTGCCGATCTCCTTCACCGTCTTCTATGTGAATTCGGCGATCGTCACGGGCCTGTCGGTGATCGGAAACCTGGTCTCCTGCTCGTTCGCGGCCTATGCCTTTGCGCGATTGAGTTTCACCGGGCGCAGCTTCTTCTTCGCGCTGATGATGATGACCCTGATGATCCCCTATCACGTGGTCCTCATCCCTCAATATGTTCAGTTCCTGAACCTCGGCTGGATCGACACCTATCTGCCGCTGGTGGTGCCGCGTTTCCTCGCCTCCGATGCCTTCTTCATCTTTCTGATGGTGCAGTTCTTTCGGCAATTGCCGCGCGAGCTGGATGAAGCCGCCATGATCGACGGCTGCTCGCCCTTCAAGATCTATTGGGCAATCATATTGCCGCTTTCGCTGCCGGCCATGGGCACGGCCGCGATCTTTTCGCTGATCTGGGTTTGGGAGGACTTCCTTGCCCCGCTCATCTACCTCAACGACATCAAGAGCTACACCGTGCCGCTCGCGCTTCGCCTCTTCCTCGATCAGGAAGGCCAGTCCGCCTACGGCCAGATGTTCGCGATGTCGGTTCTTTCACTGGTCCCGGTCGTCATCTTCTTCGTCCTGTTCCAGAAACTCATCGTGCGTGGCATTGCCACCTCCGGAATGAAATAGGGAACAAGACGCATGGCAGGATTGACGCTTCGAAACGTCGGCAAGCGCTATGGGGCGCTGTCCATCATCCAGGGGCTGAATCTGGACATCCACGACGGCGAGTTTCTTGTTCTCGTCGGTCCATCGGGCTGCGGAAAGTCGACGCTCCTGCGGATGATCGCGGGCCTCGAGGACATCAGCGAAGGAACGATCTCGATCGGCGGCAAGGTCGTCAACGATTTGCCCGCCTCGAAGCGCGAGCTTTCCATGGTATTTCAAAGCTACGCTCTCTATCCTCATATGAGCGTGCGCAAGAACCTTGCCTTCGGTCTGCAGAATTTCAAGGTTTCGCGCACCGAGGTGGAAAGGCGGGTGGCGGAGGCCGCGCGCATCCTGCAGATCGAGCAGCTCATGGACCGCAAGCCGCGCCAGCTTTCCGGCGGCCAGAAGCAGCGCGTGGCCATCGGCAGGTCGATCGTGCGCGAGCCGCAGCTTTTCCTGTTCGACGAGCCGCTTTCCAATCTGGACGCGGAACTGCGCGTGCAGATGCGGGCGGAACTGGCTTCGCTCTACGCCCGCCTCGGCACCACCATGATCTATGTGACCCACGACCAAGTAGAAGCGATGACCATGGCAAGTCGGATCGTGGTCCTGCGGGGTGGCAAGATCGAGCAGCTCGGCACGCCCCAGGAACTCTACACCCGACCGCAAAACCTCTTTGTAGCGGGTTTCATCGGCTCTCCGAAGATCAACATGCTGCAAGCAAAAGCGACGCGCGAAGCGGCCAGGACCGTGGTGTCGGTGGCCGGCATGCCTGATTTTGCGATTGCCGAGCTTCCGACCGACGATCAGGCGCTGACTTTATGCGTGCGGCCTTCGTCTCTGCGCATCGGCAATGGCGATGTCACAGGCGAAGGCACGATCCGGCTGGTGGAATATCTTGGCAGCGAGACCTTGCTGCATATCACCCTGTCTTCAGGCCAGGTGCTGCTGGCCAGCGACAATGGACGGACGCCCTACCGAATGGGTGATCCGGTCACCATCGGGTTCGACCTCTCCGACCTCCACTATTTCGATAGCGCAGGCAAACGCATCGAACCCATCCAGAAAGAAAGCCAAGCACAGTGAAGATCGCCATTGTTGGATGCGGCTCCCGGCATCAGATGTTCCGCAATTCCGTTGTTGAAGATTATGCCGACAAACATGAGATCGTTGCCCTCTGCGACAGCAACGCGCATCGCCTCGGCGAGGCGGCGCAAGCGGTCTCGAAGCCCGGGACGAACGGCGTCGCGACCTATCTCGCCGCCGATTTCGACCGGCTGATCGCGGAACAGAGGCCGGATACGGTCGTCGTCGCGACGCCGGATTTCCTGCATGCCGATTATATCGTCCGCGCCTTCGAGGCTGGCTGCGACGTCATTTGCGAAAAGCCGCTGACGATCGATCTCAGCCGTCTCAAGCAGATCGTCGATGCTCAGGCGCGCACGGGCCGAAAGGTCACCGTGACCTTCAACTACCGCTATTCGCCGGCACGCACCCAAATCAAGGAGCTGATTTCATCGGGAGCGATCGGCACGGTGACGGCGGTCGATTTCCGCTGGCACCTCGACCGGGTTCACGGTGCCGATTATTTCCGCCGCTGGCACCGCCAGAAGGAGAATTCGGGCGGGCTCCTGGTCCATAAATCGACCCACCATTTCGATCTTCTCAATTGGTGGCTGGGAACCGCGCCGACGGAAGTCCTGGCCTCCGGCCGTCGGGTCTTTTATCGACCGGAAACGGCGGTGGAACTTGGTCTCGCGGGCCGTGGGCCACGCTGCAGCGACTGTCCCGTGGCCTACAAGTGCGATTTCCGGCTCGACCTTGCAGCCGACGAAAACCTGCGCAAACTCTATGTGGAGGCTGAGCACGAAGACGGCTATTTCCGAGATCTTTGCGTATTCGACGAAGAGATCGGCATCGAAGATACGATGCAGGCGCATATCCGCTACGCCTCGGGCGTCACCGCGAATTACACCCTGACCGCTTATTCACCCTGGGAAGGGCTGGAGATCAAGTTTCAGGGTACCAAGGGCGACATCACCCATCGCCATGTCGAGGTCCATGGGGTGTTCGGCGGTAAACGCGCCCATGCGGATGAAGATGCGATCACCACGGAACTTCACCTGGCCGGCGAGCCTCCGCGCCAGCTTGCCGTTCCGAAGGCTGCTGGGGATCACGGCGGCGCGGATCCGGTCATGCTGGGTTATATCTTTGATCCGGAAAGCATGCAGCCCGACCCCTACGGCCGTGCCTCCGATCATGTTGCCGGCGCCTGGTCCATCCTCACCGGCATCGCCGCCAACGCTTCCATCGAGACGGGCTCGTTGGTCAACATACAATCGATGCTTCGCGCTCGCGGCATCCACCTGAACAGGTAGTTCCCATGGCTTTTAACCTTCGCATCGGCGTCATCGGCATAGACCACGGACATATCTACGGCATGATCAACGGCCTGCTGGACGCAGGTGCCACGCTCGTTGCATGGACGACCGGCGAGGAGACGCCGGAGGCGGCCCGCAAGACGTTCCAGGAAACCTATCCGGATCTGCCGCCCCGGCCGATTCAGGCCATCCTCGACGACGAGAGCATCGTCCTTGTCCTGTCGGCCGCAATCAACAGCGAACGCGCCGATATCGCAGTGGCGGCGATGGTGCACGGCAAGGACGTTCTGGTCGACAAACCCGGCTGCACCAGCCTGGAACAGCTGGCAGACATCCAACGCACTGTTTCCGACACCGGGCGGCGCTGGGTAGTATCCTTTTCCGAACGTGTCTCCGTCGAGAGCGCCACCCTGGCGGATCAGCTGGTCGCCGAAGGCCGGATCGGCAAGGTTGTTCAGACGGTCGGTCTCGGACCGCATCGCTTGAATGCACATCTCAGGCCGGATTGGTTCTGGGACAGGACCCGCTGCGGCGGGATTCTTGCCGATATCTGTGCCCATCAGTTCGACCAGTTCCTCCATTATACCGGATCGACCGAGGCACGCGTTGTTTCTGCCCATGTGACCAATGTCGCAAATCCGGATCGGCCCGGATTTCAGGATTTCGGCGAGGTGCTTCTGGAAGGCAATGGTGGCCGGGGTTATGCCCGGGTGGATTGGCTGACGCCCGACGGTCTTCCTGTCTGGGGCGACGGCAGGATGACCATTCTGGGTACGGAAGGTTATATCGAGCTGCGCAAATACATCGATATCGCTGGGCACGACGGTCAGGACCACGTTTTTGTCGTCGACAAGTCGGGCGTGCAGCGTTTCGAGGCG